>CAWKMI010000001.1:0-185709 GCA_963850655.1 uncultured Gemmatimonadales bacterium
TGAGCCTGCCTCGATTTGATGGACACCGCATCTGCCCTGATATTCAGGGCACGGAGGTGTCTCATGTCGAAGTTTCGCCGAGCCCATAGTCCCGAGTTCAAGACCGAAGCGGTGCGCCAGATCACTGAGGGTGGTCGCCCCATTGGCCAAGTCGCCGCGGAGTTGGGGGTCCGACCGGAGCAGTTGCGCACCTGGAAAAAGCAGCTGCTCGAGGCGGGGACGGTGTCGCGCCCTGTGGTGGTCGAGACGGCCGAGGAGGAGCTCCGCCGCGTGAAGCGGGAGCTCGATGTGATGCGCCAGGAGCGGGATTTCCTAAAAAAAGCGGCAGCGTTCTTCGCGAAAGGGTCAGCGTGAAGTGCGCCTGCATCGCTCGGCACCGCGCCGAGTATCCGCTGACCCTGATGTGCCGCGTGCTGGGCATTGCGCGCTCGGCGTACTACGCGTGGCAGCGCCGGGGCGTGAGTGCCCGCGCCCAGGGCGACGCGGCCTTGCGGGTGCGGATCACGGCGCACTTCGAGCGGAGTGGCCGGAATTATGGCAGTCCGCGGATCGTGCGGGACCTGCGCGCCGAGCAATGCCGCGTCAGCCGGCGTCGGGTCGCCCGGTTGATGGGCGAGCTCGGCCTCGACGGCACGCCCACGCCCCGGTTCGTCGTGACCACGCGCGCCGATGTGACGCTGCCGGTCGCCCCAAATCTCCTGGCCCGGGCGTTTGCCGTCGCCGCCCCCAACCGGGTGTGGGCCGCGGATGTCACGTACTGCCGCACCGACGAGGGCTGGCTGTACCTTGCCGTGGTGCTCGATCTCTGTTCGCGGCGCGTGGTCGGCTGGGCGACCAGTGCCGTGCTGGATACCGTGCTGGTACGAGCGGCCTTGGATCGGGCGCTCGCCGTGCGTCAGCCTGGCCCGGGGCTGCTGCACCATTCCGATCGAGGCAGCACTTACGCCAGTGGCGACTACCGCGCCCGCCTGACCGCGCGGGGCCTCGTCTGCAGCATGAGTCGGCGCGGCGACTGCTGGGACAACGCCGTGGTGGAGAGCTTCTTCGCGACGGTGAAGCGGGAATGCGTGCGGAAACATCGTTGGCCCACGCGGGCCAGCCTGCTGCGTGGACTGGCGCGCTACCTGGATGGATGGTACAATCGCGAGCGACGGCATTCGTCGCTCGATTACGTCAGTCCGATGGCGTACGAACAGCAGCTCACGCGAGCTGCGTAACCCCGGTGTCCACTAAATCGAGGCAAGACCAGCCTGAGTTCGCGTCATCGACCAGGATTGCTAGTTGAGAGTAGGGGAGAGAGACGACCAATGGCGGATAACTAGTGGGTTGGCGAATAGCGGGCAAGCTTGCCACAACAATTCGATTTGTGAGCTGTCGGAGCTTTCGATGTCGCGTTCCTGGTGGTCGTGCTCCCCCATGCGCAGCGCAGGAGAGTCGGGCAGGCACGGCCTGTCGGTCCCCGTGCCCAGTTCGTTCGGCGCACCGACCAGCCTGATCCTCATCACCGCGAGCAGGTCTTTTGGCTCTGGCGCGTGCACCTCCGCGGTTGCATACTCCCCAGATGGTGAACTCGATTCCCCTCGCAACTCATCTCTGAGGCGTGTGTGCGTTCAATTCAACGTCACTTTGCCCGCATTCGTTCGAGGACTTCGTGGATCCCTCGCGTACTATCTGGGAACAGGTTTGCTGGGCTGGTTCAGGTGCTATCTCTTCGCGGTCTTTCGCCCCACCCCTCCTGCCCGCCCCCGGCAAATCCAGAGAGGTACCGCGTGATCGGACTGGTCGGACCTGTCGACAGCGGACGAGGACTCGCTAAACGTACGGAGGCGATTCACTGATGCACTCTCAAGCGGGATTGGGCCAAGGTGACCGTGCTGTCTGCGTAACAGCGGAAGGAGCGTTGGCCTGTATCTGTTGGCTTCACAGAAGAGTCCTATGTGGCCACTCGACTCGTCGCCTCCAATCATTCAGAATTGCTCTTACCTCCCTGCCTGGCGGGGAAAGGCCTCTATACATCAGGATTATCTTGGCCCGTCATTGACTGGGTGGAGACTCTTCAGACCTAGAAGTGTTCGTCAAGAGTTCGATCTTCAACACCTCTTCGATTCGGGGTATCGAGAAGGCCGGCTTCGAAAGAATCGGTCTACGGCTGGAAGTGCCTGGCTTTACTCGTTTCTGGCCACGCACAAAGATCAACTGATGGCCCGGTCATCCCTTCGAGGAAGCATTGCCTCGGCAGTGCCGGGCCTGAAGGTGCTTGTTCATTGAGGCGTCTCCGGCAAGCCTGTGGCGGTTCATCCAGGCCTCTGCAAATGAAACCACAGGCTACCTCGCAAGTCTCGCCAGTCAAAGATTGAGTCCTTTGCGAGCAGAAGGTCACGGCAGGAAAGAGCGATCTGCCTTGCTCTACCAACCACCGGATAATCGAATTCAGTTAGTTTGCCCCGCGCGGCCCAAAGAATGTGCTTTAGTAGGGCACGCTTGTTGACGACTCGCCCTTCAGTGACGGGGACAGGCAAAGGCACTGGCGAAGGAAGATGGAAGGCCCGAAGCAGTAGAGCTGGCTCATCAAAACCAAGTCGCATGACTTTGTCGGTTGTGCCTCCCATCCGGACGTTGATTTCAAGAAAGTAGGCCTGCATTTCCTCCGGCGAAAAGAGAAACTCAAAATGGTAACAGCCGGTGATGTCCGCCTTCGCCGCGAAGTCATTACACATCTGTTCAAGCCCTTCTGGAAAGGAGTAGGGCTCGATCGCCAGAGTCACTCCCTCAAACTTGCGAGGGACGATGAAGCACCGAGATGCCAAAACCTCACCATCTGTCGAGCGGACGCCGTGAACAACGAGATTAGGTGAGTCAAGATACGTCTGAGCGATCAGAGGGGATCGCAGAACTTCGATTCCTCCAACAAAGTCCTCCAACTGGGCCGGTGATTCGATCAACCGCATCTTGAATACTGGCTGTACGTCTGCCTCCTGACTCGGGCGCAGAACGAGCGGGAAAGCGGTTGCGGGCACTTGGGCAACGTCTTCAGGGTTCGCCAGGATGAAAGTCGGCAGCACCGGAAATCCCACTTGCACGGCGATTTCGAGTTGATAGCGCTTTGACAGGAGCCGCCGAAGAGACTCTGCGGATTGCACGAGGACTTTGCACGATGGCTCGAATACATCACGGTTCTCGGCCAGCCAGACCAGTTCCTTGTCGCCAGAAGCGATCAAGACACCTGCGCCGATTTCGTGGGCGTATGCGTTGATCCTATCGAGCCCTTCCTGTGTTCCGATCAACTCGCGCGGAAACCTGGCCCGGTGCCCGTGAAGCCACCGGAACCGTCCTGCCTTGGCTGGCCCACTCAAGTCGAGCAGATGCAGTTCGCAATTCTGTCTTCTACAACTCCTTGCGACGCTCAAATACACGGGCCCCGTACGCCCAAGCATCAACACTCTGGTCATAGGCTGCCTCGTTCGCATGAATCATCTGGTGATACGAGGCAGGCTTCGGCGTCCGGGCCACAGTTGAAGCGTTCTCGATCACCGGTGTACACGGTGCCCGGCCAGCCACGTGCCCAGCACATCGCTGGAGCTTGACGTGAGTACTTGTTCCAGCGGCTCGTCCGTCGGAGCCGCCACCTTGACCGCCACCAGATCGGCCCAGCGCCCTATGGTGAGGCTGCCGCAGGTCGATTCCAGCCCCAGCGCCTCGGCGCCACCGAGGGTCAGCGCCCGGACGGTCTCGGCGGCGGTCCAGCCGGTCAGCTTGCGGGCCTCTCGCGCCTCGGCCAGCAGGTCGGGGGGCGCCACGCTGACCTCCGAGTCGGTCCCGAGTCCCAAGGGGATCCCCAGGTCGATGTAGCGCCGCACCGGAGCATCGGCGCCATGGTGCCGCCGGTTGCTGCGGGGACAGTGCGCCACAGCACAGCCATGCCGGCGGAGCAGGTGGGCATCGGCGAGGTCGGCATGGATCACGTGGGCGCAGATGGTGCGGGCAGAGAGCACCCCATGACGGTCGAGCCATGCCACCGGCGAGATCGGCTCGGTGGAGAGTGGCCCGACGCCGCGTTCGCGGAGGAAGTCGGCGAACGTCCCGGTGAAGTCTTGCAGCAGCCGCGTCTCATCGGGCGCCTCGGCAATGTGCACCGCAATCGGTACTCCATGGGCCCGCGCCAGCTCGGCCGTGCGACGGTAGATCTCGCCACTCACGGTGTAGGGTGCATGTGGCGAGACGCCGAGTTGCACTCGTCCGGTGGCGTGCTGGGCAAGTCGGTCCAGTTCGCCGCCGAAGCGCTTCATCGTCACATCCGGGTCGGCGCTGTGGAGGTCGAAGACCTCGTGATGGGCAACGCCCGATGCGTTGAGGGCGTGCAGGGCAGCGATCACCGAACCGCTGTTCCCCATGTCACAGACGGTGGTGACCCCCGCTGCCCAGCAGCCTCGAATGCCGCCCTCAGCGGCGCGGAAGAAGTCCTCCTCGGAGCGTCGCGCTTTCAGCGCAATGATGTGCTTGATCCAGTCCCAGAAGACCGGATCTTCGGCCTGGCCGGCGAAGCCGGTGAGTTCGAGGTGAGTATGGGTGTTGACCAGGCCGGGAAGGAGGATCCCGTCGGCAAAGTGTTCGGTGCTCGCATGCTCGGGAATCGGCACGGCAACGTTCTCGCCGACGGCAGCGATCCGGCCGTGATCGTCGATGAGCACGGCACCGTTGGCGACCGGTGGGCCGCTCACCGGCACCATCCAGGAGGCAGAGAGACGCAGCATCAGGAGGGCGGCTTGCCGCCTCGGCCACCGCCGGGCTTGAAGGGCGTGTGCACCGGGCAGAACTCCTTGGGCTCGGCCCCCTTGGTGAATTGCCTGATTTCGCGCACTTCGGGCGGGCAGAACGGGGTGGCACGGAAGCCGGTGGTCTTGTCGATCTCGACCGAGACCAGCGACTGGTCGTTCAACTCCCAATTGCCGGGGTCGCGTCGCCGTTGATAAATGCTCAGCATCATCTGGGTCCAGGCCGGCGCGGCGACGATGCCACCCTGGGCGTTCTTCATGATCTCGCTGTTGTCATCCATGCCGACCCAGACGCCGGCTACCAGGTCCTTGGTGAAGCCGATGAACCAGGTGTCGTGGTAGTCGTTGGTGGTGCCGGTCTTGCCGCCGGCGGGCAGCGTGAAGCCCGCGTTCCAGACAGCGCCTTGCGCAGTGCCGTGCCGGATCACCCCCTGCAGTGCCTGATTCATGGTCCAGGCGGTCTGGGCATCGAGCACCGGAAAGGTCTTCGTGTCCGGGCTGAGCAGGATCTTGCCGTTGCGGTCCTCGACCAGGGTAATGGCGCGCGGCAGGGTGCGGAAACCGAGGTTCGCGAAGGTGGTGTACGCCGAGATCATCTCGATCGGATGGAGCGAGAGCCCGCCGAGGAAGATGGATGGCACGACATCGATCGGGGTGGTGATGCCGAAGCGTCGAGCCTCGGCCACGACCGATTCTTCGCCGACACGCTGGCCGACCTGGACGGCGATGCTGTTGAGTGACCGCCAGAGTCCTTCACGGATACTCAAGAGCGAATCCGTGAATCTGCCCTCGTAGTTCTCCGGCATCCAATCGGGCTGGTCATAGGGCATCGGCACGGTGACCGCCTGGTCTCGCATCATCTCGTCGAAAGACATCCCCGACTCAATCGCGGCGGAGTACATGATCGGCTTGAAGGTCGATCCCGGCTGCCGGAGCGCCTGCACGATCCGGTTGAACTTCGAGTCATCGAAGTCGCGCCCGCCGACCATCGCGAGGATGTTGCCGGTGCTCGCCTCGAGCACCAGCGCCGCCCCCTGGAGATAGGGCGATTTGGTGGGCTCGGGATCACCAGGTTGTTTCTTGTCGATGAAATCCCGATAGCTCACCCGCTTCCACTTGGGCAGGCGCGGCACCTGGTTGTTCTCGATCTTCTCGAGCTGCGCTTCGAGGCTCTGTTCGGCGGCCTGCTGGATGTCGACGTCGAGGGTGGTGTGGATGCGGAGGCCGCCCTTGTTGATCTCGTCGCCGAAGCCGGCGGCGATGAGCTGCAGCCGCACGTACTCGACGAAATACCCGCCGACATCACTGTAGTCGCTCTTGGCCGAGAGGACGATCGGATAGGCCTTCCAGCGCGTCGCCTCGTCGGCGGTGAGCGAGCCGGCCTCCTGCATCGCATCGATCACCGTGTTGCGCCGCAAGACCGCGCGGTCAGGATGGGTGCGGGGGTTGTAGTCCCGAGGGTTCTTCGGCAGTCCGGCGAGCATCGCCGCCTCGGCCACGTTCAGTGTCCGGGCCGACTTGCCGAAGTAGCGCTGGGCGGCTGTCTCGACGCCGTAGGCACCGTTGCCGTAGTAGATCTTGTTGAGATAGAGCTCGAGGATCTTGGCCTTGGGATAGGCGCGCTCGATCTCCATCGCGACGTGCATCTCCTTGATCTTCCGAGGAATCCCACGGAATCCCGTCTGGTTGCGGTTGATCTGATCGGGGAAGATGTTGCCGGCCAGCTGCATGGTGATGGTCGAGGCGCCGGTGGGACGACGGAGCAGCGCGAGATTCCTGAAGATCCGGGCGACCCCGTACCAGTCCACCCCATGGTGCTGGTAGAAGCGGCGGTCCTCGATGGCGAGGAACGCCGCGGGGACGGCCGGGGCCATCTCCTCGAGCGGGAGCAGGGTGCGCCGCTCGGCCCCGAAGTCGAAGAGCCGCCTGCCATCGGCGGCGAAGACCACCGACGCCTGGGCTGGGTCGTAGCCCTGCAACACCGCCACCGAGGGGCAGGAGCGCTCGTTGGCGCAGGCACGGGTCCAGAGGCCCACGACAGCCATGACGCCGAAGGCGCCAGCTGCCAGGAGGGCGATGACGACCCGCCGGCGGAGAGTGGCATCGCGCCACCACCCGCGCAGACGCTTGGGGGTTTGGACCATGGCAGGGAAAGTACCCGGAGGCCGGTCAGGTTGCACGTTGCCCCGCCAGCCCGGCATCTTGGACGGATATGGCCAACCTGCTGGAGACCCTTGCCGAACGCGGCATGCTACAGGATGCGACGCCGGACCTCGCGGCGCGTCTCGCCAAGGGCCCGATCACCGGGATACTGCGGCTTCGATCCCACCGCGGATTCGCTCCATGTCGGCTCGCTGATGCCGGTGATGGGGCTCGCCTGGCTGCAGCGGCTCGGCGGCCGGCCGATCGTGCTGGTCGGCGGCGGCACCGGACTGGTCGGCGACCCCTCCGGACGCCGGGCCGAGCGGCCGATGCTTTCTCCTGAGACGGTGGCGACGAACACCGCCGCGATCCGCGCACAGCTGTCGCAGTTCCTCGACTTCGGAGCCGGCGCGCAGCGGTGCCGCGATGCGGAACAACGCCGAGTGGCTCGAGCCGATGGGCCTGCTGGAGTTTCTGCGGGACACCGGCAAGCACTTCACCGTCAACTACATGCTGCAGAAGGAGTCGGTGAAGTCGCGGATGGATGACGGCATCTCGTTCACCGAGTTTGCCTACATGCTGGTCCAGGCGCACGACTTCGCCCACCTGGCGCGGCACGAAGGCTGCGAGCTGCAACTCGGCGGCAGTGACCAGTGGGGCAACATCACGGCCGGGATCGAGCTCGCATGCACGGCGCGATGGCGCGAAGGTACACGGGCTGGTGATGCCGCTGCTGACGACCGCGCGCGGGCAACAAGTTCGGCAAGAGTGAAGTCGGCAATGTCTGGCTCGATCCGGCGAAGACGTCGCCGTATGCGTTTCACCAGTTCTGGCTTCAGGTCGAGGACGCCGAGGTCGAGCGGCTGCTGCGCTTCTTCACCTTTCTTGAGCTGGAGGAGATCGCCGAGGTCGTGACGGCGCACCTGAAGCCGACCCGGGCCAGCGACTGGCGCAGCGGCGGCTGGCGGACGATGTCACGGCGCGGGTGCACGGAACGGAAGCGGTGGCACGGGTGACCGCCGCCGCGAAGATCCTCTTCGGCGGTGGCGAGTTGCGCGACGCCGACGCCGCGACGCTCGCGATGGTGACGGGAGAGGTCCCATCGCATACCGTCGGTCGGGGTGGACTGGATGGCGGGATGCCGATCATCGACGCACTGGTCGCAACCGGCCTCGCGGCATCGAAGGGAGATGCCAACGTGGGTTGAGCAGCGGTGGCTTTTCGGTGAACGGTGTGGTTGCCACCGAGGCGACGGTCGTCACCAGCAGCGACCTCCTCCCCGGCGGCGTGGTGCTGTTGCGGAAGGGAAGGAAGAACTGGGCGGCATTACGACTCGAGGGATGACTCCTATGGCATCACGGTGGTGGGCGGCGGGTCCGGCGGCGGGGGTGTTTCTCGCCGCTTTTGCGTGTGCCAACGGTGGCAACGGAGTCACACCACCTACTCCGGTGCCGCTGGTGCTCGTCGTCACGCCGGTGGGGCACCACAGCGCGGCCCAGCAAGGAACCAGCGTCCAGGGCGACTCCGCCACCGTGCTGCTGACCGGAGACGGAGCCGCGACCACCAGCTGGGGTGTCACGCGACGTCGCGCCTGGACCACACTTGCGAGCGCTCGGGCATCGGCGGAGGCAGGGTGCGGTGGAGCCGCGACGTAGCGGACTGGCCGTGGGCAGCTATGTCGACACCCTGACGATCACTGCGACGGGAGCAACGGGCTCGCCGTTCCTGGTATTTGACACCCTCACGATCACCGCGACGCCGGTGCCGCTCACGCTTGAGCTGGCCCCGATCGGACCGGCGGTCACCGCCATCGCCGGGCGCCACCACGGCACCCGCCGGTGAGGCGGCGGTGACCATCACTGGGACTGGCGCCGAGAGCGTCGCCTGGAGTGCGACCCGTCGGCACGCGACGACGACTCTGACGACGGGGAGCGGCACGGGGAGCGGCGCGGTGCAATGGTCGCGCAACCCTGCGGGGCTCGCGGTCGGTGTGTACGTCGACACCATCACCGTCATCGCCAGTGGGGTTGCCGGCTCGCCGAAGTCGGTGTTCGATACCCTTCATGTCGTACCGGCGCCGGTACCGCTGACGCTGGCGGTAGCCCCTGCTGCACGAGCCGTCAGCATCCAGGTCGGTGGTGCCGCCCCAGCCGATTCGGCTACGGTCACCCTGGCCGGGGACGGTGCGGCCAGCACGTCGTGGACCGCCACCAAGCGACAGGCGTGGACCACCCTCACCACCCCTTCCGGCACCGGGAGCGGCAAGGTGCGCTGGAGCCGGAACGCGACCGGGCTCGCGCCGGGGACTTACGTCGACACCATCACCGTGACGGCTGCGGGAGCGAGGGGCTCTCCGGCGAAACTGTTCGACACGTTGCGCGTGACGGCCATTTCTGGAGGCCCGGTCCCGGATCTCGGCGTCGGGGCATCGCTCCACGGCAAGCGGATCTTTCCCGCGAGTGACCCGTGGAACCAGCCGGTCGATACCGCGCAGGTCGATCCCAACTCGACGGCGATTCTGGCGCTGATCGGGCCAGCAAGAGCTTCCATCCCGACTGGGGCCCGACGTGGGGCTTTCCCTATGTCATCGTCACCGAACCGATCACCCGGTATCACCCGTCTTTCACTACGCCAATGAGAGCGATCCGGGGCCGTACCCCATTCCGCCGAATCCTCCGATCGAGGGGAACGGTGACGGGCGATGCCCACCTGCTGGTGATTCACCGCGATGAGTGGAAGCTCTACGAGCTGTTCTCTCTGCCACCCGGACGGCCTGGGAGAATGGACCGCCGGGTCAGGCGCGATCTTCGACCTGACCAACGGCACCCAGCGGCCAGCGGGATGGACCTCCGCCGATGCGGCCGGACTGCCGATCTTTCCAGGCCTGGTCCGGTACGATGAGGTCTACGAGCAGGGCGAAATCACTCACGCGCTGCGGATGACCATCACTCATACCCGAAGGGGCTACATCCCTCCGGCGACACATTACGCGAGTTCATCCACCAATCCGCTCTATCCGCCAATGGGGATGCGGGTGCGGCTCCGCGCCAGCTTCGACATTTCAGGATATCCTGCCCCGATGCAGGTGATCCTGCGGGCACTCAAGAAGTACGGCCTGATCGTGGCCGACAACGGCGGTGACTTCTACGTCTCCGGAACGATCGACCCGCGGTGGAACAACGACTTCGACAATCTGCTCAAGCAGGTGAAAGCGGGGGACTTCGAGGTGGTGAAGATGGTGGGGGTGGTGACCCCGTGAATTCACAACTCGTCGGAGGCCTACGACCTCAGCAAGGAGATTCGCCCCGGCACTTCTGAAAGGCCCGGCCGACGGCTCGAGACTCATTGCACCTTCACTGGACGTTCGCTTTCCAACGGAGGTCGGGGCCCACGACCTTGCCTGACCCTCACGGCCCCGACCCCTCCCTCCAGGGGGCCCCCGGAGGGCAACTCGCACAGGCATACCGCAGGCAGGCGTTCCGGCCTTATTCTTGCTGCTGGATGAGCCGGCTTGCCCCACGTGAACCCCAGCCCAAGGTACCGAACTAGTGACCCTTCGCGTCGTCCTGCGTGATCTCCTGGTATACCGGGAACTGCTCTTCCAGTTCGTGCGGCGGGATATCAGTGTCCGGTATCGCCAAGCCATCATGGGGTTCGGGTGGGCAATCCTCCTGCCGCTGCTCACCATGGGCGCGAGCCTGGTCCTCAGGGCGGTCGCGTTCAAGCCAGGCAGCGCCGACGCTCCGCCCCTCGCGGCGATGGCGATCAAGGCCTGGGTCTGGGGGTTCGTGGCTGGCGGACTCAACTTCGGCAGCCAGAGTCTGCTCAGCAACATCCAGCTTGTCACCAAGATCTACTTCCCCCGGGAGGTACTTCCAGTCGCGGCAATTCTGACGCAATGTTTCGACGCACTGATCGGTTTGGTGGTCATTGGCCTTGCCCTGCCGTTTCTCGGGATGACACTCCGCCTCTCGGCCCTTTGGTTCCCGGTACTCCTCTTCCTCCTGGTGTTGCTGGTCATCGGGATCTCGCTTCTTCTCGCGGCGGCCAACATCTTCTTCCGAGATGTCAAGTACATCGTCCAGGTGTTTCTCACCTTCGGCCTCTTCTTCATGCCGGTCGTGTATGACCCCACGCAGTTTCACGGACTGGCCCGCACTCTGCTCATGGCGAATCCCTTTGCCGGCATCCTGGTGGGAATTGACATTTCCCTGACCCGTGGCATGGGGCTCACATCCCACCACCTCACCTCTGCCGGCATCCTGTGGCAACCAACGGACTTGATTGCACCCGTGGTCGGAACGTTCGTGCTGCTCGGAGTTGGTCTGAGTGTCTTTCGCCGCGGAGCCGCCTGGTTCGCAGAGGTGTACTGAGAATGAAGACCTCCCGCGGCAGGATCGCCTTCGAGAACGTCTGGAAACAGTTCCGTCGGGGGCCTGCCCACGACTCACTCCGCGACATGATTCCCGCGGCGGCGCGGGCACTGCTGGGGCGCAAGGGAAGACCTGACACGGAAGCCAGTGGCGCCTTTTGGGCGCTGCGTGATGTGTCCTTCGACGTCCGTCCTGGGCAGTGCCTCGGGATCATCGGGGGCAATGGGGCAGGGAAATCGACCACGCTCAAGATCCTGACGGGGATCCTCCAGCCGACCAAGGGGCGCGGCATCCTGACGGGCAGGGTGGGATCGCTGATCGAGGTGGCCGCGGGGTTTCACCAGGACCTGACTGGCCGGGAGAATGTCTTCCTTCAGGGGGCCATCATGGGGATGCCCCGGGCAGACATCAGGCGACGCTTTGACGAGATTGTGGAGTTCTCCGGCGTGGGGGAGTTCATCGACACACCGGTCAAGCGATACTCCAGCGGAATGAACGCCCGTCTCGGATTTTCCATTGCGGTCCATCTCGAGCCGGAGGCCGTTGTCGTAGACGAGGTGCTCTCGGTGGGCGATGCCAGCTTCCAGCAGCGGGCATTTGACCGCCTGAAGCAATTGGTACGTGGCCAGATTCCCGCGGTGATTGTCTCGCATCAACTCGAGCGCATCACGGAGCTGTGCGACAGCTGCCTCGTTCTCGAAACCGGAAGCTGTCGCTTCGTGGGAGACCCTCGGGAAGCCATCGAGAAGTACCTTGCTCCCCAGCTGAATGAAGAGGCGATCGGCGATCCGGCAGCGCCAATCGCACTGATCGGTGTCGAGCCGCGTTGGAAAGGGAGCCAGACTTCCGGAGAGAGCGTCCAGGCGGATCTCCGGTTCGTCCTGCGAGAAGCTCCCCTGCCACCCCAAGTGGAAGTCACGCTCAATGTGAGAAACATTGCGACGAACGCCGTCGTCTACCAATTGAACCTGAGCGAGCTCGGCATCGCTGAGCAACCGATCGGCGAAGTGAGGATGCCGATCACCCTCGACCTGAATCTTCCTGCCGGGAGCTACGGAGTCCAGCTCTCTGCATGGGATGCTGGACGGCGTACGATGATTGGGCGCTCGGCATTCGCCGCGGTCTCCGTACTGACGCGCTCACCTTTCCGGGGACAGGTGCAAATGAATGCACGTCTCATGACAGGGTAGCATCCGACACGCCAAGCTGTCTGCCGTCAGACCGACATTGGAGAACTACTGCACGGCCTTCGTGTTTGCGGAACCAAGCCGCGGTGGGCGGCAATTGAGGAGCACAATTGAACACTCAGACAGGGCAGCTGATCGCCGGGCAGCAGGGGGAACGACCAATCCTTCCGGAGCATCCTCGCATTCTGATCATCACGCACCATTTCCCACCATGCGCTGCCAGCGGGACATTCCGGCTTCTGGGGTTCGCCAGGCATCTGCCGGCCTTCGGATGGAATGTCAGGGTACTCTGCCCGGGCCAGGCACCCCTTGAGCCCGTCGATCACGAACTGACCAAGAAGATCCCTGCCGGCGTGGTGGTGGACGAAGTGCCCTACACTCTTGGACCAGTGGCCCGGCTCAGGGCCCGGCTCAGCCTAAGCTACACGTTCTTTGAAGCGCGAGGCGCCTGGGTGAAGCCGGCGGTACGGGCAGGAGCCGAGATCGTGGTGAAGTGGCAACCCGATGTGATTCTCACCTCCAGCCCCCCGCACTCGGTGCACCTGGTCGGTCTCGAATTGCGGCGACAGTTCGGTATGGTCTGGGCAGCTGATTTCCGGGATCCCTGGATGGCCGGATCCTGGAGGAAGGAACGTCGGCCCCGGCTCCAGGCCCGAGCAGAACAAGAGGCCATGTCCGCCGCGGACCTGATCATCGCCAACGCGCCGAATGCCCTGGCGGCAATGACGACCGCCTACCCCCAGCGCGCAGCCGACATGATGATCGTGACGAACGGCTTTGACCCCGAGGCTTTTCCAGCCAGGAACCGGACGGGCGACTCCAAGAGCAAGATCCGACTCGTCCACATCGGAGAAATCTACGCCGGCCGCAGCCCCACCATCCTGTTGCGGGCCGTCCACGCGCTGAGCGCCGTGGGCAAGGACGTTGGTCTCATTCTGGCCGGCCGCGTCCCGGCCAGAGGCGAAGAGGGCGCTGAGTGGATGATGGATCCCGACCTCAGCGGCCTTGTTGAGAGCCTGGGCCAGGTTTCCTACGACCTGGCCTGCCAGCAGATGGCCGACGCCGACATCCTCTGTCTCTTTGATTCCCCGGGTCGGCGAATCGGCGTTCCGGCCAAGCTCTATGAGTATCTCGGAGCTCACCGGCCAATCCTCGCCTTGGCTGAGCCGGACAGCGACACTGCTCAAGTCCTCCGGGAGAGTGGAACAGTGCACCGCATCGCCGCGCCTCAGGATCCGGCGGCCGTGCTCACCGCGCTCAGGGAACTCATCGACACGCTGTCCCCCGAGGCTGCCCGCGGAGACTCCCGACGGGTGGGAGACTTTTCTCGCCGTGCAGGCGCGGAACGACTCGACACAGCACTGCGCGCCGTCTTGGCAAAGCGGTCCGAGCAGACGGAGCAGGGCCCGGCATGACGACCTTCCCGGCATCGGTGCTTCGAACAGGGCTTGCGGGGAGGACAGGTGGATCTGGTGCTGGACCTCAGGGAGGTTCCCCTGATCGCGGGCTCAGATTCGCAACCCCGGCCGTTGAGGAGTGCATCCGTTTCAGGCGGAGCTGATCATCCCGAGTACGGGGACTCGGAAACAGACCGACCGATCGAGAATATCTCGAGTTTTGGGGAATTCGTTGATGCTCAATCCCGTACGAAGACTCAAGCGCCGGTTCGAATACTCTTGGATTCGGTGGCAGGAAAGACGCCACCTCGCCCCTCTGTACTCGCCTGACGCTCACGACTTGGACCTCCAACACCATCTCCGGGCTGGCCTCGAGTGGCTGAAACGCGCCCAGGATGCCGGGAACGATCGAGGCGTCTCCTACGGCGTGGAGTTCGGCCAGGATTTCGACCTCAGTTACCCTGAGACTACCGGGTACGTCTGCCAGACATTTGTCGAGCAAGCGGACGTTACCGGCGAGCGCGATCTTCTCGAGCGAGCCGTCGCCATGGGGGACTGGGAAATAGCGGTCCAACTCCCGGAAGGTGCCGTCATGGGCGGCAAACTGAACAGTGAGCCGACGCCAGCGATCTTCAATACCGGCATGGTGCTTCTCGGCTGGTGTGCCCTTATCGAGCGGACGCGGGAGGACCGTTTCAGCGTGGCCGCGAGACGCGCTGCGGACTGGATGGTTTCGATTCAGGGGCAGGAAGGAAACTGGATTCGCGGTAATTCGGAATTCGCAAAGCCCGGATCAACGCTGTACAATGTCAAGGCCGCGTGGGGACTCTGCCAAGCGGGAGTCACGCTCGGCGACGACCGCTATGTCGAGGCGGCGTTACGCAACGCCGAGCATTGCATCTCGCGCCAGGCAAGCAATGGCTGGTTCCCGGACTGCTGCCTCACCGATCCGCTGGCACCGCTACTTCACACCCTGGCTTACACAATGCAGGGACTGATTGGGATCGGAAAGCTCACTGGCCGGTCCGACCTGATATCGGCTGCGAGGCGCTTGGCCGACGCGCAGATTGGGATCATGCGGCCCGATGGCCACATTCCTGGCCGACAAACCGCTACATTTTCTGCCGCTGTTGATTGGTGTTGCCTGACTGGATCAGCACAGACCTCGATCGTCTGGGGCGAGCTGTTCATGCTGACGGGTGAGAAGAAGTACCGTTTGGCGTCCCACCGAGTGAACCGTTACTTGATGGCCAGACACGACGTGCGAAATCCGGATCCCAGACTTTGCGGCGGGGTCGCGGGATCCTGGCCGGTCTGGGGCGATTATGGCAGGCTGAGGATCCTGAACTGGGCCACCAAGTTCCTGGTTGACGCCTTGTCGCTTGAAGCGAGCTTCACAGCGTGAACGGGGACCGACTTGTTGCCCTTCCTGCAAAGGATTTGAGGCTTGCACTGGCTCGGGCCGCCGCCGATGGGGCATGGCGTTTCAGCGGACCCGATACCACATCGTTCGCCTCGAGCGGGAGTGCAGGCAGCATTCCGGGAGAGAGAGTCAGGGAACTGAGCTTCCCACCGGATCATTTGCGAACGGCTCGCCACCTACCCCGAGCTGTCCGCGGTGCGCCTGTTCGAGGAGTGCCGGGCCGCCGGCTACCCCGGCGGCTACACGCAGCTGAAGCAGTTCGTGCACCAGGTCCGGCCGCGTCCGGAGCCGGAGCCGATCGTGCGCTTCGAGACGCCGCCGGGCCACCAGGCGCAGGTGGATTTCGCCGAGTGCCTCTTTCCGTGGGGCAAGCGCTACGCCCTGCTGGTCGTGCTCGGCTACTCGCGCCTGCTCTGGCTGCGTTTCTATCCCCAGCAGACGATGCGGACACTGATGCGCGGCCTCGAGGAGGCGTTCGCCTACTTCGGCGGCGTGCCATCGGAGCTCCTCTTCGATCAGCTCGAAGCGGTGATCGTCGAAGACCGCCGGCCCGAGGGTGGGCGCGTGCTGGAGAATCCGGAGTTCCTGCGCTTCGCCGCGCATTGGGGGTTCCGCATCCGGTCGTGTCGTCCCTATCGCGCCCAGACCAAGGGCAAAGTCGAGCGGCCGATCGGCTACGTGCGGGGCAATTTCCTGTACGGCCGCGAGTTCCTCGGCGATGAGGATCTCGACGCGCAGCGCCGCACCTGGCTCGACACCGTGGCCAATGTGCGGGTCCATGGGACGACGCACGAGCGACCGGCCGACCGGTTCGAGCGCGACGAGCAGGCCGTCCTGCACCCGCTGGCCCCGCGGCCCTATCAGCCGCTCGTCCTGCCGGCCGCGCGACGCCCGGTCGTCGCCGCGCCCCGCCGGGCTGCCGCACCGGTCACGCGTCGAGCGGCGCCCGCTGAGTGTGTATGACGCAGCTCGCGGGGGTGGCGCTGATGAGCCACGACGCGCCCTCGGTGCGCGAGCGCCTGCGGGCGCAACTCGCCGATCTCAAGATGCCCGGCGCCCTGGAAGCGCTCGATGCGATCCTCACCGCGCGTCGATGGCGGCACGCTCCAGGCGCCGGCCGCGATCGAGGCGCTGCTCGGGGCGCAGATCGCGCTCCGCAATAATCGCCGGCTGGAGGCGGCCATGCGCTCCTCCCGCTTGCCGGCGGCGAAGACGCTGGCCGACTTCGATTTCACCTTTCAGCCCAGCCTCAAGCGCGAGCAGATCGATTCGCTCCACACGCTCGGCTTCATCGAGCGCAAGGAAAATGTCATCCTGCTGGGACCGCCGGGCGTCGGGCAAGACCCATCTGGCGATCTCGCTCGCCGTGGCCGCGGCGCAAAGCGGACGGCGGATCTACTACGGCTCGCTCGCCGACCTGATCCAGTCGCTCGAAGAGGCGCAGCAAGCCGGCCGCTTGCTCCACCGGATGAACACGCTTGGTCTTTCCCAGTCTGTTGGTCGTCGATGAGATTGGCTATCTCCCGATCAGTCGCACCGGCGCGATGCTCTTCTTTCAGCTGATCTCGCGCCGCTACGAGCGCGCGTCGACGGTGCTGACGTCGAACAAGGGCTTCGAGGAATGGGGCGAGATCTTCGGCGATGACGTCATGGCCGCGGCGCTCATCGATCGGCTGGTCCATCACAGCCACCTCGTCAACATCCGCGGCAACAGCTACCGGATGCGCCACCACACCGACCTGGCCCAGTTGATCCAACCAACCCGCGACCCGATCACACCCCGCACCCGCCGGTCCACCCGGCAGGAGGCCTGACCCCCCGGGATTGGTCCCCCAGAGTGGGACATTTCACCCGGCGAAAGTGGGACCACAGAATGGGAGGAGGACGCAGGCAGACGCTCTTGGCACGTTCCAAGATCCTCTCCGCCAAGCAACAAGCCGGTTGACGTGAGCAGTGGACTGCCTAGCGTGTAGGCGGCGCCTCGCTTGAGTATGGTGTCTGACCTCGCTCCACCATCTCTGCCATCATCTCCAATAATCCGGTACAATCGACCAGAATGCAGGCTGCAAGACCCAAGGTTCCTTCGACGAGCTTCCCTCTTGCCACTAGTGGCTCACGAAACACCTCGTTCTGCCGTTCCATGGCCAGGGCGCCGGAGTGAACCAGGGTTTCGACTTCGAGGGCATGCCCACATTCATCGATGACAGTGAACCGGTAGGTGTTTGCCTCGAAGATGGGGTGTGGGTATGAGTCTGGAGCTTCGATGGCCCTGAACGGACTGCAGTTCTTCAATCCGACCCCAAGCAGCAGGCACTTCCCTCCCCGCTCGACGAACCGGTACAGAGGAGTCTCCGGCCCGAAGGGATTGAGCCGCAAGTGGTGCCCAGCGAGGAGCCATGTCGCCAATGGACCATTCGCGCAATATGGGTGAGTCGGATGAAGGCTTCGTATCGTTCCGGTCGATCGGCGAAAGTCCTCTTGCAACTGCCCGATCCGTGCGGGGGTCGACCGAACGTCGAACACCTCTCCCCGTTTGGCATACTCGACCGCCGGGTCGTTGAATGGAAAGGACGGCATCACCAGTGTTCCATCAGGACCCACGACCTCACGCAGCGCAGCCAGCAACGCGGTTGTGCCACCGCGGACGTACCCGATCCGACTGAAGGCTGAATGGACCATCACCAAGTCGCCAGTCCCCACTCCCAGGTCCAGAAGAGTCCGCCGGATGGAAGCTGTCGTCGTGGGAGCCAGGTATCGGTTCTTCCAGAGAGCAAACTCGCGCCGAACACCTTTGCGAAGTCCGTGCTTCCTTCGCATCGCGATCAGTTTCTTCAACACTCCTCCTCCCATTCCCCCGGAATGTCAGCTATCACAATCGTCCTCAAGCACACGCTCGTCGATGCCAACCCTAGCGGTCCATTTGAGATACTCGAAACACCCCTAGCCTCTGCCGACTGGGAAGGAACGTCTGGTGCCGCCGCGAATGAGGCCGCGACGAGCACCGCAAAGTAGCACGCCCGACGTTTCGTAGAGGAAACGGAGTTCCGCCCGACAGAGCGACATGTAGTAAGCTATGGTGAAAACGTAGATCCCGGGGGAGTACCGAGCGATGAGCTTCTCCGGCATGGTGAGACCTGCCATTCGAAAGCCCCCCTCTTCGGGGAGTCCCGGTAGCCGCTGATCGGGCGATGGATGCCTAGCAGGCTGCTGAAAAACCGAGGCGTTGCGAAGTGATTCTGTCGCTCCGGTCGTCTGGACCCGCGCTCACGCCGTGGGCGCGTCCCTGTGGGGGGCTCCCGCCGCCTTGTTGGGGCCGGTGGCACGCTCCGGCACCCACGTGGCGCCCCTCAAGCACACACGCCCGCCTGGATCAGCGTGCGGATGCGCACCAGGTTGTACGCGGCGGTCGTGAAGGTGAAGATCCAGTGCACCGCTTCCCGACCGCGATGTCGGAGTTTGCGCAGCAAGCCGATGGTCTTGCCCCAGCCGAAGATTTCCTCGACCCGCTTCCGTTTCCGCTGACTGATCGTGAAGCCGGGGTGCCGGGTCGTCCGACCATCAATCGCACTGCGCAGGCGCCGGGCATGCACCTTGGGGCTCACATGCGGCGTCACGCCGGTCACGCGAAGCTCCGTGACGAAGCCCTCGCTATCGTAGCCTTTGTCGGCGCCCAGCGTGCGGCGCCGCGCGCGCGGTACCCGGGTGCGAATCAAGGCCAGCGCCGCGTCGCGTTCCGCCTCATAGCCCGGTGGGCGCACATCGGTGGCGACCACCAGCCCGTGCCGGTTCTCCATCAAGACGCTGGCCAGATGACACAGCGTCGCCCCGGTCCGGCCCTTGCGCGTGAGTCGCGCATCGGGATCGGTGAGCGAGCGATGCGTCGCATTCGACCGCCGCTCGCCGCGGAAGTTCACACTGGGATTCCCCGGGTCGTCATCGGACGGGGGGATGGTCGGGTCGTCGAGCGGGCGAAAGCTCTTCTGACTGGCCCAGGCCTCGAGCAGGGTGCCATCGACGGTGAAGTGATCGTCCGACAGCAAGTGCCGCGTCTGGGCCTGAGCCAGCACGCCCTGGAGGAACGCGGTGGCGAGGTCGCCGGCGAGCAGGCGGTCGCGGTTCTTCGTGAACACCGTCGGGACCCACACGGCGTCGTCCGGATTCAACCCGACGAACCAGCGGAACAGCAGATTGTACTGGAGCTGCTCCATCAGTTGGCGCTCGCTGTGCACGGTGTAGAGCACCTGCAGCAGCAGCGCCCGGAGCAACTGTTCGGGCGGGATCGAGGGCCGGCCGGTGCTGGAGTACAGCGCGGCGAACTGGGGCGAGAGATCGGCCAGGATCGGCTCGACCAGCTGGCGGATCACCCGCAGCGGGTGGTCGGGGGGAATCCGGTCTTCGATGGAGAGGTAACTGAAGAGCACCGGCTGCTGCGGATCGGCACCACGCATCGCGGACTCGCGGCTGGAGATGATACAAAATACGAAATCACCGCATGCAGTGCCACGGCTCAGGCGGAGTTTTTCAGCAGCCTGCTAGGCAATACGGAGACCTACCTTGCAAAGTATGACGCGATTGCCGAATCGGAGCGACTCAACGCAATCGTCGAGGACACCATTCCCTCGACGGGAAGTTCAATTCTCCGCGAAAAACACTGGGCTTCGCTTGAGGAAGCCCGGCACTCGCTATTTAATTTTCTTGAGATTGTGCCACCGAATAGGAACTGTAGCCTGATCGCCTTGATTCTCAACCGGGCCGCCCGATGTACCGCACTATGGACCCATCACCTTCTGCCGATCGGCTGCATTCCGGTGTTTCCGTTCTTGGATCTGGACCATGTTGGGACGACCCTTCAGTATTCCCGGTTCGCTTCTTCACGATTTGGCGATGACACGTTCCAATCGCAGTGCTTAGCTCGTTTCTGGCCCGAGTTCCATTCGTTCCCGAGCACGAGGAGAATTCCATCCAATTGGCCACGAGTCTCTCGAGCTCAAGTTGATCGTCTCCGATTGGCACGACTGTCGCAACTTCGTTCGGAATGCAATGGCCTGGTGGCACTGAGACTAGCAAACAAAGTCAGAACAAAGTATTTCTCTGGATACATGATGTCCTCTATCTCACCAAGACTTCTGTTGAAGTGGCAGTGGTGGATCGACCCGCTACTAGCGCTTGAGGCCCATGCCAATCGAATGACTGCTTGTTGGCATGTGTCGTTTCCGTCCGGCCTCACGAAGTTCGCTCAGAGGGGAGCAGTGTGAGTCGCATCTCCGCGCTGCCTTGCATGGCTTGCATCGGACAAGAGTCCGTCCTCAAGGCGACCAGCCCTCCAGCCTTGGCCCTGTCCATGGGCATCCAGTCCCGGAGTGATGTGCCCGTGGCGTTCACTCCTTCCGGGCGGACTCAGATTCCGGGACCCAGCCACAGAGAATGAGAAGGGTGCTGTTCCTACGCTGATCGTTGCTGTTCCCTGATTTCCAATTCGACGAAGGGCTTTGTCGAGCCGCGCAGGGTTGCCCTGGCGCCGAGTTCCAGCTTCCAACGTCCGGCAATGGCAGACTCCGACTCACGCTCCATGTCATCAAGCAGGATGACACACCCGGCCTTGAGCCGGCTTCGCATGGTCGGCACCAAGCCATACCTCCCGCCTCGCGTATCTCCAGGTGGGCCGTCGCAGATCACAAGCGCGAAGTGCTCCGGCATGGAGTCCAAAGGAGGATCATACCACATGAATTCGCCATAGTCCCTGAGAGGTGCCGTACAGAGTACCACGGAGGTGAGGCAGTAGCGGGTAAGATGCTCCTGCACCTTCGCCGCCCACTCGGGAGAGTTTTCAAGCACCCAGTGTGGTTGGCCTCGGCTGCTTGCTGTCGCTGCGATCAGAATTGTTGAGAGTCCCGAGCCACACTCAAGGATCGGCCCCGCAACGGATTCAGCCCGCACGATGCACGCCGCGAGGTACTCATCCCGGGCACTCCACGACTCATTGCCCCAGCCGTAGACCAAATCGAGAAGAACTCCGTTTCCCTCATACGCGCAAGCGATGGGACTCTTCAAGAAGAGCTTCATCGCACGCCGGAAGACGAATCTGCGGTGGGCAGATCGGACGAATCGTCGAATCGGTGCCGGCAGAATCACCTTTGCCATGCGCCGTGCGTGCCTGGCTACGCGTCGCACCGAGGGCCCCCGATCGGCGGTCCAGTCCGAGGGTGGATTCGGCTCAAGCCAAGTTTGGCATGCATCTTCACCGTGGACCCATCGATCGAAGGTTTCGCTCGGCTGATGCTTCCGTGAGGCGAGTCACCCTGGAGCTTCCGCAATCGCTCAGCCTCCATTCCGCCGATCGGGGTGATCGAAGAGATGGGCGACGTCTGACATCTCCCGGGTGGTATTGAACAGATGCGGACTCACCCGGATCGCCCCCTCCCGCACCGAACACTGCACCCCGGCCGCCCTGAGTCGAGCATGCACCTCGGTCAGGTCGCCACGCGGCTGGACACAGATGATCGCCGACCTTCGGGACCCGACAGGTGAGGTGATTCGGCCGCCAGACTTCATCGCCCACTCGACCAACGGCCCATGCAATGACCTACAATGCGTCTCGATCTTGTCGACTCCCACACCCAGGATCAACCCAAGCGATGCGTTCATCGCCGCGAAGTCCTGCACTGCCAAGGTAATCAGCTCGAAGCGCCGGGCATCGGGCCACGGGTTGCGGATTGTAGGCGGTCAGCTGGCTGTAATCATCTGTTCCCTGGAACGCTGCCCAACCCGCGAAAGTCGGCTCGAACTGCTGGCAGAGTTCTCGCCGGACATGGAGAAAACCGGTTCCCCATGGCGACAAGAGCCATTTCTGTGCCCCGCAGGCAAGAAAATCAACCGGCGTGGCCTGCACGTCGACCGGGACCTGACCGATGGCCTGGATCGCATCGACGATCAGCCACTTGCCAAGGTCGCGTGTGCGCCGCGACAGCCGCGCGAGATCGATGGTGTAGCCATTGCTGAATTGCGTCAGTGAGACGCAGACCGCCTTGACCGCCGGGTCAGCCAGTCGCTGGTGCAACGCCTCCTCATCAGGCCACCCTTCGGGCGTCGGCGGGAGGCGCTCGAGGGTAACCCCCTTCGACCGCAACCCGAACCAGGCGGTGATGACCGAAGGGAATTCCTTGTCGAAGGTCAGCACCACATCCCCGGGCCCCAGCGGCAGCGCGTGCGCCGCGATGTTCAGTCCGGTGGTCGTGTTCGGCATCAAGGCGATCTCGTCCTCGCCGGCGTTGATCAGTCGCCCGGCGAGCCAACGTGATTCGTTGAGGATGGTGTTGATCCGCTCCACCGGCCAAAGTCCCGGCCGGGCGCGATCGCGGTTGCAGGCGGCGAGGATCGCCACGCTTCGGGCCGGCATCGGCCCAACGCTGGCGCTGTTGAGGAAGACGCCGCCGTCGTTGAGGGCGGCGAACTCCGTTCGCCGCAGGTCTTCGAATTCGCTCATCTCCCCCGCCCCAATGAAGGATCCAGCACCTCCCGCAATCCATCGCCCACCAGGTTGAATCCCGGCCCCGCGAGACCCGCCGCGCCAATCACCAGGACGATCACCGGCAGCCGGTGGAGGGCATCGGGGAAAGGTAGCGGCTCCGCGAGAACGGTTCCAAGATGGGCGGGCACCATGGCGACCCCTGGAGGATAGGCAACGAGTTGGCAGCCGGGCGCTAGGGGTTGGAATCCCGCCGGCGCATCACCCCGTCGATCATGATGAAGCGACGCGGCTCATCGCGGCGACGGATATATGACGGCCAGAACGCAACCCACTGCATCATGCGCATCTCGGGCATGGCCAGGTTCGCGTCGGTCAATCGCCCCAGGGTCGCGCGGTGAGCCGCCAGTCGCAGTATTGCGACAACCCAGCGGAGATGTGGCCAGCGGATCCGGTGGCCCTCCCAATGGTGCACCGAATAGGCATGAAACTTGGCGCGGCGGCCCGCCTGACGTGCGAGCCCCGCCCGCGTGAATCGGTCTGCCTCAACCCAGTGCTCCATGACGATGTTGTGCCGGAGCAGGAGCTTGAAGCCGGCCGCGACCAGCCGGTACGACACCATCGTATCGGGGGCCCACGCCACGTCCTCATCAAAACCGCCGATGGCCCGGAGCACGTGGCGGCCGATCGCCATGTTGGCGCCGACGAGCACCGGTTCGCGGGTCGCCTCCCAGTGGGCGGTTGACGCGAGCCACTCTTCGTGCTCGGGCCTGACCCACGGCGGCTTGACCTGTTCCGGGATGAGGACTCCACCGCCAACGGCGTCCGCCTGACCGGACAGGACGGGTTCGCTCAACCGGGCCAGCCAATCCTGCGGCGGGCGAACATCGTCGTCGAGGAACAGGATGACTCGCCCCCGCGCCTGACCGATCGCCGAGTTCTGACCTCGCGCTACCCCCGGTTCGGGCACGTACAGACGGCGGACAGCCACGCCCGGCCACTGGAACTCGCGAATCACCTCCGCCGAGCCGTCAGTAGATCCGTTGTCGACAACGAGCATCTCGACCGCTTTCCCGGGTGGTACTGGCAACCGACTGACCGACTCCAGCGTCTCGCGCAACGAGGCGGCGCGGTTGCGGGTGCAGAGGACTACGCTGATGTCGATCTCGTCCGGACACTGGGCCACCATGTCACCCCCGCCTTCGATTCCCATCGCCGTCATGCCGGGCCGCGCCAGTGCAGCCGTGAGAACAGGGCCGCCCCCATGACGATCTTCACGGCGAGCTTGAAGCGGAGCACCACCTGTTCGGTGCCACGCACAGGCACCGACCACGGTCGATAGCTCCATGACGACATCAAGTGGCCGAGTGACCTGGAACGACGGCCCTCAGCAAAGAAACTGATTGCTGCGTCCAGATGCATGCAGGCAAGCGCGGATCGACGGTCGGGCGCGAACTCCGGATGGGCGGAGAAGAACCTCGTCAACACCCGCAGATAGTTGTCGAACATCCGCTGGGCATTGCGGCTCATCTGCCCAGGGTGATCACGGTACCGCCAGCAGGGAGTGGCAACCTGCAGGCAGTTCACCGCGACGGACAATCGCAGCCACATGTCCCGGTCCTCCACCGACGAGAGTGTTTCGTCGAAGTCTCCCACCAATTCGAAGGCCTCCCGCCTGACCAGAGTCGCCGACGGGGCAATAGGAACACCGAAGAGAAAATCGCGGATTCCAATTACCCGGGTCGCCGGGCGATCGGGGAGTGCCGTTGGCATGGCGGTGCAGTACGGCGAACCGACCAACCCAACTGATGCATCAATCCCGGCCAGATCGAGTTGCACCCTGGTCTTATCCGGATGCCAGAGATCATCAGCGTCGAGGAACGCCACCCACTGGCCCTGGGCGTGCCGGATGCCCGTGTTCCGGGCCGCTGAGAGTCCCTTGTTGGCCTGATGGACGTATCGGATGCGATCGAGGTAGGGCGCCAGAAGCGGGCGAGTGTTGTCGGTGCTTCCGTCGTCAACCACGATCACTTCGAGGGGGCGATAGGTCTGGTTGAGCGCGCAATCAACCGCTTCGGTGACAAACCGCCCGTAGTTGTAGGTCGGGATTACGACGCTCACCATCCCGTGTTCGGCGGTCATCGCTGGGCGCGCCGGTTGATCGCATCGCCGTACAATTCGACCACCTGGTGACCCATTTGCTGGCTCGAAACCTGGTTTCGCAGCGCAGACGGCCTGCATCGCCCAAGACCTGGCGCCGAGCCGGATCGCGGAGCAACGCGATGATGGCCGCCGCAAGAGACTCCGGTTCACGCGGTGGTACCAGCAGGCCGGTGTGCCCGTCGTCAACGATTTCAGGAATCCCGCCGGCCCGGGTTCCAATCACCGGAGTGCCCCAGCGCATCGCCTCCAGAAAGATGAGGCCGAACGATTCGTACAACGACGGCGCGACAAAGAGGGTCGCCCGACGCAGCCAGGTCTCGACCTCGGCGTCGGGCACGTGGCCGAGCAGCTTGACGCGGCGTCGCACCTCGGGCAGGAATTCATCCCGCAGATACTCTGCGTGGGTCCGGCCGCCGGGGCAGTGCCGTCGGTCGACGCCGATCAATACGAACACCGCGTCCGGACACTCGCGCAGCACGAGGGGCACGGCATGCAACAGATCGATGGTCCCTTTGCGGTGCTCCAGCCGACCGAGGTATACGACCGTCTGCGCGTCGCGATCGCGCGGATCAATTCGTGCGGAGGCGGGGGCAATTCCGTGGGGAATCACCTGAATCTCGTCGGAATCGACGCGCAATTCGTCCGCCATCACCAACCGATGCGACTGGGAATGTGTAACCAGCACATCGGCCATCCGGGCGCTCAGGCGTTCGCGCCGGATGTCCGCCTTGCGGGTACGGGTAAGCGCCAACCCGTCGATGGCGATGGTCTCGAGCGAGGAGGTGTGCAACCGCACCACCATGGGTACCGGACGCCGCCACGCGAAGTAGAGGGCCAGTCCTTCCCAGTTGGGAAACTCCACGACTTCGAGGCCGTGTTGTCGGACCAACTTCAACATGGCCCGGCCGACCCGCCAGCAGGCCCCTGCCCCGGGATGGACCCGGTCGAGCATCTGCGACCAGTCCGCCGGGCACCGATGGACGGTCACCGCACCATCCGCGGTGCACGGTCCCATGCCAGGAGTGAGTACGTGCACCTCGTGCCCACTCAGGCACATCGCCGTGGCGCACTCGCGAACGTACTTGCCGATGCCACCCTCGCCAGACACCGTGGGGTACGTCTGCGTGAACATCCCAATCCTCAAACCATCGCTCCAGGGCGCAGGATCGCGCCTGCAAGTGGATGCCGCCTTCAGCGCCTCCGTGACGGCCAGATCACGTCCACGTGACGGGAATCGCTGCCACCCGCGACGGTTCCTCCACCCGCGACCACAATCCTGCCCTCGTCCGTCACGGGAAAGATTCCATGCCGACCGGTCGGCAGCGGCGGTCCGGCGCGCCAGCTGTTCACCTGCGGGTTGTAGATGTCGACGCGAGTAAAGGTGTGCCCTTTCGTGGCCCCGGCCCCAGAGACCGTTTCACCTCCGATCACCCAGAACTCGCCATTCAACCAGACCGCCTTCCCCATGCCGCCCCGTGCCTGGGGTAGTGGTTGTGGTGCGCCGCTCGATCCGTCGCTTACGATCCAGGTATCGGAGCGGGGGTCGTAGATCTGCACATCCGCGTACCCGTCCGCCACCACGTTCGCGTCCCCGCTGCCGGGCCCGCGTCCGCCGAACACGAAGAGGCGTTCCCCATCCGTGGCCGAGGCCGTGTGATTGCGCGGGCGGGGCATCGGGGCGATGGCAGACCAGGTCATGGTTGCGGGATCGAGCACCGCGGCAGCGGCGGTGGTCGTGTCGCCAACGATGCCACCCGCCACGTAGAACCGCCCGTGAATCAGTGCCGATGCACTCAAGCCGCCCGCGAACGGCATCCGTGGCCCAAACCGCCATTCGCGGATGCCGGGATCATAGATCTGGACGGCGCCGTCCGCATCATGGGTCAGTCCGCCGAACAACCAGAGCTTGCCGTCGAATGTTTCTGCCGCATGGTGATCGCCCGCGGCCGGGCGCGATGCAGCTGCGGTCAATTCGTCCCAAGTGCCTGCGGCGAGATCGTAGACCAAGGTGTGTGGATCGCCCTCGCCGACGAGATACAGCTTGCGTCCGATGACGCCGCCGGCGACCTCTCCCAACGCGACCGGCATCGAGTCGCCGCGAATCCAGACGTCGTGCATCTGCCTGCGCCACAATACCGGATTGAACCGCTGGATGCCGTCAGCGGCACCCAACCCCGCGACGACGGTATCGCCAATCGCGAATGCGAGGGGACCGATTACGGGGAGCGGCAGGCGGCCCAGGTGGCTCCAGGCATTGGTGGCTGGATCGAACGCCAGCACGTCATCGAGATCTTCGCGCCCCTGCGGGCGGGCGCGCCCACCGATGACGATGATCTTCCCGTCGAGCACGAAGGTGCTGTGTTCAACATGGGATACCGCGAACGGAGCCAATGCGAGGGTGTCCCATCGATCAGTGGCTGGATCGTACCGGTGGACTTCACCGACGTCGACTGGAGCCGGATCGTGGGATAGCGCTCCACCGATGGCATACATCCGACCCGCGAACGGCACCGCGACGAGATGCCCGCGTGGCAACGGCATTGATGCCGCGGCGTGCCAGAGGCTTTCTCCGATGACGAGGGTCCAGTGATCGGGTGAATCGGTGGTGCGGTCGGGCAGCCAGCCACCGAGGAAGTGCAGTGTGTCACCCATTGCCACCAAGGCACCACCACCTCGCGGTGCCGGCAGCGGCGGGCCAGGTATCCAAGCGTCGGCAGCCGGCACATACCGCCACACCTTGGCGGTCGCGAGGCCGGGATGATCGCCCTCGAACCCTCCCGCCAGCCATAGGGTGTCGCGAATGACCACGGCGTCCGCATGCGTCAGCGGGGTCGGCATGTCATGCTTGCGTGTCCAGGTGCCGGTCTTGAGATCGAGGGCGTCGACGCGGAGCGTCGCCTTGGGGCCGGCGGCGTACCAGCCACCGATGACGTACAGCGAGCCTCCGACAATCGCCTTGGCCGCTTCGAACCGCGCCACATCGGCTCGCGCGTACGCCGCCCACTCGGCCGGTTCCCGACCGTGGAGCGCTTGCCGGAGCCGAGTCATCCGTTCGCCGTACCAATGCCGCCCCACAGTGATTCCGGCGAGCGCCACCACCACACAGGCAGCCAACGCACCGCCGACGCGAAGCGGAACACCCCCGCTGCGACTTCGCATCGTTCCTCCGGGCTGGTTCACTGTGAGGGAAGTACGAAGGCCTGAAGGCTGGCGCCTACCCCCACTCCGGTCGCCACTACGACGTACTGGCGCCCATCACTGGCGCGGTATGTCATCGGATTGCTGTAGCCGATCTGTCCCAGCGGTGTTGACCACAGGGTGCCGCCAGTCTCGGTGTCGATCGCGTACAGCGTGCTGCCGCCACCGGTGATAAAGATGAGTCCGCTCCGCGTCGTTACTCCGCCTGGCGCGCCGACGACGCCGAGCTGGGGCAGATTCAGCTGCCGCAATGCCGGGTGCGTGCGCAGTTCCGGTGTGTCGCCAAGCGTAACCTGCCACCGTTGATCGCCGGTTTCCAAGTCGATCGCGGTGAGCGTCCCGTAGGGAGGCCGGTTCACTGGAATTTCGGCATCTTCCCGCCAGGCGCGGTACCAGGTGTGGCCGCCGGGAAGGTGCAATGTCACCGGGTCGCCCGGCCAGGCGGGTGTAGTGTCGAGCCGGAACCGGGTCACGGAGTCGGTCGCGATCAGCCTTGCCAGCACGGCCTGGTTCGTCGCCTTGACCAACAACAGCTGCCGCTCCGGGTCCACCGTCCCCGCTCCCCAACCGGCACCACCTATCCAACCCGGCAGCACGACGGTGCCCGCCAGCGACGGCGGCGTGAACAGCGGGCCGAGCTGCCTTCCCTCGAGCAGCTTCAGTGCCTCGGCGCGGATCGCGGGGGTGAAATCCACGACGTCTTCGACGCTAAACCCCTGCCTGGCGAATGGCGCCGGCCAGGTCGGGAATGGTTGCGTCGGCGATGCCTGTTCTCCGGGGACGGTGCTCGCTGCGACGGGCCGTTCTTCGATCGGCCAGCGTGACCGGCCGGTGACTCGATCGAAGACGAAGGTGAAGCCGCTCTTGGTCGTGACGACGACCACGTCGGAGGTGTCCGCGGCAGATCGGATGGTGACCAGAATCGGTGGCGATGAGAGGTCATAGTCCCACAGCCCGTGATGGACGAGCTGCCGCGACCAGACCATTCGCCCTGTCGCGGCGTCGAGGCACACCAGCGATTCGGCATACAGGTTGTCGCCGAGGCGGTTTCCGCCGTACCAATCGTTGCTCGGGGTGCTCACCGGCAGATACGCCAGGCCCCGCGCCGAATCGATCGAGATCGGCGCCCAGACGTTTATATGCCCGGTGACCTCAGCAGAGTTCCCTGCCCAGCTCTTTCGGTCCGGGGACCCCAGTGGTGGCACCGGATCCCAGCGCCAGATGCGTCGACCAGTTCTGGCGTCGAAAGCCTGGACATCGCCCGGTGGATCCCGCGGAAAGATCCTGTGGTCCGGGATCGAGCTCCCGACAATCACCACGTCTCGCCAGATCGCCGGTGGCGACGTCGAGTTGAGATCGGTCCGTTCGACCGGCCACCGTAGTTGTGCCCCCAGATCAGCACTGCCATGCTCGCCAAAGCTCTCGACCGTCTCCCCAGTTCCAGCATCAAGGGCGACGAGTCGCCACCGGGCGGTGAGGAAGACCCGACGCGCGCCGCCCGCTTCGGTCGGTGTCCACACCGCCACCCCGCGATGCACGAAGCTCGAATGATCGTTCCCGACGGCACCCCACCGGGTTACCCCTGGATCGAAGGCCCAGAATTGCTGTCCAGTTCGTGCATCCAGTGCGACCGCTCGGCTGAACGGCGTACTGAGAAAGAGCGTGTCTCCCAGCATGACGGGGGTCGCTTCGAACTTCCACGGCTTGACGTGTTCGCCCGTGCCGGGATCGACCCCGACGATTTCTCCAGTGCGCCAGGTCCAGGCTGGCGCGAGATTGACCACATTGTCTCGGGTGATCTCGGTCGCGGGAGAGTAGCGTTGTGAGCCGGCATCGCCGGTCGATGACGGCCACTCGATCAACGGCCCTGCAGCGGCACGTTGTTCACCATCAACTGCCTGTCGGCAACCGCCGAGAAGCATCGTGCCGGCAAGCAGCACCAACGCCAGCACAAGAGGCCGCTGGGAATGGAGCCGGAGCAGCTGATCGCATGCCGCCCTCACCGCCGCCCCAATGAAGGATCCAGCGCCTCCCGCAGTCCATCGCCCACCAGGTTGAATCCCAGCACCGCAATGCCTACCGCAATGCCCGGGGCCACCGACACCCACGGTGCTACGCGGATCAGGTCGCGGCCGTCGGCCACCATGGCGCCCCAGCTCGGCGTCGGCGGTTGGGCGCCCAGCCCGACGAAGGAGAGCGCCGCCTCGGCCATGATCGCCCCGGCGATGCCGAGCGTGGCGGTGACGATCACCGGGGCGCGCACGTTGGGGAGCAGGTGCCGCAACAGGATCCGGCGGTCGCTCGCACCCAGGGCGCGGGCGGCGGTCACGTAGTCACTCCGGGCGAGCACCAGCACCTGGGCCCGCACCAGCCGCGCCATCCCGGCCCAACCCACCGCGCCAATCACCAGGAAGATCACCGGCAGCGATGGCTTGATGGCGGCAGCGACGGCAATGAGCAGCAGCAGGGATGGGAAGGCGAGGGTGATGTCGGCCAATCGCATGATCACCAGGTCGATCCAGCGGCGGTAGAAGCCCGCCAGCAGTCCCAGCGTCACCCCGAGGGTGACGGCGACGCCCTGCGAGATGACGCCAACCAGCAGCGAGATCCGGGCGCCATACAGCACCCGCGCCAGCACGTCTCTCCCTGGGCATCAGCTCCAAAAAGGAAGTGCCGCCCCGGCGGGGCGAGCGAGTCGTCGGCCAGGTTGCCACGCAGCGGGTCATGCGGGGCGAGCCAGGGGGCGAACGCGGCGGCCACGATCACCATGGCAACGAGCACCAAGCCAAGCCGGAACATGGCATCGTGCTGCCAGCGGCTCCGGATCGCCGTCCAGCCGGGGGAGATCATCACGGAAAGGTAGCGATTGCGCGTGCCTGGCGACCATTGTCGGCGATGGCCGTGTCGGGATGACAGAGGGGGCGCGAGACTTGCTCTAATCGCCAGGATATGCCGCGTCCCCCTTGGCCAAGTCGAGACCTTAGCCTAATCTGTTGGATTGGTGCAACAGGTTTGGCCTTCTCACAACAGTCGCTGGAGGTCCCATGGATCGGCTAGACGAACAGCTCCTACAGTTCGAGACTCAGGGGTTTGTCCATCTCCCCGGGGTCATTCCGCCGGAATTGGTGGCCCGGGTCAAGCGGGCGTTCGATGCCGGCGCCGAGCGGCATCATGCCGAGTGGGAGAAGCTGCCGGCTGAACGCCGGGCGGTCTCTTCCTACTACGACATCCCCGACATCCTCGACGAGGACGACGCCTTCGTCGATCTCGCCGACCTTTCGTCGATCATGCCCCTGCTGCTCAAGGCCGTGGGACAGGACATCCAGCTTAACCATACTCATGCCAGGATCATGTTCCCGGGCAAGACGTTCACGGCGGCGTGGCACAGTGACCTCGAGCAGCTGATCGGGGTCGATCTTGCCCACAGTCCACATTTTTTCGCCAAGGTGCACTTCTATTTTGAGGACCTCGATCCAGAACAAGGGTGCCTCGGCTTCCTCCCGGGAACCCATTTCCTTCCGGCCACCGTGAACCCCAGGCCGGACCCTGACAAGGTCGGCGGTTCGCACGCTGCCGTCCGGATCGTCCCAAAGGCGGGCGACGCCGTGCTCTTCAATGTGCATGTGCGACACATGGCGTTCGACAATCGCACCAACAAGCCCCGCAAGTCGTTGATCTATGCTTACTCGCACTTCTGGCTGAAGAACTACGCCAATGCCGTCCCGCGCGATCTTGATCGCGTGGCCACAACGCCGCTACGCCAGCAGCTCTTTGGTGTCGAAACGGAGGGGGTCTCCTACTTTGATCAGCGGCTTGACCTGAGCGAAGTAACGGGGGCCTACAACTCCTTGCGATCGGTCGGCAAGCGCCTCCTCAAGCGGGTGCTCAAGGGATCGTCGGTGACGAAGGTCAAGTGAGTGATTCAGGGGTGATCCCCCACTGCGGACTACTCGAGGACGACAACCGCCACTTTGGGTGGCGATACCGTCTTCCCTGGGTGCTCGTCGCGGTCGCGCTGGTGCTTCGGCTGGGGTTCGCCGCCTCGCAGGGGCTGAAACCGACCCCTCCCCTCCGGGTCGGACGAAGTCGAGTACGACACCTATGCCTGGAGCCTCGCCCAGGGCGCTGGATATCGCGGCATGAGCCCCGACGTGAGTGACCAGCATCACCTGACCGCCTACCGGTCACCGGGACCCTCACTGGTGTATGCGGCGATCTATCTCATCGCCGGCCATCGTCCAGTTGTCGTGCGGGTCCTCAACTGTTTCCTCGGCGCGCTCGCGTGTCTCCTCATCATTGCCGTCGGTCGTCGCACGGTCGGTGAACATCCGGGATTCTGGCAGCCGGGGTCTGGGCTGCGTGGCCGATGTCGATCTTCCTCTCGGGCTCGCTGCTTTCTGAACAATTGGCCCTGGTGGCGCTTCTCGGGCTGGTTCTCATCGCCCTCATCTTCGGCGCGCGGCCCCGGTGATCGGGGCAGTGGGCGGAGGGGTGATCCTGGGCATCAACCTCCTGGTGCATCCGAGCCGGCTCTTCCTGCTGCCCTTCCTTGGCCTCTGGGTGCTGGTGCAATTCCGCAACTCGTTCCGGGCGCTAGCGCTCGCCTCCCTGATCCCGTTGGTTGCCGCCCTCCTGCTCGTGCCGTGGATCCTCAGGAACGAACAGGTCTTCGGGGCGTTCATCCCGTTCTCGACCATCGGCGGATCAGTCCTGCTGCAGGGAAACAACCGCATCGTGGCGACCGATCCGGAGTACCGCGGCTACAACGTCTGGGACACCACGATCCCGGAGTACAAGGCTGCCCTCCAGGCTCCGAACAACGAGCTCGAGCGCGACCGCGTGGCGAAGAAGTTCGCCACCGAGTGGATGTCGGCGAATCGCGACAAACTCATCCCGATGGCGATCGCCAAGATCAAACGGGGGTGGACGCCGTTCCTGCAACCGCACACCGCAGCCATCCAACGATGGGGGATGCTGCTTTCGTGGGGGCCGGTCTTGCTGCTGATGCTGCTGGGGTACGTGCCGCTGCTGCTGCGCTTCCTGCGCGCGGGGCACCCCGGATGGATCCTGCACCTGGTGATTCTGCACATTGTCGCCATCAACGTGATCTTCTTCGGCTATGCCCGCTATCGCTATGTCGTCGAGCCATATTGCCTCTTGCTGGCGGCCGCGGGAGTCGTCTGGGTTGTCACACGGCGCACCACCCCGAAAGTCAGCGCCTGACCATCTGCCCACGATCATGATGGGGCCATGGTCCGATCGGATATCGCCGAGCGAGTCGGGAGAATCGCAGCCTCAAAAGTCAGCGTCGTGCTCCAGCCGCTTACGTTGAACCAACTCCAACCGGGGCCCATTCATGGGCAGATCTTCCTACAGGGCGAGTCCGCCATGACACCGACCGCCGCAGATTCCGCGCAGATCGAGGTGTTGATCCGGATCTCAGCGCGAGCATCGAGCTCTCGATTCTCACGCCCTGCTTGAACGAAGCGGAGACTCTGGAGCGATGCATCGGCAAAGCCCTGCGCGGCCTTGGAGCGCGAGGGAGTCAATGGCGAGGTCTTGATCGGCGACAATGGGAGCACGGACGGGTCGCAGGACATCGCCCGACGGCTCGGGGCGCGGGTAGTGGACGTTTCGGTGAAGGGGTATGGCGCGGCGCTTCTCGGGGGGGATCCAAGCAGACTCCTCGAGGCCGGTTCGTCCTGATGGGAGATTCGGACGACAGTTACGATTTTTCGAACATCCGCCCCTTCGTGGACAAGCTGCGTGAGGGATACGACCTGGTGAGGGGAACCGTTTCCGGGCGGGATTGCCCCGGGGGCGATGCCGCCGCTTCACCGATACCTCGGGAATCCGGTACTCACCACGATCGGCCGGGTCTTCTTCCGGAGTCGTGGTGCGGGGATTTCCACTGCGGACTGCGCGCTTTCCGACCGGGAAGCGATTCTCCACCTTGACCTGCGCACCACCGGTATGGAGTTCGCGAGCGAGATGGTGGTCAAGGCAACCATTCGGCGTATTCGCATCACCGAGGTGCCGACAACTTTGTCGCCTGAGCGCAGTTGGCCGCCGCACCTCCCGCAGTTGGCGCGATGGTCTGGCGTCACCTCCGTTTCCTGTTGCTCTTCAGTCCGCGTTTCCTGTTCCTCTTCCCGGGATTCCTGCTCGCCACGCTCGGACTTGGCGTGGGCCTCTGGCTCCTGCCCGGACCCCGTCAGGTTGGCGCGGTGACGTTCGATATCCATACCCTGAGATCGCGAGTGCCGCGGTCATCCTCGGGGCGCTGCATACTCTTCTGGGTTTTCGCGAAGGTCTTCGCAATGACCGAAAGGATTCGCCCCCCGACTTCGATTTGACCGTCTCTTCACCTACCTGACGCTCGAATCAGGGCTGATTGTGAGCAGCTTGACATTGCTGGCAGGGATCGGATTGGCGGTCGCGAGCGTGGGGCGGTGGCAGGCAACAACTTACGGCAGCCTGGATCCGCAGGTCACTCTCCGGTGGGTGATCCCGGCATCGCTCCTCATGGTTCTGGGGACCCAGGGCCTCTTCAGCAGCTTCTTCCTCTCCATCCTCGGGCTGAAACGACGGGCGAAACCTCTTGATCGTTTCATCCAGGCGTGGCGAATCTTGAAGATCCTTCCGCTGATACCAGATGGTGCCAGCGTGTTGGATATCGGGTGCGCCGATGGCGCTCTTCTTCGGCAAGCTGGGAACTCGGATCTCCAACGGCATCGGAATCGATCCCGATGGACCCGGTGATCGAGCTGGGATGTGCGAAGCTGCACGTGGGTTCTTCCTGATGACCACTTTCCAGACCAAACTCCGTCTGACGGTGATCTGCCTCTTGGCGGTCCTGGAGCATGTACCGAAGACCGAAATCGCCACCATGGCTGGGAACTGCTTCAGGTATCTCCATCGCGGGCGGGATTCGCCATTGCCCACTGTGCCTTCACCGCAGGTCGATCTGATCCTGAGCCTTCTCCGGCGCTTGCGGCTGATCGATGGCACTGGCATTGGAACAGCACTACGGCCTCGACCCAAGGGATCTGCCCTATCTATTCACCAGTGCGGGCTTTCGGATCGCCAGAACAGCTCGATTCCAGCTAGGACTCAACAACTTGTTCGTGTTCGAGCGCAGCCACGACCTTGCATCCCTTCGCTGCGCTCCGGATGACGGACCACCGGTCTCCCATCTCCAGACCCCCCTCACCCCTTCTTCCCCACTCTTCGCGAGTATCTGACACCTCCTCCTGATCCCAAACGCCTCCAGCCTCGCCAGCTCACACCCCACCGCGCCGGTCACCGGCCCGAGCCGGAACATGGCATCGTGCTGCCAGCGGTTCCGGATCGACGTCCAGCCGGGGGAGGTCATCGGCGAAAGGTAGCGATTGCATGGGCCGGGGAGTATTGTAGGGGCGAATGGTCGGGTATCCATTTCCATTCACAAATCACCATCCACCAATCGCGTCTCGCTCCTCACCTCGTCTCCCTCCAGGAGTCCAGCCATGCGTCATGCCGCGCGTTCCCTCGTGCTGTTGCTGGGTCTCTTGACCGTGGTGCCGGCGCACCGCGCCGAGGCCCAGTTGGTCTCCTTCGGCGTCCTGGCCGGTGCGTCGCTGTCGACCTTCACTGGTGACATCGCGTCCGACGTGAAGAACCACGCCGGTTTCATCGCGGGCGGCTTTGTCCGGGTCGGCGCCATGGGGTTCGCGGTCCAGCCTGGCGTGTACTACACAGCCAAGGGTGCGCAGACGAGTGACTTCAGCGAGGCCACCGGACAGGGGAGCAGGACCTCACTCGACTACATCCAGATCCCGATTGTCATCCGGCTGCACATGGGCCCCTTGTATGTCGGCGGCGGACCGGCCATCGGCATCAAGCTGAGTTGCATGAACACCGTCGGATCGGATCCAGCCGTCGATTGCGCCGATGCCGCAGGCGTCAAGTCCAACGAGATCAGCGGCATCGCCGAGGCCGGGATCGAGGCGGGCAAGATCTCGCTCGGACTGCGCGGCGACCTCGGGCTCACCAATGCGATGGAGGCCGTCCAGTCGGGCAACGCCTCAACCGTCGTGGTGAAGACGCGGACGGTGTCGGCGGTGCTGATGTACCGGTTCTGAGGATGGCAGGTGACTGGTGATTGGTGACTAGTGATCGGTCGCTGGTCACCAGTCACCGTTCACCGTTCACTCTTCATCCTCGCGAGGACTTGGTATTTCCGCCTCACCCCAAACGCCTCCAGCCGCGCCAGCTCCCACCCCACCGCGCCATCCCGGAATCCTCCGAGAAAGACGAACGATCGCACCAGGCGCCAGGTCGGCCTGACGAAGCGATCGAAGAGCGAGGCGCGGCGGCCGCGGGCGTAGAGATCCTCGGCGCCCCACTGGGCGTAACGCTCGAGCTTGGCCAGGTGGTGGGCCCGGTCGCGGAAGGAGTCGTGAGAGATCGTCCCTTTCAGTGTCCCGATGATGCCGCTGGCGTGCAGCGTCTCGTGCACCTTGCGCGCCTCGAAGCGCTGCGAGCGCCGGTAGAGGCGCAGCACCAGGTCGGGCCGCAGGGTGCCGTGACGTTGCTCGCGACCGTTGTAGAGATGCCGGCGCCGGATCCAGTACGCGTCGGCGCGGGGCGTCGGCAGCAGCTGCGCCAGCTCTTCGGCCAGCGCCGGTTCGGCGCGCTCGTCGGCATCGAGGGCGAGGATCCAAGGATAGGTGGCAACATCGGCGCCGGCGTTGCGGGCATCGGCAATGGTGCCGTCGGCGCAGGAGATGACCCGGGCGCCGGCCGCGGCGGCGAGCACAGCGGTCTCGTCGCGTGAACCGTTGTCGACCACGATCAACTCGGCAGCCCAGTCGTGGGCGGTGATGAAGTCGACGATCCGGTCGGCTTCGTCCTTCACCGGTACCACCAGGCTCAACAGGACGTGCTGCGCCATCAGCGTACCACCCGGTAGTTGCGGAACTCGAACGGTCGCCAGCCGGTCATTCGCTCGAGCGCGAAGGTAACCCGCGCCATCAGGTCATGGCGACTCCACGTCGGCCCCTCGACCAGTTGCTCATCGCTGCGGCGCGCGGCGATCCACTCGGCCACCGACTCGGGATGCTGGCCCTGAAAGGGGCGCAGGCCGGGAAACCACGGCAACATCGGGCGTTCGGGGTCCTTGGCGCGCTCGGTGTCGTAGATGATGCGATCCTGCTCGCGCTTGCTGCGCAGCGCCCAGGCCGGCCTGGCCCAACCGTAGTGATGCATCACGGCGCCGCTCCGTGCGGCCGCGACGCGCGCGTCAGCAGGGCCGACGCGGAATCCCTGCGCGTCACGGAAGGAATGGATGCCGAGGGATGGATCGAGCCGGATGGCCCGCACTTCACCGCGGTACCAGCCGCGGTCGAGTGCCACCGTGTCGAACCCGCCATAGAAGTGCAGGTAGTCCACCAGCAGTCCCTCCACGCTGGCGTCGGCATCATGCCGCTCGATCGCGGCACGCAGCTCTGCTGCCCCGCCCGACCCGAGCACTTCATCGGCCTGGATGTAGATTCCCCACTCGGCATGGCAGCCACGCATGGCCCGATCGGTCTCGACGGCCAGCACGGCGCTCCCCAGCGAGAAGTCCCACTCCGATTCGATGATTCGCAGGCGGGGATCGCCGATCGCGCGGGCGCGCGCGAGGGTGTCGTCCGAGGAGTGACCGACGACCAGCACGAATTCGTCGACTGCCGGAAGTACCGACGCCACTGCCGCCTCGAACGGAAAGTCGAGACGGGTGGCGTCGCGCACGATCGAAAAGCCGGCTACCCGCACTGTCCGCCCCGGGAGATGCATCGTGTCGTGACCGCGGCAAAGCTCGACCGGGCACGGGGGTGATGGCAAGCACCCTGCACGTGGTCCTCTATCATCCGGCACGCCTTCCGGTCCAGGGCTACGGCGGGACCGAGCGCGTGGTGGTCTGGCTGGCGCGCGGCCTGGCCGAGCTCGGGGCACCGGGTCACGCTGCTCGGCGCGGCGCGCAGCGAGGTACCCGAAGCGACGCTGGTTGCGGTGCCGCCCAGCCAGCCGCCGGAGCGAGGGGGACTCGACCTCACGCCCTACCTCCCTCGCGACGCCGACATCCTGCATGCCCATGTTCCGCTTGCACCGGCCGCCCGCAGCCCTGCCTTCGCTCTGGACGCTGCACGGCAACACCGCGCCCGGGGAGGTCACTCGCCTCCGGGGGCCGTGGCGCTCTCGGCCGATCACGCCCGCCGCCACGGCCTGGCCCGCTGGGCCCACAACGGACTCGACCCGGCCGAATACACGCTTCGCCCCCAGACGGAGCGGCGGCGACCTCTTCCTCGGCCGGCTGCATTCGGTCAAGGGATGGCAGTGGGCGGTGGCCGGCGCACAGCGCACCGGGCGTCGGCTGATCGTCGCCGGTGGCTGGCGTCCGACTCTGCAGCGCGGGCATCAGGTTCGTCGGCGAGGTGAAGAGCGAGCGGAAGACGCGACCTGCTGGCGAATGCCGCGTGTCTCTGGAACCCGGTGCAGTGGGATGAGCCGTTCGGGCTCACCTCGATCGAGGCGATGGTGAGCGGCACCCCCGTCCTCGGCACGCGCCGCGGCGCGCTGCCGGAGATCGTCACCGCCCGAATGCGGCGCGCTGGGCGACACGCTCGACGAGCTGGTCGCACTGCGACCGGACCTCGATGCGCTCGACCCCGAGCAGGTCCGCGCCCGGGTGCTCGAGCAGTTCACCCACCGCGCGATGGCGGAGCGATACCTGGCGATCTATCCGGCGAGATCGATCGGGCGCGGCTGATCGAAGAGCAGCTGGCGGAGGCGGTGCATGTAGGTGTGGTCCTGCAGCAGGCGCGCCCGCGAGGCCGCGCCGAGCCGCTCGGCCTCGGCGGGATCTCGAGCAGGTGGCGCACAATCTCGCCGCAACTCCGCGGCATCGCGAAAGACTCGACCTCGTCGGCCGACCTCGAAGTACCGCGGCAGGTCGCCGCGATCGTCGACCACCTGGGCCATCCCGATCGCCGCGAGTTCGAACAGCCGCTGGTTGCACGACGCCTCGCGGGGATCGTTCTCGACCGCGACATGGTGGATGTTGATCGCGACCGTGGCCCCGCCGTAGGCATTGAGGTATTCCGCCGGTACTCGGCGCCTCGCCGCGGCAGTAGTCGCGCAGCGACGTCTGGCGCCATCCGGGGCCCCAGAGCGCCAGTCCGAACTCCACCAGCTCCGAAGAGCAGCCGTTCGCGCCGCGGCGTGGCGCTGCCGGCAAAGACGACATTGGCGCGGTACTGGTCGCGGGTGCGGACCGGACGGTAGACCGACGGGTCGGCCGCGAACGCCAGCACGTCGACCGTGCGCCCGAGACGCTCCGCCATCTCCGCGGCGACATCGGTGCCGATGGCGTAGATGTGATCGTAGGGCCGGGCCAGCAGCGATGGCCTCGGTCACTGTCGCGCAGGTCGTTGCGGCAGCCAGTTGATCCAGCGCGCCCGCGCACGCGGCGCGCAGGCGGTCGACCAGTGTCTTCGTCGAGCTGCGTCGCCACCGATGACCAGCACCAGCTCGGGCGTGTGTTCATCGAGCGCCCGCTCGAGCCGCCGCGCCAGGTCGCCGCCGCGGAAGCGTCGCCAGGAGCGACGGCCGCGCCGCTGAGGTCGAAGGCGGCCACGCGCGCACCCGAGGCGCTCCAGCGCGCACGGCCTGCTGCGCCGCGTGGGCGTGGTAGATAGTCGTCGAATTCGGCGATGCAGAGGACCGCGCGCACGGTGCTCACGTCGTCACCTCGGCCACGGAGAATTGCAAGATCGTGGAGCCGCCGGTAGAGCCCGGCGCGCGCCAGGAGTTCGCGCGTGCGTTCCCGACTTCGACCAGCCGCCCCTCATCGATCACGACGATCCGATCGGCGTTGCGCACCGTGGCCAGGCGATGCGCGATCACCAGCACGGTCCGGTCGCGCATCAGGCGCTCGATCGCCTCCTGCACCAGCCGTTCCGACTCGGTGTCGAGCGCACTGGTCGCCTCGTCGAGAATCAGGATCGGCGCGTCGCGCAGCAGCGCCCGGGCAATGGCGATCCGCTGGCGCTGCCCGCCGGAGAGCCGGGCCCCCCGTTCGCCAAGCACGGTATCATAGCCATTCGGGCAGGCCGTCGATGAACTGCTGCGCGTTGGCCGCCACGCGCCGCCGCGTGCACCTCTCGTCAGGTCGCCTTGCCCTGCCCATAGGCGATGTTGGCGCGCACCGTGTCGTGCAGCAGGACCGTATCCTGGCTCACCACCGCAATCAACTGCCGCAGCGAGCGGCGGGTCAACTCGAGGCAGCGGCACGCCGTCGAGCCGGAGCTCCCCCGAGGTCGGCTCGTGGAAGCGCGGCACCAGCTCCAGCAGCGTGGTCTTCCCCGCCCCGCTCGGACCGACCAGCGCGACGACTTCGCCCTTGCGTACAGTGAGCGAGATGTCCTGCAGCACCGGTCGTTCCCGGGTCGTACCCGAAGGTGACTTGATCGAACACCAGGTCCCGCTCGAAGTCCGCCTCGCGCGCGTCCGGCGGGTCGACCTCGCTCGCCGGCGATGTCGAGCAGCGTCGAAGATCCGCGCCGCGCTCGCCTCCGCCATGCGCCAGCTGGGCCGGGACCTGGGTGATCGCCTTGAGCGGCGACATGACCCGCAGCGCGGTGACGATCAGGAAGACCAGCGTCGTGGCGCCGTCCATGTCCACCCCGCGAAACGCTCTGGTTGGACGCCGCCCAGAGGATCAGCATCACGATCGCCCCGCCGAACAGCTCGCTCACCGGCGAAGTCAGCAGGGCGAAGCGCTGGGTGCGCACGATCCCCTTGCGGTAGCGTTCGGCCTGGCGCAGCGAAGCCGGCCGCTTCGGTGCGCTCGGCACCGAAGGCGCGGATCAGCTTCACCGCGCCCATCCGCTCGGTGACGTCGCGGTCAGCTCGCCGCGTTCGTGCGTAAACGCGCTGCGCGTGCCGCTTCAGGCGCACGCACCAGCAGCCTGCACGCCGAGCACCAGGATCGGTGCCAGCACCAGCACCATCACGGTCAGTCGCACCGACATCGCCGAGCAGCAGCGCGATGGTCGTGACGATCATCACGAAGTTCTGGAAGAAGGCGGCGAGCACCGCGACCACCACGAGCTTGACCTGGTCGGCATCGCTAACCAGCGCGGTGGCAAGCTGGCCGCCGCGCGTCCGCTGGAAGATGCCGAGATCGACGCCGCAGCAGGTGATGGTACAGGCGGACGCGGAGGTCCTTGCACCATCCCCTCCTGCACCAGCACCGAGCAGTACGCCGGCCAGGTAGGTGGCGAGATTCTTGAGCACCACGGCGCCGATGAAGAGCAGCACCAGCCGGAGCACCGCCACCGCGGCGCGAGCCCGCCGATCACCGGATCGAGCAGCGTGTCGAGGACGACCTCCAGCCGGGTGCCAGCGCCAGCGATCCCGCCCGAATTGCCGAACTGCAGCTTGAGCAGCGGATCGAGGAGGACCACCGTGGCGCCATCGAGCACCGATCCGACAAACGCCACGCCAACCCGCCGCGAAGACGCCGGTGTACGGCCGCAGCAGTCCGAACAGCCGTGACCGCACGTCCGGGCGGTTCAGCCGCGCCTCGGCGTCAGCAGCGCGATCGGCAGCACGACCTCCTCCGGCGAGACGCCGCCGTGGAGGAAGGCCCCGCGGTAGCGAGCCTGGTATTCGCGCAGCTTGGTGGGATAGACGAAGAAGCGGTCGCCCGTCGCCAGCAGGAGGCGGGTCGTGGTCGGTCCGCGACGGCAGCCCCCAGGCCGACGAGATCGTCGACGACCAGCGCCGCGTCGGGGTCCTCGACCCGCAACTCCTCGCCGAACTTGAAGCGCAGGTTGGCGGTCGCGTCCCGGCGCGCAAAGATCGTCGCCGGCGTATGGCAGTGGATCGAGCCATGGTCGGTGGTGAGCAGCACCGGCACGTGCCGCCGCTCCGCCTCCTTGAGCGCCTCGAAGAGCGCCGAGCCGCTCGAACCAGGTGCGGGTCAGCGTCCGCAGCGCCGACGTGTCGCGCGCCACCTCGAAAAGGGCGTCGTTTTCGGTGCGACCATGCGTCAACTGGTCGATGAAGTTGAACACCAGTGCGGTGACGCCGTCACCGGAGAGATGCGCCGACAGCCGCTTGAGCACCTGCTCGCCCTCGGCGGCCGAGAAGACCTTCTCGTAGTGCACCGGGACATCGCGGCCCGGTGAGCTCGCGCAGCTGCTCGGTGAGCAGCTCGCCCTCGTGGGCGTTGAGCGATGCTTCCTCGCTTGTCGTTCCACCAGGTCGGGATGACGCGCGATCATCTCGCCGGGGTACAGTCCGGAAAAGATCGCGTTGCGCGAGTAGGGCGTGGCGGTGGGAAGGATCGAGAAGTAGTGGTCGACCTCGACGTCGAAGAAGCGTTCGACCAGCGGCCGGATCATCGCCCATTGGTCGAGGCGCAGGCAGTCGACCACGACCAGCATCACCCGGCCGTTGGCGTCGAGGGTCGGGCGCACGAACTCCGAGACGACATCGACCGACAGCGGCGGCCGGTCGGCGCTGCGCTCCGCGAGCCAGCGCGGGATAGGACGCGGCGACGAACTTGGCGAAGTCCTGCCGCATCGACGACTGCAGCGAGCGCAAGCGCCTCCTGCAGGCCGGGCTCGTCGGCTTGCCCGAGCTTGACCTCCCACTCGGCCAGCTCGGCCACCAGCTCGACCCACTCGCGCCATGCGAGATGTTCGCCCCGGCGCCCCTCCAGCTCGCGGAAGCGGGTGACGAAGTCGCGCGAGAGCCGCTGCTGGCGGATCCGGTCGCCTTCGAGCAGCCGGGTGACGACCGAGAGCACCTGTCGCGGCGAGACCGGCTTGGTGAGATAGTCGGCGATTTCGGCGCCGATCGCGTCGCGCAGGGTGTCGGGCTCCTCCGACTTGGTCACCATCACCACCGGGATCGAGGCGTCGATCTCGCGGAACATCGGCACCAGGTCGAGGCCGCGGGTGCCTGGGATCTGCTCGTCAAGAAGCACCACGCCGAACGACTGCCGCCGGAGCATGCGCGAGGGCATCGTCGCCGTTGGCGGCGCCCTCGACGGCAAAACCCTGCTGGCGCAGGAAGAGCACCTGCGAATCGAGGGTCTCGATCTCGTCGTCCACCCACAGGATGGTTCTGGGCCGGGTCATCAGACTAAGCTAGCAGCGCCGTTACATTACCGCCTGTCCGCTGCGTGGCCGAGCCTCCTTGTCTTCCGGCCTTCGTCGATCGGGGACCGGAAGCTTACGGCTTGGGTGTAAAGGCGGAGACAGGGATCCGGCCGTGTTCATCCGAATGGAACTTGGGGCAACCGAGGTTTGAGTCCGGCTGCTCCGACACCCGAAGAGACATAGTCGGCACCGTTGGCACTCCAGCTCGCCATGTAACATGCAGACCCGCCCAGTTCGCAGACTCCCATGAAAGCTGCCCCCCCTTCATGACGGAGCATCGACATGACTGACGAGTTGAACCAAGAATCCTGGCCCGAGGCGATCATTGTCGGCTTCGAGATCAACGGGCTGGGGATGGCGCGTGCGCTCAAGAAACGGGGTGTTTCGTGCCTGGCGGTGGCCAAACCAGGATGGTCGCCGACATTTACGTCGCGATCAGTCAAGAAGGTGCATCGATGCACCGAATGGCATCGAGAGAGTGTAATCGAGACCCTACTGGAGCTTGGTCGTCGGTTGGATCAGCGAGGTGTCCTCCTGCTGACCATGGACGAGTCGGTGCTCTGGGTATCGAGTGCCGCCGAGGAGCTGGCTCGATTCTATCGGCTCGCGCTGCCGACGCCAGAAACTGTGCGGCTACTCATGAACAAGGCGCAGTTCTATGCCCGGGCGCTCAAGGAGGGTTGGCCGGTCCCGCGGGGATTCCTTCTTGAGGACGAAGCCGAGTTGTTGAAGGTGCTCCGTGATGTCCCATTCCCAGCAATCCTGAAACCGCAACTGCGCAACTCCGAGTATCGACGAACCTCCCTCCCGAAAGCCTTCAAGGTGGCGACGCCCGCGGAGTTGCTGACGGCATACCGGATGGTGGCTCAGTACGAGCCCGAGGTGATTCTCTCCGAGTGGATCGAAGGGGCAGACAACACCCTGTACTCCTGCCGCGGCTTCTGGGATCGAGAGGGCGAGCCTGTGGTACAGCACGCGGCCCGGAAGCTCATGCAGTGGCCGGTCGAGAACGGCAACATGGCCGCCCTCGAAATTCCACAACCAGAGGATTGGGTTGAGCCCCTGGAGATTGCCAACCGCGTTTTCCGTTCGGTCAGGATGTTCGGTCTCGCGGCGATGGAATACAAGCGACATCAGGACGGCCGATTTCTCATATTGGAGCCGTGCGTTGCCCGAACTGTGTACTCGCACGAGATTGGCCCCCTGAATGGCTACGATGTTCCGTGGGCGGCGTACCGGTACCTGGCGTTCCAGGATGAGCATGGATTCGAACCGACCGCCGCGCCACCTCGCGGGTTCCGTGAAGCGCAGCCGCCGCCGGCAGGTGGGACTACCCGGCTGATCGACGTGCCGCGAGCCCGCCAGGCAGAGCAAGAGTACCTTCGGCGCGGGCTATTCACGGAGCGTGAGATCCGCGACATCTTTGCGCGACCCTACGTCGACATGACTTACCGCCCTGACGACCCGCTGCCAAGTCTGCTGATCCGAGCCATGAAGACCCTCCGAGGGGTGGCCCGGGCCATTGTGCCCATGTGGGCCGTTAACGCGATTCGCGGGCGCAAGGACTGACTGGCCGGACGATTGACGATTCCCGGGTGAGGCGCAGGATCGTTTCGTGTCGGCCGATGGGGGCGTGGCACGACACTTCAGTCTCCGCGACGGATGGGCCCCCTCGTATCCCGAGACGACCGGTTGCATCGGGGAGACCCTGGTTCTTCCGGTGATGTTCAACACTGGCCAGGTCATGCTCGGATTGGCGGCCGCCCACGCCGAATTCGGCGGTGCGGATCGAGGTTCGATGGAGAAGGCCTCACAATGGCTGGTAGCAAACCAAGATCCCGAAGGGCTCATTCCCCGTGGATGGTGGGTTCGGGCGGTTCGAGTACTTGAGCTGGGTGAGCAAGTTCCTGATCGATACGAATTTCGCGGAGCTCATGCTCCAGACCCCAAACGAGTCGGGATGAGACAGCCTTCGTCCCAGCGCCCCGCCACAACCGCACGTCCACGCCCTGCGCATGGCTTGTGACTGCCGAATCCGTCCTGGTCAAGTTCGCCCGACTTGCCAAAGCACCAACCGGGACACCCAGCTAGCAGCGCCGTTACATTGCCGCCGTGTCCCTCCGAGACGCTGAACATCCTTGTCGTCAGGTTCTCCTCGATCGGCGACCTGATCCTCGTGACCCCGTTGCTGAGGGCGCTGCGGGCCGCCACCCCGCGGCCCGGATCACCTTCGTGGTCCGCGAAGACATGGCCGACGTTCTCCGTCACAATCCCCGGATCAACGAACTCGATGACCTGGCGACAGGGGCTCCTCGCTCCTCGACCTCGCCCGGCGACGCTGCGGCCCAGGAACTGGACCCACCGGCTGGACCTCCACGGCTCGCTGCGCTCGCTGCTGCTGCGCCAGCCTGGTCGGGGGCCAATGGGCCGGCTATTCCAAGGATCGCGGGCGCCGTCGCCAGCTGATCCGTTCGGGCGGCCGGCGGGGCGGTTTCCTCGCGCCGGTCGCCGAGCGGTATTTCGCGGCGGCCGGCGGACTCGACGTGGTCCCTGATGGCGGCCCCGCCGAGGTCTTCACCTCAGGGCGGACGAGGAGGGCGCCGCAGCGCGACTTCCTTGCCAGGCACCAGCTGGGGCGGTCGCGGGGGTTGATGGCGGTCTCGCCCGGGCGCAGCGCACTTCACCAAGCGCTGGCCCACCGAGCACTGGATCGCCCTGGTGGGAGGCTGGCCGAGCGGAACGACGTGATCGTCCTGGGAGGGCCGGGTGACCGGGAGGTCGCCGCGGCGATCGCGGCGGCCGGCGGCGGGCGGGCGGTGAGCGCGGCGGGGGAGTTCACCCTGGCCGGGACGGCGGCCCTGCTCAAGCGGGTACGGGTCGTGGCGGCGGCCGACACCGGGGTACTGCACCTCGCCACGGCGGTTGGAACGCCGGTGGTCGGCCTCTACGGCCCCACGGTCGAACAGTTCGGCTTCTTCCCTTACCACGCCCGAGCGGCTGTGCTGCAGCGTGATCTCCCCTGCCGCCCCTGCACGCGCCCATGGTGGGCCAAGTGCCCGCTGGGCCACCACCGCTGCCTGCGCGGAACCCTGCCGGAGCGGTGGCCGCTGCGATGGCGACCCCGCCGCGATGAGCGACTGGTCCCCGCCGCTAGTCACGCTGCTCGACCTGCAGCGGCGGCTGAGCGCGGCCCCAAGCGGGAGGGGGCGTTTGCGCTTTGGATGCTGGTGAGGGTCGCACTCGACCTGGGCCTTGCCGGGGAGGTGCCGGACAAGGCCGATCGGCGCCGGGTCGCACTGCTCGCCCGCCGGCTGGCCCCTCTGGCCGTGCCCCGCCCCCTCGCTAGGGGGCTGCCACAGCCCTTGGCTACCTGGAAGATGGCAGGCCGGCGGGGCGCAGGATCGCCCTGGCCCAACTGGTGGCCCCGACCAGGGATGCCCTGGGCAGCGAGGCCGCCGAGGCGGTCGCCCTGGCGGCCAGAATGGTGCACGACCGGCGGGCTACCCCCCAGAGCTAGTCCGGTCGCCGCGGCCGGACTACGGCTTCTGCTGGTGGTGTCGGCTGCGGCCTGCTTGCTCTCGTCCACCAGCGCCCCGGCAAGGGTGACCTGTGAAGCCGTCGCGCCATCGGCCTTGATGGTGACCCAGAGCGAGGGGCCGTCCTGGTCGGCCAGGAAGGAGATCACCCCGTCGGCCGAGGTCTCGTTGACCAGCCGAAACGGGGGCTCGCTAGCAGCTTGCGATAATAGCTCGCGACCGAGTCGACCGGATGTGGACTGGCCAGCGTGATCTGGGTGGCATCGACGCCACTGGCTGCGCCGACCGCCTGCGCGTCGGGTGGCAGCGGGAGGTTGGGAAGCACCTGGGAGAGCGGCGGGGGCGCCGAGGCCTCGTCCGCCTGCTTGGCGTTGCATCCGGCCACGAGGAGCACCGGCAGGGCCAGCGCGATGAGCAATGGAGTACGCATGCGCGGAACCGTAGCCGAATCGGCAGGGACCGGCAAGCGCTCTCGCCGCGTTGCCGGGTCCTCCGCCCGCGGCTATTCTCCCGGCTTGCACTGGGAGGGGAGACGATGTCCGGCCATAGCAAATGGAAGACGACCAAGCACAAGAAGGCGATCACCGACAACAAGCGGGCGTCGGTGTGGACCAAGCTGATCCGCGAGATCACCGTCGCCGCCAAGGCGGGCGGGGGGGATCCCTCGGGGAATGCCCGGCTCCGCAAGGCGATCGACGACGGTCGTGCTGCCAACATGCCCAACGACAACATCGAGCGGGCCATCAAGAAGGGAACCGGTGAACTCGAAGGCGCGAGCTACGAGGAGGTCACCTACGAGGGCTACGGCCCCGGCGGCGCGGCGATGCTCATCGAGGGATCGACCGACAACGCCAACCGGACCGTCGCCGAGATCCGCCATGCCTTCTCGCGCAACAACGGCAACCTCGGCACCACCAATTCGGTGGCGTGGATGTTCGAGAAGAAGGGCCAGATCCTCCTCCCGGTGAGCGACCTCCGAGGACAAGGCGATGGAAGACGCGCTCGACGCCGGTGCCAGCGATTTCGCGGTCGATGGCGAGTACTACGTCGTGAGCACCGAGCCGAACACCTTCCACGCCGTCATCGACGCGCTGAAGGCCAAGGGCTACACCCCGAAGTCATCGGAGATCGAGATGGTGCCGAAGAACGCGTGAAGCTCGAGGCCGACGACGCGCAGAAGCTGCTGAAGCTGGTCGATGCGCTCGAAGAACTCGAGGATGTCTCGAAGGTGTTCACCAACCTCAATCTCGACACCGTCGATCTCGAGGAGGCCGAGCGCCTGACCAGCGCGGGGACCGTGACGGTGCTCGGCGTCGACCCCGGAACCGCGATTCTCGGGTACGGCGTGGTGACCGCCGGTGGCACCGGCCCGGCCCGGTTGCTGGAGTGCGGCGTGGTGCGCACCAAGGCGAGCGAGGCGCTGCCAGTGCGGCTGGCGAGTCATTTTCGACGGGCTCACCGAGCTCTTCGAGCGACATCAGCCCGACGCGGTGGCCGTCGAGGGGCTCTTTCACGGCCGCAATGCGCGCAGCGCACTGATTCTCGGGCATGCGCGCGGCGTGGTCCTGCTCGCGGCACATCGTGCTGGCCTGCCCGTGGCCGAGATTTCGCCCGGCAGAGGTGAAGCGGGCGGTGACCGGCACCGGTGCCGCGACCAAGCACCAGGTTGCCGCGATGGTGATGCGGCTGCTCCGACTGGCCGCGCCACCCTCGCCGGCCGATGCCGCCGATGGCGTGGCGATCGCGCTGACGCACCTGCTCCGGATGCAGCAGCAGCTTCGCCTGGCAGGTGCACGCCGATGATCGCCTCAGTGACCGGCACGCTCGCCCGCCGCGATCCGGCCGGCATCGTGGTCGAGACCGCGGGCGGCACCGGCTACCTGATCGAGGTGCCGCTGGGCGTGTTCGAGCGACTGCCCGCCGCAGGGGCGAAGGTGCATCTGGTGACCGAACTGGTGGTGCGCGAGGACGCCTGGTTGCTCTTCGGCTTCGACTGCGCCGAACGAGCGGATGGTGTTCCGTCGGCTGATGGCGGCCAGCGGAGTGGGACCGCGCCTGGCGCTGGCGATTCTCTCGACGCCTGGGACCGGAGCGGACGGTGCGCGCGGTGCGCGATCGTGATCTCGCCGCGCTCGCAAGTGTGTCGGGAATCGGAAAGAAGAAGGCCGAGCGCATCGTGCTCGAACTCACCGACCGACTCGACGACCTGCCGGCCGCCGCTGCCGTGCCCCAGCCTGCGGCCGAAGCGGTCCGCGCGCTGGTCGACCTGGGCTATTCATCCGCCGCGGCCGAGACGGCCGTCCGCAACGCCATCCAAGACGGTGCGCCCGACAACACCGCCGCGCTGATCCGGCGCGCCCTCGCAGAACTCGGGAAGGAAGTGACCGAGATGTGGCAGACCGAACGATTCCCCGACACCGCCGAATGGCAGTGCACCCGTTGCGGCTCGACCAATCGCAAGCTCGTCGCCGGCCAACGCCAGCGAAGCAATGGATCGCTGCGTGAGCTGTCACGCCAAGCACGTGCTGCATCCCGGAGAGACGCCGGTGCGCTGGGAAGCCGCGGCGGCCTGACCTGATGACCGGACGCCCCGTCGATCCCGCCATGGGCCGGCACGTCGAAGTGACGACGCCCGCGGCACTCCCCGATGAGGGGAATGTCGAGACGGCCCTGCGCCCGTCGCGGCTGGACGAGTTTGTCGGGCAGCACCAGGTTCGCGCGTCGCTGCAGATTGCGATCGACGCGGCGCGGCGGCGCGGCGAGGCGCTCGACCACGTGCTCTTCTTCGGGCCCCCCGGACTCGGCAAGACCACGCTCGCCATGCTGATGGCCCGCGAGATGGGGGTGCAGTGCCGCACGACATCCGGACCGGTGCTCGAGCGACCGGGCGACCTCGTCGGTCTCCTCACGCAGCTGGGCCCGGGCGACATCCTCTTCATCGACGAGATCCATCGCCTGCGGCCGCAGCTCGAGGAATTCCTCTACTCGGCGATGGAGGACTTCCGCATCGACGTCCGACTCGGCGACGGCCCGCACGGGCAGACGCTGCCGATGAGCGTCGAGCGGTTCACCCTCATTGGCGCCACCACGCGCTTCGGCCTGCTCACGCCACCGATGCGGGCGCGCTTCGGCATGGTCGAGCGGCTCGCGTTCTATCCGGCGGAAGATCTCGCCGCGATCGTGCGGCGCTCGGCCGGCGTGCTGAATACGGCGATCGAGGACGACGGCGCCGGCGAGATCGCCCGCCGCTCGCGCGGCACGCCCCGGGTAGCCAATCGCCTGCTGCGACGGGTGCGGGACTACGCCGAGGTGCGCGCCGACGGCAGGATCACGGCCGAAGTGGCACGCGCCGCGTTGGCGCGGCTCAATGTCGACGAGTTCGGGCTCGACGACATGGACACGCGCATCCTCGCGACGATCATCGAGAAGTTCGCCGGCGGCCCGGTCGGCGTCGGGACGATCGCAGCAGCCGTGAGCGAGGACGCCGCGACGCTGGAGGAAGTCTACGAGCCGTACCTGATGCAGCAGGGATACCTCGAGCGCACCGCCCGCGGCCGCGTCGCCACCGGGCTCGCCTACCAACGGCTCGGCCTGGCCGTGCCCAAGCGCGACGTGCAGCCCTCGCTCCTCGATGACTGAGGGAAGCGCCACCCAACGATCGTACGCCGCGTCAGACTTCAACTACCCCCTCCCTGAAGCGCTGATCGCGCAAACCCCCACGGCGGAACGCGGCGCGTCGCGAATGCTGGTGGTTGATCGCGCGGCGGGGGCGGCCGCAGGGGCGATGCCTGCATCGCCCCTGCGGGATGCATCGTTCGCCGACATCGTCGACCTGATCCCGCCAGGTGACCTGGTGGTGGTGAACACGACCCGGGTGCGACACGCCCGACTGCATGGCACCCGTCCGTCGGGTGGACCGGCCGAGGTGCTGCTGATCCATCCCGCGCCGGACGACACCTGGATTGCAATGGGATCGCCCGGCAGCGCGATGCGCCCGGGGAAACGGATCACCCTCTCGGCCGACGTCGCCATCGAGACGATCACCGTCCATCCCGATGGAACCCGTCGGGTCCGCTTCGTGGGGATGCCCGCGGCAGAGGCGATTGCCCGTTTCGGCGTCTTGCCGCTGCCGCCCTACATCACCCGCGAACCGACTGCGGCCGACGAATCCCGCTACCAGACCGTCTACGCCGAGCGCGAGGGAAGCGTCGCGGCCCCGACCGCCGGACTGCACTTCAGCGACACCCTGCTCGATGCGTTGCGGGGGCGCGGCGTGTCGATCGCGACGCTCGACCTCGAAGTCGGACCGGGTACCTTTCGGCCGGTGGAAGGAGACGACGTCAGCAGCCACCCGATGCATGCCGAACAGTACGAGATTCCCGCATCGACGGCGGCCGCAATCGCAGCATGCCGGGCCCGCGGTGGCAAGCTGTGGGCTGTGGGCACCACGGTGGTGCGCGCCCTGGAGAGCGCGGCCAACGACGATGGCACCGTTCGCGCCGGCGTGAGTGAGACCTCGCTCCTGATTGGGCCGGGCTTCCGTTTTCGGGTGGTCGACCGGCTGCTGACCAATTTTCACCTGCCGCGCTCGACGCTGCTGATGCTGGTCGCGGGGTTTGCAGGCTACGACCTGATGATGACCGCCTACCGTCATGCTGTCGCGGCAGGATACCGGTTCTACAGTTACGGCGACGCAATGCTGATTCTCTGATGTTCGACTTCACGGTAGACGGCACCGAGGGCGCGGCACGCGCCGGCACGCTGGTGCTGCCGCACGGCCAGGTGCAGACGCCATGCTTCATGCCGGTCGGGACGCGCGGTGCGGTGCGCGGCCTTCATCCCGACGAGGTCCGTCGCGCCGGGGCGCAGATCATCCTCGGCAACACGTACCACCTCCACCTTCGGCCGGGCGAAGAGGTCGTCGCGGCAATGGGCGGGCTGCACCGCTTCACCACGTGGGACAAGCCGATGCTCACCGACTCCGGCGGGTTCCAGGTCTTCTCGCTCACGGCACTGCGCAAGCTCGATGAGGATGGCGTCGAGTTCGCGTCGCACATCGACGGTTCGCTCCGGCGGCTGACCCCGGAAAAGGCGATGGAGATCCAGTGGGATCTCGGCGCCGACGTCGCCATGGCGTTCGACCACCTCCCCCCCGGCCAGTCGCCGCACGACGTCGCCCGGGATGCGATGGAGCGCACCCTCCGCTGGCTGGAGCGATCGCGCCGCCGGCACCTGGAGCTGGCGAGTCAGTCGCCCGGCCGCCAGACCCTCTGGCCGATCGTGCAGGGCGGCAGCTGGCCCGATCTCCGGCGCGATTCGCTGGCCGCGATCCTGGCCTCCGGCGACTGGACCGGGATGGCGATCGGCGGGCTGTCGGTGGGCGAGTCGAAGCCGGTGATGTATGGCGTGCTGGAGGAGCTCGAACCCGCGCTGCCAAGGGATCGGCCGCGTTATCTTATGGGCGTCGGCTTCCCCGAGGATCTGGTCGAGGGGATCGCGCGCGGCGTCGACCTCTTTGATTGTGTCGCCGCCACGCGCAACGGCCGGCACGGCAGTGCCTGGACGGCTGACGGGCGGGTCAATGTCCGGGGCGTGGCGCTCCGGCTCGACGAGGGGCCCCTCGATGTCCGTTGTGATTGCGAGGCCTGTTCCCGGTTTTCCCGGGCGTACATCCGGCACCTCTTCTTCGCCGAGGAGCATCTCGGCCCGCGGCTGGTGTCGATTCACAATCTCCGCTTCCTGATCCGCCTCGCCGACGAGGCCCGGAAGCACGTTCTTGACGGCACCTTTGCCGCCTGGGCCAGCGAGTGGCGGCGGCGATACTTCGCACGAGGCACCAGCGCATGAATCCCAGTCTTGTCCTTGTCGTCCAGCTGCTCGCCATCGGCGCGATCTTCTATTTCCTGATCATCCGGCCGCAGGGACAGGCGCGCAAGCGAGCCGAGGCGATGCTCGCCGCCATCAAGAAGGGCGACACCGTCGTCACCGCCGGCGGCATCGTCGGCAAGGTGAAGGACGTCAAGGACGCGCTGATCACGATCGAGAGCGGCACCAGCTCGCTGGTGATCGAGCGCGCCCGGATCGTGCGCGTGGGCGACCTGAGCGCGCCGGGGCCGAACAGCTGATGGCCATTCGCGACATCCACCTCCTTGGCTCGTCCGGTGCTCCGGCAACGCGCCGAAGAAGTGGCGGCCGTCGACGACGAGCTGCGCGCGCTGGTCGACGACATGTTCGACACGATGGCGGCGGCATCGGGAATCGGACTCGCCGGCAACCAGATCGGCATTGCCCGGCGGGTTGCCGTGGTCAACGCCGAGAGCCAGACCCTGACGATGATCAACCCGCGCGTCGTCGAGGCCGACGGTCGTGATGTCAGGGAAGAGGGGTGCCTCTCGATCCCCGACGTCTACGGCGAGGTCAGCCGTCCTGACCGGATCGTGCTGGAGGCCCTCGACGAGGACGGCGCGCCCTATCGCCTCGAAGCCGCCGGCCTGGTCGCCCGCGCCATCCAGCACGAGATCGACCATCTCGATGGCATCCTGTTCATTGATCACTTGAGCCCGATGAAGCGGCAGCTCCTCGTCTCCCGGTGGAAGAAGGAACACAAGGGCGAGGGACTCACCCGCACGCCGACGCCCGAGGAGACCGAAGAGGACGACTGATGCGCGTCCTGTTCTTCGGGACTCCCGCCTTCGCGGTTCCCAGCCTTGAAGCCCTGCTCGCCGCCGGTGTCGATGTCGCCGCGGTGGTCACCCAGCCCGACCGGGTGGCCGCGCGCTCGCACTCCACGCTGGTGCCGCCGCCGGTCAAGCAATGCGCCCTCGCCGCCGGCATCCCGGTCTGGCAACCGGAGCGTCCGCGTGGCGACGACTTTCTCGCCGATGTGCGCGCTCAGGCCCCCGACCTGGGGCTGGTGGTGGCGTACGGCCACCTGCTCCGTCCCGAGGTGCTCGCCATGCCGCGACTCGGCATGGTGAACGTGCACGCCTCGTTGCTGCCGCGCTGGCGGGGGGCCGCACCGATCCAGTGGGCGCTTCTCGCCGGCGACCGTGAAACCGGCGTCTCGATCATGCGGCTCGAGGCGGGACTCGACACCGGCGCAGTCTGGCACCGAGTCGCCACGCCGATCGACGATGATGACACCGTCCACACACTCAGCGAGCGCCTCGCCCGGCTCGGTGCCAACGCATTGCTCGCCGCGTTGCCCCGGATTGCGCGCGGTGAGCCGCCCGAACCGCAGGATGAGGGCGGCGCCACCCGCGCCCCGAAAGTCGATCGGGCGCTCGCCCGCATCCGCTGGGATGAGCCGGCCGCCGCGGTGGTCGGCCGCATCCGGGCGATGGACCCTGCGCCCGGCGCGTGGACGACATCCGGTGGGAAGAGCGTGAAGCTCTTCGGTGCCCGGGAGTTCGCAGCCACTCCCGCGCCGCCAGGGACCGTGATCACGACGCATCCGCGCTTGCTGATCGCCTGCGGCGAGCTGGCCATCGACGTGCGCGAAGTGCAGCCCGCCGGCAAGCGGCGCATGCCGACGACAGAGTGGCTGCGCGGCGCGCCGGTCACGATCGGCTCACAGTTCACATGAGACCGCTGCCCCGGCTGCTCGCCTTCACCGACGACCGGATCGCCGCACTCGCTGACCTCGAAGTCAGGGCCGCCGCGATTGCGGCCGTGGGTCCGGCCGCGGCACTCGTCGCGCGCCGTCCCGCCGGAACGACCGATGAGCTCGCCCGGCTCGCCGGGCGCCTCATCGCGCTCTGCCACGCACCGATGGCCAGCGTGCTGGTCACCGGCCGTACCGACGTGGCGCTCGCGGTGGAAGCGCAGGGGGTGATTCTGCGTGAGGGAGATCTCCCCATCGCCGACGTGCGGAATCTGGCCCGGGAGCGCCTCTGGTGCTTCCGCTCGGTCCACTCCGAGGTCGAGGCCGACGAGGCCATCGCCGCCGGCGCCGACGCGCTGGTGGTGGGTACGATCTGGAACACGCCGACTCACCCCGACCGGACGCCGAGCGGCCCGCAACTGCTGGCGCGTATTGCGGCCCGGGGCGTGCGATGTTTCGCGATCGGCGGCGTCTCCCCCGCGCACGCTCGCGAGGCGCGCGACGCCGGCGCCTGGGGCGTGGCGGCCATCCGGGCACTCTGGGACGACGCCGATCCCTCCGGCGCGGCGCACGCGCTGCTTGAACCGTGGCTGGATCAGTGAGGATGGCATGCAACTGGTGATCAACGGGGACCCGCGCCACGTCGAGCGTTCCGGCACCGTCGAGCAACTGCTCGCGGAGCTCGGCCTCGATCCGCGCGCCGTCGTGGTCGAACTCAATCGCGTCATCATCCGGCGACCCGCCCTCGCGAGCACTGCCGCTCGCCGAAGGCGACAGCGTCGAGATCGTTCACTTTGTCGGAGGTGGTTGAATGCTGGAGATCGCTGGCAGGACGTTTCGCTCGCGACTGATGGTGGGCACGGGCAAGTATCGCAGCAACGACGAGATGGTTCGTGCCATCGATGCGTCCGGCGCCGAGGTCGTCACCGTGGCCGTGCGGCGGGTGAACCTCGACCGGAGCGACGAGAAGGGGATCCTGCATCATCTCGTCGTCGACCGCTTCTTCCTGCTCGCCAACACCGCCGGCTGCTACTCCGCCGATGAGGCGATCCGCTACGCCCGCCTCGGTCGTGAGGCCGGCTTCAACGACTTCGTCAAGCTCGAGGTGATCGGCGACAAGGAGACGCTCCTTCCCGATACCGTCGGCCTGCTTGAAGCGACGCACACGCTGGTCAAGGAAGGCTTCAAGGTGCTCGCCTACACCAACGACGACCTGATCACGGCGCTCCGGCTCGAGGATGCCGGCGCCGTAGCGGTGATGCCGCTGGCATCGCCGATCGGGTCGGGGCTCGGCCTGCTGAATCCGTACTACATCAGGACCATCAAGAGCCGGCTGCGCGTGCCGGTGATCGTCGATGCCGGGGTCGGCACGGCGTCCGATGCCTGCCTGGTGATGGAACAGGGCGTCGACGGCATCCTGATGAACACCGCCCTGGCCGAGGCCCGCGACCCGGTCGAAATGGCCACCGCGATGGGGCTCGCCGTCGAGGCCGGCCGCCGAGCCTGGCGAGCGGGAAGGATGCCGCGGCGTGAGGTGGCGGTGCCCTCCTCGCCGACCGATGGGATGCTGAGCTGACCGCTTCCGGCCTCGCTTCCCGACGGGGAGCCCTGATCATTCTCGAAGCCGTTCGCGGTGGAACGCCCTTTGATGCGGCGCTCGATCGTGGCTTGGGCGAGCTCCCCGATGCGGATCGGCGCCTCGCGCACGAGCTCGCGGCCGGCGTGCTGCGCCATTCGCAGACACTGGACGGCCTGATCGGCCGCCACGTCACGCGCGGCATCGACTCCGTTGCCCCGGAACTGCTCGATGTCCTGCGGATGGCGGCCTACCAGCTGTACCACCTTGAGCGAATTCCCGCCCATGCCGCCGTGACGACGGGCGTCTCCCTCGCGCGGGAACGGATCGGCGACCACGTGGCTGGCTTCACCAACGCGGTGCTCCGCAAGCTCGCTTCCGCGCGCGCGACCACGCCGGACGAGCCGCTGCACCTCTTCGAGGCATCGCATCCCAATTGGCTGGTGGATCGGTGGATCGCGCGGTTCGGCGAGGACGACACGCGGGCGCTGCTCGAGTGGAACAATGGTCATCCGCCACTGGTGGTCCAGCCAGCACGACGCTCGACGGGCGACCTGGAGCGGCTCTTCGCCGCAGCCGGCATCCGCAGCTTCGAGGCGCCGTTCGGCGCCGGCCTGGTCGTGGAGACCACCCGCCCTGAGCTGCTCCCCGGCTTCGCCGAAGGCGCCTTCTTCGTGCAGGACCCCGCCCAGGCCCTGGTGGTCCGGTTTGCCGGCTTCCCCGCCGGTGCCACGGTCTATGACGCCTGCGCCGCCCCGGGAGGCAAGACCCTGGCGCTCGGGCGCCGGGCGCGGATGGTGGTGGCAGCCGACGCCTCGCGGCGCCGGGTCGACCGCCTGATCGAGAACCTCCGACGCGCCGGTTCGGGGCATGAGCTCGTCGTGGTGGCCAACGCGGCCCATCCGCCGATCCGACCGGTGGCGGCCTGTCTCCTCGACGCGCCCTGCCTCGGCACGGGGACCTTTGCCCGGCACCCCGATGCGCGCCTGCGCGTGCTTCCCGCCGCGATCGATCGACTCGCCGCCGAACAGGCGCTACTGCTCGAATCGGCCGCCAAAGTGATCGCTCCGGGGGGCGTGCTATGTTACGCCACTTGTTCACTCGAACCCGAGGAAAACGAGCAGCAAGTGACGGCGTTCCTGGCGCGGCATCGTGGATTCCGGCGCGAACCCCCCGAGGGCTTCCCGGCCGAGCTGGTGAGCGAGGCGGGCGACCTCACCACCCTGCCGCAGCGCGATGGGATTGACGGGGCCTTCGCGGCCCGGCTGGTGCGGGCGGAATGAGTGAGCCGATGGGGGCGAGCCCGAAACGGCGCCGCCTGATGGTGGTCGGCATTGTCGCCGCCGCTTCGCTGGCCGGCTACCTGCTGACCTGCGCGATCTATCCGGCGCCGATCATGCCGCGCGAGGTGCCGGTACCCTCCTTGCGCGGCGTGAAGGCCGACAGTGCCCTCGCCGAGCTGGGCCTACTGGCCCTCAGGGGCCGGATCACGGATACCACGCGAGATCCGCTGGTCCTCGCCGGCGCCATCGTCTGGCAGTCACCCGCCGCCGAGACCATACTTCCGGAAGGCGCCCTCGTGAAGCTCGCGGTGAGCAGCGGGCCGCCGACGGTCCGGGTCCCTGAACTGAACCAGCTCGACCTCGACCTGGTGGGAGAGATCCTGGAGGCGGCTGGGCTGCGGCTGGGCGTAGTGGACACGATCCATGGCGAGGACGAGCCCGGCACCGTGATTGCCGTCACGCCGGCAGCGGGGTCGACGGTGGCATTGGGCCGGCCGATCGACGTCACCGTCAGCGGAGGAGCGGCCGATGTGCGCGTTCCCGACCTGGCGGGATTGCCGCTGGCCGTGGCTCGGCAGCGGCTGGCTGCGCTGGGACTTCGGGTCGGCACGTTGACGCAACGCTTCGGGGTGAAGGCCGGCACCGTCCTGGCGCAATGGCCGGCCGCCGGCGAGATGGCGGCATGGGGGAGTGCAGTGAACCTGACCATCAGTGGGGCAATGCAGTGACCGTGCGGATCGCACCGAGCGTGCTGAATGCCGACCTCGGCCGGCTGCGCGAGGACGTCGCCGCGGTGGCCGAAGGTGGCGCGGAATGGATCCACGTCGATGTCATGGACGGACATTTCGTGCCCAATCTTTCGTTCGGCGCGCCGATCATCCGCGCCCTGCGCCGGTTGACCGACCTGCCGCTCGACGTCCACCTGATGGTGGAGCACCCCGAGCGCTACATCAGCGAGTACGCCGACGCCGGGGCGTCGGTCTTCACCTTCCATGCCGAAGCCACCGTGCACGTGCAGCGTCACCTGGCGAGCGTGCGGAAGGAAGGAATGAAGGCCGGCCTGGCCCTCAATCCCGGCACGCCACCGGACGTCATCGAGGAGGTCTGGCAGGATCTTGACCTCGTGCTGCTGATGACCGTCAACCCCGGTTTCGGCGGGCAATCCTATCTTCCGTCTTCGTCGCTCAAGATCCGCCGGGTCCGCGCCCTCCTCGCCGAGCGGAACCATTCACCGATGATCGAGGTTGATGGAGGTATCACGGTCGACACCATTGCCGACGCGCACGGCGCCGGTGCCGACACCTTTGTCGCCGGCATGGCGGTGTTCGGGCAGCCCGATCCCGCCGAAGCGGTCCGCGCGCTCAAGCGCGCCTGTCTCTCGAGGGCATGAACATGACACGACAGTGGGTGATCGTCATTGCGGTGGTTGCGGCACTCGGCGTGGGAACGTGGCGACTCATTCTCTCGGCGCCCCCGAGCATCCAGCTCGGCGTCGTGGCGCCGGATTTCACCGCCACCGACATGGCCACCGGCAAGCCGGTGTCACTCTACGACAAGTACCACAACCAGGTCACGCTGGTGAACATCTGGGCGACGTGGTGCGCGCCGTGCCAGGAAGAGATCCCCGCGATGGACTCGTTGTATGTCGCCATGAAGGACAAGGGATTCCACATCGTCGGCGTGAGCGTCGATGAGGGAAATGACGACGTTGTCAAGCAGTTCGCCAAGGACTATCACATCAGCTTCGACGTGCTCCACGACCAGCCCGGCACCATCAAGTCGACCTATCAGACGACCGGTGTCCCCGAGAGTTTCCTGATCGACAAGCACGGTCGCATTGTCCGCATGGTGCCCCGGGCCCACCCGTGGAATTCGGCCGAGAGCCGTCATCTCGTCGAGACGCTGCTCGCCGAACAGCCGAACTGAGCCAGAGGCGCCCGGTGAACAACACGCGAGGCCTGCTGATTGCTGCTGCCGCCACGGCCGGACTGGCGCTCGGCATCTGGGTCATGACCGGCTATGCGCCGGCCGCCGATCGCGCCGCAATCGGCAGCCGCCCACCTGACTACGTCGTGCGGCGGCTTCCCCAGGGCGACTCGACCGGAATGCGGGCTGCCTACAAGGGCCACGTCACCCTGATCAACCTCTGGGCCACCTGGTGCGGGCCCTGCCGGGCGGAGATGCCGTCGATCGAGCGACTCTACCAGGCGTATCGCGATCGCGGCTTTCGCGTCGCGGCCGTCAGCGTCGATGAAGGCGGCGATGAAGACGTCCTGGCCTTCGGACGGCAATTCGACCTGACCTTCGACCTGCTGCACGACCAGAGCGGCAACATCCAGGTGGCGTACCAGACCGACGGCTTGCCGCAGAGCATCCTCATCGGTCGCGATGGACGCGTGGACTACATGGCGCTGGGCGCCGTCGAGTGGGACTCTCCCGCCATGCGTCAACGCGTCGAACAGCTGCTCAATTCGGCAGACTGACGTGCGCGTCCTCGCGCTCGAGACCTCCTGCGACGAGACCTCGGCGGCGGTCGTGCGTCGCGAGGGCGACACGATCATCCTCGATGGGCTGACCATCCTGTCGCAGGACGTCCACCGGATCTTCGGCGGCGTCGTGCCGGAGCTGGCCTCGCGCGCCCACCTGGCCACCCTCGGTCCGGTCGTGGACGATGCCCTGCGCCAGGCCGGAGTCGGCATCGGCGAGATCGACGGCATCGCGGTCACCCGAGGTCCCGGCCTCCTCGGCGCCCTGCTGGTCGGCGTCACCTGGGCAAAGACGGTCGCCTGGCGCGAGCAACTGCCGTTGATCGGCGTCCATCACCTCGAAGGGCATCTCTTTGCGCCGACGCTCGAGGATCCCACCGTCCAGCCACCGTTCACCGCCCTGCTGGTGAGCGGTGGCCACACCATGCTGCTCGACGTGCCCGCGTGGGGGGAATACCAGCTGCTGGGCGAGACGCGCGACGACGCCGCCGGCGAGGCGTTCGACAAGGTGGGTTCGCTGCTCGGCCTCGACTATCCTGCAGGTGCGGCCATCGAGCGCTTGGCGGCCAGCGGCGACCCGTCACGCTACCGGCTGCCGCGACCACTGCTGAAGCAGGCGCCCGGCGAGACGACGTACGAGTTCTCGTTCAGCGGCTTGAAGACCGCCGTCCTTCGCGCCACTGAAAAGAGCGACGACCTGGAGCGGGATCGTGCCGACCTGGCGCGCGGCTTTCAGGATGCCGCGATCGAAGTGCTGGTGACCAAGACAATGTGGGCAGCCGAAGCCTGCCAGCGCGACCTCGTGGTGCTGGGCGGCGGTGTGGCGTGCAATCGCGCGCTCACGGTCGCGATGCGCGAGGCCGTGGCGCCATTCGCCCGCGTGGCCGTGGCCTCACCGCGACTGAACACCGACAATGCGGCGATGATCGGCGCGGCGGGAAGCTGGCGGCTCGCCCGGGGCGAGCGGCATGGCATGGACCTCGATGCCCGTGATGCCATTTCCCTGCCCGGGCTCTTCACGACAACCGGAGTGCCTGCGTGATCACCGCGTATCCTCTCGAATTCCACATCGGCGAGTTCACGATCACCGGCTTCGGCATCGTGATGATGCTGACCTTCCTGATGGGCGGCTGGATTCTCGACCGCGAACTGCGACGACTCAGGTTCAACGCCGAATACGCCGGCGACATGATCTTCGCTGCCGTCATCGGCGGCATCATCGGCGCAAAGTTGTGGTTTGTCGTCCTGAATGGCGGGTCGCTGTTCGACCGCAGCGGCCTGGTCTGGTATGGCGGCTTCTTCGGCGGCACCCTCGCCGTGGTCCTCAACGGCTGGCGCCGTCGCGTGCCGATCCGCTGGACGGCGCAACTGGTCGCACCCGTGCTCGCCGGCGGCTATGCCTTGGGCCGGGTCGGCTGCTTCGTCGTGGGCGACGACTATGGCGGGCCGACGTCGTTGCCATGGGGCGTGAAGTTCCCCATGGGCTCGCCACCGAGCACCGCCGCAAACCTGCGGCTCTTTCATGTCCAGGTGGCGGACTCGATTGCGCCGGGCACTGTGCTGGCGGTCCACCCGACGCAACTGTACGAAGTGGCGCTCATGCTCATCGTCTTCGCCATCCTCTGGCGCTGGCGTACCAGTCCGCGCGGCACCGGCTGGCTCTTCGGTGCCTATCTCGTCTTCGCGGGCCTCGAGCGTTTCTTCGTCGAGATTCTGCGCGCCAAGGACGACCGTCTCATCGGCACATTCACGCTGGCGCAGGTCGCATCGATCACCATTGTGCTGGTTGGAATGATGCTGGTGACACGATGGTCAGCGACTCCGCAGGTTGATCCCGGACCCTGGTTACGCGACAACAAAACTCGGGCTTGACAGCATGGAAGACGATCCCTAGCATACGATCAACTGACGCGCAGTCGACGTCACACGAGAAAGTCCCAGAACGAAGAAGGGTGAAGCGAACACATCCGTTCGTCTTCGTATACTCAGGGGGCGTTCTGGGACCTCCCAAACGAAGCGGCCCGCCAACCGGCGGGCCGCCTCGCTTTCCGGGCGGTGCACCGTTGCACCGCGATCTGCTGGTCACCGCTTCCACCGTCGCATCGCTCACCGTATTGCGCAGCGCTGAACTCGAGCACGCTCGGCACGAACCCGCTTCGAGCACTTTGGGGAACGCCACCGAAATGCGACTTGCGTTGTCGGGTTGAAGCGAATCTCAGCTCTCGAGGATGGCGACGGCGGCGGCGACGTCGTGACTGTGGCTGAGCGAGATGTGAATCAGCACCCGGTGTGGCCGCAGCAGCTCTTCGGCATGGCCGGTCAGGACGATCTCAGGGCGGCCGTCGGGAAGGCGGTGCACACCGATCTCCCGCCATCCGACGGCGCGTGCCCCTGGCAGGACCTGGAGCGCCTTGTAGACGGCCTCCTTGGCGGCCAGCCGGGCCGCGAAGGCAGGCACCGGATCGGCCAGGCTGTGGAGATAGTCGGACTCCTCCTCGGTCAGCACCCGGGCCATGATCCGCTCGCCATGACGTGCGAGCAGTGCCCGCGCCCGGCTGCTCTCGACCACATCGAGCCCGACAGCAATCACGGCCATGGCAGGCCCCACCAGAATTCGTTCACCGGAGCAAACCAGCCGGGCGCCGGCAGCTGGCCACCGAGCCAGCCGGCCAGGATGATCGCCGCGGTCAGGATGATCCCCGAAGCCATCCAGAGCGGACGCTGCGGGCGCCGCCACTCCGAAATCTCCCGCGCGCGCGCGATCCAGCGGGTGGCCTCGAGGGTGGCAACGCGCGCGGCCCCTAGCCAGGCTTCCTCGAGCGCGAGAGCGCGGTCATGGCGTGTCATGCTGGAGTCGGCAAGTCCCTCGAATCGTTCCATCGGCATCCCCTCAGCCAGAAGACGATGCAACAGAGCATCGGCGCTTTCGGCATCGGGAAGAAGGGTGGCCAAGCGCCTGGCCGGGTAACGGGAGATTGCGGCCGCCGCCTGGAGCTCCCGCTCGGCCTTCTCGAGCACTCGCATGCGAAGCGAGCGGGCGGCGTGCTCGAATGCCGCCTGCCACACGTCGTGGCCGAGCCGACCCTCGTGCTTGGCGGAGACGAGGGTGTCGAGCAGGGCGAGACGGACGTCGTCATACGGCGCCGCCTCGCCCGCAGCGGCCACCCGGCCGAGGTCCGCCGCCAGCGGCACGGACAGGGTGGTCTCGGTCACCGGATCGCCTCGAGCACGGCGGCGGTGTCGGCCAAGCTGGTGAACGCGGCGGCGGCGCCGGCGGCTCGCAACTCCTCGGCGGAATAGGAGCCGGTGGCCACCCCGATGGCCCGGGCACGGATCGAATCGCCACAGGTGACGTCAGCCGGCGTGTCGCCGATGATGATCACCTCGTCGCCGTGCGGACGCCTGCCGAACCAGCGGGCCGCACGCGCCGAGGCGATCGGCGGGAGGTCGGGCCGGTGTGCGCTGTCGGAGCCGAAGGCACCGAGTCGGAATCGGTCGAAGGCGATCCCGGCAGCGGCGAGCTTCAGTCGCGCTCCGGGAATGATGTTGCCGGTGAGCAGCCCGACGACCATGTCGCTTCGACCATGCAGCTCCTCGAGGAGATCCATGATCCCGGGAAGGGCCCGCACCTGCCCGGCGCGCTCGAGCAGGGCGGCCGGCAAGTGCGCAATGTAGCGCTCGAGCAGGGCCGCAACGCCCTGCGCATTGGCGCGCTCGGCGGCGCCGGCGGCCCGATACAGCTCGGTGACGATCTGCGGATCGGTCTTGCCGTCGAATCGCACCTGGTCGAAGAACGCCAGCTGCTCGAACTCGTCGGCGAAGGCGCGACGGATGGCGTGACGACCAGCGGACGCGCTGGAGATCAGGGTACCGTCGATATCGAACAACACCAGGCGGCGAATCATGTCAGGCGACGGATGGCGACCATCCGTTCCCGCAACGGCGCCGCCCGCGATCCCGCGCCCCAAGGCTCGCGAACCACTCCGCCGGTCTCGATGGTCGCATGCACGAGCATGTCATCCGCCGCAAGGAAGGCCACGTGATCGATGGTGCCATGATCGCGGCCGCGGAAGAAGAGCAGGTCGCCCGCGCGCTCCTGCCCGGCCTCAACGACCCGGCCGTGATGCGCCTGTTGGTGCGAGTCCCGCGGCAGCGGAACTCCGCGCAACACGAACGTCAGCTGCACCAGTCCCGAACAGTCGATTCCTGCCGCGGTGATGCCGCCCCAGAGATACGGCGTGCCGCCGAACGCGCTCCAGGCCCACTCCTCGGGCGACTGGATCGAACAGTCGGCGATCACTTCGGCGTAGGGCCGCACCCTTCCCTCCAGAATCTCGGCGGTGTCTCCGCGGGGGAGTCGAACCCGGCCGCGGCCCTCGCTTGCCAGTCGCGCGCGATGGGGGGCGCGCAGCAGCGTCCGGTCGCGACATTCGATCAGCGCGCCCTCCGACCAGGCCGCGCTGACGAGCCATGCCTCGACCTCGCCCATGGGGACGACCGTCACGTAGCCGCGATGCAGCCAGCCCTCGTAGGCATCGAGGCAGGTGCGGACGCGGAGCATGGCTCCGGAGGTCTCGATGACTTCCGCTCCCTCGCCAATGACCAGCTGGGTGAGTTGGGCGCTCGAGAGTTGGGGTGCGGAGAGGAGGGGAACGACCGAGGTGGTGACAATGGCGCCGTTCAAGCCGATTTCGCCTTCTCGACGCATTGGCGGCACAGGGTGACGCCCCGGATGGTGCAGATCAGGCAGACAAAGGTGCCGCACGATTCGCACGGATACCCCTCGGATGCACGCGCTTCACGACCGCACGCGCGACAGATCATCGCGTCGCGTTCGAGCAGGGCGGGGCGAGAGGGCAGCGGGGGTCATTTCTGGCCGATGCCGTAGCGCTTGATCTTGGCGATCAGGGTGGCCCGGGAGATCCCCAGTTCCTGGGCGGCCCGGGTGCGATTGCCGCCGTGGTGCTTCAGCGTGCGCTCCATGTGCATGCGTTCCAGCTCCTCCATCGTCAACGGCTGGTGCCGCCGGTCGAACTGGCCCCGGTACATCCGGAATTCGAGCGGCAGGTGCTCGACCCCGATCTTTTCCTGTCCCCGCGCCAGCAGCTGCGCCCGCTCCAGGACATTGCGCAACTCGCGGACGTTTCCCGGCCACTGGTGCTGGAGCAGGCGGTCCAGCGCCTCGTCCGTCAGCCGGGCCGGAGCACCCGGCATCGAGGGTGTCAATTCGCGGAGGAAGCCGCGGATCAAGGCCATGATGTCGTCGCGGCTCCGTTCCCGCAACGGGGGCACCGTCAGGGGGAGCACGTTCAGGTGGTAGCAGAGGTCCTGCCGCAGCCGTCCTGCTGCCACCGCCGCCTGGGCCTCCCAGGTGGTCCCGACGATCACCCGCAGGTCGACCGGAATCTCGCGCACCCCACCCGCCCGGCGGAAGGCGCGCGTCTCCAGGACGGCGAGCAGCTTGGCCTGCAGCTCCGGAGCGAGGTCGGCGATCTCCTCGAGAAAGAGGGTCCCGCCGTCGGCGATTTCGAGCAATGCCTGCCGCCGCTGCCCGGCATCACCCTCATCGGGGACTTCCTCCCGCCCGAAGAGCTCTGCCTCCAGCCAGGCCGGATCGGTCGCGCCGCAGGCGACCTCGATGAACGGCTCGCTGGCACGATTGGAGAAGTCGTGGATCAGGCGCGCGACCCAGCGCTTGCCGGACCCGCTCTCGCCCTGCAACAGGACTGCGGTACGATCGCTGCGGGCGAGCACTGACGTCTGCCGGGCCACTTCGCGCATCAGCGGCGAGGTCCCCAGCGAATCGAGGCCGTCGCTCGCCGCATGCTGGCCGATCAGGGTCCGGTTGACCCGGCGGAGCTTCACCTTTTCCGCTGCCCGCTCGACGGCCACGAGCAGGTGGGTCAGGTCGACCGGCTTGACGAGAAAGTTCTCGGCGCCAGCCTGCATCGCCTGCACCGCGTCGCGCACATCGTTGTCGCCGGTCAGGACGATCACCGCCGTGTCGCGACCGCGGAGCCGTTCCAGCACCTCCAGCCCGTCGATGTCAGGAAGATGGAGGTCGACGATCACGACCTCCGGCATCGCCTGGTTGAACGTGGCCAGCCCGGCTTCGCCGGTCAGCTCGCCGAAGACATCCCAACCTCGCTGCTCGAAGAACGCACCGATCACCCGCAGGATATCGGCATCATCATCGATCAGGAGAAGGGATTCGCTCATCGGGCCGCCTGCATCACCTGAAGCGCCGCGGGGACGACCGCGATCGTGAACGGGGTCTCACCACCACCGTCACCGTCAAGTTGCACTGGTTGCACCCCGCCGACCACTTCCACGGCAACCTCCCGCCCCCGACGACGTGCGATGAAGACATCCTGGCCGAACGTCCCCTTGGCGTCGCGCACCAGGTCCCAGACCGCCCGGACACCGCCGGCCATCGACCGGGCCTGCACCACCACGATGTCGAGGAGCCCGTCGACCGGGGAAATATGGTTGCCAAGGCTGAGAACCGGCGGAATCAGCATGGCACAGTTGGCCACCAGCAGCATGGCGGCCTCCAGCTCATGACTGACGCCATCCACCGTGACCCGGAAGAGGCGGCTCTCGACCTTCGGCAGGAGCTGCAGTGTCTTGGCGACGTACGCCATCGTCCCCCACCGCCGCTTCATGACCGCCGACGTCTCGATCATGACCCTGGCATCGATCCCGGCGCCGGCGGCGACGGCGAAATGACGCACGCCGGCCAGGTTTTCGAGGCGACCAAGGTCGATCCGACCCGGCGCGCCACCAATGATCACCTTCGCCGCGCGTACCGGGTTGGCCGGCAAGCCGAGATTGGCGGCCAGCAGGTTACCGGTGCCGCCCGGCAGCAGGCCGAGCGGGACGTCAGTTCCGACCAACGCGGCGGCAGCCTGCATCGACGTGCCGTCACCACCAAAGACCGCGACCACATCGACACCGCTGGAAACGGCTTCCTCGGCGAAGATCCGGGCGTCGCGGTGGCGGGTGGTTACCCGAACGTCAATTCCCCATCCAGCATCAACGAAGACCTGTTCGATCTTCCGAAGGACGCGATCAGTGGTCCGGGCCGCCACAGGGTTGGTAATAAGGAGTGCCCGGGCCACTCAGTACTCCCGCGACCAGAGCAGGTCGCCGCCAAGCTGATAGCGCGTGAGCGCGCTGAAAACGTCGTTCGGCCGGTTGGAAAGGCAGGTCTGTACCGGCTCCGCGCTGGCCTGTATCCGAAGTTCGTGGCTGATGCGGTACTCGAGGGAAGCGCCGAAGTTGCGGCGCGAAAGACTCGAGTTCCCGGCCCCAAGACAGACGCCGGCGTTGACCATGACGAACCACTTGGGACCGAGCTGCTTGCCTGCCGCGAGCTGCGTCAGGCCCGACCCCCCCAGACCGGGCCGGAACTCGAGCAGATCCAGCTGCACGCCCCATGTCACGAGGGCGCGCTGGACTTCGTTCGAGAGCACCGACAGGCCTTCCTGACCAAGTTGAGCCTGGACCCGGCCGGCGCCAAACTGGAGGTCGGGACGACCGATGGCGAGGTAGGAAACCATCTCGTTGGTCGTGAGGTTCCGTCCCGGGCTCGACAGCTCGAGCTTCGGCACCAGGATTGACCCGCTGATCCTGGCGACGATCAGCACATCCTCGCCCTCAGTCGTCCGGACGGTATGACTCGCCTTGAGGTCGAGGTCGGCATTCAGGTCGGGGTCACCGCTGTAACGCACCGTGCCGCTCTCGACCGTGAAGAGCCGCGGCAAGACACCACCGATCCGGAGGGTGTAGGTGCCACGGGGCGCGCTCAGCTCGCCGTCGAGGCGATAGCGCTTCCGCAACTTGCTCACCTCGAGCCGGCCCTCCAGCTGGACATTTGCCTCGCTCGACCGCAACCAGACCTCGTTGCCGAGCTGGAAGGTCAGCCCCTCGATCCGCAGCGAATCGAGGAAGCGACTCTGGAAGTCGGCGCCGATCCGCTGGCGGCGGATGGCCGCGGTATCCACCAGGTCCCGCAGCAGCGGGTCGTCGGTGTTGAGGACATTCTTGGTCAGCAGGTCGGCAAAGTAGAGCACGCTTCCCGAGACCGTGACCGCACCGCCATTGGCGCTCCGCAGCACCGGCTGCCACAGTGGGCCGGTGAGCGTGACGCTGCCGGTGGGCCGAAGCCGCAGGTAGTTCGGCACATCCATCGCCAGGAAGTTCTGCGCCGTGAGCCGAAGGTCGAGTTCGGCGGTGGACAGGTTCCTGAACCGGACGTTGCCGGTGACCGCGAGGTTGCCGCCGTCGCTGCGGAGGCGCAGCGTATCGACGAGGAGCGAATCGCCGGAGAAGCGCGCCATCCCGTTCATGCCGGTGTAGCGCACCCCGAGTGCCGGCACGGTCATCTCCGCGTTGCGCAGGGCAAGGTCGCCGACCAGCTTCGGCACCTCCCAGGTGCCGGATGCCGCAAAGTTCAGTCGCATCAAGCCCTTGGTGCTGCGCACGCCGGGCAGCAGCGCCTCGAGCAGGAGGAGATCGATGGAGTCGGCCTGCGCGGTGATCGAAATCGGACCCGCGATGCGCCGTTGCTCACGGTTCGCCAGGGCCAGATCAAGAGGCAGCGAGACCTCGATATCGAGGATCGGGTTGCCCGTCGACCAGAAGGTGACGTTCGAGCGGAGCCGCCTGGCCTGATAGTCGAACGCCGCGTGGAGCAGCGGCGCGTGCACGTCACCCGACACCAGCCCGGTGATCGAGGCGTTGCCGCGCAAGGTCGGGGCTTCGCGCGATCCGCCAAGCCGGAAATCGAGTGAAGCGAGTCCGCCGAGCGTAGTGGTGTCGACCTGAAGCAGGCTGTAGAGGTCGGCGAGCTTGAGGCCGATGATGCTGGCATCAAGCTCCCCTTCCATCAGGCTCGGCAGCGACCCGACCAGCGTCACCTGTCCGCTGCCATCGCGCGCCTGCAACTGCAGCGTGTCACTCAGGACCATCGTGCTGTCCGTGATCGTGAAGCTCGCCGGCCGAGTCAGGCGCCATTGCTGTCGCGGAAAGTCGAGTGCCAGCTTCTTGATGCCGATCACGGCGCTGGCCGGCGTCGTGACCCAGGTGCCACTGCCGGTCGCGGCGAGGTCCCGCATCCAACCGCCGCCGCTGAGGACGAGGGAGTCCTTTCGGCCCGAGGCGGACAGGTGGATCGAGTCGGCCATCTGCGCACCATGGCCAATGGTATCGATGGCGGCGTCGATGCTCAGGCCCCGGGCGCCGAGGGAGTCGGCCGTTACCGTGGCGTTCAAGCTTCCCAGGCGCCAATCGTCGAGCACCACGTCCTGGGCATCGACCACGCCGGTGATGGCCATTAGGTCGCGGGAACCGCTCACGACAAACCACGCCCGAGCCACCCCGTCCAGGCGCTGCGGATGGAGAGTATCCCTGGTCACGCCCAGGGTGGCTCGCGCGAGTGAATCGAGGAATCCGAGTCCCGTGGCCTGGGCCTCGACCGCCAGGCTTCCTGAATCAGGCGCCGTCCAACCGAGCGTTCCTCTCGCCGACAGCCCGCCATCGGGCCAGCTCACCGTTGCGGTATCGAAGGTCAGGATGCCACCGGCCGCCGAAAGCCGGCCATACGCACTCGAGAAGGTGACCCCGCCGATCCGGGAGCGGTCGAGCTGCCATCCAACTCGCCCGCTGGGGGGCACCAGGGTGTCGATGGTGCCGGTGACGAGGAGGTGACCGTTGAGCGACGACGACTGTCCCTGGCCCAGCATCGCTTCGAGGTCGAAGCGCTCGAGGATGAGGTCGAGCGAATCCGCACTGAACCGCGGTGACATCGCCGCCACCCTGCCACTCGCCCTGAAGGTGCCGATGTCACCGGTCATGTTCGCATTGACGTCGAGGGCATCGAGCTTTCCGCTCGCGACCACGTGCCCCACCAGCCCGCCGCGCGCCGTGATTTCGGGATAGCCGCTGCGCAGGGCATCAAACGACAGCTGGTCGAAATTTCCGTCGAGCGTGACCCCAAGAATGGTGTCGCGCGTATCGAGGCGAACGGCCCCCACCAGTCGCGAGATCGAACCACCGGGCGCGTGATGTTCGGCCGTGCCGACGAAATCGGCGTTCTGCCACGGGCCCGTAAGGTGACCGTCGAGGTGCAGGATGCCGGGCAGCACCACCGCGGGTGACACCCGATGCACCGTCGCGAGGGCGAAGTCGGAATGCAGCAGGCGGAAGTCGTCGAAGACCGCGCCCTCGTCGCCGCCGAAATGCACGACACCATCGAAGACCAGATGCGAAACCGGAGCACCTTCCACCAGTGCGTCAGCGAAGTCGAGGTCGCCGCCGAGCCGCAGGGCCTCGAGGAAGCCATCAGCGGTGAGGTGGCCGGTCACCGTGCCGGCAAAGGGAAGCGTGTCGAGATAGGGCCGCATCACTTCAAGCGGGGCGGCGCGCAAGGCAAGATCCAGGTCGCGCATCCCGAGGCCGCGGACATTGTCGACGACCGCCACCAGCTTGCCCGTGGCGCTCGCTTCTCCCTGGCCAAGTTTCAGGTGATCAAGGTGATAGTCGGTCTCCGTGCCATTGAGAGAGTATGCCACCAGGTGACCGGCACCCTGCCAATCCGGAAAATCGGGAGAAATCCACTTCAGGTCGGCGAGGTCGACCTGATCGGCCTCGAGGGTGAAGTCGAACATCAGCGAGTCGAGCGGCCAGCGCACGGCGCCGCCGCCACTGACCCGGGTGTTCGGGAGCTCGGCGTGCTCGAGCGTGAACCGCAGCGTGTCACTGGCTGTCAGCAACTCGCCCTGGAAAGCCACGATCCGCAGTTTCGGATCACCGACCTCGGCCCGCAGGGAGGCGATCTTCGCCAGCAACGGCAGACGGTCCGGTGTCGAGAGGCGCAACAGCGGCACCACGGCATCGACCTGCGCGAACGTGTACACGCGGACCAGGCCATCACGACCGATCTCGACCCGCGGCTGCGCCGGTGCTGTCGCATGGCGCGAGATCGGCGGCCGCGGCGGGCGCGCGACCGTCGGGAAGTCGACCCGGAACGAGGCGTCATGCAGCACCAGGTTGCGCAGCTCGGCCCGCGGCGGTGCACTCCCCGGCTTGCCGGTGCCGGACCGGAAGACCGCCTCATAGTTCCAGCCGCCGCGCTCCAGCTTGACCATGTGCACGTCGGCACTGTCCAAGGTCACCCCCGAAAAGATCAACCGGCCGGCGAGAAGATCCGACAGCGCATAATGGACATCGACATGCGTGGCGTTGATGATCTTTCGGCCAAGGGAGTCACGAAGCCTCAGGTCGTCGATCGTGAGGTGGTTGAAGAAGTTTCCGCCGAGGCTGCCGAGCTCGATCTGCCCGGCGATGTGAGCGGTGATCCAGGACGTGGTGAACCGGGTCGTCAAGGCACGGCCGGGGGCTGTCCAGAGGAAGACGGCTCCGGTGGCCATGATCGACAGCACCGGCACCAGCAGGACCGCCAGCAGTCGAAGCAGCACTCGGCCAAGTCGGCGCAGCATCAGAACGCCTGCCCGACGGAGAAGCTCCAGGTCCACCGGCTTGCCCGAGACTTGACGAAGCTCTCGGAGATGAGATTCAGGTCGCCGGTGCGGGTGACTTCATAGAGCGGGCCCGCCTGCAGTTTGTAGCGATTGTATCCCAGGTCGAAACGGATCGGCCCGAGCGGCGAGGCGATGCGCAGCCCCACCCCGGGTGTGACGCGCAGCGACGGCTGCTCGCTGGCTTCCCAGAGCATGCCGGCGTCGATGAAACCCGCGAGGCGCACCCGATTGGGAAGGAAGGGTGAGGGCACCCGCAGCTCGAGATTCGCGATCCCGAGCCTGGTGCCGCCGGTGGCCGAGACCCGCACGGCCGTCGAATCAGGCACCGGGCCGCCGGGGAGGTGATGGACCGAATCGCTCGAGATCACGTACAGCACCGGCCCGAGTTCGTTGCGGTTGTACCCCCGCACATCGTTGGGGCCGCCGGCATAGAAGCGCTCATCGGGCGGGACGAAGTTGGCCTGGCCACTGACGAGATCGATCTTCGGCGAGAACACCACGCCGCCGCGCGCGTGGCCGGCGACAACAATGCTCCGCGTCAGCGGAACAGAAGATCGCGACGTCGCCGACGAATCGCGTGAACTGCGCCAGTGACGATGATCCGAGGAGGCGTGAAGAAACGGTGGCCTCGAAGGCCAGGGTCGAGCCCCGGGTCGGGTCGAGGAAATTGTTGAGCCGGGACCGGGATGCGGTCAACGCTCAGGGTGGTGAGGACCCGTTTCTGCCGCAGGCGCGCGATATCCGCGGCCACACAGGTGTTGAAGAAGGCGCAGAACGAGGCGGAGTTGGCCTGGGTTGACCCATAGGTCGCGCGGTACGCCAGCGTGATGGGCATCCGGCTGGAGCCCTCATGGGTGAAGGCGATCTCGGCGCCAACCTCCTCGCGCAGGTAGACCATGAACTCGCTCCGGCGCGCCGCGAAGAGCGATCCTTCGAGCGTGTTGTCCGCCGAGAGAAACGCATTGCGCCGCAGCGAGGCGTTGAGGCCGTAGTTCGCGAGCCGCGACCCCACCGAGTCCTGCGTCAGCTGCGAGCAGATCGATCGCTCGGCCCCGAAGCCGACGGGTGACCCCACGCCGATCTTGGACAGCCGGGCGCTCAGATCCAGGATCTTGCCGCTGCCGGTGAAGTTCCGTGCGGTCCAGCCGATCCCGGTGCGGAAACAGTCGTCGGTGCCGAGCCCCACGGCCGCCCCGGCGCGATGCATCCGCCCTTCGCTGACGCGCACGACCAGCGGGACGATCGAGTCGCCCGGGAGGTGTGGCAACGAATCGATCAGGACGGATGCGAACCGGAACAGGTCGGAGGCATAGAGGGCGCGCTGTGATCGATAGAGGTCGTCACGACGGTAGGGATTGCCTTCGCGTGCCGGCACGAGCGACGCGATGAAACCGGAGTCGACTGCCTCCTGGCCCTCCACCCGCACCGGCCCGAACACCGCATACGATCCCGTGTGGGCCTTCAGGATCACGTGCGCAGTTCGTCGTGCCGAGTCCACCGAAAAGACCATCTCGACGCTGGCCCTGGGGTAGCCGCGATTGGCGAGACGGCTGGCGATGGTATCACTGTCCGCGCGCATGCGGAACCGCGAGAAGATGTCACCGGCCTCGAGTGGCAGGTCGAGGCGCACTTGCGAGGCATTCGCCACCGAGTCGAGGCCTGGTGAATCGAGCCGGCCGACGTGAACCGGTTCGCCCTTCGCTGATCACGAAGGTGATCCAGACATCGGTCGCGGTCCGACTTGACCACCGTGTCGATCTTGACGTCAACGTATCCGCTGGCCTTGTAGAACGTCGCCAGACCGAGTGAGGTCGCCGCGGAAGTCGTGCTCGTTGAGCGTACGCTTATTCGCCGAGGAACCCCCGGAAGATCGGTAACCGGGCGAACAGCGCCGAGTTGGTCGTCACGAGATAGGTGCTGAGCGAATCGCCGGCGAAGGCGTGATTGCCGCTGAAGGAAAGCCCACGCACCACCAGGGGATCCGACTGGGCTCCGCAGGGGAGGCCGTGGCCGATCAGGAGGATCCCGGTCACGAGCGCTGTGACCAGCCCCCGCAGACCTGATTCCCGCTTTCCCCGCCGACCCACGATTGACCGCATTTTCTAAATCTGGTTTCTTGAAGGGGTTACGCCAACCTGTCGCCGCCTCGCCGGAGCCCGATGCCCCGATTCGCCTGCCCGCTGCTGGCCCTCTTCCTGATCGCCTGCGGGCGCGGGATCCCGCCCGGACTCAAGTACTACTGGGCGAGCGACCCGCGCTCCCTCGACCCGGCCCTCTCCACCGACGTTCCGACCGGCGAGGCGGTCACGCTCCTGTTCGACAACCTGACCGCCTTTGACCCCGAAGGCCGCTTGGTGCCCGGGCTGGCGACGCATTGGTGGCCCTCGCCCGACGGCAGGACCTGGACCTTCCGCCTCCGGCCCGGGGTCACTTTCCATGACGGCCGGCCGGTCGATGCGGCGGCCATCCTGGCCTCGTTCCGGCGCGCCCTGACGATGCGGAAGGAGGGGGGCCGGATCTGGCCGCTGCTGCCCATCGTGGGGGCCGCCGCGGTAGCCGATTCGAGCAGCGCCGAGCTCGGCGGAATGGTCGTGGTTGACGATTCGACCATCGCCTTCACCCTCACCGAGCCGCTCAACATCTTCCCCAAGCTGCTGGCGATGCCGGTCGCCGCCATCGTCCCGACACCCAGTGCCGGAGGATTTCGGCGAGCACCCGATCGGCAGCGGGCCATGGAAGTTCGTCTCCTGGTCGCACGATGACCTGCTGGTCTTCGCGCGCAACGACTCGTGGTGGGGTGAGAAGGCCAGGAGCGACACGCTCCGGGTGCGCATCATCCCGGAGGTCATTCACCGAGGCGGCGGAGTACGAGTCCGGCCGGCTCTCGGTGGTCGAGGTGCCGGCGGGTGAGAGCGATCGATGGGAGACCACTCATGCCGCCGAGCTGCAGCACCGTGCCGCCATGCGCGCCGTCTATGTCGCCATCAACACCCGGCGCGGCGCGCTCGGCCGACGTGCGGGTCCGCCGTGCGCTGAACTACGCCGTGAATGTACCCGCGATCCTTGCGCGCGTGATGCACAATCGCGGCGTGCTCGCCGCCGGGACCATCCCGCCGGGACTTGATGGCTACGACTCCACCCGCACGCGCTACGCCTACGATCCGGCGAAGGCCCGAGCGCTGCTCGCCGAGGCGGGACACGCCACCGGCCTCACGCTGCAGCTCTGGCGCACCCCGCGAGCCGAGTTCGCGCGCATCGCGCAGGCGATCCAGTCCGACCTCCAGCAGGTGGGCGTCACGGTCGAGATCGTGGAGCGCGATGCCTCGACGGCAAGAGCGGCAGCCCGCAATGGCGAAAGCGATCTCTTCCTCTCTGACTGGTACGCCGACTATCCCGACGGCGAGAACTTCACCTACCCGCTCTTCCACTCCAGCAACGCCGGCCCCGGCGGCAACTACGCCTTCCTCAACGATCCGTCGCTCGATTCGCTGCTGGTGCGCGCCAGGACCATTCCGGACTCGCTCGAAAAGGTGCGCCTGCTCCGCACCATCGACCAGCGCGTCTTCGCTGCCGCGCCGTGGATCTTCTGCTGGTTTCCTGTCGACGTCTGGGCGATGCGCCCCGAGGTCCATGGCTGGAGATATCCGGCGGTCTTCACCGGCCAGAACTGGACCACCGTGACCATCACGCCATGATCCGCTATATCGCGCTGCGGCTCGCGCTGCTGGTTCCGACGCTTCTCGGCGTGCTCGCGGTCACCTTTGCGCTTCTCTATCTCGCGCCCGGCGATCCGGTCGCGGCGATGGTCGGCGAACGCACCGACAGCGCCACGGTCGCCCGGGTCCGCAGCGAGTTGCGCCTCGATGATCCGGTATACCTCCGCTTTGGCCGCTACGTCGCCGCCGCCGCGCGGGGCGACCTCGGCCGGAGCTATATCACTCGCCGCCCGATCGCCTCGGAACTCCTCGCCCGCTTCCCCGCGACGCTCCAGCTCGCCTTCTCGGCGATGCTGCTGGCCACCCTGATCGGCCTCACCATCGGCATCCTCGGTGCCCTGCGACCGGGGTCGTGGGCCGATCGGATCGCCACGGTCGGAGCGTACCTCGGGATTTCCTTCCCGGTCTACTGGGTGGGACTCCTGCTGATCCTCTTCTTTGCGGTGAAGCTGCCGTGGTTCCCCCCGTCGGGGTATGGCGGGCTGCTCTTCCTGGTGCTCCCCGCCGCCACCCTCGGCATGCGGTCGGTCGCCTTCCTCGCCCGGATGACCCGGTCGACCATGCGCGAGACGCTGCGGCAGGATTTCATCCGGACCGCCCGGGCCAAGGGGCTGTCGCCCGGGGTCGTGGTGCTGCGCCACGCGCTCGGCAACGCCCTGCTGCCGATCATCACGGTGGTGGGGCTCGACTTCGGTTCCTACCTCACCGGCTCGATCCTCACCGAGACGATCTTTTCGTGGCCCGGGGTCGGCCGCTATGTGCTCACGGCGATCAGCAAGCGCGACCTGCCGGCCATCCAGGGCAGCATCCTCTTTCTCTCGCTGACCTTCGTGCTGGTGAACCTCCTGACCGACCTCGCGTATGCCAAGGCCGATCCCCGAGTCGCCTATGACTAGCGCCCGATGCCGCGCATTGCTCCTCTCAATCGCCGTCCTCCTCCCGTTCGCGCCGACGACGGCCCAGACCCTGGCGAAGCGTCTCGACGCACGGCTTGATGCGCCCGGACTCGATCGCCTGCTGTGGGGAGTGTCGGTCACCGATCTCGACGGCCACGAACTCTACCGCCGGAATGGCAACCGTCTGATGGTGCCCGCGAGCAACATGAAGCTGCTCGCCAGTATCACGGCGACGGCACTCCTCGGCCCCGATTTCACCGTGAAGACGTCGCTCTACGGCACCGGCCCGATCAGCGTCGGCGTCCTGCGAGGCGATCTCATCCTCTACGGCCGGGGAGACCCCACCTTCTCGCGCCGCTGCTACCAGGCCGATACGATGGCGGCTGGCGCCTGCGACACCGATCCGGCAGCCCGACTGCACGACCTCGCCCGGCAGCTGCGCGCGCGCGGCGTTCGTGTGGTGTCCGGTGACCTCATCGGTGACGGCTCGTACTTCGAGGAAACGCTGGTGCATCCCAACTGGCAGGGATACGACCTGGGTTGGTGGTACGCCGCCCCCGTCTCGGGACTTGGCTTCAACGACAACTCGCTTGATGTCCATGAGACGGCAGCCGATTCCGTGGGATTCTCCCCGCGCATCACCTTCGTCCCCGACATCGGCATCGCGACGTTCGAGAACCGCGCCATCACGGGAGCGCGCGACGCCCGACGGACCTTCGATGTCGTGCGTTCGCCGTCCGGCAGTCGGTTCGTCTCCAGCGGAGTGCTTCCCCTCGGCACGATCGATCGGAAGGAGTTCGTTGCCATCGCCGACCCCGGCCGGTTCGCGGCGCTGGCCCTCCGGCGGGAACTCGAAGCGGTCGGCATCACGGTGTTGGGCGACAGTCGCTCCACCGCCGACTCGCTCGCCTACCAGGCGGCCCGGGCGGGAATGCCACTGGCGGAGGTGACTTCCCGGCCGCTCCGCGAGTGGCTCTATCCGATCCTCAACAGCTCGCAGAACTGGTTCGCCGAGATGCTGCTCAAGCAGCTGGGGCGGCAGGTCGGCACGGCGGGATCCTGGGCCGAGGGACGCGCAGTCGAGCGTCGCTTCCTGATCGATTCGGTGCATGTCGACTCGACCCAATTCGTCATCGAGGACGGTTCCGGCCTGGCATCGAACAACCTGGTGTCGCCGCATGCGTTCACCACCCTGCTGGCGTACATCCGCAAGCACCCGAATTTTCCGATGTTTTTCGACGGGCTGCCGGTGGCTGGCCGGACGGGAACGCTGCGCACGCGATTCGTCAACACTCCTCTCGAGGGCAAGGTGCACGCCAAGACCGGGAGCATCTCCCGCACCGCGACGCTCAGCGGCTTCATCGAACGCCCCGACGGGCAGGTCCTGGTCTTCTCGGTGATGGCCAACCACAACAACCTGCCGAACGGCCGCATCCTCGCTGCCATCGACCGCGTGGTCGTCGAGATCGGCCGGCCGGACGAAGCTGCAAAGAAGAACTAGCCCGGTTACGTTCGGCTGCATGTCGAGTCCCCTCTCCGAATTGCGGGTCGCCATAGTCGGAGCTGGCCCGGCCGGCTTCTACGCGGCCGAGGTGCTGCAGAAGGCGGCTGCCGGCATTCGCATCGACCTCTTCGACCGCCTTCCGACACCGTACGGCCTGGTCCGCGGCGGCGTCGCGCCCGATCACCCCAAGATCAAGTCGGTCACCCGCATCTTCGACCGGATCGCCAGCCAGCCAGGTTGCCGCTTTCTCGGCCACGTCCGCCTCGGCGAGGATGTCTCGGTGGCGGAGCTGCGCGAGCGCTACGACGCGGTGATCCTCTCGATCGGCGCCGAGACAGACCATGCGCTTGGCATCCCCGGTGAACACCTCGCCGGCAGCCACGCGGCGACTGAGTTCGTCGGCTGGTTCAATGGGCATCCGGATTATGTCGAGTCAACCTTCGACCTGACGCAGACCGCGGTGGCCGTCGTCGGCATCGGCAACGTTGCCATGGACGTCGCGCGGGTGCTGGCCAAGGACCCGGATCATCTCGCCACCACCGACATCGCCGATCATGCGTTGCGGGCGCTGCGCAACTCCCGCGTCGACACCATTCACCTGCTCGCCCGGCGCGGTCCGGCACAGGCAGCGTGCACAACACCGGAACTTCGTGAGTTGGGCGAACTTGATGGCGTCGATGTCCTGGTCGAGGCGCACGATCTCGAACTCGACCCCGCCAGCGCCACCCAGCTCGAGACCAGTGCTGATCGCACGCCCGCAAAAAACCTCGAGGTCCTGCAACAGTGGGCAGCACGAGCGCCGAGTGGCGCACCACGGCGGATCGTCATCCATTTCAATGTCTCGCCGACCGAACTGACGGGAACCCGCCGCGTCGAGGGAGTGGATCTGGTCCGCAATCGGCTCGAGGCCGGCCCGAATGGGGCGGTACGCGCGGTCGCCACGGACGAGCGGCGGCATCTCCCCGTCGGGCTGGTCTTCCGCTCGGTCGGCTACCGGGGCCTGGCGTTGGACGGCGTCCCTTTCGATGAGCGACGCGGCGTGATCCCGAACGTCGCCGGTCGCGTGGTCGAAGCGCCGGGCAGCACCACCGCGATTCCCGGCCTCTACGCCTGCGGCTGGATCAAGCGTGGTCCGCAAGGAGTCATCGGCACGAACAAGGCGTGCGCCGCCGCCACCGTCGCAGAGCTGCTGGCCGATGCGGCCGCCGGCCGGATTCCCCCAGCTCCCGGCGCCCCCGGGTCGATCGACGAGCTGCTGCGCCAACGTGGCGTGGAGGTCACCAGTTGGGGAGACTGGTTGCTGCTCGACCAGGCAGAGCAGGAGCTCGGTGCCGCCGCCGGGCGGCCCCGGGAGAAGGTGACCTCCGTGGTCAAGATGCTCGAGATCATCCGGAGTCGCCGCACCGGGTAGTCCGCACGTTATTCTTCGCCCATGAGCTCACGCATCTATACCCGCACCGGCGACGGCGGCGAGACCGGCCTCTTCGGCGGCGGGCGGGTCGGGAAGGATCACCCTCGCGTCGCGGCCTACGGCGACGTCGACGAGCTGAACTCCGTGCTGGGCGTGGCGCGTGCCACCAGCCCGGTTGACCTCGCTGACGACCTGCTCGAGCGGATCCAGCGCGACCTCTTTTCCATCGGCGGTCACCTGGCGACTCCCGACGCGACACGCGTGCAGGCGGCCCTCGCCAAGGCGGAGCTTCCGCCGGAACGGATCACCGAGTTCGAGCGCGCCATCGACGCTGCGGAAGAGGAACTCACACCACTGACGGCATTCATTCTTCCGGGCGGCAGCCCCAAGGCCGCAGTGCTCCACCTGGCCCGCACCATCTGCCGCCGAGCCGAACGGCACGTGGTGGCACTCGCCGCCAACGACCCGGTGCCGGAACAGTTCCTGGTGTATCTCAATCGACTGTCCGACCTCCTCTTCACGCTGGCACGACTCGCCAATCACCGTGCGGGTCAGGGAGACGTGACCTGGTAGCGCACCTGATCGTGCACCACGCCTACGGCAGCTACGCCGTCATCGTCAGGCCGGGAGCGCTGGCCGACCTCCGGGGCCTGCTCGGCGAGCGGTATCCGCAGGCGCGCCCGGTGCTGATTGCCGATGCAACCGTGGCCGCAGTGCGGGCAAGTCCGTTGCCTGGTGTGCCCTGCCTGACGTTCCCTGCCGGCGAGCAAAACAAGGTGCGAAAGAGCTGGGCCATGCTCACCGACCAGCTGCTGGCCGAGCGATTCGATCGCGACACGGTGGTGATCGCCTTCGGCGGCGGCGTCACCACTGACCTCGCCGGCTTCGTGGCGGCCACCTACCTGCGTGGCGTGCCGTGGATCGCCGTCCCGACATCCACCCTGGCGATGGTTGACGCGTCGGTGGGAGGGAAGACCGGCGTCGACACGGCCGCCGGCAAGAATCTCGTCGGAGCGTTTCATCCGCCGAGCACCGTGCTCTGCGATCCTGACATCCTCGACACACTGCCGGAGCGGAATTACCGCGAAGGACTCGCCGAAGCGGTGAAGCATGCCGCGATTGGTGATGCCGACTACGGCAACTGGATCCTCGCCCACGCCGCTGCCATCGCCGCACGGGACCCGGCGATCCTGACCCAGCTCGTGTGGCGAAGCGTGGAATGCAAGGCGGCGATCGTGATCGAGGACGAACACGAATCCGGCCGGCGCACGGTCCTCAACGCGGGTCACACCGTCGCGCATGCGCTCGAAGCCGCGACCGATTTCACCCTCTCCCACGGCGAGGCGGTCGGCATCGGGCTGGTGCTCGAAACGCGTGTCGCCGAAGCAATGGGGATCTGCCGGAAGGGTTCGGCCGATCAGGTGGCGGGATTGCTCGCGGCGCTTCACCTGCCGGTGACGGTACCGAGCGGCCTGAACCACGAGCGATTTCTCGAAGCCATGCACGTCGACAAGAAGAACCGCGGCGGCGTGATCCGCGCATCCCTCCTGGCTTCCTTCGGCGCGATCGCGCACCATGGCGGGGCATGGACGCATCCACTGGACGTCGAGCAGCTGAAGGCGCTGCTCTGACAAGCAGATCGCTTGCTCCAACCCACCACCCATCCTTTTCGCTTCGCTCACGGTGACCGCCGAGAACAGTTCCCCACATCCACGTGCGCCGACGCACCAGGCCAACCCCCAGCGGTCACAACGAGTTGTGGCATTCCTGCACATGCATGTGCACAAGCCGGTGTGGATGATGTGCAGGAACGGCGCAACACACTGCTGCGTAAGTTATTGCAATGTAGACATTTACGTGGCCTCAAGCCCGACTTGACAGGGGATTAGTTGCTGCCATCTTGCCTCATCGTTTCATCCGTATCCCAAGACAATTCAGCCGAGCTTGATCCCCATGCCCCGACGCCCTCGTCGTGTTCCGGATCGTTCCCGCGTGCCGGCGACTGCTGCCGAGTCCTTCGAGCAGTACTTGCGTGACATCAAGGACCTGCCGATGGTCGCCAACGTCGAGGAAGAGCGTGACATTGCCCGACGGGCGCGCGCCGGCGATGCCGCAGCCGCGGAGCGCCTGGTAACCGCCAATCTCCGCTTCGTGATCGCCTTCGTGAAGCGCTACCAGGGACACGGGCTCGAACTCGGTGACCTGGTGGCCATCGGCAACGAGGGGCTGCTTCGCGCCGTCCGGAAGTTCGACCCTGATCGTGGCGTGAAGTTCATCTCGTATGCGGTCTGGTGGGTGCGTCAGGCAGTGCTCAAGGCGCTTGCCGAGCAGACGCGCTCGGTCCGTTTCCCGCTCAACCAGAACACGGCCGTGGTGCGATTCGCCAAGGCCCAGGGCCTGCTCGCCCAGGAAATCGGCCGCACACCGACGGACCAGGAACTCGCCCTCGCGCTGCAGATGTCGCTCGAGGACGTGCGCGACGCCCGGCGCCTCTTTGTGAGCGAGGTCTCGCTCGACGCCCCGATGGAAAGCGGTGATTCGCGTCCCGCGACGCTCGGCGAGCGACTCCCGCTGGGCGAAGGCAACGATATCGAATCAAGCACCGACGACACGTTGCGCCGCGACTTCATCGACCGGATTTTCCGACGCTATCTCACCCCGAGGGAGCGGCGGATCCTGTCTCTGTACTACGGCCTCGATCCCAAGGAAGAGGCCCGGACCCTCGAGGAGATCGGCATCGCCCTCGGCGTCACGCGGGAGCGGATTCGCCAGCTGCGTGAGCGCGCGTTTGCCAAGTTGCGCGCCTGCCCAGAGATCCAGCACCTGGGGGAGTTCCGGGCGGCGTAGGAACGCCACGTGAAGAACCTCCCCGGCGGTGTCTGCTTCGACTTCAACGGCGTGATTGTCGACGATGAGCGCCACCACTGCGCCGCGCTGATCACCACCCTGGCGGAAGCGGGCGTCGCCCTCGACGAAGCGTCCTTCTATCGCGACTATCTTGGCTGCGACGATCTCTCCTGCCTCAAAAAGAGCCTGGGCGGCGCGGGACTGACGCTCGAGAGTGCCGCACTCGCCGAACTCCATGCCCGCAAGCGGGAGCGATATCGGGAGTTGCTGGCACAGGAGATGAGGCTCGTTCCCGGAGTGACGGACTTCATCGTCGCCCTGCAGCACCGCGAGAGCCCCTTGGCGATCGTCTCGGCTGCGCCGCGCGACGAGATCGACTATGTGCTGCGGCGAGCCGGGCTGGACGAGTGCTTCGCCGCGGTGATCGCCTCCGAGGACGCCACCGCGCTGAAGCCCGACCCCGAGGCCTACCATCGCGCGATTCTGCTGCTTGGTCTGCCGGCCCATCGCTGCGTGGCGATCGAGGACTCACTCACCGGGCTCGCGTCGGGCCGGGCGGCAGGACTGCGCGTCGTCATGCTGACGACCTCGTACCGTCGCGCGGCACTCGAGCTGGAGCACCCCGCCGCCGTGTGGGATGACTTTGTCGGGCGGCGACCCGAGGAGCTGCCGTGGACCTAGAGATCACCCTGACCGAGGCAGAATTCGAGTCCCTGCGCGCCGGGCGCCTGTTGACGCTGCGCGACGACGCCGTGTTCCGGCTCGAGGGGCCCGGCGTCACGGATTGCCTCCAGGGCCTGCTGACCAATGATGTGCGGGCCGCGGGTGAACAGGGACTGGTCTGGGGCGCCCTGCTCACGCCCAAGGGAATGATCATCACCGACGCCTGGGTGCGTCGCGAAGGACCGAGCGCGGCGACCGTCGTTGTTCCTGCGATCGCCAGGATGCAGGTCCAGTCCCTCTTCCAGAAAGTCCTGCCACCCCGGCTCGCCAAGTCGATCGACCGGACCGGCAAGATCACTGTTGGCTGGCTCCTGGGACACGGGTCCGAACTGACCCGGGAACACGACGTGGTGCGACCTCATGGCCCCGCACCGTTCGCCGCCATGCTGCTCAGTGACGAACCGCGAGCGGACGTCGACCGCGCCCAGGGGTTGGGATGGCAGCACGTTCCGCGATCGTTCGGAGCGGCAAGCAAGCTCCTCCTCGGCTGGCCCACGCTCGGCCGTGAAATCGACCAACGGACGATGGTGCAGGAAGTCCGCTTCGACGAGCTCGAAGGACTCCGCTATGACAAGGGGTGCTACACCGGGCAGGAAACGGTGGCGAGGCTCCACTTCCGCGGCCATCCGAACCGACTGCTGCGCGGAATCACCTGGCCCGAGGGTGTGGAACCAACCGACCGCGGTGTGACGGTGGCGGGGAAAGTTGTCGGAACCATCACGACCATGGCGAGGCTCGGTCCTCGGCTGCTCGCGCTGGCGGTGTTGCGGCGAGAAATTGCCGTTGGGGACCTGGTCGTCACCGGCGAGACGGCGGCAACGGTGACCGAACTGCCGTTTGTGCTTGCTGAGCCGCGGGTGGCCTGAAACAGAACGCCCCGGGCACTGGGCCCGAGGCGTCTTGGGTGCCTCCGCGATCGAGCAAACTCAGGGCTTCTTTCCAGCCGCCGCAATGGAATCGGCCACCCGGATCGAATCCGCCAACCGCACGGAATCCGCCTTCATGACCATCATCTGCGAATCTGCCTTCGCCGCCGCTGCGATCGAGTCCGCTGCACCGCCAGCTTCCTTCTCGCCACACGCCGCCACGGCCACGAGCGCCGCAGCAATAAGGAACTTCCGCATCGCCTCTCCCTTGGGTTGATGACGTCGGTCACCGAGGCCGGTATTGTTGCTCCGCCACAGTCGCTCGATGCACCGGGGAACAAGTTAGGGCTCACCCGCGCCTTGTCAAGGAGCTAACCCACTCACCGGAAGCAACTTCCGCCAACACACCCCGGCTCGGCAATCGGGACGAAAGAGGTGATATTTCCCCCATGCGGGAGGCGCGACCCGCCCCCCACCGCCAGAATCTGCCGCCATGGAGGCGCAATCATGACTCGCCCTGCCACCCTCGGAGACCTGGCCCGGAGCCCCTGGGCAGAGGCGCCCCTGCGCGGTCGATCGATCCGGGACGAGCTGCGCGGCAACCTGCTGCGGGCCCTCGAGAGCGGCGAGCCGCTCTTCCCGGGCATCCTCGGGTACGACGACACCATCATCCCGCAGGTGGTCAACGCCCTGCTGGCGCGACATGACTTCATCCTGCTGGGCACTCGCGGCCAGGCGAAGTCCCGGCTGCTGCGCGAGCTGGTCCGGTTTCTCGACGACGCCGTGCCGGTGATCGCGGGCAGCGAGGTCAATGACGATCCGTTCGCCCCGATCTCGAAGTACGCGCGCGAGCTGATCGCCGAGCGTGGCGATGCCACACCGATCGGCTGGCTTCCCCGCGATGCACGGTATGTCGAGAAGCTGGCCACGCCGGACGTCACGATTGCCGACATCATCGGCGACGTCGACCCGATCAAGGCGGTGCGCGGTGGTCACATCCTCGCCGACGAGCTCTCGATGCACTTCGGCCTGTTGCCCCGCGCCAACCGCGGCCTCTTCGTGATCAACGAGCTTCCCGATCTCTCCGGGAAGATCCAGGTGGGACTGTTCAACATCATGCAGGAGGGCGACGTCCAGATCAAAGGCTATCCGGTGCGCCTTCCGCTGGACGTGATCCTTGCCTTCACCGCCAATCCGGACGACTACACGGCGCGCGGCAAGATCATCACGCCACTCAAGGATCGCATTGGCTCGGAGATCCGCACCCACTATCCCCGCACCGTCGAGCTCGGCATGGCGATCACCGCGCAGGAAGCGTGGGTCGAGCGTGGCGATCGGACGGTGCAGATTCCGGCGTTCGTGGCCGAACTCGTCGAGCGGGTGGCCTTCGAGGCGCGCGACGACAAGCGCGTCGACAAGCGCTCGGGCGTGAGCCAGCGCCTGCCGATCTCACTGATCGAGATTGTCGCGAGCAACGCCGAGCGGCGGGCGATCACCAGCGGCGAGCCCCGCGTCGTGGCACGGATCGGCGATGTCTACGCGGGCATCACCGCCATCTCGGGCAAGATCGAGCTGGAGTACGAGGGCGAGCTGCAGGGCGGTGAGGCCGTGGTGCGAGAGTTGATCCGTCGCGCCGCCGGTGCCGTCTTCGACGAACTCGCCATCGACGCCGATGTCGAGACCATTGTCGAGTGGTTCGAGCAGGGCGGCGCACTGAAGGTGGGGATGGATGAGCGCACCGAGACCTGCTATCGCGGTTTTGCGATGGTCCCCGGGTTGCTGTCGCTGGTGCAGGATTATGGGCTGGCGATGCCCGATGATCATGAAATGGCGGTTGCTGGTGCTGAGCTGGTGCTCGAGGCGCTCACCGCACGGCAGCGCATCGCCCGCAGCGAGGAGTACGGCTGGCAGCGACCGAAGCCGGCCCGACGTCGCCCCAAGCCTGGGTTCGACGAAAACTTCAACCTCTAGGCCGGCGCCTTCCGGACCGCCTCGACGATGACCGCCGCGGCACGCTCGATTCCGAGCCAACCGGTGTTGACGACCAGGTGATACCCGGCCGGGTCGGCCCAGTCACGGTGGTAGTACTGCCGGTGATACCGGGCCCGATGCGCATCGACGTCGCGCACTCGTCGCCCCGCTTCCTCGAAGGAGATACCGAGGCGATCGGCGATGATCTGCGCCCGATATTCGACCGGGCCGACCACCCGCACGTGCAGGGCGTTCTCGCGCCGGCCGACCAACGCGGTCGCCGCCCGGCCGACCAGGACCGCGTTGTCCTGGATGGCGTCGGCCACCACCGTTTCGGTGATCTTCACCAGTCGTGCCTCCTCGGCCTCGGGCAGCTCGACCGCCTTGGGCGTCAGCAGTTCGGGTGTCGCGGCGGCGAGAGCCCGGGCCAGGCGCTCGACGAACGTCGGTCCGCGCTCCTCCTTGGCCTTCACTTCCTGCTCGCTCAATCCCGCCCTGCGCGCCACCTCCTCGACCAACTGGTTGTCCACCAGGCGCCAGCCGAGAAGCTCTGCCACCCGGGCGGCAACCAGCGACCCGCAGGAACCGAATTCGCGTGAAACGGTGATCAGCATCAGACCTCCTCTCCTTCCCAGAGACTCCGCCACAGAAACACCGTGCCAACCAGGCAGACGGAGCCGTTGATTCCGATGCTCCATGCCACCCCGAAATGTTCGGCGATCAGCCCCGCTTCGAACGCACCGATAGGCGCCAGACCGAGCACCACGAACGAGTACACCGCCATCACCCGACCACGGAGCTCGCTGGTCGCGGCGAGCTGCAGTCCGGTGGCGGTCACGATCCCCTGACAGGCCATCGCGGCCCCGGCACATGCCAGGACCACCAGGGCAACAGAAAAACTGCGCACCATGGCGAGCGTGATCACCAGCGACGCCATGATCGTTGCGGCAACGGCCGCCACCCGGCTCCGCGAGAAGCGGTGGCCGGTCGCGCCGATCATGGTCGCACCGATCACCGCACCCACCCCGACGGCCGACGTCAAGGCACCGTAACCGCTCGCCCCGGTCAGCAGCACCTCCTTGGCATATACGGGCAGCATGGGCACGAAGCTCCCGGCGAATACCGCGAGCAGCATCATCAGGATCGCCATGCTGCGCAGCGTCGGCCGCGCCGCGATGAATCGCATCCCGGTGAAGACCGATGGCCCCTCCACCGACGGTCGCGGGACGTGCACCTTTTCGATTCGCGACAGCCCGATGAGCACGGCGCCGTAGCTCGCCGCATTGATGGCGAAGGCCGCGCCAGCACCCGCGGCCGCCACCACGACTCCGGCGATCGCCGGACCGATCACGCGGGCGAGGTTGTAGGTGGTCGAGTTGATCGCCGCCGCCGAGATCAGGTCCTCCGGCGGCACCAGCTCCACGAGGAACGCCTGTCGCGTCGGCACTTCGAACGCGGTGGCGAGGCCGAACAGCACGGCGAGCCCCCAGATCCACTCGACGGTGATGTGATGCGTGAGGGTGAGGCCGGCCATCACCGTGGCCTGCACCAGCATCACCGATTGGAGGAACATGATGAAGCGGCGGCGGTCCACCCGGTCGGCCACAACGCCACCATAGAGAGTGAAGAAGAGCACCGGCAATGTTGCCAGGGTCGCGGCGAGCCCGACGTCGAACGCCGAGCCGGTGAGTTCGAGGACCAGCCACCCCTGGGCGATCAGCTGCATCCAGGTGCCGACCAGCGAGACCCCTTGTCCGCTCAGGAAGCGTCGGAAATCGGCGTGGCGGAGCGCCCGGAACGGTCCCTCGGCGGCACCAATCCGGAAATCATCGAGCGAGCGGCGGAGCTTGGCGAGGGGGCTGATCACGGTCTGAAGCTAGCCGAGTTGTATCAGGGCTCGCACGCGGGGTCCTGCCATTGGTGGGAAAACCGACGCTGGGGTTCTATCACGGCTCGCATGCGGGGTCCCGCCGCTGGCACGGTCTGACAGATCCCTTCCACTCGCTGTTCCTCCATGACCATGCCCTCGGCGGAACGTCCACACGCGAGCGCGATGGTCGAGCCGGTCCAGGTGGTGCCAGACAAGGCGGTTGCGCGCGGGGGTCCGTCAGAGCGCGGCCATGGAGGAGGTCAGTCCCGGAAGCGGCCTGTCCGGCCGCGGCGGTTGACGGACTCCCCCGTGTGCAACCGCCGGTGTGTTCAAGTCATCAACACCAGTTCGCCCGCTCCCTTCTCCCTTCTCCTGCCTTCAGCTAGCATCAATGCAGATGCGCTACACGACCTATTCGAAGTACCTCGCCGGCCTCGCCGACCAGATCAACCTGCAAGCCCTGCTCGACCAGCTGGGCGACTTCCTGCTGCAGTCGGGCTTCAAGGGGATGCCGGCCTGGTGGGGCGACCCGGGCGAGGACGAGACCGACCGCACCATGGACGACCTCCGCCAGGCCATCCTCAAGGCGCTGATGGAGTCGGGCCAGCTCACGCCCGACATGCTCAAGCTGCTGCGCGGCGAATCCACAGGCGATGAGGAAACCGACGCCCAGACCATCCAGCAGCTCGGCCAGACTGCTCGACAAGATCGTCCAGCGGCTGATCGACGAAGGCTACCTGCGCATCGATGGACCGCCGGGGCAGGCCATTCCGGCCGAACAGCTGCCCGGTGGTCAGGCTCGCGAAGCCGCCCGGACGGTGCATTTCGACCTGACCGAGAAGGGGGCCGATTTCCTCGGCTACCGGACGCTCAAGGAGTTGCTCGGCGCGCTCGGCAAGTCAGCCGTCGGGGCGCACGAAACGACGCACCTCGCCACCAGCAACGAGGCCGAGGCCGCCAGCAAGCCGTATGAATTCGGCGACGTGCTCAATCTCGACGTGCCGGCCACGCTCAGCAGCGCCATCGCGCGGCACGGGCTCACGATGCCGCTCGACCTCGACTACGATGACCTGATGGTGGTGCAGAGCGAGTACCGCTCATCGGCTGCGACGGTGTTGATGCTCGACTGTTCGCACTCGATGATCCTCTATGGCGAGGATCGATTCACGCCGGCCAAGAAGGTGGCGCTGGCGCTGACGCACCTGATTCGCTCGCACTACCCCGGCGACTCGATCCGGGTGGTGCTCTTTCATGATGGCGCCGAGGAGATTCCGCTCGGGGCGCTGGCGAATGTCCAGGTGGGGCCGTATCACACCAACACGGCAGGCAGGGCTGGCCCTGGCGCGGCGGATCCTGGCGGGGCAGCGGAAGGACATGAAGCAGATCATCATGATCACCGACGGCAAGCCGACGGCGCTCACCCTGCCGAACGGACGAGGTCTACATCAACTCGGCCGGGCTCGACCCGACGATCATCAAGGCGACGCTCGCCGAGGTCGCCGCGTGCCGCCGCAGCAACATCATGATCAACACCTTCATGCTGGCGCGTGAGCAGCTAGCTGGTCGAGTTCGTCAAGCAGGTGTCGCGCATCTGCCGCGGCAAGGCGTACTTCGCCAACCCGATGACGCTGGGGCAGTTCCTGCTGATGGACTTCCTCAAGGGAAAGACCCGGCGGGTGGCCTAGCGATACCCCACCGTCTTCACCTTGGTCCCCGCCGCAAGCGTCGCCGTTTCCGCGACACTGTTGATGATCGCCAGGTCCTGCAGCGTAATGGCTCCGCCGCTCTGCGCGGCGAGGTCGCTCACCGCTGTGGCACGCGACAGCGTCACCACCCGCAGGTACTTCCGCTGGCGGAAGGTCGTGTTGGCCGCGGTCGGGGCGAAGGAGCGGAGGGTCTGGTCGATCGCTCCGCCGAAGGTCGACCACGACGTGGCAACTGCGACGCCCAGGAACTGGAACACGCTGCCACCGTGCTGGATGAAGAACACCTCGCCGCGCAGCGGCGTGCTGTCCTGCATCCTGGCGGTGAACTGCAGCACGGTCGCCGCCTCGCCGTTCACCGTGGTGCGCTGCATCCCGCCGCTGGTGATCCCCGCCTGCGCCGCGAACGCCTGCGCGGCGGCGTCGGGCGAATTCTCCTTCGCACCGCTGAAGGTGATTTGCGCCTTGCCGTTGGGCTCGGCCATGATCACCTGGGTGCGCTGATTCACGCCCTGCCAGCCGGCCGGCACGTCGAATCGAAGCTTGAGCACCGGGTGCAGGTAGCGGGCATTCTCGAAGTAACCCTGTTCGGGATCGTCACCGAAGACGAGCCCGTTGATGTGCGACAGGTAGCGGTCGCGATCGACCTCGAGTCCGGCGTAGCTGCTCACGGTGTCGGCCCAGGCCGTGCGTGTATCGCACCCGATCACCCGGATCGGGGTGGGTAGAAAGGAAGCCCGGCATCTGGTTGCTGCCGGTATTGCTCACCCGTTGCAGGGTCAGGAACGTCTTCGGCATCTCGCGCGGGTCATAATGGTCATGGAGCGCGTAGCGATGGCCGATCCCGTCGGCCTGTTTCTCGTCGTCGCGCGAGAACTTCAGGAAGTAGAGCGAGGCGCCCACGCCTGCCGCCTGCCCCAGGATTCCCTGGCTCAGCTCCGGCTTGAGGATCGCGCCGATCCCGAGGATGCCCTGAATCCCCATCTGCTGCGAGGCCATCGCGGCCGAGTGGCGCGCCGTCACATGTCCGGTCTCGTGGCCCAGGACGGCGGCCAGCTCTGCTTCGCTGTTCAGGTAGGTGAGGATGCCGCGGGTGATGAAGATGAAGCCGCCCGGCGCCGCGAAGGCATTGATGGCGGGGTCATCGATCACGTGGTACTCCCACGGCAGGTTCGGCCGCTCGGAGGCTCGCGCCATTCGCATTCCGATGTCGGACACATAGCTCTGCAGGGCCGCGTCGGGGTAGAACCCGCTTTCCTGCTCGGTCTGGGCCAGCATCTGCTTCCCCATCGCGATTTCCTGCGATTCGCTCATCAACATGAACTGGCTCTTGCCCGTCACCGGGTTGGTGGCGCAGGCAGTGGCTATCGCGAGTACCGCGCAAAGCCCGATGATACGTGCTGACATTCTGGTCTCCGTGTAGGTGGCAGCCCTTCGCCGAAGCTCGATCACGCATGCCCTTCGCTGCGCTCAGGGCGACCAATCACCAATCACCCCTCAGTGCCCCTCCACAATCATCCCGAACTCCCCCACCGCCACCACCGGCCCACCCGGCTGACCATCGATCGCCAGCAGCAGCCCCGGCAACCCGGTCGAAAGCGCAGCCCACGTCGAGCCAGTCCATCGCCACGCCATTCCCTGGTCACCGACCACGTAGGTCTCGCTGCCGAAGCCACGCACGGCGCGGAGGGCACCATCGGTGGGCGGCGGAAATGTCTGCCAGCCTGAGCCGTCCCGGCGCAGCACGACACCGGCCTCTCCGACCACCCACACCTCGCCCGGTGAGCGGCTCCAGACCCCTCGAAGGAGCACGGTGGTCGGCACGGCGACGCGGCTCCACCGGTTGCCATCGAAGTGGATCACGGTTCCGCTGTCGCCAACGGCCCAGAGATCGTTGAAGGAGGTTCCCGAGACGTGCCGGAGGAAGACCTGGGTTCCCGACTGGAGTGACTGCCAGGCACCACCGCTCGACCAGAGGGCAACCCCGTTGGCTCCGACGATCATCGACCGGCCATCGGCACCGCACCAGACGCTGCGCAACAGCCCCTGGGAGGGCGAGGCGTCCTGGCGCCAGACGGCGCCATCCCATCGCAGGATGGTGCCACTGTCGCCCACCACGATTCGTGAGCTGGCCCGCACACCACAGATGCCGTACAGCGAGGTCACCGTGGGCGACGGCGCCAGGTGCCACCCGCTGCCGTCACGACTGTATATCAACCCGCCGGTTCCGACGGCAAGCGCCGGCCCGTCGGCAGGCACATTGACATTGTAGAGAATGCTGCCCGAGACGCGGGATTGCCAGCCACCGCGGTCATCGAGGACCGTGCCGGACCATCCCGCCGCGAAGCGCCGGCCACCGGCCCCGCCGATCGCGCGCAGATTCTCGTGCGCACCAATGGTCGGCACCAGGGTCCATGACTCACCGTCGCCCGTCAGCAGGCGTCCGCCGTTCCCGACGATCCAGAATCGCCCGGGCGCGTCGCTCCATACCCCGAAGAGGTCCTGCGAGGTCGGCGAGGGAACCTGATGCCACCCCGATGCATCGCGCCGGAGGATCACGCCGTCGCCACCCACCGCCACGATCCGTCCCGCATCATCACCCGTCACGGCAAAGAGCACCCCGCTCACCGGCGAGGTGACTCGTTCCCAACCACCACTGCTGCAACACTCCAGGATCACGCCGTTCTGCCCAACCGCCACCATCGCATCGGCGGATCGGCCCCAGATCCCCCAGAGCTCGACGGGAAGCGGCAACACCTCCTGCCGCCACCCCGTCGGGGTCGACCGGAGCATCGTCCCATTGCTGCCGATGAGCCACACATTGTCGCGGTCGAGGCCCCAGACATCGAGCAGGGTTTCACTGGTCGGGACAGCCTCCGCGGCCCATGCCCCGCCGGTACGACGGAGCAGGACACCGCCGGATCCTGTTGCGTAGACCAGGTTGGTGTCGGCACCCCAGATGCCCGTGATCACCTCGGTGGTGGGCGCGGCTTCCAGCTGCCACTCGATGCCGTCCCAGGCGAGGATCGCCCCGTTGCTCCCGCCAACCCAGGCTCGGTCAGCCGTTGCGGCCCAGAGACCCAGGAAGGATGCATTCGTCGGGGCGGCGAGGACCGGGGAGAGCGAGGAGAGGGCCCCCCCATTCCCTGGCAGGGGCGTGACGGGATCGCCGGAACACCCTGCCAACATGAGCAGGAGGGCAGCGGCACGGAGAGTACGGGTCAGCGCTGGGCTGGAGGTCACGGCCATCGCAGTTGGGGTGGCCTCAAAGGTAAGGGGCTTGCGGTGATGATTTCATAATGATATCATTTCGATGTCACTCTAACTGGATGGGGTTATGAAGCTCGAAGTCGAACGGAAGGCGGTCAATGGCCTGCTGGTGCTGTTCGCCGTGCTCGTGGCGGCCGCCGCGGACATCTACGCCTTTGTCAACGCGGCGCAAAGCGACAATGCGGCCCAGGCGATCGGGGCCGCGGTGGCGATTGTGCTGCTCATCCTGATCCTCGCGGGACTCTTCACCGTGCAGCCGAACCAGGCGAGGGTGCTGACGCTGTTCGGCAAGTACGACGGGCTCGGTCAAGACGCCGGGACTGATGGTGGGCCAACCCGTTCCTCATCAAGAAGTCGATCTCGCTGCGGGTGCGGAACTTCGAGACCGCCAAGCTCAAGGTGAACGACCAGACCTCCAATCCGATCGAGATCGGTGCGATCGTGGTCTGGCAGGTGATCGACTCCGCCGAGGCGATCTTCGAGGTCGACAACTACGAGGACTACGTCCGGGTGCAGAGCGAGTCGGCGGTGCGGACGCTGGCGTCGAGCTATCCCTACGATGCCCACAACGACGGCGAGCGCTCGCTGAGCCACAACGCGTCGGAGATTTCCGACCAGCTCGCCGGCGAAGTGCAGGCCCGGCTGGCCAAGGCCGGCATGCAGCGTGCTGGAGGCGCGGATCTCGCACCTGGCGTACGCTCCGGAAATCGCCAACGCGATGCTGCGTCGCCAGCAGGCGAGTGCCATCATTGCGGCGCGAACGCTTGATCGTCGAGGGCGCCGTGTCGATGGTTGAAATGGCGCTCACGAGCATCGAGGAGAAGGGCATCGTCAAGCTCGACGAGGAGCGCAAGGCGGCGATGGTGTCGAACCTGCTGGTGACGCTGTGCGCCGAGCAGCCGATGCAGCCGGTGGTCAACACGGGCTCGTTGTACTGATGTCGCCGGGCGGGGCGTGTCGAATGAGTGAGCGCAAGACGTTCCTGCTGCGGCTCGATCCGGCCACCCACGCGGCCCTCGCGCGCTGGGCAGCCGACGACCTGCGCTCGCTCAACGCCCAGATCGAGTATGTCCTCAAGCAGGCGCTGCGCGCTGCGGACCGAAAGGTCCAGGAGGTCCCGGATGACGGATGATGCCCGCCGCCTCGAGCGGATTCGGGTCGAGATCCTCGATCCGCCCGACGCGCTGGCAGGGCCATCGCCCGCCGGATCGCGGCACTGATCCGCAGCCGTGCCGCCGAGGGACGTTCCTGCGTGCTCGGGCTGGCAACCGGCTCGACTCCGGTCGGGGTGTACGGCGAACTGGTCCGGATGCACCGCGAGGAGGGGCTCTCCTTCCGCGGCGTGGAGACATTCAATCTCGACGAGTACTGGCCGATGGCGCCCGACTCGATCCATGCCTACCACCGCTTCATGCGCGAGCATCTCTTCGATCTCGTGGACCTCGATCCCGCGCGAATCCACCTGCCGCCTGGCGAGCTGCCACGCGAACAGCTGGCCGCGGCGTGTGCATCCTACGAACAGCAGATCCGCAAGGCCGGCGGCGTCGACCTGCAGATCCTCGGCATCGGCAAGACCGGTCATATCGGCTTCAACGAACCGGGCTCCGGCGCCGAGTCGCGCACCCGAGTGATCCGGCTCGACGCCGTGACACGCCGGGATGCGGCGGCCGATTTCTTCGGCGAGCAGAACGTGCCGCGCGAAGCGATCACCATGGGCGTGGCCACCATTCTCGAGGCGCGCGAAATCCTCCTGCTCGCCACCGGCGAGCACAAGGCCGCGATCGTGCGGCGAGCGGTCGAGGGCGAGATCGACCACGAGGTGGCCGCCACCTTTCTCCAGCGCCACCCGAATGTCACGGTCTACTGCGACGGCGCGGCGTCCTCCGACCTTACCCGGATTGCCACACCGTGGCTGGTCGACGAGGTGGAATGGACGGCCCCCCTCGAGCTGCGCGCGGTCGTCTGGCTTTCGCAGCAGGTCGGTCGCGCAATCCTCAAGCTCACCGAGCGCGACTACACCGAGAACCACCTCGGCTCGCTGCTCGCGCGTCACGGCGACGCCGGCGTCATCAACGGCGTGGCGTTCAACTCCCTCGGCGGTCGCATCCGCGGACGCTCGAAGCTGCCGCGCGAGCGCAAGGTGATCTGCTTCTCGCCACACCCGGATGACGATGTCATCTCGGCCGGCGGGATTCTCCGCAAGCTCCACCTCAACGGCAACCGGATCGTCGTGGCCTACATGACCAGCGGCAACATCGCGGTCTTCGATCACGACGTCCGGCGCTATATCGACGTGCTCGAGCGCCTCGCGGTCGACGAGCACCTCGCGCGCCGGCGAGTGGACACGCTGACCGTCGGTGTCCGGAGGTTCCTCGAGGCAAAGCAGCCCGGCGCGGTCGATTCGCCTGAAGTCCAGGACCTCAAGCGGGTCATCCGCGAGGCGGAGGCAGTCAGCGGCATCGAGACCCTCGGCTTGCGCCCCGAAGACTCGCGATTCCTCGACCTGCCCTTCTACCGCACTGGACGGGTGAAGAAGGATCCCGTTGGGCCGCAGGATGTCGCCATCGTGCGCGAGCTGCTCGAGGCCGAACGCCCCGACATGCTGCTCGTTGCCGGCGACCTCACCGATCCCCACGGCACCCACCGACTCTGCAAGGACGCGATCGACCTCGCGCTGGCCGAGGTGTATCCCCCCGGGACGCCCCGGCCGGAAGTCTGGCTCTATCGCGGCGCGTGGCAGGAATGGCCGGTCACCGAGGCCACCTGGCTGGTGCCGTTGGCGCAGGAAGAGCTGCGGCTGAAGATCCAGGCAATCTTCAAGCACCAGTCGCAGAAGGATTCCGCGCCTTTCCCCGGCCAGGATGACCGGGAGTTCTGGCAGCGGGTCGAGGCGCGCAACAAGGAGACCGCAGCCCTGCTCGATCGGCTGGGCCTGGCGGAGTACTTCGCGATGGAGGCCTACGTCGTGGAGTGAGGCCAGAGCCGGCGCTCATCAATCAGCGCGGGAAGATCGGCAACACTGTTGAGGAGTGCGTCGTGCGGTTGTTCCGACAGCATGGCACTATCATGTCCGCCGCTGAGCACGCCAACGACCAGGCCGCACCCGGCCATCGTCCCCTCCTGCAGGTCGACGGCGGTGTCACCCACCTTGGCGACCTCGTGCGCGAGGATGCCGCCGGCACGCTGGCGGAGCTGGGTGATCATGTCCGGATAGGGACGGCCCCGCGGCACCTCGTCGCTCGTGATGGTCGCGTCAATCGGGCTCGCCGGGCCGTCCCACCCCAGGCGCGCAAGGACCGCGTCGAGCACCGGTCGCGAGTATCCGGTGTCGAGGGCGACACGGATGCCCGCAGCGCGGAGCCGGGCGAATGTCTCCACCGCGCCGTCAACGGCGCGGACCGAGGCATCGTCCCGATAGTGGCGAATGACCCGGGACACAAACGCGGCGTGGATGGCGTCCAGCTGTGAGAGGAGATCGTCGCGGCCATGGCCTTCGAGCAGCGTGCGGATGGCCACCGGCTTGGCCAGCCCCATCACCCGCTCGAGCGAGCCCTCCCGGAGCGCCACCCCCACGGTCTCCAGCGCTTCGCGCAGCGCGCGCCGCACCAATCCTCCGCCATCGGCAACCGTGGTACCCGACACGTCAAACACCACCAAGCGGATGGCCATGACTCTCCCCTGTCCCGGTTTGCGGTTGCCCCCGGCGGCGAGGAGGATAGCTTCCCTCCAATCGCGCGCCCCAGCGCCACCCCTTCACCCTCGACCTTCGTGAACTCATGCGCCGCTACACCTTCCTGACCCTTGCCACGATCGCCACCCTCGCCGCCTGCGCCCGTCGCGATGCTCCCGAGAGCGAAGCGGACAGCGCGATTGCCGCCGCAACGGAACCCCAGCCGGTCGCGAAGAACCCGCATGTACGGGCGTTCGACCTCGGACTCGCCGTCGACTCGATCACCGGCCGGATCACGGGGGGAGTCGTGTCCTCTTATCACCCGGGCGACGTGATCCATGTCTCGATCCGGACCGAGTTCGTTCCCGAGGGCGCCAGCCTCGGTGTCCGGCTCATGCGGGGCAAGACCACGGTGGATTCCAACGGCATGAAGAGTGGCGCACCGAACGCCGAGGGCCTCGCCACTGTCGCAACGCATTTCGCGCCACCCGCCAAGGGATGGCCGCTGGGGGCGTACCGGCTCGAAGCCTTTCTCGACGGTATCTCTCAGGGGCTGACTGAGTTCGAGGTCGTCAAGTAACCGCACAACCTCAGTCCTTGTGCCGGTGCTCCATCCAGGGGCGGATGATCTCCTCGATCTTCGCCCCGGCGATCAGCACGACCAGTGCCACCGCTGCGCCGCCGAGGCTCAGCCGCCATTCCCCGAGACCACTGGCGTAGCCCAGCCCCGCGACAACCCAGATCGCTGCTGCAGTCGTCAGGCCCGTGACCGAACCGGCCGGTTCCACCCGCATGATCACCCCGGCGCCGATGAACCCGATTCCGGTCAGCACGCCCTGGGAGACCCGCGAGACCGCATCAGGTTGCGAGCCGAAGAACGCGGCACCACTGAGGGCCGCAATGGCAGCCCCCAGCGAGACCATCGCCAGCGTCCGCAGCCCCGCGGGCTTGTGGTGCAACTGGCGATCGAACCCGAGGGCGCCACCAACCAGAGCCGCCGCGCCGAGGCGGAGGAGGATGTCCTGGATGGGGAGCTGGTTCACGCTTCTTCCTTCGGCTGGCCAACCGTGGGATGGACACTGGTGACGAAGTACGCCTGCAGCGCCCCCGATGGGCACTTGGACACCGTCTCGAGCACCTCGGCCGCACTGGCGTTTTCCGGGCGAATCCACCGCTTCTTGGCCACGTCGAAGACCGCGGGCAGGGAGCGGAGGCAGACGCGCGAGTGGATGCAGATCTCCGGGTCGAAGGTGACGCGGAGTTCCTTGCTCTCATACACCTGGAGGCGATCGCGGGCCATCGCTCCTCCTGGGAAATGGGAAATGATCTGGCGACCCCGGAACAATCCCTCCAGCGGAGGGGTGGTCGCAAGGGTCGCGGGAATTCCCCGTTCAACGGGCGGTGGCGGGGCGGATCGGGACGGAGTAGACTGGCTGACATGACGACCACCATGCGACTCCCCAGCCGACAGACCCTGCTCAACGCGCTAGGTCGCCGTGATCCCGCCTGGGATGGCCTCTTCGTCTTCGGGGTCCGCACGACCGGCATCGCCTGCCGGCCCACCTGCCCATCGCGCCGGGCCCGGCCTGAGCACGTCGAGTTCTTCCCGAACATCGCGGACGCGCGGAGCGCCGGATTTCGCCCCTGCCGACGCTGCCGGCCCGAGCAGGCGACCCGCGACCCTGACTGGTGGCCGCGACTCGTGGCGCTGGTCGATGGATCTCCTGACGCACGGATGTCGGACGCCGACCTGGTCCGGCTGGGCTTCGATCCGGTACGGGTGCGCCGTCACGCCCTGAAGACGCACGGCATGACCTTCCATGCCTGGCTGCGCCTTCGCCGCGTCGCAGCCTCCCAGCGGATGCTGCATGCGGGCGCCGAGCTCGACCGGGTGATCATCGACTCGGCCTGGCAATCACACAGCGGATTTCGCGATGCCTTCATCCGCGCCGTCGGCGCCACGCCGGGAAAGGCTCGCGACGGCGAGCCGATCTTCGCGATGACCTGGCAATCACCACTCGGACCAATCGTCGGCGCGGCAGTCGAGGCCGGGCTGGTGTTGCTGGAGTTCGGTGAAATCGAGCGACTCGAACGGCAGGCCCCGACACTCCGCCGCTGGTTCAAGGGGCCGGTCGTCATCGGGGAGCATCCCCACCTCGACCAGTTGTTCGGCGAACTCGCTGAGTACTTTGCCGGTACGCGACGGGACTTCGACGTACCCCTGGTGATCCGCGGCACGCCATTCGAGGTCTCGGTGTGGCAGGCGCTGCGCGCGATTCCCCATGGCACCACTTGCTCCTATGCCGACATCGCGCGGGTCGTGAAGAATCCGAAGGCCGTCCGCGCCGTGGGCAGCGCGAACGGCCGGAATCGCATGTCGATCGTCATCCCCTGTCATCGGGTCGTCAATGCCGATGGCCGCCTGGGCGGCTATGGCGGTGGTCTCTGGCGCAAGGTGCGACTGCTCGAACTCGAGGGTGTTCTGCTCTAGCGCCTCGCACTTCTCACCCGAACATCAACTTCGTCCCTGCGGCAACCAGGACCAAGGCAAGCACGGCCCTGAGCGCGGGCCCGGGCAGGTGCCGGGCGCCGAGCCGCGATCCGATGGCCCCGCCGATCACCGCTGCGACAGCCCAGAGGGGAGCAAACGAGGGAATCGCGGCCAGCGAGTGCAGTTGCCCGAGCAGGCCGGCCGCCGAGTTGACGAGGATGAATGCGACCGCGGTGGCGGCGGTGACGCGCAGCGTCGCCCATCCCGCGAGCAGCAGCAGCGGACTGAGAAAGATCCCGCCGCCCACGCCAGTGAGCCCGGCCAGCAGGCCGAGAACCGCTCCCACCGCGAGCGCCAGCGGAGTCGATACGCTTCGCCGGGTAACGTCGGGGGACTTGAGCGTGATGACAAAGCGTATTGCCGAAAGCAGGAGCACCACGCCGACAAGATGCTGATACCACTCGCCGGGAAGCGACAGTCGCCCGCCGAGATAGGCAGCCGGCACGCTGGTCAGCGCGAACGGCCAGAAGAGCCTCCAGCGGAAATACCCCGCGCGGGCGAACTGGATGGTGCCGATGGTGGCGACCAGCAGGTTGAGCACCAGCGCGGTGGGTCGCATCGTGACGGGCGCCAGGCCAAGGATCGCCATCACGGCGAGATACCCGGAGGCGCCGGCATGGCCCACGGCGCTGTAGCAGAGCGCCGTGACGAGGACCAGCGCGCCTCCAGCGAGTTCGGTGCTCACGGGAGGCGGAGCAGGAGGATCACGGGCTCGGCGGGGGCGGTTGCGAAGGATCGCAGCCCGGATGCCACATCGGCTTCGGTCCGTCCGCGAGGTGTCGCACTGCTTCGGCGCCCGAGTGGATCACCGCCGTCATGTGGTCAAAGTCGATCTTGTCGACATCGTCGCTGGCGTGGTGGTAGTCCGCGTGCAGGTTGAACGTCGAGAGGGTGTGCGCCACGATACCCCGACGGGCGAGCCCGTAGTTGTCGCTGCGCCGGAAGAAGTTCTCGTCGGGGCGACGGTCGGGCACGATGTCGATACCGTACTCCTTCAGCATGTCGCCCATGGTCGAGCGCTCATACCCAGTGAGCCACGCCTTGCCGGGACCGCCCACGAGGGAATCGGGACGACCGATCATCTCGATCTCGAAGCCGGCGACGATCTGCGACAACGGAAACGTCGGGTGGCCGATCCAGAAGTTGGTGCCGACCAGCCCCGATTCCTCACCGGTCATGTTGGCGAAGACGATCGTCCGTTTCGGCTTGCCGGCCTTCCTGATCAGGCGCGCGATCTCGAGCACGGCCACCGTGCCGGCCGCGTCATCGTCGGCGCCATTGTAGATCGAATCTCCGCCGGGAGTTGCCGGCGTACGGATGCCGAGGTGATCGAAGTGCGAGAGCACCACAACCACCTCGTTCTTGAGGACCGGATCGATGCCCGGCAAGATGCCGATCACGTTGACGGCCTTCACCTGCCGGTCGGCCGGCACCGTGTCCCAGTCCTTCATGGAGGGCAGCGTCGTCCGAACATAGGCCGGCTGCGTGCCCGCACCACCGGCGCGCCCGCCTCCGGCTCCGCCGCCACGACCTCCGCCGACACCCGCCCCCCCCCGCCCCGTCCGGCGCCGCCGGCGCCCGCCGCAGTGGGCTGGGGCCGGTTATGCGGCCCCTGCGGCAGGCACTGGGGCGGGTCAGGCGCCTGGGCACCCCGGCCACCCCCGCCACGCGCCGGCGCGTTGGGATCCCGCGGCACCGGCGGGACCATCGCCAGCGGAATGCGCTGGTAGTACCCGTCGTCCCCGCCCGGCGCCAAGCCGATCCTCTTCATCTGTCCCGCAAGGAACACCGCAGCGCGGTGCTCTCCCGCGGTCGCCAGCCCGCGCCCTTCCATCGAATCATGCGCCAGCGAGCGTTCGAGCCACTCCACTCGCGCGCGATCGTCTTTCGATGGCTGTGGGATGGCCTTGAGTGTGTCGGCGGCGGCGAACACCGGCGCCGGAATTCGCGGCGTGACAACAATGCCGGCAGCAAAGACCGCGGCGGCGACGCCGGCGACGCTCAATCGAATGATCACAGGGGCTCCCGGAAAGATGTCCCGCTTCTCGCTTCTCGCTACTCGCTTTTCCCTGCTACCGCGCCGCACCCCATCCCGATCCGGCCAGTACCCCGACGCCCGTGAGCAGTGCCACCAGTACTGCCACCAGTGGCAACTCGAGGTTCAGGAAGATGCTGGCCAGTGGCGCCGCAACGGCGAGACCGCAGAGTCCACCGATCGTGCCACCGCGACGCCGCTCGCCATCGAACCACTTGACCGAGATGAGCAACCGCATCGCATAGAGGATCGCGAGCGTGGCTCCGACCATCGCCCCGAGAAAGACGCCCTGACGACCGAACACCTTGCCGAGTCCGGCCCCGAGACCGGCGCCGATCCCTGCCAGCGCCCATGTCAGGAAGACCACCCGCAGCTGTCGCATCAATCTCCGCCGATCACTGGGTGAAGCACTCCGGGATCATGCCGCACGCCACGGGCCTGTTGTCGTCCTTGTGCACCACGGTCGTGTGACGGGAAGAGGACTTCGGGCGTGCTGACGACCCGGACATCCGCTCAGGAGGATACTGATCCTGCGGCGACGGCGCCAGCGAGGGAACGAACGGTGGTACTAGGAGCGTCGTACCGTGATGCTCTGGCCGGCCGCGCCGAGGGCGATGAGCGGGACACCCAGAAGGCCGCCGATCCACATCCAGGCAGGATGCGCTGCCTCCAGCTGTGTGGCCAGGATCGCGATGGTAAAGAGGAGCGCGAAGAGCTGTGCGGGTCGCCGTTCGCCGCTGAGACGCGAGGCCACCGTGCTGCCGATGTAGGCAGCCACGAGCCACCCACCCAGCACCAGCAGCAGGGAATTGAAGGGAATCTGCCCTGCTTCCAACGCAGCCTTGAGGGACTCCGAGCTCCCGGCTGGACGCGCCGTGGCACCGGCAGCGAGATGGTTCATCAGGTAGACCACACCGGACGCGAGCGCGCAGGCGATGAGCAGGGCCACGATCCTTCGTGTTGATGCAGACATACGCTCCTCCCCCAGAAGGCACTCCGTCCCTATCCCAACCGGAGACGAACCTGGCCACCTGCGTTGCACATCTGAACGATAACCGGTTCTCCCGATCCCCGTTGCTGAGAAGGGTTGTCATCCCGTCTCGCTCCAGCATCGGTGCGGAACGGCATTCCTGATTGGCCTTTCGGTATCGGCTCGATCCACGATCGTGGTCGTGCGGACTGCCACCTGATCAGGCCGTGGCGGGCGGGATGTCGGCCTCGCCCAGCATCCGCTCGAGTCTCGCGCTGACGACGGGCCAGTCGTCGTCAGTGATGCTGAAATAGACCGTATCCCGCGTCCGGCCCTGCGTGGTGATCATGTGCTTGCGGAAGAGCCCTTCCTCCTTCGCGCCGAGGCGGAGAATGGCGGCCCTGGAGCGGATGTTCAGCGCGTCGGTCTTGAGTTCGACGCGCCGGCAGCCCAGCGTCTCGAATGCGTGGCGGAGCATCAGGAGCTTCGCCTCGGTATTGACCGCCGAGCGCTGCCACGGCGGGGCGATCCAGGTCCAGCCGATCTCGACGCGTCGATGCTCTGGAACCCATGCGGCGAATCGGGTGCTGCCGACCACCTTCCCACTTGGCTGCTCCAGGGTGACGAACGGCAGGGCGGTTCCCGACGCCTGCTGTTCGAGCGCCGATTCGAGCCAGTGTTGCATGCTGTCGAGATCGAATACCGGCGCGGGAATGAGCGCCCACAGTGCCGGATCGAGCCCGACATCGGCGAGGGCAAAGAGATGACTCCGCTCGAGGGGCACGAGGTGAACGACCTTCCCCTTGAGCACCACGGGCTCGAGGGTGCGTGCCGGGGCCGAGGTCACCGCGGAATGTGGAAGATCCGGCTCCACCGCGTCGCCGTGAAGAACGGCAAGGGACGATAGCTGCCGGCATCCCAGGAGTAGTAGATGATGATCGGCGTCCCGCGCACGTTCTTCCGGGGCACGAAGCCCCAGAAGCGCGAGTCCTTCGACATGTCGCGATTGTCACCCATCATCCAGAGCGAATCATGTGGCACGACGATCGGTCCCCAGTCATGCACATCCGGCAGGTAGGCCGAGTCGGAACCGATGTAATGAGGTTTCTGCAGCGCGAGCATGCTCCGGCGGGTGGCCGGATCGCCGATCAGCGTGTTGTCAGGGATCAGTCCCTGGGCATACGGCTCCTGCATCGCCTGGCCGTTGCGGAAGAGCGCGCCGTGTCGCATCTCCAGCGTGTCACCACCAAGGCCGATCAGCCGCTTGACGAGGATCGAGTCCTCGACAGGTGAGATGAAGACCACGATGTCACCATGGTGCGGCTCACGCACCGCCGGCAAGTGCCCGTCGATGAAGGGAATCTTGGCGCCGAAGAGGAACTTGTTGACGAAGAGGACGTCGCCCACCAGCAGCGTCGTCTCCATGCTGGGGCTGGGAATGAAGTAGGCCTGGACCAGGAAGGTGCTCAGGACAAGCCAGATGCCGAGCGCCCAGGCCGCGGCCTTGACCCAGTCGAGCAGCTTGCCGAGGGGTGTGGTCGGCTGCTTCTTCGCCACCGTGTTCGCCACGCATGCCTCCGTTGTGGTTCCACGCCGCGACCCACGAGGCTCCGGCGGACAGGGACGATGATCGCCTCATCCGTCCCACCACTCAAGGGGGGCTCATCGCTCCGGCTTGAGCCGCGCCGACCAGCCGTGGCGCAACTTCGCCACCTTCGGGGCAATCATGGCCGAGCAATACGCCCGCTCCGGGTGCCGCTCGAAATATTCCTGATGATGGCCCTCGGCCGGCCAGAAGGTCTCGAGGCGGCTCACCTCGGTGACGATGGGAGCATCGAAGGCGTGGGCACGGTCCAGCTCGCCGACCAGCTCCCGAGCCGTGTGCTCCTGTTCCGCGTGGTGGGCCAGGATGATCGACCGATACTGCGTGCCGGCGTCCGGCCCCTGCCGGTTGAGCGTGGTCGGATCGTGAAAGGCAAAGAAGAGCTCGAGCAGCTCCCGGTAACTGATCTCCGACGGGTCGAAGGTCACCTGCACCACTTCGGCATGTCCCGTCCTCCCGGTGCACACCGCCTCGTAGGTCGGGTTGATGGTGGTGCCACCGGCGTAGCCCGATGCCACCTTGTGCACACCGCGGAGCCGGCTGAAGACCGGCTCGAGGCACCAGAAGCAGCCGCCGCCAATCGTGGCGACGTCGATTGATGGGTCGATCATCTCAGCAAGAACTCCCACACCGCAACCCGCCCCGGACCGAAGCGGAGCCGCGACGATGGCCCGAAGCGATACGTCGGATTGGCGAGCGCCTCGCGATTGAGCGAGAACTCGAGCTTGCGCACCCCGGGGCGATCCCAGGCCGGCAGCAGCCGGAGCGTGAAGCCTTCGAGCTGGATCACCGCGCCATCGCCGCCCGAAATGACCTCCACGCCGGCACGAGCGAGCGTGCGGCTGACCTTGGCGATGTCGTCGACCGGCAGGGCGATCGTCGCGGCGACCAGCTCGGCCATGAGCTGGTCGCGCAGCTGGTGGGTGGCAATGAAGCGGTCGCGCGAACGATCGCTTTCCGGCAGCGAGTCGCGTTGCTTCATCCGCCGGGCCATCGCGGCACTGTATTCCATGACCCACAGTGCGGTCCGGTCGGAGGGCAGTTCCGGCCCGCTGGCGCGCCAGCTGAGGAACCACGGGATCGCCCCGGCCGAATCGGACGTCATCCGTGTCAGGGTGTCGAACGGAAAGTGCTGTGCTCCGAACCGCTGCATGAGCGAGAGAATCCCGCCGGGCTGTTCGCTGGCGAGACCAATGCCGACATCACCATCCTGCGAGCCGGGCAAGCCACCGGGGCGGAGAATTTCGAGATAAGTGTGCCGGCCGTAGAGGTAGATCCCCGACCATCGGAGTCCTCCCGACAGGGTGGTCCGCACCTCCTGGCCCGCGAACTCGGTGGGCAGAAAGGGCGACGCCCCGATGTCGTGGTACGTCGCCGAGTCAACCACGAAATAGATGTGGTTGAGCAGCAGTCGGGACGGTCCCGCAGACTGGGCGCCGAGCGACCCGGTGCCAAGGAGGAGCAGGATCAGGGCATCGCGGCCGCGGCTCACTGCGGCGCCTCGGCAAGCAACGCCCGGACATCCAGCGGATCGAGTGTCATGGCGAGTGTCCCGTCCTCACTGCGCGGCCACTCCCCCTCCGGACGATCACGATAGAGTTCGACCCCGTTCCCGTCGGGATCGCGGAGGTAGAGCGCCTCGCTGACACCGTGATCCGACGCGCCATCGAGGGGAATTCCGGCATTGCGAAGCCGGCGCAACGCGTCAGCAAGCGTGGGGCGATCGGGATAGCGGATCGCCACGTGATACAGACCGGTCGATCCTCGAGGCGGCGGGGCACCACCCTGACTCTCCCAGGTATTGAGGCCAAGATGGTGGTGATACCCGCCGGCACTGAGGAAGGCAGCATTGGTGCCCATCCGCTGCACGATGTCGAAGCCGAGCACCCCGTGCCAGAACCCGAGCGAGCGATCGAGATCGGCGACCCTCAGGTGCACATGCCCGATGTTCACTCGCGGATCAATGCTGGTCATCCGAAGCCTTTTCGCTGGTGGACTGGATCATCTTCAGGTAGGTCACGATCGCCTGTCCGAGGCGATCGAGACGATCATCATCGACGGCGTGATCCGGTGGCAGCGGCTCCCCGGCCACAATCCACTCGATATCCTGCCAGCGCGAGATCATCGAGGCACCAGAGGCCCGCCCCGCCTCGATCCAGAGTGCCTGCTCGGTCCCCTCCCAGACCAGGCGCAACCGCAGCGGCCCCCGGGAATACTCCGCAAACGCGCTGGCCTCCATCCCGTCCTGATATTCGCGCGCAATCACCTGAAAGCCGTAACCCTCCAGCACCGGCCCGAGAAACACCGAGGCGCGGCTGAATGGTTCCCCGGGTGTGCTCATGGGATCAACCTCGCTCAGTCTTCGGGAACCGCCGCATCCAGCGTTCGACCTCCACCAGCCAGTGGCGGATGAAGTCACGAGTTGGCTCGTCGGTCAGGCGGCCTGCCGCATCGATCTTGTGCTGCGCCACCGGGACGAGCACTTGCGGAAAGGGCAGCGTCGGGGCATTCAACGCCGCGAGCGTTTGCCGCAGAGCGGATTGTGCCCGCGTCGTGCCGATCGTTCCGTTACTGGCCCCCAGGATGGCGGTGGGGATCCCGTACAGCCCATGGGGCATCTTCCCGCGCGACAGCCAGTCGATCGCGTTCTTCAACGCCCCCGGTACCCCGTGGTTGTATTCGGGGGTGGCGATCACCAGTCCATCCGACTCGCGGATCGCCCGATGCAGGCGAGTCACCGCCGCCGGCATCCCCTGCACCTCGACGTCGTAGTTGAAGACCGGAATGTCCGCGATCGAGTGCACGGTGAATCGCAACGTCTCCGGGGCAAGCTCAGGGAGATTGCGCAGCAGGGCCGAGTTGTACGATCCAGCACGGAGTGAGCCGGAGATCGCCACGAGCTCCAGGATCGGCAGACTCAAACGCTCCACCCTTCCCGATACTCCCGCGTGAGATACTGGTTGGCCTCGGGCGCATTGGTGACCCTCATGTTGGCGGCGTCATAGAGGATCTTCTTCCCCTGACCGGCGCGGAGGGCCACGATGCCGAGCAGCATCACCTCGGTCAGGCGGGCGGCGTACTCGAACGGCGAGGTGGTCTGCCCGATCCCCTTGGCCGCATTGGCCCAGTTCATCTCGTGCGACGTCAGGATCCGGGCATACTTCGCCGGGATCGCGGCCGTCCGCTCCCTGAGGGAAAGCGGGAAGAGTTGAGGATTCTGGCCGTAGGTCTCGTGCAGCAGCAGTCCCTTTTCGCCGATGAAGATGACCTGCCCTTCCCGGTTGAAGCTCACACTGTCGGGAAGCCCGTCGGGCCGCGGCGGCATCAGCCCGCCATCATACCATGACAGCTTCACCCCGGGCCGAGTCGGCGTGGCGGGGAACTCGTAGTGCACCGTCATCGCCTGCGGGTAGGACGCCGGATTCCGGCTCCCGCCGCCCCACGGGGTCGAAGTGGCCTCGACGCTGGTCGGCAGCCCGAGGTCGAGCGCCCAGAACGGCGCGTCGATCAGGTGCGCCCCCATGTCGCCGATCGCGCCAACGCCGAAATCGGTCCAGCCGCGCCAGTTGAACGGGTGATAGATCGGATGGTATGGCACCGCGTTGGCGATCGGGCCACGATAGAGATCCCAGTTGAGCGTATCGGGGACCGGGACGTTGGCCGTCCACATCCCGAGCGCCAGGGCGTCGTTGACGGTGTTCTGATTCCATTCCTGCGGACCGACCGGAACCCCGACCGGCGGCGGCGCCGGCGGGGTGCGGATCGGCGGCACGGCGGGACGCACCAGCCCCTGCGGCCAGATCGGCCGGTTGGTGAAGATGTGCACCTCGTGCACCGGCCCGATGAGGCCGGCCTGGACCCATTCGTTGATCAACCGGGCATCGGTAATGCTGTGACCCTGGTTCCCCATCTGGGTCACCACGCCGGTCGACCTGGCCAGCTCGGCAAGCACTCGGGCCTCGTGCACGGTGGCCGTCAGCGGCTTCTGGACATAGACGTGCTTCTTGAGCTGCATCGCGGCCTTGGCGATCGCCGCGTGGGCATGGTCGGGGGTGGCGATCAGCAGGCCGTCGAGGCCCTTCTCCTTATCGAGCATCTCGCGGAAATCGGCATAGCGCTTGGCCTTGCCGAACTGTTCGATGAGCTTGAGGCCGTTGGGTCGCGGGTTCTTCTGGCCGTCCACGCCTCGGCCCACCAGCTGCCGCTCGACATAGCCGAAGTCGACGTCACACAATGCCACGATGTTCTCGCTGACCAGCTTCTCGGCATTGCTCATCCCCATGCCGCCGGCGCCTACGATCGCGACGTTGAGGATGTCGCTCGGAGCGCGGAAGCCGACACCGCCGAGGACGTGGCGCGGAACGATCATCGCGCTCAGGGCAGCCGTTCCGGTACCGGCGACGAAATCACGGCGGGAGAACTTGCGGCGTGACATGACGATACGACTCCTGGTTGGAAGACGGGCCGGCGCGGCGCGACGTGGTGAGGGATCCCGATAATAGTGACCCCTCGCGCAGCGCTGTCAAGCAATCCGGGCTGCCGGCTCAGGCCCCGGTCGCCGCCTGCACGGCCTGCCGAAACTCGAGGGGAGCCTGGATATGATCGAATCGCTCCTCGGTGCCGCCACTGCCGGTCACGACGATCTCGCCGAAGCCGAGCATCCGTCCACCGATGCTCTGGTTGACCGCAATCGCCTCGATCTTGGACAACAGCAGTTCGACGGAGCGAGTGTTGAAGAAGCCCACCTTGATGATCACGCGCCGGTTGGTGACCGCAAACTCCGAGCTGTGACGCTCGAGCCACGGCTTGATCCACGCGAGGAGGCCGAGCGCGGCTGGGATCCATGCCAGCAGCCGGTTGGTCGAGTTGAGCGCGAACACGACGAGCGGAAGACAGATCAGCAGGCTGAAGAAGAACGGCGTCAGGTAGACCTTCCAGTGCAGACGCGTGCGATAGGTTACCGCCTCACCCGGCAGCAGATGTGCATCGATATAGCTCATGACCTGGCCTGGGCCGAGGGTGGGAACAGCGTGCTGGAGTGTAGCGGATACCTGCCGGGGCTGGGAGTACGCCCCCATCGCGCGGCATCATGTCGCGGGGGAGGCCAGGTCCCGCCCCCAGCAGAACCCGGAAAACGGGTATAGAATTGCTGGCTCAGGCCGCTGTCCCCCGTCCACCCGATCCGCCGGACTTCCGTATGACACGCTCACGCGCCACAGCCATCCTGGCCCTCGCCCTCCTCGCGGGAGCGCAGGCCACCCTCTCCAGCCAGACCTTCCCGACCAACGACCCGGTGATCAAGAAGATCTATGCCATCGGGATGGACTCCACCGACCTCTATCGCCAGGCGCACGTCCTCTTTGATTCGCTCGGGCCGCGCCTCATGGGTGCCCCCGACCTCAAGCGGGCACAGGACTGGCTGGTCAACACCTACAAGTCATGGGGCATCGACGCCAAAGCGGAGAAGATCGGCACGTGGCGAGGCTGGATCCGCGGTCCTTCCCACATCGACCTCGTCTCGCCCCGGGTGCGCTCACTCGAGGGACAGATGGTCGGCTATTCGCCCGGCACCGGGGCCAAGGATCGAGTGCTCGGCACCGTCATCCTCCCGCTCTTCAAGGACTCGACCGAGTTCGTGAAATGGCTGCCACAGGCAAAGGGCAAGCTGGTCCTCACCGCGGCACCCAAGCTGACCTGCCGGCCGCAATTCCAGTGGGCCGCGCTGGGCACGCCGGAGTCAGTGGCACGGATCGACTCGATGCAGGCCGCGGTCACGGCTGACTGGGCCGCCCGCATTCGGGCGACCGGCTACAGCATGGCGCTCGGCGGCGGCTCGCTCGGCGTGCGGCTTGAGGACGGCGGCGCCGGCGGCATCATTACCTCCCGGCCGAAGCTCGTGCTTGGCGCCGGCGGTCGGGGTGGCGGACGGGGTGGTGCCGGGTTCGGTGGCGGCCGCGGCGGACAGGGCATCGCGATCAACCTGAATCTCGGCAACGGCACGGCGACCGTCGATTCCGTCTCCCTCGCCGCCGCCATGGCCGCCGCTCGCGGTGGTGGCACGCTCGGCGGCTTCGGCGCCATGGAAGTCTTCGAGACCTACAACGTCAAGACCCCGGCCATCGCGCTCAGTTGCGAGGACTACGGCCTGGTCTATCGTCTCACCGAAGCGGGCGACGCGCCGAGGATCAAACTCAACCTCGAAGGAAAGCTCCTGGGCGAGCAGCCGGTGTTCAATGTCATCGCGTCGATCAAGGGCAGCGTGCATCCTGACGAGTATGTCGTCCTGTCGGCCCACCTCGATTCCTGGGATGGCTCGTCGGGCGCGACTGACAACGGCACTGGCACGCTGACGATGCTCGAAACGATGCGGATCCTCCGCCAGGTCTATCCCAACCCCAAGCGCACCATCCTCGTCGGACACTGGGCCGGCGAGGAGGAGGGTGAGGTCGGGTCGAAGGCGTTCACCGAGGATCATCCCGAGGTACTCAAGGGGATGGAGGCGCTGTTCAACCAGGACAACGGGACCGGTCGCATCCAGCGGATCGGCGGGGCCGGATTGGTGCACGCCCCGGAGCACATCAACAGCTGGCTGGGCATGGTGCCGACGGAATGGCTCCCGGGTATCAACGGTGGCCAGCCGGTGACCGCCGGTCGTCCCGCGGGTGGTGGCAGCGATGACTTCGCCTTCGGTTGCCACGGTCTGCCGGCCTTCGGGCTTGGCGCCGCCAGCTGGGACTACAGCAGCCTCACCTGGCACACCGAGCGGGACACCTACGATAAGGTGGTCTTCGACGACCTCCGATTCAACGCCACACTCACGGCGATGCTGGTCTACGCCGCCTCGGAAGATCCGGCGCGAATTCCGCTCGACCGCGTTGACCTGGCCGCGGGTGGCGCAGCCGGCGGACGCGGCGGCGGCCGTGGTGGTGCCGCGACCTGGCCGGTGTGCGTCAAGGCCCCACGCGTCACCGAGCCACGCCTTCGGTAGGGAAGCGAGAACAGCATGACCTCGACGGGCGCTGAATCAGACTGATTCGGCGCCCGTCGGGCGATCGCCAGACCATGCATTCAGCCACGAGGCATCCGTGAAGAGGACCGCAATTTCGGCGGCAACCATGTTGCTGACCGCCCTCGCCCTGCCCGCCCAGGCGCCGACCGTCTACACCCACGCCGACACCCTGCGCGGCAGCAACGGCCCCGGCCGCAGCTGGTGGGACGTGACGTTCTACGATCTGCACACCACCGTCTCCCCGGCCGACAGCACCATCCATGGCTGGAACGGGATCACCTACCGGGTGCTCCAGCCCGCCAAGGAGATGCAGATCGACCTGCAGGAACCGCTGGTCGCCGACAGCATCAAGCAGGACGGCCGCATCCTGACCTGGCGGCGTGACGGCAACGCCTTCTTCGTCACCCTGGTGGCACCGCAACAGGCCGGGAAGGCCAAGACCGTGACGGTCTGGTACCACGGCAAGCCGAGGGTGGCCAGGAACCCGCCTTGGGATGGCGGCCTCATCTGGCGCGAGGATTCGCTCCACAACGCCTGGATCTCGACCGCCGACGAGGGACTCGGCGCCTCGGTGTTCTGGCCCAACAAGGACTACGCCGCGGATGAACCGGACTCGCAGCGGATCGCAATCACGGTCCCCAAGGGAATGACGGATGTCTCCAACGGCCGGCTCCGCAGCCAGAAGGACAACCCCGACGGCACCACCACGTTCGAGTGGTTCGTCACCAACCCGATCAACAACTACGCCATCGAGATCAACGCCGGCCAGTATGCCCACTTCTCCGACACGCTCCAGGGCGAGAAGGGCAAGCTCACGCTCGACTTCTATCCGCTGGCTATTCACCTCGACACCGCCAGGGTGCAGTTCCAGCAGGCCAAGTCGATGATCACCTGCTTCGAGCACTGGTTCGGCCCGTATCCGTGGTACGAGGACGGCTACAAGCTGATCGAAGCGCCGCACCTCGGCATGGAGCACCAGAGCGGCGTGGCGTACGGCAACAAGTACAAGAACGGCTACAGCGGACGTGACCTCTCGGGCACGGGCATCGGGATGAAGTGGGACTTCATCATCGTGCACGAGAGCGGGCATGAGTGGTTCGGCAACAACATCACGGCCAAGGACCGCGCCGACATGTGGGTCCACGAGGGATTCACCAACTATTCCGAGGGCCTCTACACCGAGTGCCAGCAGGGGAAGGAGGCCGGCGCCAAGTACATCATCGGCAGCCGCCGGGGCATCACCAACCGGACGCCGATCATTCCCGCCTACGGCGTCAACGGCAACGGCTCCGGCGACATGTACTACAAGAGCGGCAGCATGCTGCACATGATGCGGCAGATCATCAACGACGACGAGAAGTGGCGCGGCATCCTGCGCGGCCTCAACAAGACCTTCTGGCACCAGACGGTCACCGGTCGGCAGGTGGAGGACTACATCAACGCGCAATCGGGAATCAACTTCGACAAGGTGTTCGAGCAGTACCTCACCACCACGAAGATCCCCACGCTCGAGTACCAGCGGAGCGGCGACTCGGTGAGCTATCGCTGGACCAATGTCGTGCCGGGCTTCGACATGCCGGTCCGCGTCTCATTCACCGGCGGGAAGGACTACACCAAGCTCCGCCCCACCGAGGCATGGCAAAGCGGCCCGATCCGCCTGTCGGACCCGGCCGCCTTCGCCTTCAAGATTGACGAGAACTTCTACGTGCTGAGCAAGGACGTCAGCGGGAGCTAGGCGAGCCGGCGGCCCCCCTTGACCGGCGGTGGCTCCTCAGCCGCCGGTCGGCGCCGCCGACTCCTTCCGGAGCGCCTGGACCCGGGCGACGACAGAGTCGAGGCCCTGATCGACGACCCGGAACGAATGCTGCCTTCGGAGCACATACGACATCACCTCGAGTGGGGTGACCTCTCGCCGCTTCCCGGAAAGCATGTCGCCCAGCAGGGTGGCGACGGCGGCGTGCACCGCGTCCTGAGGCCGCTGGTCGGCGCCGACCACGATCGGCAGCAGCCCCAGTTGACGCGCCGCCGCCACGAGATTGGCACGGGCCACGTCGGTCGCATGGTCGACGTCGGGTTCCTTGAGCCCCTCGCGGCGGGCTTCTGCCTGGAGCAATTTCTGGTGTTCCACGGCCCGGACGACCCCCTCCGCGATGGCATCGTCGCTGGATTCGGCGATCTGGGGCCGAAGCGCCGGCGGCTGGCTCTGCAGGTACCACAGGACCTCGCCCTCGGTGACCGAGCCGCCGTCGTAGCGGAGCAGGGGGCGGCTGGCCTCACCCCGTGGTAGCGGGTCCCGGTAGTGACGGGCGAGGTCGCGAACCCGGGCCGGTGCCCCCGGCTCGAGCCTGGGATGGACCGCTGACTCGAGGTTGGCGATGAAGATCGATTCGGCCGCGGCCGCCCGCCGGGCCATCAAGCGGCCCCTGAACGCGGCAACGGACGGGATCACCTTTTCCTCGACCAGCAGGAGGTGGAGCCCGTAGGGCGATGCCACCGGCTGACTCACCTTGCCCGGCTGGATCGAGAAGAGGGCCGAATCGACCGCGGGGAGCATCTGCCCCCGTGCGACGATCCCCATCTTGCCCCCGACGGCGGCGGTCGCCGGGTCCTGACTGCGCTCGGCGGCGGTCTTGGCGAAGTCCGCGCCCCCGGCGAGACTCGCCCGGAGGACCTCGGCCTCGTGCCGGAGACTGTCCTTCGCGGCCCCGGAGGTGTCCGAGGGCCAACGGAGGAGGATCTGGCGAGCCCGGACAGCGCTTCCAGGAGCCTCGCGGCGGTACTGGGCGATCAGTTCGTCGTTGCCGATCGGGGTCACCTCGATGACGGAGTCTCTGAGGCTCGCAATCAGCTGGCTGGCCACCAGGTCCCCGACGAGCGGGCTGACGTCGACCTGGGCCAGGGTACTGTCCGCCCGGGCCTCCCCAGCCAGGAGGCTATAGTCGATCCAGATCTCGGCGAGGGCCCGGACGGCTTCCCGATCGGCGGGAAGCTTGGTCGGTGCCAGCAGGGATGCGGCTTCATCGACCGGCCAGGTCTGGTCGCCAGCTCGGGCCAACAGGCCGACATCCGGCGAACCATTCCCTCCGCAGGCGAAGGCCGCGCCGAGTGCCAGAGCGGCAAATGGGATCAGGGAAAAGCGATTCATGAGCAGTAGACCTTGTTGAGGACCCGGACCCCAAAGATGGCTGGGCAGCCGGGTTCGGGAAACCGTCTCTGGGAAAAACGAAGCCGCTCCCGGGCCGATTTGCCCGGGAGCGGCTCGCAGGGACCGCCAGCGTTGGACAGCGCCGCCTTTAGGCGGTCCGCTTCCGCCGGCGGCTGGCGAGGCCGACCAGACCGGTCCCGAGGAGCATCAGGGTGGACGGCTCCGGAACGGTGGAGGTCCCACCACCGACGACAATGTGATCGAGCTCTGACGCATCGACGCCGGAGGCGAAGACCGAGAAGTCGTAGGTTCCTTCGGCAAGGGCGGTGATGTTGAGGTCAAACATCCGGGACTCGCCGCCGCCGACACCGTCACAACCCAGAGGGTCGGTGCAAACGAACTCGAATGACAAGCCCCCACCCCCGTAGGAGGTGCCGAAATTGAGGTCCAGCGTCGAGGTCGCGGACGAAATCGCGGCGTTGATCGCATTAACGAAGTCGGTGCCGGTCAAGGAGAGGAAGTTGTTGAGCAGCGAGCCGCCGGTCGCCGCGGCGATCGTAGACGCCTGGTTGAAATCCGTGCCATATGAGCCGTCGAGACCACCTCCGCCGCTGGTATTGTTGAAGGCGAGGACCTTGATGCCCTCGGCGTTCAGGGCGCTGATGGCGCCAGCCATGGTGGTGCTTTCGGTGTGGGACGGCGCGTCGCCGAACCAGACAATCAGGCGCTGCGAGCCGGTCGTCCACGACGTGAGCTCCGCCACGTCCTTCAAAGCATCAAAGCCCGCCTCAGGGGTGTCGCCGCCGTATAAGGCAGCCCACGAGTTGATCCCCGCCGTGACCCCGGCGGTGCCCGCTGCCAGCGGCGCATCCTCTTTATACCCGTAGTACGTGGTCGCCTCGACCCGGCATCCTGCCGGAAGGCCACCCTCGGAGCAGTCACCCTGATAGCTGCCAGCACCGAACTTGTACGTCGCAGTTCCGGGCACGCCGCCCAGGATACTGGCTGCGCCGGCCTTGGCGGATGCGATTGTCGACCCCATGCTTCCGGTGGCGTCCGCAAGGAAGAAGAGGTCGACCAGGTTGGCCCCGGACGAGGACAACGTGATGGTCTTGTGGATCGTGAGGACATCCCCGACCGCCATCGTCGCGCTGACCGAGGACGGGTCGATGGACTGGGCGCGAGCGCCCAAAGCGCCCACCACAATGAGTGCTACAACTCCAGACCCTATGAGCTTGAGTCGCATGGCGTAATTCTCCGAAGACAGTGAAGACAGGGTGGTCGAGCCGTATGGTCGGGGACTTGGACGCTGGCCAAGAGAATAGCATACCGCGTGCCGTTTGGTCGGTCATCGCTAACTAGTTGTTGATTAATGCTTTACCGTTCATCTTCGCGGGAGGGTAGGGCTCAAGTTGTTGATTCAAGGCCACAGTTTGTGGCGTGAGATCGGCAACAGCCACAGCATGCTCCGCCCCAGCGAGGAATGGCAAGGCGGCCGGATCCGCCTGTCGGACCCGGCCGCCTCTGCGTTCAAGATTGACGCGAACTTCTCCGTGCCGAGCCGGGACGTCAGCGGGAGCTAATTCACGCCCCCACCCCCGCGACCCGCGGGGGGAGCTGCCTGCCCCCCGCGCCCGCCGGCGCCCCGGCCACCAGCACCGCCGCGCCCGCCGCCCATCTCGAATTCCTTGGGCGGTTCGGCGTTGAGGAGCCAGCGGGTGAAGTAATCCCAGCGGCGACGCTGCATGTACGCCGAGCCCGACCCATAGCCGTGTCCCGCGTTGGGAAAGAGCACCAGGTCGAAGTCCTTGTTGGCGGCGATCAGCTTGTCGACAATCAGGAGGGTGTTGTACGGCGGCACGTTGTTGTCCATGGTGCCATGGGCCAGCAGCAGGTGACCCTTGAGGTTGGCCGCGAAGTTCTGGTTGGCTTCGGCGTCGTAGTTGGTGCTGTCACCCTTGCGAGCCAGCAATCCCTGGTAGCGCTCACCCCAGTCGTCCTCGTACTCGCGATTGTCGTGGTTGCCCGACTCGGCGATCCCCACCTTGAAGAAGTCGGGATAGCGGAACATCGCGTCGGCCGTGGCGAAGCCGCCGCCGGAGTGGCCCCAGATCCCGACCTTGTCGATGTCGATCCAGGCAAAGCGCTGCGCCAGCTCCTTCATGCCCGCCACCTGATCGGGCAGCGTGTTGTCGCCCATCCTGCCGTAGTAGGCATCCATGAACTTCTTGTCGCGTCCCGGCGTCCCCATGCCGTTGATCGCCACGACGATGAAGCCCAGCTCCGAAAGCCCCGAGGACTCGCCCTGAGTCGCCTTGAAGCCCCAGCCGCCGACACTCCCCGTCTGCGGACCGGGATAGATGTAGTTGATGATCGGGTATTTCCGGTTCGGGTCGAAGTTCGACGGCTTCTCCATCTGGCCATAGATTTCGGTCACGCCGTCACGCGCCTTCATCCGGATCGTCGTGACCGGGTTCCATCCCGCCGCCTTCATCGCGGCGGCATCGGCCGGCTTTTCAAGCGCCATCACCATCGCGCCGGTGGTGCCATCGCGCACGGAGCTGGCATACGGCACGTCGTTCTGGCTCCAGACATCGACGAAGTACTTGCCGGAGGGTGAATTCGCCGGGGTTTCGTGGTTGCCGTCGTCGGGGTCGAGCGAGACTTGCTTCGTCCCGTCGAGGTTCACCCGGTAATGGTGAGCGAAGTAGGGGTTCTGCCCCTTCTCGCCGCCAAGTGCCGTGTACCAGAGCACGCGGGTGGTGTCGTTGAGGCGGTTGATTGCCGTAACGTTGCCTTCACCAGACGTGACCTGGTTCTTCAGCTTGCCGGTGGCCAGGTCGTAAAGGTAGAGGTGCCCGAAATTGTCCCGCTGCGAGTACCAGAGGATCTCGTTGGTCGGCCAGAGCACCCGCCAGCCAACCCAGTCTTCCACGTGGGTGGGCGAGGTCTCCTCCATGATGGTGCGCACCGCGCCAGTTGCCACATTCGCTTCGCGGATCCAGACGTGCTTGTGCTCGCGCGACACCGACGCGAAGTCGATCCGTGACCCATCCGGGCTCCACTTGACGTCCGACATGCTCAGGTTGTCGCCCTGGATCGAGCGATGCTGGTCGGGCGCCATCTGCAGCCGAGTCACCTTGTGGCTGGCCACGTCGATGATCACGCGCTGGATGGTGGTGATGATGCTGTCGCCCGGCAACGGGTAGTGCCAGGCGCGCAGCACCGGGTGCCCGCCGATGGTGCCGTTGGCCCCGCCCGTCGGCGTGGTGACGATGTACATGTCCCCGACTCCGCGTTCATCCTGCTGTTGCGTGGCGATCTTCTTCGAATCGGGCGACCAGAGGACGACCGCGTTTGTGCTGTTGGTCCAGCCGGCATTGTCGGTGGCGTACCCGAAATCCGGCACGCCATCGGTCGTGAGCTGCGTTTCCCGGTTGGTCGCCACGTCGCGAACCCAGAGATTGTAGTCCTTGATGAAGGCGGCCAGCTTGCCATCGGGCGACGTGGCACCGCCACCACCGCGCCCCCCCCGACCGCCGCCACCGCCGCGGCCGCCCCGACCGCCGCCCGCTGCCGGAGCTGCCGGGGCGCTGCCCGCCGGCGCCGCGACGCACTTGGCCCCGTTGACGCCGCAGCTCCAGTCCTTGCCGTCGACATTGACCAGGATCGACTTGGAGTCCTTGCTGTAGGCGAACGCTGTGAAGGGCAGGTGCATCGCGTCGTAGGTCTTCCCCGCTGCGGCCGAGATGGCGACCGCCACCTTGGCGTGATCGAACGCCTGTGCCTTGGACTTCCTGGCCGGGTCGACCAGCGTGAATTGCGTCCCGGCCGGCGTGGTCGTGGCGTACCAGAAGCGATCGCCCGGCAGCCAGTTGGGCGTGACACGTCCGCTGTTCGCGAGTTGGGTGACCGCCGCCGGAGCGATCATGGCGCGCTCGGCCCGGCTGTAGTCCGCAGCCGTCAGCGAACGCTGAGCCGGTGCGGGAGCCACCACGAGAAGGCCGAAGGCCAGGGCCGCGAGCCCGCGGGCAGCGAGGGAACCAAGCAGGGACGAAGTCATGCTGATCCTCGAAATGCTGGAGTCGGTGCGACAAGGTGGGGAAGAGCCCTTCAACAATACGGAGCGCGGGCGGGGGGGCAACCCCGCCCGGTTGCCGTCCCCGGGTCAGGGAACCGGCTTGTCAATCGACTCCGACTGGGGCGTGAAAAACCTCGGGCCGGAGTCGGTGACGTAGAGGCAGTCCTCGAGCCGGATCCCGAACTCACCGGGAATCGCGATGGTGGGCTCATCGCTGAAGCACATCCCGGGGCGAATCGGCGTCGTGTTGCCGCGGACGAAGTAGGTCCACTCGTGCCCTTCCATCCCGATGCCATGGCCGGTGCGGTGCGGCAGGCCGGGCAGACGGTAGCCAGGACCGAATCCCGCCGAGGTGATCACCTTCCGTGCCGCTGCATCGACCGATTCGCATGGGGCACCGACCTGTGCGGCGGCAAAGGCGGCGTCCTGCGCTCGACGTTCAAGGGCCCAGATCTCGGTCTGCCGCGCCGACGGCCTGCCGAACACGGTGGTTCGGGTCACGTCGGACTGATACCCCGCGACGGCACAGCCGGAATCCACCAGCACGACATCGCCCTCCTTCAGTCGCTGCGGCTGGATGGTGCCGTGCGGTAAAGCCGAGGCCGGACCGAACAGGGCCAGGGTCCAGGTGTCTTCACCCCCCAGGCGCTCCATGGCGGAGGTCATGTTCTCGACCAGCTCGGTATTGAGCATTCCTGCTTTCATGGTGGCGAAAGTGGCGCGGAACGCAGCGATGGTGATGTCACTGGCACGCTGCATCAGCGCCAGCTCGGCGGCACTCTTGATCATCCGGCAGCCGGCCGTGACCGGCGTGGCGCTGACGAACTCCGCGGCGGTCGCCTCCTTTCTCGCGGCGTCAGCAATGAAGTAGCGGACTCGCTCCTCGACACCGATGCGACCCGTGATGGCGCCGCGGTCACGCAGGATGCCCGCAATGACTGCCGCCGGCGATTCGTCCTCCTGCCACACCCGGACGTCCGCCGCAACCCGGATCTGCTCGCGTCCCCGCGCCTCCTCGAATCCCGGACAGACCCAGGCCAGATCGCCGCGTGCCGGAATGACCGCCACGAAGGGACGCTCGGAGAGTCCCCACTTCACGCCGGTGAAGTACTCCATGCTGGCGCCCGGCTCGACGATGATGGCGTCGATCGTTGATTCGGTCATCAGGGCCCGGGCCCGCTCGATCCGCGCATGGCGTTCGTCGTCACCGATCGGCCTGACCCCGGCGGTCATCGGGGTGAGCGCATCGATCTGCGGGGGCAGGTGACATGGGTCGGCAGGAGCCGTGGCATGCGCCAGCGGCCGTGGCAGGGCGGCGCCGCCGACCAGGCCGGCCAGGAGTCCTGAGAACCGACGACGATCGAGCAGCATGAATTCCTCGGGAGAAGGGAGGCTGAAGCGACCCGAGAATCTAGGGTGTCCTGATCCGTAGCGTCACCAGCGAGCGCTACGACCCGCCGATCAGGGCCATCACCTCGATCTCGACCCGTCCGCCGAGCGCCAGGCCGCTGGCGCCAAAGGCACTGCGCGCCGGGAGATTCCTCGTGAAGAACGTCAGGTAGACGCCATTCATCGCCCGCCAATCCTGCATGTCGGCCAGCATGACGGTGCATTTCACGACCCGCTCGAGGGAGGATCCGTGCCGCTCGAGCACCGACCGGACATTTTCGAGCGTCTGGCGCGTCTCGGCCTCGATGCCGCCGGCTACCAGGTGACCGGAGGCAGCGATCCCCATCTGGCCGGAGAGGTAGAGCATTGGACCGACGCGCACCGCCTCGGAGAATGGCAGTCGGAGTCGTTCCGGGAGCGGGAAGTACTCGGCCACGGGATCCGGCATCCAGACCTCCGGATGGAGTATGGGGTCGAGCAGCTCGGTCAGGTCGTGCCCGGGATCAGCGGGTGTGAAACGCGGGCGGCCGGAGGGGGCCGGGCGGCTAGAAGCGGTAGCTCAGTGCAATGTACGACTGGCTGGTCCGATCGGCAGCGCCGGCCTCCCGGTAGGTCGACAGCATCACGTAGAACCGCCGGCTGATGCCGACATCGGCATCGATCCCGGTCCAGGTGAGCCGCGTCGCCGCCGCACCGGAGAGAGGATAGCTGGTATGGCGCACACCACCGGTCAGTTCCAGCCGGATGGCGTTCGCCGGGGCGATCTCGACCGACGCCGAGGAGAGTGAGCCGGTGGACTGGGTGCCGGAATACTGCGTGGTCCGCGCCCGGAACCCGAGGTGCAACGGGGTGAGCCGGGTCACGGAGAGGGAGCCGGTGAAGGAATTCGCTCCTCCTTCGCTCCCGCCACTGCTGTTCCGGACATCGGCGGTGAGGCGCACGCGACGCAGGAAGGTCAACGACGTTCCGCCCCACACGCCCTCGCGGAAACCGTCGTCGAAGGAGATTTCGGGATTGACGAAGTCGCGGTAGAGACGCACGCTCCGGCGATTGTCGAATCCCCCACTGAACGTGACGCCGTCCGACGCGGAGAGCTGTGCTGTCACGAACGAAGATGTCAGCGTGGTGGCCGACCCCTCCACGGCGCGCTTCCAGCCACGGTTGACATCGATCTCCTGCGAGGCAAACACCGACAGCCGGCGACTGTTATAGGTCGCGCGCAGGTAGCCGAACTCGCGATCGATCTGGCCATTGGTGTACGACCCGATGGTCCCCATGGTGAATGACCACGGTACCGCTCCACCCCGCGTGTTGTGACGCTGCACGTACACGCCGTAGTCGCGGGTGGCTCCGGAGAATCCGAAGGTCGCCAATTCCGGCTGCGTCCCAGCCAGGACGCCATACGACCACCGGGTGCGATCGAAGTCCAGCGCGACGCCATCAAAGATGCCAACGGTGGAGAGCGCTCCGGCGAACTGCCGACCCACCGAGATCCGGGCCCCCCCTGTGGGGCGATTCCAGAGCACCGCGGCCTGATAGACCCGGTTGAGCGAGGCAGGTGCCCCGCTGTTCACCACGCCGGAGGTCGAGGAGAACGATGACCGCTGGACACGCACGTCGACCGTAACGCCAAGGCCGGTGCCGCCGAGTTGCTGCCCGTCCAGTCTCAGGTCGAACGCCGGCTGCGTCAGCTTGGTCCCCGCGCCCGTCTCGACGACGAGGTATCGTGCCCCGATCCGCCCGCGCAGCGGCCGGCGCGCTATTGATGCCCGGCGCACCACGGGCGTGCCGGTCGGCGGCTGGCCGGCCATCGCCGGCTGCGAATCGGCCACCGCCAGGTACCGCACTGAATCGCCGACGGCGAGCGTCGCGGAAGACTTGGTCACCGTGCACGACGACTGGTTCGACGACGTGTACGCCACCGTCAGGTCGGCAATCACCTCGCCGGCACGCAGTACTTCCAGGGGTGCCCCTTCCCGAACACCCTGCCTCGTACCCACAGCAAGGTAGACCAGGTTGCCGCTCAGGTAGTTGATCGTGGTCCAGGCGAACGCCTGGCGGACCGCCGGCTGTACTTGTGCCGTGACCGATCTGGCCATCACGCCACTGAGAAGCAGCAGCCCAAGCGCGGTGCGACGCTCGCATCCATGAAGCTTCTTCATCCGCCGCTCCCGCGTGGATGGCAGGAATAGCAGGCGCTAGGCGTGAAGCTGTAACCGGAGCGGCCGCGGTGCTGGTTGTCCATCTGTGTTCGCGTGTGGCAGCGCTCACAGGTGAAGACGGTGTAGACCGAGGTGGTGTGGCAGTCGGTGCAGCTGCTCCAGCGACCGTTGTGGCGTCCGGAGTAGATCGGGAACCATGGATCATGGTTGAAGGTTGCCCCCGTCCACCTGACCGTCGTGTGACAGCTGGTGCAGGTTGTCGGGAATGCGGCCGTGCGGTGGTTCGGGTCGGTCGTCGCGTTGAAGTCGGTCAGGTGACAGGTCGAGCAGACGGTCGACTTGCCGTGGTAGACGCCGTCACCGTGACACGATGCGCAGGGCACGCCCGAGTGCCCGTTGGTCAGCGGGAAGGTGGTGGTCGAGTGGTTGAAGGTGCCGCCCACCCAGGTCGTAGTCGTGTGGCACGATTGGCAGGTCGTCGCGAAGCTCGACGCGGCATGCGATGGGCTCGTGGTCGTGTTGTAGTCGGTCTGGTGGCACGACGCACAGGCCGCGGACAGCCCGTGATAGACCCCGCTCGCGTGGCAGGTGAGACACGCCACGGCCAAGTGCGCTCCCGTCAACGGGAAGGCGGTGGCGGAATGGTTGAACACCGCCCCGGTCCATATCGTCGTGGTGTGGCAGGTGGCACAGGTCGTCGGGAAGCCGGAACTCGCGTGCGGTGGCGTCGTGGTCGTGTTGTAGTCGGTCTGGTGGCACGACGCACAGGCCGCGGACAGCCCGTGATAGACTCCGCTCGAATGGCAGCTGAGACAGGTTGCGGCCAGGTGCGCTCCCGTCAACGGGAAGGCGGTGGCGGAATGGTTGAACACCGCCCCGGTCCATATCGTCGTGGTGTGGCAGGTGGCACAGGTCGTCGGGAAGCCGGAGCTCGCGTGCGGTGGCGTCGTGGTGGCGTTGTAGGTCGTCTGGTGACACGAGACGCAGGCCGTCGCCAGGCCGTGATAGACTCCGCTCGAATGGCAGCTGAGACAGGTTGCGGCCAGGTGCGCTCCCGTCAACGGGAAGGCGGTGGCGGAATGGTTGAACACCGCCCCGGTCCACACCGTCGTGGTGTGGCAGGTGGCACAGGTCGTCGGAAAGCTCGATGCGGCGTGCGGCGGCGTCGTGGTGGCGTTGTAGTCGGTCTGGTGGCACGACGCGCAGGCCGTGGGCTTGCCGTGGAACACCCCGTCCCCGTGGCAAGAAGCGCAGGCCACGGCTTGATGCGCGCCGGTGAGCGGGAACTGCGTTGTCGCGTGGTCGAAGGTCCCGCTCTGCCAGCTCGTCGTCGAGTGACAGGACGCACAGGTCGTCGGGTACCCGGCTGCCACGTGTGACGGCGAAGTCGTCCTGTTGTAATCAGCCTGATGGCACGAGGCGCAATCTGTCGACTTGCCGTGATAGACCCCGTCGCCGTGACACTGGGCGCAGGTCACGGCCAGATGGGAGCCGGTGAGCGGAAAGCGCGTCGACGAGTGGTCGAACACCGCCCCGGTCCATGCCGCAGTGGTGTGACAGGTGCCACAGGTGGTCGCGAAGCCGGCGGCAGCATGCGGTGGTGACGTGGTGGCGTTGAAGGTCGCCTGGTGGCACGAGGCGCATGCCGTGGGCTTGCCGTGATAGACGCCATCGCCGTGGCAGCTGAGGCAGGCCACCGCCTGATGCGCGCCGGTGAGCGTGAACCGGGTGGTGCCATGGTCGAACGTCCCGCCCTGCCAGGCCGTGGTGGTGTGGCAGCTGGTACAGGTGGTCGCGAAGCCGGCGGCGGCATGCGGTGGTGACGTGGTGGTGTTGAAGGTCGCCTGGTGGCACGAGGCGCATGCCGTGGGCTTGCCGTGATAGACGCCATCGCCGTGGCAGCTGAGGCAGGCCACCGCCTGGTGCGCGCCGGTGAGCGGGAACTGCGTCGTGGCGTGATCGAACGTTGCCGCGTGCCAGTCAGTCGTCGTGTGACAGGTGGTGCAGTTGGTCGGGAAACCGCCGGCCGTGTGCGATGGCGCGGTGGTGGCATTGAAGGTCGCCTGGTGGCACGACACGCAGGTGGTCGCCTTGCCGTGATACACCCCGTCCCCGTGACACTGGGCACAGGTCACGGCAAGGTGCCCGCCGGTGAGCGCGAACCGGGTGGTGCCATGGTCGAACGTCCCGCCCTGCCAGGCCGTGGTGGTGTGGCAGCTGGTACAGGTGGTCGCGAATCCCGAGGCGGCATGCGGTGGTGTCCGCGTCGCGTTGAAGGCGGTCTGGTGGCACGCCGCACAAGTGGTCGGCGTGCTCGTGTAGACCCCTTGATCGTGGCACGAGAGACAGGCGACGGAACGATGGGCCCCGGTCAACGGGAATTTCGTGGTCGCGTGGTCAAAGGTCCCCGTCGACCATGCCGCTGTATTGTGGCAGTCGATGCAGGTGGTCGGCAGCCCGGATGCCGCGTGCGGCGGGTTCGTTGTGGCGTTGAACGTCGCCTGGTGACAAGAAATGCAGGTGGTCGGCTTGCCCTTGTAGACGCCATCGCCGTGACAGGAGGTGCACGAGACCGCCTGGTGCGCGCCGGTCAGCTTGAACTGGGTGGTCGAGTGGTCGAACCGGGCGCCCTGCCATGCGACGGTTCCGTGGCAGCTGGCGCAATCCTGCGAAAAGCCAGCCGCTTGGTGGCTTGGCGACGTCGTCGCGTCGAATTTCGCCACGTGGCAGCTGATGCAGGTCATCGGACGGTTGGTGAACTGCGGTTGCCCTGCGGCCGTCCGCGCGTGACATGCCTCACAGGTTGCCGTGGCGTGGGAACCGGTCAGTGGAAAGCGGGTCTGGTCGTGCAGCCGTGCCAGACGGGCCTGGTCGGTGAAGCTCCGCGTGGTGTGACAACGCTCGCAGGTCAGGCCGAGCTGGCCGACGTGGACGTCCTTGTGGCAGGTGGTGCAGGTCGTGGCGGACTTGAAGTCGAGGGTCTTGTGGCATGCACCACACTTGACGGCCCCATGGGCCCCATCGAGCGGAAAGGTCTTCTCGGCGTGATGAAACGCCGACGAGATCTTCGCCGGGCGCCATGCTGTGGGGGTGTGACACATGGCGCACGCCCCGATCGTCGGGCCATGCGGATTCTCGACTGTCTGCCCGCTCGCTCCCCGTGGGAACAAGGCGATGGCAAGCAGGGCCCCGTACCATGTCCTCAGTTTCCACGTCACTTACCACCCCCTGCGGGTTTCGCCGCATGGCAGCTCTCGCACTTCGAGGAGAGCGGTCGATACACCACCTGTTTCGATCCGGCTGGCACACTGGCCGCTTTGTGGCATGAGGCGCACGGCAGCTTCGCATGCGCGCCCTCGAGCGAAAAACTCGCATCTTGTTCGTGGTCGAACCGCGTCGCGGGCACAAACGTCTCGGTGCCGTGACAGCTTTCGCACTGCCCGCCGCTCTTGCGGCCGGCGAACTGGTCGCCATGAGGCGATTCGTGACAGGCCTGACAGGCGGTGCCCTTGTCGGCGGTGAGCACCAGGGCCGGCGGACGGCTCGGAGCCCGCACCAGGAAGGCGCCGCGCAACGAGCTGTTCAGCCTCGCGTGGCAGGCCACGCACGCCAGCGCCCGATGTGCCCCCTCGAGCGGGAACTTGAAGGCCGCATGGCGGGCGACATCCACCGTCGATGGCCGGAACGACCGTGCGTCGTGACAGGCACGACAGCCGCCGTTCACCGGCTGCCCGCCCTTCGCGGTGAAGCGACCCCCGTGCGGGTCGACGTGACACGACGCGCAGTCGATTTCCGGCACCGCGAAGAGGAATCCCGCCTTGCCTCGGCTCGCCGGCGCGCTCACCGGTGGCAATCCGGTGCGCGTCACGGCATGACACGATGCGCAGGGGATCTCGGCATGACGCCCCTCGAGGGGAAGCCGCAGCCGGCCATGCGCCTCGACGCTGAACACGCTCGGCTTCCAGCCGGTGTCGCGGTGACACTCTTCGCAGGCTCCCTTGCCGGCCCTCGCGGCCAGCTGCCCACCATGGGAGTCCTCGTGGCACGACGTGCACCTGGCGAAGGGCATCCGGATGCGCACCACGGCAGGCAGGGCGCCCGGATGCGTTGCCCCTGCGGCCGAGGGCGACGGCGCTCCGACCGGCGTGTGACAGGCCGCACAGCGCACCTGTTGGTGCTTTCCCGAAAGGGCGAAGGCCGTAGCCTGGTGCTGAGCGACCGTAAAGGTCGCGGGCGCGAAACCCTCGACCTGATGACACGCGGCACAGTCCACCACCTTGCCGGCCAGCGTCGCCTCGCCCCGATGCCGATCGGCATGACACGTCGCGCAAGTGCCGAACGCCGGGGTGCGTTTGGTGTTCCCCACGCCGTGACAGGCCTCGCACGCAACCGCGCGATGCCGCCCCTGCAAGGGGTATCGCGTCGCCGCGTGATTGAAGTCCTTCTTGTCGACGCTGGCAAAGCCCCGCGTGTTGTGACACGAGCTGCACTTCGAGGCGAGGCGACCCTGATGCGGATCGGCGTGGCACGCTGAACACTCGGCAAAGACCAGCGGCTTGAACTGCGGCATCACCTTGCCCGTGGAGTCCGGCTTGAGCTTCAGCTGTGCCGCGAGATGGCACTTGTCGCATTCCACGTCGCGGTGCTTCCCGGTCAGCGGATAGCGGCTCTGGGCATGCGCGAACTTCGGCGCAGGCTGCCAGCCCCTGCTGTCGTGGCAACTCTCGCACTTCGGCCCGAGCGTCCCCTTGTGCTGATCGTCCGCGCGGTGACATGAAGCGCAGTCGGTCTCCAGGCCGATCCACCCCGCCGAACCGCGCCGCTTCGACAGGGCGGCCGCGGGGGAGACGCGCAGCGACGCCCGATGGCACTTGTCGCACACCGTGCTCGAGTGCTTGCCCTCCAGCGCCCACCCCGCGCGGCGATGGTCGAAGCGCTCGGCACTGCCTTCCTTCCATGCCACCAGGGCGAAGTTCCTCCCGGCATGGTCGGGGTGACACGAAGCACACGAGGTCCTGGGATCCTTCGCCTCGCGGGCGTGCAGCCCGCGCCCGGCGTCCATGCCCCAACGGATTTCCTTGTGGCAGTCGAGACAGAGTTGCGTCATCGCCGCGCGACCCGAATGGCACTTGACGCAATTGCCCGCACCCTCCAATTCGGCGTGCGCGCGCGCCAAGGGCCCCGGCGAGATCTGCGCTGTGGCTCCGGCCGGAAGGACGAGGGTGAGCACCACCCCGAGACCGACGACGGCCCGCAATCAGCTGGCCCTCGCCCGGTCACTCTGGATGGGCACATCCTTCTGCACGATCCGGACGCCGATCTTCTCGAGGAACGCCGTCGGCGCATTGCCGCCGACGCGAATGACCACATCATCATTGGGGACGATCATCGTCTCGCCCTGGTTATCGAGCACCACGACGTCGGCGCGAATTTCCCGCACCGTGGTGCCGAACAGCGGCTTCACCCGTCGGCGGTTGATCATCGCCTCGATCTTCTCGCGGTTGCGTTCCTTGATCCGGCTGAACCTGTCGCCGCGATAGGACAGCAGCACTTCCGTGTCCTTCTGGTTCGCGAGGCCAACCGCCGTCTCCACGGCGCTGTCGCCACCGCCAACCACCAGCACCCGCCGGCCGGAGAACTGCTCCATCTCGATGACGTCGTAGAAGACCTTCCCCAGCTCCTCGCCGGGAACGCCCAACCGGCGAGGGGAGCCGCGCCGCCCCATGGCGAGCACCACCCGGCGCGCCAGGTAGGTCCCGGTCGACGCCTCCAGCCGGAACACGCCGCCTTCACGCACGATGGTCTCGACCCGCGACTGGGTAACCACCTGCAGTCCGGTGTTGGCGACGATCGTCTCCCACACCTGCAGCAGGGATTCCTTCGAGGCGTCGGCCACCCACAGGTTGCCATAGAGCGGGATCTGCACCGACTCGGCCAGGATCAACTTGTGACGGGGATACTTGCGGATGCTGTCGGCCAGCGAACCCTGCTCCAGCACCGTGTAGGTCAGGCCGCACCGCAAGCGCCTCCATCGCGGCACTCAGTCCGGCCGGCCCGGAGCCCACGATGGCAACATCGACCACGCCGGCCACGGCGTCGGCACGCGGGGCGCCGGGGGGCAGCATGGCGACGATGTGTTCGACCGCCATCTTGCCTTCGTTGACGGCGTTCTTGATCAGGCCGCGGCCGCCGAGCTCGCCGACGATGTAGAGCCCCGGCACGTTGGTCTCGAAGTGCACGTCCACCGACGGGACGACAACCCGATTGACGGCGGCCCCGGAGTTGACCGAGATCGCACCCACCGGACAGGCGCTGACACACTCGCCATGCCCCTGGCAGATCCCATCGTCGACCACCGCGAGCTTGCCGCGCATGGTGATTGCCCCGGGAATCGGGCAGGCAGCCGTGCACGTCGCACACCCGACGCACATGTCGCCGCGCACGGCGGCCTTGGCCGGGCCGGTCGCGCTCATCTCGCCTTCCGCCGGAGGAGCCTGCACCAGATCGAACACCTGTTGCGGGACGCCGCACGCCGGGCAGAAGGTCGAGCCCGTCGGCACATGCGCCTCGCACTTGGGGCACGCGCTGCCGCTGCGCCGCTCGGGTATCGCCACCGCGGTCCCGCCACCCCCGCGCGAACGCAGGTGCAGCCACATCACCAAGCCGGTGACAACCAGGAAGCCCAGGGTGGTCAGGCCCATGTCAGCCATGGCGCACTCCTAGAACCACGTCGCACCAACCGCGACGACAACAACCACGTGAACGGCCACGGCAAGAAGCGCCGTAATGGCGAAGGGACGGTGCGCCACATGCCAGAAGGCGAACACCCGCTGCGTCGCCTCGAGCATCCGTGACTGCTGCGCCAGGGAGATCTCCTGGTCGGCATAGCGGACCGCGTCCGACAGGGCCTGACGACTGAGCGGCCGTCCCGCCGGCGCGATGGCGGCCCAGCGCTGCCGCAATTCACGGGTCCGCTTCCAGCGCAGCAGGTCATCCGACAGCAGGTGCCAGATGATCCGCGCCAGGCTCCCATGTTCCATGGCGCTCGGTGCCATATCCAGCGTTCGGTCGACGACGTCGGGCGAAAGCCCGGTCGCCGCCACGAGCAGGTCGATGAGTTCCCGGCGCTTCGCCGCGACTTCATCGCGGGTCAGCTCGACGCCGCTGCGCGCCCGTGGGATGCGGGTGTAGAGGTACCGGCCAACAACGCCGCTGGCGATCACCACCAGCATCGCCACCAGACCCAGCCCGATCAGGCCGTTCGATCGCCAGGAGGAGTGGATCGCCAGCAGCAACGGCAACGCCAGCGCGGAGGCCACGTGCACGTCCATCCACCGACCCAATGATCCCAGGAACGCCAACTTCTTGAACTTCTTGCGCAGCGGATAAAGCCACAGCACGCAGAAGATCAGCAGGGCAATGATCCCGGCCGACTGGCCGATGTAGCCGGAGGGCCGGAGCCACGGATGCAACGGCAGGCGAACGCGCTCCTGCATCGAGGCGAAGTAGTAGGGCGCCCCGAACACGTTGATCAGGATCAGCGGCAGGCCAATGAGGACCAGCCACCAGAATCGGGCACCGCGCGCCGAGCGCCGGGCTGTGGTTGCCGCGATCGGCCGACGCCCCGGAATGGCAGCCGCCACCCCCTTCGGTTGGACGTACTCCGACGTTATCGCTCGACTTGGTGCTGCCATGTACGACCGGTCCCCGCGCAGGCACTTGCCACGCGTGTTCAAATTCTGATGAGAATCAGGCTGTTGGGTGGACGTCTTTAATCAAAGACGTCCGAATTCGTCAGATATGCACAAATGCCTCCGTAGAGTATCGGATGCGGCCCTATCTGGTTTGAGGCGGAGTCGTCCTATTCATGTGGACCTGATAACGCGGCATCAATAATGCAGTAGCTGATGTATAAGTCATTAAATGACATGATGTTGCATGATACTTGGGAGGGAAAGATCATTACTGAAGTTGGCCGGGCAACACTCGCCGCCCTGTACAGCGATCAGACGGTCGTTCTCAGCCCCTGCGCGATGACCTCCTGCGATCTGCGGGGCACCCCGCCCCGAGGGGAGTCCGATTCTAACGCACCTCTCAGTCGGGCTGGGGAGAGGCTCCAGGGGTGGGGTCCGCCTGCCTTGACTCAAGCTGGAGCCCGAGAAACACCACCACGCCCAGGTTGAGCAGCAGGGCGATCATTGGTTCAACACCGGGCCGGCGGATCATCGCCCTCAGCTCGAAGGGGAGGTACATCAGACCGCTGGCAACCCCGAGCCATTCCGCCCATCTGCGCGCGTGCCACAACCCCACCGCCTCGAGGAAACGCACGACGGAATAGACCAGTGCGCCCAACGCGAAGAGCATGAGCCCGGCAGGGGTGGCTTCGGTCGCGACCTTCAGGAAGATCCGGGGATAACGGCCTGCCGGATTGAGATGCGCGTGGGCAACCAGGCGCTCGGCAAAATCCTGAACGTTTCGATGAACGAGCAGCAGCAGGCCGGAACCGACCACCAGGACGAGCAACCCCTTGGTCGCCTCGAAGATCGCGGCCAGTCGGAGGCCAAGCTCGGGCCGACCGATGGCGACCGTGCGGGTTCATGAGCGCTGCTCAGGGGGAACGGTCGACCCGCTCTTGGGGTCGTCGTCATGGAGCATTCGCACCGCCGGCGTGTCGAGATCGTCGAACTGCCCCCCGCGCGCGGACCAGACGTAGGCAATCACGGCCGCCAGCACAACGACCAGGGCCAGCGGAACGACGATGAAGAGCACGCTCATGCCGCCACCTTCACCGGGATATCGCCGGCCGCCGTGTCATCCGGTGCCCGGAGCGCCGGAACGGGATCGAAGGTCCGACCGAGCCAGCTGCCGAGGAGGACCGTCAACGAACTGGCCGGCATCATCAGCGCCGCGATCAATGGCGAGATCCTGCCCGTCATCGCGAGGGCGACGCCAACGGCATTGTAGCACAACGCAAAGGCGATGTTGCGGCGGATCACGTGCATCGTACGCGCCGATCCCTCGACCAGCCGGACCAGCGGCTCGATCCCCGGGGTCGTGAGGTAGATATCCGCGGTCGCGAGACACTCCTCCGCGCCGCCATGCACTCCGATTCCGACGGTGGCCGCTGCAATCGCTGCGGCATCGTTGACGCCATCGCCAACCATCACGACCGGCCGGTTTGTCGCGCGGGCAGCCTCCAGGCAATCCTGTACGAACGTGAGTTTCTGCTCCGGAGTCGCCGCACCGATGGTCGCTCCCGGCTCGAAATCCAGCTTCGCCCCCACGGCGGCGGCAACATGCGGATCGTCACCGGAGAGGAGTGTCGTGCGCCACTCACGGCGGCGCAGGGCACACAGCGCAGCGCCGGCATCGACGCGGACGCGATCACCGATGCCCGCCAGCGCCACCACCACGCCATCGACCGCCACGAGCACCGGGGTCAGCGGTTGCCCGGCGAGGCGCGTCATCATCTGCTCGGCACCCGTGGCGGACTGCGCCACCAGCCGCGGTGAACCGATCACCACCGAGAAACCGCCCACCGTGCCGGAGATCCCGGCACCGAGGTGGTGGGTGACTTCACTCGGCACCGGAACATCGAGGCCCGGCCACGCCCGCCTGAATCCATCCGCGATCGGATGCGACGACCCGGCCTCGAGGGCCAGGACCAGCGGCTTCAGCCACTCCTCGCCCGACCACGAAATCAGTGCCGGCTTCCCTTCGGTGAGCGTGCCTGTCTTGTCGAGGATCAGGTCGCCCGCACGCGACAGCGCCTCGAGGGCATCTCCTCCCTTGATGTAAATGCCCGCCCGGGCGGCCCGGCCCACCGCCACCGTCACGGCCAGGGGTGTCGCCAGCGCCAGGGCACAGGGACAGGTCACGATCAGCAGGGCGATGGCGTGGTCCCATGCACTCGCCTCGTTGCGCGGCAGCCAGATCAGGAAGGTGATCACCGCGAGCAGCAGGACGATCGCGACAAACCAACCCGACATCCGGTTGGCGAGCGCCACCACCGGAGCGCGCCGTTGGGCGCTGTCTTCCACCTGCCTCAGGATCCTGGCGAGCCGGCTCGTCTCGCCGGCCTCCTCGACCGCGAAGCGCACCGGCGCCGTCACGTTGAGGGTGCCGGCAAACACGGCGTCTCCAGGCGCCGCGGAGACCGGCCTCGACTCGCCCGTCAGCAGCGCCGAGTTGATCGGCCGTGTGTCCCATGGCAATGCGGCCATCGGCCGGAAAACTCTCTCCCGCGCGGACCGCCACCGTCATCCCCGGCAGCAGGGCAACGGCGGGGAGTTCGCGCTCACTGCCGTCGGCATCGACGACGCGAGCCGTGGTGGGAGCGAGTGAATAGAGCAGCTCCGCCGCATCTGCAGCCGCGCGCTGGCCGCGCTGCTGCAGGAAGCGTCCGACAAGCAGCAGAAAGATCAGGACACAGACACCATCGAAATAGATCGAACCGCTGTTGGCAAAGGTGTTGATCGCCCCGCGGGTCACACCGGCGCCCAGGGCGATGGCGATCGGCAGATCCATGTGCAGCGTGCGCGTGCGCAGGGCGGCCCAGGCACCGGTGAAGAACACCCGGCCCGGGAAGATCACGGCCGGCAACGTGAGCCCGAGGCTCATCCACCGGAAGAGACCGGCGTAGCTGCCCTCCATCCCGTTCGAACTCGCCGGAGTAGAGCGCCAGCGGCGGCCAGCATGACGTTGCCTGCAATGGCTCCGGCCACGCCGATGCGGGTGAGCATGGCGCGATCCTCCCGCCGGCGCATCGCGTCACGCGCCACGCCCCGGAAGGGATGGGGCGCGTAACCCAGCTCGTCGAGCGTCCTGGCGATCCGCGACAAGGACACGCTGGCGGGGTCCCACTCGACCCGGGCCAGCGAGCGTCGGACATCGAGTTCCGCCCTGGCAATCCCGGGCAGGAGCAGCGGCACCCGTTCCACCAACCAGACACAGCTGGCACAGTGGACTCCCTCGAGGAACAGCTCCGTCCGCGAAAGCCCCGACTCGGCCGGCTGCACATACAGCTCGGCGAAGGCGGGATGGTCGAATTCCTCGAAGGACCTCGCACTGCTCCGGACCGGAGCTTCGCGCCGGTCACGAAAATCGTAGTAGTGCGACAGGCCACTGGACTGGAGAATGCCGTATACAGTGCGACAGCCGACACAACAGAACTGCGGGCCATCACCCTCGGTGATGAGTGCCCGTGGTACGGCCAGCCCGCAGTGCGTGCAGGGGGTACCGATGACCGGAGTCGTCATGCCGTCAGTCATCGGCTCAGTGGGAATGGAGGTGCGGACTGGCCGCTGACCCGTCGGCCATGGGGACGGTGGCGGTCAGGTCATGCATCCATCGCATCCCGGGCACCATGCCGAAGTGATTGGCGATCGAGAACAGGCCGAGCACCACAATGGCCGCCGCACTGACCATCGGCAGGCGGGCGCGGAGTGGACCGAAGAACGCTCGCGCGCCGAATCCCACTGCCAGCATCACCGGCAGGGTTCCCGCCCAGAAGACCAGCATCACCAACGCACCGCGCAGCGGCGACCCGGCGCCGCCGGCCACCACCACGAAGGCGTAGAGCCAGCCGCACGGCAGCAAGGTGGTCAGCAGTCCCGTGGCCGCGGCGCGGATCACCGGCGGCTGGTTGCGCACCCGCTCGAGCGCGGCCCCCATGGCACGCTGCCAGGCCGCGGGAACTCCCGGTGCCGGGACCCTGAGGCCGCGCGCCACCAGCATCGCGCTCACCCCCCAGCCGACCATCAGCACGCCGGCGATCATCGCGGCAATCGCCCCCACGCCAGCCAGCATCCCGGCACGGTCAAGCATGCCACCGAGTGCGCCGGCCAGCAGGCCAAGCGTGACATACGATATCAGTCGGCCGATGCTGTAGGCCGCGTGGCTGGGCGCATCGCTCCGCCACGACGGCGCCGACGGGCCGTTTGCCGAGTAGAAGCAGACAAACGCGCCACACATCGCGGCGCAATGCACGCTGCCGAGCAGCGAGGCGACGAGGACGGCGAGGACGAGTGTCATCTGGTCAGCTCATGGTCCAGCAGGTCGTGGCGCAGGCGTCACTTTCCGCGATGGCGCATCACCCGGGCGCGCGAGCACCGCGTGCGCCATGCCGGTGGTCGACGCATCGAGGCGGAGGTCGGCAGTGAAGCGATCGCTCCCGCGCGTCGCCACAATGCGCAGCTCCCAGAGACCCGGTCGCGTCATCGGAAGATCGGCGACGTAGCCGCCGTCGCCCGCAGCCGTGAGCGTGGCGTGCACGATCTCGCCGGCGTGGGCTACCTGCATGGCTTGCACCTGGAGCGTGGCACCGGTCACGGCCTCGCCGCTGGCGTCAGACAGCCGCAGCGTCAGCGGCGCTTCATGCCTCGGAGAGATCGCGCCGAGCGAGGCCTCCAGCGTCCACCCCAGCGCCCTGTTCCGCTGCGACTGCGCCAGGGTCGAGTCCCAGGTGACCGCCTTGTGGTAGTAGTCCGGCTCGATTGCCGCGTGGGGATCATCGGCCGCCACGCGCATCATCACGAAACCGACCGCCACGTCGACCACCAGCACGGCGATGATGATCGCGGGCCAGATGCGCTCCTTCCGCAGGAGCGGGCTCATGAATCCGGTTCCTCGTGTTCGTCGGGCCCCAGCAGGTTGAACGGGAAATCGCCGGTGAAGTCGGCGCCGTTGGTGATGTGGACCGTGATGTTGTGCTGCCCGTTCCGGAATGCCGACCGGGGCAGGACCACGAAGACGCTGGTGGTGCGCTGTGTCCCGGTCGACACCGAGAGCGGGCTCTCCGGGGCGATCACCTTGCCAGCTTCGCCACCGATGACGGTGATGGTGTACTGATGGTCCATCCGGGATCGATTGGCAATCTTGACCCGCACCTGATTGGTCACCGAGCCGTCAGCTTCCAGCATGAACGGCTCCGAATCCGAGCGGAGTATCGTGATGTCGGCTGCCGACCGGGTGCCCAATGCCACCAGGAATCCGCCGAAGAACAGTGCAAATGCGGCCGGGTAGATCACCACCCGGGGCCGCAGCAGCTTCTTCGGCAGGCCGGCAAGCGTGTCCTGCGACGCGTACCGGATCAGCCCCGGCGGCTTGCCGACCCTGGCCATGATCGCGTCGCAGGCGTCGATGCACTGGGTGCAGTGGATGCACTCCATCTGCAGGCCGTTGCGGATGTCGATCCCGGTCGGGCAGGTCAGGACGCAGGCGCCGCATTCGATGCAGTCGCCGGCGCCGGCCGGCCGTTCGCTGACGCCCCGCATGCGCGGCTCGCCGCGATGGACGTCGTAGGCGACGATCGTCGACTGGCGATCGAGCAATGCCGACTGCCAGCGGCCATAGGGACAGGCGATCAGGCAGGTCTGCTCGCGGAACCAGGCAAAGTCGAGAAAGATCAGCGTGGTGGTCACCGCCATCACGATGAACGGCGTCGGGTGCTGGTAAGGCGACAGCCGCACCCACTGCTCCAGGGCGCGGACGCCGACGAAATACGCCAGGAAGGTGTGCGCCAGGAAGAGGGACAGCACCAGGTACACTGCGTGCTTGAGCAGACGACGAGGGTGGAAGCGCCTTCCCTCGCGGTCAAGCACCGCCGAGCCGCTCCTCCCTCCCTCGAGCAGGCGCTCCAGCGGCCGGAAGAGGAACTCCATGTACACCGTCTGCGGGCAGGCCCAGCCGCACCAGACGCGGCCGAACAGCGCCGAAAAGAGGAAGATCGCGATCAGGCAGCTCCCCAGCAGCAGCATCAGGAGCAGCGTGTCGGTGGGAAGGAAGGTCGTCCCCATGATGGTGAACTGGCGGTGCGGAATATCGAGCAGCACCGACGGCTTGCCGCGGATGGTGACCTGCGGAATGGCGAAGAACACCACCATCAGCAGGTACGCCACGATGCGCCGGCGCCGCCACCAGGGGCCAGTCGCCGGTTTGGGGCGGATCCAGTTGCGCGTCCCGTCCTGGTTCAGCGTGGGCAGCACGCGCTCGGATGCCACCGGAGCGGTCATGGCGTGACCAGTTGTCCTTCCGGCGCCTTCGGCTTGGCCGGAGTGGTGCCGCGCAGCGTCCAGACGTACGCCACCACGGCTTCGACTTCCTTGGGCTTGAGGATCCTGCCCCAGGTCGGCATCCCCTTGGCGGGAACGCCGGCCACGATCGTGGCGCCGATCTCCTCGATCTTGCCGCCGTGAATCCAGTAGTCGTCGGTCAGGTTCGGACCGATCACCCCGCCGCCATCCGGCCCGTGACAGGCGATGCAGTTCTTGGTGAAGATCGCCTTCCCCTCCGCCACCTCGGCGGAGTTCGCCACCGCGGCCATCAGGGCGGCGGGATCGGGAGCGATGGCTTCGGGGTGGGCCGTCCGGAAGGCCGCCATGTCCGCCTCGTAGGCCGCCAGACGCCCCGACCCCACCCCGATCCCGCCGACGTTGAGGGCGTACGCCACGGCAAAGATGATCGTCGCCCAGAAGGTCATGACCCACCAGCGCGGCATCGGATTGTCGTACTCCTGGATGCCGTCGTAGGAGTGGTCCAGCAGATGGTCCTTCGACGTGTCGTCGGCCATCGATCAGTCCTCGCCCTTGCGCGGCTGCTGGGGGTGCACATCATCGAGCGGCATCCTGGCGGCACGCTTCCATCGCGCGGTGTTCGCGCGGCGCAGCACCCACCACACGATGCCGAGAAACGCCATCATGAACAGGACCAGCGCCACCTCGGCGTAGATCGAGAGACCGGCGTTGGCCATGATGTCGGAGAGGTTCATCGTGGACGCCGCCGGAACCGCCTTGATGTCCTGTCCGAGGCGCTGGATGTAGGCCACGATGGCGACGATCTCCTTGTCCTGCAGCCCTGCCGGTCCGCCCGACTGCGCGATGTCAGCGGCGATCATCGCCGCCTGCTGCCTGCGCCATCGTCACGCCGTTATTGACTCCCTCGCCGTAGGGAACGCCGAGCATCGCCATCACCTCGATCCGCTTGGGGATCACATCCCACGGAATCGGGGTCGAAGCGAACTGGGCATACGACGGCATGATCGACTTTGGCGTGACCTCCCGCGGATTCGCAAAATGACGGACGTGCCAGAGCGAGGGGTACTTGCCGCCCTCCCGCGCGAGATCCGGCCCGATGCGGCGCGAACCCCAGAGGAACGGGTGGTCGTAGACCGACTCGCCCGGCTTGGAGTACTCGCCGTAGCGCTCGGTCTCGTAGCGGAACGGGCGGATCATCTGCGAGTGGCAGTTGAAGCACCCTTCGCGGATGTACATGTCGCGGCCGTAGAGCTCGAGCGGCGTGTACGGCTTGACCGAGGCGATCGTCGGCACATTCGACTTGATGAGGAACGTCGGCAGGAACTCGAACAGCGACGCCACCACCACCGCCAGCAGGACGAGCGCCGTGAACACGATCGGCATCCGCTCCCAGGCGCGGTGATAGCGCATCGCCGAGATCCGGCCGAGGAACCCTTCGCCGGCCGGCTTCGGCTCGACCGGCGCGACAAACGACCGGCTCAGGCCGGGCGCACGGATCACCGGCACCTCGTAGGCCGCCGGCCGCATCCGCCAGGTCATCACGACGTTGTAGGCGAACATGAACAGTCCGACGATGTACAGCGTGCCACCCGCCACGCGCATCCAGTACATCGGCAGCAGCTTGACCACGGTTTCGACGAAGTCGGGATAGCTCAGCCGCCCGGTCTCATCGAACGCCCGCCACATCAGTCCCTGCGTCACGCCGGCGCTGTAGATCGAGACCACGTAGAGCAGGATGCCGAAGGTGCCGATCCAGAAGTGTATCCCCGCGAGCTTCTTGCTGTAGAGCCTGGCCTGGAACAGGCGCGGCAGCCAGCCAGTAGATCATGCCGAAGGTCATGAATCCGTTCCAGCCGAGCGTGCCGGTGTGCACGTGGGCAATGATCCAGTCGGTGTAGTGTGCCAGGGCGTTGACGCTCTTGATCGAGAGCATCGGGCCCTCGAAGGTCGACATGCCGTACGCGGTGATGCCCACCACGAAGAACTTGAGGACCGGATCGTCGACCACCTTGTGCCAGGCGCCCCGCAGCGTCAGCAGGCCGTTGATCATGCCGCCCCAGCTCGGCGCCCAGAGCATCACCGAAAAGATCATGCCCAGCGTCGAGGCCCACTCGGGCAGCGCGGTGTAGTGCAGGTGGTGCGGGCCGGCCCAGATGTAGAGGAAGACCAGCGACCAGAAGTGCAGGATCGACAGGCGATAGCTGAACACCGGCCGCTCGGCCGCCTTGGGCATGAAGTAGTACATCAGGCCCGAGGAACGGCGTGGTCAGGAAGAAGGCGACGGCGTTGTGCCCGTACCACCACTGCATGAACGCGTCCTGCACGCCGGCGTAGATGCTGTAGCTCTTGAGCGGCCCGGCCGGGATCGACAGGTTGTTGAAGATGTGCAGGATCGCCACGGTGACGATGCTGGCGATGTAGAACCAGATCGCGACATAGAGGTGCCGTTCCCGCCGCTTGACCATCGTGCCGAAGAAGTTGATCGCGAAGATCACCCAGATCACCGCGATCATGATGTCGATCGGCCACTCGAGTTCGGCGTATTCCTTGGCCTGCGTAAAGCCGAACGGAAGCGTGATCGCCGCGCAGACGATGATGAACTGCCAGCCCCAGAAGTGGATCCGGCTCAGCACGTCGGAGAACATCCGGGCCTTCAGCAGCCGCTGCGTCGAGTAGTAGCAACCGGTGAAGAAGGCATTGCCCGCGAAGGCGAAGATCACGGCGTTGGTGTGCAACGGCCGGAGTCGCCCGAAGCTCAGGAACGGCAGCCCGAAGTTGAAGAGCGGATTGGCCAGCTGCAGCGCGATCAACAACCCGACCAGCATCCCCACGGTTCCCCAGAGGATGGTCGCGAAGAGGAACTTCCGCACGATCACGTCATCGTAACAGAACTCCTCGAGCCGCACCCCAGCTGGAGGTGCGCCTGCGGCAGCAGCAGTGCCTGAACCGGTCATGTTGTTAGTCTCGAAGGCGTGATGGATTGCTTTCCGGCGGGGGAATCCGCGGAGGGGACGAATGCATGGTGCCCTGATCGCCCAGAACAGCCAATGCTAACCGAAATGAATTGGGGATGGAATTGGTCGAGCCCCGAGGAGATTGGCCCGGGAACCCCCGAGAATTCCTATCTGTCAAGTCGGAATATGGTCGGTTTGGCGACCTCAGCCCGTCGACAACACCGTGGGCGCAATGGCAGCGTTTCCGCTACTCAAGAACGGTCCCCTCGCCCCGCAACAACGCCATCACGCCGAAACGGCGTACGCCTGCTCGAGCATGGCGACCAGGTCTCGGTCGACCTGCGCCGGTTCGTCCAGCCGGATCTCCAGCTGCCAGCGGTCGGCCGCCGGCTGTTCGTGGCGCATCACCCGCTTGTTGGGAATGTCCACCGCAGTATTGAGGGTGAGGACCAGCCACGATTGGCGCGTGGACACTCCGGCAAAGGTCGAAGACCCCACCAGCCGGATCGACGACTTCCCCGACTCCTCGGCGACCGGGCCGAGCTTGCGCGCCGCCTTCAGCAGGGCGGAGTAGGTGGCCTGAACCACCGGGGCGCGGTTGGTGAAATGCGATTCCACGGTATTGATGCTCGAGACGGTACGGGGCATGATGGCAACCTCAGGCAATACAGGAAAAGCAGGAACTCGGCGTGGCGAGTTGCTCGCGCCGGTGCAATCGCCGGGCAAATCAGCCCGCGACCCCCTGAATCTGGCGGAGAACGGCTCGGTTAGCGAATCGAGACGGCGGCTAATCACCCACCGGTCGTGCTCCACCCGGCGCGCAGCAGCCAGAACATCACCCCAATTCCGGTGATGATCGCGAGCAGCGTCCCCACCGCGACGCAGATTCGTTCAGCCAGGCGCAGAGTCCTTCCCGGATGCTGTTCTTTCCGGTGATCGATCAGGCCCCAGGCCGCCACAGTGGCCACCGTGCCCGAAGCGGCCGCCGCGGGCCAGAAGGTCAGGCGGAGCAGGAGCAGGGCGGCCGCGAGGCCCAGGGTGACGATAAGCAACCGTTCCAGCCGTCGTATCGGGGCCGAGGCGGCCCAGCCGGTCATTGCGGTATGGAGCGAGTCATTGCCGCCATGGGACGTGGTGTCTGGGGTCATCGTTCCTCCACTGGCGTGGGGCGTTGCCGAGGACGTCCACCCCTGAAAGCCTATCACCCGAACCGTCTCCGGGGTACTGCTGTCCCCGGGATCGGACCGCTCGGCGCGGAGAATCCCCATTCGAGACCCGAATTCGCCATCTTTCCCCGGCTCAAATCGTGGCATCCATGTACCACCAGCCCTGTCCCCCCATGGGACCGGCGCTCGACCTAGGATCTCGAATGACGTTGCCGAAGACTCGCCCGCCGGAATCTTCCCTCTCCGAAGCCATGGCCTACCGGCAGCAGTACGCCGGGCTGATCGGCGTCGCTTCGAAAGTCCCGATCACCGACGCGAGCGTCCTGAGCACGGTCTACACCCCTGGCGTGGCCCAGCCCTGCCTCGACATTGAGAAGAACCCGACCGAGTCGTTCGCGCAGACGATGCGCGGCAACACCGTCGCGATCGTCTCCGACGGTTCCGCGGCCTTCGGCCTTGGCATGGTCGGGCCCGAGGCAATCCTGCCGGTCATGGAGGGAAAGAGCGTCGTCTTCAAGACGTTCGCCGGTGTCGATGCGCTGCCGATCTGTCTCAGCACCCACGACATCAGCGAGATCGTCGAAACGGTCATCGCCCTCGGTCCCACCTTCGGGGCCATCTGTCTCGAGGACATCGTTGCCCCTGCGTGCCTGACCATCGGCAAGCAGCTCCAGCGCGCCATGAACATCCCGGTGGTCAACAACCACCGCGAGGCGGTGGCGGTCGGGGTCCTGGCCGGCCTCCTCAACGCCATGAAGATCGTCGGCAAGAAACCGACCGGGCTCAAGGTGGTGATCAATGGCGCCGGGGCGGCAGGTATCGGGACCGCCGAGATGCTGCGCAAGATCGGGGTGCGCAACATCATCGTCTGCGACCGATTCGGCGCGCTGACTCCGTACCGCACCCAGTCGATGCACTGGGCCAAGTGGGAGGTTGCCAAGAAGACCAATCCCGACAAGGTGAGCGGCGACCTCGCGACGGTGATCAAGGGAGCCGACGTATTCATCGGTTTTTCCGTCGGCGATATCGTGACCCAGGAGATGGTCCTGAGCATGGCGCCCGATCCGATCATCTTCGCCTTTGCCGGGCCGGTGCCGGAGATCGAACCGGCTGCCGCCCACGCCGCCGGGGCGGCCGTGATCGCCACGGCGCAGTCGCACCATCCCAATCAGATGGATATCGCGTCGGTCTTTCCCGGCCTCTTCCGCGGGCTGCTCGATGTCCGCGCCACCGACGTGAACGACGAGATGTTGCTGGCCGCCACGCACGCATTGGCCGACATCGTGACCTACGACAAGCTCAACCCCGACTATATCGTCCCCAAGGTGCTCGACTACCGGGTGGCGCCAGCGATCGCCGAGGCCGTGGCCCGGGCTGCCATTGAGACCGGCGTTGCCAAGGTACCGACCGATCCCGCCCGTATTGCCGAGCGAACTCGGCACTTTGTCAACACCGGTCGGCTTCCCCTGCCGCCGGCCACGGTCGATTCATCGGCCAGCTATGCCGAACAGTCGGTGGATCTCCATCGCCGCTATCAGGGCACCCTGGAGATCCAGAGCAAGGTGCCGATCAAGGACGATCACGTCCTCTCGCTCTTCTACCTCACTCCTGGTGCCGTCGAACCGGCCGCCATGATCGCCGAACATCCTGACTGGGTCTACGAGTACACCATCAAGCGCAACCTGGTCGCGATTGTCTCGGACGGCTCGGCCGTGCTCGGCCTGGGGAACATTGGCGCCCGCGGCGCCATGCCGGTGATGGAGGGCAAGGCGGTGCTTTTTCACACCTTCGGCGGCGTCGAAGCGTTCCCCATCTGTCTCGCGACACAGGACCAGGACGAGATCGTCGAGATCGTCAAGCGACTCGAACCGACCTTTGGCGGCGTGAACCTGGAGGACATTTCCGCGCCGCGCTGCTTCTATATCGAGGAGCGGCTCAAGCGGGAAACCAACATCCCGATCTTCCACGACGACCAGCACGGCACCGCCGTGGTGGTGCTCGCCGGATTGCTGAATGCTTGCCGCCTGACCGGCCGCAAGCTCAAGGACCTCTCGATCGTCGTCAACGGGGCCGGCGCCAGCGCGATTGCCGTGAGCAAGCTGCTCATCAGCGTCGGCGTCGGTGACCTGATCATGGGCGACACCACCGGCATCCTCTATACCGGCCGCCCCAAGGGAATGAACTGGATCAAGAACGAGATGGCGGCGATCACCAACGCCGGCAACGTACATGGCAACCTGGTCGACGCGATGTGCGGCCGCGACATCTTCATCGGGCTGTCGGTGGCGGGCGCGGTGACGCCCGAGATGGTGCGCAGCATGAACAAGGACCCGATTGTCTTCGGCCTGGCCAACCCCACGCCGGAAATCTTCCCCGACGAGGCCAGGGCCGCCGGCGCGGCGATCTGCGCCACCGGACGGAGCGATCTCCCCAACCAGGTCAACAACTCGCTCGCCTTCCCGGGGATCTTCCGCGGCGCGCTCGACACGCGCGCGCGCCAGATCACCGACCAGATGAAGATCGCCGCTGCCCACGCGATTGCCTCGAGCGTGAGCGACGCCGAGTTGTCACCCGAGATGATCATCCCGGCCGCGATGAACTTCACTGTCGCCCCGCGGGTCGCGATGGCGGTGGCGAAGGTGGCGATGGAGACCGGCGAGGCCCGCCAGACGGTCGACATGGCCACGATCGACGCGCGCTGTCGCGCCTTCGAGTACGAGGCAGCCGAACTGGCCCCCGGCGCCGAACGCGACGGTGCGCACCCTGGTCAACGCAAGACCGATCGCCTCGCCGAAAGCCTCGTCTCGTGATACGCATGACAGCGTGAAGAGCCAGCCCGTAACGTCGTCCGTCACCTGGAGATCCCCCGAGATGCCCCCTCTGATCAAGCAGCTCACGCCGGTGATGGTCGTCGATCAAGTCGAGCCATGCCTCGCCTTTTGGGTCGAGCGCTTCGACTTTGCCGTCGAGAACCAGGTCCCTGCCCAGGATGGCAAGTTGATCTTCGCCAGTGCCGCCAAGGACGGGGTGGAAGTGATGTACCAGACCCGCGCCTCGGTGATCGCCGAACGACCGGCAGCAGCGGCCGAGCTCACCGGACATTCCATCGCCCTCTTCCTCACGGTGGCAGACATCGACGCCACCGAGAAGGCCCTCGCCGGTGCCCCCGTCGTCAAGCCGCGGCACCAGACCTTCTACGGCAGCACCGAGATCTATGTCAGGGAGCCGGGTGGAAACACCGTGGGGTTTGCGGCGTTCGGGTAGGAGTCAGGATCCGCTGTCGCCGCCCACGAGACGGACGCTCCTTCGACCATCGCCCCACAAAGCAACTCGCGCCCCGGAGAAGTCTCCGGGGCGCGATTGCATTGGTCCTGAGATCACCACCCCACCTGCGATTGCCCCGCCTGGAATCGAACCAGGAGTCTTCTGATCCAGAGTCAGACGTGTTGCCAGTTACACCACGGGGCAGCAACTTCGTGTTTTACAACGGGTTGAGCAGCAATCCCACGGTCCAAATGCGACCTCGTTTCGCGACGGGCAAAGGAAGCCGTCAGCGTTCGACCGGCCACGAACCTACCCGAGAACGGCCGGAAACAAAAGGGAAAAGCCAGGACCCACACCCAGGACCAGCACACGGCTCTCGCCGTCTCCGCCATCGCGGCTGGTCCGGCAGTCGGCCATCGCTACGCCGGAGGCTAGGAGAACTGGAGATTGCGTTCGAAGTCCGCCGGGCTCACCGCTGCCCCGATCGCCGACTCGCGGGTAATCAGCTTCTTGTGATAGAGCTCCATCAGGTGCTGGTCGAAACCCTGCATCCCGTACACCGCCGAGCCTTCAGCGATCAGCTTGGTGATCTTGAGGGTCTTGTCGGGGTCGGCAACGCACTCTTCGATGGCTGCGGTGTGCCGCATGATTTCAACGGCCAGGACTCGACCACTGCCATTGGCGCTTGGGAGCAGCCGCTGTGAAATCACGGCACGCAGCACCTCTGACAGCCGCTTGCGCACGCCGAGCTGATCGGCTGGATCGAAGGCGCTTGCCAACCGGGTCACCGCGCGCACCGCATCGGTCGTGTGCATCGTGCTGAAGATCAGGTGCCCGGTTTCCGCCGCCCGCAATGCGATGTCGATCGACTCACGATCACGCATCTCGCCGATCAGGATGATGTCGGGATCCTGTCGCAGCGCTGCCCGCAATGCCTGATCGAAGCTCTCGGTGTCGCTGCCGACTTCACGCTGGATCACGATCGACTTGATGTCCCGATGCAGAAACTCGATCGGATCCTCGATCGTGATGATCTTCTTCAGTTTGCGCCGGTTGACGTAGTCCACGATCGACGCCAGTGTCGAGGTCTTGCCGCTCCCGGTCGTGCCGGTGACCAGGATCAGGCCGCGTTCCTCCATCGCGATATCGGCAAGCACCGGCGGAAGACCCAGCATCTCGAAGTCGGGGATGACGTCCGGGATACCCCTCAGCACCGCTGAGATCGAACCCCGCTGGCTGCAGAGATTGACGCGGAAGCGCCCCAGCCCGGGGAAGGAATACGAACAGTCGAGTTCGGTGAGGTTGCGCAGCATTTCTGCCACGGTGTCGCGATTGGCCTTCTTCGAATTGACCAGGATATCGGCCGCGATGGCGCCGGTGTCTTCCGGGGTCAGGACCCGCGAGGCGTCGGCCGGAGCGATGTCGCCGCTGACCCGGATCCGGAACGGGCCGCCGGCACTGATGTGCACGTCCGACGCCTTGCGATCATGGGAGGATCGCAGGACCGCCTTGAACTCGTCGAGAATCGCCATGCCCTTCCTCCCAGTCGGATGTCCGGAAGCCGCCAGACGGATCAGGCCGCCCGGTGCACCGGTGAAGCCGGCCCTGCCTCCGGCAACCCTGCGAACGTTTCCACAACCGCCGATACCGCTTCGGCACAGAGCCGGTCGCTGCGGGCATCGCGCCGGAGGATCCGTGTCACCTCATCCACCGGCAACCCTGCTCGATAGGGACGGCGGGCACTGAGAGCTTCGGTGACATCGGCAACGGCGAGGATCCGCGCATTCACCCCGAGCTCCGCGCCCTGGAGTCCCATATGATACCCCGACCCGTCGATGCGCTCGTGATGCGACGCCGCCGTGACCGCGAACTGGCGGAACCGGACCGTGCGCTTCAGGATCGCGAGGGTGTGCTTCGTGTGCTGGCGCATCAACTCGAACTCCACCGGGTCGAGTGATGCAGGCTTGTCGAGAATGGTATTGCTGACACCAAGCTTGCCGATGTCGTGAAGCAGTGCCGCCCGGCGCAACAGCCGGAGTTCCCGCGCGTCGAGCGCCAACACCTCCCCGGCGGCCACGGCGATGCCGGCGACATTCCAGGAGTGCGATGCGGTGTAGGGGCTCTTGGCGTCGATCACCCGAGCGAGCACCTCGGCCAGGGTATCGAGCCGTCCTTCATCTGCCGTGATCAGGCACTCCTCCGGTTCGAGCTCCCGGAGGTCGGCGAGCCCGTCGCTGCCCTGCAACTTCTGCCAGAAACCAGCATCGAGCCTGAACGCGTCGAGACAGTCCACCAGCACCGGATCGAACCAGCGCCCGCGACGGTCATGAGCCATCTCATACGCGGTGGCGGCATCAAAGGAGTGCTGGAACGCCTCGACGGTCTGGGCAAGGGAGACGATACGGCCCAGCATCGGAATCCCCGATCCACTGAGCCCCATCGGCGTTCCCTGTCCATCCCAGTGTGCATCGATGGTACGAATCGCCTCGGCGGAACCATGCGGCAATGCGAGCATTGTGGCCAGGTCGGCCCCGCGCGCGCTGCGCGCCGCCATCATCTCTCGCCAGCTTTCCCGGAACTGTCGCCCGGATTTCAGCGAATGCCAAGCCCGGGCGATGCCGGTACGTTCCAGCGAAGGAATGCTTGTAGAGGAAGCGTGCCGATTCCTTCCTGGCACTCCAGTCCGTCAGCCTGAGCGAGCGCTTCAGCAGGTGATCATCGGAGCCAAAGAGCGCGGCGAGTCGTGACGAGGTCACCGAACCGCCCAGGTCCTTGAGCAACAGAGCGTAGTAGAGCGCACTGCGATGCTCGGAGCTCAGGCCGAGCGTAGCGCCAATCCGCATCCCGATCAGGCAGCTCCGCGCGGCATGACCGAACGCCTGACCTTCGGCGAGGTCGAGGGCCTGCGACAACGCCCCAACTACCTCGGAAAGCCGGATCCCCTCGTGGAGATCGATCCGCTTCGCCGGCGTCGGGCCGGCACCGAGGCAGGTGGCGCCCGCCCGCCCCCCGGCCTGCCAGGGAATCGACCCTGGGTCAGGACGAGAGACGGCGGGCGCCGGCGTGAAGACCCCGGCCGGCTGCGACGCCAAGGGGCGGCTCAGCCCGGTCGCGGTCCGGGTCAGGGCAAGGAGGTTCGAGGCCATACGGGAGGACGCGGGAGGCAAAAAAGATGCCCGCGCCGGAATCCGGTGCGGGCCCATGGAGCTGAGGGGGTTCGAACCCCTGACCTCTGCAATGCGAATGCAGCGCTCTCCCAGCTGAGCTACAGCCCCCGAAGGGCCGAAAACATAGGGGTCGAGAGGGCATCCGGGCAAGGCAGGCGGCAGGATACGCCGCTTGACGTCTCGCCCCGCAAGCGCATGGCCGATGGCTGATGCCTGCCCCAGAATCCATCACCCATCAACCATCATCCTGCTCGTATGGCACCTCCACTACCAGCCCGTCCCTCGCTATCTGCGTGGCCGGAAAGACCTCCCGGGCCTCGGCCAGCAGCTCAGGCGCCTCCCGCGAATACCGGGCCGAGAGGTGGGTCAGCACCAGGCGCCTGGCACCCGAGCGTTCGGCCGCCAGCGCCGCCTCGCGGGCGGTCGAGTGGGCCGTCTCGCGGGCCCGGTCGCGCTCGTCCTCGCCAAAGGTCGCCTCATGGATCAGCAGGTCGGCGCCGCGGGCCAGCTCGACGATTGTCTCCGAGGGCGAGGTGTCACCCGTGATCACCACCCTCCGCCCGGGGCGCGTCGGGCCAACCAGCTCACCCGGCTCGACCACTCGACCATCTTCGAGCGTAACCGACTCGCCGCGGTGGATCTTTCCCCAGAGTGGCCCTTCGGGAATCCCCAGCTCGCGGGCATGGTCAGGATCGAAGCGGCCCTTTCGTTCATGCTCGACAATGGCGTAGGCCAGGCAGTCCCCCCGGTGTCGTGCCTCCGCAACCACGAGGTCGTATTCCCCGTGCGAGAGGACGTCACCCGGTGCCAGTTCGAGAATCTCGATCGGGAACTTCATCCGTTCGAGGCCCATCGCGACCAGGGCGCCCAGGTGCTGCTTGCCCCCGCGCGGACCGTGCAGCCGCAGCGGTGCGGTGCGCCCCTGCAGTCCCAGCGTGCGGAGCAGGCCCGGGATGCCCAGCGTGTGGTCGGCATGGTAGTGGGTGATGAAGATGTCCTCGACGCCGAAACCCGACCCGTAGCGCATCATCTGTCGCTGGGTGCCTTCGCCACAGTCGAACAGCAGGAGTTCGCCCTCGCGCTGCACCATCAGCGCGGAGACGTTGCGCTCCACCGTGGGGACGGCGGCGCTGGTGCCGAGGAACGTCACCTCGATCATCGCGTCCCGTGCACCAGGCCGAGAAACTCCTCGCGCGTGCGGTTGTCCTCGAGAAACGAGCCGCGCATTGCCGAGGTGATGGTGCGCGAGTTCTGCTTCTCGACACCGCGCATCATCATGCAAAGGTGCGACGCTTCGATCACGACGCCAACGCCGTGGGGGCGCAGTTCGGTCTCGAGCGCGTCGGCCACCTGATCAGTCATCCGTTCCTGCACCTGCAGCCGGCGGGCGAAGACGTCGACCACTCGGGCCATCTTCGACAGCCCGACGATCCGTCCGTTCGGAATGTAGGCCACGTGGGCCTTGCCGAAGAAGGGCAGCATGTGGTGTTCACAGAGCGAGTAGAACTCGATGTCGCGCACCAGGACCATGTTGTTGTGCGACTCCTCGAACAGCGCGTCGCCAATCACCCGAGCCGCGCTCTGCTGGTAGCCGCGGGTCAGGAACTGCATGGCGCTGGAGAGTCGCTCGGGTGTCTTCAGCAGGCCGGGACGATCGGGATCCTCCCCGATGGCCACCAGGATGGCGCGCACGTGCTGCGAAATGTCGGTCACACCGCTCTCCTTTCAGGGAATCCGGACCGTAATGCCGATCTTCCCCGGGTTCTTCTTGAGCTCGTTGATCAGGTCGGTCGTCGCCTCGAGCGTCTTCCGCAGGTCGACATACAGCATCGAGTCCGTGGCAAGCTTCCCCATGGTACCCTCGCCACGCTGGATCTTCGCCATCAGGGAGTCCATCCGGGCGGTCGCCGCGGCGAGACGATCGAACATCAGGCGCGAGGAGCGCATCGTCGAGTCGAGCCCCGCCTGGAGCCTGTTCGCATCGAGCGCCCGCAGGGTCGAGTCCAGCACCGCCGTCGTGGACTGCAGCGAGCGCATCGTGGCGTTGACCTCGGCGGTCGGCCCGGTCTTCTGGTCCTTGAGATAGTTCATCAGGTCCTGCGACGTCCTGAGCGACTGTCGCAGGTCGGTGATCAGCTCCTTGTCGAGCATCGCATTGAGCGAGGTAAGCGTGGTCGAGGCCTGGTCGGCCAGCTCCGCGCCCTTGTCGAACAGCCCGGCCGCCATGGTGCCACGGACCGTGTCCCCGGCCTCGAGCGGCGGGCCCTGCCCCGGGTCGAAGGTGATCACCTCATCGCCGAGCATGCCGATGCCGGTGATGCTCGCCTTGGCCGCGCGCGAGGGATGCACCGCCACGTCGAGCGTCAGGCCGACGCGCACCCGGCCAACGCCAAGAAACTCGATCTCCGACACCCGCCCCACTGGCGCGCCCGAGACCCGCACCGGAGCGCCCTCCTTCAGGTTGCCGATGTCGGCGAAGACCACCTGCACATCTGGCCGACGGATCGTCTTGCCCCGGAGCCAGAGTGACCCGCCAGTGAATACCACCAGCCCGAGGATCACCAGCAACCCGACCGTGGCATTCTTGTAGTACGAATTCATTGATCCATCCCGGTCAGTGATCAGCCAGTTCGAAGTCGCGTTCCAGGAATTCCTGCACCTCGGGCACCGTTGATGCCCGAAATTCCTCCATCGGCCCGATGGCCGCGATCCGCCCGCCGGTCAGCAGCGCGATGCGATCGGCCGTCTTGAAGGCACCGCGGACATCGTGCGTCACCATGATGCTCGTGACACTGAGTTCTTCGCTGAGGCGCATGACCAGCGCGTCGATGATGTCGGCGTTCACCGGATCAAGCCCCGACGTGGGCTCGTCGTACAGCAGGTACTTCGGTCGCCCCGCGATCGCCCGCGCAATGCCCACTCGCTTTCGCATCCCGCCCGAGAGCTCCGCCGGCATCTTCCTGGCCGTGTCGGGATTCAGGTTGACCTGCTGGAGACAGTCCGCCACGCGCGCCGTCGCAAACTCCAGGTCCCGGCACTGAACCGGGTCCGTCAGTCCGAGCCGGATGTTCTCGAAGACGTCCATCGAGTCGAACAGCGCGCCGTTCTGAAAGACGTATCCGATGGTGGCCCGGAGCTTCGAGAGCTGGTCGCGCTTGAGCAGCGCCACGTTCTGGCCGTCGACGATGACGGTCCCGCGATCCGGGCGAATCAGTCCGATGATCGACTTGAGCAGCACGCTCTTGCCCGTTCCCGAGGGCCCGAGCAGGGCGAGCGTCTCGCCCTCCTGCACCGTCAGGGTGACCCCGTCGAGAACAACCTGCGAGCCGAACCGCTTGGCCACATCGTTGACTTCGATCATTGCTTGAGCAGCACCTTGGCCAGGACTGTGTCCAGCAGCAGGATCAGGATTGAGCTGGTGACCACCGCCCCGGTGGTCGCCCTGCCAACCCCCTCGGCCCCCTGCTTCGTCGTGAAGCCCCGGTAGCAGGAGATCAGCGCAATCGCCCCGGCAAAGAAGAACGACTTGATCATCGAGTAATAGACGTCAAACGGCCGGAAGAACGCCCGCGCTCCGTAGATGAAGTCCTGGGTCGAGATCGGCAGGGTCTGCTTGGCGGCAAAGAACCCCGACACCACCCCGAAGACGTCAGCGAAGATCGTCAGGATCGGGATCATGAGCAGGCAGGCAACAACCCTCGGGATCAGCAGGTGGCTCGACGGTGACCGGCCGAGCGACTCCAGCGCATCGATCTGCTCGGTCACCCGCATCGTCCCGAGCTCGGCGGCGTACGCAGCACCGATGCGCCCGGCGAGAATCAGCCCCACCAGCACCGGCCCCAGCTCGAGGATCACCGATTCGGTCACCAGCGAACCGACCACGTAGATCGGGATGTTGCCGGTGAACTGGTAACCGGTCTGGTAGGCCGTGACCGCTCCCGCGAAACCGGAAATGAGCAGGACGATGAACAGCGACCCGACGCCGATGTTCCATGATTCGTCCAGGGTCCGCGGCAGCCAGATCCGCCATTCCCCGAGGCCGCGAACGATCTCGACGACCATCTGCGCGAACTTGCCGACGGCAGCCAGGGCATCGAGCACGACCAAGCCAACCCGGTTTTGCAGGCGCAGGGCGAGGGTAGTCATGCGGCGGTCGTTGCTCGGAACCGGTTCATCTGTCCCCTATCTTGCCCGTCGATGACTCGGAAGTCCATCCCTGACGCGCGGGCCCGCCGGGCCCGGTTCAAGCGCCGCCTTCTGGCGTGGTTCCGCCGCAACGGCAGGGACCTGCCATGGCGACGCACCCGCGATGCGTACGCCATTCTCGTCAGCGAGATCATGCTGCAGCAGACCCAGGTGTCGCGGGTCGAGGGATACTGGCCCCGCTTTCTGGCCCGATTCCCGACGGTGGACGACCTCGCCATGGCCAGGCCACACCAGGTGCGCGAGGCCTGGGCCGGGCTGGGCTACTACGCCCGGGCGGACAACCTCCATCGCCTGGCCCGCGAAGTTGTCACCAATCACGACAGCCGGGTTCCCGAAGACATCCCGACCTTGCGGGCCCTGCCGGGAGTCGGGGCGTACACCGCCGGCGCGGTGGCGAGTTTCGCCTTTGAACGGGCCGAGCCCGCCGTCGACACCAACGTCGCCCGGGTCCTGCGACGCGTCTTCCATCCGCGCCTCCCCAAGGGCGCCAAGGCGGATCGACGGCTCCACGCCACCGCAAAGGAGCTGCTGCCGCGGGCCGGAGCCACGGCCTGGGCAACCAACCAGGCGCTCATCGAACTCGGCGCCCTGGTCTGCACTGCCAGAGTGAAACGTTGTGAGATCTGTCCGGTGCGAACCGTCTGCCTGACCGGGAGCGGTCAGCGGCGGGCCGTCGCCCGCAAGATCTCGAGCGTCCGGTCGAGGTCCCGCGGCAAGTTGTAGAGGTGGGTGCTGAGACGAAGGTACTCCAGGCCGAACTCCGCGATCCGCCTGGTGCGGATCCGCGCCTGGCCGAGGATGCCCTGCAGCTGTTGGGCACTCACGCCATCCATCGTGAACGCCACCATCGCGCTGCGGTGCGCCGGCAGGGACGGTGAGAACACCATCACCCGTGGAATCTCGCGGAGGGCGGCATCCAGTCGGGTCGCCAGCGACCGGGCCCGCAGTTCGATCGCCTCGCGCCCGATCTCCCGCTGGAAAGCCACCGCGGCGCGCAGTCCCGCCACCAGCGAATCATTGCTGGTCCCGACATGTTCGAACCGCCTGATGTCGTCTGCGGCCCAGTCGCCCGAAGCGACCAGTGGCCATGTCGTCGTCATCCGGTCGGGACGCACGACCAGCAACCCGGTCCCCTTGGGCCCGAGCAACCATTTGTGCGTCGAGGTGGCGTAGAAGTCGGCATCAAGACTCGCGAGATCGTTGACCAGCATCCCCGGGGGATGGGCCCCGTCGATCACGCTGATCATGCCTCGGCTCCGTCCCCAGCGCACCAGCTTGGCAACCGGCTGCATCATGCCAGTGCTGAAGAGCACATGCGAGATCGACAGCACCCTGGTGCGCGGGGTGACGTTGGCCTGCCACGCCTTGATCAGCTCGTCGTCATCCCGCGGATCGAGCGGCGGGGCAAAGGTGCGGTAGACCACGCCACGTCGCTTGGCGAGCAGTTCCCAGCAACAACGCCCGCCGATGTGCTCGTGCGTGGTGGAGAGAATCTCGTCGCCCGGCTCGAGGGTGATGCCGTTGGCGGCGACGCTCATCGCCTCGGTGGTGTTGCGCAGGACGGCGACGCTCCCCGGCCAGGCGCCGAGGAAACCTTCGATTTCCTTCTTGAAAGCGGGAACGTCGACGGCTTCCTGGCCGATCATCCGCTCGAACGCGCGCAGGTGCTGGATCGTGGCCTGCAGCACGGCGAGCGGGCTGGCGCCGACCGTCCCGGTGTTGAGGTGAATCCCGTCGATGACGAACTCGTTGGCGATCCGCTCCCACGCCGCTTCATCATCCGGTGCCGGTGCACGCGGGATCGGCCCCCGGGTCGGCGCCGGCAGCGGGGCCCGCGCAAGGCCCCTGAACGCGGGCATCGCCGCGGCCAGCGCCAGCAGGTCCCGCCGCGACAGCGTCATCCGCCGCTGTATCGGTAGAGCGAACCCGCCAGCAGCGCCAGCAGTCCCAGCGTCCCCGAGGTGGCGCCGAAGATCGCCAACCGCACCCGGAGCCGATCGAAGTGCACGGCGTCCGGACCAACCGGATCGAGGCGGGTGAGCTTCCCCACCAGCGGGAACGAGCCGAGCAGGATCACCAGCGCACCGAGCAGGCCGAGCCCCTGCATCATTCCCATCCAGGGGCCCACCGAGACGGCAAGCCGGTTGTACATCCCGAAGGTGAGGATGACTCCCGAGGCCACCGAGAGGATCGCCCCCGGCCCGATCAGCATCCGGTAGACCGCGGCCTGGGCGTCGACGACGCCACCCCAGATCGAGCGGTCCATCTTCTTCATCGCAATCCCCGCGACCATCACCGCGAGCCCGCCCCCGATCCAGATGGTAGTGGAGAACATGTGGACGAACAGCCAGAATCCGCTCATGAGTTTGCCGCCGGAAGAAGGTCATGGTCGAGCGGACGCCTGCCCGCGAAACCGGAATCAAGTTCATGCCAATGCTCGATGCGCTCCTCGCCGTGACGCCAGCAGAGGTAGACCATGCGCTCTTCGTGAAACGCCGGGAAGTCGATCAACCCTTCCTCGAAGCCCTTGAAGATGCAGCCGATCTGCCCGAGCTCGTCGAGACACGCCTCGATCTCGCCCGCCAGGCGACCCGCTTCCAGCCGCAGGTCGCGGGTGCCGTCCGATTCCCCCTCGGCGGTCACGCGGACCTGTGCCAGCCTCGTATGCCGCCACCGCCGCGCGCCAGCGCGGGTGCAGCACCATCAGGTCGGCCACAATCCGGCTCACCAGCGGCAGCGTCTTGTTGGCTTCCTCGATCGTGAAGACCTTGATTGTCTCGTTCATAGCTCCCTCAACGCGACAGACATGGCGGTGTATCCCGCTTCGGCGTACCCTGCAGCCCGCTCGAGTGCAAACGTTGCTCCCCGGTCACTCACCGGCCGCAGCCAGATCAACCGGCGCGCCCCGGGGCGCTGGTTCCACTGGGCCCGCATCAACTCCGATCGTTCCGGCCATCAGCCACCCCATCGCCGTGTCCGTCGCGGCGATCAGCGGCGGTGGCACCTGTACCGGCTCCCCGAGTTCATCGAATCCCGGCGCGACGTGGATCGCCACCACCACGTCGCAGTCGATCCCTTCGGCCTGGCGGAGCGGCACAGTCGCCCGCAGGCCGCCGTCGTAGAAGGTACGCCCGTTGACCGTTGCCGGTGGAAAATAGGGTGGCAGGGCACATGCGGCCGAAAGCGACGTCAATCAGCGGCGCCGATTCCCCGCCCGCGCCGAAGGCAACCTCCACGCCGGTCAGCTCCTCCACCGCGGTCACCGTCAGCGGCGCGCGGAGCTCGTCGAAGGCTCGGGCCGGCACAAGTCGGGCGATCGTATCACGCAATGGCTTCGCCCTGAAGATCGCCCTGGTCCACAACCCGCGAAACATCACCAGTCGCCTGGGAACCAGGACATCCGTCCGCTGGACGGCGAGGAACCGTTCGAGGATGCGGTCAGGATCCTCTCCCGAGGCCAGCATCGCCGCAACCGGCGCGCCCATCGAGGTGGCAACCCAGTGCACCGGGACGAGGCCGGCATCCCGCAGCGCACGCGCAGCCCCGATATGTGCCGCCGCCTTGGCGCCGCCGCCGCTCAGCACCATCGCCACCCGCGGCCTGTTCATCAGGCGCCAGCTTCCTGACGAGCCTTTTCCGCCTGGGCGTAGCGCACCCGCTCCTCTTCGCTGCCCGGCACCAGTCGCGGCACCCGGCGCGGCTTTCCGTTCTCGTCAATCGCTACGAAGACGACTCGGGCCGAGTGCGTGTGCCGCAACTCACCTGTGCTCGGCTTCTCGGCGGTCACCTCGACCGTGATGTCCATCGACGAATTGCCGACATAATCGACCGTGGCCCGGCACGTCACCAGCGACCCGATCGGGATCCGCTCGCGAAAATCCACCCGATGGATCGAGGCCGTCACCGCCCGCCCGCCGCAGTGCCGGATCGCGGCGATCGCGGCGGCCTGGTCCACCAGCGCCATCAGGTTGCCGCCGAAGAGATCACCGAGCAGGTTGGCCATGTGCGGCATGACGAGGGTGGAGATCTCGCCGCGCGAGTACGCCATGGGGCGCGAGTCGGGAAGAGGGGTCATCGTCAGTAGTCCACCGGTCTCAGGTAATACTCCCCGATCGCCGTCTGGCTCACCATCGCCACGCACGGCAACTTGCGCTTCCAGTGCGTCGAGTCCAGCCGATTCCTCACCAGCGCGACTTCCTCGGCACTGAAGCCTGCCGCGCGAATCGCAGCGTCGCCGTGGCCGTGCAGCACCAGGTCGAGGATCGCATCGGCCCGGGCATAGCTGAGGCCGAAATCGCCCTCGTCGGTCTGACCCGCAATCAGGTCGGCGCTGGCCGGCTTGTCGATGATGGCTGAGGGGACGCCGAGATGGCGCGCCAGTGCCCAGATCTGGGTCTTGAACAGGTCGCCGATCGGATTGACCGGCGGCGCGTCGTCGGCGTGCCAGGTGAAGTACCCGAGCAGCCGTTCGCTCTTGTTGCCGGTGCCGAGTGGCAGGGCATCGAGGGCCGCCGACAGATCGAAGAGCGTGACCATACGCATCCTGGCCATCACGTTCCCCAACCGGGCCGGGGTCGACGGCAGGCCAGGCGCCGATGCGTAGCCATCCACGGCCCCGCTGCGCATAAGAAACCTCCTTGAAGATAAACCGCATGTGCGCGACAACGCGCAAGGAGGCCGCCCTGTTTCGATGTTTGTTGTGATGGCGCTACCCTGCGGCGCCGCGCGAGGTCGCGGCCGAATTGACCGGCGCGTAGCCAGGCTCGACGCGGACATCGACAACCGCGACGCCGCCGCGTTCGACGCACTCGATCGCGGCGCGCAAGCGCGCGCGGCAACTCGTCGGGCCGGCGGATCGGTCCGAACCCCTCGGCGCCCTGCGCCTTCGCCAGCATGCCGAGATCGGGCTCGGGGTCGGCGATGCGCTGGCCGATCCAGCGGTTCGCGACCGGACGGTTGCGCTGCCGCGCCATGCGGTCCTGGTGCAGTTCGTCGTTGAAGAACGAATTGTTGTTCGACACGACGACGAGCAGCGGGATGCCGTAATGCACCGCGGTCCACAACGCGGTCGCGCCCATCAGGAAATCGCCGTCGCCGAGCACCGCGACCGGCAGGCGGCCGCCGGTATTCGGGCTGTCGCGCAGACCGAGCGCCGCGCCGATCGCCATGCCCGGGCCGCTGCCGATGCCGCCGCCGCCGTCGCCGCCGAGCGCGTCGAGCGGGTGGGCGACATCCCAGGTGTTGTTGGCCCAGGCGAGCGGGCCGCGGATCAGGCAGGTCGGACGGTTGCCGACCGCCTCGCGCAACGCGGCGGCCAGCATCAGCGGCGGAATTTTGTCGCCGCGCGACCGCCGGCAGTTCCGGCGCCGGGGTCGGCTGGCGGCCGGCCCAGCCGGGCGCGCGCGGCTTCAGGAGCGGCAGCAGGGCCGCGACGGCGGTGTCGGGTTCGGCGGCGAGAGGAATATCGACCGGCGGCAGGCCCTGGTAATCCATGCTCCAGCCGTTATGGACGAGGTGGTCGAGCGAGGCCGAGATCACCTTGCCGGCAGGCGGTTCGGCGCCACACGCGGCCTTGAACGCGCCGGCCAGATCGACCCAGTCGAGGCTGAGGATCGCGTCGGCCTCGCGGATCAGCGCGCAGGCGGCTTCGCTCGGGTTGTTGCCGGCGGGCGGGCCGTGCAGCTCGTGGCGCGACGGAAACCCGGCCCCGGCCTTCGCGTCGGTCAGCACCACCGCGCCGAGCGCCTCGGCCAGCTCGATGCGGCGCCGCCACGCGGCCTCGGCGCGCGAATTGCGGCCGACAAGGATCAGCGGCCGTTCGGCCCGATGCAGCAGCGCGGCGGCTTCGGCCAGCGCGTCCGGATCGGGCGCGGCGGCGGCGCGGCGGGCGGAAACGGGCGGCGTTCGGCAACTGCGGCAAGTCGCCGATGCGGCTTTCCTGCAACGCCGCGTCGAGGCAGACATAAACCGGGCCGCGGGGCGGCGTCATCATCATGCGGTAGGCGCGCAGCAGCAACTCCGCGGCGGCCGGCACCGAGGCCGGCTGGTCGTCCCATTTGGTGAAATTGCGAACCAGCGCGCCCTGGTCCTGCGCGGTGTGGATCCAGTCGATCCAGGGCCGGCGCTTCGCGGCGTCGACCGGCCCGGTGGCGCCGAGCACGAAGACCGGCACGCGGTCGCACCAGGCGTTGAACATCGCCATCGTCGCGTGCATCAGCCCGACATTGCTGTGCACGATCGCGCCCATCGGCCGGCCGGTCGCCTTGAAATAGCCGTGCGCGATCGCGACCGCGTGCTCCTCGTGCAGGCACAAGAGCATTTGCGGGTCGCGATTGCCGAGCAGGTTGACGAGGCTGTCGTGCAGACCGCGATACGAGGCGCCAGGGTTCAGCGCGACATAGGGCAGGTTCAGCTCGCGCAGCATCAGCGCGGCGGCGTCGCTGCCCCAGTAGTCGCCCGGCTCGTTGGCGAGAACGGGCCGTTCGACGCCGGCCGGTCCGGTTGCGTTGTCGCTCATGCGTTGCCTCCCCTCGCGCCGGCGGCCGGCCCCGATCAAGCGGATGGCGGCAGGACGCCGGAGCGAGATTGCTTTCTTGCCGCGCTCGTCGCAACGACGGATCGCCACCGTTCCGTTTGGCAAGGCGATCGGCGGTTCAGGATTGGCTTGCTTGCGAGGAGGCGCTGGCGGCGCGGTAGAACTCGACAAAAAACCGGACCGGTCCGTCCGGTGCGACCTCGTGCGGTTGTCCCGGAGCCACCGCGATCGGCCTTCCCGGCTCTAGAATCGTCTCGTTGGGCGGGTGAAGCGCGCGGAAGCGCAGTCGTCCTTCGAGGATTGTAATCAGACCCCAGACGCCGGCCGCAGTACGGTGCTCGCGACGCAGCCCGGCCGGTATCGTGTCCTGGTCGAAAACCGGCGTGCGGCGATACGCGACCAGCCCGGCAGGCAATCCGGCAGACGGCAATCCGGACGGTGCGGTCGCGCCGGTCATGCCGGCACTCGATCCGGCGTGATCGCGCCGGGGCGGTAGAATAGCGCGAGCTTGAGACTCTCGGCGATGCGCTCGGCCTTTGCGACGAATTGCGCCGCCGGATCGGCCGCGAACAGCTCTGCCGCGGTTTCCCGCCAGAGTGCGAGCCAACGATCGAAAAAGCGGGGCTCGATCGGCAGCTTCATATGCGCCGCCATCGGGTTCCCCTTGTAGTGCCCTGATGTCAGCATCACCGACGACCAGAACGCATTCAGCGTGCGCAGATGTTCGTCCCAGTCGTCAACCGCGTTGTTGAACACCGGCCCGATCAGCGGATCGAGACGCGCCTTCGCATAGAAGCGCGCAACCAGCGCGGCGATCGCGGGTTCGGTGATATCGGCGAAGCGTTCCATGGCGTCAAGATGGGCACGTAACGCCGTGCCCCGAGGCGGCAGAGCGCCGCATCGGCCTTGCCGCCGTCGGGATCAGCGGAGTCCCAGAAACGCCAGAATAGCGAGGACGATGACGACCAATCCGACGATGTAGATGATGTTATTCACGGGTGCGGCTCCTCGTTCGGTTGCTTCGATCGCCAACAGCGGGGCTAAAAGAACGTTCCGATTGCATCAAGTCGCGCATCGTCACCGATTTGGCGCGGCGGACGCGCCAGGCTCAGTTCAGCTTGGACTTGAGCTGTTGCAGCAGCGCGGCGGCTTGGTGCCGCGCGCCGCCCTCGGGGGCGCGCGCGATAAACTCCTGCAACGCCTCCATCGCGGCGCGCATGTTGCCGAGCCGCGCGTTGAGCATCCCCGCCTCGTGCCACAACTCGGCAAGATCGGACGCCAGCAGCAGCATCGTTTGGACGACGCGCAGCGCAGGTTCGGCGCGGCCCGCCTGCAGCAGTCGCGACTTGATGTTGTTCTGCAGGCGCAGCAGGACGTCGCGGTCGGAAACCGGCGCGAAATGCTGCGGCGCCAATTCGGCATCCTGGCCCGCCATGGCCTTCAGCAGCTCGCGCAGACTCGCCGCATCGCAGACCCGGCCGCCGTGGAATGGGTCGAGGATCAGCCGGTCCGGGCCAGTCGCTCAGGCGGATCAAGAAATGCCCGGGAAAGGCCAGCCCAATGCTGTCCCAGCCCTGCGCGCGCGCGGCGTGCAGATAGAGGATACCGAGCGCCACAGGCAGCCCTTTGCGGCGGTCGACGACCCGCATCAGATTGGCGTTCTGCACGTCGTCGTAGGTCAGCTCGTCACCGCTGTAGCCGTGTTTTAGGAGGATGATCTCGTTGAGCACGCGAGCCCGCGCGCCCAGGTCGCTGTCGTAATCGGCATGTCGCCCGACATCCCCTGCGATCACGGCCAGGTGCTGACGGTACCGCGCGAGAGCGACCCGCGGGCGCTCGAACGAGGCCAGCGCCAGCGCCGCCTCGCCGATCGGCAGCACCGGCAAATCGGCCGCTGCGACACCGCGCAGGTAGCGCGCGCATTGCTCCAGGTCGAAGGTGTCGGGCAGCTCGCTCATCTCGGCCGCAAAAAAATGAATACCGATGCTACCGCAAATCAATCCGATGAGGGATCGTCGATTTAACCGGCCGCGGACGGGTGGCGTTCAGCGCCGAAGCGCGCGCCATTGATCGGCGGTTGAGCCTTACGCGCCATCCGGTAGGTGATGTAGTTGCCGGTAACCCCGATGGCGAATTCCCGCGCCGAAAACGCAACGAATGTGGATTGATTCGGATAAGAGCCGCGGAGTAGCTTCCCGCGCACCGGTAGAAATCTTTGCACTATGTTGGGATTAACGCGATGAAACTTGATCTGAAACGGTCCCGTGTGCTGCTCGCGCTCGTCGCGCCCGCGGTGGTTTCCGGGTGCGTCTGGAAGAGCGACTACGACAAACTGCAGGCGCAAAACCAGCAGCTCGATCAACAGGTTTCAAGGCTCACGGCGCAAGCGAACGCCGACAAGGCGCAGATCGCCCGGTTAGTCGGAGCCATCAAGTACACGGTGAACAGCGACCTGCTGTTTCCTTCCGGCGGCCACCAGATGAACCCCGAAGGCCAGAGAATCATTGTCCAATTCGCCTCGCGGCTGGCCCCCACTCAGCAGAATAAGCTCGTTGTCAACGGTTATACCGACAATGCACCGATCGGCCCCTCACTGCAGCGGGAAGGGATCACGTCGAACCTGATCCTGTCGCAGAAGCGCGCCGAAAACGTGATGCAATTCCTGATCTCGCAGGGCGTAAAGCCCGACCTGGTGACGGCCGTGGGTCATGGCGAAGCCGACCCGGTTGCGACAAACAGCACGTCGGCAGGCCGGGCGCAGAACCGCCGGGTCGAGCTGCACGCTCGCGCCTCCCGGCCGCTGAGATCGGGTAACGGCTCTCGCCAGCGGCGGGGAGACCCGCGCGGCTTGATCGTGATCCGCTGGGATCTCCGGGATTTTTCTTGGCCGAGCCGCGGGGACGGTCAAAGTTTTTCGACCTCGATGGGAGCTTGCGGCGCGGCGACGCCGGCGGCGCTGGGGGGAGGCGTGAGCGGCGATGGACCCGAAGCGACCGGCGACGCTTGCCACCGCCGGGGCGCCCGGCCGCACCTCGACATAGGAAACGACGCGTTTTACCCCGCGCACGCGGCGCGCAATGCCGGTGACCCGCTGCAGCTCCTGCGGGGTGCGCGCCATCCCGATCAGGTAGACCGAGCCGTTCTCGGTTTCGATCATGTAGTTGACGCCCCGAATGTCGGGGTCGAACACGATGTCGGAGCGCACTTGCGTGCTGATCCAGGAGTCCGTTGCGCCGTCAAAGAACGCGTCGTTGCGTGTCACCTCGATCTCGTCATAGACCGCCCGCACCCGTGGCTTTCCTCGGGCAAGTTGGGTCGCCGCCATTTTCATTTCCGGCGTCGGCACCTGCCCGGTCAGCAGCACCCGCCCATCGTACACGGTGACCGTAACCGCGGCGTCGAGCTTCGGGTCGGTTTTCGAAAGAGACTGCCTGATATTCGTAGTGATCGCGAAATCGCTGGCCAGCCCATCCGCGCCCCGCTCCTGCGCGGCCACATAACCTCCGCCGGCGGCCGCTGCCAAGCCGCCGACCACGACGGCTCCGACACAGCCACCAAGCGCCAGCGGCATCCCCAGCACAGCGGCCAATGCGACGACTGATGGCATTCGCGCCATGTTCCCCCGCGCCATGTTTCCCCCGGAAACAGCGATCCTCTTGTCGATTGTGCGATTTTTCCGCTGAGCGCGCCAATTTCGTCCGATTACAGCCGTCGGGAGGGCGCCGCTCGCGGGCTCAACAGCGAATCGCTCGGCCGCGCCATCGCCGCGACCGCGCGGTTGGGCAAGAACCTGTCGAGCCGAGCCGCGCGCTGGCCTCACTCGTCCGCGCGCCAGACGCCCGGCAGATGGCGGGGAGCGCGCAGCCTCGCGACCAGCATCACGTCGAATCGCAGCGTCAGCCCGGCAAGCTCGGGCCGCGCCAAAAGGAACGCCGAGGCGGCGCGCGCGATGCGCCGGCGCTGCCGCGGCGCGACGGCGGATGCGGCATCGGCGGAGGTGTCGCGGGCCTTGACCTCGATGATCGCGAGCACGCTCGCCGCGCCGCGCGACGATGTCGATTTCGCCGGCCGGGCAGCGCCAGTCGAGGGCAACGATCCGCCACAACGCGCAGCCGCAAATGCCAGCGGCAGAGGAACTCCGCCAGGTTGCCGCGCCGTCGCGCCCGCTGGCGCCGCAAGCGGGAAGCGCGCCGCCGTTTTCATCATCCCCGCTCCGGCTTTTCGTGCGTCATCGCGAGCGCGCGTTCGTAAAGCTGCCGGCGCGCGATCGCCGGTTTCGTCGGCGAGCAGCGCCACCGCGTCGCGCAGGCTGTGCCCGGCGAGCAGCTCGCCGCAGCCGGTCGTCGACGTCGGCTTCGGCCGGCGATCGGCGCCGCTGCGGGCGGCCCGACGACGACGACCGCCTCGCCGCGCGGCGGGCCGGCGTCGCGGTAGTGCGCGGCCAGCGCTCGAGCGGGCCGCGGCGGATCTCCTCGTGGCGCTTGGTCAGTTCGCGCGCGACCGCGGCGTCGCGGTCGCCGAGGATCTCCGCCATGTCGGCAAGCGCCGCGGCGAGCCGCGAGGGTCCCTCGAAAAAGATCAGCGTCGCGTCGAGCGCCGCCCAATGCGCCAGCGCCCGCCGCCGCGCCGCCGCGCGCGGCGGCAGAAAGCCGGCGAACAGGAACCTGTCGGGCGGCAGGCCGGACAGGATCAGCGCGGTCAGCGCCGCCGAGGGTCCGGGCGCCGCGGTAACCGGCAGATCCTCGGCGATCGCCGCGCGCACCAGCTTGAAGCCGGGGTCGGACGACCAGCGGCGTGCCGGCGTCGCTGACCAGCGCCAGCGTTTCGCCGCGGCGCAGCGCCTCGAGCATCGCCGGGCGGACGCGGTCGGCATTGTGGTCGTGATAGGGGTCGAGCGGCTTGTCGATGCCGAAACGGGCCAGCAGCCGCGCGGTGACCCTGGTATCCTCGCACAGGATGCGGTCGACATTGCGCAGCACCCAGAGCGCCCGCAACGTGATGTCGCCGAGATTGCCGATCGGCGTCGCGACGAGGTGAAGACCCGGCGCCAGCGCATGCGACGGGTGTCCAATCCGTCCGGGTCGCCGATCGGCACGCGCGCGTCGGTCGGCGCTGCGCATGCCGCAGCGCTGCGGCGATTGCCGGTCAGATTGCTTCGCCCGGGTTTACTTGCCGCGAGCGCGATGGTTAGGGTCGCCGCCGCAGTCGCATCGCTTGGCGGAGGCCATCCTTGCTGCGCGGGCGTTTTCCGCGTGTCGTCGTCAACCGCTGGTCGCTTTCGCCCTGCTGCTCGTCGCTCGCCGCCTGCGGCGGCGCGGATGGTACCGGCACCGCTCGGACCGCCGCAACCGCCGTATTGCCGCGCCGAGGCCGCCGCCGCCGAGGCCCGCCGGAACCGCTGCCGCCGCCGTGCGGCGGGCCCGTCAAGGTCGGCGCTCCTGGTGCCGCTGTCGGGGCCGAATGCCGAACTCGGCAAGGCGATGCTCGAAGCGGCGCAACTCGCGCTGTTCGCGACCGCCGGCGAAAAGCTGACGCTGATGCCGCGCGACACGGCCGGGCCGGGCGGCGCCGCCGGCGCGGCCCGCTCGGCGGTGGCCGACGGCGCGACGCTGTTCTCGGGCCGCTGCTCGCCGCCGAGGTCGAGGCGGTCAGGCCGATCGCGCCGAGGCCAAGGTCAACGTCATCGCGTTCTCGACGCAGACCCAGGTGGCCGGCGGCAACGTGTTTCTGATGGGGTTCCTGCCGCGTCAGGAGGTGGCGCGCGAGGTGCGTTTGCCCGCGAGCGGGGCTTGCAGCCGGTTCGCCGCGCTGGCGCCCAACTCGCCGTACGGCCGGTGATGACCGATGCGCTGCGCGAGGCGGTCGAGCGCCGGCGGCGGCACGGTGACGAAGGTCGAGTGCCTCGACCCGCGACGGCTCCGATGCCGGGCGGCGATCCGCCGGCTGCTCGGCGCCGCGCCGGCCGCTTCCGGCGCAGCGGCCGCGCCGCGCCGGCGGCGAAGGCCGAGTTCGACGCGCTGCTGCTGCCCTAGGGCGGTGACCAGCTGAAGCAGACCGCGCGCCAGCTCAAGGCGGCCGGGCTGGAACGGCGCAAGGTACAGCTGCTCGGCAGCGGGCTGTGGGACGATCGCTCGATCGCCGGCGAACCGGCGCTGTACGGCGGCTGGTTCGCCGCCTCGCCGCCCGAGCCGCGGCGCGAGTTCGACAGCCGCTTCCAGGCGACCTACGGCCGTCCGCCGCCGCGGCTCGCCTCGCTCGCCTTCGATGCCGCGGCGCTCGCCGCCGCGCTGGCCAAAGCGGCGGGCGCGACCCGTTCTCGCGCGAGGCGATCCTGAACCCGAGCGGCTTTACCGGCGTCGACGGGCTGTTCCGCTTCACCGAGCAGGGGCTGGTGCAGCGCGGCCTGGCGGTGCTCGAAGTAACGCCGGAAGGCACGAGGTCGTCAGCCCGGCGCCGCAAGTTTCCGCGACCTCGCGTTCTAGCGGCGGCGCGCGAGCCGCGGACGGAATGGAAGGGTTGCCGCTTCTGGCAAACGCGGCGGCCCTGCGGTAGATAGGCTGTCGCGGTCCCTTGACCCGCGGATGCGAACGGAGCGCTGCTCATGCCTAAAGCCGAACCGCATCGCCTCTCGGCGACGGCGATTGCGCGGCTGATCGACGGCCGGCGAGCTGACCGCCGAGGCCGTCGTCCGGAGCTGCCTCGACCGCATCCGCGACCGCGATCCGGTCGTGCGCGCCTGGGCCTGGCTCGATCCCGACGCGGCGCTCGACGCGGCGCGGCAATGCGACAAGGGCGGCGGGCGCGGCGTGCTCCGGGGCGTGCCGTTCGGCATCAAGGACATCTTCGATACCGCCGACATGCCGACCGGCTACGGCTCGCCGATCTATACCGGGTGCCGGCCGAGCTTCGATGCGAGCGCCGCGGCGCTGCCGCGGGCCGCCGGCGCGATCCTGATCGGCAAGACCGTCACGACCGAGTTCGCCAACCGCCATCCCGGCCCGACCGCGCACCCGCACAACCCGATGCACACGCCGGGCGGCTCGTCGAGCGGCTCGGCGGCGGCGGTCGCCGATTTCATGGTGCCGCTGGCGATCGGGCACGCAGACCGGCGGCTCGGTGATCCGCCCGGCGGCCTATTGCGGCGTCGTCGGCTTCAAGCCGAGCTTCGGCCTGTATCCGCCGGCCGGCATGCACCCGAACACCGAAAGCCTCGACACGGTCGGCACGATGGCGCGCTCGGTCGAGGACACCGCGCTGTTCCGCGCCGCGCTGATGGCGATCCCGTACGAGCCGCCGCGCCTGCCGGAGCGGCCGCCGCGTCTCGCGCTGTGCCGCACGATGCATTGGGACGCGCCCAGCCGGAAGGACGGGCGGTGCTGGAAGACGCCGCCGCGCGGCTGCGGGCCGCCGGGGCGGAGATCGTCGACAGCGAATTGCCGGCCGAATGCGCCGATATTTCCGAGACCCAGCGGCGTCACAGCGCCTACGAGGCGCCCCGCGTCCACGCGCCGGAATTGCGCCGCCATCGAGGCGCTGCTGAGCGGCGATCTGATTGACGGCAAGATCGCCGAGGGCCGCGAAGCTTAGCCTCGACGATTTCCGCGACGGCCTGGCGCCGCGCCGACGAGGCCCGCGCCGCGGCGGACGAATGGGCCGGCGGGTTCGACGCGATCCTGACGCTGCCGGCGCCGGGTCAGGCGCCGAAAAGGCTCGGCTCGACCGGCTCGGCGGTGTTCAACGCGTTGTGGACGGTGCTCTACATGCCGTGCCTGACGTTGCCGGCCGGCGCAGGGGCCGGACGGGCTGCCGGTCGGCATCCAGCTGGTCGGACGCCGCCACGACGACGCAAGGCTGCTCGATATCGGGCTGTGGGTCGAGCGCGCATGCTGGGGAGCACGGCAATGACACGAACCAAACCAGCTCTCCGCCGCCGAGGCGATCGCGCAGCTCGCGTCCGGCGCGCTGACCGCCGAGGCGCTGACCCGCGCCTGTCTCGACCGCGCCGCCGAGCGCGCGTCGGTCAAGGCCTGGAGGTGGCTCGAACCGGAGCAGGCGCTGGCGCAGGCCCGCGCCGCCGACCGCGCCGGGCGGCCCGGCCTGCTGGCCGGTCTGCCGATCGGGATCAAGGACATCATCGACACCGCCGACATGCCGACCGAGCACGGCTCGCCGATCTATCGCGGCAACCGGCCGTTCGCCGACGCCGCCTGCGTCGCGCTGTTGCGCATGGCCGGCGGCACGATCATGGGGAAAACGGTGACGACCGAGTTCGCCAACCGCTTTCCGGGCGAAACCGTCAACCCGCACAACCCGGCGCACACGCCCGGCGGCTCGTCGAGCGGCTCGGCGGCGGCGGTTGCCGATTTCCAGGTGCCGGCGGCGCTCGGCACGCAGACCGGCGGCTCGGTGATCCGCCCGTCGGCGTTCTGCGGCGTCGTCGGCTACAAGCCGAGCTTCGGCGAATTCAGCCGCAGCGGCATCAAGCTGCAATGCCACAACCTCGACACGCTCGGCATTCTCTGCCGCGGCCTCGACGACATGCCGCCGCTGCGCGCCGCGATACTCGACGCACCGCGCCGCGACATCGACCGCAGCGTGTCGGCGCCGCGCATCGGCCTGTGCCGCACCCCCGCCTGGGAGCGCGCCGACGCGCGCGACGCAGGCGCTGATCGAACGCACCGCCGCGAAACTGTCGGCGGCCGGCGCGCGGGTTTCCGACATAGGCTTCGCGCCGGAATTCGCCAACATCCTCGAACACCACCGCCGCATCTTCAATTTCGAGGCGGCGCGCAACTACGCCTACGAATACGACCAACACCACGAGCAGGTCAGCCAGGTCCTGCGCGACACGGTGCTGACCCCGGGCCGCGAATTGCCGCTCGCCGCCTATGTCGAGGCGATCGAGACCGCCGAAGCATTCCGCCGTCACCTCGACGACATCTTCTCCGATGTCGATCTGCTGCTGACCCCGAGCGCCGCCGGCGAGGCGCCCGAAGGCCTCGGCTCGACCGGCGACCCAAGCTTCAATTCGATCTGGACCCTGGCCTGGGCCCCGTGCGTGACCCTGCCCGCCGCCACCGGCCCAAAAGGGCCTGCCGCTCGGCATCCAACTCGTCGGCCCCCGCTTCCGCGACGAAGCGATGTTCGACGCCGCCGCCTGGGTCCAACCTCGTTGCTAACCCAGCGCAATCGATAAACGAGATGGTTCCAATTCCGACCCACCGCTGACTTCTGCCATTTGACAGCTGACCGGTTGGCTTCGTTTGGTCGAGATGATCGCAGTCACCAACCTGTTGCTGCACAAAGGCTCACACCAGACCCAGCCAACCGACCAGACCGGCGAGGCTTACCACCAGGATTGGGTTCACCCTTGTGGTGCAGAAAAGCACCGTCGCCAGCGCCGTCAGCGCGTATTGAGCAAGGCCGTGATCGGCGCCGCGCGCTACTATGACACCACTCGACGCGATCAGGCCGACGGCAATGGGTGCCAGTCCGTGTTCAAACGCGAACCGCCAGCGTGAAGTGCGCGCACGCTCCCAAAAGCGAGCGAACACCAGCACCAGGGCGGCAGCGGGCAGCACCATTGCCAAGGTTGCGAGTATCGCGCCCGACACACCGGCCACGGCGTAGCCGACCAAAGTCACGATCAGGATGCTCGGTCCCGGCGCCACCTGCGCCAACGCGAACAAATCGGCGAATTGGCCACGCGTGAGCCAATGGTAAGTGTCCACCGCTTGCAATTCGATGTCGGGCACCACCGAGTTGCCGCCGCCGATCGACATCAGCGAGGCGCCCCCAAACAAAACGCAGAGGTGCAGTGCTGTTGCAGGCGTCACGTGCCTGCCTGTCGCTGACGCGGCCAAGCCCACCACATCGCGGGCGGCGCGAGCACCGCAAGCACGACCAGCAATGGCACACGTAGCACCGCGGTTGCCACGAGCGCGCCCGCGAACAGAGCCCAGGCGACAGTGCTTCGAAGACAGCCCCGACCGGTCCGATATGCCATCGAGAGGCTCAACGCCACCGCTGCGGCGGTCATGCCACGTAAAACCGCCTCTACCGAAGCGTCGTGGCGATGCGTGAAATAGAGTGTTCCAAGCCCCAGAACTATCACCATCGGCGCCGCGAGCAGACCCGTGACAGCGGCGATCGCTCCGGGGATACCGCGCAAGCGGGCTCCCACGAATACCGCCAGATTCACCTGATTGGCGCCCGGCAGCACGCGGCAGACCGTCATGGCGCTAAGGAATTCCTCATCGGTCATCCATCGCCGCTGCTCGACCACCAATTGCCGCGACCAGGCAGAGAGGCCACCTCCGAAACTTGCCAGCGCGATTTGATTGAATGCGATTGCGATTCGCCAGACCGAAACCGTGGGGATCTCACTCATGAACAAGGTCCGGATCGTGCGGGAAATCGTCTTCCACATGCGCGTGCGATAACAAAGGATCTGGCGCCTCATAGTTGTGCGCGGCATGCCAGTCGTCCTCGAACGTGCTGGTCAAGCGCCGTATCGCCGCTTTCGATGTCACCACCGCACCCAATTCGCGACGCAGATCGAATGCGCTGCGGTCGATATTCATCGAGCCAATCAAAGCGCTATGTTCGTCGGCAATCAACAGCTTGGCATGCAAGCGTACATTCTTCTGCTTACGTACCCTAACGCCCAGCTGGCCCATTACCCTGAGTGATGCAAACGTATCCAACACGTCCCACTCGCTAATACCGTGCTTGCCACCGCATAAGACCCGCACATTCACGCCGCGGCGGGTCGCCTGAACGACCCGCTCCAGGATCGTGGCGTCAACAAATTTTGGGTGCTGGATGTCGAGGCTGTGCCGTGCCGCATCGATGAAGGCGCTCATGCCATTACGGGAATTATGGTTACTCCACAGCAGCGCCGTGCCCGGTGCAGGATGAAACGATTTACGCCCCCAGTCCGCTTCGAAGCAGTTCCGAATTTCAGTCACCTCCGCTGGCCGTTCGGTGACCAGTCCGTAGTCTCGCGTCTGGGTGAAATATTTCTCACAGAAGTTAAACGTTGCGATTACAGCCAACCGGTCGTCGATCAGCATCGATTTCTCGTGGGTGACAGCAAAGCTGGGGCTGGTCCATTGCAGAGTGACGCCAGCCTCCTCGAGCGCTGCATAGGCGACATCATTGGCGCGATCGCCCGATGATCGATGTGGGTTCAGCATCACCCTGACGTTTCGGCCGGTATTATGCGCCGTGATTATCGCATTCAGCAGAGCCGGGTGGGTAAACGTGAACTGCTTGATCCAGATCGAGCGTTCGGCATTGCCAACCAACTCCAGCAGCGGCAGAACCCCGTCGTCGGGTTGAACCAACACTCTGGTGTTATTGCCCAATGGGTTTAGTGGTTCCGAGACCGTGTCCTTATCCATGGCTCCAGCCCCATTCTACGACCGACCCTGCTTCTGGTTACGCTGACATCTCAGTTTCTGGATGTCACCCGCAAATATGAGAGCCATGGCGCGATGGCGCGGGGTGGCCAAGCCGGCTCGGACGCCTAGTCGATCCAGGCTGTGAAATTACAGCAGCATCGTCAGCGGGTCTTCGATCAGCCGCTTGAAGGCGGCGAGGAATTGCGCGCCGACCGCGCCATCGACGACCCGGTGGTCGCAGGACAAGGTGCAGGTCATTACCGTCGCGACCGTGAGTTGGCCGTCCCGCACGACAGGGCGCGGCTCGCCGGCGCCGACCGCCAGGATGCAGCCCTGCGGCGGGTTGATGACCGCGGCGAAGTCGCGGATGCCGTACATCCCGAGGTTCGAGATCGAGAACGTGCCGCCCTGGAACTCCTCCAGCTTCAGCTTGCCGTTACGGGCGCGCTCGGCGAGGTCCTTGGTCTCGGCGGCGATCTGCGCCAGGCCCTTCTGGTCGGCGGCCTTGACGATCGGCGTGATCAGCCCGTCGTCGAGCGCCACCGCGACCGAGATATCGACCCGCTCCCACAAGAGGATCGCGTCGTCGCTCCATGACGCATTGGCCGCCGGCACCTGCCGCAACGCCAGCGCCGCGGCCCGGACCACGAAATCGTTGACCGAGATGCGGTACTTGTCCGATTTCGCGTTGAGCGCGGCGCGCGTCTTCAACAGTTCGTCGATCGTGCAATCGACCGACATATAGAAATGCGGGACGGTCTGCTTTGAATTCGGCGAGCCGCCTGGCGATGACGCGGCGCATCGCGGTATGCGGCTTTTCGGTGTAGGGCGGGTTGCCGGCCAGCGCCAGCACCTGCTCCTTCGCGAAAACCGGGACGGACGGGGCTGATGATAGCTCAGTCCCGACGCCGGCCGCGATCGTGGCGGCTTCGGGCGGCTGAACCGCAGCCTCGGCCGACCGGGCAGCCAGGCTGCGCCGCGTCCTGTTGCGCCAGCGCCTGCTCGATATCGGCCTTGACGATGCGGCCCTGCGGCCCGGAGCCGCGGATCCGCGCCAGATCGAGCCCGGCATGCACCGCCATGCGCCGCGCCAGCGGGCTGGCGAAAATGCGGGCCTTCGCCGTTGCCGCGCGGCGTCTCCCGCTGCCCCTCACCCTCCTCCCCGGCTTGTCCGGGGATCGGCGGGTCCCTCCCTCTCCCCGCCCGCGGGGAGAGGGTCGGGGTGAGGGGCTGGCGGCGGCGCTTGCGTCGGACCGATTGGCAGCGGCGCCGCGCTAGTTTCGCCGGCCTCGGCCTCCACCCCCTTCTGGGAAGCGGGCGCGGTCGGGCGCTCCGCGCTCCCGACATCGGCGAGCGCGGCGTCGTCCTCGCCCTCTTCGAGCAGCACCGCGATCGGCTCGTTGACCTTGATGCCCTGCGCGCCTTCGGGAACGATGATCTTGCCGATCCGGCCCTCGTCGACCGCCTCGTATTCCATCGTCGCCTTGTCGGTCTCGATCTCGGCGATGACGTCGCCCGCATGGACCTCGTCGCCCTCTTTCTTCAGCCAGCGGGCGAGGTTGCCTTCGGTCATCGTCGGCGACAGCGCCGGCATGCGGATTTCGATGGGCATGGTCCAAAACACCCGTTAGGTCGCCATTGCGAGAAGCCCGGAGGGCGGCGAAGCAATCTCGATCGGCCAGCGAACCTGCGGCGAGATTGCTTCGCTTCGCTCGCAATGACGATGGAGGGGAGGGTCGGCTACCGGTACGCCACCTCGCGGGCGGCGGCGACGATGTCCTCGACCTGCGGCGTGGCGAGCCGTTCGAGATTGGCCGCGTAGGGCAGCGGCACGTCCTTGCCGGTGACCCGCTTTAACGGCGCGTCGAGCCAGTCGAAGCATTCCTCCATGACGATCGCGGCGATCTCCGACCCGATCCCGGCGAACGGCCAGCCCTCCTCGACCGCGACGATCCGGTTGGTCTTTTTGACCGATTCGACAACGGTCCCGATATCGAACGGCCGCAGCGAGCGCAAATCGATCACCTCGGCGGAAATGCCGGCATTCTCCAGCTCCTCGGCGGCCTGCAGCGCCAGCTTCACCATGCGCGAGAAGGCCGCGATCGTGACATGCTCGCCGGCCCGCGCGATCCGCGCCTTGCCGATCGGCACCAGGAACTCGGGGTCGTCGGGCACCGGAAAGCTCTCGCCATAGACCAGCTCGTGCTCGAGAAAGATGACCGGGTTCGGGTCGCGGATCGCCGATTTCAGCAGCCCCTTGTGGTCGGCCCCGGTATAGGGCGCGACGACCTTGAGCCCCGGGACATGCGCGTACCAGCTCGCATAGCATTGCGAATGCTGCGCCGCGACGCGCGAGGCGATGCCGTTCGGGCCGCGGAACACGAGCGGGGCCGCCATCTGGCCGCCCGACATATAGCGCGTTTTGGCCGCCGAGTTGATGATCTGGTCCATCGCCTGCATGGCGAAATTGAACGTCATGAACTCGACGATCGGCCTGAGGCCGGCAAAGGCGGCGCCGACCCCGAGCCCGGCAAAACCGTGCTCGGTGATCGGCGTGTCGATGACGCGGCGCGGCCCGAATTCCTGCAACAGGCCCTGGCTGACCTTGTAGGCGCCCTGGTATTCGCCGACCTCCTCGCCGAGCAGCAACACGCTGTCGTCGCGCCGCATCTCCTCGGCCATCGCGTCGCGCAGCGCCTCGCGCACCGTCATCGTGACGGTCTTTCCCGTATATTCCTCGGGACTGCGGCGCGGCTTGCGGCCGCGCCTCGGCGCGAGCTGCTTGCCGGGCGCGCGCGCGGCGCGAGGTGGCGGTGTCGCTTCGGCGCGCTGCGTCCGGAGGCGAGGCGCCGGCCGCCGGGTCAGCCCCTGAGCGTGCGCGCGGTGGCACCGTGGCGGCCGGCTGACGCGCGGCATCGACCTCTTCGACATCCTCGCCGTTCTCGGCGATCAGCGCGATCGGCGTGTTGACCGCGACATGGTCGGTGCCCTCGGGAATGACGATTTTCGCGAGCACGCCCTCATCGACCGCCTCGACCTCCATCGTCGCCTTGTCGGTCTCGATCTCGGCGAGAACGTCGCCGGCCCTGACCGTGTCGCCCTCGCTCTTGACCCAGCGCGCGATCTTGCCTTCGGTCATCGTCGGCGACAGCGCCGGCATCAGCACTTCGCTAGTCATTGCTCCTCGCCGCTCCTCGGCATCCCTCCCGGCCGGTCGCGATCGCGCCGCCCGCTATCGACCTTCCGCTCAGGCCCTTTCCGTCTAGGCTTCGGCCAGCACATCGGTCCACAATTCGCCCGGGTCCGGCTCCGGGCATTCCTGCGCGTATTGCGCCGCCTCGGCGACGATGTCGCGGGCGCGCCGCTCGATCTGCCGCAACTCGTCCTCGTCGGCGACATGCTCGTCGATGCAGGCGCTGGCGCAGCTGCGCGATCGGATCGTGCTCGGTGCGCATCCGGTCGACTTCTTCCTTGGTGCGGTATTTCGCCGGGTCGGACATCGAATGGCCGCGATAGCGATAGGTCAGCATTTCGAGGATGATCGGCCCCTCGCCGGAGCGGGCGTGCTCGGCCGCCGCGAGAGCGGCCTCGTGAACCGCGACGACATCCATCCCGTCGACCTGCTCGCCGGGGATGCCGTAGGCCATCCCGCGGTGAAACAGGTCGGTGCGGGCCGAGGCGCGGGTGACCGAGGTGCCCATGCCGTAGCGGTTGTTTTCGATCACATAGACGACCGGCAGCTTCCACAGCGCGGCCATGTTGAAGCTCTCGTAGACCTGGCCCTGGTTGATCGCGCCGTCGCCGAGATAGGTGACCGAAATCCGCCCGTCCTCGCGGTAGCGATGGGCAAAGCCGAGACCGGTGCCGATCGGCACCTGCGCGCCGACGATGCCGTGGCCGCCGAAGAAATTCTTCTCCGGGCTGAACATGTGCATCGAGCCGCCTTTGCCGTGCGAATAGCCGCCGCGGCGGCCGGTCAGTTCGGCCATGACGCCCTTCGGGTCCATGCCGCAGGCCAGCATGTGGCCGTGGTCGCGGTAGGAGGTGACGACCGTGTCGCCCTCCTCGAGCGCCGCCTGCATGCCGACGACGACCGCCTCCTGCCCGATATAGAGATGGCAGAAGCCGCCGATCAGCCCCATGCCGTACATCTGCCCGGCGCGCTCCTCGAAGCGCCGGATCAGCAGCATGTCGGTGTAATAGCGCTTCAGCGCCTCGGGCGAGGCATCGGAGCCTCGGCCGGTTTCGCCGCCTTGGCCTTGCGCATGACGGGCATCGGGCTCCCTCCGGGCTGCCCCCGAAGGATGGGGTGAAACCCCGCGGTTTGCAACGGGGCGGGGATCAATACTTTGGCCGCAGCGGAAACGGCAAGCCACGGGGCGACGCCGGCGCCAATGCCGACAGCCGGCAGGTCGGCACCGGTGGCCGAGCCTCGCGGTCAGCGCTCGTCGGGCGGCACCGGGATCACGATCTCGTCGGGACGCAGGACATCGAGCGTCTTGCGGATCTGCGACTCGAGCAGGTCCGGATCGACGTGGTCGGCGCGCATATGCGCGACCCGGTGCTGCAGCTCGGCGCGCTTGGCCGATGCGACGGCCAGCTGCTCCTTGAGCCTGCCGCAAGATCCTGCGAGATGCGCACCCAGGCGCGCAGCCCGCGATCGCCCTCGACGAGGTGATAGCCGAAATAGCCGGTCAGCACGATGCCCAGGACCGGCCCGGCCAGCGCCCGCGCGCGCTTGCGCATCTCGCGCATCACGATCATGCCGAAAGATCACGATGAGCGCGCGACCGTACTGCCACGGTCAACGGCGCCAAGCACATCTGCGCGCGGCACGTCGGCGACTGCGCCGGGATTCAGCGATCGCGCAGATGATCCGCGCGGCCCGGGTACGGGCGCCGAATCGCCGAGCTGCTCCTCGATGCGGATCAGCTGGTTGTATTTGGCGAGCCGGTCGGAGCGCGACAGCGACCCGGTCTTGATCTGCCCGCAATTGGTCGCGACCGCGAGATCGGCGATCGTCGTGTCCTCGGTCTCGCCCGAGCGGTGCGAGATCACCGCGCCATAGCCGGCGCGCGTCGCGATCTCGATCGTCTCCAGGGTCTCGGACAGGGTGCCGATCTGGTTGACCTTGACGAGCACCGCGTTGCCGACGCCGCGCGCGATGCCGTCCCGCAGGCGCTTCGGGTTCGTCACGAACGCGTCGTCGCCGACCAGCTGCACGCGGCTGCCCAGCTCGCGGGTCAACAGCGCCCAGCCGTCCCAATCGTCCTCGGCCATGCCGTCCTCGATCGACACGATCGGGTAGCGGGCGACCAGATCGGCGTAATAGGCGACCATGCCGGCGGCATCGAGCACCTTGCCCTCGCCTTCGAGGTGGTATTTGCCGTCGCGGTAGAATTCGGTCGAGGCCGGGTCGAGCGCCAGCACGACATCCTCGCCGGGGCGATAGCCGGCCGCCTCGATCGCCTGCATCACGAAGGACAGCGCCGCGTCGGCCGAGGCGAGGTTCGGCGCGAACCCGCCCTCGTCGCCGACATTGGTGTTGTGCCCGGCATCGTGCAGTTTGCGGCGCAGCGCGTGGAAGATTTCCGAGCCGATGCGGATCGCGTCGGTAACGCTCGGCGCGCCGACCGGCATGATCATGAATTCCTGGATGTCGATCGGGTTGTCGGCGTGCACGCCGCCATTGACGATGTTCATCATCGGCACCGGCAGGGTGCGCGCGAAGACGCCGCCGACATAGCGATAGAGCGGCTGTTCGAGCTCGATCGCCGACGCCTTGGCGCAGGCCAGGCTGACCCCGAGCACCGCGTTGGCGCCGAGCCGGCCCTTGTTCGGCGTGCCGTCGAGTTCGATCAGCGTGCGGTCGATCCGGAGCTGGTCGGCCGCGTCGAACCCCGACAGCGCGTCGAAGATCTCGCCGTTGACGGCCGCGACCGCCTCGCGCACGCCGCGCCCGCCATAGCGCTTCGCGTCGCCGTCGCGCTTCTCGACCGCCTCATGCGCCCCGGTCGAGGCGCCCGACGGCACCGCCGCCCGCCCGACGGCGCCGCTGTCCAACGTGACCTCGACCTCGACGGTCGGGTTGCCGCGGCTGTCGAGAATCTCGCGGGCACGGATATCGGCAATGGCGGTCATCAGAGTTGTTCGCTCCTCATCGGGGGGCTTTAAGATATGAGATCCGGATTAGTACGGCATCCAGGGCACCCGCGATGCACCGTTCCTCGCAAAGCGGTCGATCCGTTGCCGCTCGGATGTTCCCAGAACACGTTGGAATGATCGGTCTCGCGTCATCGATCCTGGATCCATACATTTGAGCCTGGCGATCAGCGACGGCAGATCGGCATCATGACGGCCGATCATCAGCTGCATCGCGTGCTCGCCGAGCGCCCGATAGGCTTCGAACTGCGATTCGTCGAACCATTGATCGCCGGTGGGTTCGTGCGGGAAATCCCGCGAGCTGCGGGCATAGGCGACAATGTCGGCCGACTCCCCACCGCGCAATCCGGGCTTCAGATAAAGGATCTTGCCCGTGGCGGCGCCCGGCTCGGGATAGCGTATCGTGCCGATCGCATAAAGCGGTCGGCACCAGTCGGGGCGAGGCGGCTCGGGCGGTCGAAACAGGTCGAGGGTCGTAAACTCGATCTCGACCCCGAGATCGATCCTAGCCTTGCGCACGGCGTTGCCGAGATCGGCGAAATCGCATCCGCCGTCCTGGCCGGCGTCGCTGACGACGATCAGCGCGCAGCGCCGGCGCACCATCTCGTAAAGGCCGAGATTCTCGAAATGACCGCCGTCGGACAGGTACACATAAGGGCGGTCGTCCGTCGTCAAGCCGAACAGTTCCGAGAAGAACGGACCGAACGCCAGAGCCGGTCCGTCCTTTCGATACGTCCGGTCGCCCGCCTTCCCGGGATTGCCGAGCCACCAGCCCAGGCGGACATTGAGCACGGCCAGCAGCAGGCTTACTAGCGGAGAGGAGTGGTAGCCCATCGCCGGGCTTGCCGCGGCGCCTGAAACAGCCATCGCGGTGCCAAGCGAAATGCCGTTGTTGGGGTCGCCGTACTCGTTCGTCGGCCGATAGCCCGGGCCGTCGCTGCCGCAGGCGAGCGGGGTCACGACGAAAGGACTCGGCCTTGCGCTGCTGCCAGGCGAGGTTGCGTCCGCCGACTACGTTCAGCGCGATGTTGATGACATGAAACGGCCGCCAATCCCGGCTCTGCCGCCTCGGTGCGGCGGCCACAGCGTCGCCATGCGCAGATTGTCGGCTGCGTCGAAACCGGTGAACAGGTTCGGCCGACGCCGGCGCCGGTCGTCGCGGGGTAGCCAGATGCGGCCCACCGAGAAAGGCGCGGATCAGCCGGTTGCGGTAAAGCGCGTGCAGCGAGAAGCGGTTCGGGTTGACGAACCAGCCGGCCGCAATCCAGCCGGCCGCCAGAAGCACGGTCGTGACGATCAGGTTCCGCCACTGCGCGAGATAGGCAGCTGCGTCCGGCCGCCGCTCGGTCTTCGCTACCTGGACAGGCTGCCGAGGTCATAGGTAAACAGCAGCGATTGCTGCAAGGGATCTGCCGAAAATGATCTGGTCGAATGCGATCGACGATCCCATCACGACCGCCGCGCCGAAAATCGCTGCGGCGATCCACAAGTCCGAGATTGACGGCTACCGACCGCCAGCCCGGCGTGCCGTCAGCCCTTACCGGTGAATGAACTCGTGCCGAGCACCGCCGAAGCGATACCGGCGACGCCCCCGAGCGGCACCAGCCATCCCTCGAAACTTTTGCCGAGCAGCAACGCCCCGCTCATCGCTCGCCGAGGCGAACAGCACCAGGGTCGACCCGATCATCCAGGCCAGGCCAACGACGATCAGCCAGCCGGACGCGCGGCCCAGCCATTCGCGCTCGAAATCGCCGCGCGGACTGTAGCTGCGAAGCAGGCACGAACACGAGCTGTCCCGATCAATACGGCAAGAAGAAAGAACGGCATGCCGAAGACGACGAGCACCGACTTGGCGTCCAGCACGATCGACCCGTCGGGCGCTCTGCAGAGCCGGAGCAATCCGGCGATACCGGACCAGGGCCGGCCAGCAGGATGCAGTCGGGCATACGGATATAGCCGCGCACACCAAGCCAAAGGACGGCGCCGCAGATCAGGCCGGCGGCGATCCAGGCCGCGGCATCCCGCCCCCATTGCACCCCCGCGTGGCGGCCATTCGGCGGGTGTAATTGACCTGGAATGGCGAGCAGGAAGCCGAGAAGATAAACCAGCGCCACGCCACCGGCGAACATCGCAAGCGGTGCCAGTCCGTCATTGATCCATCCGATGTGATTCAGCTTCTGGTTGACCAGAGATGTGATGATTGCGCCGGCTAGGAGCAGCGGCAGCAGCCCGGCGACCAGGAAGCTGGTTTGCGCGCTCCAGCCGAACAGGCAAAAGCTGCGATCCGACACGCGGCCGAGCGTTGTGTACCAGGAGGCTGCGATCGTGCACAGGGCGGCCGCGGCGAGCGCGATCGCCCCGGCTGCTTCCGGCAACGCTCCTGCCCGCGCCAGCTGGTTCCCGGCGGCGATCACCTTCGGCGCAAGAACCAGCAGCCACAGAGCGGGCATCAAAATGAGCCAGTTCAGAACGAGGTTGCGGCCATAGATCGCGACGGCCGCCCAGGTATCGCTCGACAGCGCCCCGACCCGCGGCGTCAGGTAGTTGCTGTATTGACGGATATGGCTGATCGGCGGCGGCTCGCTTTCGCGTCCCCGGAGCCGCACGCAGTCCCGGCCAGACCGGACGCGAGCCGCCGGCCCAATAAATCCAGGCCGACAGCCACGAACCGATATAGCCGCCGCCCGAAACGGTCGACAGGTAGTGAAACCGGGTCAGCAGATTGGCGCGCGCGAGCGCCTGCAGGATGCCGAGCGCGAACGCGGCGCTGCGGATGCCGCCGCCGGACAGGCACAGAGCCGCCGGCTGGAGGCAGTGGGCGGCAACTCCGGACCTGCGCCAATTTCGCGGCTTCATCTTCGGGCCCGCCGGCTGTTGCCGCAGCCGACGACCGGTTCGGCGTGGGCACCGAAGATCGCTTCGAGTTCGCCGGCCAACACCTCGGAGGTGCGCAGAGGTGAAGCGTCCGACGACGTGCCGTTCATTGCCTGTCCCCCCGGCATGCTGGCGAGGTATCGCAGGGCGCGCAGCCCCGGCAGAAAGAAATACGCGCCGCCCCGCACGGTGACGAATTGCGGCAGCCCGGTGAGGCGCCGCGGTACGCCATCCGGCCGTGGATCGGTGAAAGCGCCCGTCGCCGGGCAGCCCGGGATAGGATGCCGATTACCGAGCAGCGGATCGCTTTCTCCGGCGAGGCCGCCGAAATGGGTGCTCATCAGCCAGGCGTTCTGCACGAACTCGAATTGTCGCGCGATATTGGCGTTGAGGCAGACGAAGCCGCATCCCGCGCTCCTCGTCCGGCAAACCGTCACCGCCGTATTTGCGTCCGCGCCGCAGGATGCGATGAAACCGGGCCGGCGCCACCAGATCGTCGCGCACACCACCGCGGGCAAAACCGAGGATGCGGACGAGCCGGGAAAGCGGTCCGCCCGGTCCTCCCGGCATGTCGGCGTTGCGCGGGTTGGCGCGCCTTATATGCGCCCCGAGCGGGCAAACGGCGCCATCGGCATCGCCCGCGAAGGTGAAGCTGTTCAGCGCGTCATCGAACGGGACGCCGGGGATGGGCCGATCGCTGGGATGCGCCAGCGGCTGGCCGCGCATCGAGCGGCCGACCATGCTCTCGGCGAGGTCCCGCGCCGATGCGCCGGTCGCGGCGGCTTGCCGCTCGAGGAACTCCCAGAATCCGCGGACGTCCTGCCGCAGGTCGCGCAGCACAAGGTACGTGCCGTTGCGGCCGAGATCGCGTTTGGCCGGGTCGTCCTCGGCGCGGGGCAGCAGCGTCGCGGCGCCCGTCGCCCGGATCGAGCAAGGGGCGGTCGGTGTACCTGTTATATTCGTTCGGGTAGCCGAGCAGAAATTCGCCGAGCGCGGCCGTGTTGCGGTACTCGAGCTCGAGTTCGCCGGCCACGGCGCCGCGGCCCCAATCGATTTCGGGCTGGCTCACGCCGTCCGCGAAGCCGAACGGCTCGTTGCCGTCCAGCAAGGCCGTATCGAGCCGCTCGACCGGCGCGAAGGCATGGTCCCATAGCGGCCCCATGATCTCGCGCTGCCAGTCGGCCAGCCGCTCCGGCAGCGCATACAGCATGACCAGCAGATGCGGCAGATTGCCGGAGGCGCCCCAACGCCACCGCGACGGCGCGTTGTCGCCGACATCCCCGAGCCGGCGCGAGCGGCTTTCGTCGCCCGCCATGCCGGCGTTGAATTCGTCCGAAAAGCCCGCCATCACTGCGTCGGGCAGCCCCAGCACCCGCAGTCCCTCGGCGGTGAAGGCCACCTGCAAGGCCGTGTCGGGCGGCGGATTTCGGCTGACCGCGCTGGTCACCGGAGCGCGGCCGAGCCATTCGCGCGCCGCCGCGGGATCGGCGATACGCAGCAGCCAGAACGCGGCGGCGGGCAGCTGGCCGTGACCGAAGCGCACGATGGCCTGGATATCGTCGAATTCGGCGACGGATTCGGAGCCCGCCGGGCGGGCGCCGGAGCCTAGAACAGGTTCAGCCATTCGCGGATCTCGTCATCGGACATCGCGTGCCTTTGGATCCCTTGGTCGAGGCCCTGGCGGATGCGGCTGTTGCGCAGCAGGTCGAATGCCGTCAGCCCAGGATAGGCCTTGTACCAGACCTCGACCGGCAGCTGGTGGCGATGGATATGATACTTGAACTTTTGTTCGTTCATTGCGCCCTCGCGGATCAGCCAGTCGCGTCCGCGGGTAGCCGACGCCATTGCTGAATAGCAGGTTCAATCCCCAGCTGACCTTGTTGATGAAGTCGTCCATGTAGCTTTCGAGCGAGCCATCGTAATTGCTCGCGAAGAACAGCTGCTTGCGGCCGTTCAGATAGACCCAGCGGGCAAAATGGATTGTCTGCACCCGCGCCAGGTGGCCGCGATTGAAGATGTGCCGGGCGCCGTAATCGGTCAGCCACAGCAGAAACACGACCGGTCGACAGCCGGAACAGCCCCGGTTTGAGATAGCCCAGGACGATATACGAGTTGCTGACGTCGTGGTCTTCGCGAGCGGCGATCCGCGCGCGGTGGTCCGGATCGGGCCGCAGCGGGATCTCGGGATCGCGCCTTTCGTGACGCCGCAGCAGCCAGAGGAACAGCGGCAGGTACAGGATCAGCAGCGGGCTGGCGACGAGCAGCAGCAAGCGGCACGCCGACCGCGTGCAGCAGGTCGCGCAGCCGCCAGCCGAGCGGAGTTGGCTCCGGCGGGCTCAGGGTCAGCGCGCCCTCCCGCCGCTGCTCGCCAACAAACCCGATCAGCCGGTCGCGGATGGTCCGCGGCGGGTCGCTGGCCACCGTGGCGGCATTCGCCTCGAGCCAGGCCGAGAGCGCCTCGTGCAGCGCCGCTTCCTCGCGGATCTGGCGCACGGTGCGGCCGATCCAATTGACGTAGTTGGCGGCCACCGGATGCCGTTGCCGGCGCAGCCAGGCGAGCAGATCGGCGCCGGCGTCGAAGCCCTCGCAGCACCCGAAGATCTGCCGCAAGCCCGGGACCGCAAATTCGCGCCAGTTCGACAAGAAACGCGTCGGCCGGTCCGTCGCAATCGGCGAACAACGCCAGCAGCCGGCCGCAAGCTCAGCGGCGGCAGACCGTGGACCCGGATGTCGTCGGGGCACGGATCGCGCAGAATGACAAACCGCGCCAGATGAAGCCGGTCGAGTTTCCCGAACGGAACCAGCGCGTTGTTCGGATCGGCCCAGCCCGGCTGCTGATTGAGCGAGCCGAGCAGCGCATGCAGCTCTGCCTCCCGCGCCTCGGCGATCGGCGCCATGACCAGCACGGCCGATTGCGGCAGCATCGCGCTACAGCGTCTTCAGGTATTCGAGCAGGGCGCGCTTGTCGGCTTCGTCAAGTTCTGTGCCGTATAGATGCCCGCCATTGCCGTTGCCGCGCTGCGTCGTATCGAAGCGGAAGCCCTTCGGCTGCGGCTTGCGGTCCGGTCGAGACGAAGCCGATTTTCTCCGGATCGACGACGTCGTAGCCGCGATAGAAGAGCGCTGGGCCGCTGCTCCGGCGGCGACAGCAGGTCCGTACAGCGTCGGCACCGATCCGTTGTGCAGATAGGGGCCGAGCAGCCAGACCCCGACCAGCGGGCGGGCGACATAGCCGTCCTGCGCCCCCTGTACATCGGCGTTGCTCGCGCCGAGCAGCCGCACGACCTTGTTCATGCGGTCGGCGTTGCGCTGACGCCACGCCAGCACATGCTCGGGATCGGTCCCGATCTCGGCAAGCGGGATCGCGGTGCCGGTCCGGGCGCCTGCTTCCGCGTGACAGCCGCCGCAGCTCGCGGCGAAAACAACTTCGCCGCGACGCGGCCAGTTCGGCGTCGATTTTTCCCGGAAACGGCGGCGGTTCGAGCTTGGCGATGAACGACTTCGAGCCACTCGTTGCGCGGCTCGAATTCGTCGGTGGGCAGCGAGCCGATGCCGATCGCCGAGGTCGCGACGACGGCGTAAAGGTTTTTCGCCTCGCCGGCCGAGTGCAGAAGCCCGCCCGCGCGGTTGTGCAGCCGCCACAGCGCCGGAAAATCGGTGTTCCCGACCGTGTCGTCCCACGGCGTCTGGGTCAGGATGAATTTCGGCAGGTTGAACGCGTCGTCGCGTCCCGGCCCCCAGGCGGGCTTCTGTTCCATCCAGCCGAGTTCGTGTTCGGCGAGCCGCAAGGCGGCGCGGGTGCCCGGGATGAGGACAAGCGAGTAGTTCGCCCAGTCGAGCGCATCGAGCGGGAAATGCAGCGCGATTTCCGGCAGCAGCCGCGCCGGCGGTGAAGCGCGCATCATGCGAGGCCGCGATCAGAAAGCGCAGCAATCCCTGCAGGTTCAGCGTATGCGCCGGGCCGCCGACCGCGAATTGCGGCGGCGCGTCCGGGCCGAGCCGATAGCTCGCGGTGTGGCACAGCGCGCAATTGAGGGTGACGCGCTCGTAGCCGAGCCGCTTGATCGACAATCCGACCGGCAGCCGTTCTCCCTCCTCCCAGGCGAGCCCGAACGCGCCGTAGCCGCCATATCCGGCCTTCTCCGGTCCGTAGCCGGCGGTGGCGTAGCGTTCGACCAGGTCGGGAAACACCCGCGGCAGGATCATGAAGATCGGATAGGGGATTCCGGCCACCAGCTCGCCGCCGAGCGAGCCGTAATGGAATCGCGCCCGCGCGTCGGCCAATTGCTGCGGCGCGCTGGAGAAGAATTTCCACCAGACGACAAACCCCGCGACCGCGGCGGCCACGACAGCGACAACCGCCAGGGCGGTGAGCCGGATCGCGAGTCTTCGGCGGCGCCAGCGGCCGCGATCGGGATCGATGCATGCGCTGCGCATCAGAACGTCTTCAGATATTCGACGATCGCGTCCTTGTCGGCGGCCGGAAGCTCGGTGCCGTAGGCGCCCCGTCATGCCCGCGATTGCTGTTGCCGGCCCATTTGCCGGGAACGCAGATATTGTCGTCGTGGCGGTTCTCGGTGTTCGGCTCGCCGGCGCATTTCTCCGGTCCGCCGATGCACTGCGTCTCGTAGCGGAAGAATTGCCGCCCGCCTTCCTCGGCGACATCGGCAACAAAGCCCAGCCGCCGCTGATCGATCACATCATAACCGCGATAAAAGACCTTGGGCCGGTTCTCGGCCGGTTCGAGCAGGTCGCGTACGGTCGGGACCGAGCCGTTGTGCAGATAGGGCGCGCGCAGCCAGATCCCGTCGAGCGGCAGGTTGGCGTAGCCGTCGGTCTTGCGGAAATGCGAAAAGCGCTCGTCGGGATAGGCGGCGTATAAGATTGCCCTGCTCGGCCGCGAGCGCGTGCGTGTAATTGTCGAGCCGGCACGGGTCGGTGCGGATTTTCGCGATCGGCTCGACCGTGCCGACCCGGCTGCCGGAGAAATCGCGCCCGCTGGCGCCATGGCAATCGGCGCAGTATTCGCCGTACAGGGCCTTGCCGCGCGCCGCCCGTTCGGTGTCGATCGGGAACGGGTAATTCGGCGGCTGGTTTTTCTCCGAGCGCAGCCAATCGGCGATGAAGCGCAGCGAATTCGCGGTCGAGCAGGGTCGGCACCGCGCCGCTCCCGAACGCCGCGCTGCGGTTGCGCTCCTCGACGCTGTCGTTGTTGCCGTCCCAATGCAGCCGCATTGCCGCCGTCGCGCGCGGACCTTGCAGCCATAGCGATGGAAAATCGACGATGCCGACCGATTTCCCGCGGCGGCAGCTTTTCGAACGGCCAGTTCAAGCAGCGCCTTTGCCGGTCCGAACGTATCAAAGCGGCCGGGACCGGGCGTCACTTCATGCGCCAGAAAGCGAAAGCGATAGCGCGCCAGGATCAGCGCCTCGCGCATCGCCGGCACGGCGATGTATTGCAGCAGCAGCCGGTCGAGCAGGGAATAATGCGCGCCGGCGCGCTCGGCGGCCTGCACCACCTGCCACGGGTTAAAGCGCTCATCGAGGGCGCAATCGGTCAGGAATTGCGCGAAGCGCGCCGAGATCGAGGCGGTTGGCCGGCATGCCGGTGACGACGACCGGCAGGCTCTGCGCGGTTTCGCGATAGGTCCCGACGTGACAGGCGGCGCAGTTCAAGCGCGATGCGGTCAAACCCCAGGCTGTGCCGCTTCGAGGTGCCGGCCGGCCGGTCCATGCCGGGCTCGAAAACAAAGCCGAGCGACTGCCAGCCCTCGCCCGGCAAGTACTCGCGGCACAATTGCGGCAGCGCCATGAAGATGCCGGCCGGAATGCCCGCGAGACGGTCGCCGCCGGTCGAGCCGTATTTGAACTGTTTGACCGGGTCGTCGAAATGTTCTTCGGCGAAATCGCGGTGATAGTCGTAATACAGCCAACCGCCGGCCGCGACGAGCGCCAGCACCGCCAAGCCCCAGAATGCGCCACCGCACGCGCCCAGACATGCCGCAGCACCGCGCCGACTCTCATCGACGCCGCGGCAAGCGACGCGCCACAGGCGATGGCCGATCATCGGGAGCGCACCCGCCCGGTCGAGGGCGCGCGGCGCGACACGATTCGGATCGCGCCGCCGTCAGAACTGCAGCGCGAAATGGAACAGGCGCGTCCTGCCGCCAAACACCTCGCCAAGGTAGAAACCAGGCTCGATCATCCGGATTTCGTCGCGAATCCAGCCGCGCGACCAGCGAGGTCTGCGAGTAGTCGAGCACGATGCATTCCTTGCCGTCGAACCAGCTCTCGCCTTTGTAGACCCGGGCGACGATGGCCGCGATGCCGAACGGCAGAATCTTGTTCTTGAGCAGCCCGGCCTTCGCGTCGAAAATCTTGCCCTGCCAGGCGAAATGGTTGATGAAACCGGCGATTTCAGAGGTGACGCCGGTGCCGGCGGCGATGATCGCGGTACCCTTGCCCTCGCCGTCGGGAATGTCGCCGGCGGGGCTGGCCGTGAACAGCTCGTCGAGCTGCGCCTGCGTCATTCGCAGCAATTGCTCGATGTCATACGCCATGGGTGGAGGCTCCTGCTGTTATCGCCGCGATCGAAGCGGGACCATCAGATCTCTCAGCCGCCGCGCATCAACCAGAACGTTCGGATGAAACGCTGGACCAGTGTCCACCCGGATCAGGATAGCGTCAAGGCAAGCGGCGGACGGCCGCATTCTCCGGCGCTGTGCGCTGTAGCCGGATGGTACCGGTTTTACTCGCCTGCCACCTTGCTCGGCGTCGCGTCCCGCGCCGGGCGGCCGCTGACTTCGGCGCCGGCCTCGGGTGACATGCGAAGAAAAAACGGCACCGCCAGCACCGACAGCAACGCCACCGCCGCGAACGCGAACGAGAAATCGCTCGGTCCCGGCGATGCCTCGCCGTGGATCGCGAGCATCATGTAGAGAAACATCGCGCCCGTCGCGACCCCCATGCTCTGCGACAGCTGCTGCGCCATGCTGGTCAGGCTCGTGGCGCGGCTCAACATATTCGAGGGCACGTCGGCATAGGACAGCGTGTTGATGCTGGTCATCTGCAACGAGCGGAAAAAGCCGCCGGCCAACAGCGCCAGGAAGATCGCCGACATGCGGCGTCGTCGGGCCGAAAAACGAATAGGCGAACAGAAAGCCGCTGCTGATGACCGTGTTGCCGATCAGCACGCGGCGAAAGCCGAAGGCGCGGATGATCGGCGCTGACCGTAAGTTTGTTGGTCATCGCGCCGACCGCGCTGGCAAAGGTCAGCGCCCCGATTTGAGCGCGCTCGAGGCCAAACCCGACCTGCAGCATCAGCGGCATCAGGAACGGCAGCGCCCCCATCCCCATGCGGAACAGAAAGCCGCCGATCGTCGTCATCGCGTAGGTCGGGATGCGCATCAGCGCGAGATCGATGATCGGATGATCGACCCGCCGCGCATGCCGGACATAAAGCGACGATGCACACCGCCCCGAGAGCCAGCAGACCCAATGTGACGAAGATCGGAACTTCGCCGCGGCCGATCGTCTCGAAGGCGAACATCGCGCTGGCCAGCCCGATCCCGGTCAGCACAAAGCCGGGCAGGTCGAACGGCCGCACCGTCGTCTCGCGCAGGTTCTCGATGAACAGGTTGACCAGCACCACCCCGAGCACGCCGATCGGGATGTTGATGAAGAAGATCCAGCGCCACGAGGCGTAGGTCACGATCAAGCCGCCGAGCGGCGGCCCCATGATCGGGCCGATCAGGGCCGGCACGCTGACATACGACATCGCCCGCACGAGTTCGGTGCTCGGCAAGGTGCGCAGCAGGATCAGCCGGCCGACCGGCACCATCATCGCGCCGCCCATGCCCTGCACGATGCGGGCGGCGACCAGCATCCACAGCGAATTGGACGAGGCCGCAGCCGATCGAGCCGATCGTGAACACGACGATCGCCGCGCTGAACACACGCCGGGCGCCGAAGCGGTCGGCGGTCCAGCCGCTGATCGGGATGAACACCGCCAGGCTCAACAGGTAGCAGGTGATCGCCACGTTGAGCCGCAGCGGCGTCTCGCCGATCGAGCCCGCGATCGTCGGCAGCGCCGTCGCGATGATCGTCGAATCGAGGATTGCATGAACATCGCGCACGCGACGATCAGCAGGATGGTGAATTGGCGTGTGCGTGGGGTCATCGGAACCGGACTCATTCGGGCGTCGATCTATATGGCCTTCATAGATCCATGTCAGCACATCCGCGTGATCCGCCGGAGCTCCGAACCGGGCTGGCGGCAACGCCATCAAAATTGCCGCAATTGGCGGGCATAATACGCAAATCGTATCGAGCGCCGGCCCGAGGGCATCGCGGGTCAGTACCCCCAGACATTTTTCCCAGATTTGCGCTGTAAGCCGGACGGAAAATTCCCTGCTTGGCTTCGAAAAATATCCCTGTTCGTGCCTGGGAATTCGCCGGCCGGATCAGCGCAACTAACTGCAATCATTTTACAATTCGAAAAGCATGGCGGCGCCGAGGCAGAACTTCCCTGCGATCAGGGAATTCGCCAGGTTCGTGGAAGTATAGATCTGACAATGTACCGGCTTCATCAGAACGCCGGAGACATCGGTTGCGGGGTCGGCTAGGCTTCCGTCAGTGGACCTCGCCGGAGACGAGGCCGATGGGAGAAACACCGCATGACCGATCCTCTCGATCGCACCGCGAGCCCGCCGCACGATAGCGCCAGCGCGATAGATCGCCGGCAACTGCTGCTGCTGTCGACGCTCGGGTTCGTCGCCGGACGCCGGGGTCGGCGCTGGCGGCACCTGCGAAGAGCGAGCTGACCTATGGCGTGCATGTATCGCTGGCGCCGAACTGGTTCGATCCGGCCGAGGCGACCGGGATCATCACGCCGTTCATGATCCTCTACGCGCTGCACGATGCGATGGTGAAGCCGATGCCGGGTAAGAACCTGGCGCCGAGCCTGGCCAAATCGTGGTCGGTCAGCGAGGACGGGCTAAGCTACGACTTCGTCCTGCGCGATAATACCGCGGAATTCCACAACGGCGATCCGGTTACCGCTGAGGACGTCAAGTTTTCCTTCGATCGCTATCGCGGCACCTGGCACGAAAATTGATGCGCCAGCGCGTCGCCGCGGTGGAGGTCGCCGATCGCGGGCGTATCCGGTTTCGCCTTGCCGAGCCGTGGCCCGATTTCCTGGCGATTACGTTA
>CAWKMI010000002.1:0-409626 GCA_963850655.1 uncultured Gemmatimonadales bacterium
CACTAAGACCAGGGAGTACGCCGGCACCTACCGCAACCACTCGGCCGAATCGCGCAACCTGCACACTGTCCGCTAGAGTAGGACGATGATTGAACAGCATGCCACGCAGGAGCGGCGGGGTGTTCTCCGGCCCGGAGGGCGAGCCTGAACACCCGACGGTCAACAGCAAGAGGATTGAGCCAATCATCGATTGTCGTGACATGGTACCTCCGATACGCCAAGGAACAGCAGTGGGTCGCCTAACGCCCTGCACTTTAGCTGCCGGGGTGGGCGGCGCAGCCGCGCGACCCAAGCGTCAAGATACTCCGCGCGGCTGCGTCGCGCTTCCGCTCCGGCCAGCTACAAGTGCGGGTTAGGCGGCTGTGCGGGGGCGAGCGGGTGCTGCCGGAAAAAGGTCCACATCAGCGCAGTGGCGTCGACGCTATTGCTCGTCGCCCCAACCCGCCACTTGGGAGGGGGTTTGCCGCCCGGCCACGAGTGGCCGCCACCGAGCACGGTATACAGAACAACGTCCCCAGCCCCCGCGCAGTCCGAATAGGCTAAGAGCCTGATATCCGCTGCCACCTGGGACTGGGGTGGAGGGGTCTTGCAGTGGTCGCGCTCTGCCCAAGCCGCCACCCAATCTTGTACGGGTGGATACACGGGCTTCACAGGATTGAGCGGATCACCCAGCGGCCGCCCCTAAAGGCACAACGGGATCCGCCGTTCCATGAAACGCGATCACAGGGACCGGCCGAGAAGGGGAACACCATCGGGTCGGCAACTCTTGCGCGGCCGCCACCAAGCCGATGGCTGCCACTCTCGCTGAAAGGGCGCAGGACAACCCGAACGCCAATCCGCCGCCATTTGACATCCCGGTGACGAAAATGCGCGTCGCATCGATGTTGAATGACGCCTGGAGAGTATCGATCAGGTCGGAGATGAATCGGACGTCCTTCATGACCGTGGCCTCGGTCGTCCGCCAGACCCTGACAATCCCAAACAACTGTGGTGTGCCCGCAGGGTACACGACCAGAAACCCATGTTCGTCGGCAAGCCGATTCCAATGACTGAGGTTCATCTGATGGGCGGGCCAAGTGGCGCCGGCGTGCAAACTGATGACGAGGGGCGTGGGGGTGGCACGGTCGTAGGCGGCGGGCACGTATAGGAGGTACTTCCGTTGTTCGCCGCCAGCGACGAGAGTGCCGTTGGTCTGGTCAAGCTGGGAAATCCGAACGACGGCGAACACTAGGACTAGGAGTGGTAATCCAAGACGGGCCCGACGGTCCAAAGTAGGATTCTCTTGACCCTCAACGATCCCTCCAAGATCCTGGCCGCCTAACGCCCTGCGCTTCTGCCGCGAGGCCCGGCGAGGCCGTCGCTATCCCCAAACCTATCTAACGCGGCGGCCTAGGAGCGTTTCGGGCCTCGACGGCAGCAAGCGCTAGTTAGACGTCACCCGCCTCGACCGTGCCCAACAAAAGATGGTCCAGTTGCCGAGGACTCAACTGCTCGTCAAACTGCACACGAATATACTGCCGAGCGGCAATGGCTTGCCCGACAAACTGCGCGTATGGTTTATCTGCGCTTTGAGGTACGGTGATGGCGGGCGCAGGTATCCCGAGGGCGAATTCCCTCACGGCCCTCGAATCATAGATGAAGAAGATGTTCGGCAGGTGGAAGTGCAAATACTTTGAGGCCAGTGACCGCTTGTTCTTACCCGTTAGCCCGTGAAACAGCTGGACTAAGTACGCATGAGTTTCTAGCGCCAGGACGGTTGTGGATCGCTAGTGTCCTTCGCCCGCGCCAGAACTCTGAGCTTCTGGTCGAGCCGGGATTTCCTCAGAGCACCGGTGACCGCCTTGGTGTAAAAGCGATCATTTGGCCACTCGGCTCCCGGTGCCTTGCCGCGCCCACGCTCGATAGACGCCGAATACGCGCGCCCAATCAGCCAGATCTTTGCAAGAATTTCGGCGTTGACGGTATGGTACGGGTACCGCCGACACAGATCGTAGAGCACCTGGTTGCCGATGCACCACGGTTCGTCCTTGGCTAGGGCACGCTGTACCATCTTTTTCGTAAGGCGCATGAGTGCCCCTTGTGTACGTCTAACGCTCTGCGCTTCTGCGGCGAGGCCAGCGAGGCCGCCGCATTCCTTAGATGAAGAGTACATCGCGGCGGCGCAACCGCTCCTGGCCTCGTCGGCAGCAAGCGCCTGTTAGGCACCACCTTTCGAAACCATCAACACGTTAATCTACTCGGAGCGCCACGTGTTCTACTATTCGTATCCGGTAGACGATCAGCCCGACCTCGTGCCAATTGCGGTGACCAGGAGAAGGGTCTATGCCCGGAGGCTGCATCGCCATTAATGAGGTGTCAACTGCGCCAGATAGCGGCCACAGTGGCCACTGGTAGACAATCCACACTCTGGTGGCGGCGTCAAGCTGAGGAGCGGCTTGGCCTCCACACGAGCATAACTGTGTGATCAAAGGATGCCGCCGCGCCCACCAGCCGAAGCAACGTCAACACAGGCAAGGCAATGACCGCCATGGAGCCCATGGGGCGCGCGTGAACCCCAAGGCGCATTCCCCACGAACAGGCGCGAGCAATGTGCCTCGCGGTCAATCAGCACGCATACCATCAAGACCCTGAGAAACTCTTCTGGCATATTCCGGGTGCGCCCATGACAAGGGCTATCCCGCTAGTGGAGGAGCAAAACAGTGTTGTGCCTAACGCCCTGCGCTTCTGCGGCGAGGCCAGGCCGAGGCCGCCGCCATCCCCCAACCTATCTAACCGCGGCGGCCTCGTGGTGCTTCTCGGCCCTCGCCCGCCGAGGGAGCGCCGGCGGGCCAGGAGTGACTGTTCCTCGTTGGTGCTTGATGAGGTCCCTTACCGTCCAGCGACTCAGGTAGGTTGATCGCAGGATACATTGTTCAGCTTCGGACTAGACCTGTCCGCGCGGACCATCCCGTTGATCACCCCCAACGTTGTCATGCACGGAGCACGACCCGCCCTCACAGTGGAAACAATGGCAGCCGCGCTATCCCGTCGGAAACGGTCCGACTCCAAGTTCAATTTCGAACTCGAAGGCCGGGGATCTCACCGAAGGGTCCGGCCCACGGCAACGACACCCGGAATGGACTGAAATGCTGCCCGGTCCTCCGGAGCTCATCACTAAGACCAGGGGAGTGACGGGGCGCACGACCTCAACCACTCGGCCGAATCGCGCAACCTGCACACTGTCCGCTAGAAAAGGACGATGATTGAACAGCATGCCACGCAGGAGCGGCGGGGCGTATACGGCCCGGAGGGCGAGCCTGAACACCTCGACGGTCAACAGCAAGAGGATTGAGCCAATCATCGATTGTCGTGACATAGGTACCTCCGATACGCCAAGGAACAAGCCAGGTATGGGTCGCCTAACGCCCTGCGCTTCTGCCGCGAGGCCCTGACGAGGCCGCCGCAGTCCTTAGATAAAGAGTACATCGCGGCGGCCGAACCGCCCTGGCCTCGTCGGCAGCAAGCGCCGGTTAGACGGCGCCCGTTCCTTCGCGCGCACTCGCTACCGCTGGTCCGCGATGTGCTCGCCAGTAGATGCCGCCGCCGAGGGCTCCAAGCACGACTCCCAACGGACCCGTGATGAAAATGCCAAGCATCGGGCCCTGACTTGCGTCCGGCGCGACGATCATCGGTCCAACAAAGCCGATCAGAAAACCAACGACACCGGTGACCATTGCCCCAGCGACCAGGGACTCGACCAAGCCCCGCGACGATGAGGTTCCGTCCCCCCTCTTCCAGATGTACCGGGCCGCGAGTAGGGCGCAGGCCAAGGCCACCGTGATGCGCGAGCAACAGGGACTCGGCCGATCCGGAACAGGGAAGAGGATCGACAGCCAAAAGACGAAGTAGAGAGTGGCAACCCCGGGGCGAGCGCGGCGCAAATACGAAGGATCGGCTTCACGATGGATTTGACCTCCGACGGTGCCTGCTTCAGGATTGGCGGTGTCGCACCAGTGGTCTACCGAGTTCGCCGAGCCCAATAGCCAAGGCCAGCAGCAGCGGCCAGAAAGACCACACCGGCGATAGCAAGAGCGTAGAAACCGGCAGAGAACGCCGCCCCAACCGCGATTACTCCGGCCACCACGATGAGCCAGCGAATGAGGCCGGACAGCCCAATCGAACGTGAGTACGGTGAGTCAGGTTGTGTCACATCAGCTCCTTGTTGCCGTCTAACGCCCTGCGCTTCGGCGGCGAGGCCAGCCGAGGCCGCCGCCATCCCCAAACCGATCTAACGCGGCGGCCTCGGGGCTTCTGGCCTCGTCCGCAGCAAGCGCCTGATATGCGCCCCGCGGCCTAGAGACCGAAGCCCGCATGCAAAGCGAGTCCCCACACTCGTCGCGTGGAAGCGTTCGAGTAGATCGACTGATCTTCAACGAAACCCATCACCCCGAGGCTGGTGGTCGGACTCAAGCGGATGCGCCAACCGGCTTGAGGCCCGATACTCCATCCGTTGCGGTGGGTCGCGGTGATGTCCTCGGAAGGAACGGGATCACTCAGCCCTACAGTGGGAATATTGCTCACCGACGCATGAGTGTAGCGCACGCCTGCCCCCAAAACAGCGGAGACTCCGCCGAGCGCCGGCAGTTGTGCCAAATACAGTGCCCCACCACCGAGGAGGGAGCGGTGTTGCCCAGTAGAGGCGACCTCCGCGCGCGCGTACTGCACGACCGGGCCGATCCAGTGCGACACGCCGCGCCCTGTTCCGATAGGCGTGAGGATGGCGCCTCCGATGACCGCGCCAGTCGAGTGGTAGATGCGGCCGAGGCCCAGCGAAACTTCGGCTCGCCCACTTGCCGACTGAGCTGACAGCTCAAGCGCAAATACAGCGACCAGAAGCGCCCCAGCACAAGCCGACTTCATGGGTCCTCCCGATGTGGGCGCATAACGCCCTGCGCTTCTGCGGCGAGGCCAGCCGAGGCCGCCGCCATCCCCCAACCTATCTAACGCGGCGGCCTCGGGGCTTCTGGCCTCGTCCGCAGCAAGCGCCTGTTAGGCGACCCGTCCCCTTGTTGTGCTAGGTCACCTGCACCGTCGAACGCCACGAATAGGTAGGTGATCGCAGGATAATTGTTCAGCTCGGCTAACCTGTCCGCGCGGACCATCCCGTTGATCACCCCCAAGTTGTCATGACGGAGCACGACCCGCCCCACAGTGGAAACAATGGCAGCCGCGCTATCCGTCGGCAACGGTCCGACTCCAAGTTCAATTTCGAACTCGAAGGCCGGGGATTCACCGAAGGTCCGGCCCACGGCAACGACACCCGGAATGGACTGAAATGCGGCCCGGTCCTCCGAGCTCATCACTAAGACCAGGGAGTACGGGCGCACGCACCGCACGACTTGGCCGAATCGCGCAACCTGCACACTGTCCGCTAGAGTAGGACGATGATTGAACAGCATGCCACGCAGGAGCGGCGGGGCGTTCTCCGGCCCGGAGGGCGAGCCTGAACACCCGACGGTCAACAGCAAGAGGATTGAGCCAATCATCGATTGTCGTGACATGGTACCTCCGATACGCCAAGGAACAGCAGTGGGTCGCCTAACGCCCTGCACTTTAGCTGCCGGGGTGGGCGGCGCAGCCGCGCGACCCAAGCGTCAAGATACTCCGCGCGGCTGCGTCGCGCTTCCGCTCCGGCCAGCTACAAGTGCGGGTTAGGCGGCTGTGCGGGGGCGAGCGGGTGCTGCCGGAAAAAGGTCCACATCAGCGCAGTGGCGTCGACGCTATTGCTCGTCGCCCCAACCCGCCACTTGGGAGGGGGTTTGCCCGCCCGGCCACGAGTGGCCGCCACCGAGCACGGTATACAGAACAACGTCCCCAGCCCCCGCGCAGTCCGAATAGGCTAAGAGCCTGATATCCGCTGCCACCTGGGACTCGGCTGGAGGGGTCTTGCAGTGGTTGCGCTCTGCCCAAGCCGCCACCCAATCTTGTACGGGTGGATACACGGGCTTCACAGGATTGAGCGGATCACCCAGACTGCCGCCCCCGAAAGGCACAACGGGATCGGCCGTTCCATGAAACGCGATCACAGGGACCGGCCGAGAAGGGGAACACCATCGGGTCGGCAACTCTTGCGCGGACGCCACCAAGCCGATGGCTGCCACTCTCGCTGAAAGGGCGCAGGACAACCCGAACGCCAATCCGCCGCCATTTGACATCCCGGTGACGAAAATGCGCGTCGCATCGATGTTGAATGACGCCTGGAGAGTATCGATCAGGTCGGAGATGAATCGGACGTCCTTCATGACCGTGGCCTCGGTCGTCCGCCAGACCCTGACAATCCCAAACAACTGTGGTGTGCCCGCAGGGTACACGACCAGAAACCCATGTTCGTCGGCAAGCCGATTCCAATGACTGAGGTTCATCTGATGGGCGGGCCAAGTGGCGCCGGCGTGCAAACTGATGACGAGGGGCGTGGGGGTGGCACGGTCGTAGGCGGCGGGCACGTATAGGAGGTACTTCCGTTGTTCGCCGCCAGCGACGAGAGTGCCGTTGGTCTGGTCAAGCTAGGAAATCCGAACGACGGCGAACACTAGGACTAGGAGTGGTAATCCAAGAACGGGCCCGACGGTCCAAAGTAGGATTCTCTTGACCCTCAACGATCCCTCCAAGATCCTGGCCGCCTAACGACCCTGCGCTTCTGCGGCGAGGCCAGCCGAGGCCGCCGCCATCCCCCAGCCTATCTAACGCGGCGGCCTCGGGGCCTCTAAGGCCCCGTCCGCAGCAAGCGCGGGTTAGGCTGGGCGTTGAGCGAGCGATGCCTCGCGCCTGACTCCAGTCGCAGGGTAATGCCGACACGAATGCTCGTCGCGCGAAGTGTGTGACAGAAGGGGATGGCGACATCGGTCGCGCAGGCATCAAGATCTTCCCCAACGATTCGGTGAATCTCGAGTGAGGCGCCGAAACGGCCGGATCGATCGAGCCGTCGGTCGACGCCAGCCCAGACCGCTCCACCGTGACTCGAGGCCGTTAAGATGGCCGCCTCGGGTCGGCCCGTCGTGAGGCTGGATCCGGACGCGTGCAGCCAGGTCCACCCACTGCCCACACCGAGGGCAAGTCGCCAGCCGTTGCCGAGCCGAGGATTGATGGCAGCCCCCACCTCGAGTCGTCGAACTGAGGTGCGATGCGTGGCCGGTTCCTGGGAACAGTTGAGATAGCGAGGCCAGTATTCGTCGCAGAAGGTTTGGGGGTACTCGGAGGCACCCCAAAGCCCGGTCCAGGTCACCCGCACGCTCGCCACAGGCACCGGGAACACCGTGAACCCGGCGGTCACTCCGGCCGGATTCAGGACGCGATCGACGTTGGCCCATTGTTTGGTGGCGGTGACGGAAAGCTGCGACTCAACCTGGGCAGCTGCAGGGCCGAGAGGAAGGAACACTCCCCCGAACAGGATGATGGCTCCACGCAATGCGTGCCGAACACGGCCGCGAGACAACACGAAACCCTCCGGATAAAAGTACGCCACAGCCTAACGCTCTGCGCTTCTGCGGCGGGGCCAGCCGAGGCCGCCGCCATCCCCAAGTCTACTATAACGCGGCGGCCTCGGGGCTTCCGGCCCTGTCCGCAGCAAGCGCGTGTTATGATGCCCCGCACGGACTCTTGGCTCGTCGGACCCTTGAATTGAAGCCGAGGCCGATGCTTGGCGGAGACCGTCCGAAACGTTGAAGCCACCACGGCACTGCTAACGTGACAATAGCGACTTGCAACGCCGGGCACCACGATTGTCGAGCACAGAGCTACATGAGCCTGAGTGCCGAGCCGCGAGGGCGGAAGCGCAAGACGAACAATGCCAAGCTAGCGAGGCCGCGCGACCACCCCCCAGCAATGCTGCACGTGCCGCACGCGAAAGCGCGGCGATGTATTTGATCGCAGGGCTCCGGGTATTGCGAGCGAGGACGAGCCCTACCGCAATCCTGCAGAGATGACATCCCATTCCGCCCGTACATAAAGCACATCAATCGCGGAGAGAAGGTGCCGAAGAGACACGTGGAACGGGGGAAACGGTGGACAAATTGCTGCTTGACGACCAAGCTCTCGGACACCGGAATGGATCACTGCGGCCAGATGGTCCACGCGCACGGAATCGACCAGATGAGGGCCAATCTCGAGAGAAGTGCGCGAAAATCGGCGTGAGAACATCAAGGAAATCTCACTCGTTTGGCGTGGCCATCTAACGCCCTGCGCTTCTGCGGCGAGGCCAGGTGAGGCCGCCGCAGTCCTTAAATAAAGTATACATCGCGGCGGCCTAGCCGCCTTGGCCTCGTCGGCAGCAAGCGCTAGTTAGGGCCTGCCCCCGGCCGATTGACGCCTGGGGTACCGCCGAGACGACAAACTGCCGTCTGGATTTCACTCCCGAGGCTGCCCGGGCTATAACGCACCCACCGTGTGGTATCGGGGGCTTGAGCACCCTGGCGCGGCGGCAAGACACCCTCAGCGTCATCACGGATCTCAAGGATTCGCGAACGCCCTCCCACGACAATCGAAATGCGTCAGTTCGACCTCATACGTCGGAGGCACACGTCCGATACCACCCCCGCGGAATTCCCGCACGCGGGCAATGATAGAGCCGTCTGGTGCATGACGAACCGAATTTGTGTCAAGCTCAGCCTGCAGCCCTTTGCCCGGTGCCAGCGGCACCCACGATGCCTGTGCCGATGCTCGGGTTGAGGGAGCCGCGAGGAGCACCACCCCGAGTGCGAGCCTGCGCAGCATGGTCATGATCCCTCCTAATAGGCAGTGCACCTAACGCCCTGCGCTTCTGCGGCAGGGCCTGGGGCGGGCGGCCCATTCCTCGTAAGACTATGGCGGGCCGCCCGCCCCGCTAGGCCCTGTCCGCAGCAAGCGCCTGTTAGACGGTCGCCGACCCACGGCTCTCCGGGTGTCGATCCGTTAGCCCCCTCGACCGGACGAATGCACTTGCAGCTGGCCTCGACTTGGTCAGGGGTTGGACTGTAGTCGCTGACGGCGAAGGCCAGACACCGGAGCGTCCACATTCCGTTCGTGCGGACCACTCGAACCATGTACACCAGGGTTGTCCTTCCCCCCATCCCGCTGCTATTGCCGAGGATGTTGGGGGTCGATCCACGAGCACCAGGGTCGCGGTATCGCCAACAACCCGTGGATCTGAGATGGCAACGATGCGGCCAGTGCGGAATGACAGTCGGACATTCGGTCTTTGGAAAGTTCCCGGCACATTGGCTCACCAAGGTCCGCGGTCGCAGCGCGCCCGTGCAGCGCCCCGGTGAGAGGACGGAGTCTCGATCGCAGTCGCGCCGAACGCGTTGCCGCTGGCTCAGCCTGAAGGCCATGCTCCCACCGTGCCCGCAACACAAGCGGTTCGAGGATGAGCTCGGCTGTACAGATAGGCACATTGCTTGGAACGGAGAAAGTGCTCCCACCCTGCCAGCGCGGCTTCGCCGACAGCAATCCGATCCTCCGGCGCCTGACCATCGATCGCAGTTGAGAGCCGCTGGAACGCAAAGGAGCAACGCCATCATCATTCGGCAACGTCGTGTGGGCATGTGACCGTTTCCCCTGCTTATCGAGTATGCCTCTCGCGATCCGTCTAACGCCCTGCGCTTCTGCCGCGAGGCCAGGTGAGGCCGCCGCATTCCTTAGATAAAGAATACATCGCGGCGGCCGAACCGCTCTGGCCTCGACGGCAGCAAGCGCCTGTTATGCGGCACGGGCCTTCGAAGACCGCCAGCGCAGGTCCAACCGGGGCCGTGCGCGGCGCAGTCCGCAGATCAGGAGATCGATCAGTGTCTGATAGGGAATCTCCGATTCCTCTGCCAGGGCCTTGAAGTACTCCACGCGAAGTGTCCAGGCGAATCGGTCACCGGCTTCTTCGACAGCTTGGCGTAGGGATTCGGGCGGCCCTTCGAGAAATCGAACGGTCTTTCATGGCTGGCTCCCTTCGTGGTGCTGCCGGCGCCGATTCGATCGGCTTTGCCAGCCGGTGAGATCCGGAGGATCAGATCTTCGCTCGATAGCATGGACGACCGCCAGCGAGCGACTTGCGGCACTGATGCCGAGCAGAATGAAGCGCTCCTCGGCAGCCGAGTGCTCCACATCATCAATGATGATACCGTTAATCAGCGAAGGCCGTCTCGGCCTGGCTGAACGACCTCCGTGCCTGCGCAGGTGTGGAAGCCGCACGCACCGTAGCGACAAGCGAGGTGCTACGAGCTCATGACAAGAGTGTACATGGCAACTGTCAGATTCGCTGGAGACGTCGGGTCGGCTAACTTGTAATTATACCTCGCCACCCCGGCTTCGCTTGCTCACGCTCGCTGTCGAATCCGACAAGACCGCAAGGGAATGGGACAACCGGTCCAATGGACTCTGAACCCCCAGCCCGCCTCGGTTGAGAACATGCGTGTACAACATCGTCGTCGTAACGTCCCGATGCCCCAGCAACTCCTGGATCGTCCGGATGTCCGCCCCGCCCTGCAACAGGTGCGTCGCAAAACTGTGCCGCAAGGTGTGACACCCCGCCGGCTTGGCAATCCCCGCCCGCCGCACCGCCACTCGCATCGCCCGCTGCATCGCCGTCTGGTGCAGATGGTGCCGGTACCCCCGCCCATCCGCCAGCCGCCGGCGCCGCGACGCCGGAAACACCCACTGCCACCCCCAACTCACCGGCGCCTCCGGATACTTCCGCGCCAAGGCCCCCGGCAACGCCACCCACCCGCCACCCCGCGCACGGTCACGCTCGTGCAACACCCGCATCCGCGCCAGATGCCGCTCCAGAATCGGAACCAGCACCCCCGGCAAGACCGTCACCCGGTCCTTCCCCCCCTTCCCCCGCCGCAGCACGATCTCCCGCCGCTCCAGGTCAACGTCCTTCACCCGTAACGTGACACACTCCGTCAACCGCAACCCGCTGCCATACAACAACAACCCGACCACCGCGTACACCCCCTCCAGCTCGCGCAACACTCGGCTCACCTCGTCCGGCGTCAACACCACCGGCAACCGCGTCGGACCCTTCGCCCGCGGCAGCTGCCCTCCAACCCGCAAAGGCCGATCCAGCACATGAGCATAGAGACATTGCAACGCCGCCAGCGCCTGCGTCTGCGTCGCCCCGGCCACCCGCCGTTGCTCCCGCAGATAACTGAGGAACGCCAATACTTCCGCCTCGCCCATCGTCGCCGGATGCCGCAACCGGTGATAGCGCACGAACCGGATCACCCAGCCGCGGTAGGCCGCAATGGTGCGCGGCGAATAGTGCCGCAGCGCCAGATTCGACTGCAACCGCCGCAGCAGGGGGGAATTCGACTGCAGAGTGAAAGGAGTGGAGTCGTCAACCATCCCGAACTGTCACATCAGGTCACCTTCCCCGCAGCCCCAATCAACGCAGCACGTCGCTCCGCAACGCAGCCTCCGACCCCACATCGGCGGCCGCCTCGGCCAGGAAGAACGTGGCTGGCCCCGGTGCGCATGCCGATGTCGTCAGTCCCAGACCTCGGCGATTAGCGCTCACTGCTGAATCCGACTCGAACAAACGGAATTGAGCCACCCCGCCGCACGCTCTGGCGCTCGCGCCCCCCCTTCCCGAGATTCCCTCCATGCGCATCGGATTGGTGGGTTTCGCGGGGTCCGGCAAGACTACGGTGTTCAACACCCTCACCGGGCTCAACGTCGCCACGGGCTTCGGTGGCGAGGCGCACCTCGGCACCGTCAAGGTGCCCGACCAGCGGATCGACCGGCTCAGCGCCATCTTCTCGCCCAAAAAGACCACCTACGCCGAGATCGTCTTCAGCGACATCCCCGGCGAGCACGGCGCCGAGCTCAAGGGCCTCTCCGGCAAGGCGCTGCAACAGATCCGCGAACAGGATGTGCTTTGCCTGGTGCTGCGGGCGTTCGCCAACCCCGCGCTCGACCACGCCGCCGACCCGGCACGCGACCTCGACGCCTTCGCCACCGAATGCCTCTTCGCCGACCTGGCGATCATCGAGCGCTGGCTCGAGCGCGCCCGCAAGGAGAAGAAGAGCGCGCTCAAGATCTCGCACTTCGAGATGATGCGCGCAACGCTCGAAGCCGAGAAGCCGCTGCGCTCCATTCCGCCGTCGCAGCTCGACCGCAGCCAGCTGACCTCCTTCGGCTTCCTCACCGACCGGCCCTTGATGGTGGTGGTGAATTGCGCCGAGGACGCGGTGACCGAACCGCTGCCGCCCGCCGTCGCCGATCGCCTCGAGTCGCTGCACGCGGCCGGCCTGGTGCTCTCGGCCAGCGTCGAAGCCGAGATCGCGGCCATGGATCCCGCCGACCAGCAACTCTTCCTCGACGACCTCGGCCTGTCTGAATCGGCCGTCACGCGTTTCATCCAGACCGCCTATCGCCTCCTCGACCTCATTTCTTTCTTCACCGTCGGCCCCGACGAGGTGCGCGCCTGGCCGATCAGGAACGGCACCAGCGCCAGGCAGGCGGCAGGCAAGATCCACTCCGACCTCGAACGAGGTTTCATCCGGGCCGAGGTGATGCACTACGAGCAGTTCATCGCGGACAAGTCGGAACATGTGGCGCGTGAAGTCGGCCACCTCAAGCTCGAAGGAAAGGACTACGTGGTGGCCGACGGCGACATCCTGAACATCCGCTTCAACGTCTAGGGCACGACTCGGCAGCCCCGATGCGCGAAGGGCCCCCGCCACGACGCGCGGGGGCCCTTCGCTCACCATCAGAACAGGGTCCTCAATTGGATCCGGTCACCTGCCCGGTCATCAGCTTCGCCCCCTCAGAGCAGAGGTTGTTCGTGTACCCGACGTAGTTCGACATCCAGGTCCAGTCCGCCGTCACCCCGGCCGCCGGCATCCAGGCATTATTCCACCCGCTCACCGCCGTGAAGTCGGGGAACGTCAGCGTGACCGATTGACTGCCAAGCCACCCCTGGCTCGCCGACAGCACGGCCGAGATCGCGGTGCCATGCTGCGTGTAGATCAGGGAGGTCGAGGTCGAGTAGTCCGTCGAGACCGTGCCCACCGCCTGCAACCGCTTGTACCCGGACAGTCCGAGGTCGGTGACCGTGGGCGTGGCAGGGAACGCGCCCAGGGTGACGGTCTGCGCCGCAAACGTGTGGAACGAGAGGAGGAGCGAGCGAGTGATCGTGGTCCCGTTTCGAGCATACACCTCCAGATGGTGGTAATCGGTCGCCCGCTGCGACGCCGCCGGGATCCCGTACATGGTCAGCGCCGTCGCCGCACTGCTCAGCGTCGAGTACATCGCCGCGTTGCTGCAGCTGGTGCCGGTGAGATAGAGCATGTTCGCCACGATCGCGTCACCGCCGACCGCGCCCGCAACATTGATCGTCGCGGCCGTCGGCGTGATCGCTCCGGCACCACCGAAGTCCACGGTTCCTGCCGAACCGTTCGCCGCGACATTGAGATCGCGCAGGATGACCGCCCGGTCGGTCGGGGCGGGTCCACCACTCACCGCGGTGAGGTACGACACCAGGTCCTGCGGCCCACTCTGCACGTTGGGAATCGCCACCGGACCGTTGGCAAGCGCATAGCCGTACCCGCCACCCAGCGTGATGCCGGCGAACATCCCCGCGCTCAGCCCTGCGACGGTGGCGTTCACCGTCTTGAGGGTCGTTGCCGGACAGAACGTCGTCGCCCCGGTCAGCTCCGTAGTGGTGGACATGTGCACCGCCGTGGTCGCCACGGCACCGCTCTGCGTAGCGGCAGCCCATCCCACCTTCGCGCTCGACACGTTGAACGTGTAGACGTCGCCCACCGGCGTGACCCGTGTCCAGGGACCGGTGCCGTCCTGATAGGCCAGCCAGATCGGCTTGATGTACGGGCCGCAGCCGGTAAAGTCGAGGGTGACGCCCGATCCACCACCGCCACCACCACCGCTGGTGGTTACGGTGACCTGCAGCGTCGTGGTCTGTTCCGCGAGGCCGGTCGCGGTCCCGTGAATTGTCAGGTACACCGTACCAACCGTCGCACCAGCAGTTGCCGTGAGCGTCAGTGTCGACGAGTTCCCCGTCGTGCTGGCCGGATCGAATGTCGCCGTCAGCCCGCCTGACATCCCCGTGGCCGTGAGGGCCACACTCCCGCTGAAGCCGCCCGTGCGCGCGATGGTGATGGTGCTGTTGCCGCTGGCGCCCTGCACCACGCTCACCGTCGCGGGGTCCGCCGCCAGGCTGTACCCGGGAGCAGTCGCCGAAGTCACCGTGAGGGTGTATGACGCGGTGGCGATAGCGACGCCGCTCCCACTAGCCGTGACCGTGAGCGGATACGTACCAGTCGCGACCGACGCGCCGACCGTAATGAGCACGCTCGCGGTGGTGACCGATCCCGCGGTGGAGGAGTTCGCAATGGCGAACGTGACTCCAGCCGGCTGTCCGGTCACCGCAACCGTCGCGGTCCCGCTGAAGCCACCCGAACCGGTGGCCGTGGCCGTGATCGTGGCACTTGCCCCCTGCGCGATCGATCCACTCGTCGGACTGAGCGCAATCGCCAGCATCGGGGTGCCACCACCGGTAGTGGGACTTCCACCTGAACCGCCACAGCCCTCGATAAGGAACAGCGCCACCAACATCGCCACGCAACGATGAATTGTCGTCATGACTGCCTCGCATGGTTGGACACGATGCCGAAGGAACCCGATGGCACTCGCACCGCGACCACGCGGCAGACATGTATGCCAAAGCCGTCGCTGCCAGCGACCATCAGTTCCAGCGCCACCTGTAGGGGAAAGAACGAAGCCTCACTTGGATATCCGAGAAGGCTGGTCGCAGTTAATCTACCCGGGACCCTCCACTCCGGAAGGCCCCCCCCCCGAGCCCGGTCACGATCGTGTCGGGATCAGCGAGGCAAGGGCGCGGGCGCCCGCTTGCCGTACCTGTAGGTCGGACGCCGCTGCTTATCTTCTCCCAGGTCCTTTCACCCCGCACCCGGCAGGCCATGAAACGCCTCATCGAATGCGTCCCCAACTTCTCCGCAGGACGCAACCCCGAACTGATCCGCCAGATCACCGACCAGATCGAGTCGGTCGAGGGCGTCCGGCTGCTGAACGCCGACCCCGGACACGCTACCAATCGCACCGTCGTCACCTTCGTCGGCGACCCCGATGCCGTCGTCGAAGCCGCCTTCCGTGCCATCCGCACCGCCGGCGAACTGATCGACATGCGCCAACACCACGGCGAACACCCCCGCATGGGCGCCACCGACGTCTGCCCCCTGGTGCCAATCTCCGGTACCTCGATGGCAGAAACGGCCGCGTATGCGCGGCAGCTCGCCGAACGCGTCGGCCGCGAACTCGACCTCCCGGTCTATTGCTACGAAGCCGCCCAACCCGACCCGGCTCGCAGCAACCTCGCGGTCATCCGCGCCGGGGAATACGAAGGGCTGGCACAGAAGATCCTGCTCCCCGAATGGCAGCCGGACTTCGGCCCCGCAAGGTTCGACACCAAACGCGGCGCCACCGTGATCGGCGCCCGCGACTTCCTCGTCGCCTTCAACGTCAATCTCAACACCACCTCGACCCGCCGCGCCAATGCCATCGCCTTCGACGTCCGTGAAGCGGGACGCACCAAGCTCGATCGCCACGGCGAACCGATGCACGACGCCGCCGGCAACCCGATCATCGTCCCCGGCACCCTCAAGAGCGTCAAGGCAATCGGCTGGCTCATCCCCGAGTACGGCAGGGCCCAGGTGTCGATGAATCTGGTGAACCTCCGTGACACCCCACTGCACGTCGCCTTCGACGAGGTCTGCCGCGCCGCTCAGGCCCGCGGCATCCGTGTCACCGGTTCGGAACTCGTCGGCCTGGTGCCGCGGCAATGCCTGCTCGACGCCGGTCGCTACTTCCTCGAGAAGCAGCAGCGCTCCACCGGCCTCTCCGATCGCGAACTCATCCACATTGCCATCGCCTCACTCGGCCTCAACGACGTCACCCCGTTCCATCCGGAGGAACGCGTGATCGAATCCCTGTTGCACGACGCCACCGAATCACGACTGGTCCGCATGACCGTCACCGCCTTTACCGAAGAAACCGCGAGTGAAAGCGCCGCCCCCGGCGGCGGATCGGTCGCCGCCACCGTGGGCGCCCTCGGCGCCGCGCTCGGCACCATGGTCGCCAACCTCTCATCCCACAAGCGCGGCTGGGATGATCGTTGGAAGGAATTCTCCGACTGGGCCGAGACGGGGCAGCGCTACACCACCGAAATGCTGCACCTGGTCGACGAAGACACCCGCGCCTTCGAGCGCGTGATGGCGGGCTTCGCGATGCCGAAGACGACCGATGAGGAGAAGGCCGCCCGCACTGCCGCCATCCAGGCGGCCACCCGCGTCGCCACCGAAATTCCCTTCCGAGTGATGGAAGCCGCTCTCGCCTCGATGACGATGATCCGCCAGATGGCCGAACACGGCCAGCCGAGTTCGTCGTCTGATGCCGGCGTCGGCGGCCTCTGCGCTCGCACCGCAGTCATGGGCGCCTACCTCAACGTCAAGACCAACGCCAAGTCGCTGCACGACAAGGCGTTCGCCGACGATCTCGTCACCCGCGGAGCCATCATCGAGCGCCAGGCGCAGGAACAGGAAGCCGAGATCCTCAAGATCGTGAACGCGAGGTAGCCCGCTCCACCTGCCGGCACGTCAGTTGCCCGGCGCCACCTGGGTCAGGAAGCGGATGATCGCGTCGTTGGCCGAGAGGTTGCGCGTGGTCGGTCCGAACGCCGGGCCGGGCGGATGCGCAGCACCCGCCCAGCCGTGGCCACCCCCCACGATGCTGTCGAGGATGACGCGGACGGTTCGCGACGCGCAACGGGAATAGTTGCTCTGCCACACCACCGTCCCGTCATGCGCGGTATCGGGGAGCTGCACCGACACCCGCGGCGGGAGGCAATGCGCCCGTCGGGCCCAGAAGTCCATCGTGCTGTCGACCGAGAAGATCGTCCCGTCGCCATGAACGTCGAAGAACGGATCCTCCGTCCCGCTCAGGAAGAGCGCACTCACCGGCGGGCCCGGCGGGCACTCCCGGGGGATGCGCCGGATCAGCGTCCCCTCGACCGCCACGAACCCGCGGATGCGTTCCGGTATCACGCAGCCGAGCCGCTGCACGAACACCGCACCATTGGAGAGCCCGACGGCGATCACCCGGCCCGGGTCGACGACGAAGTCGCTCTCCACCCGGTCGAGCACTCGATGGACGAAGTCGATGTCGTCGAGGCCATACGGAATCGCCAGGTCACCAGTCACGTCCCAGATCCCGATCGCCGACTGGACATAGACCACGATCACGCCGGCCCTGTCGGCAGCAGCATCAAGGCCGGTCTGGATCTTGAGTCCCTCGGCCGTCTGCGACGAGCCGTGGAACGCAAGGATCATCGGCATCGGCGGGCCAGGGCCGCGCGCCGGCACATGCACCCGGTAGGACCGGATGATCTGCTGGATCTGCATCTCGTAGAGGTAATCGCCGCCCTCGTAGGTCGCGGTGGTAGGTAGCGGTCCACTGCAGGCCGCAAGCAACGCCGCGCCGGCCAATACCAGCCGGCGCATCACGCCACGCCATCCCACCGCCCATGAGGTGTCCACCGCTCTCCCTCCAGTCGTACTATTGCCAGTACCCGTCGATCCACGCACACGGCGGTGGCACCAGCCGCAGCCATTCCATCGCCGGTTCGCCGATCGGTGCACCCGGCGGGACGTCCACCGTCGACGTCTTCGGTGCCGGCGCCGCCGGCCGACTGAGGAAGCGGCGGATGTCGCTCAGCAGCATCGCCGAGCTCGCCCGCGTCGCGACATCGCCGGTTGCCGGCTGGGCCAGCACGGTGACTCGCTGCTGCAACGCAGAATTGGCCAGCGCCCTCACCTGCGGCATGGCCGCGTCACCGGCCACCTCCATCAACTGGTCTACCACCACCCGCTCGATCGCCCGCTTGATCTCTGCTTGGTATGGCGTCCGTGCCGTGGCGTTGAAACTCGCGGCCATCAGCGTGTCGATCACCTCGTCGAGTCCCGGCAACGACGGATCGATCGCGTGCTGCTCCACCAGCCGTGCAGCGCGCGCGGGACTGAGGATGTTGGCCACGAGATGCTCCGCGGCCACCACAGCCGGCGTCACCGCATCGAAGGCGCCCCCGGTATAGCGAGGGAAGAGTTCCCGTGTGTTGCCATAACCCGGTGGCCGCGGGGGAATGAGCTGCAGCAACGCGTCGGGAAGGGCGAGCACGGTTGGTGTCATGGCGCGCATCAGCGCGCTGAGCGCCGCCCGTTGTTCGGGACCGGACGCGCGCCGGAACGGCTGTCGCCCATCCCCACGGAGGGCATAGATATAGTGGACGCCCCCCAGCACACTCGCGGCGGCCTCTACCTGATAGCGCTGGTGCAGGTAGAGCGGCACCAGCGTCTCCTCGATCTGCGCCATCGGGGTGCCCGTCTTGATCGCGTTGGCGCCGAAGGTGCTGAGGGCGACCTTGCGCACCGCCATCATCCGGTCGAGTTCGGCGGCAGCGTTGGTACCGTTGGACCACTGGTCGACGCGCGGGTTGACGTCGGTGTCCTGGTTGGTCTGGTAGCGCAGGTCCTTGGTCCAGGCCTGGTCGAGGATCTGCCGCAACGCCTGCGCTTCGTTGGTTCCCGCGGGAAAGTCCTGATAGCCGTAAGTGATCGCCACCTTGTCCCAGGCCCCGATGCCATCGGCGTATACCTGCGAGACGTCAAGCGTGCCGTCGGGCTTGAGGGTGACCAGCGGCGACGGATAGTCCATCACGCTGATCCGCCCCGAATCACTGTCGTAGTAGTTGTGGTCGAAGCCGAGCGTATGCCCCACCTCGTGCGCGGCGAGCTGGCGCAACCGCTGCAAGCGCCCACGCCTGGATCTCCGGGACCGCTTCGTCGCCGTTCTTGTACGGCTGCAGCAACCCCTCGGCGACCATCCAGTCCTGCCGCACCCGCAACGACCCCAGCGTCACCACGCCCTTGATGATCTCGCCGGTGCGCGGATCGTCCACGCTGCCGCCATAGCTCCAGCCGCGGGTCGAACGGTGCACCCAGTTGATCATGTTGTAGCGGATGTCGAGCGGTGAGGCGCCGGCGCGGCAGCAGCTCGACCCGGAAGGCGTTGCGATACCCCGCCGCCTCGAACGCCTGGTTCCACCAGCGCGCCCCCGCCATCAGGGCCGAACGGATCGGTTCCGGTGTTCCCGGATCGACATAGTAGATGATCGGCTGTACCGGATCGCTGATCGCCGCGCTCGGGTCGACCTTCTTCAGCCGGTGGCGCGGGATGAAGCGCTGCTCCAGCGGCTGGCCAAGCGGCGCCGAGTAGTCGTCGTAGGTGAAGTCGCCGAATCCCGAACGGGGATCGTACGCCCGCTTCGTGAAGCCGCTGTCGGGAAGTTCCACGAACGACTGGTGCACCCGCAGCGACGCCGCCTGCCCCGTGGCCGCCACTCGGCCGACCCCCTCGAAATACGCCCCGCCACCGCCTCGGCCACTGCTCGCTCCCGGTTGCTGCACGAAGGTGAGCTCGGCCTCCATCTCGGTGTTCTTCGGAAAGTTCTGCGTGTTCGGCATGCTGATCACGCTGCGGCTGGCGTCGAGCTTGTAGCTCCCCGGTGTGAGCCGCGGCGCGATGTTGTCGGCATCGCGGAGCAGGAAATCATTGAGTTCCACCAGCACCCGATGTCCGCTGTCGCTCGCTGCCACGACCGTAAATCCCCACAGCACCGATCGGGCAAAGGCGTCGCGCACGCCGGCGACCTCGGCCGGATTGGTGCTGGACGACCGATAGGAATAGTTTGGCTGCACCATCAGCACCTTTAACCCGACTCGCTCGAAGCGCACGATGCGCGATCCCGTCATCGCCGCGCGGTCGAGACCGATGTCGTTCGATCCCAGTCCACTCGCCAGTCCCGCCATGTGGAGCACCTCGGTGTCGAGCCGGGCGATCTCCATGAAGAGAGTGCCGGCATCGGCGTCCCAGTAAAGCGGGAAGAAGCCGGGAAGCTTCTGCATCGCGGCGGTCTTCACCTCGATGGTCGGCAGTAGCTTTTTCTTCGTGGCGGCGCTGTCCTGGGCGCTCGCCGGCGAGCTGCCGAACGCGAGAGCCAGCAGGGCAACAACAGGGACGAGCCGGACGGCACGGAGAATTGCGGATGTCATGGAAACCTCAGGGAACGGACGGGTCGTGCCGGAGGCGGAAGCCCCATTCTTCTCGAATATTCACGCCAAGTGGCGGTTCGCGCTACGCTATTGGCCCTGATGCCGCCCGAGTACCCGGGCCCAGTCCACCGCGAACAGTGCCCCGAGGCCCGCGAGGGCCACGATCTGCAGCGCCAGCCCGAGCGGGGAGGTGACCGCCTTGAGCAGGACATCGCCGAACCGCTCGCGCACCATCTGCGCTCCGTTGAGGTAGAGCGCGTAGGTGATCAGCCGCCCTCCGAAGAACGCCAGGGCCAGCGTTCGAATCTCCAGGTCGAGCAACCCGGCGGCCAGGAAGAGTTGGCTCGACGGCAGCGGCGAGATGAAGAAGAACGCCACCGTCCCCCAGAGCCGCTTGGGGCTCTTCGCCAGCGCCTCGCGCGCGGCGGCCAGCGAAGCGAGCCGCTTCTTGGAGAACCAGCCGCGCACTCGTCGACTGCCGAGCGCCAGCACCACCCGGCCGAGCGTTGCCGACACTGCGGCCACCGGCACCAGCGGGGCCGGGGCCAGCTCGAAATTGACCGCGAGAAAGACCACCACCGCCCAGGTCGGCGGCGAGAAGGCCGGCAGCAGGTTCACCGCGAAGATGAACGCGGCGGCGAGGGCGTAGGCAGAAGGGCCGTGCGGCACGGGAGGAAGCTACCGAGAGACCGTCCCTCCCCGCAGGCTATCTTGGAATGACGTCCATCATCCATCATCCATCACCGATGACCGACCCATGAATCCCATCCACGCACCCCACGGCAACACCCGCACCGCCAAGGGCTGGATCCAGGAAGCCGCCAAGCGGATGCTGATGAACAACCTCGACCCCGACGTGGCCGAGAAACCCGAGGAGTTGATCGTCTACGGCGGACGCGGCAAGGCGGCGCGGAACTGGGCGGCCTACCACCGCATTGTCGCCACGCTCGATCGCCTCGAAAACGACGAGACCCTGCTCATCCAGAGCGGCAAGCCGGTTGGCGTGCTCCGGACCCACGACCTGGCGCCCCGGGTGATCCTCGCCAACTCCAACCTCGTCCCCAAATGGGCCACCTGGGAGGAGTTCGATCGCCTCGACCAGCTCGGGTTGATGATGTACGGCCAGATGACCGCCGGTTCGTGGATCTACATCGGCACTCAGGGGATCCTGCAGGGCACCTACGAGACCTTCGCCGCCGCCGCCGACAAGCACTTCAACGGCACCCTCGCCGGCACCATCACCGTCACAGCGGGCCTCGGCGGAATGGGAGGCGCGCAGCCGCTCGCCGTCTCGCTCGCCGGCGGCGTATCGATATGTATCGAGGTCGATCCGGCCCGGATCGAGCGCCGCCTCGAAACCCGCTACCTCGACGAGGTCGCCACCACTCTCGACATGGCGATCTCGCGAGCCCACTCGGCCAAGGGGTCGCGCCAGGCACTCTCCATCGGCCTGCTCGGCAACGCCGCGGAGAGTCGTCCCCAAGATGGTGCGCCGAAACTTCATCCCGCGACCTGGTCACCGATCAGACCTCTGCCCACGACCCGATGTGGGGCTACATCCCGCCGTCCAGGCCGGACGAGGACGTCAACGAGCTGCGCGCCAAGCGGCCCGAGGAGTACCTCAAGCGCACCCGCGCGGCGATGGTCACCCACGTCGAGGCGATCCTCGAGATGCAGCGGCGCGGCGCCATCGCCTTCGACTATGGCAACAACATCCGCGCCCAGGCGCAGACTCGGCGGGCTCGCCGAGGCCTTCGGCTATCCCGGCTTCGTGCCGGCGTTCATTCGCGACTCGTTCTGCGAGGGGCGCGGCCCGTTCCGCTGGGTGGCACTCTCCGGCGACCCGGCCGACATCGCCGCCACCGACGCCGCGCTGCGAACGCTCTTCCCCCACGACAAGCGGCTGCAGCAATGGCTGGGTTGGGCGGGCGACCGCATCGCCTTCCAGGGACTCCCCGCCGGATCTGCTGGCTCGGGTACAAGGAACGCGACAAGGCCGGGCTGATGTTCAACGAGATGGTGAGGAGCGGCAAGCTCAAGGCGCCGATCGTCATCGGCCGCGACCACCTCGACGCCGGGTCAGTCGCCTCGCCCTATCGCGAGACCGAAGCGATGAAGGACGGCTCCGATGCCGTCAGCGACTGGGCCCTGCTCAACTTCGCCGTTGGCGCCTCAAGCGGCGCCGGCTGGGTCTCGTTCCACCACGGCGGCGGAGTCGGGATGGGCTACTCGCAGCACGCCGGCCTCGTCGCCGTCGCCGATGGCAGCGAGAACGCCGATTTCCGCCTCTCCCGCTGCCTGCTGAATGACCCGGCCATGGGTGTCATCCGCCACGCCGACGCGGGCTACGAGATCGCCGAGCGGGTGGCCGAGGAGCGGGGGCTGGATATGCCGTCGATCGGTGATGATCGATGATCGAACGTTGAGGTGAAGGGCCGGGACGACGTGGGTGGCCGGAGCGCGCGTGCGGTAGCGCGTCACACCAAACGGCCGCCGCGGGCAGAGATTGGTGCGCGCCAGCCGAGCGCGCGGAGTGCCACTCACGTCGTCCTGGGCTTGAACAACAGGATTGCCGTAGATTTGATCCATGCCCTCAGATAGCCTGTTCACGGGAGTCTCCCAACTAGCCTCCCCCGGCGGATACGGTGCTTTGCGGGGCGCCCAGATGCGCGACCTCCAGATCACGCCCGCTGCCGCCATCGCCGTCAGCAATGGCCAGATCGACTGGGTCGGGCCGCGAACCGAATGGACCGGCTCGGCGCAGCAAGAAATCGATCTCGGCGGTCGCGCGGTGGTCCCGGGACTGGTCGATCCGCACACTCACGCCATCTGGGCCGGCGATCGTCTCGCGGACTTCGAGGCACGCAGCAGCGGCGTCTCCTACGAGAAGATCCTCGCCGGCGGCGGCGGCATCCGCTCGACCATCCGCCAGCCGCCGGCAAGTCGACCGATGAGCTCGTCGCCCTCGCCCTGCCGCGTGTGCAGGCACTGCTCCGGAGCGGCGCCACCACCATCGAAGTGAAGACCGGCTACGGCTTCGCACCGCGGGCCGAACTCGCCATGCTGGAGGCGATCCACGCGCTCGACCAGGTCACGCCCGCGGCACGATCATGCCGACGTTGCTGATGCATGTCCCGCCAGCCGACGCCACGGAGGAGCGCGCCGACTAGGTCGGACAGATGCCGGCTAGGTGATGTTCGCCGCAGGCAGCTCGGCTACGTCCGCGCGGTCGATGTCTTCATCGAGCAGGAAGCGTGGACGCCCGAGGAAGCCCGGCCGCATCTTCGTGGCGGCCGCGCAAGCAGGGATCGCGGCGCCGGGCGCATGTCGACCAGTTTCATGCCATCGGCGGAGTCGAGATGGCGGTCGAGTTCGGTGCGCGGTCGGTCGATCACCTCGAGGCCTCGGGGCCGGCGCAGATCGCGGCCATTGCCGGCAAGCCAGCACCGTTGCCGTGGTTCTTCCCGGGTGTCACGCTGCACCTCGGCATTCCGGCCGCACCAGGGCGGGCACTGATCGACGCCGGAGCGGCGGTCGCGGTCGGCACCGACCTCAACCCGGGCTCGTCGCCACTCTTCTCGACCCAGGTGGCGATGGCGCTTGTCCGTCCGGCTCAATGGGCTCTCGCCGAGCGAGGCGTTCACCGCGGCGACAGCAAACTGCGGCCGACGTCCTCGGTCTCACTGATCGCGGCCGGCTGCGTCCCGGGCAGCGCGCGGATTTCCTGGTGCTCGATTCCTCCGACTGGCGCGATGTCGTCTACACCATGGGCGCGATCGCCGGTCGAACGCATCTTCATCGCCGGACACGAGGTGATGGCATGACCCGAAGCGACACCATCTCGGTCGGGCACGCTGCTCACTCTGCGGACGTCGTCCGGGTCGCCCGCGACGGCAGTGGCCGTCGTCGCTCGATCCTGCCGCGCGGGCACGAGTGGCAGTCCAGAGCGCGGGAATACATCGAGCGGATCGTCGCCGAGGGGCGGACGGTCTACGGTGTCACGACCGGATTCGGCAAGCTCGCCAATGTCCGCGTCGAGCCCGGCCGATGTCCAGCAGCTGCAGCGCAACCTGATCGTCTCGCACGCCATGGGTGTCGGCGAGCCGCTCGCGACGCGAAGTCGTTCGCGCCATGCTCCTGCTGCGCGCCCAGTCGCTCTCGCACGGCAACAGCGGCATCCGCCCGGTCGTGATCGAATTGCTCCTCGCGCATGCTCGAACAAGGGCGTCCATCCGGTGATTCCTTCGCAGGGCTCGGTTGGGGCAAGCGGCGATCTCGCACCGTTGGCCCACATGGCGCTGGCCCTGATCGGTGAGGGCGAGGCTGAGTATCAGGGCACGGTGATGCCATCCGCGAAGGCGCTCGCCGCAGGCCGGGCTCGAACCCGTCACGCTCGAGGCAAAGGAAGGACTCGCTCTCATCAACGGCACCCAGGCGATGACGGCCATCGGCGCCCTGGTGATCCACGACGCCACCGAACTTGGCCGTCGCGGCGGACATCGCCGGCAGCATGTCGCTCGAGGCGCTCAAGGGATCGCGGGCACCGTTCGATCCGCGTGTCACCGCCGTCCGGCCGCATCCGGGGGCGGTCGAGACGGCCGCCAACATGCTGACCATCTCGGCCGATTCGCCGATCCATGCCTCGCACGCCGATTGCGACAAGGTGCAGGATGCCTACTCGCTGCGCTGTGTTCCGCAGGTGCATGGCGCCTCGCGCGACGCGCTGCGACACGTCGCCGAAGTGCTCACCCGCGAGATCAACGCCGTCACCGACAATCCGCTGGTCTTCCCCGACGACGACATGGTCGTCTCCGCCGGCAACTTCCACGGCCAGCCGGTCGCGGTCGCCATGGACTATGCCAAGATCGCCATCGCCGAACTGGCCAACATCAGCGAACGGCGCGTCGAACACATGCTCGACCCGGCGGTCTCGGGGCTGCCGGCATTCCTCGCCCGGAAGGGCGGGCTGCATTCGGGGTTGATGATCTCGCAGTACACCGCCGCGTCGCTGGTAAGCGAGAACAAGGTGCTTGCCCATCCGGCCAGCGTCGACTCGATTCCGACCAGCGCCAACCAGGAAGACCATGTCTCGATGGGCACCACCAGTGCTCGCCAGTGCGCCATGATCCTCGAGAATGCCCGCTGGGTGATTGCCATCGAGATCCTCAACGCCACCCAGGCGCTCGACTTCCATGCCCCGCTCGAGCCCGGCCCCGGCGTCGGTGCCGCAGCGCACCTGGTCCGCAGCGTGGTGCCACCGCTCGACGCCGACCGGATCATGACCGGCGACCTCAGGGCGGCACGGGAGTTGGTGGTCTCGGGGAAGTTGCGTACGGCAGTTGAAGCGGCCGTGGGGCCACTTCAGTAGCGAAACGAGGCCCGGAACGACGTGGGTGGCCGGAGCGCGCGTGCGTTAGCGCGTCAAAACAACCACCCGCTGCGTGCAGGAAGTGGCGCGCGCCAGCCGAGCGCGCGGAGCGCCACTCACGTTGTTCCGGGCCCATCAAAAGACATCAAGATCGCCGGTCGACAGTGAGAGCACGAAGCGCCGCTCACGTTGTTCCGGGCCGCTGAAATCAGGAAGGATCAGGCTTCAATTCCGCCGGTGTACTCACCGCGCCCATCGTGATCGGACGCCAGGCGATCGCTTCCCAGGCCGCGTCGAGGGTGGCCAGCGCGTGGGGGTGATTCGCCGGCCACTCCTTGCTCGCCACCTTCTCCACGGCGAACGTCACCAGCGCCAACCAGACGGCCGCCCAGAGCTCCACCACGCCGGCGCGAACGCTCCCCTGCTGCTTCCCCAGCGCAATGAGGTGCTCGAGTCCGGTCCGCAATTCCGAGGCGGCGGCCCGGGATAGTTCGTCGAGTTCGCGCGGTTGCCGCCACGCCAGGAGCAAGCGAATTCGCGCCGGATCCGTTTCCGCTTCTTCGAGCCAGGCGCGACCCAGCGCCCCCAGTCGCTCGCCCACTCCCCGTGCTCCTTCACCAGAAATATCATGCACCATTCCGGAGCCCCACCGTTGGGTTTCCTGGTACGCGGCGTTCAACAGCGCCTGTTTGCTGGGGAAATGCCGGTAAATCGTCCCTTCAGCCACCCCGGCACGGTGCGCCAGGATCGGCGTGGTCGTGTTGTGGTAGCCGGCGGTGGTGAAGAGCTCGCGGGCCGCCTCGAGCAATCGCTCCCGGGTGGTCTGCGCAGGGTCGGTCACGGGTCCTCGTGCGCTAGTGGGGACGCCATCTCGGTCCGGTTATCTTCGGGTGCTCGGTCAGGATTCACCCGAAATGGTCAGGTATTCAATATGAAGATGCTCGTTCTTGGTGCAGGACTGCAGGGCTCCGCCTGTGCGTTCGACCTGCTGCGCGATCCCGAGGTCACCCATGTCACCCTGGCCGACCTCGACCCGAGCGGTCGAGGCCGGTATCTCGACGACCACGACCCCCGGCTGCACGTGCTCTCGCTCGATGTCACCGATCATGGTGCCGTTCTCGCGCTCATGCGCGATCATGACGCGGCGATGAGCGCCCTGCCCTACTACTTCAACGGTGCCATGGCCCGCCTGGCGGTCGAAGGGGGCTGCCACTTCGCCGACCTCGGCGGCAACACCGAAATCGTCCTCGAGCAGAAGAAACTCGACGAGGAGGCTCGTGCCAAGGGGCTCTCGATCATGCCGGACTGCGGCCTCGCGCCGGGCATGGTGAACATTCTCGCCGCCGAAGGGATTCGCCGCCTCGATCGCGCCGACAAGGTGCGCATCTTCGTTGGCGGATTGCCCCAGCACCCCGAGCCGCCGCTCAACTATCAGATCGTCTACTCGCTCGAGGGTGCGCTCGACTACTACACCACCCCGTCGTGGATCCTCCGCGACGGCAAGCGCACCACCGTCGACGCCCTGAGCGAACTGGAAAATGTCGAGTTCCCCCGGCCGATCGGCACACTGGAAGCCTTCCACACCGGTGGGGGCATTTCGACCATGCCATTCACCTGGGAAGGGAAGGTCCGCGAGATGGAGTACAAGACGCTCCGCTACCCGGGCCATGTCGCCGTCGTCAAGCCGATGCGCGACCTGGGTTTCCTCTCCCTCAAGCCGGTCAACGTCAAGGGACACCCGATCGTTCCCCGCGACGCCTTCATTGCCATCGTCTCCCCCACGCTGACCAAGCCCGAAGGCCGCGACCTGGTTGCCCTGCGCATCATCGTCAGCGGGATCAAGGGTGACAAGCCGCTCACCACCACCTTCGACCTGATCGACTATTTCGACGAGGTGCACCACGTCTCGGCGATGATGCGCACCACCGGCTACTCACTCTCCCTCACCGGCCTCATCCAGGCCCGGCGCCAGGTCATCCACTTCGGCGTGACGACCTGCGATGAGGGCATGCCGTTCGATCACTACGTGAGAGGATTGGCCGAGCGGGGGATTGTCATCAGGGAGTCGTAGGAAATGACGGGTGATAGATGATGGATCTCTGCTCAACGATCCATCATCTATCATCCATCACCAGCTCCACCCGCTGCTCACGTACCACCGCGTCCTTCCCTCGCCGCGCGCGGCCGTCACCGTCAGGATCGCGTTGCGCAGGAGCCTCAACCCGATACCGCCGCCGCCGCTCACCGTCCACGCATCAAGCGTGAGCTTCAGGTCGCCGCCGGTGAGCGGCGGCGTTGGCAGCGAAATGCAGCCTTCCCCGCAGGACCATGACGGCAGGGTATCGCGGAAGGGACGGCCGCCATCGACGAACGCCAGCAGCGACACCGCGAAGATGTCCTTCACCCTCACCACGTCCTGGCGAAGCTCGGCGCCGCCGAGAAGCAAGCCGCGCCCGGCGTAGAACCCCTCTGGCAACCCGCGCTGCGACCGCTCGCCGCCGAACGTGGTAAACGAGTTCTCCCACCCCGGCATGGTGTGCGAGGCACCCACTCCGGCTCCGGACGACATGGCGCGCAGCCCGAGTCGCGCCGTGAGATGGGTCGTCACGGCAGGAGAATACCAGCCACGGGCCAGGGCATAGGCGCCGTGATAGCCGTCAACGGCGGAGCCGGCAAAGACGCCGCCTTCAAGCAGCGCACCCTGCAGGGTGTTGAATTCGCGATCGCGCAGGTCGAGCACCAGCGCCGCGCGTGCCGTGGCATCGGTCTGCCTGATGTCTGCCGTGGTACAGAGAGGGCCACCCGGTATCGGGTCAACCAGGTAACAGGGCGATTCGACGACTGCCCCGGGGTAATACGCTGCGGCCTGCTCGAGCGTGAGATCGTCACGCAAGTGCTCGGCACCACCGAGCACGGCAAGCTGCAACGACCCGGCAACGCGCCGCGTGACCTCGACACCGATCGCCTGTCGCGACACATCCTGCGGAGTATCCGGATCGCCGAAGCGCGGTGAACGGCTGGCCTCCGCGGTGACCTGCAGTCGCCAGCCGTCGGCAATCCGCGGAAAATCTCCGCGTCCGCGCACCAGCCACGCGTCGCGGGTCGAGTAGCCGGCATCAACCATCACCGCATCACGCAGCGAAACGCGATCCTCGTAGTCGGCCTGCCGGAAGAGGATCGCGTGCGCGATCCCCATGAAGCCGCTGTTCGGTGACAGGGTAAAATAGGGAAACCACGACAGCCGCCAGGGCGGCAGATCGGCAGCCGACTGCGCGGCCAGCGGCACCACCGCGACAAGCCACGCCACGGCCACGATGGCACCCAGGCGGCGGATCACCTCGGAAACAGGACCGCGCAGTCTTCGTGACGGGGGCCGTTCGCGTCGCAGACGGCGTACTTCGAGCTGGTGAGGGCGGCCGCCCCGTACTGGCCCTTCTTGTTGACAGCGTAGAACTGCAGCTGGAAGCGCGGTCGGCCCTGTTCGTCGATCAGGCTCGGCGGCGTCATCAGCCATCACCCGCTTGCAGGTTTCGAGGCAGGCATCCGTTGGCGACATTCCCCGGCGCATGTGATCCACCGTCAGGAAGCCCCCGCTGACCATGATGTTCATCTCGCCAAGTCCGGTCGAGCCGGCGGCACCAACGGCATTGTCCGTGTACTGCCCGGCGCCCACGATCGCCGGAATCACCAACCCGTCCGGGCACTTTCCACGAAAGCCCGCTCGTCGTCACGATCGACGAGAGTCGCCCGGCAGGATTGAGCAGCATCATCGGGTTGGTGCCGGTGGTGTACTGCACCGCCATCTTCTCGGCTCCGGAGACATCCAGGTAGTTGTCGTTGGCGCTCATGTTCGCCCGCCAGTGCAGCCAGGCCTCCCGTGCAGCCGGGCGTCAGCAGGTCCTCGACCTGATACCCGTAGGACACGGCAAAACGCTGGGCGTCCTTCCCGACCAGCATGATGTGAGGGGTGTACTTCATGATCAGCCGGACGATCTCGCTCGGGGTCTTGATCCCTTCAAGGGCACCCACCGCCCCGGCGCGCTTGCTCGGTCCGTGCATGCACGACGCATCGAGCTGAACCACACCCTCGGCGTTCGGGAGGCCGCCATACCCCACCGAGTGGTCGTTCGGGTCGAGTTCCTGGATCTTCACCCCCTCGACACCCGCATCCAGCGTGTCGGCGCCCTTGATCATCAGGTCGACCGCCTTGGCCACGCCGCGGAAGCCATTGTCGCTGGCCACGGCGACCGGCCCGGCAAATGACCGCCGCGGGACGGTAGGTGCCGCAACCGCCGGCGAGGGAGTAAGGCCGCGCCGGCAACAGCCGCGCCGGCAGCGCCCAGGAAAGACCGGCGGGAAAGACGGGAATCGGGCACCAGAATGCTCCGATGCGATGGATGCCAGAAGTTAACCCATCCCCCGGGGCGCGGAGCACGCCCCCCACCACACCTCTTCTCCCTTCTCCGCGCTCCCTTCTCCCTTTTCACCTTCTCTCGCCATTTTCCGCCATGCCCCGGACGCGCCTCGATCCCGAGATCTTCCACCTCCCCGTCGAACGGATGCGGGCCGGCTACTACTCGGACAAGTACTTCGTCCGGGCCCGCGACGTCCTTCGCGGCGATGGCTACTACCCGCGCGTCACCGTCCAGGTCTTCGGCAAGGCGGACGCCTTCCTCGGCGGGATCGACGAGGCGATCGCCATCCTCAAGCTGTGCAGCGATGACTGGCACGACCTCAAGGTCCGAAGGCGCTGTACGACGGCGACTCCGATCTCGCCCTGGGAGGTCGTCCTCGAGATCGAGGGGCCGTACGCCGAGTTCGCCCACCTCGAGACCCTCTATCTCGGCGTGCTCGCCCGCCGCACCAGGGTCGGCACCAACACCCGCCGCGTGGTCGACGCCGCGCGTCCCAAGGAGGTCATGTTCTTCCCGGCCCGCCACGATCACTGGCTGGTGCAGACCGGCGACGGCTACGCCGCCCACATCGCCGGCGCAATCGGCGTCTCGACCGATGCCCAGGCGTCGTGGTGGGGCAGCGAGGGCATCGGCACGGTGCCTCATGGACTGATCGCCGCCTACGGCGGCGACACCGTCCTCGCCTCACAGAAATTCCTCGAGCACATCCCGGACGATGTCCGCCTGGTGACACTGGTCGATTTCGAGAACGACTGCGTGCGCACCTCGCTCGAACTCGCCGAGGCCCTCGGACCTCGCCTCTACGGCGTCCGCCTCGACACCAGCGAATGCTGGTCGATCAGCTCGGTGCTCCCGATGATGGGTCGCTTCAAGCCGACCGGCGTCACCCCGCAACTGGTCGCACAACGTCCGCGATGCGCTCGACGCGGCCGGACATCAGTGCGGTGCACATCGTCGTCTCCGGCGGCTTCACCGCCGAGAAGATTCGCGAGTTCGAGATCGCTGCGGCGTCCCGGTTGACGCCTACGGCGTCGGCTCGTCGCTCTTCCAGGGCCGCTTCGACTTCACCGCCGACGTGTGTCAGCAGGATGGCAGCCGTGCGCCAAGGTCGGCCGGGAGTACCGGCCCAATTCCCGCTTGACGAGGGTGACGATACGAAGGAGCCCTCACCATGACCACCATCTGCTGGGACGTCGATACCCAGACACGACTTCATCTCCGCGTCGGAATGCTCTCGGTGCCCGGGGCAGAACGGCTCATCCCGAACCTGCAGGCCGCTCACCGACTGGGCCCATGCCAGGGACATTCGCATCGTCGCCACGGCCGACGATCATCTTCGCGAGGACCAGCCGAGATCAGCGACACCCCGGACTGGACCACCACCTTCCCGCCGCACTGCATGCGTGCCACGCCCGGGCAGCGGAAGATTGCCGAGACGACGCTGCGCAATCCGATGATCATCGAGCCGGAGCCGCTCGACGCCGGGCGGATTCTCCGCCGCGGTCGCGCGCGCACCGATGGCGACATCCTGCTCCACAAGCCCGGCACTGACGTCTTTCACTGGAATCCGAATGCCGCGACCGTGCTGGACGCGCTGGCCCCCGACCGGTCGTTGTCTACGGCGTGGCGACCGACATCTGTACCAGGGCAGCCGTCGCCGGGATCGCCCGGCTCAGGCCCGAGGCGAAGCTGCTGATCGTCGTCGACGCGATCCGCGGCATCGACGACGTCACCAGCCGGGCCCTGCTCACCGAATGGCGCGACGCCGGGCCACCAGCTCACCCACCGCGGAGGTGGTCCCGTGACGCTCTCGGACGCTTCTTCAGCCCGGGCCCGGTCGAGATCGATCCGGTAATGACGCAGGCCATGCTGCGACCGATGATCGGACACCGCGGCACCCAGGCGCACGAGCTCGTGGCGCGCTTGCAGCCCGGGACTGCGGCAATGTTCGGGACACGCGCCCCGTGATGCTTGCCACCGGATCCTGCCACCGCGATGATGGAAGCCGGCATTCGCGCCGGCGTGCGTCGACCGCGTACTGTGCATCGTCTCCGGCATATTCGGCGAACGAATGGCGGACATCGTGGAGCGCTGCGGCAAGGAGGCCGTCCGCCTGCACGTGCCGCGCGGAGGGTGCTTGAACCTGACTTGCTGGAGAAGATGCTCGACGGCCCAGACTTCGATGCCGTGACCATGGTCCACTCCGAGACTTCGACCGGCGCGCCGCGCCAGTCGCCGAACTCCTCGCCCGCTTCCGGCAGCTCGACGATGTCGTCACCATCGTTGATGCGGTGTCGTCACTCGCTGGCATGCCGGTGGAAATCGACCGCTGGGATGTCGACTTCATCTTGACCGGATCGCAGAAGGCGCTCGGGATTCCCCCGGACTCGCATTCGCCGTGGCCAGCGACCGGCTGCTCGCGCGCGCCGCCAAGGCCGAGGCGCTTGGCTTCTATCTCAACGTGATCGACCTGCATCACGCAGCGGTCGAGTCATCTTCCCGCAGACCCCGGCCCTCCCCGTCGTCTACGCCCTGGATGTCCAGCTCGAACGAATCGCCAGGGAGGGATTGCCGGCACGGTTTGCCCGCCACCGCGCCATGCGCGAGCGGGTGGAACACTGGGTCGAGAAACACGGCCGCTGCCGGATGTGGGCCCCGTCCGGCCGACGCACCGACACCGTCTCTGCCCTGATGCTGGCCCCGGGACGCTCATCTCGCACCATCGTCGCCGAGCTTGCGGCGCTCGGCTGGCAAATCGCGCCGGAATCCTCGAGGAGGAAGATCAGGTCATCCGGATCGGCCACATGGGAGACCTCCTCCCCGAGCAGCTCGACCCCTTGTTCGAGGTCCTCGAACCGCGCCTGTAAGGTCTGGCCGCGCGCGGGACGGCGTGGCTGGCCGAAGCGCGCGTGCGGTAGCGCCCATCGCGATACTACCGCGAGATGGCGATCGCCGGCGCGACGCCGAGCGCGCGGAGTGCCAGTCACGTCGTCCCGCAGCAGCCACCAATGTTGCACAAGGGAACATCCAACATCTGACCGATACTTCCTGTCCATCAGACCGCGGTTCGATCGTCTGCTCGCTTAACATCCACCCCGAGATCGCCGTCATTCGAGCTGTCCCGGGCTCAGCACCGGCCCGCAACAACTCAAACCCAGACCTTGGCAGGCTCAGATGCGAAGCACCCGAGTTCTCACCGCCGGCCTCCTCATCCTCGCCGGCGCCTGCAGCAGCAGCAGTACCACCTCGACATCTGCCATCGACGCACTGGTCAATGCGGACGTCGCCACGATGAGCGCCGATGCAACCACCGAAGACGTTGACGTCATGGCCGCCATGGACGGGGACATCGGTGTCCTCGTCTCGGCTCCCCTTTTCGACGGCATCTTCCTGCCACCACCCAATGGCCCGCGCATGATCGGTTGCACCTTCGCGGGCGGACATTTCACCTGCCCGCCGGTGAACCGCAATGGACTGGTCATCAACCGGACCGTGACCTTTACCCCGGGGCCGGCCTATGATCCGAGCCTCACGACCGAGATCCACGTCGTCGCCTCGGTCTCCGGCGACGTGACACATGGTCCCTGGAGTGCCAACGTCGCGCGGAACCGTGACTTCGTCATCAGCGGCCTCGCCGGCACCGAGACCACCCGCATCGTCAACGGAACCGGCAGTGAGACCATCTCCCGCTCCCGCGTCACCATGCTCAATGAGACTCGCTCCTACGACCTCACCGGCAGCAGCGTGGTCGACAATGTGGTGGTCCCGGTTCGCGCCGAGGGCGTCGACCCGTGGCCGCTCTCCGGCACGATTACCCGGACCTATACCGTCACCCGGACATCAGGCGACAACTCGGGCGGGACGCTGACGCGCACCGTCGTCGTCACCTTCAATGGCACCTCGACGCCAGACGCGACCGTCAATGGCGAGCCGTTCACCATCGACCTGGCCAATCGGACCGCAATGCATCGCTGAGCGGCGGGCAGCTCGAAAGAGCGCGGCCCCGTTGATCGAGAGGAAAGGCGACTCCTGTCCGGGGTCGCCTTCCCTCGTCAGGAACCCTCCTTCCGCCCCCCGCCACAAGCGGCCATATTGGCCGCATGAACGAGCATCCGGCATACGTCCCGTCAGAAGTCGAAGCCAAGTGGCGCGACCGGTGGCGCGACCGTCGCACCAACGAGGTCGACCTCGACCACGCCGCTCGGCCGTTCTACAACCTGATGATGTTCCCCTATCCCTCCGCCGAGGGGCTGCACGTCGGCAACCTCTTCGCCTTCACCGGCGCCGACGTCTTCGGCCGCTTCAAGCGGATGCAGGGGTGGAACGTCTTCGAGCCGATCGGCTTCGACGCCTTCGGGATTCACTCCGAGAACTTCGCCCTGAAGATCGGGGTCCACCCCGCCGAACTCATTCCGCGCAACATCGCGAACTTCACCCGCCAGCTCATCGGCATGGGCGGGATGTTCGCCTGGGAACATGTCCTCTCGACCACCGACGTCACCTACTACAAATGGACCCAGTGGCTCTTCCTGCAGCTCTTCAAGCAGGGGCTGGCCTACAAGAAGAAGGGCTCCGTCAACTGGTGCCCCACCGACAAGACCGTGCTGGCCAATGAGCAGGTAATCGCCGGCGCCTGCGAGCGCTGCGGCACCATGGTCGAGCAGCGCGTACTCGAGCAATGGTACTTCCGGATCACCGACTACGCCGGGCGCCTGCTCGCCAATCTCGATGACAAGTCGAAGATGGACTGGTCAGAGAGCACGGTGCTGGCGCAGAAGAACTGGCTCGGCCGCTCCGAGGGCGCCGAGATCCGCTTTGTCGCCGGCGCCTCGACCATCGCCGGCCTTCACCACCCGGCCGGACACCCTCTTTGGCGCGACCTTCCTGGTGCTCGCACCGGAACACCCGCTTGTCTCGTCGCTCACGACCGAGGATCAGCGCGCCGCCGTCGAGGCGTACGTCGCCCAGGCGAGCGCCAAGGACCTGGTTTCCCGCAAGGTCGGCGACAAGGAGAAGACCGGTGTCGCCCTCGGCAGCACCGCCATCAACCCGGCCACCGGCGCGGCCATCCCCATCTGGATCGCCGACTACGTCCTGATGGAGTACGGCACCGGCGCCATCATGGCGGTTCCGGGCCACGACGAGCGCGATTTCGACTTCGCCACCAGGTACGGGTTGCCGATCATGCGCGTGGTTGCCGGCGAGGGCGAGTCGGCGGCGACACCACTGACCGAGGCCTTTGTCGACGTCGATAGCGGGCGTCTCGTCAATTCCGGCGAATACGACGGCCTGCCGGCACTCGAGGGCAAGCGCGCCATCACCCGCTGGATCGAGGCAACAGGCCACGGCGAGGGCAAGGTGCAGTTCCGGCTCTACGACTGGTGCATCTCCCGCCAGCGCTACTGGGGCCCGCCGATCCCGATCATCTACTGCGATGACTGCGGCCCGGTCCCGGTGCCGGAAGATCAGCTTCCGGTCGTGCTGCCGCAGATCGAGGACTTCCGTCCCGACGATTCCGGGATCTCGCCGCTCGCCCGCCATGCCGAGTGGTATTTCGTGCCCTGTCCGACGTGCGGCAAGCAGGGCGCGCCGCGAGACCGACGTCTCCGACACCTTCCTCGACTCGGCCTGGTATTTCCTCCGCTATCCCAGCAGCGAATTCGCCGACCGCGCCTTCGATCAAGGGCAGGACCGCGCGCTGGCTGCCGGTCGCGAGCTACATCGGCGGCAACGAGCACGCCGTACTCCACCTGCTCTACTCGCGGTTCATCACCATGGTGCTCCACGATGCCGGGATGCTTGGTTTCGAGGAGCCGTTCCGATCCTTCCGCGCGCACGGCCTGATCATCAAGGACGGCGCCAAGATGTCGAAGTCGCGGGGCAACGTGATCAACCCCGACGAGATACATCTCCCGGTGGGGCGCCGACACCTTCCGCACCTACTTGATGTTTCTCGGACCGTTTCAGGAAGGCGGCGACTTCCGCGACTCGGGCATCAGCGGGCCGCGGCGCTTTCTCGACAAGGTCTGGGACCTGGTCACCCTTTCGACCGACCCCGACTGCCGCGATGCCGAGATCCGCCACGACGTCCTGGTCAAGTGGCACCAGACCAAGAAGCGGGTGGGCGAAGAGCTGGAACTACTGCACTACAACACCGCCATCGCCGCGCTGATGGAACTGGTCAACGCGCTGCGGGAGCAGAACTGCGTCGAGACGACCCTGGTGGGCGAGCTGGTGCAGATGATCGCGCCATTCGCTCCGCATTTCGCCGAGGAGTGCTGGGAGCGTCTCGGGCAACAGGGCTCGGTCTTCGATTCGGCGTGGCCCACCTGGGATCCGGCCCTCATCCTCGAGGCCAGCGTCACGGTCGTCACCCAGGTGAATGGCAAGACCCGCGGCACCGTCACCGTCGCGCGCGATGCCGATGAGGCCACCGTTCGCGCCGCGGCAGAACAGCTTGACACCGTCGCCAGACAGCTCGAGGGGAAGACCATCCGGAAGGTGATCTATGTCCCCGGACGCCTGCTGAACCTCGTGGTGGAATGATCGCGTTCCCGGACTTCGCCAAGGTGGACGTCCGCGTGGGCCGGATCCTCACGGCCGTCTTCCACGCCGAGGCCCGCAAACCAGCCTACATCCTGACGATCGATTTCGGGGAGATCGGCAGCAGGACGTCGAGTGCCCAGCTCACCGTGCATTACCGGCCGGAGGAGCTGGTGGGACGCCTGATCGTGGCGGTGGTGAACTTCGAGCCGAAGCGGATTGCCGGCGTGAAGAGCGAGGTGCTGGTGCTCGGCGTTCCCGACGAGAACGGGGCAGTCGTCCTGCTCCGCCCCGATCTCGATGTCCCGCTGGGAGGACGGATGTACTGACCCCCGGGGGCACAATCAGTGCTTCTCGACCCGCGCCTTCAGTCGCTGCAGATCCGTTTCCGTCGCGAGGCGCAGCCCCGCAACGATCAGCTTTTGCGCGAACCCGAGCACCGCACTCTCGGGCTTTCCGCCATCTTTCGTCGACAGGCGTGTCGAATCCATGGACTCTGCCCCGTACGTGGTGCTCAGCCGGGTGGAATCGCCGACGACCGACAGCGAATCGTACCGGGAAATGATCGCCACCTTTCTCAGTGAATCGTTGGCGAGGCGCAGCATGAGTGACCGGCCCGGAACGGACTCCACCACGCGCCAGGTCGTGATGTCTCCCCCGATCCCTGCCTTGCGCGCGGGACGGGCGATGCGGAACGAATCACCTGCCTGCAACAGGCCGTGTCGCGGGCTGGACACCATCGACCCGACATCAACCCACGTGGTCAGTGAGTCCGGATCGGCGAGCGAGGCGAACACCCGGTCGGGATTGGCGCCGATCATCACAACGGCCGATCCGCCGCCCTCCGTGAGTTTCCGGAGTCCGTAATAGCAGGTGCCGGCCACCAGGACGACCAGGAGCAGCACCCCGCCCGCAATCCACTTCCACATCCGGCAATCTCCCCGCGTGAAGGAGGACTACGACTGCGGACCTGCTTCCTCGGTGCGGCTGCCCAGCATCTGGTCAAGCATCAGCAACGCCGACGGCGAGTCACCCGCCATCCGCAACTGGTCGATTACCGTGCCGACGTGTTGCTCTTCCTCGACCTGCTCGTTGATGAACCACTGCAGCATGACCTGGGTCGGATAGTCCTCCTCGGCCTGCGCCAGGGCATAGAGCTTGTTGATCGCATTGGTCACCGTCCGCTCATGACCCAGCGATGCCTCGAACGCCGCCAGCGCCGACTTGAACTTGGTCATCGGCTTGCCGATAGGCTGCAACGTCACGGCCCCACCCCGGGCATGGATATGGTCGAACAGCCGCATCGCGTGGGTGTGCTCCTCCTCGCTCTGGACCCGCATCCACTTCGCCATTCCCGGCATCACCGTGGCCTCGAAATAGGCTGCGATCCCCAGATAGGCGTAGGATGACTCCAGTTCAAGGTTCAGCTGGGCGTTGATGGCGGATTGAATCTTGGCAGACAGCATGGCGTAGTCCTCTGGGATGGTGGCGAGACGAAAGGTATCGTCTTGAGTCGTCAGTCGTTAGCGGGTCACCAACCCGGCAAGCAAGCGGCCGCCGGCCAAGGCCCCAAGACCACGGTGCGACCCATCCGCCCCCACCGGCATCTATACTCGTACCATGACGCGAGCCACCACGATGGACGCTGCCCTGATGCAGGACGCCGAGACGGTCATCACCAAGGCCCGCCTTGGCGATCCGGTGGCACTGGAGGCCCTGTACCGGGCCTACAGCGGCTCGGTCTACAACCTCGCCAGGCGGATCTGTCGGACCACCGAAGACGCCGAGGATGTGCTCCAGGAGACCTTCTTCGAGGTGTGTCGTAGTATTCGCAACTACCGTGGCGATGGATCCATTTGGGGCTGGATCCGCAGCGTGGCGTCGAGCAAGGCCCTGATGCGGCTCCGCCGGAACCGCTACCGGGAGACCGACGAACTTGACGCCGAGTACGTCCCCTCGGCCAAGGAAGCCTCCCCTGGACTCCGGATGGACCTCGAGGCTGCCATGGACCGCCTGACGGTTACCGCCAGGGCGGTGGTGTGGTTGCACGATGTCGAGGGGTACACCCACGACGAAATCGCCGATCAGATGGGCCGGACGGCGAGCTTTTCCAAGTCGCAGCTGGCCCGCGCGCACAGCCGTCTCCGGGAATGGCTTGGCGACGAGGCAATGGCATGATGACGACCAACCACCTGAGCATGGAACTGCTCCTTGCCGTCCGGGACGGCGACCGCAGCGAGCCGACCTATGCCGAGGCCCACGAACATGTGGCGGAGTGCGCCACCTGCCGGCTCGCGCTGGACCGCCTTCACCAGCGGACCGCCCGGATCCGGGCACTCCCGCACCTGACACCCGCCCGGAACCAGTTTCCGGCCGTCCGGACGCGGTTCGCCGCCGAGCGGCGGCAGCGCCGGCTGCGCACCGTCGGCATCGGCGGCCTGGCGATCGCGGCATCGTTGGTGCTGACCGTGGTCGGTCGTGACCTCGTCCGCCCGAGCCGGCTCGATGCCGAACAGGCAATCGCGACCGCCAAGTCGGAATCACAGCAACTCGAACAGCAGCTGCACGACTGGGACCCCGAATCGCGTGTCCTCAACAGCCGCGCAGCCGTCATGGTGATGGAGCTCGAGGATCGCATCGCCGATCTCGATGCCCGCCTCTCCGAAACCCGGGAACTCGATCGGCAGCTCGCACTCTGGCAGCGTCGCGTCGATCTCATGAACACCTTGGTGGAAGTCCATGTCACCAGGGCCAGCAACGTGGGCTTCTGAGCCCACCAAGGAGTGAACATGTTGCGCACACTGACTCAAGTCGCCCTGATGCTTGGCCTCGTTGGCGTGGCAGGAGCCCAGACGACCGAGATCATCATCCGCCGGTCGGGCCAGAAGGATCAGGTCATCAGGCTTGATGACAAACAGACCAGAGAGATGGCCGCCAAGGTCTCCGATCAGCTCAAGGGAGCCATGAAGGACCTCAAGGAGATCCAGATCTCCCGTGAAGGGAACCTCGCCCGAATCACCTTTGATTCGGCGCAGACGGCCAGGATCGCGATGCAGGCCAAGGTGCTCGCCGAACGCACCGGCGAACTGGCCTCGCGAAACGGCGAGATCGCTGCTCGTGCGGGTCAGCTGGCCAAGCTCCAGCCCGGCATGATGGCGCGCGTCATGAAGGACGCGCTGAGCCAGCCGCGACTCGGCATTTTCATCGACAACAGCCGTCCGCAGGAGTCCGACAAGTACGGCGCAATGGTAGATGCCGTGACTCCGGGCGGCCCGGCCGACAAGGCGGGCATCCGCTCCGGTGACATCATCACCAGGATCGACGGCAAGTCGCTCGCCGCCGGCAAGTCCGGATCGGCGACCGAATCCTTGCCTGGCATGCGCCTGATCGAAATCATGTCCAAGCTGGAAGCCGGCAAGCCGGTGACGGTCGAGTACCGCCGGGGCACGACGACCAACACCACCAAGGTGACGCCTGTCGAGGAGAACGAGATCAACATCACCGCCATGGCGCCGAACATGGCGTGGAGTGTCGATTCCGGGCCCGGCGTCATGCTTCGCCGGTTCACCAGTCCCGCCTTGGCGGGCACCAGCGTGCGCACGCCGGAGGCGATCAGTGTCTTCGGCAACTCCATCCCCGGCAGCAACTTCGCCTACGCGTTCAGTGTCGGCGGACCGCTCAGCAATCTCGAACTGGTTTCGCTCAACGAGAAGCTGGGGGCGTACTTCGGGACCAGCGAGGGAGTGCTTGTGGTCGACGTGGGTGAGAAGGATGCCTTCGGATTGCAGCCGGGTGACGTCATCGCCTCGGTGGATGGCCGCAAGGTCACCACCAGCTCGCAGCTGATGCGCATCCTTCGCACGTATGACAAGGGTGAGGTGTTCAAGATCCAGATCATGCGCCAGAAGAAGGCCGAGACCCTGACAGGAAAGCTGCCCTGAGATTTGCCTCTCCTGAGCAGCGCTAACGAGGGTACCCGATGATTCCCGGGTACCCTCGTTAGTTTCTGGCCGTGGCCAAACGCCCGCTCGTCTTCCTGCGCTCCCTCGCGCTGCGCTGCCCCAACTGCGGCGGCGGTGGCAATTTCAAGCACTGGTTCGCCATGAAGGATCGCTGCCCTTCATGCGGGCTCTCGCTCGCCACCGGCAATCGCGTCGGTGCCAACCTGCTGAACCTCGTCGCAGCCGAAGCGCTCCTGATGGCCGCGATCGTGACGGTCGTCGTGCGGACCTGGCCCACCCCGCCCTGGGACGCGCTGCAGATCGCCGCCCCGCTGATGATGATCGTCACCCCGCTGCTACTCTACCCCTTTTCGAAGATGCTCTTCGTCGCGATCGATCTCGCGATGCATCCCGAGGCGGCGCCGGATGCCAAGGTGCATGGGGTGGGACACGCGATGATCGATGATCGATGATCGATCATCTCCCCTCGATCATCAACGAACGCCTCCCCCACCGTCGCCACATACCTTCGGCAACCACCAACCCCGCCACCGCCGCCACCGTCACGTCAGAGAGGAAATGCGCCTGTGCCGCGACCCGCGTGATGGCACATCCCGTGGCCAGCCCGATCCAGACAACCGAGGCCCTGGGATAGAGTCGACAGAGAATCCAGGCAGCACTGAACGCAACGATCGCATGACTGCTCGGCAGGCCGATATCTGAGGTCTTCCACCATGCGCCGGTGAAGGAGCGGAAGACGTACGCACCGTCATGCAGACCGGGGCGTTCCCGCTGCGAAAGGATCTTGAGGAGTTCGTCGATCAGGCCCGCGACGCCCGGCGTGAGCGCCAGCAGCAGTGCCCGCCGCCGGTCACGACTCTGCAGCCAGAGCGCCAGGCCTGCGATCAGCCAGAAGGGGAGATAGCCGATCGTCCGGAGCATTCGTCCCGTGTCGTGATCATACACCCCGCGCGCGACGAGGTGGTGCCACGCCCAGCGGTCGCCCAAGTGGGCAGCAACAATGGCGACGAGGGCAACGAGGGCGAGCCAGACAGATCGGCGCATCCCCCGAATATATTGCCGCGATGCGCCTTTCCACCCCGATCGTCCTCGCTGCCATCGTCATCGCACCCGTAACGTTGGCAGCCCAGGACCTCCCACCGTATGTCCCCGTCAATCCCGTCATCGCCTCCCGCAGCGCGCTCTATGCCCAGCCGATGGTGCCCCGAGCCCCCGGGTGGCACCTTCGCACCGTGATCGACTATTCCAACGCCATCGAGGACGATATCTCGCTCGACCACCGGCTCTACCTCCTCGACGCCGAGATCCTGCAGGCCGACCTCTGGATCACCCACGACCTCTCGAACCGAGTCTTCCTGGTCGGGGAACTCCCGGTGCGCGGGGGGTACGGCGGGGTACTCGACGGCTTCCTCAACTGGTATCACGACCTGATCGGCATCCCGATCAAGGCGCGCAGCGAGCGGCCGCATGGTCAGTTTGGCTGGACCTTCACCTTGCCCGACACGCAGGTGAACCGGCTCCGTCCGGGAACGTTCGTCGGCGATCTTCGCGCCGGCGTGGGCGTACGCATGGGAAGGTCACAGCTCGTGGCGACCATCACGGCCCCGACCACTCCCGCGTCTGCCGATGGTTGGGGGCGAGGCGTGATCGGAACTTCGCTTGCCCTGACGTCGAATTTCCTGCGCACACCGCGAGTGCTGCTCGACGGCAGCGCGAATCTCGGGATGACCCCGACCCACGGAGCACTCACGGCCTATCAGCGCAGCGTCTTCGTTGGTGGGTCGCTGGCGCTGCGCTGGCGCTTTTCCGGAAATCAGGCGGTCTTCGGGACCCTCTGGATGCAATCGGCCAATGGCCAGAACACCGGCTGGGGGTCCGTCGATGATGGCGAAGTGACCCTCGACTTCGGCGGGCTCGTGCGCTTCCGCAAAAACTGGCCCGAAGTGCAACTCGGCATGACCGAAGATTTCCTGCCGAGAGGCCCGGCGATTGACGCGGGATTCAAGCTCGGGCTGCGCTGGCGCTGAAGCGGCGCCTTGCGGCAGTCCGACCGCTCAGGCGATCGAGTCGGGGGCACCCTCGGCAAAGAGGAACTGCTCCAGGTTGCGCAGCAGGAATTCCTTGGCGCTGGGCTGGTAGGGTATCAGTCCGTAGTGGTTGATCAGTTGCTGCTGGGTCTTGAGCCATTCCCCCCAGCAGGCCTTGCAGATGGAGTCATAGATCCGCTGGCCCAGCTCCGTTCCGAACGGCTTGAACGCCTGGCGTTCGCTGTCCTGGCCACACCGGGCGCAATGGATGGTCGTCATGTCGGTGAAGCTAATCGCGGGCTATTCGCCCCGCTTCAGCGCCTTCACCCCGCTCGCGGTGCCCAGTCCACTGCCCGCCCCGAAGATCAGCGCCGTCCCACCGCCCACGATCGGCAGCAGCCAGACAATCGGTGCCGCGACGAGGATGGCCCCCAGCGCCACGGCCCACGGAGCCATCGGGTGCCGGACCGCATCGACAAAGCGCAGCCGCTGCCGGACATACTCCCGGGCCAGGCCGAAGGCGAACAGGCCGGCGCCGACGCTGACGACCAGGCTGATGAGATTGAAGAGTCCGCTGAGCATGGTTCCATCCTCGTTGGGGCTGTGTTGCAGTACGGAACAAGACCCCGGAGAAGATTCAGGGCTACCACCTCAAGACCGCGCTCCCCCAGAGAAACCCCGCCCCGAACGAGGTGATGGCCAGGATATCTCCCCGCTGCAGGCGACCAGCCCGGACGCATTCGTCCAGTGCGATCGGAATCGTGGCGGCAGTGGTGTTCCCGAACCGATCGATGTTGTTGTACACCTGGTCATCGCGGAGGCCGAGGTCGCGCTGCACCATCTCGGAGATGCGCAGGTTGGCCTGGTGCGGAATCAGCAGGGCGATGTCCGACGTGTCGTGAGCCCCGCGCGAGCGAGTGCCGCCCGCACCGATTCCGGCATTCGCGTCGCTGGCATGACGGAAGACTTCCTTGCCCGTCCATCTGGACGAACCCCTTCGTTGTCGATATGCGCCGCCTGGTTGCGCGGATGGTAGATCGCGCCCGGTGCATCGACCCAGAGCTTCTCGGCGAAGGTCCCATCGGAGTGGAGGTCCCAACCGAGGATCGCCGATCCGGCGGGATCGTCCTGCGCCTGCACCACCGCCGCACCGGCGCCATCAGCAAAGATCACCGCGGTGTTCCGACCCCGTGTGGTGACGTCCATCCCCGTGCTCTGCACCTCCGCCCCGACCACGAGGATGGTGCGGAAGATCCCGGCCCGGATGTAGGCATCGGCGATCGAGAGGGAGTAGACAAAGCCCGAGCACTGCGTCCGGATGTCGATGGCCGGGATCATCCCGGCGCCGAGTTCACGCTGCAGGAAGACGCCATTGCCGGGTGCCAATGATCCGGTGACACGGTGGCGTAGATGATCGCATCGAGATCACTCGACGCCGATCTCGGCGGCAGCCAGGGCCCGCTCGCTGGCGACCTTCGCCAGTCCGACACCGCTCTCTCCCTCGCGAATCCAGCGCCGTTGCCTGATGCCGGTCCGCTGGCGGATCCACTCGTCGGTGGTGTCCATCATCGCCGGCGAGCTCGTCGTTGGTGACGACGCGCTCGGGGACCGCAGTGCCCGGTACCGGCGATCCGCGTGTTCGGCATGAAGGATGCAGGAGATGCTACCGCCGGAAGAGGTAGGCCACCTTGACGAAGAAGCCGTCGTTGATCCGCCGCAGGTCGCGCAGGGTCAGCGGCTGGTCGCCGTCGAGGGTCGAGCCATACCCGAGGAAGGCGACCGTTCCTGGCGTCGGCTCGTACGAAACCAGCCAATCCATCCGCAGCCGATCGGTTTGCTGCCGGCGGCACCAGGGCGCCATTCGACCAGGAGCAGGTCGCCGCTGGTGGGGTCGCGCAGCGCGGACTGCCGCTCGGAGCGGTACTCCGATCACCAGCCGGAAGAAGAGCGACCGGTTCGGCTGCACCTCCACCTTGAATCGCGGAATGACGCTCCGACCGAACTCGCTGCCACCGAGACGAAAGCAGTCGCGAATACGCGAGCGTCCCGGCCAGCGCGCACCGCAGGCATGGGACGGAGCTCAGCGGCACTGCTGACTGTGAGGTAGTGGCCCGCGGGCCGCTTCGGGGAAGATCGGCTCCGTGCCCACCTTCGACCTTCACGACGGCGTTCCACTTCTGGTACAGGGGGGTGCCAGGCTGAGACTGCCGTTGACGGCGTCGAACACTCCCTCGCGCAGATGCATCGGGACGGGGCCATATGGCCCGGACACCGCATATCCGGTGTACTCTGTCGGTTCGAAACGCGTGAAGCGCGTCGCCGACCGTGCCGTTGACGTTCCATCCGCCCCGCAGCCGGAAGCGAAGTTGGCGTTGACCTGTCCCTCGAGCGGGGCGTGGGCCAGGAAGTCCTGGTAGCGCCAGATCTCCTGCACCGCCGCCGAAGACCGTGACGCTGTTCGATCAATGCGCCCCGCGCCCCGTAGACCGAGATGCGATTGGAGCCGTGGAGCTCGTGACGCCCGGTGCGCGGAACGAATCCGCTCGCCGGCCGTGAAGTCCTGATCGATGCCGGTGACCTTGTAGTTGAAGCCGTAGGCGCGGCCGGTGCGGTCAACTTCGAGCTCCCAGAGCGGCGCGGTGCGCGACGGGCCGCCGGCGACGTCGCGCGTCGGCACTGCCGGCGAGCTGCGCCGCGAAGTAGTAGAGCTTGCCGAACACCAGTCGCGTGTCGGCGGAAAGCACGCGATTGTAACCAGCCATCCTGCTCGCGATCGGTCACGGTGATGCCGGCCACCGAATTGTCGCCGAGGTCGCGCCGGACTCGCGTGAGCGAGGCGAAGGCGTTCGGTGCATCCTGGCATCTCGTCCACCGCGCTCAGGTGCGCCACCGTCCATGACCCGAACTTGCCGGTGATCTTCGCCCCGGCCAGCGGATTGGCGATGGTGCGCGTGTAGACCAGGTTGTTGGGCGAGGCAAACAGCTCGATCCCCTCGAGGAAGAACGGCCGGCGCTCCGGATAGAAGAGGGCGAATCGCTGGTTGATCGTCACCAGCCCGGCATCAGACTCGACCTGGGAGAAGTCGGGGTTGATGGTGCCGTCGAGGGTGAGATTGGTAAAGCCGAGCCGGACATTGCCGCCGACATCCGGATGGACGTTGCCGCGGGTGAAGGTTCCGTTGGCCTGTCGGCTTCCCGGAGCGTCGAGCGTGAGTGTCGGCTGCACCTCGGTCACCACGCCGCGGTGGATGTCGTGAATGCCGGTGATCGTCCCTGCCTGCGCGAGAAACGAGGCACTGGCCCGGCGCACATCGGTCCAGGTGTCCTCGTACCCGGTGCGTTGGTTGACGCGGTAGATGTTCAGGCCCCAGGACTGGTCCGACACCACCAGCGTACCGCAGCGACTTGAACGGAATCCGCATCTCGATCACGTAGCCGAAGTCGGTCCGCTGCCCCTTGGTCTGGTAGATGAAGTCCGGGTTGCGGTCGAGGCTGCCGGCCATCATGCTGCTGGCCGTGAACCCGCCTTCACTGCGCACCCCGTCGTCCTGCACACCCAGCGCGTTGCTGCCGAAGAAGTAGGCCCGGCGGCGGTCGTTGAAGGTGTCGAGATAGACCGTCACGGCGTCGTCGTTGCCGATATTGTCGCGATCGGACAGCGGTGGCGCGTACGCTGCCCGGCTCCCGGTCGTATGCCATGATCCCGAAGTAGATCGCCTCGGGGAGTACCAGACCAGCACGACGGTCGAGTCCTCGGCCGGGCGGCTGCATCGACCGGCTGGTACTGCTTGAATCCGTCCAGCCGGGCGGCCTGCCGCCAGGCCGGCTCGTCGAGCCGGCCGTCGACGGTGACTTCGGCCTCGATGCGCGGGATCGCGACCGAAGGCGGCGTGGGCACTGTCTGGGCAATCAGGAGCACCGGGGCAAATCCGGAGAGCGCGGCAAGGAGCTTGATTCGCATCGGCAGAAGATAGAGGAGAGGAGAGCGGGGAGCGAGGGCGAAGACAGGTGATTGGAGATTGGAGACTGGAGACTGGAGACTGGTGATTGGTAGGAGGAAAGGGGAGGCGGGATGTTGTCCAGCCCCCCCTCACCATTCATCATTCATCATTCACCGTTCACCGTTCACCAGTCTCCGTCTACTCGTACCGCAGCGCCTGGATCGGATCGAGCGAGGCGGCCCGACGTGCCGGCCAGAGGCCGAAGAACAACCCGACCAATCCGGAGAACGCGAAGGCTACCACAATCGCGGTCGGCTGAAATCGACATGGCCGAACCGTACTGCTTGCTCACGAAGATCGACGCTCCCGACGCCCAGGCCGATGCCGATGAAGCCACCGGTGACGCAGAGCACCAGCGCCTCGATCAGGAACTGGCTCAGGATCGTAAACCTGGTGGCGCCGAGCGCCTTCCGGATGCCGATCTCCTTGGTGCGCTCGGTCACGGACACCAGCATGATGTTCATGATGCCGATGCCGCCGACAAGCAGCGAGACGATCGCAATCGAGAGCAGCAGGGTCGAAAAGGTCTGCGCGGTCTGCTGCTGGGTGGCCAGGAAATCCGTCGGCGAGCGGACCTGGAAATCGTTGTCGGCGCCGACCCGGATCCGGTGCTCCCGGCGCATCACCCGCTCGACATCGACCATGGCCCGCTCCATCGGGACATTGTCTGCCAGCACCAGCGAAATCGTGCGCAGCCGGTCGTTGCCGAAGACCCGATACCGGGCGGTGGTGAGCGGAATCAGGATCTGTTCATCCGGATTCTGGAACCCTGACGACCCCTTGGCACTCAGCACCCCGATGATCTCGAATGGCACGTTGCCGATCGCAATCGACTGTCCAATGATGGCCTGCGACATTCGCACCGAGCATGTCTGGCACATCGGACCCAACGACCGCATAACGTTGGCGTGCCGCATCATCGCCTTCGGTGAAATTTCGCCCGAAGGTGATGGTGTAGTTGTGTGCGGTGACATACGTCGGGGTGGTCCCGATGATGCTGGTGTTGATGTTCTGGTTTCCGAAGACGACCTGCTTGTTGCCCTGGGCTTCCGGAACTACCGCCGTAAGCGTGGTCAGCGTCAGCGCGGAGCGAATCGGCGTCGGCAATCGTCATCGCCTTCCGGGCGCCGCTGGCCACGCCGCGGTCCCTGCCCATGGAGCCCCCGACCGTGATCAGGTTGGCTCCCAGCGCGTTGATCCGATCTTGGACAGCCTTCTGCGCCCCGCTGCCCATCGCCACGACGGTGATCACCGCGGCGACGCCGATGATGACCCCGAGCATCGTCAGCGGCGGCACGGAGCTTGTTTGCCCGGATGCTGCCGAACGCAACCCGGACCGTCTCGCCGATGAGCATCAGCCCCCCCTTCCGCCACCACCACCACCACCGCCGCCGCCACCGCCGCCACCACCAGTGCGGCCGCCGGCCGCACCAGGAGTCGTCGTCGTGGTCGGCGTCGTCGTCTGGCCAGGCAGCCCGCCCATACGTCCCATGCGTTGAGCCTGGCGTTCCTGGTTTGCCAGGAAGGAGGCGCTTGGCAGCATCAGGACCGAATCAGTCTCCTGGAGACCGGCGCGAACTTCCGTGAAGTCCATGTCGGTCAGCCCGGTGCGCACATACACCGGGGTCGGCTTGCTGTCACGGAGGGCAAAGACCACAAAGGTCCCGCCGAACAGGTAGTCGTTGGTGCGCCCCGCACCGCCACGGCCGCCGCCACCGCCGCCACGACCGCCGCGCCCACCACCGCTCCGGGCGGCACCCATGGCGCCTCCCGCCGGGCTGGCACCACTCCGTCTGCTACTGCTGTCGCCTGCAGCCCGGGGCTGAGGGGCGCCGACCGGTGCGCCCCCGGCGCCACGAGTCGTGCCACCCAACGGTGCGCCCTGAACGTCGCTGCCGGCAACCGGTGTTGCCGCTGCCGGAGGAAGCTGGGCGAAGTCTTCCTTCGCCTTGGCCATCATCGTCGTGAGGTCGTCGTCGGTGATGCCGAGGACCCGACCCGCACTGGCCACGTCCTTCTCGGTGCGCAGCGCCGCATTGGGCACAGCGAGCACGTTCTTCCGCTCGGCCACGTTGATCTTCACGTCGGTGTTCATGCCCGGCTTGAGCAGGTCGTTCCGGTTCTGAATCCGGATCAGCACCGGAAACATCGTGACGTTCGATATGGTGTCGCCCTGCGGCTCGATCTTCAGCACCTCACCATTGAAGGGCTGGTTCGGATAGGCGTTGACCGTGACGTTCGCCGAGAGTCCGGGGTGCAGCTTCCCGATGTCGGTCTCGTCGACAAAGGTCTTGACCTGGACCAGTGAAAGATCCGCCATCGTCAGCAGCGTCGTGCCACCGCTGACCGAGTTCGTCGGCGAGGAGATCACCGTGCCACGCTCGACCTGCTTCTTGATCACCGTGCCGGTGATCGGCGCGCGCACGTAGGTGTCATTCAAGGCGATGATCGCATTTCGCAGGGCGATTTCGTTCCGGACGACGTTCGCATTGGAGTTGGCCACTGCGAGCTGGGCACTCTCGAGCTCCTGCTGGGTGACCGCGTTGGCGTCAAAAAGCTCCTGAGTTCGCTTCAGGGTCGACTGCGCGTTGGCCAGCTGGGCCTTGGTCACATCAAGCGTGGCCTGCGCGGTCGCACTGTCGTTGAGCGGCACTCGGCGGTCGATCTGTACCATCAGGGTGCCGCGCTGCACGACTTCGCCGGTCTCCACCAGGATGTTCAGGATTTCGCCCGAGGCCTTCGACTTGACCTCGACGATGGTGTCCGGGTTGATCGCCCCGGCCGCCTGGGCCGTCACCGCGATATCGCGGCGAACGACCGGCACCGCCTGATAGACCTGGACGGGCGCCTGCTTCTTGCACGCCGTGAGGACCAGAAGAATGGGCAGGACGTTTCGGATGATCCTCACAGTGCAACCTCCACAAGACTGCCGTCGTGCTCCACCTTGCCGTCCTTGAGGACGATCTGGCGTCGGGCGTGCTCGGCAATGTCGTGTTCATGGGTGACAAGAATGATGGTTTGACCATCGGCGTGCAGCTTCTCGAATAGGGCCATGATCTCGGTAGACGTCGCCGAGTCGAGATTCCCGGTCGGTTCGTCGGCCAGCAGGATCGAGGGACGATTGACCAGCGCCCTGGCACAGGCCACGCGTTGCCGTTGGCCCCCGGAGAGTTCGTTGGGTTTGTGGTCCATCCGGTCGCCGAGGCCGACCTGAACCAGCGCGTCCTTGGCCCGGCTCCGGCGTTCCTTCGCGCGCACGCCGGCATAGATCAGCGGCAGCTCGACGTTGGCGAGCGCCGAAGCACGCGGCAGCAGGTTGAAGGTCTGGAAGACGAACCCGATTTCCTTGTTGCGGATCCGTGCCAAGGCGTCATCGCCGAGTTCGCTCACCCGGTACCCGTTGAGCCAGTACTCGCCCGCCGTCGGAGTGTCGAGGCAGCCGATCAGGTTCATCAGGGTGGACTTGCCCGAGCCCGAGGGACCCATGATCGCCACGAATTCGTTGCGGCGAATGGTGATGTCCGCCCCGTTGAGCGCGTGCACGATCTCCGAACCCATCTGATATTCCCGCTTCAGGTCACGCGTCACGATCACGGCGTCGCGGGGCACGCCAGCAGGGAGTTTCGCCATCCGTTCGGCGGTCGTGCCGATATCACTGGCCATTTAGAGCTTCCTCCCGATGATCGACTCCAGTTGCGTCTTGGTGCGCAGATAGGAGAACCGGGCCTGGACCTCGTTCACCTGTGCCTGGGTCAGGCTCTGCTGGGCGTTGATCGCCTCGATGATGGTCGCCACCCCGAGACGGTACCGTTCGTTGGTGACCCGCAGGTTCTCCGTGGCCGCGGCGACCGAGGCCCGCGACACCTCGAACTGCTGCTGCACGTTGGCCAGGGTCGCGAGATACTGGGTCATCTGCGCATCGAGTGACAGCTTCAGGTCGGCAAGGTTTGCTTCGGCATTGGTGACCGCGATCGAGCGCGTCTCAATCTGCGTCTCGCGCGAGAACGACGTCCACGGCGACATGGTGAAGCTGAGGTTCAGCGACCGGCGACCGACAATCGTGTAATCGTTCGTGGATTGGCCGGTCCAGTTGGATCCGGCACTGAGCGAGACGGTGGGCCAATAGCCGGCCTTCGACGACTTGTAGTTGGCCTGAGCCGAGATCAGCGCGGCTTCGGCGGTCTTCATGGCCGGTGACGTGAACTGCACCGTCGCGCGGAGTTGGGTTGTGTCCACCATGGCCGGAGCCACCGAGAAGGCCGGGTCGTCGGTCGCAGCCACCCGGCCCGAGACGCCGATGTACCGACCGAGATTGGCCTCGGATGTCGCCAGGCTGGCCTGGGCATTGAGGAGGTTCAGCCGGGACTGGCCGAGCGTCACCGCGAAGTTGAGCGAATCAGTGCGCTGACCCGCGCCGGTCTGCAGCCGTGCCGTCGCGGCCCGCAGCTGCTGGTCGGCCGCCTGAACCGCCCCCTCGCTCACGCGAAGAAGCAACTGGTTCTGCAGCGCGTCGAGGAACGCGTTCGTCACGGTCAGCGCCAGCGCAAAACGCTGCGAGGTCAGCGCCGCATCGGCTGAGTTTTGCTGCGCCCGCGCCGCCTTGAGGGAGTTGTTCCGGGCAAACCCATCGAACAGCGTCAGGTTGCCCGTGAGGTTGACACCATAGCTCTTGATCGAGGAGTTCCCGCTGATGATGGAGCCGGTGACCGGATCGATGCGCGATTGTCCCGACGACAACTGGAGACTCGCCTGCGGACTCAGCGAGATCGAGGGAATGAACGCCATGATCGCCGTTCGGATGCCGAGCTCGGCGGTGCGCACCGAGCCGCGCGCCGCAAGCACCTGTGGCGAGGCTTCCTCCGCCATGGCGAGTGCCTGCTCGAGCGTGACGGCCTTGGGAGCCTGCTGTGCCGCAACTGGCGAGGCAAACAGAAGCGCCACGATTGCAACACGAAAATGACGATCAGAACGGGCCACGATCAACTCCTCCTGCTGGTTGTCCCGAACCTCTGGAGCCGCCCCGTTGCCCGGGATCCCCAGGTCCACCACGAGGGCCGCCCCCGCCGCGGCCGCCGAATCCCTGGCGGCGGGCAGTAGAGTCGGCCTTGATCATCGAATCGAACTGCTCCCGCTGTGCCGACGAGAGCAGGCTGCGCACCTTGAGCTGGGTCTGCTGCCGGATGGAATCGACCGCCGCGCGCAGCGGCATCAGGATCGAGTCCGTCTTGGCGCGCAGCGGCCGATAGGTCGTGTCCTGCCAGATCAGGCCCAACTCCTGGGTGCCGCGATGGGAGACGGCATTGATGCTGTCCCGCACCGCTGGGTCAAGGTTGAGCTTCAGCCGACGGTCCAGCATCGTGCCGTACGGCTCGCGGGCCGACGGACGAGCGACGTGCCAGATCCACATCGCCTTGCCGCTGCGCACGGCCATCGCGGTCCCGCCGACGCCAACTGCCAGGCCGACGGCGAAGATCACGATCAACAACAGCATCGCGCGGGTGCGTGAAGTGGTCACGGCGTATCCTGAGTCAGCGAGGCCATGACGATGTCGGCCATCGGCTGAGAGCCATCGAGCAACTGCCTGGCAACCGAGACCTCATTCGTGTCGGCGGCGGCGCCGACATGCGTCCAGCTCCACCCGGCCACCGCAACGACCACCGACGCCGCCACCAACCCGCGCCAGAACCACTGTGCCAGCTGTTCGTCCCAGGTGCGCGGCTGACGCTGCGCCAGCTGCGCCATCACCCGCCCAACAAAGGCCTCGGGGAAGTGCGGGGCCAGCGCGTTGCGCAGGGCCTCCCCCAGCTCGGGGTCGGCTTCGGCACTGAACGACGTGAATTCACTTGTCATTCCATTCCTCCTTCACGGATCCGAGCACCTTTCTCAGAGCACGGCGACCGTGGAACACATCCGATTTCACGGTCCCCTCGGGAATCCCGAGGTACACTGCAATTTCGGCCTGCGAAAACCCTTCCGCATCGAACATCACCACCGCAATCCGCTGTCGTTCCGGCAGCGTGGCGAGCGCGGTGCGGAGCCGCTCACCCAGGTCCAGATCCCCGGCGAGTCGCGCCGGATCGTCGCGGGAGGCGGGGGAGACGCGGTCCAGTGAATCCGCTGTCCGCACCCGCCGACGTCGCCGGAGGTCCCGGGCCGCGTTGACGACGATCTGCATCAGCCACGGCCGGAACGCCTTCCGGGGATCGTACCGCCCGATCGCCTGCCAGGCGGACAGAAATCCGTCCTGGGCCGCATCGTCGGCGTCCTCCCGATCCTCGAGGATCGCGTAGGCCACCCGGCGTGCCATCGGCGCGTGACGTTCAACGAGAATCCCGTAGGCCTCTGCGTCACCCCTGCTGGCGCGGCGGGCGAGCTCCCCCTCGTCCACGACCGTCATACGCGGTTACCACGAATCACGTTGAGGGTCATCCGTGCTCCCGGTAACCCAGAGCGCGAACCAGCAGGGCAAGACCACCCATCCCGAAGATGGCAGCGGCAGCTAAAGCCATGGGAACAGGGAAGATGGCAAACATCACTGCGACGACGAGGAGTCCCACCGCCAGTGGCCCAAACAAGGCAGCCCGGGCACCCCGAATCAGCCCGTTGACCCGGACGAAGGCCTGCCGGCGGCGCTCCCTGAAGCTCCGCTGGTGTGGTGCCGGGAAATGTTCGGTGGCCGACCGGCTGAGGCGGGGAGGGACCGACCGGCCCATGATGGCCGGGAAGCGGCGGGGGCGGAGCGTGATCTCACTGGACACGCGAAGGTCCCGGAGATACTGGTCCTCGAGCGCCAGCGCGAGCGGGGTGTCGTCGGTCAGGACATCCAGCTCCCAGTTGGCCAGCAATGACGAGGGATTCAGGTTGCTCGATCCAATCCTGACGAGCTGCCCGTCAGCAACGATGGTTTTGGCGTGCAACATCGGACCATTCCATTCCCAGATCCGGACGCCCGAGCGAAGCAGTCCCCGGTAGCCGACACGGGAGACGTTGCGCACCACCCGAAGATCACTGGTGCTCGGCAGCAGGAGCCGGACATCGATGCCACCACGCGCCGCATCGATGAAGGCCTGATACAACCGCTGCGACATCGAGAGATAGGCCTCGGTCACCCAGATCCGGTCACCGGTCAGCGCCACCATCAGGTCGATGGCTCGCGCGGCCCGCTCCCGGCCCGGTTCGGTCGCCACCACCCGTACCATCGCGCTACCATCGCCATCGGCCGACGAGGGCATTCCGACGTCTTCGTTCGGAGGCGCGCCATTAGCGAACGTCCAGGCCCGGGCGAAGGCGGCATCAAGCGCCTGCGCCGCTGGCCCGCAGATTTCGATCGCATTATCCCGCCAGGGCCGCCGGCCAGCGGCCGCATCTCCCACCCATTCATCGCCGATGCAGAGTCCGCCGGTGATACCGCGCTCGCCATCGACCACCAGCACCTTGCGATGGTCGCGACAGACGATCAGCAGCGGATCGCTCAGGCGCGGCGGCCCGAAAGCTCGTACTTCGACGCCGGCCGCGCGCAGGTCGCGCCAGAAGCCGCGAGACGTTCCCCAGGAGCCGATCCAGTCGTACAACACCCGCACCGCGACTCCTTCGACGGGCTCGGGCCGCCAAGTGGGCGGCCAGGCTGCGCCCGGCGGCGTCGTCATGGATGATGTAGTTCTCGAGGTGGATCCGGCGCGTGGCCGCGGCGATCTGGGCATGCATCGCGGCGTACGTGGCGGGACCGTCGACGAGGAGAAGCACCGCATTGCCGTGGGTGGCGCGTGACCCGGCGGCACGGTCGAAAGCTCGCCGAACGGCCGGCGAGCGAGCCTTCGGAGCGCTGCCACCGGAAGGGTCACCCGGCGCCAAGTCCGAGTTCGCGCTCGTGAGGCCGGAGGGCGATGAGAAGTTCCCCGATGATGACGTCGAGTGGAACGCCGAGTTCCTCGGCCCCCAGCCGAACATCGTCGCGATTGACCCCGCGCGCGAAGGCCTTGTCCTTGAGCTTCTTCAGCACCGACTTCGTACTTCGAGGTCGACGAGCGACTTCGAGGGGCGGACCAGGGTGCACGCCACCACAAAACCGCACAACTCGTCGACGGCGAAGAGCACCTTGGCGAGGTCGGTCGTGCGCGACACGCCGGTGTACCCGGCATGCCCCATGATGGCGTCGCAGCCATCTTCGCCAAATCCCTCGCTCCGCAGGTGGCGGACCCCTTCGCTCGGGTGTTCCTGGTCGGCCGAATGCGACGCATTCGGAAATCGCTCGTAATCGAAGTCGTGGAGCAGCCCGACCAGGCCCCACCATTCAGGGTCGGCGCCGTAACGCGGGGCAAAGTGCCGCATCGCCAGCTCGACCGCGTGCATGTGCACCCGGAGCGCGGGGGAGGCAGTCCACGAGGTCATCAGCTCCCACGCGCGATCGCGGGGCCAGGAGAGGAGGGCATGCGGGAAAGCTACGGCGGGACGGGGGTAGGACAGAAGGTGGTTGCTGCCAGTCACGTCCCGCTAGTGCATCCCCCCGCTTGGCGCGGCAGCCACCTGTTCGACCTGAAAGGGGACCCTCGCGACCTGCATCCCGTCGAGTTCCAGACAAAGGCGTACTCGCCGGGCGTCGGCAGCGGCAGGTCGAGCACCATGACCGCCGGGGACTCGAGCTCGACCACCCCCGCAGGCGGCTCGTTATGTGCATCGTGCCGCCGTTCTGCAGCACCACAGTGCCGGCAGGATCGAGCAGCTGCACCGAAAAAGGGTGTGATCCGACCTCAGTGCGCCGGCCACGCAAGAGCACGACGAGGTGCGCGCGCGCGTGCATCGCCGGAAACTGCGGCACGGCAATGTGCCGCCAGATCCCGATGACCGAGAGCTTCCCGAATTGGTCGACCAGCGCGTAGTCGCAGAGCAGCGCGACGTCGGCCTGCAGCGAGGTCAGCTCACCCGAATGGTGTTGACCACGTCGCCCTGCCCGATGGCGTTGACGACATCCATGCCGCTGGTCACCTGGCCGAAGACGGTGTGCACGCCGTCGAGGTGCGACTGCGGCGCATGGGTGATGAAGAACTGGCTACCGCCCGTGTCCTTGCCGGCGTGCGCCATCGACAGCGTCCCGGTGCCGTGCTTGTGCGGGTTGCCCTTGGTCTCGCACTTGATCTGGTAGCCTGGGCCGCCGGTGCCCGACCGCGGCGGATTGTTGGCGGTCTTGGAGAGCGGGTCGCCGCCCTGGATCATGAAGTTCTTGATGACGCGATGAAAGCGCGTGCCGTCGTAGAACTGTTCGTTGGCGAGCTTCTCGAAGTTGGCGACGGTGCCGGGAGCCGCCTCCTCGAACAGTTCGGCGACGATGGTGCCCTTGGCGGTTTCGAACGTGGCGGTCTTGGACATGCGTGGAGATCCGTAAGGTGAAGCGGGAAGGATAACGAAACGCGACGCGAGGAGCGATCAGCGAAACGCGAGGATGTCAGGTGGCCTTCTCTCCTCCTTCCTCTCTCCGCGTTTCTCGTCCCTTACGGTCGCCTGCTCGGACACCACTTCCAGAGCACGCACTCCCCGCACTTCGGCCGATTCGCAATGCACACACGCCGTCCGTGCCAGATCAGCAGGTGACTGACCATCGCCCAGTCTTCGCGCGGCACAAGATCGCATCAGGTCGCGTTCGAGCTTTTCGGCGTCTGTCTGCCTGCTGAGGCCGAGCAGCCGGGACAGTCGCAGCACGTGGGTGTCGACAGTGATCCCCTCGCTCAGGCCGTAGGCGTTGCCGAGCACGCAGTTGGCGGTCTTGCGACCGATGCCGGGAAGCGGGCGGAGTTCCGCCATGGTGCGGGGAACCTCGCCGTCGTGGTCGGCGACCAGCGCCCGCGCCAGGCCCAGCAGGCTCTTGGCCTTGTTGCGGAAGAAGCCGGTCGGAGCGGATCACCGCCTCGACCTCCTCCTGCGTTGCCCCGGCGAGGGCAAAGGCGTCGGGCCAGCGGCGGAAGAGTTCCGGCGTGACCATGTTGACCCGCGCATCGGTGCATTGTGCCGAGAGGATGGTGGCGGCGGTCAGTTGGAAGGGCGTCGCGAAGTCGAGTTCGCAGTGTGCATCCGGATAGGCGCGCCGAAGCGCGGCCGACGATCTTCCGCACCCGGGCACGCAGCGCGGCACTGGCTCTCGCGCGGCACTAGGGCCGTCGCTGCCTGCGCGAAGGCGAGGAAGCCGTCGACGCTCGCGGCAGTTGAGCACCTCGTCGGGGCCGAGGCCACCCTTGCGCGCGACGCCGATGCCGTAGGACACGTTGGCCAGCCCGGCTACGATTGTGCGCATCGGCGCCGATCGAGATCATCACTCCCATCGCGCGCGCCCGGGCCAGCACGCGCCAGTCGAGATCGAGGCGGTGCGGGTCGGCGTTGATCTCGATCGCCACCCGTGTGTTCGCGGCCGCCGCGAACACCTGGTCGAGGTCGATCCGGATACGCGTTCGCGCGAGAGCAGCAGGCGACCGGTGGGGTGCCCAAGGATGGTCAGGTGCGGCGAGGCCATCGCGCGGCAGACCCGCGTCGGTCATCTCCGCCTCGCTCAGGTTGAAGCGCGAATGGATCGACCCGATGACGAAGTCGAAGCCGGCGAGGACGTCGTCCGGGTAGTCGAGGCTCCCGTCGACGAGGATGTCGCTCTCGATTCCCTTCAGCACGCGAATGCCACCGATCGTGCGATTGAGCTGCGTCGATCTCGTCCCACTGTGCCTGGACGCTCTCCGCCGACAGGCCGCCGGCGTACGCCGCCGCTCGGGAGTGATCGGTGATCCCGACGTACTCGTAGCCTTCGGCTGTCACACGCCGGCCACCAGGTCCGCCAGCGCGGTGGTCCCGTCGGAGTAGGTCGTGTGGCAATGGAGAAAGCCGCGGACGTCACGTCCCTCGACCAGTTCAGGCACCGGTCGACCGACCTCGTCGCCGCTCTCGCGCAACTCCGGCGGAATCCACGGAAGGCCGAGCGCGGCATAGAGCGCCTCCTCGGTGGGCGTCGCCACGAAGCGGCTTCCCTCCCAGAGCGCGGCGCCGGCGAGGTTGAATCCCCTGGCCGCGGCGTGGCGCAGCGAGCGCGTCGAGATGGTCCTGGCTCCCGGTGGCCTGCACCAGGACGGCGCCGAGGTTCTGCGGCGGGGTCACCGTGACCTGCACCGTGCTCGCCGCCGGCAAAGCGCAGCGTGGCGCGCCGCTCGTCCTCGCCGGCGATTTCCTCGACGCCTGGAATGCCGTCGAGCTGGCGGAAGATGATCGGCTGGCGGGATGTCGGCCGACCAGCGACGATCACCACGTCGCGCACGACCTCGCAGCGACGTCGGACATCGCCCGCCACATGGGCGGCGAGCACATGCGGCAGCTCGGCGGAATGCTTCGCAGACTGCCGGTCGCTTCGTCGCTGGCATGGTGCGACAGACGCCACTGCTGGCCTGACGCAGGAAGGCGATGCCCTTGAGGATGTTCTCCGCGGTGCGTGCCCCGAATCGCGGCAGCGCAGCGAGGCGTCCGTCCCGCGCGGCCGACCTCCAGCTCGGGCAGCGATCTCGATGCCGAGCGTCTCACGGATCTGCCGGATCTTGGCGACGCCGAGCCCGGAGATGGCGAGCATTTCGACCAGTCCTGGTGGGACTTCCTCGCGCAACTGCTCGAGACGTCTCGCAGCGTCCCGTGGTGACCAGCTCGGTGATGATCTGCAGGATTGCGGGGCCGATCCCTTTCGCCTCGGCCAGCGAGCCGTCGGCGAGCGCTGCGGCGAGATCACCGGGAAGGCCCTGCACCGTCTTGGCCGCCGCCGTGAAGGCGCGCACCCGGAAAGCTGTTCTCCCCCTTCAACTCCAGGTACGATGCAATCTGTTCCAGCGACTCGCGCCACCCCGGTCGCGGTCCATCGCGGTCATCTGGCCTCCTCGATCTCCGCGCGCCAGGCCAGGAGGAGAAGTTCCTCCGGTGCGGCCACGGCGTGCAGGCCGGCGATATCGCCACCGGGCATCATCGGCGAAAAGATCAGCGACACCATCCTCGCGACCAATCGGCTCGCGGCACGGGCCCCTTCGGCGACCACCACCGAGAGGCCCGGGCGGGCGGAATGCAGGCCGAAGCAGGCCACGACGCGCAACGACCGGCCCGGTGCGCGTGGCGAACCAGCCATCGAGTGGTTCATAGGTCTCGTCGCTGGCGAGGCGCCCCCATACCAGCCGAGGGTGGACCTGAAGATACCGCGTGATCTCCGGGGCATCGGCGGCGCGCCGCGGCGCGCTCGAGCCTGCCCGGGATGGCACAGCGCGCGAGTCGCCGCTTCGTCGAAGCGGACGACCATCTGCTTGCCGTCACACCAGAAGCGCCATGCGGCATGGACGAACGCCACGAAATCATCGACCGCATCACCGAGCCCTTCGTCCGGGCGGAGCCGTCCCATCAATTCCAGCGCCGGCCCCGACAGCATGAAGGCCTCGAGCTGGCGATCGTTCGCCAAGCGCATCGCGAATGGGCGGGAAGCCGGCCTCGGCCAGGTCGCCGAAGACGAGGGCGAACGGATCGAGACGGCGAGGCGTTCATGCGCGCGGCAGGAACGGGTCGAGCGCCGCGACGAACTGCTCCGGGGCTTCGACGTACGGCACGTGGCCGCAGTCCGGAATGACCACCAGCGGGGCGCCGAGGGCGTCGGCCGTGGCGCTCGCCGTCTCCAGCGGAATCGGATCGTCGTCGCCGTGCACGACCAGAGCTGAAATCTTCAGCTGCGACAGGGCGGGCCGGAGATCGAAATCGTCCGCTCCGAGCGAATTCCAGACCTCCTGCTGCGTCCGGCCGGTGATCCGGAATGGCGTCAGTTCCCGACTGCGGGCTGGGTCGTGGAAATACCCGGCGACCGCAAGCTCGAAGAGGCGGGCGTTGTAGGCCGGGATGTCGCGACTGCGCAGTCCGCTGGCCTGCAGTTCGGCGCGGGCTGCGTGCAGCTCCGGGGTGGCGTTCCGTCGCGCGAGGTTGGCTTCGTACTGGTCGCGTTCCCGGCGCGCGGCGGGGGCCGGCGACACCAGCGCCAGCGACTTGACCCGGGCAGGATAGGTCACGGCATACAGCATCGCGAGCAGCGCGCCCCAGGAATAGCCGCAGAGGTCGAGCTGCTCGATGCCCCAGGTGTCGCGCAATGCCTCGAGATCATCGACTTGCTCGCGCCACCCCACCGGCACGTCACGCGACCAACAGCCGACCGGCCGCCACCACGCTGGTCGTAGTAGACCAGCGTGCGCCCACGGGCGAGGCGATCGAAGCCGGGGAGGAGGTAGTCATGGTGCGCGCCGGGACCACCATGCAACACCACGACCTCCGGCCCCGAACCGCTACGGTACTCGAAGAGCGAGACCCCGCGAACGGCCCGGATCAGAGGAGCACCGCGAGCGCATCGGCCACCTGCCGCACAGCGCGCTCTTCCTCGGTCGTGAACGGATCGAGCTGGTCGGAGTCGACATCGATCTGCCCGAGGATCCTCCCCCCGCGACGAATCAGCACGACCAGCTCCGAGCGCGTGAAGAGGTTGCAGGCGATGTAGTTCTCGCGGCCCTGCACGTCGCCGACGTTCTGGTCTTCACCGGTTGCGACAGCGGTACCGCAGACGCCCTTCCCGACCGGAATGGTCGTGTGTTCGGTGTCGCGGCCACTCCACCCCTCGAGCTCCAGTGCGTCGCCGTGCAGCATATAGAGGTATACCGACGTATACGGGGGCCCCGCATCTCGAATCAGGTCGGCGGCCTTGGTCAGCAGCTCCGTGCGAGAGAGGCCATGGTTGAAGGCCGCGTGCAGTCGCTTCACGATCGGTTCGGCCTGAAGGATGGCAGCAGCACACATGCCGGGAATCCGGTGACGGGTTCAGGTACATTCTACCGACCCCGCGTCCTGGGAACCACGCCCGTGAACGTTTCGCCGCGCCTGTTTGCCCTGGTCCCCGCCGCCGTGGCGATCAACCTCGTGGTTGGCCGCATCGTCGCTGAACTCGGGTTGCCGGTCTACCTCGACACTCTCGGGACCATGCTGGTGGCCGTGCTCGCCGGGCTGTCGGGAGGGCTGCTTGTCGGCACGCTGAGCCAGATTCTCTCTGGCATGCTCGGTGGCTACTTCTGGGTGGCCTTTACCCCGATCCAGTGGCTGATCGCCCTGTTCGTCACGGTGGCGGCCCGACGAGGCGGCTTTGCTGGTCCGTGGCGGAGTGTCGGCTGGGGCATCCTGTGCGGGCTCGCTGGCGGGGCGCTTTCCGCGCCGATTTCCTACTACCTCTTCGGCGGCGTGACCAGCCCCGGGCACGACTGTCGTTGCCGCCATCCTGCGCACCCTTGGCCTGCCGCTTTCCGGAGCGGTGGCGATCGCCTCGATCGGAACCGATGTCCTCGACAAGACGGTGGCGTTCCTCGTCGTGGGCATCCTCCTTCGCGCCCTGCCGAAGCGGATCCTGGGCCGGTTCCCGCTCGCCGCCAGGGCCGTCGGCAGGTGAGCGGACTCGCCCGGCGCGCCCATCCGTTCACGCCCGGCTCGGTTGCCCTGGCGGTGATGGCACTGGCGGTGATCCTCCCGGCACCCCGCGCGACGATCGCTCTCTTGGTCGCCACGGTTCTCCTTGGGATCTTCGCGGGCGCAGGAAAGGGGGTGCGCCTGAGTTTCGCCGTATCTGCGCCGTTCTGGATCCTGCTGTTCGTGGTGCATGCCATCCTCGGTGCCGACGCCCGCGTTCCGGCACCCTGGGGCGGCACCTACTCTGCCACCGGGCTCGCCTGGGCCCTGGAACAGGGAAGTCGGCTCGGCGTCATCATCACCGCGTCACTTGCCTTCGCTGCCGAGTTCGATCCCCATCGTTTCCTGCAGGCGGCGATCGAGAGGCGTTGGCCTTTTGGCGCAGCCTTCCTCGTGGTGGCCACCCTCGATGCTGCCGCGCGCTTCAGCGAACAGGCCCGCCGGCTGCGCGAAGCGCAACGCACCCGCGGACTTCGCGTCCATGGATCGCTGCTGATCCGCGCCCGCGCCATTCCGGCGCTGGTCTTCCCGTTGCTGCTCGCCTCCATCACCGAGGCCGACGATCACGCTCTCGCGCTCGAGACCCGCGGCTTGACCATGCCGGGAATCCGCACCGCGATCGATCCGCCACCCGACTCCCTCGGCGATCGTCTGGTGCGCTGGGCCATGCTGCTGCTGGTTGCAGCGGCGATCGTCTGGCGGTTCGCGCGATGACCCGGTTGCACGCGCAGCAGTTCCGGTTTCGCTATCCGGCACAGGATCACTGGGCCGTTGACGGCATCGACCTCGACATCGCTCCGGGGCGGATCACCTGGTTCACCGGAGCACTCGGGAGCGGCACCAGCACCATGCTGCTGGCCCTTGCCGGCCTTGCTCCTCGCCTCACCGGTGGCGAACGCCAGGGCCGGTTGCTCCTCGACGACCAGGACCCCGAGACGCTCCGTCCGCTCGCTGCGGGGATCGCGTACCTGGGGCCCTCGCCGGCGTTGCAGTTGAGCGGCGTCACCCGTTCGGTCAGCGATGAGGTCGCGGTCGGTCCGATGAACCTCGGCTGGCCGCGCGAGCGTATCCGTGACGTCGTGCGGGTCGCCATGGCCCGGCTGAGGATCGATCACCTGGCCGAGCGCGCACCGGGGAAACTTTCCGGTGGCGAGACGCAACGGGTTCTCCTCGCGGCGATGGTCGCCGCGACACCAAAGGTCTGGTTGCTCGACGAGCCGTTTTCCGCCCTCGACTCCGAGGGCCGAGCTCTCGTCGCCGAATTGCTCGGCCAGGTCGCCGGTGAAGGAGCCGCGGTCATCGTCGCCAGCGACGACGCCGACGTCATGGCCCCGATTGCCGGACGACTGGTGGTCTTTTCGGAGGGGAAGGTTGTTCTCGACGACGAGCCGGGCGATCTCCTGGCTGGCGATGCCATCCTCCGAGCTGGTGCCGGAACAACCGACGCAGCGACCCTCGCAGCCGCTGCCGGCTGGTCGTCTCCCCGGCCACTGACCACCGAGTCGCTCCTGGCAGAGGTGCGGAAGCGCCCCGGCCGCCCCCTGAAGGGGAGGAGGCAGGTGTCGCCCCCGGCCTCCTCTTCATCTAGCACGCCGCGCCCCTTGCCGATACTGACCATGCAGGGCGTGGGATTCGGATACCCGGTCGGGCCGAAGGTCCTCGACGGCCTGTCATTCGAGATCAGGCCCGGTGAGGCGGTGGGACTTTTTGGCCCCAACGGCGCGGGAAAGTCCACCCTCCTGCGACTGGCCATGGCACTCGAACAGCCGAATTCCGGTGAGGTGCGCACCCTCGACCGCACGACAACAGGCCTCCATCCCGAGCACTTCGCACCCCGAGTCGGGTTCCTGTTCCAGCAGCCGGAGCGCCAGCTCTTCGCCGCCTCGGTTCATGGGGAATGTGCCGTTGCCCTGCGGTTGGCCGGGTGGAGTGGCAGCCGAATAGAGGTGGCGGTCGCCAGGATACTTGACGAACTTGGTCTGGCGAAGGCGGCTGGAGAGCATCCCTATGATCTGCCGCTGCCGAGGCGGCGGCTGGTCGCCCTCGCGTCCATATTGGTGGCAGGCCCCGAGTTGGTTTTGCTTGACGAGCCGACGGCAGGGCTGGACGCCACCTCACGCGAACGGGTGATCGAAGTGATCCGGTCGCGGGTGACCGGTGGGATGGCAGCGCTGGTGATCACGCACGACGCCATTTTTGCTCATGAATCGCTGGTGCGCGCGATTGAACTTCGTCAGGGGCGCATGGTGGAGGACGGGCCAGTGAGAGAGGTTCTGGAAGGTTCCGGAATGCGGCGACCAGCCGCGCTCGTCATGGCGCTCGAACTTGGCATTCCGGCAGGCCGTGACGGACAAAGCGCAGTCGCCGCCGTGATGGCGGGACACGCCGATACCTCGAGTGCATCATGAGCGTTTCCCTCGCCGCCCTGTTTGCCGCGGCCTTGTATCAGGTCAGGGCCGCCGACGCCGATCCCGACTCGATGGACGAGGCGGTCATGCTGCTCGGAAGGGCGGCAGACGATCGTTCCGTCTCGTTCAGCGTGGTCGACGGCAACCTGTTCGTCAACGACATCCCCCTCGCGGCTGATGCCCCCGGGGTCTCGCTGGTCATCAAGGTGCTCGATGACCACGGCATGATGCGACTCGCCCTGCCTGCCGGGATCGAGCCACGGCGGTGGCGCGAAGTTGCCGAAATCTTCGCCTCGGTGGCGGCACTCTATCCCACGCCCGATGATGTTCGCGACGCACTGCGTGCCTCGGTCCCCGCGGCCGTGGTGGTCTCGCGCCAGGACGAGTCGGGAATCACCGACCTGCGCGAAGAGATGTTTGTCGAGCTCCCCGGCTTGATGACCGATGCCGGAGCGATCACCTTGCCTCCCACCGAGGGGTTGACCAGTCGTTCTGCCGATCGATCCGAGTTGTCGGCGCGCCTCGACCCGATCCTGAAGGAGGCAGTCGAGGCGGTGGACGCGCGGGACTTCGAGCGGCTCGCGAGCCTGCTGCTCGAGATCGCTGCCATTGGAGAGCACTCCGACGAGGCAACGCGAGCGATCCTCGCGCGAGAACGCCGACGCGTGACGCCACAGTCGTTCGTGGAGGCCATGGTGCGGCTGCTGCCGAGGCTCGACGCCTCTCCCCTGATTTCCCGGGCCGTCATGACGCTCGGTCGGGATGGCGTCGACGCCCTGATCGACGCGCTGAGTGGATCAGTGAATGCCGTGGAGCGACGAGCCTATATGGAGCTGCTCACGGCGTCGAACGATGCCGGCGAGGCAATCCTGGCCTCGCTCGGCAGCGCCCAGGCCGAATTGGTTCGCGACATGGCCGAGGTGGCCGGGCGTCGGCGGATGGACGCTGCCATCCCCACGCTGGGCCATCTCTTGAAGGACAATGACGAAGGGGTGCGCACCACGGCCTGGCAGGCGCTCGAGCAGATCGGTACCAACGAGGCCCTCGCGGTGCTCTACGGGGGCCCTGGTGCGGGACGAAGTCGCTAGCGAGATGCGTCCCTTCGTTTCCAGGCTTCGCACCACCCTGGCATCGATCTGGACCTGGACCATCCTCGGCATTTCTCTCGCGCTGGTATTGCCCTTCATTGTCCTCTGGCGCTTGATCGGCTGGCCAGTGGACCGGGTCAACTATCTCGGTGGCCGGCTCTTTCGACTCGCGGGGACGGTCCCTGTCCGGCTTACCCCGCGGTGGCGCTTCGAGGTCCGCGGAAGGCGCCCTGACAATCCGCGCCATCCCTACGTGGTGGTCTGCAACCACGAGTCCTTTGCCGACATCCTGCTGCTCTCCCATCTGCCCTGGGAGATGAAATGGCTCAGCAAGATCGAGCTCATGCGGATTCCGGTGATGGGCTGGGAGATGTGGGCGGCTCGCGATATCGGGGTCAAGCGCGGCCGGACCACCAGCGCCCGGGACGCGCTGAACGACTGTCGCGAGCGACTGAAGAACATGGTCTCGGTGTTGATCTTCCCGGAAGGCACCCGGTCGCCGCGCGCCGACCTCCTGCCGTTCAAGGACGGAGCCTTCCGGCTCGCCGTCGAAGCCGGCGTCCCCATCCTCCCGTTGGCCCTCTCCGGGACCCGGGATGCGATCGCGCGTCATGACTGGCGCATCAACCCTGCCCACGCCGTCGTCGAGATTCTCGAGCCCGAGCCGACCGATGGTGTCACGGACATCGAAGCCCTCAAGCACCGCGTCCAGGAACAGATCAGGGTCGCGCGGGATCGCCTGCGAGCAGAGCTGCACCAGTAGGAAACGAAGGAGGGGCACAGCACACTGCGCCCCTCCCCGCGAACACCAACCTTCGATCATCGACCATCAATCATCGGCTGCTTCCTGACGCGGAGGCAACCGGGGCATCGTGCCGTCAGTCGCGGACGAGGATCAGGTACTTGCCACCGTCCCAGAACGCCAGGTTGGCAACATGCAAATCGCCCTTGATCTTCCCGCTCGGCAAGACGGTTGACGCCAGGAACTCGGAGCTCTGTCGGGTGATGATCCGGTACTCCTTCTCCGGCTCCGGCACAGTGAGCAGGGTGTCACGGCGGCGGTCGAGACGCTGGAACAACTCCGGCTTGAGCTCGCGCGCCGGCAACAGGGTCTTGCCACCGAAGATGAGGAACTTGGTCCCCTCGCTCACCAGGATTCCCCGCTTGACCAGCTCATCCTTGGTGCCGACCGCATAGTACACAACGTTCGACTCGTCGATGACACGACTGAGCGTGTCCCGAACGGCATTGCTCACCGCCGTCAGCGATACGGTTGCCTGCGACAGCGTGTCGACCCGAGACACCAGCGTCTGGATCTGCTCCTTCTGCTGGCCAATCAGCAACTCCTGCTCCTGCGCCGTCGTCCGCAGATCGTCAATCGTCTTCTGCAGCGACGCCAACTGCCCTTCGAGGGCCTTCCGCTGAACCGTCAGGCCGGAGGCACGCTTCCGCTGCTCACCAAGCTGCTTCTCGGCCGCGTCAAGCTTGGCAATGACCTCACGGATCTTGCCCAGCAGGATGGCCTGTTCCTCCGCCTTCCCTGCCAGGGGGCGGTCACCGGTCGACACCGGGCTGACGCCCAGTCCCCGGACCTTGGCCAGTTCGGCGTTGATGTCCGTCACCATCTGCGTTGCCGAGAGCACGTCCGCCACGAGAGAATCCTTCTGCTCGTTGGCCCGCTGCTGGTCGAGAACCAGCTGGTCGTACCGCTTCTTGCTCACGCACCCGGTGAGCGCGGCGGCAATACCTAGCAGCAAAACTATCTTCCGCATGGCAGTATCCTGAATTGAAGGCGATGGGGGGGACGTCCCGGCGGGGGAACGATGCACAACCCTCCCCTCGAGAGCCACCCCCAGGCCGTTTCTGGAGAGTCCCGATGACCCGCCGCCGCCCCCTGCTAGCCCTCCTGGTCGCCCTGGCCGCCTGCGGCCCGGCGACCCCGCAGACCGCCCCCGGCCCCAGACCCTTCGCCCCGACCAGCACGGTCCCTGAGCCGGTGGTGGCGCCAAGCGTCCCGGTACTGGAGGGGCTGCCGCAGGCTGTCCGTGCCGGGCTGACGGTCTACATCTCGGGAATGGTCCCGGTCGACTCGGCGGGTCGGCTCGTCGGTCCGGGTGACATCAGCATCCAGGCACGCCAGGCGCTCGCCAACCTCCTCGCCGTGGTTCGAGCCGCCAAGGGCGTGCCGGGAGACGTCGTGAAGATCAACATCTATATCAAGGATCTCTCGCCCGAGGCGGTCGTATCGGTTCGCACCGCCGTGCTCGAGGGGCTCGACCGGGGTTCGCCGCCAGCCATCACCATCATCGGGGTCGCCTCACTCCCCGAGCCGGCGATGCGAGTCATGCTCGACGGTGTCGCCCAGCTTCGCAGTGAGTTCCCCGATCGGACCCGGATGGGCAACGAGGGCTTTGGCGGGCGCGGCGGGATCTAGCCCCTCGCGAGGCGGGCTACCAACCGCACCTGGCTCGCAGCGCCGTGATCTGCGCCGTGTGATGCTTGCCATGCCAGCTGTAGATCCCCAGGGAGCGCCACAGGGACATGGCCGCTTGCTGCTCGGGATGGACAAAGGTGCGATCGAAATCTGCCGGAGTCAGCGACTCGAGCAGTATGCTCCACCGCCGGTGCAATCCGTCCAGTAACGCGAGTGATGGGGCCACCGGCGATGTACGGCCATCGGGGAGGTCCGCCCAGCGAGCTTCGAAGTATGGCTTGATGACCGGATTGTCCTCCGTCAGGGCAAGCTTGAAGCGACCGTAGGCATTGAGGTGCGAGTCGGCCAGGTGGTGCACCACCTGGCGCACCGTCCAGCCACCGTCACGGTAGGGTGTGTCGAGCTGGACATCTTCCAGTCCGGTCACGGCAACGCGAAGCTTCACGGGCGCCTCGACGATATCCCGGCGCCAGCCAATCACAATCGTCTCGTCCTGCTTGTCGGGCGCCGAAAAGCGGCCGATGGGATAGCGGAGATCGTCGGTCACTTCCACGTCCTCGTGTCGAAGCGGTTTGAAATGGAGTTACGGCAGGGTGATGGAGGCTACGACGGGAGCGATCGTCCCACAAGGCGAACCCACGCCTCGGGATCGGTGGCCCCTTCGGTCGACCAGACCAGCACACGCGGCCGGTCGGGGAGCTGGAGATGCTCTACCACCGGCGCGAATGCGGGATCGCGAATCATCGCCAGCAAGCCGGCGACACTTGCCGCCCCCGATTCCCCCGAGACCACCACGACGTCTCCCTCGGCAGGGCTGGCCAGCCGGCGCATCGCGAGTTCGGCCCAGGAATCGGGAATCGCCATCATGGCGTCCGCCCCGTGGGCGAGCACCTCGAACGCGGTCGTCGAAGGCCAGCCGCAGTTGAGCCCGGCCATCATTGTCCGCAACGAGCCGCGGGCACGGGCCGGTCGTCCCGCGAGTGCGGAGGAAAGGACACAGTCCGCCTCAGTCGGCTCGACCACGACGATCCGTGGACGGCGAAGATCGTAGCGGTGCCAGAGGTACGACACCATGGCCGCAGGCCAGGTGCCCACCCCCGCGTGGAGCATCACGAGATCGACGGCGGGACCCTGCAGCGGAAAGACGGTCGACTCGAGTTCCCGGGCATGCGTCCAGTATCCGGCAGCGATCCATGCGGGAATCTCCTCGTATCCCGGGCAAGCCGCGTCCTGGATCAGGATCCACCCCGGCTGCTCGGCGGCCTCGTGCGCCCGCGAGACGGCGACCTCGTAGTCCCCATCCACCAGCACGACCTCGGCTCCCTCGCTGGCGATCGCCGCGATCCGGGCCGCGACCGAATGCGCCGGGATGAAGATCACTGCCCGTGCGCCAGAGCGTCGCGCACTCCACGCCACTGCCCGGCCATGATTGCCGTCGGTGGCCGTCGTGAAGGTCACCGGACCGGCACCGGGATGGCGTGCCAGCCAGTGATGGATCGCAAATGACGCGCCGAGACCCTTGAACGCGTTCAGGCCGAATCGCGAGGATTCATCCTTGAGGTGAAGCGAAGCCAGGCCAAGCTCGCGCGCCAGCCCGCTGAGCGCGTGCAGGGGAGTTGGCCGGTACTCCGGAAGCGCGAGGTGGCAAGTCCACGCGGCGTCGGCCAGCGCCGACATGCGCTGGAGCTCCACCGGCGGGGCGTGATCCTTGATCAGGTGGAATTGTGGCGGCAGGGACTCACCCGCAAAGGTCACAGGGAGATCTGGATACCTGACGTGAAGAGACGATCGGTTGACAGATAGCCGGGTGGCGGCAGCCCGTCGAACCGAATGGTGTAGGAGAGCTTGATGCCCACCTGGCGAGTCAGCGGGGCGAGCGCGGACGTCTCCGAGTTGATTCGAAGGTCCTCACTCTGACGGAAGTTCGGCAAAAACTCGATCGACTGCGAGAGCGCTGCTCGTGGGTTGAGGTGGTGTTGATAGACCGTCGCGGCCCGGCCGCCGACAAAATCGAGACTGGATCCCTTGGTGGCCGTGGCCCGCTGCGCCGTGAGTGACAACCCGCCTTCCAAGACCAGTCTGTCCTTCTTGGTCTTGAGGACCTCCGCTGACAATCCGGTCACCCCAGAGGTCCGAGACGCCAGCCCTGCAAAAACGTTTCGCTCATAGGTCAGGGAAGAGTAGAGCGCCAGCCTTCTGGTGATCTCCCCATCAACCCGGATGGCGACTCGCCAGATGGAGACAACCGTCTGTCCCTTGCTCCGGCCGTTGATCATGGCAAACTGCTGGCTGAGCGTCGTTCCCCCCAGCTTCGCGGCGATCTTGTCGCCGACGTTCAGGGTCTGGACGGAGGTGTTGCCGGACGTTGCCACATACCCCACATCGCCGGTGAACTTGACCGGTGATGGCTTTCGCGGAGGCACCTTGACGGTGTCAGTCCCCGTCAGCGACAGGACGAGGGGTAACACTACTGCCAGCAACATGTTGAGGGCTCCTGCCTGATGGGCCTCCCGGGGGCGACCGGGGGACCCGCCCAAGGTAACCCCCCCGCCACCGATGCGCCCGTGCCCGCACCACCACTTCCCAGAACGGACGATCAGTTCGGTGGTCGGAAGGATGTGTCATGGACTCGCTTGATCAGGAGGTCGACGGCGCCCGGCAGGGCTTCGGAACTTGCCACGGTCCCCTGCCCCGCTCTCGGCGACCCGCCCCCGCGCCCACCCAGGGTAGCGAGTGTTTCCTTGAGTATGGACCCGGCGTCGACGCCGGTCCCGGGACCGGACGCGAAGAAGACTGTCGGCGGCATGGCAAGAGTGGCGACGAACAGCACCCGGTCGAGTGTTGCCACGGCCTGGGCCATGGTGCGCAGCAGGGTCGGCGACTCGTCCTGGCCTTGATGCACCACCCAGCGCACCCCGTTGGCATCGGTGGTCGAGGTTGCGACCAGCGCACGAAGTCGCGCCACGGCGACCTCGCGTTCGAGCGCCTCGATCCGTTCGCGTTGCCCCTTGAACTCGGCCTGTCGTTTCTCGACCATTCCGGCCAACTCGCCGGTGGCACACGACATCACTTCGGCCAGCTTCGCCAACAGCGTCTCCCGCGCATGCACACGGGCGATCACCCGGTCACCAGCGAGGAAACTGGTCCGCACATGGCCGCGAATCCGTTCGGCCCCTTGCAGGACGATCACGCCAATTGCGGCAGTCGACGAAAGGTGCGTTCCGCCACAGGCGCTGCGATCAAGGTTCTCGATGGTAACGACGCGAATGACACCGGAGCGCGCGGGGGGCTTTCGAAGGCCGCGCACGATCGCCTCTGCGGCCGCTTCGAAACCGGCCGTCACCGGGTGTGCCGCGACAACCGCCGCATTGGCCAGCGACTCGAGATCGTGCAGCTCCGTGTCGCTGGCGGCGGCAGTGTCGAATTCGATGGTGGAGTGATCTGTGCCGAAATGGACACTGGTGGTTTCCCAACCAAACCTCGAGGCCGCGAGTGCCGAGAGAAGATGCTGGGCCGTGTGCTGCTGCATCTGGTCATGACGGCGCACGGCGTCGATCTCGCCATGCACGGGACCGAGCGGAAGCGGCGCATCGAGCACATGCACGATGCGGTCATCGTCGTCGATCACGTCAATCACCCGAACGCCGTTGAGCGTGCCGGTGTCGTGCGGTTGACCACCCGACGTGGGATAGAACGCGGTGCGGTCGAGAATCACCTGCCGGGAATCGGCGCCGTGGGCAACGGCCACCCCGTCAAAACTGCGCAGCGCGGCGTCGTGATAGTAGAGTCGCTCGGTCATGTCGACAGCACCGGATCACCCCGGCGGATCACTCCCTGCCCGCGCGGCACCAGGTTCTGTCCGAAGACGGCGCCAAACCCCGGCTGGGCGTGGATGGTCCCGAGCGTACGCAACGGCTCCTGGGCGGGATGGCGATCGCCGCTCTCCTGGTCGGTCGTGGTCACGACGCAGCGGGCGCACGGTTTCACCGCGTCAAGCGTCACCTCGCCCATGGTGACGACGCGCCAGCCATCTTCACCCCAGGGCGCGGCGCCGCTGACCACCACACTGGGGCGGAAGCGCCCCATGGGCACCGGCTCGGCCAGGTGCGAGTTGAGTGCTCCGAGCGAGGCCTCGGTGACCGCAAGCAGGGGATAGCCATCGGTAAAGCTGGTTTGGGCCTCCGGTCTTGGCGAGTAGTCCGGGTCGATCGGACGGCGAGTCATGGGCCCGAAACGGACCAGCCGGCAGGGTCGGCCGATCGCCGAGGAAAACCATGCCGCCGCGGTGTCGCCCTGATCGACGGCCAGCAATCCCTCGCTTCCCCACACCGTGACCGAGCGGCTCGCCCCGTCTGTCACCAGCAGGTGACGCAACGTGCCGAGCGCCGGGGAATGCACCGTCACCGTGTCGCCTTCGAGTGTCGGAACGATTGTCGCCAGCCTCGGAACTTCGCGCTGCGAAAGGAAGCGGCCCCGGGCGTCGACGAGCATCAATCGACGGTCTCCGACCGGGCCCAGATGGTCGATGGTCAGCAAATCAACCGCGTGACCGCGACAGCTCTTGATGGGGTAGATGTGCAGCGAGGCGACATGCATTCGTGGAATATACGAGTGCATTCAGCCTCCCCCACGCCGCCGATCGTTCACCTCTTACCTCCCATAGGCAATCTCTTACCTTTTCGGGATGCCAATATTCCTGCTTCCACTGCTGATGCTGATCGGCGGGTCCGCACTCGCCGCCCAGGTCCCCGCCTCGCATACGCTCCTGCCGGTACCGTCATCTGTCAACCTCACCTCGGCGCGACTGGCCCTCGACAGCTCCTTCACGGTCGAACTCACCGGCTTCAGGAGTCTCCGGCTGGAACGGGCCGTCACCCGCGCCGTGGCCCGGCTCGAAGGACGCATCGCCAAGCCGCTCTCCCGAACGTACAGCGGAAACGGCGGGCAGGCCCGCCTGCTGCTGAACGTGAAGGCGGCCGGGTTCGAGACCCCTGACCTGGAAGAGGACGAGTCCTACTCGCTCGAGGTCTCAGGCGATCGGGCTGTGCTGATCGCCTCGACCGTGGTTGGGGCAATCAGGGGGCTGGAGACCTTGCTGCAGCTCCAGTCAGCCGACGAGAACGGCTACTTCCTCCAGGGAGCCCGGATCGAGGACGTGCCGCGCTTCAAGTGGCGTGGCCTGCACGTCGATGTCGGCCGGCATTTCGAACCGGAGGAACAGATCAAGCGGACGCTTGACGGGATGGCGATGGTCAAGCTCAACGTGCTCCACTGGCACCTGTCGGACGACCAGGGCTTCCGTGTCGAGAGCAAGCGCTACCCCAGGCTGCAGGAGCTGGGTTCCGACGGACTCTACTACTCCCAAGACCAGATTCGCGACATCGTGAGCTACGCCACCGACCGCGGGATCCGCGTGGTGCCGGAATTCGACGTGCCGGGACACTCGACGGCCTGGCTTGTCGGCTATCCCGAACTCGCCAGCACCCCTGGTCCCCATGCGATCGCCCGCAGGTGGGGCGTACTGCCGGACGTGATGGATCCGACCAGGGAATCCACCTACCGCTTCCTCGACGGCTTCATTCAGGAGATGGCGCGGCTCTTCCCCGATCGCTATTGGCACATCGGTGGCGACGAAGTGAATCCGGAGCAGTGGCAAGCCAGCCCCACCATCCAGGCGTACATGAAGGCGCATGCGATCAAGAACGAGAACGCCATGCAAACGGCCTTCAACCGCCGCCTCTTCGTCATCCTCAAGACCCACGGCAAGGAGCCGGTCGGCTGGGACGAAATCCTCCAGCCGGACCTTCCGACCGCCGCGGTGATCCAGTCATGGCGCGGCGTGAACTACCTCACCCAGGCAGCGAAGCAAGGCCATCGTGCCATTCTATCCGCTCCTTATTATTTGGACCATATCGACCTGGCGCGCGACCTGTACCTCGCCGACCCGCTCCCGGCCAACACCGAACTCACCCCGGAACAGCAGGCACTGATCCTCGGCGGCGAGGCGTGCATGTGGAGCGAGTACGTGACGCCGGAGACCATCGACTCGCGCATCTGGCCGCGCCTTGGCGCGGTGGCCGAGCGGTTCTGGTCGCCCCGCGAGGTTGCCGACGTCAAGGACATGTACCGCCGGCTCGAAGTGACCTCGCGTCGCCTGACGGAGGTCGGCCTCAATCAGGAAACGCACACCGACAGGATGATCCGCCAGTTCGCCGGGGGCGACGATGCCATCCTGTTCAGCTCGTTGCTCGACTACGCCAGGCCCCGTGGCTTCGGTGGCCGGGGGACCAATCAGCTCTCCCCGCTCACCCGCCTGATCGACGCCGCCCGTCCCGACCCATGGAACGGCTGGCGAATGCTCGACCGCGCCACCAGGGCCGTCGGCGGTGATGCCGTCGCTACCCAGGCCTTGCACCGGGATTTCGCCAGGATGTCCCAGTTCCGCGCCGGCCTTCAGGACATCCGCGACCGGATTCCCCTGGCAATCGACGGCATCCCGGTGGCCGGGGCGTTGCTCGAACTCTCCCGGATTGGCGAGGAGGCGCTCGGGTACCTCGAGCAGCAGGCTGCCCCGACAGCGGCGTGGCGGGCGACGGCCGACTCGGTGCTCAAGGCAACGGAGGGAAAGACGTTCGGGCTGTTGCGGCCGGTTGGTGCCGACGCAGTCCGGGCGCTGGTGAACGCCGTTCCGAAGTAGCGCCCGGGCCTGGAGGTGTCCCTTGTACACCGGCCCGGGAAGGCCGTAAGCTTGGACAACCCTTCAATTCCATTTCTGCCTGAGGCAAGACCATGTCCCGTCGAGTGTTCGCTCGTCCGCTACTGCTCGCGGCTGTCCTCACGGCAGCCTGCGCTGGCCACAGCTCCCCTCCTGCCGAACCCGCCTTCCCGGAGCCCACGGGACCAAACACCTTGACGGCGGCCGAACGGCATGCCGGATGGGAGCTCCTGTTTGATGGCACCACCCTGAACGGCTGGCACACCTACACGCAGAACCCTGGCATCACCACCGGGTGGGAGGCGAAGGACGGCACCATCGTCCGGACCGGTTCGGCGGGCGACCTCGTCAGTGACCTGCAGTTTGACTCGTTCGAGCTCGAACTCGAGTGGAAGGTCGCCTCGGGAGCCAACAGCGGCGTGTTCATCTGGGGCAACGAGGGTACCCAGGAGATCTACATGAATGCCCCGGAAATGCAGATTCTCGACAACCTCGGCCACAGCGACGGCAAGTCGCCGCTGACTGCCGCCGGCGCACTCTATGGTCTGTACCCGACCCAGGAGAGCCTCGTCAAGCCGGTGGGTGAGTGGAACAGCTCGAGTATCGTCGTCCACGGCTCGAAGGTGCAATACTGGCTCAATGGTGTGAGGGTCGTCGACGTCAATTTTGATTCCAAGGAAATGAAGGCGAAAATCGCGGCTAGCAAGTTCAAGGACTGGGAGACCTTCGGGCTGGCACGGCGTGGCCACATCGCCCTGCAGGAGCACGGCGGCACTGTCTGGTTCCGCAACCTCAAGATCAAGGAGTTCCGGTGAGCGCTCGCCTCAAGCTCCAAGTCATGATGTTCCTTCAGTACTTCATCTGGGGGAGCTGGTTCGTCACCATGGCCACGTACCTGCTGCAGACTCGCCAGTTCACCGGCGAGCAGGTCGGGCTCGCCTATGGCGCCACGGCTATCGCGGCGCTGGTGTCGCCCTTCTTCCTCGGCATGGTCGCCGACCGTTTCTTTGCCTCGGAAAAGCTGCTGGCCATCCTGCACCTGGCCGGAGCGGCGCTGATGTACTACCTGAGCACCCAGCAGACCTTCGGCGCCTTCTACCCCGTGCTGATCGGCTACGCCCTCTGCTACATGCCGACCCTTTCCCTGAGCAACTCGGTGGCCTTCCATCACGTCACCGACCCGGCCAGGGATTTCCCGGTCATCCGCGTTCTTGGCACCATCGGCTGGATCGCGGCCGGAATCCTGATCAGCAAGGTGATGCACGCCGATGCACTCGCCCTCCCGATGCAGGTCGCCGCGGCGGCTTCGCTGGTGACGGGGCTCTTTGCCTTCACGCTGCCGCACACCCCGCCAAAGGCCGCCGGTTCGCCCTTCAGCGTGCGTGACGCCCTCGGCCTCGATGCGCTCCAGTTGCTCAAGGATCCGTCGTTCGCGATGTTCTGCCTCGGATCGTTCCTGCTCTGCATCCCGCTGCAGTTCTACTACAGCTTCGCCAATCCGTTCCTGACCGAGATCGGCGTCAAGGACGCCGCCTTCATCCAGACGTTCGGCCAGATGTCCGAGATCCTCTTCATGCTCGCGCTGCCGTTCCTGCTCAAGCGCTTCGGCATCAAGTGGATCATGGTGGTGGGCATGGCCGCCTGGGCGGCACGCTACTTCGCCTTCGGCAACGGGAACGCCGGTTCGTTGATGTGGCTCATCCTCATCGGTATCGTGCTGCACGGCGTCTGCTACGACTTCTTCTTTGTCAGCGGCCAGATCTACACCGACGAACGCGCCGGCGTGAAGATCCGCGGCGCCGCCCAAGGCTTCCTCAACTTCCTCACCAACGGATTGGGGTACCTGGTGGGCGCCTTCGTCTCGGGACGCGTGGTCGACGCCTATCTCACCGGGCCGAACCAGCATGACTGGCACGCGATCTGGATGGTACCGGCGATCGGGGCGGCAGGGATTGCGCTGATCTTCGCGGCACTATTCCGGCCGAGGCCGGTGGCCGCCTGACGCTGCCCATGCTCATCGAAGCCTGCATCGACTCTTTCCCTTCCGGCCTCGCCGCCCAGCTCGGCGGCGCAGATCGCGTCGAACTCTGCGACAACCTCGCCGACGGCGGTACCACGCCCAGTCACGGCACCCTGGCATTGGCGCTGGAACAGCTCGCCATCCCGGTCTTCCCGATCATCCGGCCCCGAGGCGGCAGCTTCTGCTATTCGGCGGACGAAATCGCCGTGATGGAGCGCGACGTGGCGCACGCGGCTGGGCTCGGAGCACCGGGATTGGTCATCGGCGCGCTCACCCGGTCAGGGGATATCGATGAGGACGCGATCAATCGCCTGCAGGCCGTCGCCGAGGACTGCGTCCTGACCTTTCACCGCGCATTCGATGTCTGCCGCGATCCCCACCAGGCGCTCGAAACCTTGATCCGCCTGGGCGTGCAGCGCGTCCTCACCTCGGGACAGCGCGCCACGGCCTGGGAAGGCCGCACCCTGATCGCCGACCTGGTGCGGCAGGCCGGGGACCGGATCGTGATCATGGCCGGCGGTGATGTCGATGAACACAACGCCGCCGCTCTCGTGCGTGAGACCGGTGTCCGGGAGATCCATGTTCGTGGCACGTCACGCGTGCATGAACCGATGGTCTTCCACGCTCATCCGGTGCCGTTCCGCCGGCCACTCCCCACCGACGAAACCGCCCGTTCAGTGACCGAGCCCGAGCGGCTCCTCGCCATTCGCGCCGCGGTGACCTGAGGGAAGGCTGCCGAGCGCTGCCTCGAACCGCCGGACGATCTCGCCGGCGGTCTCGATCGTCGTGATCCCGGAGACACTCTTGCCGGCCTGCCAGTACTCGTCGCCTCCCTTGGGGTCGAGGGACGCGCGCTTGAGTTGTCGGATTGATCGCAGCGCATACCAGATCCTTATCCAGCGCTTGCGACGACGGCCACGCAGCATCCACCGGGCGAACGGACCGGCATGGAGCCCCATCCGGTCGATCCGCGGCGTCCGGATGACCGCCACCGGAACCCCGGTGATTCGTTCCGAGAGGACGATGTCATCCTCCGTCGCGGTCAGGATCGCGCGCTTGTATGGTTCGCTGGCGAGACATTCGGTCGTGGCGATGAAGCGCGTACCGCACTGCACCCCGGCATACCCCAGGTCGAGCATCGCCCGGAACTCCGCCGGCGTCCCCACCCCACCCGCCGCCACCACCGGCAGCCCGAGCGGGCACAACTCCTTCAGTAGTTCAGCGGCGCTCCGCTCGCCGGCATGGCCGCCCGCTCGGCGATTGACGGCGAGGAATCCCGTCGCCCCACCAGCGGCCCCTTTCTCCGCCCACTTCCGCTCCGTGACGTCATGGTAGATGATGCCGCCAAACGGCTCCGCCATCTGCACCACCCACTTCGGGTTGCCGAGCGAGGTCACGAAAAAGCGCACCCCTTCGTCGAGTGCGATCTCGATCCACTGCTCCATCCGCTTGCGGTATGTAGTGGATGAATCCTCGATGAGCGCGTTCATCCCGAACGGCTTGGAGGTGAGCGATTTGATGTAGCGCAGCCCGGCCCGGAATTCGTGACCATGGACATAGGTCAGCGCGATCGGCTGCACGATCCCGAGACCCCCGGCCTCCGAGACTGCCGCCACGAGCTCCGGATTGGAACAGGGGTACATCGCACCGCAGATCAGCGGCACGCGAATCCCGGCATCCAGGGTGAGCGGTGTCTCCATCAGGCGGGGGGCGCGAGACGCCAGGTGGCCGTGACGACTGCCACGATATCGCTCGCCGAGTCGGTGATCGGCGCCGAGACCTGGACATCGACCGGCTCGGTCACCGTGGGCGGGGTCGCCGTGCATTCGGCAACCAGGGTCCCCCGCGCCTTCTTCCGGTACTCGGTGTGTATGGCCACGAGAATACCCCTCGCGCTGGTCGCCGCAGTCAGCATGGCAAGCCCCGTCGCGATCTCGCCCAGGTTGGCGAGGGCGATGGCATGAACGCAGTCGAGGTGGTTGCGCACGGCGCGATGGTCCCGCAGCGAGACGCGCGCATGCCCCGGCTCCAGGGTTTCGATCCGCGCCCCGATCGACCCGGTGTAGGGGATGGAACGGCCAAGCATCCGCGCGAAGAGCCACTTCCCGCCGGGGAGGGGTTCCAGTCGCTTCCAGAGCCTCAATAGTCTTGCCGAAGCCTGCTCAGGCATGATTCGGCGGCAGCCCCTCCTCGACCACCACCGCGGTACCGTAACAGAGCACTTCCGTGACGCCGCGCATGATTTCGGTGGCGTCGTACCTCACGCCAATCACGGCATTGGCGCCGACATTCTGCGCCTGCCCCAGCATGATGTCGTAGGCGTTCTCGCGCGCGAGTTCGCACATCGAGGTGAAGATGGTGATGTTCCCGCCGAAGATCATCTGGACCCCGGCGCCGATGTTGCCGAAGATCGACCGGGAACGCACCACGATGCCACGGACCAGCCCCAACGAATGGGTCACGTAGTACCCGGGCACGTCGAAAGTCGTACTGGTCATCTCGTGCGGAATCGCTTCGCGGCTGCGTCGTGTCAGGGTCGCCATGTGCCCTTCGCTACCGCCGGGGTGAATTGGTCGAGCCCGCGCGGCGGAAACGCGAGCGTCTTGCCCTGTTCGGCACTCATGTAGGCCGTCATCAGCACCTGCATTACTTCGACCCCGTCCTGGAAGGTGAGCAGTGGCTTCTCATGCCCGAGGAAGGCCCGAACGAAGTGCCGGTCTTCGGCCACGTAGCCGTACGTCGCCGCTTCATCCGGCACCACCGGCATCAAACCCATCTCGGCGTTCTGCTTCTCGACCAGGTCTTCGCCGGTCGCGCCCTGCACTTCGCGCGAGAAGAAACACGACAGTTCGGAGTTGAGGGTGTTCCAGTTCATCGAGTACTCGGGACCCAGCAGTTCGCCCGAAAGCCGCAGGCCGGGACCCACGAAACTCCACGAAGTGGTTGCCTCACCGATCACCTTCGTGCCCTTCGCGTCCTCGTAGGTGATCGTCACCGACGCGAAGTCTTCCGACGGCCGCTTGCGGTAGTCGACACCCTTGCCGTACCGCTGCTTGAGCTGCTTGACGTACTCGGGCCGGCTCCACTTGAGCGAGGCGATTCGTCCGTTGATCGACACCGGCTTGAGCGAGGTGCGCGGTTTGCCAGGCTCGGTCAGGAGAAAGCGCACCACCTCGGCGGAGTGGCACATCATGTCGTTGAGCACGCCGCCGCCCTGTTGCTCCCCCTGCCAGAACCAGGCGTTGTGCGGGCCCGAATGTTCCTCGGCCGCCCGCGCCAGGTACGGCCGGCCCGTGGTCTTCGCGCCGCGGGCCCAGATCAGGTCGCGACCGCGCACCAACCCGGGCGAGAAGAGCTGATTTTCGAGATAGCCGTGGGCGATCCCCGCCTTGGTCACCAGGCGGAGCACCTCCTTCGCCTCGGCGACATTCCGCGCCAGCGGCTTTTCGCAGGCGATACCGCGCAGTGTGCCCTTGCCGCGAACCACCGCATCACAGACCTCCTCGACATTCTCGATCCGCGCCTGATTGGGTCCGCAAAGCCAGATCGCGTCGATCGCCGGATCGGTCACCATGTCGGTAATCGATCGATACGCCTTCGCGTCACCCACGCCGAGATCCCGCGCTCCGGCCGCGGCCGAAGCGGCATTCTTCCGATTGGGGCTCCAGACACCGCGCACATCGCCATCGCGAACACCGGTCCACCCGGCGATATGGAAGCGCGTGTTGAAGCCCGAGCCGATGAAGCCCACGCCGAGACGGGTCATCTTCATTGACCGCGCACCGCGTGGCGCACCGCCGCCGGTGGACACCCATGCCACGCCGGCAGCGCGGTGTTGCCCATGTAGCCGATGTCCTTGATGCCGATCTTCGACGTGTAGAAGCCGCTGGCAGTGAAGTCACGGAACGAGTTGAACCAGTTCACCCCCGCGCTCAGCTCGGCCTTGGCCTTGGCGGGCCAGGCAATGTCGTCAAGCATCTGGCGCCGCTGCGCGTCAGTGCAGTAGGTGAAGAACTTGTGGTGGCGGTTGATGCATTCGGTGTCGAGCCAGGTCAGCCCAGCCCGGTGCCTGGTGATCAGGTTGGTCTCGAGACCGAGCATGACATCCATGAACTCGGGTACGCCGGCGTCCGTGGCGCTGCCACTGTGGCTGTCACGTGGAATGATGTAGTCCACCAGCATCCGCACCGTTTCCCATTCCTGGGGCGTGAAGTTCTTCGGCTGGTAGGCGCCCCCCGCAGCCATCGCTGCCCGGACCTGTCGCATGGCCTCTTCCACGTGCGGCGACACCACGAAGGCGCCGGCCGCGATGGTGCCCATGGTGGAGATCATGTCGCGCCGGCTCAGGTCGGGCCCGGTGTCGTCCCTGGTCTCGTCGCTCACAGCTGGCCCCCTTTCCGCTGTTGCGTGATGAAGTGCGAGGTGCGCATCGAGAGCGCCAGGATGGTCCACGTCGGGTTCTTGTCTGCCTGCGTAACGAAGGGGCCGCCGTCGGCGACGAAGAGGTTCTTGCAGTCCCACGCCTGACAGTGCGGGTTCAGCACGCTGGTGCTCGGGTCGTCACCCATGCGCGCGCAGCCGACCTCGTGGATGATCGAACCGCCGACCGAGATCCCGTAGCCCCGCTCCTTGCCCGGCATCGTGGAGCGGACCACCGCGCCCATTTCCTGCAGCAACGCGCGGAACGTCTCCTGCATGTGCTTGACCTGCAGGTACTCGTGATCACTCCACTCCCAGTGGAAACGCAGCACGGGAATGCCATACTTGTCCTTTGCTTCCGGATCGAGCTCGCAGTACGATTTCTCGTTGGGAATCATCTCGCCCCGCCCCGAGAAGCCGATGTTGGCGCCGTAGTACTTGCGGTAGTCGGCCTTGAGTGAAGCCCCGTACCCGCCACCCCCGGGCAGGTTCTGGATCCCGCCCATGAAACCCGCCCCGGGCATGCCCATCCCGCCCCAGATCTCGATGTGATAGCCGCGCGGGAAGTCGAGCTTCTTGTTGTCGATCCACCAGGGCATGTAGAGATGCGCCCCTCCGACACCGTCGCAGTTGTGCCGCGGCTGGTCCATCAGTGCCGGGACGAAACCGCCGACATCGGTGCCCGTGGTGTCGGTGAGATACTTGCCGACCATGCCGCTCGAGTTGGCAAGCCCCTGCGGAAACTTCGCCGACTTCGAGTTGAGGAGGATCCGCGCCGTCTCGCACGCGCTCGCGGCGAGCACGACGATCCGGGCATCGACGCGCTGTTCCTTGCCGGTCACCTTGTCGATATAGACCACGCCGTCGGCGAGACCGCGATCGTTCAGCGTCACCTCGCGCACCATCGCATCGGTGCGCAGGGTCAGCTTGCCGGTCTGCATCGCCGGAAGCACCAGCACGTTGGTCGACGAGAAGTTGGCGTTGATGGCGCAGCCGCGATTGCACTGCGCGCAATAGTGGCAGGCGGCGCGGTTGTTGAGCGGCCGCGTCAGGATCGAGAGTCGCGAGGGAATGCAGGTGACCTTCTGCTTGTCCGCCGCCTTCTTGACCAGGTGCTCCCAGCAACGCGGGGTCGGTGGCGGCAGGAAGACCCCGTCAGGGTGGTTCCGCAGCCCCTCCTTGCTGCCGAAGATCCCGACCAGGCGATCGACGTCGTCATAGTAGGGCGCGAGCTCCTCGTAGGAGATCGGCCAGTCATCACCCAGGCCGTCGACCGACTTGTGCTTGAAGTCGTCGGGACCGAAACGCAGCGAGATGCGGCCCCAGTGATTGGTGCGGCCGCCAACCATCCGGGCTCGCCACCACTGGAACCGGTTCCCGGGGGCGGTCGTGAACGGCTCGCCCGGGAGGTTCCACCCGCCGATGCAGGCGTCGTACTCACCAAATGGCCGCTCCGGCGTGCTGCCGCCCCGGCGGGCCGTCTCGTAGGGCCACCGGAACATGTGCGAGTCCTTGGCGTTGTCCCATTTTCCGCCAGCCTCAAGCAGCATCACCCGGGCCCCTGCCTTGGTCAGTTGATAGGCAGCCATCCCGCCACCAGCACCAGAGCCAACGATACAGACGTCGTAGATGTCCGGCTTGACCCGCTCAGGGGAACTCATGGGCTCGGATCCTCGCCTGAATGTTAATAGTTGTTGCAATGAATACTAATTGGCGTAATACCTTACTAACATGTCGCTTACCGTCTTCTGCCATCAATTATCGCTCAGCCACGATCCATCATCCACCAACCACCAGTCTCCAGGTTTCCCCTAGAACCTCAGCTTCCTCAGATACTGGTAGCTCGCCTTGATGCTTGCCATTGGGTTGGCAGGGTTGTCGTGTTCGACGTAGTAGTGCTTGATCCCTGCTTCCTTGTGCTTGGCGAAGAGTTCGGCCCACGGGATCGTCCCTTTCCCCACATCCCGCATTTCGTATTCGGGTGGCGGGCCGGCGTCCTTCACGTGGACCATCGGGAACCGGCCCGGCCACTTGGCGAAATACGCCAGCGGATCGCCGCCTCCCTTGGTAATCCAGTAGATGTCCATCTCGACCTGGAGCGTCTCCGGGGAGGTCTCTTCCAGCAGTACATCGAAGACCCGCCGCCCTTCCACCTCGCGAAATTCGGTTTCGTGGTTGTGGTAGCCCAGCTTGATCCGGTACACCTTGGCGTCCTCCGCCGCCTTGCGAATGATGTCGGCGGTGCGCTTGATGGCGTCGATGGAGTTGCGGTCGGCATCGTCCAGCGACGCGATCACCAGCCACTTCTGGCCGATTTCGGCGGCATCGTTGAGGGTTCGGTTCCACGAACCACGGATTTCCGGCATCCCCAGGTGGGCGGAGGGTGAGGTCATCCCGTTGCGGTCGAGTAGCTGGCGGATCGCGCGCGGAGGCCGGTTGAAGTAGCCACCCGCACCACCATAGAACTCAACCTCCTTGAATCCGATTTCCGCCACCTCGGCGAGGGTCTTCTCGACGCTCACCTTCAGCAGGTCGCGGACGGTGTACAGCTGTACGCCGATGCGTTCGATCTTGTCCAGCGCAGGGAGGTCATTGCCGAGCGGAAGCAGGGACACGGCCCCGGCGGCACCGAGGGTACCAACGAATGTCCGACGGTCCATGAGCAACTCCTTGGGCACTGGAGAGGCGGGTGTTGGCCGCGACCAGGACGGTCCGGTCAGGCTGTTTCTGGTATCCGTAGAATCTGCCGCCGTCCGCACGCGAGGGCAACGCGAGCCGACAATCTCCCCTAGTGCGGAGTGCGCAACCGCGGATCGGGAATCTGCTCGATCCGGTCCGTGAGCACGCGAGACAGGAACTCCTGCGATTCAGCCAGACGATCGATCTGCTGGTTCATGGCATCGATCTGGGCCTCGAGCTGCTCGACCTGCGAGCGCCCGACCTGGGGCAGCGGGACCTCGTCGGTCAGCGCCGTGATTGGCAGTCCCTGTGCCGCAGCAATGCCCCAGAGCCGGTTCTGGATCTTCTCCCGATCACGCCGTGCCCGGGACCATGCAAAGAGCAACCCAACTGTCGTCACGACGAAGAGACAGGTCGTAAAGAAGAAGAAGGCGGTCTCGTTCATGGAGCACCTCGGGAGGGTGGCAGGTCGCCTCTCAACGCACCTTGCGGGCGGTCTGGTCAATCCCGTTCTGGCGGAGTACCAGCCCGGTGACCCTGCCTGTTGCGTCCACCTGAAAGATCAACTCGGCCTTGACGGCCTTGTAGAAGAAGTGCGTCGCTGATTCCGGGTACACCGGCAACCGTTGCTGACCAGTGGCTTGAGCATACAACTGATTGGCGTCGCGGGTGATGTCGAAAGCAAATTCTGGCGAAAGTTGATACCGACCGACCAGTGGCGCGAGCACGTCCGCGGACAGCGTCACTTCCACTCTGGCATCAATCGAGGGTGGTGGAACCAGAGGCCCACCACGCAGCAGGCCGATGCCGAGCGCATCGACCGGAAACTCCCCGCCGACGTTGGCAAGTACGACCACCGCCTGGCCCTTGGCAATGTCTGCCCCAAGCCATGAGCGGAACCCGCCGGTGCCGCCGTTGTGCCAGACGATGTCTGCACCGTTCAGGTGCAGATGGTGCCAGGCCAGGCCAATCGAATCGGCGCCACGGTACGCGCGGCGCGGCCGGATTGCCAGCGCCATCGCCTTGGCGAGTGGCCCGGAGGTGGTATCTCGCAGCGCCGCGGCGAACTTGAGCAGGTCGGGAACCGTGGAGTGAAGGCCCCCCGCTGCGGCAAAGATGCCGAGGTGCCATGGCTTGGCTGGCACCAGACGATCGGTGTGTCCGTGCGCGGCCTCGGCCGCCTGATCAGCGGCCAGGGTAAGGTGAGTGTCATCCATGCCAAGTGGATCGAGAATGCGCTGGCGCAGCAATGCCTCGTAAGAGATTCCCGCCCGCTTGGCTAGCACCAAGCCGAGCAGGGCCATTCCGAGATTGGAGTATTCGTATTGGGATCCTGGAGCGCGGCGCAGTACGTGGGTCTTCAGGAAATCGACCAACTGTGTTTCGGTGTAGTCGACGTAGGGGTCTTCGCTGTCGGCGGGACGAAGGTTGTCGGGCAGCCGCGGCAATCCCGAGGTGTGTGTCGCCAGGTCAAGCAGGGTGATCTGACGACCCTGAAAGCTCGGTATCGTCCACGCGGGGACGAACTTGGCCACTGGATCATCGAGGGCCACCTCTCCGCGGATGACCATGTCAGCGAGGAGTGTCCCGGTAAACGCCTTGGTGATCGATCCTGCCTCGAAGTCGCTGGTGACCTCGATCCCGGCGGCGTCTCCGACCTGGCGTACTCCGGCCGCAATTGTGCCCGTCGTGGCCCCCTCAAGCCGGCCGACGGCGATACCGACGAGACGGTGTTCCGCGCGCCACCGCGAAAACACCGCCCGCAGTTCACCGTCGGACATCTGTTGCTGAGCCGGGAGCGGGGCAATCGCTGCAGCAAGGACGAGCACCCCTGCCAACTCTCTCCAGTAGATCACCTCAGCTCTTCTTGAATGCCCGGTAGATCCACAGGATCACCAGCGCGCCGATCACCGAACCGATCAGCCCGACGTTCGGGTTCATCCCCAGCATGCCGAACAGAAAGCCGCCAACCCATGACCCCCCGATGCCGAGCAGGGTGGTCATGACGAATCCGCCGGCGTCCTTCCCCGGCATGAGGACCTTGGCAATCAGGCCGGCAAAGAACCCGATGATGACGACATAGAGCAGATGCACAGAACCTCCTGGGTCAGGTCCGACGCCACGCTTGACGTCGCCGAGGAGTCCGGTTCGGACCCTCTGGACAGTCCTACGGTGGCAACCGAACCCGTGTTTCTCTTGGGGCTCAGGGTTGGCTCGAATCCGGCACGGCCGGAACGATGCTGGTTCGGGTCAGGCCGTAGACTTCGACCCGGACCTTGCTGGTAGCCGGGTCCCTGCGGCTGACCACGACCCGATCACCGGAAATCGAGAGCACCGACCCCAGGGGGGTATCAGCCCGCCCGATGAGCTGGCCATCCGGATTGAGCACGATCCAGGAACGCGCCCTGTCAACCAACGAGAAGCCCCGGTTGACCCAGAGATTCCCGTCGAGATCGGTCATCATCTGGGCAATGGCCGGAAGGTGGTCAGCGAACGCCGTTTCGTCGAGTCTCTTGAGCTCGGCCGCCAACGCTTCCGGCGCGATGCGCCCCTTGAGGCGGTCGTACGCAGCGCGCACGGTCGCCTTGTACATCTCCTGGTCGGAGGAGATGACCGGACGCTCCGGGAGGTTGAGCCTCACCACGCGAAGAAGCTTGCCGATCCGGTCGTGGGTTTCCACCTCGAGCCGGTCAGCGGTGCTGAGGTACCATTGATTTCCGCCGGCGACCACCTGGGTGTTCGCTCCGAAGATCAGAGGCTTTGTCAGCGGGAGAGATGTTCCGTTGACCATCACGGTTGCAGGAAAAAGCTCGACGCCTTTGGTGGTGACGAGGGTGTCATAGTGATCGGTCTGGGGATTCAACCCCACGACCAGGAGCCGGTTGCGAAAGACCCTGGGCAGACCCCCGGGTGCAGGGTCGGTCACCATGTCGAGCGAAAAGAGGAAGGTGCCGTCGTGCAGTCGGCCCCGAAGTGCGGCCTGAACGGGCGAACCCACCTGGGGCAGAATCCGTTCCCCAAGCGGCATCCCGTTCGCGGCAAAATAGAGCCCCTTCATTTGCGCCGCGTCGAAGGCAAGCACGGTGTCGGTGCCGAGCGGGAACACCTGGGAGACCGGGCCATATTCGCCGGGGCCATCTCCTGGTGCGCCCAGCCGCGCTTCTCGTGCGCCAGCCGGATTGAAGAGCAGGAGCTCCGGCGGGTTGGCGGTGAACACGACCGAACGACCATCGCGCAGCAAGGTCGCCGCTACGGTGGTGGCGAGATCCATGGTGGCGTCGACCGAGTCGCCGCCGAGCGTCAGGATCGGACGGTCGGAGAGTCGCCATTCCGGCGTCGAGTCCCAGGCGCTGGCCGGATAGGAAAGAATCGCCACGCCGGCGGAATCGCGCACCATGAACTGGTCACCGGCGTCGCGGCTGCCGCAGGCGGCGAGCAGGACGACGAGGCAGAGTGCCGTGCTGCGGACAACAGGGCGCGACATGCGATCAACGCTCCGGAATCAGTGTGGACGGCGAGGGTGACGATCGCGAAACCGACTCGGACCCCAACGATGGAACCACGACGACCCGCATCAGTTGGGCGCGCTTCCAGCCTTCGGGCGTATCGAGTACGCGCATCACCACCCCGGGTTCGACCATGAACGGATACGACACATCAAACCGCGCCTGGGCAATCAACGACCCGGTCGCCGCATCCCGCAGTTCGATCACCGTGTCGTAGACCTTGTCGGGATCGAGAATCGGTGCGGTGGCACCACCGATGCCGGCGCGCACGGGACCGAGCCCCGCGGCCCACTTCTGGTCAGCCGTGCGGCCGAGCACCCAGAGCCGGCCGATGCTGTCCACCCAGAACGCCTGAACGGTCGGTTGCGGAGCCTGGGTGTGGGTAAGTGCCAGCACCTGCTGATAGCGCGGAAACCAGGAAGGGTTGAGCTCAATGGCGTGGATGAGGGCCCCGGCGCTGTCCCAGTGCTCCAGTCGCCAGCGGAACTGCATCGGCATGGTCCAGTAGCTGCCATCGTTTCCGCGGGCGAGCCATCGGGGGCTTTTCACTGTCAGGGAGACGCTGTCAGAGCCACCCAATTCCCGGAGGAGGTTCCCCTGCGGATCAAGGAGCAGGAACGGCAGTGGTTGCTCGTTCATCGGTGAGGTCAGGACAATGCGCTGATCGGCAAGCACCACGGCGTCCCAGATGCCCATCGGCAGCGGAATCGTCCGGCCATAGGAGCGATCACCGCCGAACACGACCACGCGCGGATTTTCCGCGAAGAGATAGATGGAATCGCCAGGACCCACCCGCGCGAAGATCGCGCCGCGGAACTCGCCCGGCTCGTCGCCCTCAGTGCCAAGCGTGCCGAGGAACCGGCCATCGTCGCCGAAGAGCGCCGGCAGCGCGCTGACGCCGCCCGGCTGGGGCACCAGAATTCGGATCCCGCTCGCCAGCCGGGGGCTGACACGGGGCCACGACGTCATCACCCCTTCGCCCTGGGTCGCCCCGACCGTGAGCAACGGCTCGAGCTGGATCGGGGCCAGGCGACGGTCTCCCTCGCCACAACCCAGCCCCGAGCTCACGCCAACCGCGAGCATGCACGCCAACGTCCACTGCCGCGATCGAGCGGTCACCGATTCACCCCGAACTTGTCAATTCCTGAAAGGGTGCACTGGATGCTTGGTGCGCCCGTCTTCCAGTCGACGAATGGAATCGAGCCGCGAGCATCAACGGTCCTTACGTGCCAGTTGGATGATCATGAAAGACGCATCCCAGGCCGAACTGCTCCGCGAGATGCTCGCCCAGCGCCTTGACGCCCACGGTTTCGGTGGCGTAGTGTCCGGCCAGGATCAGGTTCACCCCGGACTCGAGCGCGTCGAACGCCGTGTGATGGGCGCCCTCCCCGGTGATGAAGGTGTCGAGACCTGCCGCCGACGCGGCCGACACGCGGCTGCCGGCAGCTCCGGTGATAATGCCAACGCGCGTAGTGGTCTCAGGACCACCGGCAATGAGGTGGACCCGGGTCTTGAGCAACTCGGCGAGTCGGTCCACCAGCAGGTCGCGCGACATGATCAGTGGTCCGGCGGCCCCAAAAGGAATTCCGTTGCAGGTGTCGAACGGGATCGGATCGAGGATGCCAAGCATCCTGGCGAGCACGGCGTTGTTCCCCACCTCGGGGTGCGCGTCGAGCGGAAGGTGCGAAGCGTAGACGGCGGTGTCGTGGTCCAGCAACGGCTTGATGCGCCGATAGCGCCGACCGGTCACTGGGAGGTTGCCATCCCAGAACAACCCGTGGTGCACCAGCAGCAGTGTCCCCGGACGGCATTCCCTCACCACGCGGTCGATCGTGAGCTGTGAAGCGTCCACCGCGGTCACGAATCCGGTCACCTCGCCACTGTTGCCCACCTGCAGACCGTTGAGGGCACCCTCGTAATCGGGGATTGTCGCCGTCTTGAGAAAGGCGTCGAGATACTCGACGATGGCATGCAGCGCGATGGATCTCATCCGGGTCTCATCCTTCGAACGGTACGCCGAGAATGATCTCGAGCAACCGGGCCAGATCGTCGTTGGAGTAGTACGAGATCGTCAGCAAGCCTCGGCCACGTCGCTTCGCCGTCAGCCGCACGTCGGTGCCGAGCCGTTGGCGCAGCGCCTCCTCGACACGACGCGCGTCGGCACTGGCGGGCCGCGGCGCCGCAGGCTTCTTCATCATCTTGCCGCGCGGCTTTTCGAGGGTTTCCCCACGAACCATCGCCTCGACTTCACGCACCGAGTGTCCCTGAGCCACGATCGCCAGCGCCATCGCCGAGATCTCGGAGTCCCGCTCGAGGGTGAGCAGTGCCCTGGCATGACCCTCGGAGAGTTTCTTTGCCTGAAGCAGTTCCTGCACATCGGCTGGCAACTTCAACAAACGCAGCGTGTTAGCGACTGTTGAGCGGTCCTTTCCGACCAGCCGGGCGACTTCGGTCGCGCTGACATTGAACTCCCCGACCAGACGCTGGTAGCCGTGTGCCGCGTCGATCGCCGAGAGGTCATCGCGCTGGAGGTTCTCGATCAGGGCGAGGGTCAGGACCGTCCGGTCGTCGTAGTCCCGGATGACCGCAGAGATCTTCGCCCAACCCAGTCGCTGGACCGCGCGCCAGCGGCGTTCGCCGGCGATGAGCTCGAATCGCGACCCGACGGCACGCACGATAACCGGCTGCAGCAAGCCGGAGGCGGCAATCGACGCGGCCAGTTCGGCGAGGCCCTCATCGTCGAAGCTGCGGCGGGGCTGGAATGGGTTGGGCGAAATCAGGGTCACCGGCAGTTCACGCAGCGAGCCGCTTGCCTCCGCCTGTTCGCGGGAGACGGGGCCCAACAGGGCCTCGAGCCCGCGACCAAGTCGCCGAGTCTCGGTCATTTGACGTCCTCCCCACCCGGGCGTCGAGCAGCGAGACTCTCAGTCCGCTTGATCAGTTCCTGGGCAACGGCGAGATAGCTCTTGGCGCCAACCGACTGGACGTCATACAGCAGGATCGGCTTGCCGAACGAAGGGGCTTCGGCGAGCCGGACGTTTCGCGGGATGACCGTCCGGAAGACCGTTGCGCCGAAGTACTCGCGTGCCTCACTGACAACCTGCTTGGAGAGGTTGAGGCGGGCATCGTACATGGTCAGCAAGACCCCATCGATCGTGAAGTCCGGGTTGAAGTTCTGCTGAACAAGGCGTATCGTATTGATTAACTGAGAGATACCTTCCAATGCATAGTACTCGCACTGGATCGGAATGATGACCGCGTCGGCAGCCGTCAGGACGTTCAAGGTGACCAGCCCAAGCGATGGCGGGCAGTCGATCAGGATATAGTCGTAGTCGTCCCGGACCTCGGCGAGCGCTCGTCGCACGATCGTCTCCCGCTCACCGATCGACACCAACTCTATTTCTGCTCCGATGAGGTCCTGTGTCGCCGGGATCACATGCAGGAAAGGAAGCTGTGGGTCGGGACGGATCACATCGCGCATCGGAGTGGAGTTGATCACGACATCGTAGAGTGACCGGTCGACCGCCCCCTTCTCGATGCCGACCCCTGAAGTGGCGTTTCCCTGCGGATCGGCGTCGATCAACAAGGTTCGTCGCTCGGCGATGGCCAGGGAAGCAGCGAGGTTGACTGCGGTGGTGGTCTTCCCCACCCCGCCCTTCTGGTTGGCAATTGCGATCGTCCGGGCCATGGCTGGTCAGAATTGAAGGGAAAGAGGAACTCCTGACCAATGATAGATCAATGACCGGCCTCGCGATAGTTGCCGGGACGCCTGATTGACTGGTTTCACGTGAAACAGTGGGAGACGGGAGGTTGGAGAGTGGATCACCGAGGCACAGCGATGTGGGGACGGTCGAGGAAGTGTTATGACCTCCGGACTGAAACCATAGGCTGTTTGGACTGTAATGGGTTGCCGCGTTGTACATTGTATGTAGTTGCTTTAGCTACTACTTCGATTGCCTCAGCGGACGACGCCTTTCCGATTCCTGGTTTCCTCGCCGCCATCCCTTGCGACGCCCCAGTTCTGTCCTTCACACGAAGGGAGGGACGCCGGCACCGGCGCCCCTCCCTTCTCGCTGCTCCTGGTGCCTCTATCCCTGCCTGATCCACCGGAACACTTCGCCGAACGTCGGCTTCTTGCCGTACATCAGGATCCCGGTGCGGTAAATCCGGCCGGCAAGCCAGGTGACCCCGAGCAGGGCGCTGATGCCAAGGGCAAGCGAGCCGGCGAGCTCCAGCGGTGAGACGGCCGCCAGTGACCAGCGCACCGGCATCACAAGCTGGGAAAAGAACGGCACGAACGAGAGCGTGACCGCGAGTCCGCCGGTGGGATCCTTCATCACGGCGAACACGCTGAAGAAACCGAGCAGCAGGACCATCGTGACGGCTACCGCGTACTGCTGCGTCTCCTGCACCGTGTTGCAGATCGATCCGATGGCTGCATACAGTGCGCCGAACAACAGGAACCCGAGCATGAAGTACACCAAGAAGACAATCAGGAGGTCGGTGGGCATGGCGGGAATCGGCAGCGCCTGCATCGCATCCGCACTCATGCCGAACAGTCCCGCCAGCGCGGCGCGTTGGCTGGTCACCAGGTAGTAGGTGCCACCCCAGATCGACATCTGCAGCAAACCGGTGAGTCCGACACCCAGTACTTTGCCGAGCAGCATCTGGAACGGCCGCATCGAGGAGGCAAGCACCTCCATGATGCGCGACGTCTTCTCCTCGATCACGGAGGTCATTGTCTGCTGCCCGTAGAGCACCACACTGATATACAACAGGAACGCCATGAAGTAGGCGATCGCGAACGAAGCGATACCGCTCTGACCCGTCGCCTTTCCGTCGCTCACCTTGGTGGCGTTGAGGTTCGCCGGCCGGATGGCGCTGGCGACCACCTGGGGATCAAGTCCCGATCGGGCCAGGCGGGTCTGGGCGAGAACCTTGGAGATCGATCCTTCGAGTTGACCCATCGATTCCAGTGAGCTGGTATTGGTGCCGAGGTAGTCCGCCTTGCCGGTGGTGAGGGTGGAGTCGGTGATGACCAGCACGCCATCAAAGGACTCCGGATACTTGTCCCGGCTCACCCCGGTAAAGGCCACGAGGGAGTCCTGCAGGGCAGCAATGCGACCAACCCCGGCGAACCGCCGGACGGCATAGCGACGCAGTGACGTGGAGTCGCGCGACAATCTCTCCCCGGCAAGTGCTGATTCTATGCGGCTTCCGAGGCTATCCGTGGTGCCGTCCACCATGGCGATCTGCATCGTGCGGCTGCCTCCGCGCATCATCAACGCAGGCACCACGGCGACGAATACCATGAGGAACGGGAGAATCAGGGTCGAGATCGCGAAGGCCCTGGTGCGGACCCGCGCGATGAGTTCGCGCCGAATGACAGCCAGTGTCTTGTTCACGCGGCCTCCACCGATGCCGGCACCTGGGCAGCATTGCCGACCTTGGCAATGAAGATCGACTGCAACGACGGCTCGACCACTTCGAAGCGATTCAACCCGACCCCCTCTCCAACCAGCGCCGCAAGCAGCACGTCAGGCGACGTACCGTCGGCAAGTTCCAGCTCGGCGGTCGCGCCGTAGTCGTCGAGCTTGGCCACCAGTCGCCGGTCGGCAAGGACTCGCGCCGCGCGCTCCTTGTCATGCGTGAAGCCGAGCGCCACATGGTTGCCACCAAACTCCGCCTTGACCTCCGCAAGCGATCCGTCAACAACTTTCTCGCCCCGCGCAATGATGACGATGCGATCGCACATCTTCTCGGCCTGCTCCATGATATGGGTCGAGAAGAGTACCGTGCGTCCGCTCTTGGCAATCTCGACCACGACATCCTTCATCACCTGAGCGTTGACCGGGTCGAGTCCCGAGAAGGGCTCGTCCAGGATCACCAGGTCAGGGTCGTGCAGCAGCGTCCCGGCGAACTGGACCTTCTGTTGCATCCCCTTGGAGAGGTCCTCGACCTTCTTGAGTGCCCAGTCCTGCAGCCCCAATCGCTCGAGCCACTTCCCGGCGCGACGCTTTGCATCGGCCGCGCCCAGCCCCTTCACCTCGCCGAGAAAGGCGAGGTGCTCGAGCACCCGCATCTTCTTGTAAAGGCCACGCTCCTCGGGGAGATAGCCGAGTCGTTCGGAGATGTCGCGTGGTGCCTTCTGGGACCCGAAGAGCACCACCTTTCCTTCGTCGGGTTCGATGATGTCCATCATCATCCGGATGGTGGTCGACTTGCCCGCTCCGTTGGGACCGAGGAGGCCGAAAATCCCCCCGGCCGGGACCTCGAACGAAAGGGATTTCACCGCCGTGTGGCCGGCGAAGCGTTTGGTGACGTGGTCCACGCGAACGGCAGATGGATTCATGGCGGGCTCGCTCCGAGGGAAAAGGCCGCAGCCACCTACTGAGTGATGGCCCAGCCGGTTTCAACGGATCGAATGTATCGCCAAACAGCAGGAAGCGCCGCCGGGCGCTTGCCGGGACCAGACTACTCCATCAGTCGATGGACGCCCTGGAGCTGGGTGGTTGGAACGATGGCGTGTTTCAACTCCACCACGATGCCGAATTTGCGTAGTTTGACCAACCACTCCTCTTTGGAGACAGTGGCGGTGGCAGAGTCATGGACTGCGACATCGTGAAGCAGGACGCCACGAGGGGTCTGCTCATGCCACCGACCCACCAAGGTTCGCCCCTCAGCGGCTTCGACAACTACCGTGACGCCATGGAGGTCGTCGTGTCCGGGGTGGAAGACATGGCCGCTCATCCGCAGTGGCTGTCGAAGGCGGTGATGAGGTCGGCCGCGATCTGGTCGGGGGACCGTCCTTCGATCTGGTGACGATGCATGAACGCCACCACCTCGCCGTTCTTGAGCAGGGCAACCGAGGGGGAAGAGGGCTGGTACTCGCCAAAGTACGACCGGGCCCTTGCCGTCGCATCAAGATCCTGCCCCGCGAAGACGCTGTACTTCCGCCCCGGCAACCTGGGGTTGGCGAGCGCCAGGGTCAGGGCCGGACGGGCACCCCCGGCGGCGCAGCCGCAGACGGAATTGACGAACACCATAGCGGTGCCGCTGGGGTCGCCCAGCGCCGAGTCCACTTCCGCGACCGTGCGAAGTTCCTGCACGCCGAGCCGGGTGACTTCCTCGCGCATCGGCTTGATCATCATCTCAGGATAGGGCATTGCACTGCACTCCGTTGCTGTTGTAAATCGATCATCGATGATCGATCGTCGATTCCTTCTGGAGAGCGTCCATCATCACATGCCACGCCATCGTGGCGCACTTGACTCGAATCGGGTACGCGGCAACCCCCTTGAAGGCAACGAGCTTTCCGAGGGCAGCCTCGTCGACGGGTTCGCCCGTGAGCAGTGCGTGAAACCGCTCGAAGAGTTCCCGTGCTTCGGTGACCGTCCTTCCCTTGATCGCGGCCGTCATCATCGAAGCTGAGGCCTTGGAGATCGCGCACCCTTGTCCCTGAAAGCCGACATCGGTGATGCGCCCCTCGGCGTCGATCGAGAGGTCGAGCGAGACCTCATCGCCACACAGGGGGTTGCGGCCGTCGCAATGATGGGAAGGCGCAGCCAACACCTTGTAGTTCCGTGGCGAGCGTGCGTGCTCGATAATGACCGCCTGATACATCTCTTCGGAAGCCTGCATCAGTTGAACATCCGCTGGATCTTCGCGAGGGCGCGTGCGAGTGTGTCGAGGTCGGCACGCGTGGAGTACAGCGCGAGCGAAGCCCGGGCCGTTGCCTGAACACCCAACCGGCGGTGTAACGGCTGGGTACAGTGATGGCCTGCCCGGATGCACACGCCGTCATGGTCGAGAATCGAGGCAATGTCGTGCGGATGGACGCCGTCGATCACGAAGGTGAGGATCCCCGCCTTGTCCTTCGCGGTACCGATCAGCCGCAAGCCCGGGATCTCCCCGAGCAAGCCGGTGCCGTGGGCCAGCAGCAGGTGTTCCTCGGCACGAAGCGCCTGGCGGTCTTGCAACCCGAGCCACTGCAACGCCGAGTCGAGCCCGACAGCACCGACGATGTGCGGCGTTCCCGCTTCGAACCTGCGAGGCGCCGGGGCGTAGGTGGTCCGCTCGAAGGTCACCAGGTCGATCATGTCGCCACCGCCCTGATACGGCGGCATGGCCGCGAGATGTTCCTTCTTCGCCCAGAGCGCCCCGATGCCGGTCGGGCCATACACCTTGTGGCCTGAAAAGCAGTAGAAGTCACAGCCGATGGCCTGCACGTCGATGCGCAGATGCGGCGCGGCCTGCGCACCGTCGATCAGCACCGGCACGCCGTGACGTTTCGCCATCCGGCAGAGCTGGTCGACCGGGTTGATGGTGCCGAGCGCATTCGAGACGTGACACACGGCCAGCATCTCGCAGCCGGCGGCCAGCAACCGCTCGGCAGCTTCCAGGTCGAGCTCGCCGGCGTCGGAAATCGGGATCGCCACCGTCTTCGCCCCAACCAGCTGCCAGGGAACGATGTTGGCGTGATGCTCCATTTCGGTCACGAGCACGGTGGCGCCGGGCTTGAGGCGCGGCTTCAGGAACGAGTGCGCCACCAGATTGATCGCCTCGGTGGTGCCCCGGACGAAGACCACCTCCTCGGCCGTTGCGGCGCCGAGGAAATGACTGACCCGCTCACGGGCCGCGTCCCACGCCAGCGTCGCGCGCTCGCTCACCTGATAGACACCGCGATGAATGGTGCCGTAATCCTGGGCGTAGAACCGGGTGATGGCGTCGATGACCACCTGTGGCTTCTGGGCCGTCGCCGCGCTATCGAGATAGACCATCGGATGGCCGCGCGACAGCGTACCGAGGACCGGAAACTCCGCTCGCAGCGACGACGCCAGGGTGGTCATTCCCTCACCCGATCATCGTTTCAAGTTCGGCGCGGACCAGCTTCTCGAGGGTGTCGCGGATGCCCGAATCCGTCACTTCGGCGAGCACCTCGGCCGTAAACGCCCAGATCAGCAGTCCTTCGGCCGCCCGGCCGGCGATACCGCGGGTCTTCAGGTAGTAACGCTGCTGCTCGTCGACCTTGCCGACCGTGGCGCCATGCGTGCACCTGACGTCATCGGCAAAGATCTCGAGCTGCGGCTTGGTATCAACCCTGGCGGTCTCGGAGAGGAGCAGGTTGCGATTGGTCTGCTTGGCATCCGTCTTCTGCGCGATGGGCTGGACGATCACCTTGCCGTTGAACACCGCGTGCGACCGGTCCGTCATCACGCCCTTGTAGACCTCCCACGAATTACAGTTCGGCTGATCGTGGAAAATGGCGGTATGGTTGTCGTGCAACTGCTCGTTGCGGCCGAGGTAGAGGCCGTAGAGCAGCGTCTCGACATTCTCGGCACCGAGCCGGGCGCGCAGGTCGTGCCGGGAAAGCTTTGCCCCGAGGGCCAGGGTGAACGAGCGGTAGTGCGAGTCGCGCTCCTGCACCACCTCGGTCAGGCCGATGTGCCAGGTGGCGGCATTCTCGCGTTGAACGCGGAGGTGCTCACAGCGGGCGTTGCGGCCGAGGACGATTTCGGTGACCGCGTTGGTGAAGCCGGGCACTGCGCCAACGCCGGCAAAGCTCTCGATCACCATCGCCCGGGCGCCTCGACCAACGAGCAAGAGGCTCCTCGGCGCGACGACGGGCACCGCACCAGTGCTTACGTGGAGCACCTGAATGGGCGATTCGACCGCGACACCGGCGGCGAGATGAAGGAAGAGACCATCGGTGAACAGCGCGCCGTTCAGGGCGGCAAACGGGGTCACGTCGACTCCGGCATGCTGCCCAAGCTGCGCCTCCACCTCTGGAACTCCCGCCGCAATCGCCGCGGCGAGCGACATCACCCGAGCCCCTGCCGGCAGCTCGGAAACGCGTGACAGCGACGGGTCGAAGCGTCCATCGACCAGGACCAGCAGGGCGCCATGGTCGGCCCCAAGCAGGAAGGAATGCAGCGCCTCGGCACGGAGTGGTGCGGCGCGCGCGGCAGCCGCGAAGGCCTCCCGGGCCAGCCCCTGCACCGGCGTAAACCGCCAGTCCTCGTCCTTTGCCGTCGGCAGGCCGACCGCAGCAAAGCGCTCGACGCCCCGACGGCGGAAGGCCGCCAGCCATGAGGGCGCGGCGCCGCGGGCGGCCTCGGCCATGAGATCCGCGAACGGGACGGCGGGTTGTTCGCCCGCGCTCCGCATCGGCAGGGTCGCAGAGGTCATCCGAGGACTTCCTCCGGAATGTCGGTCAGCCACTCATAGCCTCGCGCCTCGAGCTCATGCGCCAGTTCCTTGCCGCCGGACTTGATGATCCGGCCATCGGCGAGCACGTGGATGAAGTCGGGGACGATATAGTCGAGCAACCGCTGGTAGTGCGTCACGAGGATGGTGGCGCGGTCGGGGCGGCGGAGCTGGTTGACTCCGTCGGCGACAATCCGCATGGCGTCGATATCGAGACCGGAGTCGGTCTCGTCGAGAATCGCGAGGCGCGGTTCGAGCACTGCCATCTGGAGAATCTCGTTGCGCTTCTTCTCGCCGCCCGAAAACCCGAAATTGACCGCCCGCTCCATCACCTCAGGTCCCCAGTGAACCACCTTGAGCTTTTCCTCGAGCAGGTCATAGAAGTCGATCGGATCGAGTTCCTCGAGGCCGCGCGCCTTGCGGATCTCGTTGTATGCCATGCGCAGGAAGTAGGCGTTCGTCACGCCCGGGATCTCGACCGGGTACTGGAAGGCAAGGAAGACGCCCGCTTGCGCACGTTCTTCGGGTTCCAGGTCGAACAGGTCCGCGCCGTCCAGCGTCGCGGTCCCCCGGGTGACGGTGTAGGCCGGATGCCCGGCCAGCACCTGCGCCAGGGTGCTCTTCCCCGAACCGTTGGGGCCCATGATGGCGTGCACTTCGCCGGCGTTGACGGTGAGCGAGATCCCCTTGAGGATTTCGACGTCGCCAACGGAGGCGTGGAGATCCTTCACTTGCAACAGAGCCATGATCAAGACATTCCCGTGTTGAGATTCGAGAGGCGAGAGAGGAGAGACGAGACAGTCGAGTGCTTCACCCTCGTCTCTCGTTCCTCGTCTCTCGCTTATCCAACGCTTCCTTCCAGTGACACGCCGAGCAGCTTCTGCGCTTCCACGGCAAACTCCATCGGCAACTCCCGGAACACTTCCTTGCAGAAACCGTTGACGATCACGCTGATCGCGTTCTCGGTGTTGAGGCCGCGCTGCTTGCAGTAGAAGATCTGGTCCTCGCCGATCTTCGACGTGCTGGCTTCGTGCTCGACGTCGCTGCTGGCGTTCTGCACATCGATGTACGGAAAGGTGTGCGCGCCGCAGCGGTTGCCGATCAGCATCGAGTCGCACTGGGTGTAGTTCCGCGACCCCGCCGCCTTGGGAAGGATCTTCACCTGGCCGCGATAGGAGTTCTGCCCCCGCCCGGCGCTGATGCCCTTGGAGACGATCGTCGACCGGCTGTTCCGGCCCATGTGGATCATCTTGGTGCCGGTGTCGGCCTGCTGCATCCCGTTGACCACGGCCACCGAGTAGAACTCGCCGACCGAGTCATCGCCCATCAGCAGCACGCTGGGATACTTCCAGGTGATGGCCGAGCCGGTCTCCACCTGGGTCCAGGAGATCTTGGCGCGATGCATCGCCTTGCCGCGCTTGGTGACGAAGTTGTAGATCCCACCCACGCCGTTCTCGTCACCGGCATACCAGTTCTGCACAGTCGAGTACTTGATCGAGGCGTCGTCGAGGGCGATCAATTCCACCACCGCAGCATGAAGCTGGTTCTCGTCGCGCTTGGGCGCGGTGCACCCCTCGAGGTACGACACCGACGCGCCTGCATCGGCCACGATCAGCGTCCGCTCGAATTGCCCCGAGTTGGCGGCGTTGATGCGGAAGTAGGTCGACAGTTCCATCGGGCACTTCACGCCCTTGGGGACATAGACGAACGAGCCGTCGGAAAAAACCGCTGAATTGAGGGCGGCGAAGAAGTTGTCGTTGGCCGGCACCACGCTGCCGAGGTACTTCTGCACCAGCTCGGGGTGCTCGCGCACCGCTTCGCCGAACGAGCAGAAGATCACGCCGGATTTCGCCAGGGTGGCCTTGAACGTCGTCCCCACCGAGACCGAGTCGAAGATCGCGTCGACCGCCACCCCCGCGAGCAACTTCTGCTCACTCAACGGGATGCCAAGCTTCTCGTAGGTCTCCAGCAACTTCGGGTCGACCTCGTCGAGCGAGCCGAGCGGAGTGGTCGACTTCGGCGCGGCATAGTAGGTGCTCGCCTGATAGTCGATCGGGGCGTGGTGCAGGTTGGCCCAGTGCGGCTCGCGCATCTCGAGCCAGCGGCGATAGGCCTTCAGTCGCCAATCAAGGAGCCACTCCGGCTCTTCCTTCTTGGCGGAGATGAAGCGAACGGTATCCTCCGACAGGCCGATCGCCGCGGTGTCCTGCTCGATGTCGGTGACGAAGCCGTACTTGTACTCGCGATTGACGAGCGCTTCGACTGGCGAAGTCATTGATCCTCTCCAGCCGTCGGCGACGGCGTGGGAACGTGATAGCTGCAGGTGCCGCATCCGTCGGCAATGCGCGACTGCCGCGCCACCGGGCCCCGGAACACCTGGGTGAGAAAGCTCTCTTCCGCGACACAGATTTCTGGAAAGCGTTGTGCCACCAGCTGGTGCGGGCAGTTGTGCTCGGTCAGCAGGCCACCGCTTGCCTCCCCCGACCAGGTGGCCATGTACCCCTCGGCCGCCAGGATCCGGGCCACGACCTCGCCGCGACGATCCGGCGGAAGGTGGGCCGTTTCGGCCACGATTCGCTGCTGCAGGGCGAGATAATGGCTCTCGAGGAGCGAGACGGCGGTGGCGCGGCCTTGGCTGGCGACCACGTGATCGAGGAGGTCGGCCACCGTCCGCTCATACCGATCCGGAAAGAGTGCCTGCCCCTCGGGGGAAAGGTGATACTCGTGAGACGGGGCGCCGACCCCGTGATGCGAGCGGTCATAACTCACCACGCCGTCGGCCTCTAACTCCTTGAGGTGATGGCGGATAGCAGTGACCGAGTAACCCAGGGCGCGGGCCAGTTCCCGGACCGTCGCCTTCCCCTCGCGTTTCAGGTAGAGCAGCAGCTCACCCCGCGGGCCACGATGACCTGGTGGCGACGCGAATTCGTCATGGCGGAAGTGAGGAGCAGAGGTCATGGCGGGTCAATTCTAGCCGCCCGAGATGGGTATTGTCAATTTATGCTAGTAATTTGGCGTGAATACACCTCCCCACCACCTTCCCGGCCGCTCGTGGGTACCTTCTCAGCCAGGCCACTCGACCACAACTCCTTCGGGGATCGATAGATGAATCACCGCTGGCTCCTCCTCGCCACTGCCGCCACCCTCATCGCCCTGCCCCTTTCGGCCCAGGCCAGCGGCGCCGGCGGAACGGCCGTCTCGATGCCTTCAGGGAAGTACACCATCGAGGCGCGTGACACATCGAAGGCGTTTCCGCCCATCGCTTTCGAGTTGAAGGGCAACGGTGTTTTCGTGATCACGATGGACGACGGAACCTTCAGCGGCAGGATGAAGTCGAAGGACGGCGTCCTGACGTATTCGGATCAGGGGTGCCTCGACGAGAACAATGTCCAGCGTGAGGGAGCCTACGTCGTGCGCAGCGCGCGAGGCGGCTTCTGGCTCGAGGTGCAATCCGATCCGTGTGAGGATCGCGGCAGTTCCCTTGCGAGCTGGCTCTTCCGACCGATCAAGAAATAGCCCTGCCCTTCAGAACCACTTCCCGACGCGGAGCAACAACGCGCCGCGACCGGCACGATTCCAGCCATACTCCAGGCGCACCGGACCGAGCGGAGTCGGATTCTCGAGGCCGACCGAGAGCCCGGTCTGCCACGCGCCGCCATGGAAGAGGCCGTCGCGCACCAGGATCCCTCGTGCCAGCGCAAGAACGCTGTCGAGCTGGCCGGTCGCGAACGCCGCACGACCTGCCGCCCCGGTGATCTTGAATCGCAGCTGACCCACCACCAGTCGAGACAGCGCCAACGCGGTGGAGACTTCGCGATCGCCCCGGTGTTCACCAAGGTGAAACCCGGGAAAGCCGCCTTCTCCTCCCAGCACGAAGGCGTGAGCCGCGGGGAGTGTTGACCCGGCACCAATCCGCAACCGGTGCTCGAGGTAAACACCACCAATGGCGGTTCCCCATCGGGTCTCCAGTGCCGTCCGCCAGTATTCGGTGGTCCACGCGAGTTCGAGCCGTGCGAAGTTGCCGGCATTGTCGACACCTCGCTCCAGCAGGAATGTCGGCCCGATCGCCTCTCGGTTGTGGGGAGCCCGCTCGTCGAGGCTGAGTTCGTGCCAGATGCTCGCTTCACCGCCGATCATCATGCGCAACATCGGCCCGAAATCCCGCTCCAGCCCCGTCTTTACCACGACCTCACGAAAGAGATCGGATTCGAGCTCCACGCCAGCCGTATCAAACCGCCGGACTCGTTCACCGGTAAGGCTGAGACGAAAGGCCGGCGTGAGGGTCGGGTGTCCGAGCAACGACTGTCGCCGGATGCCAAGGTCGAGGTTGCTGTTGAAACGGCCGAGCGTCAGGACGCCGGAGGCCTCGGCCTTGACGATCGGCGCGCGCCGATCGAGGAGACCGACCCAGGTTCGCCCGCCCAATTCCTGGTCATAGGCCAGGCCGATGCCGGCGCTCCGCCGGGGCAGTCGTCGCAGCACCGGGTGCAGCGCGACAGAATCTCCGCTGCCGGTGGGGCCGAGCCACATTTCGCGGAAGACATCTCGGCGCCCGAACGAGAGGAGTCGTTGCTCGAGCACGTGGCGATCGAACGGCTTGCCGGGATTGAGAAGCAGGGCGCGGGCCAGAAGCTGCGTGCCTTCGGAATCCGGTGCCTCACCAACGATTTCCGTGAGCACCGTTGGAACCCTTGGGTTCAGCACGGGCAGCTCTCCCCCACCGGCGAGCGAACGACATGGCCACTCTGCCAACATCCTGCGTCCTTCGGCGCGGCCAAGGCGGAGCAAGGAATCGACCGACGCGGGGGCGAAGTCGAAAGAACTGAATCCCTCCACGGGCACGCGGATGAAAAGGTCCTCCGCGCCGAGGGAGTCGCCCGGCTGGCGGAAGAGCCAGTTCAGGACCCGGTCGGCGACGACCAGCGACGACTCCAGGTTGAGCGTGTCCAGTTGCCGGTTGGTGACATCACTGACGATGACCCGCTGGGCACCAGCGGCCCGGGCAACACCGACAGGGATGTTGGCAGAGAGCCCACCGTCAATGAGCACTTGACCGCCAATGCGCTGGGGCGCAAAGACCAGCGGAATGGCAATGCTCGCTCGCACCGCCTGCGCCAGGTCGCCGTGGTCGAGCGCCACGACGCTGCGATCGCGCAGGTCGGTTGCCACTATCCGCAGCGGGATCGGCAGCCGGTTGAAGTCCCCGCGCGCCAGGAGATTGGCCCGCAGGAGGACGGCGTTGAGGGGACTGTTGGCGTCGGACTGGCGCAGGGCCGAACTCGCGACTGAGAACCCCCCGGTGCCCTCTTCCCAGATCACCAGGGGAAGACGACTGCCCCATGCCGTCGGACCGCGAAGCCCTCCAGCCGAAGTGCCTTGTCCCATCGAGAACGCCCGCATGACCGAGTCGATGGTTCGCCCGGCAAGACCCGAAGCGTAAAGCGCGCCGACGATCGCCCCGATCGAGGTTCCCACGACCAAGTCGGGACGGACCCCAGCCGAATCGAGCATTTCGATCACGCCGATATGTGCCAGTCCCTTGGCGCCACCTCCGCTCAGCACCAGCGCTGTCGGTGCCGGGCGACAGGCTGGCACCGACGCCTGTCCCACGAGGGGACGAATCCCGTCGGCATACATCGCCGCCGCGACAAGCAGAACGATGAGCATCCGGCGTGGCATGGTGAGGAACGTAACGCCCCGCTCGTCTGGTTTGGTGACCGGTGGCTTGCACCCGTTCGGCCGACCCCCCTGCCCCGTTCCGGCCTGCCCGGCCGGCACCGCTTCGCTCAGGGCTTGCGCACACCGGGGGAAGGTTCCTACTCTCTGCCGTCGCCGAGTGCCCCCGCCCGGCTCCATGCTGCTCGACTGAACTGCGTTGCGTTGCCCTCCGGGCGTCGCGATGACTTCACCGCAAGGAGTTTCAGATGCCGTACGTGATCACCGAGGCGTGCATTGGCGTGAAGGACCGCGGCTGCGTCGACGTCTGTCCTGTCGACTGCATCTACGAAGGGGACGGCCAGTTGTATATCCACCCCGACGAATGCATCGACTGCGGCGCATGTGAGCCGGAGTGCCCGGTGAACGCGATCTACCCCGAAGAGGATGTCCCGGAAGGCATGCAGTCGTTCATTGCCATCAACCGGGAGATCTTCGACTCCGACACGCCGCCGGGCCGCCCGAAGAAGTGAGCTGCGCGCAGCGCCCGCTGCGCGTTTGACAACAGCGATCGGAGCAGAGATGGGCACCTCCACCGACTACGTCCGCTATGCCGCCAAGTTGTCGCGGAAACTCTACCTCGACGCCCAGATGGGAATCCCCGCCACCCCGGATCCCGAGTTCTACAAGACGCTCGCCAAGGCGCTAGAGGACATCGCGGACGGGCTTGACCAAGCCAGCAAGCGGCGCGAATAGGTGGAGCTTCCCCTCGTCAATGAACCCGAGAGCTTTCGCGACTTGCTGGCACGCGTCGCCAATGAAGCGATCATCGCCCTCGACACCGAAGCGGCATCATTCCATCACTACCACGACCGAGTCTACCTGGTCCAGCTGAGCTCACCGACTGTCACGGCGGTGATCGACCCGCTGGCGGTCGGTGACCTGGGCCCGCTCGGTGAACTGCTCGCCAATCCGAAGGTCGAGAAGATCTTTCACGACGCGGACTATGATCTGCGGCTGCTCGACAAGCAGCACGGCTTCCGGGCACGGCGCCTGTTCGACACCAGGATCGCCGCCCAGTTCCTCAATGAACCGGGGATCGGCCTCGGGGCTCTGCTGGAGAAGTACTTCGGGGTGAAAGTCGACAAGCGCTTTCAGCGGGCAGACTGGTCGGCTCGGCCACTCTCCGCGGAAATGCTCCAGTACGCTGCCGACGACACAAGATATTTATGTGAGTTGCGTACACTACTACTAAACCAACTCATTGAAATCGGTAGAGATAGCTGGGTCGCCGAGGAGTTTGCGTTGCTGGAGAGCACTCGGTGGACCGCCGGGGACCTCGACCAGCAGACCAGCTATCTGGCGCTCAAGGGCACCAAAAGGCTTGAACGCCGAGCCTTGGCGGTGCTGCGCGAGCTCTACTTCTGGCGCGAGACGACCGCTGGTGAGCTCGATCGCGCCTCGTTTCGGGTGATGGGGAACGAGACACTCTTCCTGCTCGCCGCCAACCCGGTGGCCGACGCGGCTGCGCTGGCAAAGGTGAGGGGGGTTGGCCGGGAAGTGGTGTCGCGGTGGGGCAGGGAGGTGCTCGCGGCGATCGCCCGAGGTCTGGCGGTCCCCGACGCAGACCTGCCCAGGATTGCGCGGCCACCCCGCCGGACCATCGACCTGGAGCACCTGGCACGAGTGGAACGCCTCAAGGGGGCGCGGAACGCCGCTGCTGCTCGGCTGAAACTCGCTCCGGGGGTGCTCTGCCCCAATGGCACCCTGGAGGCGATTGCCAGGGCTGGACCGCACTCAGCCGAGGACCTTGCCGGCGTACCGGGTGTGCGCAGGTGGCAGGTTGGAGCCCTCGGAACCGAGTTGCTGGCAGCGCGCAGCGATCCGTCGCGGACGACCTGAACTGGCCGGGGATTATACCTGAATGGGGACTAACTCTCTATCATTCCCTTCGGGTCGCGAGACCAGGGGAGGGAAGTTGTGATTTCCGCAGAACTGGCGCGCAAGGCGCTCCGGGCAGTGAAGGACCCCGAGCTGGGGTTGAACATCATCGACATCGGGTTGATCTACGACCTCGATATCGATGAGGCCGGCGTCGTCCATGTCACCATGACCCTTACTTCACCGGGATGTCCGGTCGAGTGCGGAGATCATGGACGACGTGCGCCAGACCTTGGCCGAGCTCGAGGGAGTCACGTCGGTTGACCTTGAGCTGGTGTGGGAGCCCTACTGGACCCCCGACAAGATGGATCCGCGGGTGCGGGCCTTCCTCGGACACTAGCTCAGTAGCAGGCACCCACCCGCCGCGCGGGCCGCGTCGGCCAGCGACCTTGGCACGCACCAGCTTCAGTTGGGCAAACGACTGGCTGGGTCGGCGCGGGGCATAGCTTCGGTTGGTGAGAAACACCACAAACAGATCCTGTGATCGGTCGAGCCAGAGCTCCGTACCGGTCCAGCCAGTGTGTCCCATCGTTGTCGCGGTGGCACAGCGACCGAACACCGAGAGGTTGGTGTCGCTGTTCTCCGGCGTGTCCCAACCCAGGGCACGTGAACCGCTGGTCGGACTGCGCTCGAAGAAGCGCAGCATGGTTCCGGGGGCGAGCCACCGCGCCGAGGTACTGGTTGAATTGCGCAACCATCCCTGAGCGAAGTGCGCCAGGTCGATGCCGGTGGAGAAGAGCCCGGCGTGACCGGCAACGCCACCAAGCACCTTGGCATTCTGGTCGTTGACGACACCCGCCACCGGCTGGCCCCGGAACGTTCCGGTCGGGACAGTGCGCGTCCGGTCGCTAACGGCAGGGCGGTACGTCGTCGCTCGCATGCCGAGCGGCTGGAACACGGCCGAGTCGGCAAAGACGTCGAGGCGCCTTCCGGAGACCTTCTCGACGATCAGGCCGGCGAGCATGGCATTGAGGTCGCTGTAGTGCGCGCTCAGCCCGGGTTGCCGTTCGAGCGGCACCGAGAAGAGCTGGCGGATGGCGCCGGAAGCGGTGGACGCCTCTCGCCAGAGCTGGGCATAGGCTGGCATCCCGCTGGTGTGGTCGAACAGCATTCGCACCGTCACCCGGTCCTTCCCAGCCCCGTGGAATTCGGGAAGGTACGATGAGACCGGCGCCTCGAGGTCCAGGCGTCCTTCATCAACCAGCACCGCCACCGCCGTGGTCGTCCCCACGACCTTGGTGATGGAGGCAAGGTCCCACAGCGAGGTCGCCGGGTCTGGCGCCTTTGAACGGGGGTTCCAGGTGAACCGCCCGTATCCCTTGGAATAGAGAATCGTGTTGGCGCGCCCGATGACAACCACGGCTCCCGGATAGATCCCCGAGGCAATCCCTTGCTGCACGGCAGCGTCGACGGCGGCGAATGACTGTCCCGTGAGTTTCGGGGCCAGCAGCGCGGCGAAGAGGGCCAGAATGACAGGACGTCGCATCATGATACCGTGAGGCCCAGCAAGTTCGAGTCCGCCGCAGGATGTACCGGCTTGCGTCCTAGTCGGACCCGCGCAGTGATCCCGGAGGAAGGGCGTAGAGGAGCTGCAGGGTTGCCTGGTCGCGTCGCGAAGGGACCAAAACGGGCACACTGGGGAACATGAGATCGTCCCGTTCGGCTGAGTGAGGCAATCCGAGGGCATGACCGAATTCGTGGGCTGCCACCCGACGACGAACCGAGACCGGGAGGATTGTCCGCCCAGTGCTGTCGTGAACAGCAAGGGTGATCTCCGCCCCGCTGACCTCTCCGTCCTGATTCCAGTTCAGGTTGGTGACACCCAGCTGACCGGCCCCGCCGAGGACCTGAACCCAACGAACCTTGATATCCGCGGAATCGGAGCCAGTTGCCTCCCGGAAGCGCAGGCCGGCACTGTTGCCGCCCCAGACCTGGATCGCGCTGCGGATATCGTCGAGAAATGCGTTGCTCCAGCCCGGCATCGTCGTGTCCGGTTCGAAGGCGATCGTCAGGGGAGCAGCCTCCCGGTCGACCCATCGCACCAGCATGGAGTCGGTCTTGGCAAGGAGGGAATCGAAGTAGACCCGCGAGCCCTCGCGTTCGATTCGCCGGCGGACGGCGAGACGCGCCATCAGGTCGAGGGTCGGCGTCCCTGCTGTCACTTGGTTGATCCCGGGAGCCGGACGGAGGGGTTGCCCCCGGGTGGCGGCCACCGGGGCAGGGGCCTTGGGGACGGCCTCAACCGGGACCGGGGAGGGCACCGTCGGTGCTCGGTGTCGGCGGGCTGCGTCGACCCCGATGAGGGTGCCGACCAGGACGACGGCGAAGAGGAGTGGGCGGCTGTCCATGGGCTTCACTATCGGCTGAAGGTGGCGGAATCTGTGGCCGTGCGCTAGCGCTCGGCGAGGTCGCTCCCTACCATTGTGCCGTGCTGGACACCTTGGGGCGGACTATCGTCCGATGGCGATGGGGCATCATCGCGGCGTGGGCCGTCATCGGTGCCTTCGCGGCTAGTTATGCCGGGAAGACGGTCGGGCGGCTCGAAATCCGCGGTGGCGCCAACGTGATGACCGAGGCGCGCCTCGCAGATTCGCTGTTGACCAGCCGATTCGCGGGACCGGTCTCGGAGTTCTTTGCCGTGACGTTTCAGGCACCGGACCGGGTGACGGAAGGCGTTGCCGGACAACTGCTCGACTCCCTGATCGCCGCGGCGCGAGCCCAGCCCTGGGTTCGGGGCGTCGTGTCGTATCGCAGCACCAAGGACTCGACCTTTCTCGCGCGCGACAAGCGCACCACGTTCTTCCTCGTTTCGCTCAACGTCCTGCGTGATTCCGCCGGCACGGTCGTGGTCCCGATGCGGGAGGCATTCGCCGGGGTGCTGCGCCGCTTTCCCAACCGGGAGGCGTATAGCGTCCTGGTGACAGGACGTGCGCCGCTCGACCTCGACATCCGTCAAGTCAGCGCCGAAGACGCACACCACAACGAGCGGAAACTGATCCCGATCACGCTCGTCGTGCTGGTGCTCGCCTTCGGGGCGCTGGTGGCCGCGCTGCTCCCGATCGTGGTGGGCGTCATGGCGATCACGATCGCCTTGGCGCTCGTCGGAGTGATGGCCCTGTACACCTCGATGTCGGTCTTCTCCCTCAACATCGTGTCGATGATCGGGCTGGGCGTCGGCATCGATTATTCGCTGCTGGTGGTGACTCGCTTTCGCGAGGAGCTGGGCCATGGCTTGCGTCCGGCGGATGCCGCCGTGCGGACCTTTGCCACCGCGGGCCACGCGGTGACGACGTCGGGAATGACGGTGGTGGTGGGATTTGCCGCCCTCATCCTCACACCGCTCTCGGAGACGCGGAGTGTCGGCCTGGCAGGGCTCGCGGTCGTGGCCGTGGCCGTCCTGCTGTCGACCACCCTCCTGCCGGCACTCCTCTCGCTGCTCGGCCGCTCGATCGACCGGCCGCGCTGGCTGGCGCGCCGGCTGGCCTGGTATCACCGGCCGAAGATCTGGGAGAAGTGGGCCCGGACGCTGTCGCGTCATCCGTACCGCGCCCTCGCCATTGCCAGCACCACGATCGGGATCCTGACCGTGCCGGTGTTCTTCCTGCACATTGGACTCCCCAGCCGCAACTGGTGGCCGACGGAGACCGAGGCCGGGGCAGGAGTGGCGACACTCGAACGGATGGGGGTCTCGGGCTACATCATGCCCGTCCGGCTGGTCATCGAGTTCCCCGAGGGCACCGAGGCCACCAGTGCCACCGGGCTCCGCGCGCTCAAGCACCTGTCCGACACCCTGCGGGCCGATCCACGGATCGGCGACATCAAGTCACTGGTCGACCTGACCCCGGGCAAGGGAATCCTCGAATATTCGCTGCTCTACAGTGAACCCGACTCGGTGCGGATCAAGTATCCCGATTTCCTCGACGCCTATCTCGCGCGTGACGGTCGCACCACCCTGATCGACGTGATCCTGGCGGACACCACCTCGCTGACCACGGCGATGAAGGTGGTGCAGGACGTGCGAACGATCGTGGGCTCGGGCTCGGTCCGTCAGCTCCGGGGAGCAACCGTCCGGGTTGGTGGGTATGTGGCCACGTCAAACGACTTCCAGGAGCTCCTGCTCGCGCGTTTCCCGATGCTCGTCGCGCTGATCCTGGGCGTGACTGCGGTGATGCTTGCCCTGGTCTTCAAGTCGGTCCTGGTGCCGATCAAGGCCGTGGTGATGAACACGCTCTCCGTGGCAGCCACCTTCGGGTTGATTGTGCTGGTGTTCCAGCATGGCATCGGCGGCTTCCTGTTCGGCCTTGATGGCCCCACATCGGCGATCTACGTGATCGTTCCGGTGGTGGTCTTTGCGGTGGTGTTCGGTTTGTCGATGGACTACGAGGTGTTTCTGCTGTCGCGGATCAAGGAGGCCTATGATCGCACCGGCCAGAACACTCTCGCCACACGGGAAGGACTCTCGGCCACCGCGTCGGTGATCACCTCGGCGGCGCTGATTATGATCGCCGTGTTCGGCATGTTCGCCTTTGCGCGCACCCTGATCATGCAGTTCGTGGGATTCGGGCTGGCGATCGCGGTACTGCTCGACGCGACCGTGATCCGGATGGTCCTGGTGCCCAGCCTGATGCAGATCGCGGGCAAATGGAACTGGTGGCCGGGGGGGCGGACGGAGAAGGTCCCGAACGCCGGGACGCCCACCCAACCCCTGTAATCCGGCAGGAGCGAGCCAGGCCTCGCCCCGGTTACGATTTCGCGTCCATCCAGTTGTCGCCAATCCCCACCGTCACCACCAGCGGCACGCTCAGCACCGCCGCGCTTTCCATGTGTTCCTTGACCAGCTCGGCGGTTGCCTCGGCCGCGGCCGCGGGAGCCTCGACGACAAGTTCGTCGTGAACCTGCAGCAGCAGGCGCGACTGCAGTCCAGCCTCGGGCAGCGCGTGGTGAATGGTGATCATCGCGAGCTTGATCAGGTCGGCCGCGGAACCCTGCAACGGGGTGTTCTGGGCGGTCCGCTCGCCGAATGACCGAATGTTGAAGTTGCGGTCGTTGATCTCGGCGATGTAGCGCCGCCGGCCGAAGAGCGTCTCGACATACCCCTTCTCGCGCGCGATGGCGACCTGGGCGTCGAGGAAGGCGCGCACGCCGGCAAAGCGGGTGAAGTAGTCGGCGATGAAGCGCTTGGCCTCGTCCTGCGAGATCCCCAGCTGCTTCGACAGGGCGAACGGACCCTGGCCGTAGATCGTGCCGAAGTTGATGGTCTTGGCCCGCGAGCGCATCTCGCTGGTCACGTCGGACAGGGGCACGCCGAAGATGATCGCCGCGGTCTGCCGATGGATGTCCTCGCCACGCCGAAAAGCCTCGCTGAACGCCGGGTCGCCGGAGAGGTGCGCCATCAGGCGCAGCTCGATCTGCGAGTAGTCCGCCACCACGAACTTCCAGCCGCGCCGGGGAACGAAACCGCGCCGGATCTCCTCGCCGCGCGGTGAGCGGATCGGGATATTCTGGAGATTCGGGTCGGTGGACGAGAGTCGCCCGGTCTGCGCACCGACCTGGTTGAACGACGTGTGAATCCGCCCCGTCTCCCGGTTGACCTTGGTCGGCAGCACGTCGACGTAGGTGCTCTTGAGTTTCTGCAGTTCGCGGTACTCGAGGATCCGGCGCGGAAGCTCGTGTCCCATGTCGGCAAGCTGTTCGAGCACGTCGGCATCGGTCGACGGCCCGGTTTTGGTCTTCTTGAGGACAGGCAGTCCGAGGTCGGTGAAGAGGATCACCGCCAGCTGCCGGGGCGAATTGATATTCAGCGGCTTGTCGCCGGCGAACTGCTGGATTTCCTGCTCCAGCAGCTGCAGGTCGGCGGCGAGTTCGCGACCGAGCCGCACGAAGCATTCCCCGTCGATGGCAATCCCGGCCCACTCCATGTCCACCAGCACGGGCAGGAGCGGCAACTCGATGGTGTCGAGCACGGGCCGCAGCGCGGTGCGGTCAAGGTCGGGCGCGAAGAGCTGGTCGAGCGCGAGCACGGTGGCGCTGTCGGCGCCACAGTAGGTCGCGGCCTGTTCCACCGGCACCTCGGCGAAGGGGATCTGCGACTTGCCCTTGCCGGTGAGGTCGGAGTACTGGGTCATCGACTGGCCGAGGAACTCGAGCGCGAGGGCGTCGATGCCGAAGGAGCGGCGCGACGGGTCAAGCACGAAGGCCGACAGCATGGTGTCGCAGGCCAGCCCGGCGACCTCGATACCAGCGCGCCGCAACACCTGCACGTCGTACTTCAGGTTGTGCCCCGCCTTGGGCACCGCGGCATCGCGCAACAATTCGGCAATGGGTGCACAGCGAGGGTCGGTGATCGGGGGGAGGTTCGTGACCTTCGCCGTCGCCGCCACGCCCGGCGGGATGTCTTCCGGGAAGAGCCCCTGCATCGGGGCGCGATGCCCGAACGGGAGATACCAGACTGCCGCCGGGCTGGCGGCGAGCGACAGGCCGATCAGCTCGGCATCGTGCGGTTCCAGTGACGACGTCTCGGTGTCGAGCGCCACGAGTGGCGCCTGCCGCAGCGTGGCGGCGAGCGCCGCCAGTTGCGATGGATCGTCTGACCACCGACACCTCGAGGGCGGGGACGGGAGGGAGCAGTGGCGGGGCCACGGCTGGGGCATCACCCGCAGGGCTCCCTGTTTCCGCCGGGGAGAAGCCGGGGAGCCTGTCGATCCGCGCCATCAGGGAGTTGAACTCGAGTTCGGCGCAGAGCCGCGCCAGCGCCTGACGGTCGGGCGGCTCCATGGCGGCCGTGGCCAGATCGAGTTCGACCGGCACATCGAGCTTGATGGTCACCAGTTGCCGGGAGAGGCGTGCCTTGTCGGCCTGGGTCTCGAGCGCCTCGCGGGCCCGCTTCTGCTTGACGTCGGGGACGTGGCTGAGGATCGACTCGAGGTCGCCGAACTCCTGCAACAGCAGCACCGCCCCTTTTGCACCGATCCCCTTGACCCCGGGCACGTTGTCCGACGAATCGCCGACCAGCGCCAGATAGTCGATCACCTGCGACGGCGGGACGCCAAGTCGATCGGCGGCGTTGCCCTCGGTTACCCAGGCCTCGTCGACACCGGCCGGCCCACCACGGCCAGGGTTGAGCAGCGTCACGCCAGGGCGGATGAGCTGGTAGAAATCCTTGTCGCCGGAAACGATGACCGCCTCGAGCCCGCGACTCGCGGCCCGAGCGGCAAGGGTCCCGATCACGTCGTCGGCTTCATAGCCATCGACTTCGACCAGGGGAATGCGGAATGCCGCGAGAAGTGACGCGGACCCGCTCAACGGCAGTATCGAAGTCCGCCTGCAATTCGGCATCGAGCTTCTCGCGGGTCGACTTGTATTCGGCGTAGGTCTCGGTGCGGAATGAATCACCAGCGTCGTTGACCCAGAGCAGGTACTCCGGTCGGTACTTCTCACGCAGGCGAAGGAGGAAGTTCGCCACGCCCCACGCCGCCGACGTGTTCTCGCCCTTGGCGGTGCGGAGTGGCCTTGAAATGAGGGCGAAGAACGCCCGGTAGATCAGGGCGTACCCGTCGATCAGGAAGAGCTGTGGCGGATCGTGTTCCGGCATCAAGTGACGGTCAGTGTGGCGTCTGGACGCGTGCCTTGACTCGCTCGAAGTCGGAGCGTGAGGCGGTGGTCAACCGGAATCGGCCGAATCCGGTCTGGTCCTGGAAGAAAAGCGCCGTCCGGTACTCGGTGTAGTTCCATTGGTAATATCGTCCGCTGTACTGCAGCGTCGGTGAGGCATCATAGATCTCGTCCGGATCACCGAGCACGATGTAGACCTCACCCCGGTCGGTACGCCAGCCGGGACCGCCCTCATTCTGGAATCGCTGGTTCGCGATCGCCACACGAGCGAAATACAACTCGAGCGCTTCATTGTTCGGTGTACCGGGGACCGGGTCGGTCTCGCGGTAGAACTCCTGCCACAGCATGGCGCGGTCGCTGGCCTGCGCCTTCTGGATCCGGGACAGCTTGTTGCCGGCACCAAAGTAGCGCAGCAGCGAAATCAGGTCATCGAAGTTCGTCACCACCCAGGCCGACGAGAACGAGACCAGCGCCGAGGTCTTCCGGATCCCGGTCGTGGTGTCGCCGAGGATGACTTCGAGCTGGCCGAGGGGAACCGAGTCCGGGGCGAGGCGGACGTACTCGCTCTCCACTTCACGGGTGCCCGAGAAGTGCACCTGGGTGCGGAAGACGACACTGTCGCGATCGTCACGGACCTGCAGCGGAATCGTCATGGGCTTCCGGTAGCCGACACCCTCGAAGTAGACGAGCAGGGTGTCGCCGCCATAGGCGACGGTCCCGCGCGGATTCATCACGATCGAGAGGGAGTCGGTCCGGGCCCCCCGGGCCCGGACCTCGTACGCGAGGATCGGGGCGGTGAAGCTGCCGGCGCCGAAGGCGGGAGCAACGGTCTTCAGGGTCGCCGTTCCGACCCGACCGTTGCCCAGGTCGCGCACCCTGACCGTCAGGGTGTAGTCGCCTGGCGCCAGGGTGACCTGCTCCTGGAGCAGGATGCTCTCGTCGCTGCGGACGGTCTCCTGGAAGGTGGCAACCCGGATTGGCTGGTCATGGCCGACAACCCGAGGCGGCATCCCGGGCCGGTCAAACTGGTATTCCACCCGATAGCGGGCGCCAAAACCCTGACCCTCGCGCTGGAAGGCGAACTCGCGGTTGGCCAGGGAAAGCCCAATCAGCGCCCGGGTCGAGTCGCCGGCCCCGGGAACGAAGCCGACACTACCGACATAATTGACCTCCCCCGACGAGATCAGGTGGCCCAACCGCCGATAGGTGGCGTTGGCGTCAAGTAACTGGAGCAGCTGGGTTTCGGGCGTGACGGTCGTGGAGGTGCCGACCCGCTGCCAACTGCCACACCCGGCCAGAAGCGGCAGGAAAAGGAACAGCGCCCCGCGGGCGCGACGGAAGACAGGCTGAAGTGGGTGCATGGTCTCTAAACTATATGACGAACGAACCGCCATTGATATGCCAGTTCCAGCCCTGGAGGGCGGCGGCGCTTGCCGCCCCACCGGGGCGCGGGATACCTTATGCAACATCCCATGGCACAAGATTCCCTGATCGGACGGACCGTCGCCGGGTACACCATCCGGCGGGCGGTGGGTGAAGGTGGCACCGCACAGGTCTACCTGGCTGAGCACACTGAGCGCGGACGAGTCGCGCTGAAGGTGCTCCGGCCGCGGCTTGCCTCGGACCCGGTTGCCATCAAGCGGTTCCTTCGCGAGGCCGAATTCGGGGCCCGGGTGATTCACCCCAACGTCGTTCGCACCTTCGAGTTCGGTGAGACCGACGGAGTGCAATACCTGGCACTGGAGTGGGCCGATGGCGAGCCGCTCGAGACGTTCATCACCAAGGCGGGCAAGCTCACCCCTCCGGTGGCAGCGCATATCGTGCAGCAGATCGGTGCCGCCCTGCAGGAAGCCCACAGCAAGGGCATCATCCATCGCGACCTGAAGCCCGCGAACATCATGTACGACCCGACGACCCAGACAGCACGGCTGCTCGATTTCGGCATCGCCCGTGATGCCGAGCTGCCGGCCGAGGAGCGGCTGACGCGGGCCGGTTTCTTTGTGGGAACGCTGCAGTACGTCGCCCCCGAAGCGTTGTCGGGCGAGTTGGTCGGCGAACAGGCGGACGTCTACTCGCTGGCCGTGATTGCCTACCAGTTGTTGACCGAAGTCACGCCCTTCCCGGGAAAGAACCCCCGGGAACTCTTTCAGCAGTTGCTGACCCAGGACCCGATCCCGCTCAATCAGGCCGACCGGGGAACGAAGTTCTCGCCGCGGCTGGAAGAGGTGGTGATGAAGGGCCTCGCCCGTGACCTTGGCAAGCGCTGGAAGATGGTTCAGGACTTCACCGCCGCTTTTTCGGAGGCGGCGACCGCTGAACCGGAGAAGCCGGGCTTCTTCTCCTCGATCTTCAAGCGCAGCTAGACGTGCCTTCCGGGCATGCCGCGCTCGTCGCGCTGCTGCGAGAGCGCTCGGTCGAGCTTGGAAACTTCACCCTCGCCTCCGGCGCCAAGTCCGACTGGTACATCGACTGTCGGCTCACCACGATGTCAGCTCAGGGCCAGCTCCTGATCGGCCGCCTCGGCCTCGAGGCAATCCGGGCAGCCGGCTGGGCGCCGAAGAGCGTCGGCGGGCTCACGATGGGAGCCGATCCGGTGTCGTATGCGATTGCGGCAGCCAGCGCGACGCGGCACATCAAGCCGATCGATGCCTTCTCGGTCCGCAAGGAAGCCAAGCAGCATGGCACCGGTCGGCGCATCGAGGGGAACTTCGCGGCCGGCGATGCCGTGGTGGTCATTGAGGACGTGATCACCTCCGGTGGCTCGGCGCTACAGGCGATCGACGCGGTGCGCACCGAGGGCGGCACGGTGATCGGCGTGCTTGCGGTGGTTGATCGCGAAGCGGGTGGCCGCGACGCCATCGCGGCGACGGGTGTGCCGGTTGTGGCGCTGGTGACGGCCAGCGAACTGCGATAGTCACCCCCTCCCCGGTGCCAGCGGGCGAAACACCCGCCACAATTCGACGTGCGGCCGCACGAAGCGATGGAGAAAGCGATCGAGCACGACGGCAAACGGAAAACGCGCACGGAACTCGCTCGGAGTGATTCCGAGGACCACACGAAGATGGCGCCCGAAGGACTGTGGTGAGGCGTACTCCAGCCGATAAGCCACGTCGGCCACATTGAAGTCTCCCTCATCGAATAGCTTCGCGGCATGACAGAGTCGCACGGCCACGAGATGGTCCTTCGGGCTTGGCAATCCGGCGCGCACGAAGCGGGAGACGAACGTCGACGGCGTCGTCGCCAGCCGCTGCGCCAGCTGTCGTACGGTGGTTGTCTCCGGTGCCGTCCGTACCAACTCCTCCCAGAATTGCCGGGCCCCCGGCTGCATGGTGCCGATGGTGTCGATCACCGGCCTGAGGATCGCCTGTGCCCGTTCGACTGGTGGCGTGCCGAGCACTTCGCGCAATCGGCGCCACCCTGTGGCGTCGGTGGCGTCAACGACCTGGCGCACTCCGGTTGCGCCGAGTCGCAGAAGTGCCTCGGCGTCGCCAGGTTCCCGCGAGGTCACCAGCGCCACGGTCGGGATGGCAGGAAAGGCGCGGACGAATTGTTCCAGCAGGGCGGGGGCGTCGGCGACGCAACAGCGCACCGAGACCAGCATGGCGTCGACTGGTCGTTCGCGCACCACGCGGATGGCCTCGCGGATCGATTCCCGGTGCACCAGCGAGAAGCGTCCGCTGCCGGCAGCGTCGACGCGGGTGCGCTCGGTCGGTTCGAGAACAGCAGCGATGATCGGGGTCGTCGAGCTTGGCATCAGGGTCCCTTGGTTTGGGGTCCTGCGACGATGGCAGCGACAGGTCAACCACCCCTCAATCCTCCCGCGCGCCAGATAGGGCACCGGGGGCACCAGGTCACGCGCGGCAGGGGGAGCTGGGCGTATCTTGGGGGACGGGTTGGACGTGATGATCGCGGTTCGGGGCAACCTGAATCGAGGAAAGTCCGAGCTCCACAGGGCAGATCGCCAGGTAACGCCTGGGCACCGCAAGGTGACGGACAGGGCAACAGAGAGTAGACCGCCGATGGCCCGAGGCGAGCGCGCAAGCGCAAACCGATGGCACAGGCAAGGGTGAAACGGTGGGGTAAGAGCCCACCGCTCCTCGTGCAAGCGAGGGGGCACGGTAACCCCCGGTCGGAGCAAGGCCAAATAGGCGGCAAGGTGCGGCCCGCACCGTTTGAGCCGCGGGTAGGCTGCTCGAGGCAGTCGGCGACGACTGTCCCAGACAGATGATCATCTCCCGCGAGGGAAACAGAACTCGGCTTACGGTCCGACCCGAGCGCCCCACGCGGTCAACGCTGCGTGGGGCGCTGTCGTGAAGCCCGTTGGTGGTCATCCCGCGACACTTCTGCCCCAGGTGCCCCGTACGGCCCCGGGCGCTAGTTTGTTGGCAGAAGGAAGGGCGGGAAGCGGCCCGGAAAAGCTCCTGGCTGCGGCGTTCATTCTACGCGTTCGCCATGACGCGTACACTCGGAGAGACAAGGAATGCTGGCTGTCCTTTTGGCGCTGGTGGGCCTCGGCCCCGTCAAGCCGGTGGTTGTCGCTGCACCGGTACACTATCGCATCGATGCCACCTCGCACCAGGAAGTCGACCTGACCGCGTTCGGCCAACCGCCTCAGGTCACCGACCTGACCGCCAAGATCTTCGTCAGCCTGACGATGATGGACACCACCGGTGGCAGGCTCGCCCATGTCGTGATCGACTCGATGATGCTCGACGCCACAGGCCAGATGCAGATGGCCTACAACCAGGCCACGGCTGATTCGGCCAAGGGGTCGTTCATCCATGCCTACATCGTCGACGGAAAGGTCAGTGGCAACGCCCAGCTCTCGCTCGAAACACCCGCAACATCGCTCGCTCGGCAGACCCTTTCGCTGCTCTTCGCGGGCACCCGTAGCGGCCTGAAGGCCGGCGGTGGCTGGGTCGACACGACCAGCTCCAGCAACAAGGCCGCCGGGGGCGGGACCCAGACGTCGTCGGTTGTAACGGACTGGAAAGTGACCGGAACCGATGGCGATGCTGTGACGCTGGAGGGCAGCGGCACCGGGAAGGTGAACATGGAGAGCGAAGCACAGCAGATCTCCGGCACCAGCACCAGCAAGAGTACGATCACCTCGCCGGCGGGCGGGCCGTCGCGCCACGCGACACTGACCTCGCAACAGGCACTGCAGGTCGTGGTCCCCAGCGCACCGGAGCCGATTCCGGTCACGGCGACTTCGACCCTGACGCTGACGTTGCTGAACTAGGACCGTCGGGAAATGCTCGCACCGACCCGCCGCCGGTCTCTGGACCGGCGGCGGGTCGGTGCTTGGAAGCGGTGCTCGCTCGTCGTGTTGATGGCCCCTTGGAACGGTGGACCCGATGCCCAGGACGCTGGTGGGACGCAGCCAATATCAGCTCTTCGGAGTGCTCCTCGCCGCAGGAACGCTGGGCTGCGGTGGCAATAGGGCGCCCGCGACCGCGCCGCGGCCGGCCGCGAGCATTCCGTCTCGACCAGCCATGCTGCTCCTCTCGCCGTCCTGGCAATCGCGGGTGCGGCTGGAGCGGGCTGACTCGATCATCCTGACCCTTCCAGGCGGCGAGTCCCAGGTGCAGTTGCTGACCCGGCGCGCCTCGTTCACGCTGACAGTCGGACCACGCGCCGCCGTCACCGTCCGCCTCGACTCGCTGGCGATGTCGCCGGCCCCCGGATCGGCCTCCCTGCCTCTCATCGGAACCGTATGGACCGGGCGGATGCTCGGAACTGGCGTCGAGTGGCAGACGACGGCGGGAGCAGGTCCCGTCGTCGAGGACCTGAGCGCGGACGTCCAGGGGCTCTTCCCTCGACTTCGCCCCGGCGGCGTGGTGGCGGGGTTGCATTGGGCCGACACCGCCATGACGAAGGGACGTGTCGACATCTTCGAAACCTCCCAGCGGCTGACGACACAGTGGACCGCCGGCAGCGACACCACCATCGCCGGAGCGGAACTGCTCCCGCTGCTGGCCACCGGCTTGCTGGAACAGTCCGGCCGGGGGTCGGCAGCCGGAGTTGCGATGACCATGACGGGGCAGGGTATACGTAGTCACACATACTACCTGTCTGAAAACGGTCAAATCAGAATGGTCGATCGGAGGGACTCGGTCGCTGTCCTGATCAGCATCCCGTCGTCACGCCAGATCGTCCCCACCGTCCGCTGGATCCGGAGCCGGGCGATCTTCGTCCCCCTCGCGCGTGACGAAGCACACTGAGCGCCGTCCCCTGCGTCGGAAGATCCGCCACGGGATTCTTCTCGCCGCGGGGCTTTTCCTGCTGTGGCTCTTCGCCGTCTGGCCACCACCTCTCTGGTACCGATTCGCCTTCCCGCGCGAGACCTCGTTCATGGCGATGCGTCGCCATGCTGACCCGGTAGCGGCCACCAAGCGAAAGTACCGGCCGGTTCCCCTCGCCCGGATTGCTCCCGCCGTGAAGCACGCGATGCTCATTGGCGAAGACAATCGCTTCTATGACCACGGGGTCTTTGACTGGGTGGAAGTGCGCCACGCCATGGGCTTTCCGCGTGATTCGTTCGCCTGGACCAGCGCCAGGGACCGCGGTGACCTCTGGCGTTCGGTGCGGCGAACCATGAGCAGCAAGAAGAAAGCCCGGGGAGCGAGCACCATCACCCAGCAGTTGGCCAAGAATCTCTATCTCTCGCCGTCCCGGAACCCGCTCCGCAAGGTGAAGGAGGCATTCATGGCCTGGCGGCTCGAGTTCTGGCTGCCGAAGGACCGGATTCTCGAGCTCTACCTGAACACCGTCGAGATGGGGAATGAGGTCTGGGGGGTCGAGGCGGCGAGCCGCCACTATTTCCAGAAAAGTGCCAAGGATCTCACAGCCGAAGAGGCGGCCACCCTTGCCGGATTACTCCCGTTTCCACGTAGTAGTAATCCAGACTACCGGCCATCAAGGATGGTCTGGAGGAGAGACCTCATCCTCCAGCGAATGATGGGTGGCCCGGTCGCGGTGCCGATCGACACCGAGACGGTGGACTCGTTGAACCGGTAGCGGAGAACGGCTCTCGGCGACCCGATCTCCCTTTTCGGCTACCGGCAGACCGGCATGGTTGGGTCCGCTCCGGAAATTGCGGGCCGGTCCTTCCGGTTGGCGACAGCTGTCATCACGTCGTGAACGAAGTGCCCGAGGCGAGCGGCATGATCGTAGTCGATGTACTGCGGCTCGTCGGTGGCCTGGTGGTAGTCGCGCGAGTAACCGGTCGAGAAGTAGGTGACCGGCACGTTCTTCTTGACGTAGTTGACCTGGTCGCTGCGGCAGAAGCGGTTGAGCGGATTGGCCGGGACGTCCCAGGTCTTGTCGATCGCCATCGGATCCTTCGCGATCGCGTTGACGGAATCGATGATGTTGCCGAACTCGTAGGAGAGGCGGCGCGAGCCGAGTGTCTGGATGGAGCTCGGTCCGCCCATCGCCACATCGGTCACCCGCCCCCTGCCGACCATGTCCATGTTGTGCGCAGCAACCACCGAGTCAAGCGGAACCGTCGGGTGGTCAGTGAACCAGCCTGACCCCAGCATGCCTGCTTCCTCGCCCTGGTGGGAGATGAAGACGATGGAGCGCGCCGGATGTTCCTTGGCGAACTGTTCGGCGATCTCGAGCAGCACCACGGTGCCCGACCCGTCGTCGTCGGCGCCGTTCATCGTGGAATCCCGGCGGGGCGGACGGATGCTGCGAGCGCGGCTGATCAGTGAATCGATCAGGTGCTGCTGCACTTCATTGGGACGACAATTCGCGCTGGCATTGGCTCCATCGGGCCGCATGACGGTGTTCCACGCCCGCAGCGAGTCGTGGTCGACGGCAAAGTTGTTCACACCATTGTGATCGTTGTGCGCCCCGACCAGGACATACTCGGTCGCGCGCGCCGGATCCGAGCCAGGCAGGATGGCGATCACGTTGCGGGCGGGGGTCGGCGACATCTTGAACTCGTAGTTCCAGTTGCCGCTGACCGGTTGCCCGAGGTCACCAACCTTCAGCTGATCGACCGGCTTGCCAAAGAGCTGCTGTGCCACGTCCGGAGTGATGGTGGCGCTTGGCAACCCTTCACCCGCGGGCCGCATCCCTCGGGCGACATTGAACGCGTTTCCAGGAAGGAGGGTGGCGACCATCAGAACCCCGGCGATGCCGGCGTGTTCGCCTCGCTGGTCCCGCCCGGCGCCACCACGTCCGCCGCCACGACCACCAACAGCTGGATTGCGTGCCGCCGCTGCGGCAGCAAGCAGGGCGTCGTACGCGCCCACCTGATTGGGCCAGCCCCGCTCGGGCGAACAAACCGGGGCCGCGCCTCCCGCCCCACGACCGGCCCCGCGGCCACCCGCCCCGCCACGACCGCCACCGCCGGCCGGTGCGATGAACACCGCGACCTTGCCGCGATAGAGGGCAGGGTCGAGCTGCACCGTTGTGTCACCGGCAGGACCCGCAAACACCGTCGGGACCGCCTGGAGGGAGGCGTTCGCTGAAGCGCCACTCGCTGCCGAGGGCACCGTCGGCATCCAGTCGCGCCGAATGACAAGGGAGGTACTGCCAATCGCCAGCCGTACCGCGGTGCTGTCAAACGCGCTCGTGCCATACGGAAGATTCTGGAAATAGGTCCCGCCGTCACCGGCCGGCTTGAGTCCCAGTCGCTTGAACTCCGATGCGATGTAGGCTGTCGTCTTGTAGTTGCCGGGTTCGCCGATCCGGCGTCCCTGCATCGAGTCGTCAGCAATCTGGTAGAGCCGGGTCCGGAGGTCGTTGGCGGTGATCGCGGCCTCGGTAGGCCGCGGCGCCCACTTGAGCGGGCCCTCATCGGGCCAGACAACCTTGGGCACCGCTGTAGGCCGTGCGGTGGGCCGGGTCTGTTGGGCAAGGGCTGGGGCGACGGTGGCGCCAAGCGCCAGGGCGGCGAGGCAGATTTTGCGGATCATGGCAGGGAACCGTGGCAGGAACAGCGTGAATGGTGAACCGTGAACGGTGAACAGTAGCATGACCTCGCGGTCACGATTCACCGTTCACCATTCACTTCGAGATCAATCCAGCAACCGCAACGGCATTACCAGGGTCAGGAACGCCGCCGGATCATCCCAGCCAACCGGTTCGACCGTTGCGGCACGTTCCGGCGCCTTGAAGGTCATCCGCACTTCGTCGGTCGGCATGTACTTCAGCACTTCGAGCAGGTAATTGGCGTTGAAACCGATATCGAGCGGTTCGCCTTCGTAGGAGACCGTGATCTCTTCCTGGGCCTCGCCGAGGTCGGGTGTGGTAACCGAGAGGCGGCAGGAGCCGTCGCCGAAGGACATGCGGATCCGGTGGGTCTGGTCGCTCGCGACGATGCTCATCCGGCGGAGAGCGGCCATCAGCGTGGCCTTGTCGGTCGTGGCGACCTTGTCGTTCTCGCGCGGAATCACCTGTTCGTAGTTCGGGTACGGTCCTTCGATCAGGCGGGTGAAGACCTGGGTGGTTGCGGAACGGAAGCCGAGGTGGTTGTCGGAGCGGCCGATCTCAATCTCGTCGTCGGGACCGAAGAGCTTCCGAATCTGCTCGAGCGCCTTGGGCGGCACGATCAGCTCGGCGCTTTGGCCGTTCCCTGCCTGCAGCGGCACTTCCATCTTGGCGAGTCGATGCCCGTTGGTGGCGACCATCCGCATCCTGTCGGGCATCAGCTGCCACAGGACGCCATTGAGGATCGGGCGGCTCTCTTCGGTACTGGCAGCAAACGCGACGTGTGCTACGAGCTTCTGGAGGTCGCGGGCGGTGGTCTTGGAGGCACCATCGAAGGTGACCTGCGGGAAACGCCGGAAATTCTTCGCGCGGCAGGCCGAGCAGCTTGAACTTGGAGCGGCCGCACTCGATGTTGACCCGCTGTTCGCCCTGGGTGGTGAAGCGAATGCCGGCACTCGGCAGTTCGCGCACCAGTTCGAGCAGCTTGCGCGCCGGCAGCGTGATGGCGCCTTCCTGGTCGACCGCAGCGGGAACGATGGTGCCGACCGCGATATCGAGGTCGGTGCCAGAAAGCCGCAATCCGTCCTTGGTGGCTTCGAGAAGGATATTGGCCAGCACCGGCAGCGTGGTTTTGGTGGGAACTGCCGCCGCAACGGCGACGAGTCCCTCCTGCAGCTGCTCACGCGTGATGGTGAACTTCATGGAGTCCCCGATGGGCCGAAGTCGCTGCTAAAAGTACTACTGTAATTAGTAATAAAAGACTCTAGTAGTAGTAGTAGAGGGTCGGCGACTGTGGACCAACTCCCGAACGTGTAACCACCGCATCCTGCTGCAGCGTTTCGCGACCGTGGAGAGACTTGTGGGTGATGGGGAGGAGTCACCGGGTTCCCCACCGGCTTTCCGCACTCGCCAACGTCTTCCACGTTGCACTCATGCACACTGTTACTACACTGTCAACAACTCCTGCCGGGCCGATTCTACGCGTTCGCGGAACTGGCGATCGCGGCCGAGCTGCGACTGAACCTTGTCGACACTGTGGATCACGGTCGAGTGATCGCGCCCGCCAAACGCCTGGCCGATCTCGACCAGCTGCATCTGCAGGAGCTCGCGCGCCAGAAACATGGCGATCTGTCGCGGGACCGTCAGGGTCTTGATCCGGGCCTTGGAGCGGAGCCCTTCCGGGGTGACCCCCCAGCGGCGCGCCACGACCTCCTGGACCTTCTCGATGGTCGGCAGGGTCCGATGCTTGGCATCGGCGTCATCGCCGGGGCGGAGCTTGTCGGCCAGGGCCTCGCGGGCGAGCTCGATCGAGATCTCCTTGTGCCGCAATGAAGCGTACAGGAGGAGCTTGATGATGCACCCTTCCAGCTCCCGGACATTGGAGCGCACGCTCTCGGCGATAAAGCGGAGGACGTCGTCGGGAATCGTGGTCTCGAGGTGGTCCTGCTCCTGCTTCTTGCGCAGGATGGCGATCCGGTGCTCGAGGTCGGGCTGCTTGACGTCGGCGACCATGCCCCACTCGAAGCGGGAGACGAGGCGAGCCTCGAGGCCGGGGATCTCCTTGGGCGGCCGGTCGGAGGTGAGGACGATCTGCTTGCCGCCCTCGTAGAGGGCGTTGAAGGTGTGAAAGAACTCCTCCTGGGTCGCTTCCTTCCCCTCGAGGAAGTGGACGTCGTCGACCAGGAAGAGGTCGACGTCGTTCCGGTAGCGCTTGCGCAGGTCGGCCATGGTGCGGCCGTGGATGCCCTCGATCACCTCGTTGATGAACTGCTCGGCGCCGACGTAGAGCACCCGGGTGCTCGGGGTTCGCGCACGACCTCGTGCGCGATGGCCTGCATGAGGTGGGTCTTGCCGAGGCCGGTGGGGCCGTAGATGAAGAACGGGTTGTACTGCTTGCCCGGCGCCTCGGCGACGGCGTGTGCGGCGGCGGCGGCGAGTTCGTTCGACTTGCCGATGACGAAGGTGGTCGAAGGTGTAGCGGTCGTTGAGCGGCTGCGCGCTGGGGTTGGTCGGCCACGGGGCGGCGCCGGCGTGGCTCGGCCGACCGCCGGGGGCACGAAGAGGTCCATCTGCGGCCGCTTCTGGCGATCGGCGGCGACCTCGAAGACCACCGGCGACGGCTTCGCCGGCGGCCTCGGTGGCCACGCCGGTGAGGGCGTGGCGCGTACTTCTCTTCGTTCCAGCGCTTGGCGAAATCGTCCGGGGTGCTGACCACGAGAGTGCCGCCCTCGAAGGAGAGCGCGTCGTTGCGGCAACAGCCAGGTCTGGATCATCGCCTCAGGGATATCGCGCTTCGCCCCCTCGAGAACACGCTTCCAGAGGTCTTTGGCGTTACAGCGGCATTTGGGTTCGTTCACAGGGTGCGGGTGAGGCGGTGACTTTAGGGAGGCCGAGTTCTACGGCCCGAATGTGGAAAAGTCAAACCTTGACCTCTGGCCGCCCAGGACGGTAGCTTGCCCGGCTCTATTTGAGGGAGTGTACTGCCATGATGCCAACATATCGACCGCGCAACAAGCGCCGAATCGCCAAGCATGGATTCCGGGCGCGGATGGCCGACCGTTGGGGTCGCGCCGTGCTGTCGCGCCGCCGCAAGAAGGGGCGGAAGCGGCTGACCGTCTCCATCGGTTCGAAGCACGCACGCGTCTGACCGGCGACGAGCGCTTTCCGCGCTCGCGCCGGCTGGTCCGCGGGTCTGATCTCCGCCGAGTGCTCGCGACCGGTCGTCGCTCTCGCCGAGGCCACCTCGACATTTCTGGACGGCCGACGAGACGGGCCACCTGCGCATGGGATTGATCGTACCAAGGTTCCAGCAGACCGCGGTGGCCCGCAATCGTTTACGGCGTCGGCTCCAGGAGCTCTGGCGGCGGGAGATTCAGGAGCGACCTTCCTGCCTGGGACGTGGTGATCCGGACCCCGTCGTGATGCCTATGGCGCGCCATTCGACGCATTGCGAGGCGACCTCCTCGCCTGGTGCGAGGCCGTCCGGGGATGACTGGATGGCAGCCGGTCGCTCTCCCGCTCGTGCGCGGGCTGGCCCTTCTCATCCGGGGCTACCAGCGCTTCATTTCGCCCGCGTTTCCCGCCGGCATGCCGGTTCTATCCGACCTGCTCGCAGTACACGCTGGAAGCGGTCCAGCGCCATGGCGCCCTCAGGGGCATCTGGCTTGGCCTCCGGCGGCTGGCGCGGTGCCATCCCTGGAATCCCGGTGGCCATGACCCTGTCCCCTGACCCGATGAGTTGCCCGTGAACGATCGCCGACCCTTGATGGCGCTCGCGCTGATCATGCTGATCGCGATCGTGCCGCAGCTCTTCATGAAGAAGCCGGCACCGAGGCCGGTGCCGCCGACCGTCACGGTACCGCCGGCGCAGATGGAGCAGCAGCCGGCCCAGCAGGACACCGGGGCGGCCGGCGTGCAGGCGCCGCCATCGCTGCGCGCATTTCCGGGCTCGTCCGACACCACCCTGCCGCCGGAGCAGACGGTGGTGGTGCGGAGCGAGCTGTACCGACTCGCCATTTCGACGCTACGGTGGCCGGATCGTCTCGAGCCGAGTTCCTGCACTATTCGTCGATGGTGCCGGGCGACACGACCGCGGCCGGCAAGCGCGACACCCTGGAGCTGGTGCGTGCCGGCGACGCCCTGCTCGGCGCCTGCGATTGCTGGTTGGCAGCGATACGGTGCGACTCGATCGCGTGTCATTCACCGCCAGCGCGGATTCGGTGACGGTGCGCCAGACACACCGGCGTCGCTGACGCTCACGGGCAATGCGGCCGGTCGCGATGTCTCGCTGACCTACCACTTCACGCCCGACGACTATCGCATCACCGTTGACGGCAGCGTTTCCGGGATCGGCACGGCCGGCGGGACGCTGCTGATCGGGCTGGGCAGCGGCTTCCGCCAGACCGAGGCGGTGCCCACCGACAACCTGCGCGAGAGCGGCATCGTCACCAAGTCCGACAAGACCAAGCTGACGCGTTTCGGCCAGTTGAAGCCATTATCGACCAACACGTTCGACGGGCCGTTCGAGTGGGTTGCCGTCAAGTCGAAGTACTTCGTGGTGGGCCTGTTCGCCTACGACTCCCTCTCGGCCAACAACATCACCGGCCGGATTGGTGGTGTCGTAGCCACGGTGCCCGACACCTTCAAGTCGCCGGTGCGGGCACAGACGGCCGCCTCACTGACGGTGCCTGCCGCTGGCACCTTCCACTGGGCGTTGTTCCTGGGTCCGATGGAATACAACCGGCTCAAGGCGGCGGGGCGCGACTTCGATGACGTGAACCCCTACGGCTGGGCGTGGCTCCGTCCGGTCATCCGCCCGCTGGCCGTGATGCTGCGCGCCTTCTTCGTCTGGATGCACGTCACCCTCGGCCTTGGCTATGGCCTGGTGATCGTGCTGTTCGGCATCCTGATGCGCGTGGTGCTCTGGCCGCTCAATTCCAAGGCCTACCGCTCGATGGGCGCGATGCAGGCGATCCAGCCGCAGATCACCGCGCTGCAGGCCAAGTACAAGGACGATCCGGCGAAGCTGCAGCAGGAAACGCTGATGATCTACAAAGAGAACAAGGTCAACCCGCTCAGCGGCTGCTGGCCGATGCTGGTGCCCTATCCGTTGCTGGTGGCGGTGTACTTCGTGCTGGCGCAGCACGATCGAGGTGCGCGGCGTGCCGTTCCTCTGGCTCACCGACCTGTCGCGCGCCGACCCGCTCTATATCGTGCCCGTGGCCATGGCGGGCTCGATGTACCTGCTGTCGAAGATCGGGCAGATGGGGATGCCGCCCAATCCGCAGGCGAAGATGATGATGTACATGATGCCGGTGATGATGCTGGTGCTCTTCTCGCGCTTCGCGTCAGGGCTCAATCTCTACTACGCGGTGCAGAACATCGCCTCGTTGCCGCAGCAGTGGCTGATCATGAAGGAGCGAAAGAAGATCATGGATGCGAAAGCGACGCCCGTGAAGGCAGCACCCACGGTGATCGGGACAAAGAAGAGTCGATGAGCGATGGTCGATGAGCGATGATCGATGGACGATGATCAACGGGAGATTGTGCCATGACTGACGCCGCCGAGCCAACCCCGCCGACCACGGTGACGATCCGGGTCACCGATCCCGCCCGGGGCCCCTACCGGATCGAAGGGGAGTGGCTGGTATGTGACGCCGACGGCAACCTCTATCCCCTTCCCGAGCGGAAGAACCCCAAGCGGATCTCGCTCTGCGGCTGCGGCAAGTCCGGCACCTGGCCGGTGTGTGACGGGACACACAAGGGAGATCCGCCGGCGGAGTAGGTCGAAGACGGGTTGATCGGCCCCGGCCCCGGCCCCGAGATCGGGTGCGCCGCCGCTTGCGCTGTGGCACGCCAGCAGGCAGCTTCTTTCCCAGTGCGCCAATCCGCGCGACCGTCACCACAGTCACCCAGTCCAGACCGGAGCCCGTCATGACGTCCCCCGTCCGCCGCGCCCTTGTTGCCGTGATCCTCTTCACGCCAGCCGCTGCCTGTCCGCCCACGCCCAGGGTTCATCGGCCAAGGCCGAGGTGCTCACCAACGAGTCGGTGATCGCCATGGTCACGGCCAAGGTGCCGAAGGGACTGATCGTGACCAAGGTGCAGTCGACCAAGTCGAACTTCGACATCACCCCGGCCGGGCTGATCCTGCTCAACAACAGCAAGGTGCCGGGTGACGTCATCAAGATGATGATGACCTCGGCGGGAGGCGCACCCGGTGCGGCGAACGAGGCACTCGCCAACGACGCGATCATCAAGATGGTCGTTGGCGGACTGGGCAAGGATATCATCCTGGCGAAGGTCAGGATGTCGAAGGGGAACTACGACCTGACGACGGACGGCCTGATCGACCTCAACAAGAACAAGGTGTCGCAGGACGTGATCAAGGCGATGATGGCGGCGGAGCACTGAGGCCGCCGCGCGCGCTGGACGGATGTCCACCTATTTGGCGCGCCAGACGTTGTCTGCAGGATTGTTGTCCACCCAGATCCCGCCGTCCAGCGTGACCGACTGCGCCCGCTTCTTCGTCCGCAGCATGACCGTCGCGCGCTGAAGGTTCGCCCGCCAGATCGCCGGCGTCTGGTGCAGCGTCTCGGTACGTGCCGTCGGTGAAGGTGACCTTCAGGTCCACCGGCGCTGGCATGCCGCCGACGTTCTCCAGCACCACGCGGTAGCCGTCGCCGGTCCCGGTGACGCTCTCAATGCCGAGATCGATGTAGCTGTTGCTGAAGAACCAGCTCCGCCAGAACCAGTCGAGGTTCTGGCCGGTGATGTTGTCGAACGAATTGAAGAAGTCCCAGGGAATGGGGTGCTTGCCGTGCCAGCGGTCGATGTAGCCGTGGAGCGCCTGGCGGAACAGCGCGTCGCCCAGGAGATCCTTCATTGCCAGGTATCCCTGGGCCGGCTTGCCGTACCCGTTGCTTCCTGACGTGTAGGGGGTCACGATCGGCAACTCGTTCAGCACCGCCCGAGGCGCGGAACTGCTGGAAGTTCTTCGTCGCCTGGGCCTTGCCGATATCCGCCACCGAGATGAGGTACTCGAAGGTGGTGGCCCAGCCCTCGTCCATGAAGGCGTGCCGGGTCTCGTTGATGCCCATGTAGAACGGGAACCAGGTGTGGGCGATCTCATGCTCGGCCACGAAGCGGGAAAAGACGGTGTCGGCGTAGCTCTCGTCGTTGACCATCATCGGATATTCCATCCCCGCGAAACCCTCGACCACGGTGGTCTTCTCGTAGGGATACGGCACACCGGGCCACTCGTGGGAGAGCCAGTTGAGCGCGTGCCGGGCGTAGCGCGCCATGTGGTGGAAGTCGGCGGCGGTGTCACTGTATGCTGCCTGCGCGCCGGCCCGCCGTCCGGTGGCGTCGTCGACCACCACGCTGGTCGCGTCCCAGTCGTAGTGGTTGCTGATGGCGTAGGTCATGTCCGGCACATTGGTGGCCGTGAAGTGCCACGCGTTGACCGGCTGCTGCGCCGTGACGGAGCCGGCCGCCACCTGGGCCGCGGTCGCGATGGTGATCGTGGTATCGGAACGCTCCGAGGCTTGGAGACGCTCCGCGATGGCGGGCTGGAGCACGTCGGACGCGTTCTCCAGCCGGCCGGTGCCCCAGACCACGTAGTTGGCCGGCACCTTCACGGTGACGTCGTAGTCGTTGAAGTCGCTGTAGAACTCGAGGGCGTCGTCGAAGTTGTGGGTGTCCCACCCGTTCACGTCGTCGTAGACCGCCACGCGGGGGTAGAAGTAGGCCAGGAAGAAGGTGGTCGAGTCGATCGCCCCCTCCCGGCCGCTCTGGCGCGACATGTCGTAGTGCCAGTCGAAGTTCAGGTGCACCGAGTCGTGCGGCATCAGCGGCGTCGCCAGGCGAACTGGCTGCCAGGTGAAGTAGCGGCCGTTGTCGGCCCACGGCGTCGCCTGGCCATTCACGGCGAAGGCGTCGATGTGCACGCCCGAGGTGAGGTAGTCCTCACTGGCGCCGCCGGCCCGCGGGGCGCCCGGCTTGTGGATGTTGACCAGGAGCCGGATCACGATGCTCCGGAGTGTGTCCGGGCTGTTGTTGAGGTAGGTGATCTGTTCGGTGCCGGTGATCTTCCTGTCGGGCGGTGTCGTAGCCACCGAGATGGTGTATCGTGCCCGGTTCTGCCAGGACTTCGGGCCGGGCCGGCCGTCGGGTGGAGCGGGTGCCGTGGGCATAGGCTTCCTTGACGGCAAGAGGAGTGAACAATCCCTGCGCGGCGGCGCCGAACGGCAGCGCCACGGTGCCAAGGGCCAGCAACCAGCTGGCGGTGATTGTCCGGGTTACCGCCGTCCCCAGCTCAACCTTCATCTGTTCCGCCTTTCTCGTCAGGTGGGTTCCGTCATTCGCCGCCTCGTGGCAGCATAGCGGTCTGTCGTGATTGCACCCGTACGCACCGGCCGGTATCGTGGTTTCGCGTGGCGTTTTCCGATATGCATCAGCCTGTCCGTGTTGCACGGCCATCGACGATTGTCGACATTTACGCCCTGGAACTTCACGCCGTCATTACTCTCGCAAGGTTGCGTTGGCGGCCATACGCGCTCGTGTCCTCCGCCGCCCCGCTCGCGTTTGTCCTCACCTTCTCAGGGCAGCTACGGCGCCACCTTCTTCACCCGATACACCCCGAACCTCACCACCCCATCCTCGTCCACTGTCCGCAGCAGCACGCGGTCCTTGCCGAACCAGACCGGTCGCGCGCCCTTCATTCCTGCGGTGAGGCGCCCGACAATCGCGCCGTCGGGGCGGAAGGCGGTGGCGCTCCAGGTGGTGTCGGTCTCGGCCTGGTAGTCCACCACCCAGAGGAGGTCATCGAAGGTGGAGTAGAGCTGGGAATACGGCGGCAGCGAATCGGCGACCGGCTCCGCTCCGCAAGCGCCGCTCAAGTTCCTTCGGGTCCATGCTGGCACCTTCACCACCGTTCAGGATCTGCCCGAGCTCATGCTGGATCGCCGCCTCGACGATCGCCGGCGTGACCGGTCGCCTCGGCGCATTGACCCTGATCCGCGCCACCACCCTTCCATCCAGCCCCCGGCGCTCCAGTAGGTAGCCACCTTCACCATCGGCCGAAGCGAACCCGGTTCCCCATGGCGCAACCGCCGCGAAGCGCGAGAAACGGAGCGGCGAGCCGACCAGGACGGTACCGCCGTGTGCGGCGGTCGCCCGGAAGGGACCGATCTCGGTGCCCGGCAGCGCGACGACGGTATCAGGGTGGCCGAAGTCGAGGTCGAGGAGGAAGACGATCGCCGGCACGCGGTACGACTTCGAGAATTGTCCACTCGAGCTGCAGCCATCCACCCCCAGGAGACGACCGCCCGTGACAAGAGAGATCCGGTTGAGGCAACCGGGGTCGGCGGTGTGCTGGAGCGGCACCGAACGGACGATCCCTGCGTCGGCGGTGAGCCAGTTCATCCGTCTGGTGCCGGCGTCGGCGATGAGCACCGTATCGCTCCCGGTCGGAATCGGCGTTGCCGGCACGCGCACCTCACGCGGGCCCTCTCCGGACCGCGCGAGTACACGCGCCGGCTTCCCGTCGGCGTTGAAGAGCATCACCCAGCCGAAGCCGAGCCTCGGCGTGGCGATCAGGCGCCCGTCGGGGAGGAGGAGGGGCGAGTAGACGTTGGTGAGGTCGAAGTCGCCGTTGGTTTCGTCATCGAAGACCACCAGCGGCGTGCCGTCGAGGGTGAGCTGCGGCGCGCGGGCGAATGCGGCGGCCGAGTGGGTGACGGTGAGGACGCCGTCAACGGTGGCGCTGTCAGGGAGGACAGCCTGGCCGGAACTCCCGAGCACAGTGGTTGACTCAATGGTGGCGCGCCGACAGCCGGCGAGGAGGATCAGCAGAAGAGCCAGACGGAATTGCGGCATCGTCACCTGGTGAGGAGAGAGGGTGGAGCGAGTATACCGTCCGGTTGCAGGGCTCGCGAGGGCCGAGGCTCCCCGCTTCGCCCGGGATGACCAGATCCGCGCTTATCCCTCCAGCCCCATCCTGACCGCCGCGCCGAATCCCACCCGTTCGACCCGCTCGGCCACCATTCGCCACGCCAGGTAGTGTCCGGCATCGGCGGGAATCACGGTGTTGCCTTTGGTTCGTGCCGAAGCGGGAGTGTCGGGGGTGAGCCAGCGCAGCACCAGGCCGAGCCCGGCCTGGTCGATGTCGTCGTCGAGCAGGGCGCGGAGGGCGTGCTCGCGGTCACGGAGACGGTGGAGTGCGCCGAGCGAGATGCCGAGCAGGCGATGAGCCGGCAGGTCGGGGAGGAGTTGCTGGGCGAGGTGAAGCCCCAGTCCCTCGGTGTAGAGCCATTCGCCGAGCGGCACCTCGCGGGCGAGCCGCCAGCGATCCCACGCGCCACTTCGTGACGCACGGATCAGGCTGAGGGAATCCGGACTGCTCCACCGGGTGACGGCAACCAACCCGCGAGCAAGGGCGACGAGCAGGGCAGCGTCGTCATCGCAGTGGTCGAGGAAGAGCACGACCTCGGCGGCTGGGCCGGGGAGTGGTTCGACACCGTCGCCCTCGTCACCGCCAGCGAAGAGCACCACGCTTGCGGCAGTGTCGACGCCAAGGCCCGAGGCAGCACTCATCGTATCGCGGAGCAGTTGGTGAAGTTCGGGGTCGCTGGCACGAACCGCGAGCCGACGCAGCGCGTCGTGATCGAATGCCAGTGGGTAGGTGTCGGCATGCGGCGCGCGCTGTCGGCGCAGCGCCTCGAGCAACTCGCCGTGCCGGGCTCGCCAGGCCAACTGCGACTCGGCAGATTCGATTGCAGCGGCCCAAGGCGAGACCAGGTCGACAATCACCGTGACCTCAGTCGCGGAAGACGACGAGAAGGGTGCGGGCGCCCTGGGCGCCGATCACCAGCGCCTGTTCGATGTCGGCGGTCTTCGACGGCCCGCTCAGAAACCAGCCACAGTGCGACGTTGCCGGGATCAGTCGCATCGCTTCGTGCATGGTGGGGACAATGGCAGCGGATGGCACGGTCAGGACGAGCTCAGTAGCGAGGACCACATCAGCGCGGTCGGCGAGGTCATCGGCGTCGACATACACCGCGCCGTTCTCGGCGACGGCGAATCGTCCCGGCAGCACCACCACCGCATGGCGCCCGGGTCCGAGCAGGGTGGCGACAACTTCCTCGAAGGATTGTGTCAGGGGGCAGATAGCGCCGGCACCGCCGACACTGTCGAGTGTGCGGAAGAACTCTGCGTGCAGGTCGGCTGCGTCGGCAGGTCCATGCATCGGAGCCGGGGCAGGCACTGCTGGCACATTCGCGGAGCGAATGGCAGCGAGAGTCTCGGCGCGCGCGATCATTCGGCCCGTCCTTCGCGCCGCGCCCACTCGCGGAATGACTCGGAGGGTACCGCAGGCAGGGCGCGACCGGCCCGTGTCCACGGATTCCAGCGACCGGCGAGCAGGGCGGCTGGAAGCCATCGCAGCGCACGCCTCGCCCAGCGTCCAACCAGCTCGAAACGGGCGCGATCGCCGAGAATGCGACCGAGGCGCGAGAAGATCGCGGCGTATCCCTCTGGGAGGGTGCCAGCCGCGGCAATTCGCCCGCGCCAGGCCAGCAACTGAGCGGGGATGTCGATGCGCACCGGGCAGACATCCTTGCAGGAACCGCACAGCGTTGAGGCGAAGGGCAGCGAGCGGTGCGTGCTGAGGTCAACGGCTGGTGCGAGGATGGCGCCGATCGGTCCGGCGATGGTGTAGTGATAACTGTGTCCGCCACTGCGACGGTAGACCGGACAGGTGTTGAGGCACGCGCCGCAGCGAATGCAGTGCAGGGCACTCCGGAACTCGGGGTCGGCGAGGCGGGCGGTGCGCCCGTTATCCACCAGCACGACATGCATCTCGGCACCAGGTCGCGGCGCGGTGATGTGGGTGGTGTAGGCGGTGATCGGCTGGCCGGTGGCGCTCCGGGCCAGCACGCGCAACAGCACCCCGAGATCGTCGAGCGTGGCGACGACTTTCTCGATGCCGACCGATACGATGTGAACCGGCGCGGAATGCATGCCGAGGTCCGCATTTCCCTCGTTGGTGCAGACCACCACCCCGCCGGTCTCGGCGACAATGGCGTTGGCGCCGGTGATGGCAGCATCGGCGTGCAGTAGTGCGTCGCGAAGGTGTTCCCGGGCCGCGGCCGCGAGTGCGTCGGGGGATGATTCGTCAACCGGCGTGCCGAAATGCGCATGGAAGAGCGCTGCGACCTCTTCCTTCTTCCGGTGGATGGCGGGGAGGACGATGTGACTCGGGGCCTCTCCCGAGAGCTGTACGATCCGTTCCCCGAGATCAGTGTCAACCACTTCGATGCCACGCGCCTCGAGATACGGGTTGAGGCCACACTCCTCGGTCAGCATCGACTTGCTCTTGGCGACGCGCGTGGCCTCGCGCTGGCGGAGGAGGTCAAAGATGATCCGGTTGTGCTCCTTGGCGTCGCGCGCCCAGTGCACCGTGATGCCCGCCGCTGTCGCGCGCGGTCTCGAACGCTTCCAACAGTCCCGCCAGGTGGCCCATCGCGTGAGCCTTCAGCTCGGCAGCGCGGTCGCGCAGCGTCTCCCACTCGGGAAGGTCGGTGGCGCGGTCGCGCCTGTCTCGAACGAACCAGAGCGCCTCGATCATGCCATGCGGCGCGCCCGGTGTCGCTGAGGAATGTCGCAGCGGCCTCGGGATGGCCGCTGTTCATCGAGTGGCCTCCTCGAGCAGTTCGGCGATGTGCATGGCTGCGCAGGGCCATCGCCGCGTGGTGTGCGATGCCTTCGAGGTGCATCAGGCATGACGGATCACTGCTGACGAGCACCTCGGCCTGATGCGAGGTGTAATCCGCGAGCCGGGCACGACCCATCGCCACCGACAGTTCCGGTTCACCGACGGCGAACGACCCGCCGAAGCCGCAACACTCATCAACTCGATCGAGAGGTACCAGGGTAAGTCCCTCGAGTCCGCTGAGCAGCGAGTGCATCGGGCCACTCACCGGTTGGTGCAACTCACTTGACCCGCCGAGCCGCAGGCCGCGCTGGGCGTGGCAGCCAAGATGCATCGCAACACGGTGCGGAAAGTGACCGGGGAGGTGTGCCATTCCAAGCGGGCCAACAATGAACTCGCAGAGCTCGAAGGTGACCTCCGCCGCGTGTGTTCCTGATTCGTTGCCGACCAAACCTGGCAGGTGGTGTCTGACATGGTGGGTGCAGCTCCCCGACGGCATCACGACGACATCGAAGACCCGGGCGCTTTCGGCCCAATTGCCCGCCGCGGCGCGTGCGTCGGCCGTCGCTCCGGCGTTGTTCATCGGCTGGCCGCAGCATGGGGCGTCGAACGCCAGGCTCACCTTGCAGCCGAGGCGTTCGAGCAGCACGAGCGTGGCCCGCGCCGCCTGGGGGCGGAGCTGGTCGACATAGCAGGGCACCGCAAGCGCGACACGCATTGGGGAGATCAGCCCTGCTGCGCCAAGTCGAAGATCCTCTCCATCGGCACCCACTTCTGTCCCCGATCGGCCCACGGCAGCGGCTGCTGGAAGCGCCACATCAACTGCTCCCATTCCTGCACCTTGGGATTGATGGCGTCCGCGATGGCCTTGGCAGCGCCGTCGAATCGTTCGCTGGTTTCCATCACCATGAAGAGGCGGTTCCCGGTGCGCCAGATCTCCATGGCGACAATCTCGGCCTCGCGAATGCTCACCGCGATCTCGGGCCAGATCCGTTCGTGCAAGCGACAGTACTCGGCGATCAGGGCTGGATCGTCCTTCAAGTCGAGGGCCAGGCAGAGACGTATTGTCATGAGGTCACCGCGAGGGTGTGACGATGGCCACGCACGGCGAAGTGCAGGACCACGAGGTAGCAGAGCACCGGAATCCAGAACGCTGTCTGGATCCCGCTGGCGTCGGAGATTGCCCCCATCAGCGCCGGGATGATCGCCCCACCGACGATGCTCATCACCACCAGTGACGAGCCAAGCTTGGTATCGTCGCCCAGGCCGTCGATGGCGAGGGCAAAGATGGTCGGGAACTGGATGGCGTGAAACGCGCCGAGGAGCACCACCATCCACACGGCAGCCGTGCCGGATCCGGTGGCGGCAAATGCCGCAGCCCCTATGCCAAGTACGGCCGTGCCGGCGAGCATCTTCGGCGGGGCAACCTGCTTCATCAGCATCGACCCGACGATCCGCCCGATCAGGAATCCTGCCTGGTGCCACTGCAGGTAGTAGGCGGCGCTGCGTCTCGTGCACCCCGGGAATGGCGTGCTGCGCGAAGCGAATCACGAACGCAGGCGACCCCGATCTGGGCGCCGACATAGCAGAACTGGGCCAGCACTCCCCGGCGCAGGTGAGCGTGCTGCCACGCCCCGCGCAACCCGCGCCGCCGTGCCAGTGCCCGGCTCATGCACCTCGGGAAGCTTGGCCCGCGCGATGATCACGCCGATGACCAGGAAGAAGATGGCGATGATCAGGTAGGGGAGGCGGACGCCGCCGGCTTCGGTCGCGCGCCAGCTTTCGATGGCGGCCGGGGTCATCGTGGCGAGGTCGGCCGGCGTGTGCTCGACACCAGAGAGAATGAACCGGGCGCCGAGGATCGGCGTGAGCACTGGCGCCGAGGGCATTGAATGTCTGTGCCGTGTTCAGTCGGCGCGCCGCCGAGGGGACGGGGCCGAGGATGGTGACGTATGGGTTGGCGGCCACCTCGAGCACGCACTGGCCGCATGCCATCACGAACAGGGCCAGCAGGAAGAAGGGATACCATCGCGAGGCGGCGGCCGGCTGGAAGAGCAGCACCCCGAAGGCGCAGATGACCAGGCCCACCATGATGCCGTTTCGGTACCCGATCCGGCGCATGATCCACCCGGCCGGCAGGGCCATCAGGAAATAGCCGCCGAAGAAGGCGGTCTGGATGAGCGACGACTGGAAGTCGCTCAGGTCGAGCGCCTTCTTGAGGTGCGGAATCAGGATGTCGTTGAGGTTGACGCCGATGGCCCAGAGAAAGAAGAGCGAGGTGACCAGGATGAACGGCACGACATAGCGGCGTTCAGTGAGCGGGACACCACGATCGGACATCGGGACTCCGGACGGCTGCGGGTGAGGGTGCCACGGACGGCACCGACAAGGATCAGGTCAGGGCGCGATCGAGATGGACGTAGCCGCCATCCACGTAAAGATGCTGTCCGGTGAGGTGTCCGGCCCGTGGCGAGAGAACGAAGCACGCCATGGCAGCAATCTCTTCAGGGGTCGTCATCCGGTGCTCCAGCGGAATCCGGTCGACGATCCTGGCCCGCTTTGCTTCGGGGTCATCGAACGACGCGAGCCAGCTCCGGTACTGTGGCGTGATCACTTCGGCCGGAATGATCGCGTTGACACGAATGCCATGCGGGAGCAACTCCACCGCCCACTCACGCGTCAGCGCCAGGATGCCGCCCTTCGCGGAGGCATAGCCCGAAGTATTGCCCTGGCCGGTGACGGCTGTCTTGCTGGAGATGTTGAGGATCGTGCCGCGCGCCGCCTTGAGATGAGGCAGGGCGAAGTGGGCGATGTCATAGTAGTGGTTCAGGTTGGTGCGAAGAGAATCGCGGAAGCGCTCTGGCGATCCGTGTTCGAGTCCGACGCCGTCGTTGACGCCGGCGTTGTTGACGATCGCGTCGAGATGCCCGGCGCGGCGAACGGCTTCGGCGACCGCATCACGGCAGGCGTTCGGCTCCCGCAGGTCGGCCGTGATCGTGACCAGGCCGGGCAACTCCGCGCCGAGGGCGGCGTTGGCGGCGGCGTTTCGATCGACCACCACGGGGATCGCACCCTCGGCAGCCAGGGCGCGGGTGATCGCCTCGCCGATGCCGCTGGCGCCGCCGGTCACCAGGACGACGCGCCCGGTGAGTTCAAGGTTCATCGGAACTCTCCAATCGGTATGCCGACATTGCGGTGCCGCCAAAGATGCTCGCCTGCTCGGAGGCCGTCAGTCGCTCGGCCCAATCGGCGATGACCGAAACAACCCTGGGATACTCTGCCGCCAGAAGGCAGACCGGCCAGTCCGACCCGAACATCAATCGCTCCGGGCCGAACGCGTCGACTGCCGTGTCGAGACACGGCACCAGTTCGGCCTCGGTCCATCGGGCCCAGGACGCCTCGGTCACCAGACCGGAGAGCTTGCAGGTGACATGTTCGTGCCGCGCGAGGTGGCGGAACCCCTGCTGCCACCCGGTGATGTCACCGCCGGCGATCGGCGGCTTGGCGCAGTGATCGAGCACAAACCGGACTTCGGAACACCGGGACACCAGCTCCCCAGTCGCCGCAAGCTGGCGTGGGTAGATCAGGATGTCGTAGCTGAAGCCGTGCTTTCCCAGTTCCGTGATGCCCGCCACAACACCTGGTCGGGCGAGAAAATCGTCCGGCTCGCCCTGGGCGATGTGGCGAAACCCCTTGAGCAGATGGTGGCCTCGCCACTGGCTGAGCTGTTCGGATAAATCTGCCGCCTGAAGATCGATCCAGCCAACCACGCCTCGGATGAACGAATGTCGCGCTGCCAGTGAGAGGAGAAAGTCGGTCTCCGCCGCCGATTGATCGGCCTGGACAGCGACCACGCCCGCAATTCCTGCCGCCGCGAGCAGTGGCGCGGCGTCCTCCGGAAGAAAATCGCGGCGCAGCACCGCCATTTCCTTCGTGATCCAGCTGTCACGCACCGGATCGAAGCGCCAATAGTGCTGGTGCGCGTCGACCCTCACCGCTCAGGCTCCCGGCCGCGCTTCCCAGGCGACGGCCCGCTGCCGGGATGTCCCCAGGCCTTCGATCGACAGCTCGACCACGTCGCCAGGATGGAGATAGCGCGGCGGCTTGAAGCCAAGTCCGACACCGGCAGCGGTCCCGGTCGAGATCACGTCGCCGGGAAGCAAGGTCATGAATTGCGAGATATAGCTGACGAGGAACGGCACGCCGAAGATCATCTCGGCCGTGCTGCTGTGCTGCATCCGTTCGCCGTTGACGGTGAGCCAGAGGTCGAGGCGGTGCGGATCGGCAATCTCGTCGCATGTGGCGAGCCAGGGACCCAGTGGCGCGAAGGTGTCCCAACTCTTCCCCTTGAACCACTGGCCGTGACGCTCGATCTGGAAGACGCGCTCGGAGTAGTCGTTGTGCAAGGCGTAGCCAGCGACGAACGACATCGCGTCGGTCTCGGAAACCAGCGTGGCCCTGCGACCGACGACGACGGCGAGCTCCACCTCCCAGTCGGTCTTGGTCGATCCCGGAGGCATCCAGAGGTCATCGAATGGTCCCGCCAGCGAAGAAGTCGCCTTCGCGAAGAGGATCGGCTCGACCGGGATCGCTCCACCGGTTTCCCGGGCGTGGTCGCGGTAGTTGAGGCCGATGCAGACGATCTTGGACGGTCGGGCGACGCACGAAGCCCAGCGCACGTCGTCGGCCACTCGCGGAAGGGCGGTGAGATGCTCCTCGAGCCACTGGGTCAATCGCGACAAACCGTCACTACCGAAGAACTCCTCGTCCCAGTCTTCGCCGAAGGCCGAGGTGTCACGGCGCGCGCCATCGGCGTCGAGGATGCCGGCGCGTTCGTCGCCGACGGGGCCAAAGCGGATCAGTCTCATGGTCTCACCCGTGGAGGCGGAGGAAGCCGCCGTCGATGGGGTAATCGGTGCCGGTCATGAACGCTGCTTTGTCACTTGCCAGGAAACGGGCAAAGGTGGCAACTTCTTCCGGTTGGCCCATCCGGCCCACCGGCTGGGTCGCGGCGAGCTTGGCGAACATCTCGGTTTCGCGGCCGGGATAGGTGCGCGAGAGATAGTTGTCGACAAACGGGGTGTGCACGCGACCGGGAGAGATACAGTTGCAGCGCACCCCGCGCTGGACGTAGTCACGCGCCACCGAAAGCGTCATGGCGACCACGGCACCCTTGGTCATCGAATAGGCGAAGCGCTCGGCGAGTCCCGCCGTTCCGGCTACCGAGGCGATGTTGAGGATCACGCCGTGTCCGCGCGACGCCATGCCGCCTACCACGGCGCGGGTACAGAGATACATCCCCTGCACGTTGACGCGGAAGAGTCGCTCGAAGTCCTCGAGCGACGTGGTCTCGATGGTGCCGATATGCGAAACACCGGCATTGTTGACGAGGATATCAACCCCGCGCGTGGCCTGGATGGCGTCGAAGGCCGACTGCACCGCCGCCTCGTCACTCACATCGCATTGGTGGGCCGTGGCCGCGGAACCAAGCTCGAGCGCTGCAGCCCTGACCGCGTCGCCGTTGAGGTCGATGCAGTGGACGTGCGCGCCGGCGCGGACGAACTCAGTGGCGATCGCCCGGCCGATGCCACTGGCAGCACCGGTGACCGCGGCAACCCGGCGGTTGAGCATGAATGTGTCACTCACAGCGAAACTCCTCGCTTCCATGGTATGAAATCCCACTGACCGAGCCGCTCGGCGGCGGTGAAGTGTCGACCGCTCGCGGTCTCGATCACCAGATCCAGAATGCGCTCTCCCATCTCGTCGATGGTTGCTTCACCCGACACCACCGCGCCGCAATCGATGTCGACGGTGTCCGGCATCCGCCGCGCCAGTGCAGTGTGAGTGGCCAGCTTGATCACCGGTGCCACGGGATTGCCGGTTGGCGTGCCGAGACCGGTGGTGAAGAGGATGATGTTGGCACCGGCGGCGGCCTGGGCGGTGGTGCATTCGACATCGTTGCCGGGGGTGCAGAGAAGATTGAGCCCGGGGACAGTCGCGCGTTCCGGGTAATCGAGCACGTCGGTGACCGGTGCCGTGCCGCCCTTGCGAGCGGCGCCGGCCGACTTCATCGCGTCGGTGAGCAGGCCATCACGAATGTTCCCGGGCGAAGGATTCATCTCGAAGCCGGAGCCGACCGCGTGAGCGCTGGGCGTCGTAGGCGCCCATCAGTTCGGCGAAACGCCGGGCGAGCTCGGGCCGGACGCAGCGTTCGATCAAGTCCTGCTCCGATCCCAGCAACTCGGGAAACTCGGCCAGCAGCGTGGTGCCACCGAGGGCGCTGATCAGGTCGGCGGCATGACCGATGCCGGGGTTGGCCGAGATCCCCGAAAAGCCGTCAGAGCCGCCGCACTTGAGGCCGACCGACAGCGCCGAGAGTGGTGCGGGTGCGCGTTCGGCGCGATTGGCTTCCATCAGGCCCGCGAAGGTCTCCTTGATGGCGGCACGCATCAGTGCTTCTTCGGTGCCCATTTGTTGTTGTTCGAACGTCAACATCGGCTTGGCGAACATTGGATCACGGCGGGCGACCTCTTCGCGAAGAATGTCGACCTGTGCGTGCTGGCAGCCGAGCGAGAGGACGGTGGCCCCGGCGACGTTGGGATGCACCAGGTATCCGGCCAGGAGACCGCACAGGGCGCGGGTGTCCTGGCGAGTGCCGCCGCAGCCGCCTTCGTGAGTCAGGAATCGGATGCCGTCGAGGTTGGGGAAGACCCGCTGCCCGGCGCCAGCGATGGCGCCGCCGTCCGCAGGAAGCGGCGTGTCCACAGGCTCACCGTGCTGATACCGCCGGGCCATTTCACGAACCGCAAGCCGGTGGGATTCGGGCGTGCCGTAGCCCAGCTCGCGATCGAACGCCTCCTGCAAGGCCCGCACGTTGCGGTTTTCGCAGAACACCAGCGGAAGCACCAGCCAGAGATTTCGGGTCCCGACCCGTCCGTCGGTGCGGTGAAAGCCTTCGAAGCTGCGGCCCGCGAAACGGGAGAAGTCAGGCACGCGCCACGGGCGGCCCACCGGCGCAGCGAGGTCGATGCGCGACGCGTCGTGGCGGACGTTTTCCGTAGTGAGCGCGGCACCGCGGGGGATCGGATGTGTTGCGCGGCCGACGAGCACGCCATACATGACGACCGGATCGCCGACAGCGAGATCGTGGAGCACCACCTTGTGCTTGGCGAGGACCGGGGTGACCAGCGTCAGGGGCGACGCGTGCGTTGCCCCGGTCTCGAGGATCTCGCCGGCGTCGAGGTCGGCGAGGGCGACCAGAACATCGTCGTCGGGGTGAATGCGGAGTGCCCGCCGCGGCATCACGCCTCGGGATTCAGGTTGGAGGAGATTCTGAATCTAGCAGGGGCAGGGCATGTCGCCCGGGATCAGCGGTGGGGCGGGTCCCTTCGTCGTGCGGCGACATTGTCGAGGAAGCGACGTTCCTCGACCGTGAGGGCGCTGATGCCCAGGTCGTGAATCTTGTCGAGAACGCGGTCGACCTCTGCCGCCTCGGCCGCCTGCAGGTCCGTGGGAGATGGATCTGGTGCCGAGGGCGCCGGAGTGGCCGACCGCGCCTGCTGGGGTCCGGTCATGTCCGGGACATTCGCTGCGACGGTGGCACGGGGACGAAACGACGGCACTTCCGGCATGTCGAGTGGCCGGGCAAACGACTGGACAGCGAAGTAGAGCCAGGCAGCGGCAACCCCGCCGATGTGCGCCAGGTGTGCCACGTTGTCGCTGCCAAGGAGCGTGCCGACCACGTCGAGCCCGACCAGGAGCCAGATGAAGTTCCGCGCCTGGATCGGCACCGGGAAGCGGGAAGATCAGCATCTGGGCGTCGGGGACGAACTTCGCGAACGCGAACGCGAGCCCGAGGATGGCTCCGCTCGCCCCGATGAATGGCGGCTGCGGCAGGAAGCTCTGCAGCAGCAGCGAGAAGATGGCGGCGCCGATGCCGCAGTAGAGATAGAAGACGATGAAGGCGCGCGACCCCATCCGCCGCTCGACCGGCGGCCCGAAGATGAAGAGGCCGATCGAGTTGGCAAGCAGGTGGATCAATCCACCATGCATGAACATGTAGGTGACGAAGGTCCACGGGCGATGCAGGAACAGCGCTCCCGGATCGAACTGGCCCAGCGCCGCCAGCTCGGGAGAGGTGAAGATCGTCTGCTGCAACAGCAACACGATTGCGTTGATCGCCAGCAGGCGACCAACCCAGGGAGTGATGCGGGGAGCAGAGCGTCGTTCATGGACTCTAGTCCTAGTCGTACTGGTCCGTATGGTGGTCGAGGTGATCGGGATCAGTCGCGAGGCCCAGTCACTCCCGATCACCCTCAGCGCGATGTGGCCAGGTTGCAGATCCTCTCGCACAACTCCGGGAATCCGATTCCCACGGCCCCGGCCGACTGGGGCATCAATGAAGTTGACGTCAATCCCGGCAGGGTATTCACCTCCAGGCAATAGAGGCGTCCCTCGGGGGTCACGCAGAAAATCGACCCGGGAGTAGCCGTCCAGCTTCAAGGCCCTGTGCGCCACCAGCCCAAATCGCTGCACGTCCTGCGCCACGGGCGCGGGAATCCGGGCCGGAAAGATCTCCTCCGACATCCCCGGCGTGTACTTGCACTCGTAATCGAACAGCCCGTGCTTCGGGATGATCTCGCCCACTGCGAGGGCTTCCTCGCCCAGGATGCCGACGGTCAGCTCCCGACCGGAAACGAAGCACTCGACCATCACCTCGCGATCGTACTGCCGCGGCCTCGCTGAGCGCAGGCCCGAGCTCACCCGGCTCCCGGACCACGCTCAGCCCTACGGAGGACCCCTCCCTGCCGGGTTTCACGACCACCGGCCAGCCGAGCGAGCTGATCGACCTCCGAGGCGGTGACAGGGGCGCCAGGGAGGTGCATCAGCCAGTCGGCGGTCGGCACCCCGGCCATGACGAAAGAGCCGCTTGGAGACGTCCTTGTCGAGGGCGAGCCCGCTGCCAAGCGGGACCGGAGCCGGTGTAGCGAATGCCAGCGACATCGAGCACGTGCTGGATGGTGCCATCCTCGCCTCGGCCACCGTGCAGCGCGAGGAAGACCACGTCGGCTTCGCGAACGGCCGGCGCGTTGATCATCGCACCGAGCAGGAACTCGCGTTCGCGCCGTTCAAGTGCGCGCGGTGTCGGGCCACTCGATGCCGACGCGTGTCGCGAGCAGCTCCGTTTCCGCGGCGTTACCCAGCACCCCGACGGTAGTATCGGCGACAGTCACGGCATGACCGCGACTCCGCAGCGCGGCCACGACCTGGCGCGCCGAGGCGATGGCGACATCGCGCTCGGCGGAGGATCCGCCGGTGAGGACCAGGATGCGCATGCTCGGGGTGGCCATGCTCCATCCTAGTCGGGGCGCCGGGAATTCACGAGTCGCGTCGTCCCCGATCCTGCTGTCCGGCGGTTACCGCTCGTGGAACGGCGGCGGCTCGACGTTGAGGGCGCGGAGGTAGACATAACCCTGACCGCGGTGATGGACCTCGTTATCGATGCCGTAGAGCAACAGCCAGTAGACCGCCCCGGGATACTGCCCGAAGGCGACCTTCTGCTCCTGGAACTGTTCCAGGGTGATCTTGGGAAGGTACTCGTCGATGGTGGCAGTGTCGGCATCCCAGAGCGCCAGCAGTTCAGCCTTGGTGGGCTGCCCCTTCACTTCGTTGCCGATCCACTCGCCGGTAACGATCCCCTTCAGCATGGGTGGGCCGACCTGGATCATCTCGGCGATCAGCGACCCGAACGGCCGGAGGCCGCCGAGGGAGAAGGTCCAGAGCTGGTCCTCGGGAAAGGCTTCAAGGACTCGGCGGGTCAGGCGGCGATGGCCCTGCCAATGGTCGCGGAACTGGTCGGGGGAGATCAGCTGGGGGGCGGACATGGGCTCCTCACGGGATATGGTTTCGGGGTATGTTCGGTAATTCTAGCGGTTGGATGGGGAGGCCGCAAGGTCCGGGAGCGGGAGACGCGGTCTCATCGCGAGCAATGACGATGGACCGCATCTCCCGTCTCTGGCTTATCGCCCGATCATCACCCGGAGCACGTCATAGCGGCTCACGATCCCCGCGAGCCTGCTGCCATCGACCACCAGTGCCGCGGGCGATTCCTGGGTAAGCATCGGGGCCAGGCGGTCGAGCGTGAGGGCCAGTTCGACCACGGGGAACGGCGCGGCCATCACTTCGCGCACCGGGCGATCGAGCAGCGTGGGCTCGTCGAGGGCCTGGGACATCAGGGTGTGCTCGATCAGCGATCCGATGCACTTGTCGTCTTCGATGACTGGCAGCTGAGACACATTGAAGGTGCTCATCAGGTTCAGCGCCTGGCGGACCTGGGCCGCCGATGCCACCTGCACCAGCGCCGGCGCGTCGCCACGCCGCCGGAGGAGGTCGGCCACGGTGGGCCTTGGGGCGTCGAGGAGCTGGTTCTCCTGCAGCCACTCGTCGTTGAAGACCTTGGAGAGATAGCGCTCGCCGGTGTCGCAGAGGATGGTGACGATGCAGGCGTCGGGGTCGTCGAGTTCGCGGGCGACCTGGAGGGCGATGTGCAGGTTGACACCGGTGGAGCCGCCGCTGAGGATCCCCTCTTCGCGCGCGAGGCGGCGTGACAGCGCCATGGCGTCCTTGTCGGCGACCTGCCGGAATTCGTCCACCAGATCCCACCAGCACGCGGTGGGCGCCTTGTCGCCGCCGATTCCCTCAACCTTGTACGGCGCGCCCTCGGAACCGAGTGTCCGGGTGCGATGATAGCCGGCATAGAGCGAGCCGACCGGGTCACCGCCGATGACGCGGACCTTGGGGTTCTTTTCCTTGAGGTACTTGCCGGTGCCACTGACGGTGCCGCCAGTGCCCGCGCCGGCGATGAAGTGGGTGACCTTGCCCGCGGTCTGGGTCCAGATCTCGGGGCCGGTCGTGGCGTAGTGTGCTTCGGGGTTGAGCTGGTTATAGAACTGGTTGGCGAAGACGGCGCCCGGGGTGTCGTGGACGATCTGCTTCGCCTTCATGATGTAATTCTCGGGATGGTCGGGCGGCACGGCGGTGGGGGTAATCACCACCTCGGCGCCGTAGGCCTTGAGCAGGCGGACCTTTTCCTGCGACATCTTGTCGGGCAGGGTGAAGATGCAGCGATAACCCTTGATCGCCGCGGCCACGGCCAGACCGACGCCGGTGTTGCCGCTGGTGGCCTCGACCACCACACCGCCCGGCTTGAGGTCGCCGGAACGCTCGGCTCCCTCGATGATGGCCAGGCCGATGCGGTCCTTCACCGACCGCCCGGGTTGGTGTATTCCGCCTTGCCGTAGATCGGCGTGCGGATCCCGCTGACCGATCCGCGACAGGCGGATCAACGGGGTCCAGCCAATGGTCTCGAGAACCGGAGCGTAGGGTTGCTGATGGGGCAGGGTCATGGCGCCTTCGTGGTCGTATCGGGGAGGGTGAAGATGATCGGTACCTGGATCGGCGCCGCCACGGGAACGGCACCGAGGTGCGCCGGGGTGAAGCGGAGATGCGGGGCGGCCTCGAGGGCGGCGGCATCGAATGCCGACTGGCCGCTCGACGTGGCGATTCGGGTCGAGTCGTTCACGATCGCCCCGGTCGAATCGACAAAGAGGTAGAGCATCACCTGCCCCTCGATCCGCTGGGCGAAGAGCTCGGGCGGATAGGGGATCTCGATCCGGTCGGCGATGCGCACCGCCGGGGTGAGTTCCGCGTACGGCGGGGTCTCCCGGCTGCAGGCGAGGGCCGCCAAGACAAGGAGGGGCAGGGGGTTGCGGGCCATGGTACAAGGTAATGCGGAGCGGAGGGATGGTGGCGCCGGGCAGTCGTCGCGGTGCTGTGGGGCGAGTTGCGCACAGGAGACCAAACAGGGGGGCCGCGTTCGGGGGAGGGGTGAATGGGTGATGGCGGAAACGAACAACGCAGCTCGATCTTTCTTTCCAGCTGAATGACCTTGGCGGAGATACTCCGCGAGATGTTACGCGTTGGTCAGTGTGACCGTTCTTGCATCGCGTGAGCACTTCTAAGCATGCCTTCTCCCCACTCGACTTCATGAGGCGGCGCTCGCAGAGCTAGCAGGTTGCTGAAAAACCAGGGTGTGTCGAGGTGATTCTGTCGCTCCGGTCGTCTGGACCGGCGCTCACGCCGTGGGCGCGTTGCCATGGTGGGCTTCCGCGGCCCGCTTGGGGCCGTTGGCACGCGCCGGCGCCTGGGCCACCACCCCCTGGAGGAAGGCGGTGGCGAGGTCGCCGCCGAGGAGCCGGTCGCGGTTCTTGGTGAAGACCGTGGGCACCCACACCGCGTCATCCGGATTCAGGCCGACGAACCAACGGAAGAGCAGATTGTAATTGAGCTGCTCCATCAGCTGCCGCTCGCTGCGCACCGAATGGAGGACCTGGAGGAGGAGCGCCCGCAAGAGCTGCTCCGGCGGAATGGAGGGCCGCCCGATCCGGGAGTACAACAGCGTATTGAACCCCAAGAAGTATGTTGGTTCTGCTGGCAATCACCTCATCTGCAGAGAAGGTTCCCGAATGTGTGGGTCAGCGACTGGTGTCACGTCACGATGAGCCGCGGAAGGAGAGCGCTCCCCGTTGGTGTCACCCTGCTTGTGGTCAGCGGTGTGCTATCGGCGCAAGCTCCGTCCGGTCCCCCGGTGTTGGATCACTTCTCGGTGCCGGAGCGCCACATTACCGGCCACGTCCTGGGAAGCCCCGGGGAACTTGCCGTGCCCTCTTCGGTCGACTGGCTCAACGGCAAGCTGGTGGTCATCGACCGGAAGGCTTCCGAGGTAATCGTCGTCCTCGACGCGAACTCGGGGCGTATCCTCCGGCGATTCGGGAGGCATGGCGCCGGACCAGGCGAGTTCACCGGCGCGTGGACTGTTCTGATCAGGGACCGAGCCGAGGAGTCCTTCTGGATCTTCGATACGAGCCTTCGCCGGGTCACCCATGTCAATCTGCGCACGGATTTTCAGCGCGGTTCCTTCGTGCCGAGCGGCATCGTCCGGCTCGAAGGCGGCCAGGAGTTGACGACGCCCCAGTGGATTGCCTCGGGGGATCTCGTGAGCACCGGTCTCCTCGCAAAGGGGCTTCTCCTCCGGATGGATTCGACCGGCGGCCGACCGACGCCGATCGGCACGTTCGCGTTTGGTGACCCGCGCATGCCGGCGGCCGTGCGGCAGCAGGGATACGATCTGCATCTCAGCGTCGACTCGTCGCTGCGGCGCTTGATTCTCGTGTCCCCGTTGAGCGACAGGCTCCAAGTGCTCGATGTGGCCGGCCGGACGGAGGTAAGTGCCCAGCGACCGTTCGGGTTTGATCCCGTCTTCAGGGTGGCGGGGAAGTACGGTCTGGACGCAGCGCTGACCAAAGCCACCCGGAATGGGTACCTCAGCGTCGAACCGACTTCTTCGCATCTGTTCGTGCTGTATTCTGGCCGGCTGGAAGGCGTTTACCAGGGCGACGCCGGGTACGGTCGTCATGTCCTCGTCTTCAATTGGTCAGGTCGCCTGCTGACGGTTCTGGCGCTTGACGTTGATGCGCTCGACATCGCGGTGAGCCCGGACGAACGAACTCTGTTCGCGGTGAGGCACGACCCGTTTCCGGCCATCCTTGCCTACCCGCTTCCTTCAGAGGTCAGGGGAATGCGGCGACGCTGCTCTTCAAGATACAAGTACCTTGTCGGCTCGTCGGTCGAGTCTTCGGCCGCAGACTTCCTGCGAACTGCCGAGTTTCCAAAGCGGCTGTACGACAACTCACGGATTGTGCTGGATTCGCGTCCCCTGGCCTTGATGTCTGATGGAAGAGAGAGTGTTCGCCCTGAGGCGCGCCCTGAGCGGCCGGAGTGGGCAACCGAACTCCAGGGCGTGGCGAGTCGGGCTGGGATCGCGATCGCGACGGCCGACGACATGATCCGGTGTACGCACGGCGTATATGGATGTACGCCGGAAGGAGTCGTCCACGTGCAGTTCGGCGAGCCGCTCGTCCTCGGTGATGGAGCCTATTTGCTCTGTCGCATCACACGGCTCTCCGGCAGTGGCGTATCTGCCGGACTCAGGGACAGCCGGTTGCTTCTCACCCTCCGTCGGGCGCCGAGTGGTTGGTTGCCGGCCGAGCTGAGAATTGCCGATGGAGAGCCGCTCGAGAAGGTGGAGGCTGCCAAGGGGACGATTCACCCGTGGGAGGATACGCATCAGGAAGGGCCTGCCCGGCGGGATTGCTCCCACTCCCGGTCGAGTCCCTGTTCCGTGATCTTCCGCGCGAGCTCGCGGGAGCGACGGCTCATCGTGACCAATTGAACGGCCTGTAATGGATATTCGGTCGGCCACCATTCTATTCGCAGGCACTATCTGCGATCCGTGAACACCGCCGGCGAGGGAACTGACACAGTGCAACGCGAACTGTCGGTGCGCGAGCGGATGATCCCGGTCAGGAAGTAGCAGTCCATCACGGCACCAGCACGAACCTTCCCTTTCGCGGCTGCACGACGCCGAGGTGTCGGCGAAGAGGTCACGGGGGTGGGTCGCGCCAGAGCAGGTCGTCCACCCGGGATGCGGTGTCGGGCGTGTTGCTGGCGAACTTCCCGGCAATCGGCGGGACACCGCCACCCGGAGCTTGCTCTGGCGCAGCTCGCTTGACCATCTCGAGACTCTCGACATCGGCAAGATCCTGAAAACGCCCGGTCTGCTTGGTGCGAATCAGGGTGTCGAGGTCGGCAAAGGGAATCTCAACTCCCTCGATCTCGACGCGGAGCGCCTTCGGGGCGGCGTCTGCGTAGCGCACGCTCCAGGCGAGCGTGAGCAGGTCGACCCGCGGGTCGTCGCCGATGATGGTGATCGGCCTGGCCGCGACCGGTTCCGGACTGACCTCGCGGGCCACCCCCCAGCGCAGTCCCTCAAGGGCCGCCAGCACGCGTCGTGCGTTCTCGAGCGACGGTTCGATCAACACGTCGACGTTCTTGGTGGCCCGCACCACCCCGTGCAATGCCACGGCGAAGCCGCCGACCACGACGTATTTCGCTCCGCCTGAGTTGAGCAGGGCGCAGACCGTCGCGAGACGAGACCGGTTGACTGTCACTTCACCAACGCTCCGCCAGTACGACGCCACTGTTCGTACTCATCAAAGGTGTCGAACGAGGCGGCGTAAGCGCGGTCGGGATGCTGCCCGAGGGTAAGCTCCTGCCAAAGCTGTTCGGCGAGGGCAATCCGCTCGGGTCTGGAAAGCGCGAGACCCTCGCGAAGAGTGCGCTCACTGGCCTCGGCGAATGCCACTCCCTGCTGCCGCGCGACATACTCGCGCACCGCCTCGGCGACGACGAAGGACCGCGAGCGGCGCTGGCGCTTGGCCTCGGTATCGAGGGTGGTCCGGAGATCGGGTGGGAATGAGACAGAGATTATGGTTGACATCTCATAACTCTTTGTTTTGTATGTAGTTAATATCTACTAATAAGCTGCGGTACGGCAGCCTGTTCCGCAAGGGGCACCGCGCCCCTTGCCGGCGCTACCAACCCCTCTAGCTAGCCCTTTCGCCGCGGGCGTGGCGTCGAAACGGCCTCAACGGCGCGCTCCCCCGACCGTCCACGCTCCTCGCGCACCAGTTCGGTCAACTCGCCACGCCGGAACTTGCTTCGCACGCCGGGGACATCCAGCGGCGACCGATCGGCCACTACCGGCTGCAGTACGAACGTGGATCCGTCCTGGCGGCGGATCTGGACCCGCCCTTCTCGGCGGGCCTGGTCCAGCAGGGTTGCCAGTCGCTGGCGTGCCTCGGAATAGGTGTAGGTCTTCATCTCAGATCTCCACGACAGTGATACCGCTCATTCTGGCAGCGGCGCTGAGCTTGGTATCAAGAGTCAGAAGTGGCAGGCCACGCGCCCGTGCCAATCCGAGCATGTAGGCGTCGTAGGCATACAGGCCAAGCTCGGTCGCTACCGCGACGGCCTTGCCGATGTCGACCTCAACCAGGCGGAGCGGAATCGACTCGCAGGAGTCCCAGGCTCGTTGCGCCTCAACGACGGTCAATCGCCTGCGCCGGATTGCTGCGACCAGGGCATTGCCGATTTCCCAGGGCAGCGAGGCCGGGGCGAAGAGCACGGCACCTGCCGTGACTGCAATCAGGGCAGGGCGCTCCGGCTCCTCAAGCAGCACGGCCAGGAGTGCCGATGTGTCGATCACCATCCCCAAGACCCTCCTTTGACCATAGAATTGTACAATGGTACATACTACAGTATCAAGGGAGAGGGCAGGGCGCTACCCGGGGCACTGCGGGGAGGGGTGTAATCACGCAAGGACCAACGACGGAGGAGTGGTCGCTCGAGGCTACTTCCCCTCCCGCCACCGTCGCTGTTTTTCGCGGTTGCCGCACCCCTCCATGTCGCACCAGCGACGGGAGTGATTGCGGGAAGCGTCGAGGAAGAGGCGACCGCAACCACCGCAGGCTTTGAGGTGTTCGAGGTCGGCTCCTTCGAGGAGCCGGGCCGCCGAAAACGCGACCGGCCAGAGCACCCGCGCAAGCCCCGCCGAGTCGTCGAGAAAGCCCCAGCCATACCCCCGAACTGTGGGGAGAAGACCACGACTTTTTCCCGCCTGGGAGAGGACGCGATTGAGCGTCGCGAGGTCGCGATCCGAGCCGCCGGTACCCCTCGCTTCGGCGGTCAGCAGACGCTGCAGCGAGCGGTGAAAACGACGCGCCGCTTCGAGCGATTTTGGGGAAATCCACCCCTCACCGAAGAGCGGTCCGGGGTCGAAATTTGTGTTGATAAAGTCGAGGCACGCAATGCCACCGACCGATTGAGAGTCACTTCCCATATAACCATCATAACAAATTTTGGTGGTTACTGCAAGCAACCAGAACCTATTATGCGTCCACTAATCAAGTGGTTGTTGCAAACAAGACGACGGCCGCATCTGGTATCCCACCTGGACGTCTCTACCTCGGCGTCATGAACCAGAGCACGGCGGGCACCGGCTTGTCGATCCGCGGCCGCTCGAGCCCGTCGGCTGCCGTCCACAACGTCGCATACACGGCCCGAGTGACCGCCTCGAACTTCGCCGGATCGAGCTGCGAAACCTCATCCGTCTGGCGGTGATAATCGCCGTGGAGACCGGTGAAGAATTGGACGTACGGAATCCCCTGTTCGATGGATGGAGCCGCGTCGGTCCTGGGGTAGAAGAACTCGTGCTTGGGGTCCTCGAAGCGCCGGTCGAAGTGGACAAAACCGTAGTCGCGCGAGACCCTCGCCAGGGCCGAATCGAGCACGGTACTCAGCACGGCGGGACCCGAGACGAACACCTCCCCTGGGCCGCTGAGTTCATCCTCGCCGGCGACATTGCTTCCGGGTGCCTTGGTCCGGCCGATCATGTCCACGGTGAAGTGGGCGACCACCTTCTCGGCCAGTGGTCCGTACGCCAGAAAGCGTGACCCCCAGAGGCCGGTTTCCTCGCCTGAGTCCCAAACCAGGAGGACGGAACGCCGGGGACGGGGGCCGGTCATCAGTGCCCGGGCGATGCTCAGGTTGCCGGCACTGCCGGTGCCGTTGTCGTCGGCGGCGTTGTAGATGCTGTCTCCCTCCGGTGTGACCCCCCGACCGACCGCGCCATCGAGGTGGGTGGAGACGGTAATCCACTCCTCCTTGAGCTTCGGGTCTGACCCTTCGACCAGGCCAACGACATTGAATGGCTGGACCCGGGAAACCTCAGCGGAGAAGTCGACCGTTAGCGACTTGGCGACCCCGAGCTCGACCGACCGGGGGTACTGGTGCAGGGAGTCAGCTGCGAGGACGCTCGTCGGGGAGCGCTGCTCTCCCTCCAGGAGCCTGACGATGGCTCCGGGGGAGAGGACCACCTGCGGCAGGGGGTAGGGGGCATAGGCCCGACCGACCGAGGGGTCGAGGTCTCGTCCGGTGGGTACCCGAGCTCTCATCGCGTTCCAGGCAGAGAGGTTTGCCGCTGAGGGAACGAGCAGGAGGCCCAGGGCACCCCGAGAGCGCGCCTCGTCGAGGACGGTGGTGTAGTCGAGGCCCACGACTCCGAGGGAGTCGGTGGTGACGTTCCGGGGACGGATCTGGCTGGCATGGACAAGGACCCATTTTCCGCGGACGTCGAGCCCAGCGAAGGGGTCGAGCCCTCGCTTTGGCGCCCGGATGCCCGTGCCGACATAGACCACCCGACCTTCCCGGACGCCAGGTGCCAGGAATGAGGAGACGAGGAAGTCGATGCCCCAGATGAGGTGCGGTGCCCCGAACGAGACCGAGGTCTGCGCGGTGTCGAGGGTGGCCCGGACGATGGTGTAGTGCTGGAGGTAGCTGCCGCCGTCACCCATCGGCTTGACGCCGAGCTGCTGCAGGCGCCTGCTGATGTAGGCGCCGGCGGTGTCGAGGCCGGGCGATGGGGTGGCCCGCCCCTTCAGCTCATCGGAGGCAATGAAGGCGATGTCGCGCATCAGGTCGGCAGCAACGATCGACTCAGCAGCGGCCATCACCTTGGGGTTGGGGCGGGATTGTGCCGCCAAGGGGATGGCGAGGAGGAGCGGAACGAACAGGGTGGGCCGCATGTGACCTCTAGGTCGTGTCGTTCGGAGCGCAGCGCGTGCGCAGGGGCGACGCATGCGTCGTCTCTGCAAGTGGGTTAATCAGATTCCAGTTCGTCGCGAATCCGGGCCAGCTCCTGCAGTGCCTGGATCGGGGTCATCTGGTTGGTATCGAGCTGCTTGAGGTGGGCCGAGAGGGCCGCGGCCTTTTCCTGTTCGGGAGAGGGTTTGCTGCGAGGCGATGACCCATGTCCTTCGCGATGCTCAGGACGACCTGGTGCATCAAACAACGAAGGCTGAGCTGGGTCGGCGTCTGCTGGAGCGTCTCCCGGCACCACCCGATGGCCGGTCTCCAAGGTTCCGAGGACTTCCTTGGCGCGGTGGACCACCCCGCCCGGCAGCCCGGCCAGCTCAGCGACGTGGATGCCGTAGGAGCGATCGGTGCCACCAGGCTCGAGACGGTGGAGGAAGAGGATGCCGTCCCCCATCTCGCGCACCGCGACGTTGAGGTTACGGGCGTGGGCGAGCTTCTCGGGGAGCTGCATCAGTTCATGGTAGTGGGTGGCGAACATGGTGCGACAGCCGATCCGGTCGTGCAGGTGTTCGGAGACGGCCCAGGCGATCGCGACGCCATCATAGGTGCTGGTGCCGCGACCGATTTCGTCGAGCAGCACCAGCGACCGAGCGGTGGCGTTGTGGAGGATTGCGCTCGTTTCGCTCATCTCGACCATGAAGGTCGACTGGCCGCGGGCGAGGTTGTCACTCGCCCCGACCCGGGTGAAGAGCCGGTCGATGACGCCGATCCTGCGCACTACGGCCGGGACGAACGATCCCATCTGTGCCAGCAGACGCACAGCCCGATCTGGCGGAGGATGGTGCTCTTGCCGGCCATGTTGGGGCCGGTGACGATCAGCAGCCGGGCCGCCTTCTCGAAGTGCACGTCATTGGGGACGAAGCGTTCGCGCGCCATCATCCGCTCGATCACCGGATGGCGCGACGCGACGAGGGTCAGGTCATAGCCGGCATGGATCTGCGGGCCGGACATACCGTTCGGCGACCGCCACCTCGGCGAGTGACGCCAGCACATCGAGTCGCGCGAGGAGTCGTGCGGTGTCCTGAATCCGGTTGATCGCCGCACCGACGCGATCGCGCAGCGCGGCGAAGAGCTCGCCTTCGCGCACGGCAATCCGCTCCTCGGCTCCCAGCACCTTCGCCTCGTACTCCTTCAGCTCCGGCGTGACATACCGCTCGGCGTTGGTGAGGGTCTGGCGGCGTTCATAGTCGGCCGGCACTGCCGAGGTGTTGGCGTGCGTGACCTCGATGTAGTAGCCGAAGACCTTGTTGAAGCCGACCTTGAGCGACTGGATCCCGGTGCGCTCGCGCTCGCGCTGCTGGATGCCGGCGAGGGCCTGCTTGCCGTTGGCGCGAAGGTCGCGCAGTTCATCGAGCTCCGCATCACAGCCCGCGGCGATCACGTCACCATCGGCGAGGGTGATCGGTGGGCGTTCGACGAGAGAGGATGCCAGGTCGGCGGCGAGGTCCGGGAGCAGGTCGATGGCCGATGGCGTGGATGGTGCCAGGAGGAACCGGTTCGTGTCCGTCGATCGCTGTGGCAACATGCGGCAAGCGGAGGAACGAGTCGCGGAGCGCGCCCATCTCGCGGGGATTGGCGCGGCCCGCCGCGGCGCGGGCGGCGAGGCGTTCGACGTCGCGCACGCCGTCGAGTGCTGCACGGAGATCGGCGCGAAGGCTTCCCCGGTCGACCAGTGCGCCGACGGCTTCGAGGCGCGCCTCGATCCGCGCCGGGTCGCGCAGCGGCGAGAGAATCCAGGAGCGGAGCAGCCGGGCGCCCATCGGCGTCATCGTGCGATCGAGCGTCTCGAGCAGCGTGACGCCACGCACGCCGGCGCGCAGCGGCTCGACCAGCTCGAGGTTGCGGCGCGTCATCTCGTCGATCCAGCAGAGCGCGTCGCTGCGACGGACGGTGGGGACGCGCGAGGTGCGGCAATCCCTGCGGCTGCAGCTCCAGCGCGTAGCGCAGCAGGGCGCCGGCCGCGCCGACGGCCGGCGCATCGTCGTCGGCGAGGCCGAGTCCGTCGAGCGAGGCGATGCGGAGCCGGCGAGCCAGCTCCTCGGTGGCGAGTTCGGGATCGAACTCCCACGATTCGCGGCCGGTGCTGCAGGACGGGAGGGTCGATCGCGACAGTCGCATGCTCGCGCGGGACCACCACCTCGGCTGGTGAAAGGCGCCCGAGGGCCTCGGCCAGGTCATCGCCTGCGACGGTCTCGAGCAGGAATTCACCCGTGGACAGATCGAGCGCAGCGAGGCCGACACGACCCGCACTGGGTGCGAGGGCAACGAGCCAGTTGTTGCGCGAGTCCGGGGTCCACTCGTCGTCGAGGAAGGCGCCCGGAGTGATGGTCTCGACGACGGCGCGCTTGACGATCCCCTTGGCGAACTTGGGGTCTTCGATCTGTTCGCAGATGGCCACGCGATGTCCGGCGGCGATGAACTGGCGGAGATAGCCCGCCGCCGCCTTGACCGGCACGCCGGCGAGCGGCACGCCGTCGCCGCGCGCGGTGAGGGTGATGTTCAGGACGCGCGCGGCAATCTGCGCGTCGTCGTAGAACATCTCGTAGAAATCGCCCATCCGGAAGAAGAGGATCGCGTCGGGGTGCCGCGCCTTGATGTCGCGATACTGGGTGAGCAGCGGGGAAGTGGGTGTCGGACACGGGACAATTGTAGCCGAAATCCGGCGGGATCGGGGGGAGCGCGGGCGGCGCCGCGTCCGTCCGGACGGGCTATTTGATGATGATCGGCGGCGGTCCAGCGGAATTTTCCCACTCCAGGACCAGCGAGCCCGACGTGCTGCTGACCGGGACGATCCGGATGGTGAATTGCTCGACCGGGCGTCTTCAGGGCCTCGGTCTGCAGGTCGGCCCGGCCGACATCCTCGGCGGGATCGAATTCGGTGCCCCACTGCCCGTGCTGCCGATTGACGATCAACTGTCGCACCGGTCTTGGTGCGGGATGGTCCAGAGGGTGTAGGTGCCGGGCGCGAGGTTGACCCCGCCAGCGAGAGCGAGGCCGTGGTGGTGAACTGGGTCGCGGCGTCGGCGCCGGTGCGCCAGACGACATCCAACGGGAACAGGGTGGGATTGCCGAGGACCTTGCGTCCCGCGGAGCGACGGCCGGCCGTAGTCGACCGCATCTGGGCGACGCCGATGGTGGCGCGAACGGTGTCGTGCGGGCTCATGGTGCGGGCGACGCCCTTGCCGCCTCTTCGCGCGCCGAAGCGCTCGAGCGATCGGTCCGATGATCGGCGGGGTAGTTGACGCGCTCGGTGACGAACTTGTCGGTGGTGTATTCGCCCGAGAGGGCTGAGCAGCCGCCCGGTGACGCGGTCGACGCGAGCGTAGAGCGGCAGGTCGAAGAGGGTCATCGACACGGAGTCGCCCTTGCAGTCGGCGGACCGTGGTGCGACTCAGCGACACTGCTGCCCGGGCGTGTACTCGGCCAACGTCGATGGAATCGCCGTGCTTCTTGAGGGCGGCGAGAAGAGCTGCTCGTAGATGCCGAGGCGGTGAGCATGGTCCAGGGCATCACGCAACATTCCCGCGACGTCGACCGCGACGGTGCGATGCTGTCGCCGCGGCGGATGGTGACATGGATCGAGTCGTCACTGAAATCGACGATGTAGGACTGCTTGGCCTGCCTGTCCGCGGCCGACGGGGTTGGGAAAGCGTGTTGTCGATCGAGAAGCGCCGCACGGTGCCGTCTGGCGTTGAGGAAGGCGTCGTAGTGGCGGACGACCACCTGCGGATAGCGCTCGACGCGCGTCGCCGAGGATCTCCTGGGGGGTACGGACGATGCGCTCGACGGCAATGGTGTCCCGGCCGAGCCGGGTGACGAAGCCGTAGCTCTGGGCGCCGGAGCGGCAGCGGTAGCGCAGGGCGAGCAGGGCGAGCAGGTGGCGGAGCCGCGATCACGGCGCCTGCGTGACGAAGGCGACTTCCGCCAACGGCGGCCTTGATCCTCGGCAGCGCGGCCGGGCCTGCTCCCGGGTGGCGAACGGCCCCGCCTGGACCTTGGTGAGGCCGCGCGGACCGGGCACCTGGTAGGCCGTGTATCCCGCCTTTTCCAGCTTCTGCACCAGTCGGGCGATCGCAGCTCTTGTCGGCGATGGCCGCCACCTGCACCCGCCACGGCGAGGCGGGCGGCTTGGGCGCCGCAGTCGTCGGCTTGGTCGGCGGGCGGCTTGCCGGTGCTGGTGTCCCTGGGTGGGGTCGCTGCTGTGCCACCGGCAGGTGTGCGATCCGCAGCGAGTCGGGCATCACCGGAGCCATCTCCACGCCGGGATTGAGCTTGCAGCGCTGCTTGGCGAAGAGAAGCTGGTTCTTGAGCTCGATGTCATCACCCGAGGCGGCGATGCCGCTTGGTGAGCCAGTCACACGCCTGCTGCATCTGATCGCGATCGAACGCCGCGCGGGCGCCCCAGAGCGCCGCCGCGGGGAGGACGGTCGAGCCGGGGTAGTCAGCGAAGAAGCGGCGCACCTTCTCGATGGTGCCGTCGTACTTGCCGCCGCCGTAGTCGAGCTGGGCCAGCCGGAGCAGCGCCTTGTCGGCCCAGGGCGAAGGCGCGATACTCGACGACGATCTGGACGAAGTTGGCGCGCATCTCATCGCCGGTCCTGGCGACCGTGGCGGCGGTGAAGAGCACCTCGGGGAAGATCGTGTCGGTTGCCGGCGTGCGGATCGATGATCCGCGCCACGACCGCGCGGGCCGAATCGCCGTACCCCTCCTGGGCGAGCCGAACGACTTCCTGCAGCTGGGGGGTTGCTCGGGAGGATCGGTGCCTGGGCGCCGAGTCGCGGCGAGCCCGCCGCCGGCGATCGTCACGGCACAGCAGCACGCGAGGGCGAGCCGGGCCGGGCGCATCAGGCAGCCTTCCGGGAGGCGGTGGTGGCAAGCGTGAGAACAAGGTCGGTCATGATCCCGGTTTCGTCGGAAATAGTGGTTCCCTTGAGGGCGATGTCGGCAGCTCGAGGGTCGCCGCGATGGCTGCCTGGAGCCGCGGCTGCGACCAGCGCGGTGTCGACCTCGCGCGAGGAGGCGTCGCGAGCGGCCCGAAGCTGCCGATCCGTGCGCCCGGGCTCTCGAAGAGGAACTTCTTGATCCGTTCGGCGAGGGCGCCGGCCGCGAAGCTTCTTGTCGCTTTCGGCGGTCGCACGGGCCCAGCGCAAGCGCAATGAGCGAGGCGCCGAGCAGCGAGACGAGGCTTACGCCGGAATTGCCGGTCGGTCTCGAGGAGCCGCGGCACGAGGCGGATGGCGGCGGCAATGTCGTCGCGGAGGACGGCATCGCGCCAGTCATCGGGGGTCTCGCCGAAGCGGATGCCGACCAGGGACGAGACGGTGTCGCGGTCGATCGGTCCCGTTCACGCAAGGCCGGAGAGCTTGGCGACTTCGGCGGTGAGCAGCCCGAGTTCGCCGCCGGTGGCGCGGAGCAGATGCTCACGCGCATCGGCAGTGATGGTGATCCCGGCCGCGGCCATGCCGGGCGTCGAGCCACTCGTCGAGCGCGTCGCCGGTGAGGCCGGCGCAGTTGACGGAGACGCAGTGCGCCAGCGAGATCCTCGTCGGGCGTCGCCGTCGCCACCCTGCACCAGGACGAGCACGGTCTCGGGCGAGGGACGTTCGAGGTAGGCTCACTGCGCCCTGCTTGGCCTTGGTCTTCCGTTCCACGCCTCGACGTCGCGAACCACCACGACGCGGCGATCGGCCATCATCGGCAGGGTGGCGCAGAGCCGCGGCCAGCTGCTCCGGGTCGAGCTTGCTGCGCGGAGAGGATGTCGAGGTTGAAGTCGCGGAGCGCCGGCTCGAGCGCGGTGTCGAGGATCAGCGCCTGCGACCTCATCCTTGAGGATCCCCTCGCCGCCATGGCAGATAGTACGCCGCGGCCGGGGGGGCCTTGGCGAGGGCTCGGCGGAGCTGCGGCGGCGAAAGGGCGAGTCGACATGCCTGCAATCTAAGAGCGCGCCCAGATCTCCGCATAGAGAATCGCGATGACCGATTTTGCATCGTCGATCACGCCGGTCGCGCACCATCCGGAGCACTTCGCTCCAGCGGAGCTCGTGGCAGCTCGATCACCTCGTCGTCCTCGTGGGCGGTGTCGCCGGGGGCGAGGCCGGTCGCCAGGAAGAGGTCGATCCGCTCATCGGTGAAGCCCGGCGTGGTCCAGAAGGTCGTCAGCGGCTCGAGCCGGGTGCAGGTATAGCCGGTCTCCTCGCGGAGCTCCCGCCGGGCTGTGGCGTCGGGCGTCTCGCCGGGTTCGCGACGTCCAGCGGGAATTTCCCAGAGGTAGCCGTCGGTGGCGTGGCGGAACTGCCTGATGAGGAGGACGCGCGGGTCGGCGTCGGCCGGGTCGTCGAGAAAGGGCAGCACGGCCGCCGCACCTGGATGCCGGAGCATCTCGAGGTCGCCGGTGGTGCCGTTGGGGAATTGCACCGTGTCGATGTCGAGCGCGACGACGCGGCCGGTGAAGATGCGGCGGGAGGAGAGAAGCGTCATAGGGGAGAGGTCGGCGGTGAATGGTGAGTGGTGATTGGTGATTGGTGACGAGAGGGTTCTTCTCGTTCACCAATCACCAATCACCGTTCACTTCTAGTACGTCTGCACGCTGATCGGTCCCAGTTTCAGCCGTTCGATGCCGGGGCGGATCTTGGCGATGTCGCCGACGACCACGATGGTGAGCAGGGCCGGGTCGAGATGCGCCCTGGCGGCGCGCTGCACATCCGCCACGCGTCAGTCCGCTGGTGGCGCGCATCTCGGCGGCGATGGTGCTCAGCGGCCGGCCGAAGAGCAGCGACGTGGCCAGCGCACCCGGCGACCTGGCCCGGCGTTTCGAAATCGCCCAGCGAACCGAGCACGATATAGGACTTGGCGCGCTGCAGTTCGGCGGCGCTCACCGGCTGGGTGCGGATGGTCTCGAACTCGCGGATGAAGATGGCGAGCGAGGAGTCCGTCGCGTCGGTGCGCACGGACGAGGAGGCAATGAACGGGCCCGATCACCGGGCTCCAGCTGAACCCGGCGGAGGCGCCATAACTGTAGCCGCGCTGCTCCCGCAGGATGTCGTTGAGACGCGAGGAGAACGACCCGCCCAGGATCGTCATCATCAATTGAGTGGCCGGGTAATCCGAGGCGCCGCGGGCGATGCCCCGGTCCGCCGATGTAGATCACCGACTGTGCCGCATCGGGCTTGTCGACGAGGATGACATGTGTTGGCGTGCGCGGCGCCTGGGCGACCTTGCTCGGCGGGGCATCCGGGTCATCGCCGGCTTCGGCGCCTTCCAGTTCGCGAAATGCGCCTTGGCCATCGCCACCGCTTCCTTCAGGGTGACATCGCCGGTGACGATCAGGGTGGCCTGTTCCGGATTGGCGGCGCGGTTCCAGAAGGTGCGCACGGTCGCCGAATCGAAGGAGAGCAGGGTGGTGGAGTCGCCGGTGATGGCGTCATGGTATGGGTGGCCGGCCGGAAAGACGTTGCGGAGGAAGACCCGTTGCGCCACGGCGGACGGATTGTCGCGCGCGGTCAGCAGCGCGGTCAGGCGGAGGTCGCGCACGCGCTTGATGTCGGCGGAGGCGAAGGTCGGGCGCAGCAGCACGTCGGCCATCAGGTTCATCGCCTCGTCGAAGGTCCGCTTGGGGCCGGAGAGGGAGATCGTGAAGTTCTCCCATCTGGCGCCGGTGCTGAGTCGGGCGCCGAGGAAGTCGAGTTCGTCGGCCAACTGGAAGGTGTTGCGGCCGTTGGCGCCTTCATCGAGCATGTCGCCCGCGAAACTGGCCATCCCCGACGGGCTGCCGGTGAGGCGGGCTCCGCCGAAGATGAGCAGCTGGGCCGACATCAGCGGCACCTCGGCGTTGCGCGAGACCACCACCTGGAGACCGTTCGGACAGGGAGTCGCGCTCGATCTTCGGGAGCGTCAGTGCCGGCGCGGCCCGAGCGCGGGGGCCGTGGTGACCTGGGCAGCAAGGGGAGTCGCGAGCGACGTCAGGAGCAGCAGGAATTGACGGGTCTTCATGGCGTGATCCTCGGACGGGCGATCAGATCGGAGGAGAGTTTGCCGTTCGGCACCACGCCGATGATGACGCGTGGCCCGAGGAGATATTGCCCGACCACGCGCTTGATGTCATCAGCGGTGACGGCGCGGTAGCGGTCGAGGTCCTTCTGGAAGCCATCCGGCACGCCAAGCTGGTAGTAGTAGGCGTTGAGCTGGTTGGACTTGCCGCCGACGGTCTGGATGGAGGAAAGGAAGACGCCTCCATCGCGTTCTTCGCGAGGTCGAGTTCGCGCTGCGTCGGTCCCTCCTCGGCGAGCTTGCGCAGCTCGGCGTCAACGACACCCTGGATCTCGCCCAGGGTGTGCCCGGGCCGCGCGCGTCGCGGTGACGCGGAAGTCGCCGTCGAAGCGCATCCCGTCCTGGTACGGCGCTCACGTTGCTGGCGATCTGCAGGTCGTAGACCAGCTTCTGGGTCAGGCGCGCGCTCTTCGATCCGGCGAGGATGCGAGCCGGCCATCTCCAGCGCCGCATCGTCGGTGCCCCATGCCTTGGTCGGTGTGCCAGTCGTAGTAGAGCCGCGGGAGCTGGACCCGGTCTTCGATGTTGACGAGCGTGTCGGCGACGAGCTTCACCGGCGGCACCGTCGGGCGTCTCGATGGCGGGGCCACGGGGAATGCTGCCGAACAGTTGCCGCACCAGCGCCAGCACGGAGTCGCGCTTGACGTCGCCGGCGATGGTGAGCGTGGCGTTGTTGGGCGCGTAGTACTTCCGGAAGAAGTCCTTCACGTCCTCGAGCGAGGCGGCCGAGAGGTCGGCCATCGAGCCGATCACCGGCCAGGAGTAGGGATGGCCCGGCGGGTAGAGCAGGCCGGGCATCACGTCCTCGACCTTGCCGTACGGCTGGTTCTCGTAGCTCTGCCGGCGCTCGTTCTTCACGATGTCGCGCTGGGCGTCGACCTTGGCCGAGTCCATCACCGGGAGTGAGCCACCCCATCCGGTCGGCCTCAAGCCAGAGCATCAGCGGGACGGCGTTGACGGGGCCGTTCTCGTAGTAGTTGGTGCGGTCCTCGGTGGTCGAGCCGTTGTTGTCGCCACCGGCCGCCTCGAGCAGCCGGTCGAACTGCGGATACGGAGCGTGCTCTGAGCCCATGAACATCAGGTGCTCGAAGAGGTGCGCGAAGCCGGTGCGACCGATCTTCTCGAGCCCTGAGCCGGTGTGATACCAGATATTCACCGATGCGATCGGCGCCGAGTGGTCTTCGTGGACGATCACCGTCAGCCCATTGGGGAGGGTGTCGACGGTGGCGGGGACTTGATATCCTGAGCCGGGAGCGAAGCGGCACCGAGCAGCAGGAGTCGATCGCGGCAAGGAGTGGAGTAGGCGACGTGTCATGCCAACCTCGAAGGGAATAGGTCCGTCTCGATGTCCGCCCTGCGCGGCGAGGATGCTCGCGACGAGGGGCGCTACGGCCTCGGAATCCACCCCGGGCGTTGCCATGGGACTGATCTCGAACATGCCAGGGCTCGAACGTGACGTTGAGACTGGATCTCTTCATAGAACTCGCGCTGAATCTCCTTGCCGCCGCGGTAAAATACCATGGCCTCTCCACCGGTACTTCCCCGGCAAGGCGGCGCGGTGACCCGCGCCGTCGATGAACGGCTTGGCCCGAGCCGGGATCGAGGACGCGGACGAGCAGCAGATTCGTCTGAGTCAATCCAGAATTGCGCCGAAGTGCTGTCGCCGGCGGCGGCACCCACCACCCAGGCGGGCCGTCCTTCCCAGCGGCCGGCGCGCACGATCGTCAGGTCGAAGCCGGCTGCCCCGACCTTTGCGATGGTGATCGCTGCCGGCTGGATGAAGACATCCACCAGGAGGAGGCCGAGGGCGTTGGCATAGGGCCGGGGCCGGCCGACCTTGCCGCGCGTGAAGATGTAGATCGAGTCGTTGCGCGCAATACCAGCTGTTCATGCTGTCGAGTCGGCGCGACGTCGATCCGCAGCATACCCGCCTGCTCGCTCTCATACCAGGTCTGGTCGGGTTACCCGGGGACGACGGTGCGCTGGACAAAGGTGCGGGTGGTGGACCATTTGCCGTGCCAGCGATCGTGCATGGCTGGAGAGGGCGTCGCCTGAAGCCGGGGTGGCGCCAGGCAACCTGGAGCAGCAGGGTCGGCAAGTGGATCATCCGATCTCGACCTTTTCGCCATGATCGGGCACATGGACTTCCTTTACGCCTTCTTCCTCGAGGAGCGTCTTCATTGCCAGGAGCGCTTCGGGCTCGCCGTGGACACAGAAGGCGCGCTTGATCGGGCCGCCGAGGTTGCGAACCCACTGCCGCAGCTCGTCGCGCCCGGCGTGGGCCGAGTAGCCGTCGATGTCTACGACCTCGGCGCGAATGGTGATGCGGGGCGCCGAGAATGTCGACCTGCTGCTGGCCCGATCCTCGATCCGGCGGCCGAGGGTGTAGGAAGCCTGAAAGCCGACGATCAGGATGCAGTTGCGCGGATTTCGCAGTGATTGGCGAGGTGGTGGACGAATACGGCCGTTGTCGGCCATCCCGGACGCGGAGATGATGATCGCCGGTCCCTTGCGCGAGTTGAGCTCCTTCGATTGCTCCACGTCGCGCACATAGGTCACCAGGTGATAGTCAAAGAGCCTCTGGCTCCTGCCGCATAAAGGCTCGCCGCGATCAAACAGTTCCGGATGCATCCGGAAGACGCGGTGGCCTCGACCGCCATGGGCGAATCGATGTAGATCGGGATGTGCGGGATCTTCCGCTCATGAGCGAGTTGGTGCAGGGCGTAGACCAGCTCCTGGGTGCGTCCCACGGCAAATGGCGGGCACCAGAATGATCCTGCCGTCGCGCGGCCGCACCGCCGAACCAGTTCGCCAAGATGGGTCTGTGGCGTCGCTGGTCGGGTCGTGATTCTTGCGGGCGTAGGTACTCTCGATGATCAGCGTATCGATGGGGCCCTTGGGCGAGACGGGGTCGCGGATGATCAGTTGTCCCCACCGTCCGATATCGCCGGAGAAGACCAGGCGATGCTGCAGCGCCCCAGCGATCTGCACGTCGACATTCGCGCTGCCGAGAATGTGCCCCGCATCGCGATAGGTGACGATGAGGTCGTCTGCCACTTGAAAACGGCCGGTCGTAGGGATGGTTCTCCATCAGCTCCTGGACCCGGATCGCATCGGCCATGTTGTACAGCGGAGCGGACGACGGGCCGGCGCGGCCCTTCTTCTGCAGCCAGCGAAAGTCCATTCCTGGATGTGAGCCGAATCGGTCAGCATGAAGGCGCACAGATCGCGCGTGGCTGGCGTCGCGTAGATCGGCCGGTCGAACTGGTTGGCCACGAGCAGGGGAAGCCTGCCGGAGTGGTCGATGTGGGCGTGGCTCAGCACCACGGCGTCGAGTTGCGCGGGCGTCGAAAGGCAGGTTGGCGTTGAGTTTCGCCGACGCGTCCCGTTTTCCCTGGAACAGGCCGCAGTCGAGCGCCACGCGGTGGCCGCGCCATTCGAGCAGGTGACAGGAGCCGGTCACCTGACCGGCTGCGCCCCAGAAGGTGACGGAAACTCCACTCACAGGTCGCGACCTCGAAGCTAGAAGGGGAACGACTCGCCGCGCCGGGGTACGATCACGTCGCGCACGCCCTCCTCGCGGAGGATGGTGACCATCATGGCGACGGACAAGTCGTCACCATGGACGACGAACGCACGCTTGATCGGCCCGCCGAGGGCGCGCAGCCAGCCGCGCATCTCTTCACCATCGGCATAACCCGAATAGGCAGGCATCGCTTCGATCACGGCGTGGCGCTCGATCGTCTCGCCACCGATCACGACGGTCTCGGGCTGTTCGAGCAGCATGGCGCCGAGCGATCCTTCCTCCTGGAACGAGATCAGCATCACCGTGTGACGCACATCGCCGAGGCAACGACGAATATGGTGCGCTGAACGGCCGGAATCGCCGGTTTCGCTCGGGGCGATGATGATGGCGGGGCCGGGTCGCGTGTCGAGGGCATCTCGTGCCGCCTGATCGGTGACCGGCAGGACGAGCGACTCGTCGAAGGGCCCGTTCGCTGCGGCGTATGCGCTGGCGGGATCGGCCAGCGTTTCGGGTGTCAGCCGCATCATCGTGGCATTCGACACCGGGGTCGGCGTGTCGAGGAAGATCGGAATCTCGGGAATCGCCCTGCGGTGCCGGAGCTCCTGCACGGCGCGGATCAGTTCCTGGGCCGGACCCAGCGTGGCGGCGGGGACGATCAACTGTCCCCCCCGGGCCACCACGGCGGTGATGATGGCGGCGAGGTGCAGTTGGGCATCGGAGAACATCGGATGTGTTGCGTGGGCAAAGGGCGAACCGATGATCAGGGTGTCCACTTCGCCGGGTGCCGTGCGCGGGTCAGGGAAGAGCGGCGATCCAGGCCGGCCGACACAGGCGGAATAGATGATCCGGTGCGATCCCCCTTCGCCGGTCCGCAGCTCGATCGACGCCGATCCAAGCATGTGACCAGCGTCGTGGAACGCGAAGGTGAGGTTCCGACGCAGGTGGTGCGGGCGCTGATAGGGTCGCCCGACGAACCGCGCCAAGGTGCTGAGGGTGTCGGGGAGGTCGTACAACGCGCTCTCGCCACTGCGCCTCTTCAGCTCGAGCGCCGCTTCCGGCAACAGGATCGCCGCGACGTCGTGGGTGCCCAGCGTCGAATAGACCGGCCCGGCGTAGCCGTGGCGCACCAGCTGGGGCGCCCGCCCGGCGTAGGCGAGCCCGGCCTGGGAGAGCAGGATGGCGTCGACCTTCTCGGGGTTGAGCGGCAGGTCCCGGTTCTTTGCTTCAGCCTGCGCAAGATTGCCCTGGAAGAGTCCCGCGTCGAGGAGGACCTGTGCCCCGGCCGCCTCGAGGAGGATCATCGATCCGGTCGCGGTGGCCGCGCCGCCGAAGAAGGTGAGGGTGCGAGGAGCGCTCATTTCGTTCCGAAGAGGCGGTCCCCGGCATCGCCGAGGCCTGGAAGAATGTAACCATGCTCGTCCAGTTCGCGGTCGAGCGCCGCGGCAAAGACCTGGACATCCGGGTGCGCCGCCGTGAAGGTCGCCACCCCTTCAGGTGCAGCCACAATGCAGAGCAGGGCGAGGTGCCTGGCACCCGCCCGCTTCAGTTCGCTCATTGCCTTGATCGCCGATCCACCCGTGGCCAGCATCGGGTCAAGGACGAAGAACCAATGATCGGCCACCGGCGTCGGGACCTTGAAGTAATACGCGACCGGTTTCAGGGTGTCGTGGTCACGGTAGAGACCGATGTGGCCCACCCTGGCGTTCGGGATCAACTGCACGATCCCCTCGACCATTCCGAGACCGGCCCTGAGGATCGGCACCAGGGCGATCTTGCGGGCGACCCGCTCGCCCTGGGTCGTCTCGAGCGGGGTGATCACCTCCACCGATTCGGTGGGCAGGTCCCGGGTCACCTCGTAGGTCATCAGCGCCGCAATTTCGCCGACGAGCTGCTTGAAGTCCCGGGATGAGGTGGCCGCGTCACGAAGCAGCGCCATCTTGTGGCGAATCAGGGGGTGATCCAGGACAGTGAGGCCGCGGCCGTTGAGGGTGACCATACCCTTGTATAGTCTCGTCATGTCGGGGCGTTTGCAATGCAGCGCAACGAGTTGGCCCTCCCGGGCGACCCTCGGGGGCCAGCCAGCGGGGCCCGGGCGGGGGTCGGTGTCGGGCTTGCGTTCCCTGGCCGGCGCGCCGGCCTTCCGCGGGATTCGCCACCCTTGCCGCGGCAGCCTTACTCTTCTGGAATGAGAGGTCGCCGCCCGTTCCTCCTGCTCCTGCTCCTGCTCGGCTGCACGAGGCCCGCGCCCAGTACGCCGATGACTCCCGACCATCGGGCGGCGGTGGTCGACAGCGTCACGGCGATGCTCACCGCGTGGCGGGAAGCGGTGAACTCTCGAAAAGCCGATCGCCTGGCCCCGTTCTATGCAGATGACCCGGATTTTCGCTGGATCGAGGATGGGTCGGTGCGATACACGTCGCCGCGGGAGGTGATCGAGGACTATCGCGGCCTGATGCCAACGGTCCGTGCGATGGAACTCACGCTCGACAATCCGGCGGTCACGCCACTGGCTGCCGGCGCGGCCTTGGTGACGACGGTCTTCACCCAGAAGATCACCGATACGCTCGGGGCCGTTACCGGTTTCGCCGGCGCGCTGACGCTGACCGTGATCCATGCCGATTCCGGCTGGCGCTTCCTCGCAGGGCACACGTCGTCGTTGATCCCGCGGGCGACCGTGCCGAGGCCGAAGGCACCGTGACGCCACCCGTTCCGTTCGTGGTGGCGTCGCCCCGTCTCCCTCGCTAGGGTTCACGCATGCCCACTGGATTGCGCCGCCTTCTTCTGGTTGGCGTCCTGCTCACGCTGGTCGGGCTGGCGGGAATGGCGGTGCGGATCTCACTCCAGCCCGGCGCGAGCCTGCTGCCGTTCGCGCCGTTCTACGGTGGTGGCCTTGCCGCACTGGTGGTGGCACTTTTCTGGTGGCTGGTGGACATGACGCGTCGCCGCGAGGCGCCGCCCGCCAACCGTCACTCTTCTTCTGATCCGGGTAAATGAACGACACCGACATCGACACCGATTCCGTCCCCCCTGCGGCCACGCCTCCGTTTGACCCGATGGTCCAGCGCCTCTTCAAGGCGCGACAGGTCATCATCTCGGGCGAGATCACGCAGGAAGTTGCCCAGAAGGTGATCGCGCAGTTGCTGGCGCTTTCGGCGGCCTCGGCGACCGAGCCGATCACCATCTATCTCAATTCGCAGGGCGGGCACGTCGAGTCCGGCGACTCGATCCACGACCTGATTCGCTACATCAATCCGCCAGTGCGCATCGTCGGGACGGGGTGGGTGGCGAGCATCGCGACCTTGATCTTCGTTTCGGTGCCGAGGCCGCAGCGGTACTGCCTGCCGAATACCCGCTTTCTGCTGCATCAGCCCGCCGGCGGGATGGGCGGCACGGCGTCGGATATTGCGATCGAGGCGCGCGAAATCGTCAAGATGCGCGAGCGGCTGAACCGGATCTTCGCCAAGGAAACGGGCCAGACGATCGAACGAATCGAGGACGATACCGGCCGGAACTTCTGGCTCGACGCCGAGCAGGCCAAGGAGTATGGGCTGGTCGGGAAGATCATCGTGAAGCAGTCCGAGCTGAAATAGGAGCGCAGCCGGTTGCGTCCCTCCCCTGGTCGTCGGCCGCGAGCCGCCGGCTACGCCAGTCAGTTCGTGTCTCCAACGCCGAGCCCCTGATGCGCCCTCTTCTCGTGCTTTCCATCTTGTTGGTTCCGGGAACACTGCCGGCCCAGTCGAAGACTCCCACCCCGGCGGAGCAGATCGCGCTCGCCCTCCTGCCGCTGCCAAAGGAGTTCCGCACGGACGCGACGGTGCTCGGCTACAATGACGCCGGCACGCTGGTTCCGCTCCGCTCCACCAAGGGGGCCATGATCTGCCTGGCCGATGACCCCGCCGATGACAGGTTCCACGTGGCCTGCTACTCGCGATCGATCGAGCCGTTCATGTTTCGCGGCCGTCAATTGCGGGCCGCGGGCACCAAGGGCGACCAGGTCGACAGCGTCCGCTTCCGTGAGATCCGTGCCGGCAAGCTCCCCATGCCGAAGCAGGCGGCCCTCTGGCAGCTCAATGGACCGATGACCGCCGTGGATGTCGCGGCAGGAAAGATCGGCCCCGAAGTCAAGCCGTTGTATGTGATCTACATGCCGTATGCCACCTCGGCGAGCACGGGGATTCCTTCGACGCCGGCGGCCGGAATGCCCTGGCTGATGCTGCCGGGGACCCCCAAGGCCCACGTGATGCTCACGCCGGACATGTGAGCATGGCAATCATTCCGGCCTTGAAGGCCTGCCTGCTCCGGGACCTCGCCGGCTTCCGTGCCGAACTCGACGGCTATCCGGACGACGCGTCGGTTTGGGCAATGCCTCCGGGGGTGAGCAACTCGACCGGCACCCTGACGCTGCACTGCTGCGGCAACATGCGCCACTTCGTCGGCGCGATGCTGGGGAAGAGTGGTTACGTCCGGCAGCGTGATGCGGAGTTTTCGCAGCGCGACCTGCCGCGAAGCGAACTCCACGTGCTGATTGCCGTGACCATCGACGAGGTGGCGCATGCGCTCGACCAGCTCGACGAATCCTCGCTGCCGGCCGTGGTCCCGACGCCGGTCGGAGGGGTACAGCCGCCGATGCCCACCTGGTTGATTCATCTCGCCACGCACCTCGCCTACCATCTCGGCCAGGCCGATGTTCACCGCCGGGTTGTCACCGGCGAGCGCCGCCCCGTCGGCGTGATGGGCATCGCGCCGCTGATGGGTGACACTCACCCCTGAACCGGGGATCACCATGCGGATTCGAGTCCTTATCGGTGCCGTCCTGATCCTCGCCGGCGGATACATCCTCGCCCGGGGTTTGAACTACACCAGCAAACGAGCACGTGCTCGACATCGGTGATGTGCATGTCACCGCCGACGAGCGGCACCCGGTGCCCACATGGGCCGGCGGACTCCTGGCCATCGCGGGACTGGTGCTGGTGGTCTCGGGGGCAGCCAGCCAGCGGCGCTGATCTCCGGCTCTCGGAGGCACCATCGCGTCCCGCGCCCGAGGCGGGCACCCCCCAACACCCTGGAGATTCCATGCGGCTGGCCTCGTTGATTGGCGCTTCGCTACTCTGGCCCACCCTCGTAATTGCCCAGCAGCAGCGGCCGCCACAGTGCACCACCGCGGACCACCACGCCTTCGACTTCTGGGTGGGTGAGTGGGAGGTCAGCGACACCAGCGGCAAGGTGATTGCGACGAGTTCGATCCAGTCACAGGCCGCCGGCTGCGCCATCATGGAGCACTGGATGCCCCACGGCCAACCCGATGGCGTGAGTATCAGCTGGCTCGAGCCCACCGACAAGAAGTGGCACCAGCGATGGGTTGCGCCGGGGTGGGTCACCTCGTTCACCGGGGGGATGTCCGGCGCGGTGATGGTGTTGCTGGACGATCGGCACACGCCGCCGGGCAGCACGAATCGGATGAGCTACACCCCGCTCGCCGATGGACGAGTGAAGCAGACGGTCGAGACATCCACTGATGGTGGTGTCACCTGGAAGGCCGGTTTCGTGGGATTCTATCGCCGGAAGGGATAGCGAATGCCTGAAATGGAACGGACCAATATCGCCTCGGGCGTGAAGTGGGAATCGATCGTCGGCTACTCGCGCGCGGTGCGGGTCGGCCCCTTCATCGCGGTTACGGGAACCACCGCCACTACCGCGACGGGCGAGCTCCACGGCGTTGGTGACATGTACGCCCAGGCCAGGCAAGCGCTTGGCAACATCGTGCTTGCGCTGGCCAAGGCCGGTGCGACACCGGCCGACGTGGTCCGGACGCGGATCTATCGTCACCGATATCTCGCGCTGGGAAGCGGTCGGACGGGCGCACCGAGAGGTATTTGGCGAGGTAATGCCCGCCACCACGATGGTCGAAGTCTCCAGCCTGATCGATCCCGACATGCTGGTCGAGATCGAGGCCGATGCGATCGTGGCGGACCGGTAATCGAACGGCAGGGGGAACGGTGACCGAATCCAGAGCGTGGCTGTTCATTCTCCTGGCCGGCCTCCTCGAAGTGACCTGGGCGGTCGGTCTCAAGAGCAGCCAGGGCTTCACGCGACCAGGCCCGAGCGTCGTCACCATCGCCGCGTTGGCCGGGTCGATGTGGCTGCTGGCGCAGGCGTTTCGTGTCCTGCCGGCCGGGTCGGCCTACGCGGTATGGGTCGGCATCGGCGCTGTGGGGACGGCGATCCTCGGCATGGTGCTGCTGGGGGAGTCGCGCAGCCTGGTCCGGCTCCTCTGTATCGGACTGATCGTCGCCGGGATCATCGGGGTGCGGGTCAGCAAGTGAAATGCGGGCCGGGGCGACCCCGACCAGGGCCGTTGCGTGCCGGAAGGGGCAACCCCACGGGGGGAACCGGGTTGGCCGGGGCGGTGCAGGTTCCTATATTCCGCCCCCCGAGGCCAGGTAGCTCAGTTGGTAGAGCACGTGACTGAAAATCACGGTGTCGGCAGTTCGATTCTGCCCCTGGCCATGCAAGCAGCCCCGCTCATCCGAGCGGGGCTGCTTGCCTTTGGGGAGGTCTTACTTCTCGAGCAGTTCCCGCCCGATCGCGCGCATCGCCTCGAACGTGGCGTCAATGTCGGCGATTGTCGTGCGATGGGAACAGATCGAGAACCGCTGGGTGACGCGGCCATGGATCCGAGTGGTCATGGCAAACGCCAACCGTCGCGACTGCAGCTCGTCGGTGATGCGCTGGTTGAGTTCATCGAGACGAGCATCGTTCCCACGCAGCGAGGGTGGTGCCCAGCGGAAGGAGTAGAGGTAGAGCTCCGGCTCTGGCTGGACCGCCTCGAAATCCTCCGAGGCAAGAACCAGGGCATGCAGGTGTTTGGCGCAGGCAATGGTCTGGCGGAAGAAGGTGCGATAGGCATCGGCACCGTAATACCGCAACGACATCCATACCTTGAGGGCGCGCCAGCCGCGGGAGAGCTGCGGACCATAGTCGAAGTAGTTGAGTCCGGAGTACTCGCTCGTTGCCGAGGGAAGGAGATAGGAGGCGGTCATCGCGAACGTTGCCCGCATGATCTCCGGGTCACGCACCAGGAGACAGCCCGCCTCGTAGGGCACCCCGAGCCACTTGTGGGCGTCAAACGAAACCGAGTCGGCCCGTGAGAGCCCGCTGAATGCCTGCGACATCTCCGGCAGCATCGCGCCAAGCGCGCCGCACGCGCCATCGGCATGCAGCCAGAGGTCGCGCCGAGCCGCAACGTCGGCCAGGGCGTCGAGATCGTCGATGGCACCGACGTTGATCGATCCGACATGGCCGACCAGGCAGAACGGCGTCATCCCGCTGGCCACGTCCGCGTCGAGCATTCGTTCGAGTGCGGCAATGTCGATGGTGAAGTCGGCATTCGAGGGGACCTTGCGCAGTGCCGCGCGGCCGAGGCCCAGCAGGTCGACAGCGCGCACGAATGAGACATGCGTTTCGTGGTCGGCCATGTAGACCGTCAGCCGGCCCGGGCGGTCCGGCGACTGCAACCCGTCGCGCTCGAGGTCCCACTTCACCTTGGCCTGCATCGCCACGCGCAGGGCGGTGACGTTCGCCATGGTGCCGCCGCTGAGGAAGAGCCCGCCGCAGTCGGGGTGGTATCCGATCAATTCGGCGCACCAGCGGATCGTCTGGCGTTCGACTTCGGTCGCGGAGGGTGAGGCCCGAAAGCCCCCCAGATTGGGGTCGAGCGCGGCGGCGAGCGCCTCGGCCAGGACGCTGACCTGGGTGCCGGTCCCGTTGACGAAGCCGAACCAGCGCGGATGTCCGAGGTTCGCGGCGTTCGGGAGTATGGTGTCCGACCAGTCGGCGAGGATGGTGTCGAGCGATCCGGGACGCTCAGGGGCATGGCCGCTGAACAGCGCCGCGACATCCGCCGGCCGAACCGCCGGGAACGCGGGTGGGGCGGTCCCTCCGTCGACCGCTTTACGCGAGAGCGAGTCGTAATACCCGGCGATCAGGTCGATGACCCGATGCCCGAGCGCCTGGAATTCGGCCTGCGGAAGGTCGGGCGAGAGGAACGGCGCCTGGTCGGCGGGGGATTGAGCGGCTGGCAACGGGGGCTCCTGGGCCTGAGTCGGTGCGAAGTGTGGCAGGGGAGCAGCCGTCGCGCCACCGGTGATTGGACCCCAGATGACGACTATCCTCCATACCCAGCCCCCGCCGGAGAATCGATGCGACACCCCGGGTTCGCCTTCGCCGCGATCTTGCTGTCTTGCCCGCTGACCCGGCTGCCGGGGCAGGACAGCAGGTCCGGCCTGATGCTCACGGCGCCCATCAGCCGCTGGGATGAGGCGATCCCGATCGGCAACGGCCTCCTCGGCGGGCTGCTGTGGGGTGAGGAGTCGCGGCTGGTGTTGTCGCTCGATCGTGGCGACCTCTGGGATGAGCGCCTGCCGGCTTCCTACCGCCTGCCCGAGTGGACCTGGGCGACGATGCAGCAGCAGGTCCGGCGCGGAGCGATGGACCAGTTCCACGCCATGTTCGACGATCCCTACGAACAGGTTCCGTATCCGACCAAGCTCCCAGGTGGCCGGCTGATCATCGAACGCGATGGCGTGGGCTCCGTCCACCATTTCTCGCTCGACCTGCAGTCGGCCGAGGCGCGGGCACTCTTTCCTGGCGACACGGTGCGTGCCGTGGCGCTGGCGCAGACACCGGTGTTGCTGCTGCGCGTCCCGGGGATGGTGAAGCTCAGCCTTGAGCCGTCGAAGGGCGTCGCGAAACTGGGATATCCACCGGCCACGATTGGCGAGGACTACTTCCTGCAACCCGCAGCGCTGGGTTTCTCGTACGCCGCGGTGGTGCGCACACGTCCCGAAGGGAACGCCACGCTGATCGCCGTGACGCTGGCGACCTCGGCGGAGTCGAATGATCCAGTTTCGACCGGCCGCACCCGCGCCAATGCCGCGCTGCAGGCAGGATGGGCGACCGCCACCGCAGCGCACCGGGACTGGTGGAAGCAGTTCTGGGCCATCTCCTCTGTGACGATTCCCGACAGTGCGCTCCAGGCACACTACGACCTGGTGAAGTACTTCTACGGCGCGGCAGCACGACGCGGTGCGCCACCGGTGCCACTGCAGGGAGTCTGGACCGCCGACGAAGGGGGATTGCCCCCGTGGAAGGGCGATCTCCACAACGACCTCAATACCCAGATGACGTATCTCGCTGCCCACGCCGCCGGACTCGACGACGCCATGCTCGGCTGGCTCGACTATCTCGAGGCGCGCCTGCCGCGCTTCCGTCGCTTTGCGCACGAGTTCTATGGTGTCGACGGTGCCGTGATCCCCGGGGTGATGACGCTCGCGGGAGCACCGACCGCGGGGTGGGGAATGTATGCCCTCTCGCCGACCAACGGGGCCTGGGTGTCGCAGTCGTTCTACCTGCATTGGCGCTACACCGGCGATCGCCGGTATCTCGCCGACCACACCTATCCCTTCGTGCGGGAGATCGGCACCGCGCTGGCGGCGCTGCTTCACCCCGACAGCAGCGGCCATCTGGTGTTGCCGCTGTCGTCGAGTCCCGAGATTCACGACAACTCGCGGGCGGCGTTCCTGCCACCCAATTCGACCTATGACCAGGCACTGCTCACCTGGTGCTTCGGCGCCCTCGCCGAAATGGCGGACAGTCTCGGTCTGCCCGCCGACGCGGCATCGTGGCGTGCACTGCACGACAAGCTGGGACCGTTGCTTCGCGCTTCACCGGATGGTCCACTGCTCGTCGCTCGCGGTGAGGGCTTCATGGTGTCTCACCGGCATTTCTCGCATGCGATGTCGATTCACCCGCTTGGCCTGCTCAACCCGGACAGCGCCGACTCGCTGGCAGTTCGCGCGACCATCCACGAAATCGCCTCGCGCGGCACCGATCAGTGGACTGGCTACTCGTTCGCATGGTTCGCGGCGATGCTGGCGCGGAGCAACCAGCCCGATTCGTCCCTTCGGTACCTGAGCGACTATCTCAAGTTCACGCTGCGCAACGGCTTTCATGCCAACGGCGATCAATCCAGGAGCGGCCTGTCGAAAATGACCTACCGGCCGTTCACACTCAAGGGAAACTTCCTCGCGATGGACGCGGTGCAGGAGATGCTGCTCCGGAGCGCGTTCGGTGAAGTGGTGGTGTTCCCGGCGACACCCGGCCGGTGGCAAGACGCGTCGTTCCGCGACCTGCGCGCGGAAGGCGGCTGGAAAATCAGCGCTGAACGGCGTGGGGGAAGAACGGTGATGGTGCGTGTGGTGGCGGGGCCCGGCGGCACCCTTCGACTGCGCGATCCGTTTGACGGGGCAGCTGTGAACTGGTCGCGACCGGACATTCGTCGCGACCACAATCAGTACCTCGTGAAATTGCGTACCGGCGAGGTGCTCGAGGGCGTGCTTCGGTAGGGGCCGGTTTGGGCTCAGCGCCCGAGCGACGCCATGTCGATCACGAAACGGTATTTCACGTCGCTCTTGAGCATCCGCCCCCAGGCGACGTTGATCTCCTGGATCGGAATGACCTCGACATCGGAGACGATGCCGTGCCCGGCGCAGAAATCGAGCATTTCCTGAGTCTCGGAAATTCCGCCGATGCCGGACCCTGCCAGCGAACGACGCTTGGAGGTGAGGACACCTGCCTTGAGTGCCGGGTGATCGTGCTGCGGCAGCCCGACCAGTGTCATGACACCGTCCAGACGGAGTAGTTTCAGGCAGGCGCCGAGATCGTGGGAGGCCGCGACGGTGTTGAGGATGAAGTCGAGCCGGTTCTGCTGGGCCTTCATCGCCGCAGGATCGGTGGAGAGGACAACGTGATCGGCCCCGAGCCGCCGGGCATCATCCACCTTGCCGGGTGACGTAGTGAAGAGTGTCACCTCGGCGCCCATCGCGTGGGCGAGCTTGACTGCCATGTGTCCCAGGCCACCGAGCCCCACCACACCGACACGAGTCCCTGGTCCGACCTTCCAGTGGCGGAGCGGAGAGTAGGTGGTGATGCCGGCACAGAGAAGCGGGGCGGCGCCCGCGAGGTCGAGCGCACCGGGGACATGCAGCACAAAGGCTTGGTCGACCACGATCGCCGCCGAATAGCCACCATAGGTCACGCCACCGGTATGTCGGTCGGGTGCCCCATAGGTCCAGACAGTCTTCCGCTCGCAATACTGCTCGAGTCCCTCGCTGCAGGTGGCACACTCGCGGCAGGAATCGACCATGCAGCCGACGGCCGCCACGGCGCCCGGCCTGAACGTCGTCACCGCGCTGCCCACCGCCGTCACCCGACCGACGATCTCGTGGCCGGGGACGCACGGATACGCGGTGGCGCCCCACTCGCTGCGCGCGGTGTGCAGGTCGGAATGGCAGACGCCGCAGAAGAGAATCTCGATGGCAACATCAGTCGGTCCGAGGTCGCGGCGCGTGATGTGGGTCGGGCGCAGGGGCGTGTCGGCAGAGAAGGCGGCAAAGGCAGCGGTGGTTGGCATTCCTGAATTCTAGTGAGTCACGCCAGGAATCTCGGTGCCTGGGGCTGCCGGGTGCTGGACCCCACCAACCGTCGCAACCGAGCTCGCCGCTTCGCGGCTCAGACAGCGGTCGCTCCTCTGGCGGGCCCCAGCACCCGGCAGCCCCACGATCTGACCCGGCTATTATTGCGCTCATCCATCTCCGTTGGAGTCCGCTGCCATGTCCGTTCCGTCGCCGTACCGAACCCTGCCAGTGGCCCGTCGGGTGGCGCTTCTCACGCATGAAGTCCAGCAAACCCGCGAGTCGCGGAATGCTTACATCCAGCGGCTGGTGAGCGGTGGTGGGGGTTTCCGGCCCGAGACGCTGAAGAAGTGGCCGCCGGAGCAGCTGGCCCGCGAGATCGTGCGTCGGGGCATCGAGACCCCGTACGATGAAGCGTCACTGCTGCAACTGCTCTACGTCGACCTCGAGCCGCAACTGCAGATCGATTTCCTCGACGGCGCCGGGGTGCCGCACGAGAAGGGAGTGATCCCGGAGGATCTTCAGGCGCCGTGTGCCGACGCCGCCACCGTGCGTCGCTCGGCCGAGGCGCTGATCGCCAAGCACGGTGACGAGGCGCGCACCTACCTGAAGACGATCTCCGTCTACAACGGGGATGCCTGGCCGGGGCTGGCGGAGATGCTGGCGGGTGACTGAGCAGCCCGCCACTGCGCGAATCTCACGCAGTGCTCCGCTAGCGATTCCCGTATGGCTTGGCCGACAACGACTTGAAGAATGCAAACAGCGCCGCGCTTTCCAGGTCGGTGTACTGCCGGGTCATTGGCACCGGCATTGAGAGCGTGTCGAGCTGCACGCCGTTCGGCAGCCTGCCGGTGCGAATCGCCGTGCGGAAATCTTCCAGCGACCACGTGCCGATGCCGGTGACGTCGTCGGGTGTCAGATTGCGCGCCGGCAGCATGTCGGGTGGTCCGCCGGGGATCTTTCCGCCAGAGAAGCCGTCGCCGTGGCAGCCGCGGCAGGTGGCGGCGAGGTAGCGGCCGTATGCGGCCGTTTCGCCGACTGGTACCGCCGGGGGCCGGGGCGCGGTGTGGTCGATCAGTTCCGCCGGAACCAGGGGCAGCTTGCCAGTCAGGTACAGGATGCGCCCGATCGGCCCGACGCTGTTTGCCGGGTAGGACGTGTCGACCGGCGCGCGCGACTTGAGGAAGGCGATGACGGCCCCGAGGTCATCATCGCTCATTTCGTTGAACTCCTGTGCCGGCATGAACAGCAGCGCGCTGCCATCAGGGCGCACCCCATGGCGAATGGCGCGGACCCAGTCGGCGTCAGTGTACCCCGATCCCGCACCGCCCTTGCCGGGGGTCAGGTTGCGGGCCCACAACCGACCGATCACTGGCACGTCGATGAACGTGCCGCCGGCCAGATTGGGCGCGTGGCAGCCGCTGCAGGCTCTGATCGTCGCCACATGCTCGCCATAGGCGATCGAGGCGGAGTCGGTCGGGATGTTGATCGACTCGGGCGTGACGTCCCAGTGCTTGCCGAGCCGGGCGCCGCTGATGAGGTAGATCGCCGCGAACGCCACGACCACCAGGCCGAGGAGCCCGACGAGAATCCGGATGAACCAGCCCTTCACGCTTGCCATGATGGATCACTCCCTGGTCTTCAAGTCACGGGTTCCGCCTGCCGCGGCGCCGGGGTCTCCAGCCGGGCGAATACGCCAACAGATGGGGAATTCTCGGCAACAAAGTATTCCCCCTGCCGAATCCCGCAACCCGGAGTAGGTTTTCCGCCCATGCCACCCCGGAAGCCCAAGGATCCCACCCGCCTCGGCGGGAACAACGCCCCGGTCAGGCGTTCACATGCGGCTGTTGCGCGAGAACTCGCGGCGCGTCATGTGAGGTTGGCTCGACTCTGCGCTCTCGCCCATCCGCTCCAGCGCACCGTACCCGACCAGCGACCGTTGACCCATCTGGTCGTCCGGACCATCGTCTCCCAGCTCGTCTCGGTCCAGGCGGCCAGGACGATCATGGGTCGATTGCTCGAGGCCCATGGCGACATGGCGGGCGTGGTGGCCTGGGCGATGCGCACGCCGGAGGACGCTCCGCCAACCCACGGACTCTCCCGAGCCAAGCGCAAGGCGGTGGCGCACTGGGGTCGCTTCGTGGCCGAGCACGGGGATCCACGCGAGCGCTGGGGCGTCCTCGATGCCGATGCACTCATTGCCCAGATCATGACGATGCGCGGGCTGGGCCGCTGGAGCGCGCACATGGTGGCGATCTTCGGCTTCGGTCATCCGCGGATCTGGCCGGAGGGCGATGCCGGCGTCGTCCGGGCAGCCGGAGTGGTCTTCAAGGGAATGCGGCCTGCCACGGTGCGGCGGCTGATCGCCGGACATGAGACTCACGTCGCACTTTGTTGCTGGGCCCTGCTCGACAAGGGACGGCTTGGGGAGTTCCACCCGCCGCCCGTCCGGCGTTAGTATTAGCGCGCATCTCTGACAAGACTGGTGCCCTTTCAGGAGCCGTCGAGCATGACCCGCGAATTGCCCCCGTTCGGCTACATCGTCGCCTTTCTCGCCACCATCGTGGCGGTGATCGTCGTCGCACACCTCCTCGCCCGTCTCAACGGGTGGCAGGAGAAGTAGCGCCGGTTCGGGCAGGCCAAAACACCAGCGCCCCCGTCATCGATCGCCGATGACGGGGGCGCGGTGCTTCGGGGCGTGGATCAGGGTATCAGCAAGAGGTTATAGCGCCAGATCCCGGTGGTCGGTTCGACATCGGCCATCAAGATCGGTACGACGATCTTCGGCCCCGCCATCGCGGCATCGAACTGCCCGAAGACCTCGAGAACGGAGTTCGGGAACAGTCGCCAGTAGCCATAATTACGGGAAACGGTTTCGGCGGAGGAGACCGCGCAATGACACAGAGCAGCCAGTTCCACGACCGGGAAATTGATCGGGTTCTTCTGGCCGTTGAAACTCCGGATTACCGGCGTGAAATAGACTCGGCCATCCGCGAGGACATTCGTGACGTCCATCGAGATCGTACCGGTGGGATTGACGATGTCGGGAAGGCTCCCGCTCATCGGTTCGCCGAGGCCGCCGGGACGGATCAGGATCCAGCCGAGTACAGCATGCTCGGTCAGTGGCCGTTGAATGGTACTGATGGAACTCGCATTGGCGACTCCCACCACCACGCCGTTCTCCGTGATCGACAGCGGGGATCGCAGGTGGTTGTCGACGGAGATCGTGAACCGCTCCACCTCCGGCAACGACACCCTGACCAGCGATTCTCCGGTGACACCTCCGACGGTCGCAAAGACCCGCGTCTCTCCAAGTTGGACGCCGGTGACCAGGCCGGTTGGTGAGACCGCGGCAATCTGGGCGGCGGCAGACGCCCAGATCACCAGGGGGTTCTCGACCGGACCACCGAATTCATCCAGAACCTCGACGCGGAATTGCTGCGAGGAGTCAGGGGGAACAAGGGCCGTGTCCGGGATGATCCGCACCGACCCCACGAGCGCCGGCGTGACGAGGATGGTGACAGAGGCCGTCTTCCCCTCGACCCTGCCCGTGATCGTTACCGGTCCGCCGGGACTGAGGCCGAAGACAATCCCAGTCGGCCCGACGAGAACGATCGTGGAATCGCTGGATTCCCAGGTGATCATGCGGTCCTGCAAGATGTTGTTGTTCGCGTCGCGCAAGGTGGTGACGATTTGAGTGGTGTCGTTGGTCTTGATCACCTGCCGCGGGATTTCAAGGCTGAACGTCGCAATCGGCACGAGCTGAACCGTCACCGTGATTGAGGCGCTCTTCCCGGCGCTGGTGGCGGTGATGGTCGTGGATCCTGGTGCGAGTGACGTGACCAGCCCACTGGCACTTACGGTGGCGGCGGCAGGGGCCGAACTGGTGTAGGCAACCACCGCATCGGTGACCAAGCTGCCGGTCGCGGTGAGTGCCCGGACCTGGAGTTGTCTTGTCTCGTCCACGTTGATGGTGAAGTCGCCGTTGTCGATGACCACGTGGTCGACGGTGGCCTCCGGGGGGGGCGGAGGCGGGATGACCGTCGTGCCACCGCCGCTACAGGCAGCAACAGAGAGGGCGACCAGCACCAGACTCGAACGGAACGAACGCATCGATTGACCTTCTCGGCAGGGGTTCGGTAGCGGCGTGTCACCAATTTATCACGCAGCCTTGCTGGACGACGACGAGCGGGTGGCCAGGAGGCGCACACCCCAGTCTCCCCACGGATCGAGAGTCCAGTACCGTTCCGGCAGGAAGGACCCGGCCCCATAGCTTATCAGTAACCTGTTCTCAGTCAACACGTTACAGCCAGAGTACTGGCGACAACCGCAATCGAACAGAGCAGCGCCTCCCTCCCAGATGGCCCCTTTCTGACGATCCAGCAACGTATCGGTCGGGAATGGCATCTACTCAGGAGACCCGCCCGGATCACCCGACCGGGGGTGGTGTTTCATCTTTGGACCGGGGCAAACCGTATATTCTCGGGGATCCTGACACGACTCGAACCGGCAGAACGGGTGACTGACACGCTCCTGGACCACCTAAAGCACGCCTTGGGCGAAGCCTACACGATCGAGCGCGAGCTCACGGGGGGCGGCATGAGCCGCGTCTTTGTGGCCAAGGAACACGCGCTCGGTCGTGAGGTCGTGATCAAGGTGTTGCCACCCGACCTTGCCGCCGGGGTCAATCGCGACCGGTTCCGTCGTGAAGTCCAGATGGCTGCCTCCCTGTCACATCCCTACATCGTACCATTGCTCAATGCCGGCGCCGATGGTGAGCTGCTCTGGTTCACGATGCCCTACATCGCGGGCGAGTCGTTGCGCACCACCATCGAGCGCAAGGGCGCCATGCCGATCACCGAAGTCGTCAGGTTGCTGCACGACGTGGTCGAAGCGCTGGCCTATGCCCACTCGCGCGGCGTGATTCATCGCGACATCAAGCCGGGCAACATCCTGACTGACGGCCAGCATGCCCTGGTCACCGACTTCGGCGTCGCCAAGGCGCTGAGTGCCGCATTGCCATCGATCGGTCCGGCGGGACACACTACGTCGGGCATGGCGATCGGCACGCCGGCATACATGGCACCCGAGCAACTCGCTGCTGATCCCGCCGCCGACCACCGGATGGATATCTACGCCGTGGGGCTTCTTGCCTACGAGTTACTGACCGGCGAAAGCCCGTTTTCGGCGCCATCGCCGACCGCCACCATGACGGCGCAGCTTACGCGCATTCCTGAGCCGCTGCACAAGATGCGGCCTGAGGTGCCGCCGGCATTCTCGGCCCTGGTTCAGCACTGCCTGGCGAAATCCCCGCAGGATCGCCCGGCGGATGCCCGCGCCGTCCTCGTCGAACTCGACAAGATTTCCGGCGCCATCGCGGCCGACGTTCACCGCGGCGGCATGGGTGTGGTTGTCCCGCCCGCCGCGCCGCGCTGGCCGTTGGCGATCGCGGCGTTTGCCGTGGTCGGGCTGGTGGTGGGCGGCCTCTACTACACGGCGCGCGGGCCGAAGGTCATCACCACCGACAGTCTTCCACCGGCATTGGGCGCGGATACCGGCGACGCCAACGCCCTGCCGTTGCTGCAGACCAAGCCGTTGACACACGCCGATTCGTTGCGGATCGCCGAGGCACTGCGTGACGAACTGGCCCAGCTCGACAGCAAGGCGGCGGCCAAGGGAGAGACGAAACCGGCGACACCTGGCGTCGACACGGTTGCGCTCGAACGGCAGATTGCGCTCACCGACTCGCTCGTTCGGGTGGTCATCGAGCGGATGCGGAGTCAGGCCGGGAGTGGCTTCCGCGGAGCACCTTCGCCGACGCCTCCCTCCGCGGCCACCAGTGCATCCGGGTCCGCCATTGGGCCGCAGCTCGGGACCACGCCAACGCGAGTGTTGGTGAGGAGTAGCCCGTGGCCGCGCAACGACTCGCTCGGGCACACCATCAGCGACGCCGCGGTCGCGGAGCTCAATCGCCGACTCGGCAACCTCGACCACTGGACCCTCATCAAGCCGGACACGACGCGGCTCGTGGGTGGCCGCGGTGTTCCGGGATCTCGTGGTACGGGAGCGGATCGCGCCATCTACTTCGGCGGTAATGATTCCACGGACATTTCGATCTTGGTGAGCGTACTGAAGGACCAGAACGACTCGTCCTACCTCAATGTCTCGATCCGGAATGTCGCCCCGGGCTCATCCTACGGTAACCAGATCATCCAGAGCAATCGCGTGAAGAGCCCCATGTCGGTGGACCAGTTCCGCGGCACCATCCGCGAGGTATCTCGAACTCTGGACTCTTTGCGGAGGTTACCGGCGGGGACCCCGTGGCCATCCACCGTCCCACGGCCGAGCGGCCGGGGTGGCCCGTCGGATTTTATTCCGCCCGATGTTCAACGGAACATGGAACAGCAGTTCCGCCGACTCGACTCGCTCAGGAGAATCAGGCAGGCCATGCCGCCCGGCGGCGGTTAGCCGATTCCTGCAACCTTTGCGGATGCTCAAGCGTCTGGAAAGGGATGAGGCTGCAGGCACCGGCCCAGGCCCTTTCTTCCTCTTGAGGTCACCATGCCGTCCCGTATCGCATTCACGTCGATCCTTCTCGCGGCCCTCCTCGCCTGTTCCGACTCACCCACTTCGACCGGATCGTCCGATGTTCAGCTCTCGGTGCTGAATGCGCTGTCCGCCAGTGACGTGGCCACGACAACGCTCGACGGCGAGATGTTCTTGCTGCCCTCATCCGGGCAATCGACCGGGTTCCCCATTGCCGCAGGTTCCCATCGTCTCGAGGCCAGGAATGCCGGTGGCCAAGTGCTGGCGACCCTCGATTTCAGCGACATTTCAGGGAGCCACCGAACCGTGGTCGTGGCCGGCTCGCTCCTGGGCACGGTCTCGCTGCTGTCGACCCTCGACACCGCCTCGATCCCTCCGGTGAACGCGGCGAAGATCCGGGTGATTCACACCGTGCCTGACGCGCCACCCCTCAACGCCCTCCTCTTCTTGACCGGAGCCGCTGTCGATAGCGCTGCCGCCTTTGTCACGCCGTTCAGCTATGGCGTTGGCACCAACCCGGAGTTCCCGGGGTACGCCGTTCGCCCACTCGGCACCTACACCGTGCGTGTCGTCTCGCCCGGGTCGACCACGGCGGTGGCCGAGACCCAGGTGGTGCTCGGCAACATGCAGCTGTGGAGTGTGGTGCTGGCCCGGAATGCCGCTGGGGCGCTGGAGTTGAGGGCGGTGCAGGAAGGCGGGCAGCAACTGCAGTAGCGCCGATTCGAAACGTGGAGGGACTGGACTCGTAGGTGATTCCATATTTCACTCTGGAATCCCATGGCCGACGACCTTGTCTCACCAGAGTTCCTCCTGCTCCAGGCCCAGGTGGCCGGTCGCTACTCCATTGTCCGGGAACTCGGGCGTGGTGGGATGGGGGTGGTCTTCCTCGCCCGCGAAGTAGCGCTCGACCGCCTGGTTGCGATCAAGCTCCTGCCGCCGTCGCTTGCCACCCGCGCCGAGTTCCGCGAGAGCTTTCTCCGCGAGGCACGGACGGCGGCCCAGCTTTCGCACCCGCACATCGTATCGATCTACGCGGTCGAGTCGGGCGGAGACGCGGTCTACTTCGTCATGGAATACGTTGCGGGCGAAACACTCGGCGCGCGGCTCCGGCGAACCGGGGCACTCCCTTCCGATGACGCGCTGCGGATCAGCCAGGAGGTGGCTTGGGCGCTGGCCCACGCCCACGCCCGAGGGGTGATTCATCGTGACGTGAAGCCGGACAACATCCTGCTGGAGGATGGCAGCGATCGTGCCATCGTCACGGATTTCGGCATTGCCCGTGCCGGCGAGATGCGCCGTGACACTCCCGCGTGCGGGATGGGGACGCTTCACTACATGAGCCCTGAACAGGCACTTGGCGCGCCGGCTGATGTGCGCGCGGACGTCTATGCCCTCGGAGTCACGGCCTTTCATGCCGTCACCGGTCGCCGCCCATTTGAGGGATCGGATGGTGCGGCACTGCTCGCGCAGCAGTCGCAATCAGCGGCGCCGGCCGTGAACAGTCTTGCCCCGCTGATCCCGGCGCGCTTTGCTGCCGCCATCGATCGCGCCATTGCGGCGGATCCAGGGGGGCGGTGGCCGAGCGTGGAGCAGATGGCACAGGAGCTGTCGACGGCACGCGCGATGGCGCCAGCGTTGCCGGTGGCACTGCGGGCCTTCGGCCGCGTGGCCCGAGAGCAGATGGGGCGTTCGGGTGCGGCGCTTGGTCTCGGGGTCACGGCCGAGCTGGTGCTCCTCTTCGGTTTCGGCTTCAATGATATCGCGGGAATCTTCTTCCATGCGATCGCGTCACTGCTGATCGGCATCAGCGTGTTGTCGCTGAGTGTCATCGTGGGGGCAGCGCGGGACTTGCTGCGTCGTGGCTACGGTCATGCCGCTGCGATGAAGGCCATCGCCCTGGAGGAAACGGAGTTCGCCGCACTCCCGGTGTCGATGCGCCGGCGTGACTGGCGCGACTCACCGGGAATCATCATCGTCGTGAGTGGGCTGCTCGTCGCTGCCGCCGTCGGAGCTGTGAAGCACTTCGACTCGTTCTGGATGGGGATGCTTGCCGTGCTCGTGGCGGTCTACACGCCAATGCTGGCCTTCCGGCAGATTCAGAAGCGCTCGACCTGGCTGCAGTCGTGGTGGGCACGGCTCATGGGTGGGGTGCTCGGGCGGGGCATCTTCCGTCTCGCCGGGCTTGGGCTCGGCGATCGTGCGACCACGCCCACGCCGGGCGAGCCGACGGGGCTCGCCCTTGGCGGTGCGGTCCAGGCGCTCTTCGCCAAGCTGGGCGAGCCCCAGCGGAAGGCGCTTGCTGCTGTCCCCGACCTGATTTCACACCTTGAGTCGATCGCTCTCGATCGTGGCAATCCCCGGGGCACGCAGGCCGTGATGGCACTCGAGACGCTCCGGATGGACCTGCTGCGCCTTCGAGCCGGCGATGTTGCGACGGAATCGATCACCCAGGATCTCGAGAAGTTGCGGGAGATCGGCTATCGGGTCGATGCGGAGCTCGAGGTGCGAGAGTAGACTACTCCACCGTCTTCGCGAATCGCCGGACGGCAATCGTCAGCGTCACCACGGCGAACACGAGCAGGAACAGCGACGGGCGCCAGAGTTCGTCGATCCCGGTTCCCTTGAGCAGGATTCCCCGGACAATTTCGAGGAAATAGGTGATCGGCAGGATGTCGCCGATCCACTGGGCCACCAGCGGCATCGCCTCACGCGGGAAGATGAAGCCGGAAAGGAGGATCGACGGCATGATCATTCCCATCGCCATCTGCTGCGCCGACGCCTGGGACCTGGAGAAGGTGGAGATCATCAGGCCGATACCGAGGACCGCAAGGATGAAGAGCCCGGCCAGGGCGTAGAGCAGGACAATGGAACCTCGGACCGGAACATGGAACACCACCCAGCCGAGGATGAGCACGTTGGTCATCTGCAGGTAGGCGATGATGACGAACGGCACCACCTTTCCCAGCAACAACGCGGACTTGCTGATCGGCGTTACGACCAGCTGCTCGAGTGTGCCGGCCTCGCGCTCGCGAACAATCGCACCCGACATCACCACGATAAAGGTGATCATGAGCATCACCCCCACCAGGCCAGGGATCACGAAGGTCGTGCTCTCACCGGCCGGGTTGTACCATGGCCGTACCCGGAGATCGATCGGCGGGCCGGTGGCTGAGGGCCCCCCGGCCAGTCGGCTCGGAAGGACGGTCGCGACCAACGCCGCGCCGCCAATGGCGGCAGTCGAGGCGAGCGGGTTGGCGGCATCGACGATGATCTGGGCACTGCCCGGCTCACCGCGCTTGAGCTGGCGCGAGAAATCAGGCGGGATGATCAGGGCTGCCCGCACGCTCCCACTTTCGATGGCGTGTTGAATCTCGGCGCGAGTGGTGACCGTTCCCACCACGTCGAAATTCTGGGTCTGGACGATCGTCTCGATCAGCAGCCGGCTTTCCGGTGTCCGCGATTCGTCAAGCACCACCGTGGCGAGATGGCGCACTTCGGTGCGCACCGCGAAGCCGAGCAGCAGCAATTGCATGGCGGGGATGCCGAGGATCATGCCGAGGGCGCCCGGATCGCGCCGAAGCTGGATGAATTCCTTGCGCACCATCGGCCAGAGCAGCGAGGCGCGGATCATGGCAAGGAGCCGCCGGACCGGGTTCATGCCACGGCCTCGTCGCGTTGCTGCAACTCGACGAAGACGTCCTCGATGGTTGGGAGGCCGAACTGGGTTGTCACCATCTCGGGCGTGCCGACCGCAATCAGGTGTCCGCGGGAGAGGAAGGCGAGACGCCTGAGCTTCGCCGCCTCATCCATGTAGTGGGTGCTGACGACGATGGTTGTGCCCCTGGCGGCCAGGTCGTAGATGATCTTCCAGAATTGTCGCCTGGCGGCAGGATCGACACCCGCGGTGGGTTCGTCGAGAAAGAGGAGCGGCGGGCGGTGGGCGATCGCGCAGGCCAGTGCCACCCGCTGCTTGAGTCCGCCGCTGAGCGTCGCCGCGCGATCGTTGCCGCGGGCCGTGAGTTCAAGGTCGCCGAACAGCTCGTCGATCCGCTGCTGACGCTCCTCTGCGCCCAGTCCGTAGAGCGAGGCGTAGAAATCGCAGTTCTCGCGCACGGTCAGGTCGCCGTAGAGCCCGAAACGTTGCGACATGTAGCCGATCCGGGTGCGCAGCCGTTCCGACTCGGTGCGAATGTCGCAACCGACCACGGTGGCGTCGCCACTGGTCGGTCGCATCAGCCCGCAGAGCATCCGGATGGTGGTGGTCTTGCCGGAGCCGTTGGGGCCGAGCAGCCCGAACACCTCGCCGCGGAGGATCTCGAGGTCGAGGTGATCGACCGCGACGAGCGAGCCAAACACCTTGTGGAGCCCCACGGTGCGCACGGCCACTTCCGGCGCCGGCGCAGGAGCCGTCACGGCACGGGCCTGTTGAAGGTGACGGTAACGGGGAGTCCGGCCTTGGCGCGGCCGGTGGAATCGTCGAGGGTGACCTTGACCCAGAAGGTCAGGTCGGCGCGTTCCGATTCCGTCAATGCCACGCGCGGCGTGTACTCGGCCTTGTCGCTCATTGCCACGACATGTCCGGTGAGTGCCTCGCCTTCGACGTCGAGGCGCGCGGTGGCACTGGAACCCGGTGTAATCGCTGCGAACGCCGATTGCCCGACGTAGACCCGCACCCAGGGCCGGGTATCGTCGGCCAGGGTGAGCACCGGGCGCCCGGTCGGGACCAGCTCGCCTGGCTCGAACCAGGTGCCGCGCACCCTGCCTGCGGTGGGCGCCACGAGCACCAGTTCGCCGGCGCGTGCCTGGAGCGAGGTCAGCGCGGCCTGCGCCTGGCCGACACGGGCGCGGGCCGCAGCGATTGTCTCGGAACGCGGGCCATTCCGCAATTGGAGCAGCGTCTGCCGTGCCGTCGCGCGGCGCTCGGTCGCCTGGGTTTCGGCGGCGCGCACCTCGTCGCCGCGCTGGGCCGACAGGGTGCCCTTGGCGGCGAGCGGTTCGATGCGGCGGCGGTTTTCCTGTGCCAGCAGGAGATCCGACTCGGCGCGGCGGAGATCAGCTTCCGCACGGGCGACTTCTTCGGGACGGGCACCGGCCTCGAGATCCTTCAGTTGCGCGCGGGCATCGATCGCGATGGCTTCCTGCCGCTGCAGGTCGGCTGGCATGGTGGCTGCCGTCAGGATCGCGAGCGTGTCCCCGGCCGAGACGCGATCGCCTTCGTGGGCGCGCAATACGCCGAGCCGCCCGCTGAGGTCGGGCGCCACGTCGGTCTCGGTGTACTCGATGGTGCCGGTTGCGCTCACCGCATCACTGCGTGGTCCGCATGCCGCGAAGAGCGCGAGAAACGAGAGCCGAGAAGCGAGAAGCGATTTCATTGGTCGAGGATCATCGCAAACACCAGCGGGGCGACAATGCTGGCGTCACTCTCGATGATGTACTTCGGCGTGTCGACCGCGAGCTTGCCCCAGGTGATCTTCTCGTTGGGAACCGCGCCGGAGTAGGAGCCGTACGAAGTGGTGGAGTCGGAGATCTGGCAGAAGTAGGCCCAGACCGGGACGTGCTCACGCTGCAGGTCCTGGTGCAGCATCGGCACCACGCAGATCGGGAAGTCGCCTGCGATGCCGCCGCCGATCTGGAAGAAGCCGATGCCCTTGCTGTCGGCATTGGCGGTGTACCACTCGGCCAGCGTGATCATGTACTCGATGCCGGTGCGGACAGTGTGGACATGCTTGACGTCACCGGTGATGACATGGCCGGAGTACATGTTGCCGAGGGTCGAGTCTTCCCAGCCGGGAACCCAGATGGGGAGGTTCTTCTCGTACGCGGCGAGCATCCACGAGTCCTTCGGGTCGATCTGGTAGTACTGCTTGAGCTTGCCGCTGCGCAACACGCGGTAGAAGAACTCATGCGGGAAGTAGCGCTCACCGGCCTTGTCGGCGGCCACCCATTCGTCGAGTACCGCGCCCTCCAGCCGCCGCATCGCTTCCATCTCGGGGATGCAGGTGTCGGTGACGCGGTTCATGTGCCGGTCGAGGAGGTGCTTCTCGTCGTGGGGGGTCAGGTCGCGATAGTGGGGGACACGTTCGTAGTAATCGTGCGCGACGAGGTTGAAGATGTCTTCCTCGAGGTTGGCCCCGGTGCAGGTGATCGCCTGGACCTTGTCGCGCCGGATCATCTCGGCGAGCGACAGCCCCAGCTCGGCGGTGCTCATCGCGCCGGCAAGAGTGATCATCATCTTGCCGCCCTGGTCGAGGTGGCGCCGATAGCCGTCGGCGGCATCGACCAGTGCCGCGGCATTGAAATGTCGGTAATGATGGCGGACGAACTGGGTGATCGGGCCGGACTGGGGCACTGCAGACTCCATGGCGAAGGGGCGGCTGGAAGTTACCCGCGCAACGGTCCGGCGTCATCCGTTACGTTCCGTCGTGTCCAAGACCGCTGACCAGTTGACCTGTTGGGCCGTCACCGCACCCGGCGTCGAGTCCCTCACCGCCGGAGAGTTGCGCACGCTTGGCCTCGTGCCGGCAGCGACCGAGCCGGGCGGAGTGGAGTTCCCGGCCTCGAGCGCCGACCTGGTCCGGGCGCTGCTCTGGTTGCGGACGGCGAACCGGGTGACGGTGCGGATTGCCGAGTTTCGCGCTGCGGCATTCGGCGAGCTGGAGCGGCACGCGGTGAAGCTTCCCTGGCAGCGGTTGATTCCCGAGGGCGCTGCGGTGCACTTCCGGGTCACTTCGAAGAAGTCTCGGCTCTATCACAACGATGCCATTGCCGAGCGACTCGAACGCGCCGTGCTCGCGGCGGTGCCCGGGACGCGCGGCATTCGCGCCCCATCGGCCGCCGAGGAACTCGAAGCCGACGTGACCCGAGTCCCCGAGGTGCAACGGGTCGTGGTGCGCGTCTCCCGCGACGTCTTCACCTTGTCGATCGACGCGGCTGGTGCGCTGCTGCATCGGCGCGGCTGGCGGCAGGAAGTCGGCAAGGCGCCGCTGCGTGAAACCCTGGCAGCGACGATGCTGCTGGCGTGCGGCTGGGATGGCTCGTTGCCACTGGTCGATCCGCTGTGCGGCTCAGGCACCGTCGCAATCGAGGCGGCGCTCCTGGCCCGGAGGATCGCGCCCGGCCGGCATCGCCGCTTTGCGGCGGAGGCATGGCCGTCGCTGCCACCGTCGGTCTGGGGCATGGGGCGAGCCGAGGCAAAATCGCTGGAGCAGGCACGCGACACCCCGATCGCCGGGGCGGATCGTGATGCCGGCGCCATCGCCGCCGCCGAGGCCAATGCCGAGCGCGCCGGAGTCGGCGATGTGGTGAGGTTCACCCGCGCGACAATTTCCGGACTCGCCCCGGACGATGGCGAGGGATGGGTGATCACCAATCCGCCGTATGGCGCCCGGATTGGCGAACGCACCGGACTGCGCGATCTCTACGCTGTGCTCGGGCGGGTGCTGCGCGAACGCCGGCCGCACTGGCACCTCGGCATGCTCAGCGCCGACCGGATGCTCGAGCGACAGACCGGAATCCCGCTCCATGAAGCGGTGCGAACCCACAATGGCGGGATTCCGGTGCGGGTGGTGCGAAGCGATGATCGATGATCGATGATCGATCAGCGACCCCTACTGCTCGATCTTGGTCGCCGGCAGCAGCGGTCTTCCCTGGCCGGTGACGACCAGGCTGACGGCGGGGAGGAGGACCGCGGTGGCCACCAGCATCCGGATGCTGACCTGTTCGCCCATGAGAGTGATCCCCAGGGCCAGCGCGACGATCGGATTGACGTAGGCATAGCTCGCCACCGCGGTGGCATCGGCAACGCCGAGCAGCCACTGGAACACCGGGTAGGCGATCAGCGACCCGAAGAGCGCGAGATAGCCCCACGCAACCATTGAGCGAGTCGACACGGCTTGGATGTCGAGCCGGCTCAGTTCACCTGAGACAAGCGACACCGTGAGCGCGAGCAATCCACCCATGAGCATCTGTCCGGCACTCGCCATCAGCAGGTCGCGCGGCTGACCCCAGTCACGGCCGTAGGTCGAGCCGACCGACCACGACAACGATGCCGTCAGGAGCACCACGAGCGGCAGTACTTCTGGCACGGCCGCGAACGTGGCACTGGCCAGCAGGACCAGTCCCACGGTGCCGAGTGCGAGTCCCATGGCGCGACGCCGACCGAGTGACGTGCTGGTGCGGCGACCGTTGAAGAAGGCAATCATCAACGGCGAGGATGCCGAGAAGAGCGCCACGACGCCGGACGCAATGTGCCGCTCGGCCCAGACGACCGAGACGTTGCTCACCAACACCAGGCAGGCCCCGACGCCGGTGACGCCAAGCCACTCGCGCGCCGTGGGAAACCGCGTTCCACGAGCCCGGCTCCAGATCATCAGTGCGAGTCCCGCGACGACAAAGCGACCGCCCGCGAGGAGAAAGGGCGGCAGCGTTTCGATCCCGATACGGATGCCGAGGTACGTCGAGCCCCAAACCAGGTAGAGGGTCAGGAAGGCACTGACAAGCGCCAGGCGGGAGGGGCGGGGCATCGGGCTAAGATAAGCCCCCTAGTGATCGCGCCCCGCTGGAGGATCGAAGATCTTGTGGGCGAGGCACGGTTCTTCGCTGTACACCTTCGGGAACCGCCACTTGGTCCCATCCCACCGGATCAGCCCGCTCGATGTGACGATCTCGTCGATGCCGTCTCGGTTCGCGTCGACCGTGCCATAGATGTCGACGTTGCCGGCGAGCTTCGCGATGGGGTATCCCCAACTGTTGACGATCCAGGTGCCGGTCGTGTTGGGCCGGCGATCACGATAGTCGTCGTGCAGCCAGAAGGAGAGGGCGGCATACCGGTAGCCGCCGGGACCGCGCACCCCGACCAGGGAAATCCTGCCGAAGCCGGCATCTCCGTGCGCCGAGTAGAAGGCGGTGCGCTGGCCCTCGACCGCTCGCGGACTTTCCGGCCGAGCGACCTCGAGATAGCGCTGAAACGCCGAGTCCGCCGCCGCCATGAAGTACGGGCGCAAGCCGGTGCGCGCCAGTGAAGGAGCCACCCCCTTGGTGGGAAGGGGAAGCCACCCCGGCAAGGCGACCGCATAGGAGGCAAACGGTTTGGGAGCGAGATCGAACAGCCATCCCGGATGGGCAACCTCATCGCACGCCGAGCGCCATGCGGCGGGAGGATCGAAGCGTCGTCGGCTGGTGATCCGGCTGTGCACCACGCCACTGAGGTGTTCACCATCACCGAAGAGGTAGACGGTAACCGAATCACCCACGTTGCCGATCGGGGCGCTGCCGAGCGAATCAGGTTGCGAGATCGATCCGGGGCGCAGGGCGCTCCCGCCGCCACGCGGCATCATCCGCCCGCCCGCGAGGCTCCATTCCACCGTGCGGGCAGGCGTTGGGTCCGGACGGAATCGGACCTGTGCCCCGGCGGACTGTGTCGCGGCCAGAACAAGGAACCAGGTAACGCGCATCAGGACCTCGGGGTGAGTGCCGCGATTCGCTGGCTGGATGCCCGGACCAGTCGCCAACGCATCCGGCTTCGATCGAAGGTGAACAACCCGGCACTGGCGTCCGCGGGATCACCCAGCAGCACGTCGACTCGCGAAATACCGTGATAGCGGAACGAGGTTCGTACCGGCACTCCGCTGCTCGAAGGGGCGCTGAAGCTGGTAACCAACTGCAGTAGACCTTGTGGAGAAGCCATGGTATTGGCCATCCGCTTCATCAGCTCGCCTCGGAGGCTATCGGGTACGTTCGGCTGGCTGCCGGTCTGCTGGGCAAAGGCGACGGAGAGATCTGCCGTGGCATGTTCCCGGACCGCCGGGTAATCCACGACAAGATCAAGGGTTGCCTGGTCATGCTGCGCGAGCGCCTGCAGGAAATCCCGCCATGCGCGACGGGGGGTAACGACGAACCATGCCCCGACCACCACCACAACGGCGGCCACAAGCCAGAGTATCGGTGAACGACGGCGTGCCATTCAGGGCTGCTCCGGAAGGAGGACGAATCGGGCGAGCCGGGTCGTGTCGAACACCGTTCGGGCGGCTTCACGAACGATTGAGGGGGTGAGGGCAGCGAGGCGCCTCGACCAGTCGGGGATGGTGCCGATCGGTTCGCCGACCCGGACCCGCTGCATCAGAGTGCTGGTCCAGAAGCGGTTGGTCCGGACGGCCACCTCGGTGCTGCGCTGTTGCTGGGCAACGAACTTCTCCAGCTCGTCCGCCGTGGGACCGACAGCCTGCAACGCGGCAACGGTGTGCAGCGTGGCCGACCAGAGCGAGTCGGCGAGCTCAGGCTTTGACGAGAAGGAGACGGTGCTGGTGTAGCTCTTTCGCGGGACAGCAGCCACTTCGCTCGCGGCCTGGACGCTGTAGGTGGCACCCATTGCCTCGCGGAGCTGCTCGAGCAGGCGAGTCTCCAGAATGCCGGCCGCTGCGGCGGCAGCAATTCGCTCTTCAGGACCCGTGGTGGTTATCGGCCCCTGGAAGAACACCAGTTGCTGCGCCACCGGCTCCTTTCCCTTGTGGATGGTCTTGGTGGTCACACCCTCGAGGTTCGGCGGGTCGACATCCCTCCATGTTTCGTGCCGCCCGCTCGCCGGCAGTCCGCCGATCCATCGCTCGACCAGGGGTCGCAGCGAGTCGAGGGCAACATTCCCCGCGAAAACGAAGGTGAAGTCGCCGAAATCAGCGAAGCGGTCACGGTAGATCTCCAGTCCGCGCATCGGGTCGAGCGTCTCGGCCCTTGCGAGCGTGAGCGGCTGCATGCGCGGGCTGTTGTGCCCGATGGTGATGATGACGGTGTCGGAGAACGCGCTCTGCGGCAGCCGGTCACGGGATGCCAGGACGGTGCGGAACTGTTCCCGTAGCGCCGCCACCGCCGTGGAATCAAGCCGTGGTACCGTTGCCTCGAGCCAGAGCAGCTCGAAAAAAGTTCCCAGGTCCTTCGGCGTGGTTTCGCCGGAGAACCCCTGCCCGATGTCGCCGATGTCGGGGCTGAGGTTCACGATCTTGCCGGCGAGCCTGCGCTGGAGCGTCGGGGTATCGAACGCGCCGTACCCGCTCTGGTCGACGATTGTCGTCGCAAACATTCCATGGAGGAGGTCGGCGTCCGACAACAGCGAGAGTCCGCCGGGACTATTCGCTGTCATCACGATCTCGTCGGCCTTGAAGGTGGTCGGCTTGACCAGGACGCGGATGCCGTTGGAGAGCCGCCAGTCCGTGAGCCCGAGCGCAGTATCGGTGGTTTCCGAGACGATCCGGCCCGGGGTCGGCGGATTCGGCACCAGGTCGCCGGCGATCACCGTTTCGGTCCAGGGCGGCACGGTGGCGGTGTCGGCTCGGGCGATGATCGCGAGTAGTTCCTCCCGCGTTGGCAACCGGGCCTCGGAACCCGATGGTCCCTGAACCTCGATGAAGCGATCGGCGCTGCGCGCCGCGGCACGGATCGCCGCGTTGAGCTCTGCCACTGTGATCGTCGGCAGAAGGCGCTGGTCGAGCCGGTACTCGTCATGGTTGCTGACGGGCACGGCTCCACGCGTGAAGGCGCGCAGGTAGCTCCCGACGATCTCCCAGGAGCTGCGCCTCTGGTTGTCTTCGTTGGCGGCGGCCTGGGCCTCGTTGCTGAGCATGTCCGCCTTGGCGCGTTCGAGTTCGGCCGGCAGGACGCCGTGAAGTTCGAGGCGCCGCAGTTCCCGCAACACCGCCTCGAACGACTGGGCGGCTTTCCCGCTCTTGGCCGTCAGGCCGAGCTGGGTGGTCTCGATGTCACGAATCAGTGTCGAAGGGCCGAGAAACGCCCACGCAAAGGGCGTTTCCGGCCGACGACTCAGCTCGGTCAGCCGCTGCCCCGAAATCATGGCGAAGAGCTGGTTGAGGAGCTGGTGGCGGTGATCCGCCTCGGTCCGGTAGCTCACTGTCGACCGGCGGATCTGCAATGAGACGTTCTCGGTGCTGAGTTCGGGATCGGTGATGATCACGACGCGGGTACCGGAGATTGCCGGCACCGGTGCATCGACGCGAGGCCGCGGCGTGGCCGGCCCGCGCAGGTTGCCGAAGCGACTGGTGATCAGGGCCTTGAGCGAGTCGACCGGATAGTCGCCAACGGCGATCACGGCCATCAGATCGGGGCGATACCAGTCGCGATAGAAGCGCTTGATGGGGCCTGGGCTGGCGTGGGCGATGATCGCGGTGTCGCCGATCGGGAGCCTGGTGGCGTAGCGCGATCCCTGAAAGAGGACCGGAAACGCCTTGTCTCGCACGCGGCTGTCGGCGCCGAGCCCGTCACGCCACTCGCCGAGCAGCACCCCGCGCTCGTCCACCACGTCCGTCGAATCGAAGGTCACGCCCGCCGCCCAGTCCTGCAGAATGTCGAAGGCCCTCGCGACGAGTCCCGGCTTGTCGCTTGGCACCGGGAGGAGATAGGTCGTTTCGTCGAATCCGGTGGAGGCATTGAGGTCGGCGCCGAAACGGACGCCGATCGACTCCAGATACTTGACCAGGTCGTTCTTGGCAAAATGGGTCGTGCCATTGAAAGCCATGTGCTCGACGAAGTGCGCCAGTCCCCGTTGATCCTGGTCTTCGAGGATGGACCCGGCCCGGACCACGAGGCGCAATTCGAGTCGCTTCTCGGGGTAGCCGTTGCGGCGGATCCAGTACCTGAGGCCGTTGGCCAGCTTGCCGGCGTGGGTGGCGGTGTCGACGGGCAGTGGTCGCGAGGCAACTGGCCTCGCCGCCGGGCGCTGCGCGGCGACCGGAAGCGCCAGTGTGAGACCAGCCAGGGCGAGCAGAAGGGGACGCATCCGAAGTCCTTTGGAGAGCATGGAGTTGGAAGGTAAGGCCGTGCTCCTCAGACGCTGAACGACACCACGCCCGGAGAGCCGTAGCGCGCACCACCAACAACGCAACGGAGGTTGGGCAGGATTTCCACGTCGGTCTCGGCGTGAGTGTGTCCAGCCAGCACGACGATCCGGTGGCTCGGGTGGCTGACGGCAAAGGCGCGGAGGACCGCGCCCGTCGCGCCACAGATGAGAAGTGAATGCCATTCCGGTCGTGAAAGTGGCCCAGACTGCGGCAGCGCCTCGATGAATGGCGGAACATGGGTGGCGACCACGATCTGGTGCGCGGCAGGGGCAGCCCGTTCGAGCAACGTCTTGAGACGCGCGGCGTCGGCGTCGGCCAGCGCTCGCTTGACGGCGAGCTTGCCGGCCCGGCCCGGCGCCGCGGCAAGTTCGCCGATCAACCGGTCGTCGTTGAGGCGGAGCGGGGTGGTGAGGGGGTCACCATCACGGCCGTCCGCCCAGCCGTCAACACCGACCAGCGCGAGCCCTGCCAGCAAATTCACTCCGGTCGGCGGGAGCCACTGGATGTCGGGGCGACGCTGGCCGAGTGCCACAATCATGTCCCGGACGGCGCCAACGGTGGCTCCGTAGTGGTCGTGGTTGCCGAGGACGTGGTATACCAGGCGCCCGGCGGCGTCCGCGATGGCCTCGAGGTCGTTTGCCAGGCGTGCGGCGTTCGAGGTGTCGCCGGTGAGAAGGACCACCTGCCCCGGGCCGTCGCGCAGGGCGTCGAGGAATCGGTCACGGATCGCCGGAGAGGTGTGGTCGAGGTGGGGGTCGGTGGACCAGAGTATTGTGGGCACGTTCCAAAGTAAGGTAACGCCCGACCCCCCTAGACAGTTGCAGGCAATACGGTTAGCTCTTAACAGCCGTGTCTGGACGTCGGAGTTCGCCTGACATGGGCCGTGAATGGTCGTGTCCACCCTTCTAGGAGAGAATCCATGTCGGTGAGAATGCTGAAAGGAATGGCGATTGGTGCGAGCGCGGTGCTGGGGCTGGTGTTGCTCGCGCCGGGGGCTGGTGCGCAGGCGCAGACGAGCGGTGTGCGGTTCGGAGTGGAGGGCGCCTTCGGCACACAACATGTCGGCATTGGTGCGGGTGCGTTCGTCAAGTACCATCTGGCGGACATCAGCGAGCATCCGATCACCGGTCGTGTGGCGTTCGACTACTTCTTTCCGAGCAGCACCAATTTCGGAGGTTTCTCCACAAAGTACTGGGAGGTGGCCGCAGACGGCCTGTTCGACATTGCGACCGAGAAGTCCGATCTGAAGCCCTACGTCGGTGCCGGGCTTACCTATGGCAACTGGTCGTACAGCTATGACAACTCGTATTGCAACCTCTACGGCTCCCTGTGCGATGCCAGTGCCAGTTCGACGAACCTGCACCTCGTCGGTGGCGTCAACTTCATGGGTAACTCGAAGCTGATGCCCTTCGCCGAGGTGAAGCTCAACACCGCCAGCGGCAGCGCGCTCATCTTCAAGGGCGGCATCCACATCAAGTAGTCCAGGGCCGGGGCAACACCGGTCGCGCGGTTCCAATGGGACGGGTCGTCGCCTTCGAGCGACGGCCCGTCCTGCGTTCGGGACCAACGCCCGGGATGCCCCGGGCGTAGTGATCAGCAACCCTTCACGGAGCGCCTGATGTTCTCGCCGCGTCCCTCAGCCCTCGCCCTGGCAGTTACCGCGGCTCTCCTCGCCCAGTTCCTGGTTCCCGGGCGAGCCCGCGCCCAGCTCGCGCCGGTCCTGCAGTACAACTACGGCAGTGACGTTTCGGGGAGTGCCGTCAGTGGCGTGGGAGCCGGGCTGCGTTTTCCGCTCAGGGCCTGGAACCAGAAGCGCGGGCTGATGGGTGTCATGACCTTCGACTACTTCTTTGCGCCGGACTATCCCGTGGCCGACGGCTCGAAGCACCAGCAGACCTACTGGGAGATCAACATGGACGGGACGTACGATCTCCCGAAACTGAAGGCGATCTTATATCGGCGGTGGCTTCAACTTCACGGAGCAGAGCGTCGACTACACCGGCAATGCCCCCGGTGTCATGGGAACTGCCCTCGGACTCAACGCGCTGGCGGGATGGCACGTCGGATCCGAGAAGGCCGGGAGCGTTTCGTCCAGGGCCGCGCGGAACTGTGGGGCGGGAAGCAGGTGGTGGTGAGCGGGGGGGTGTACTTCTGAAGGTGATGGGTGACTGGAGATCGGTGATTGATAGTCAGCCCAGTCACCATTCCCCAATCATCCAGTCACCAGTCACCAGTCACACGCCTATCTTCCCAGCTCGTCCAATACGGAGTTCCGCCCACATGGCCCAGACCGAGGACGCCTACGAGGCGCTCTACACCGGCAAGTCCTATCAGCACGAGATCGGCCTCGTCGATGTCCTGCTTGACCGACTGCTGCCTGCGCCTGAGCCGGGCGTAGTGCCGCCGCCACGGCACGTGCTCGAAGTGGGCTGCGGGCCGGGACTCCGGTTGGCGGTGCTGAAGCAGTGGCGAGGCAAGTATCTCCCCGAGGGACTCGACCGCGACCCGGCCATGCTTGCCCTCGCTCGCCGCCGGTTGCACGACGTGCCGCTGCACGAAGGGGACATGCGGGACTTTTCCCTCCCGGCGCGGTATGAAGCGGTGCTCTGCCTGTTCGGGATGATCGGCTATATGACCACTCCAGCCGAGCTCGCGCGCGCCATTGGCCGGATGGGAGACCACCTGGCCCCGGGCGGCGTGCTGCTGCTCGAGCCATGGCTGTCGCCGGAGCTTGCCCAGGACGGTCATCTCAAGGCCGACCGTGCCTATCGCGGCTCGTTGGTGGTCCAGCGGATGAACTACACCCGCGTCGTCGGCAACAGGACGTTGCTCGACGTGCACTACCTGATCGGTGATGAGCAAGGCGTACGTCACGTGCAGGACATGCGCGCCCTCACCCTGTTCACCGACGCAGAGTATCGCGCGGCGTTCAGCCAGGCCGGACTTGGCGCCGTGGAACTCGAGGCCTACGGCCCGCAAGGGCGCGGATTGTACGTGGTGCAGCGGTAAGAGGCGACTGGAGACTGGTGAAGGGTGAGCTGGGGAAACAGCGCGTCGTTCACTCCGTGTCACCAATGACCCATCACCAGTACCTCCCACCTTCGCATTCACCAATCTCGCCCATGCTCCCGATCTCGCCCCTCCTCCCCACCATCGGCTCGACGCTGGTTGCCCACCGTCGCGTGGTGCTCGTCGCACCTCCCGGTGCAGGCAAGACCACCGCGGTGCCGCTGGCGCTTCTCGATGCGCCATGGCTGGCCGGACAGCGGATCGTCATGCTCGAGCCGCGGCGGCTGGCCACCCGGGCGGCCGCGCATCGCATGGCGACCACATTGCGCGAGCGGGTGGGCGAGACGGTGGGCTACCGGGTGCGGCTCGACACCCGCGTGGGGCCCCGGACGCGGATCGAGGTGGTGACCGAGGGCGTCCTGACCCGAATGCTGCAGGACGATCCCGCCCTGAGCGGCACCGGACTGGTGATCTTCGACGAATTTCACGAGCGCTCGCTCGTCGCCGACACCGGACTCGCCCTCACCCTTGCCACCGCCGAACTGCTGCGTCCCGACCTCCGCGTGCTGGTGATGTCGGCAACACTCGATGGCGCGGCGGTTGCCACGCTGCTCGGCGACGCGCCGCTGCTCACCAGCGAGGCCCGGGCCTTTCCGGTGTTTACGCGGCACCAGCCGCCGGCAGCCGGCCAGTGGATCGAGCCGCACGTCGCCCGCGTGGTGCGCGAGGCCCTGTCGGAGGAGACCGGCTCGATTCTGGTCTTCCTTCCGGGAGCGGCGGAGATCCGCCGCGTCGCCGACCTCCTGGCGGGCGGGCCGCTGCCGGCAGGCACCACCGTCCATCCGCTTTACGCCGCGTTGTCGATCGAGGCGCAGGACTCGGCGATCGCGCCGGCACCGGCTGGGAGTCGCAAGGTGGTGCTGGCGACCAACATTGCCGAGACATCGCTGACGATCGATGGCATCCGGGTCGTGGTCGATTCCGGGCTGATGCGCATTCCGCGATTTTCACCGCGCACCGGGATGACCCGGCTCGAGACGGTGCGGGTGACGCGCGCTTCCGCCGATCAGCGGCGCGGGCGCGCCGGGCGCCTCGAGCCGGGGAGCTGCATCCGATGCTGGAGCAAGGCCGATGAGGCCGGGCTGGTGCCCAGCACCCGCGCCGAGATTCTCGACGCTGACCTGGCCCCGCTCGCCCTCGACCTGGCATCAGCTGGCTTCGCCGATCCCGCCGGACTGCGCTGGCTCGATCCACCGCCCTCGGCGGCGTTTGCCCAGGCGCGCCAACTGCTCGCACTGCTCGGCGCGATCGATGCCGACGGACGGCTCACCCGGCACGGTAGGGCGATGGCCGAGCTCGGCACTCATCCGCGCCTTGCCCACATGCTGGTCCGCGCCCGCGAGGACGGCCCGGCAGTGGTGGCGCGTGCCGCGGTACTGGTGGCACTGCTCGAGGAGCGCGATGTCCTGCGAGGGGAGGACGGCCCGCCGCCGGCTGACGTGCAGTTGCGGCTCGATGCCGTCGATCGTGATGCCGACACGATGATGCTGGCCGGTGCGACGATAGACCGGGGAGCGGTGGCTCGGGTGCGCGATGGCGCGGCGGAGTGGCGGAGGAGAATCGGAGAAGCGAGAGGCGAGAAGCGTGAGGCGAGAGGTGAGGCTGGCGATGATGCCGGTCTGCTGCTCGCGCTGGCCTACCCTGACCGGGTGGCACAGCGGCGCGGCGCCGCCGGTCGCTTCCTGCTCCGCAATGGCCGCGGAGCGACATTGCCGACATCGGATCCGCTGGCCCAGGCCGAGTGGATCGTCGCCGCCCAGCTCGACGACGGTGGCCGCGAGAGCCGGATCTACCTCGCGGCAACACTCGACCCTGCCGACCTGCTGGCCCATGCCGCCGAGCAGGTCGGGACTTTCGAAGACATCAGTTGGAACGATGCGACGGAATCCGTAATCGCGCGGCGCCGTACCATGCTCGGTGCGCTGGTGCTCGCTGAATCGGCACTGGCGAGGCCCGATCCCGACCGGATCGCTGCGGTGCTGCTGGAGCGAATCCGCCGTCGCGGGGTCACGGCCTTGCCCTGGGATGAATCGTCGCGCGGCATGCGTCAGCGTCTCGCCTTTCTCCACGCGCACGATGCCTCATGGCCCGATGTCGGTGACGAGACCCTCGCCGCCACCCTCGAGGAGTGGCTGGCGCCGCGACTGACCGGCTGTCGCTCCCTGGCCGAGATCGCCGAGGTGAACCTTGGTGAGGCGCTCCTGGCGCTGCTGCCATGGGAGCAGCGGCGCGCGCTGGCCGAACGTGCACCGGAGCGGATCGTGGTGCCCAGCGGTTCGTCGATTGCGCTCGACTACGCCGACCCCGAGGCACCGGTGCTCGCGGTGCGCCTCCAGGAGGTCTTCGGCCTCGGCGAAACGCCAAGGGTTGCCGGAGTACCCGTCGTCATGCATCTGCTCTCGCCGGCTCGCCGGCCGGTCCAGGTGACGCGCGACCTCGCCTCGTTCTGGAAGACGGGGTACTTCGATGTGCGCAAGGACCTCCGGGGCCGCTACCCCAAGCACTCGTGGCCGGAGGATCCGGTCGCGGCCGTGGCAACGAGGGGGACGAGACGCAGGAGATGAGCGACGAGAGAGGAGGGAAGAGGAGCTCGTTTCTCCTCCCTCCTGCCTCACGACGAAACCCGACCCCCGCGCATCCCGTATCGATAGGACTCGCCTCGAGTCACCCTTTTCCCGGCAGGTTGCATGCTGGCAGTCCCGCTTGCGCTTGGAGCTCTGCTCCTGATGTCACCGACCGGCCCCAGCGATCCTGTCAGCCATTCCGGCCGGAAGGGGGAGATCACGGTGCAGCCGCCCAGGCTCGAGGGTGCCGTGCTGGTGGACGGCGTGCTCGACGAGCCGATGTGGCGACAGGCCGCGCTGCTCACCGGCTTTTCCCAGTTCACCCCGGTCGACGGGGTGCCGGCGGCCGATTCGACCGAAGTTCTGGTCTGGTACTCACCGACGGCGCTGCATATCGGCATTCGGGCCTTCGACACGTCCGGCGCCGTGCATGCCACCCTGGCGACCCGGGACCACATCTTCAGCGACGACAACATCCAGATGTACCTGTCGACCTTCAACGACGGGCGGCAGGCGATGCTCTTCGCCACCAACCCGCTCGGCGTGCAGGCAGACGGGGCGCTCAATGAAAGCGGCAGCCTGTCGTGCGGCATGACCGGGTGCGGCGCTGCCACGCGCCAGTCACCCGACCTCTCCCAGGATTTCGTCTGGGACTCCAAGGGGCGCATCACGCCGGACGGGTACGAGGTGGAGATTCGCATCCCGTTCAAGAGCATCCGCTTCCAGGCGGGCAAGACGCAGACCTGGGGCATCAACTTCCTTCGCAAGGTCCAGCGCACCGGCCAGGAGTTGACGTGGACGATGGCGAAGCTCGCCGCGTCATCGTTCCTGGCGCAGTCGGGCAAACTCGAAGGGCTGACCGACCTGACCGCCGGGCACGTGCTCGACATCGTGCCGACGGTGACCTCACACCTGACCGGCACCGCCCCGGGGGCCGACCAGGCCTTCGACTACAGCGGCGGCCGTCCGGAGATTGGCGGTGACCTGCGCTACGGCGTCACGCCGAACCTCACGTTTCGCGCGACCGCCCACCCGGACTTTTCGCAGATCGAAAGCGACGTGACGCAGTTCGCCTTCGACCCCCGCCAGACGCTTCGATACCCCGAACGCCGGCCGTTCTTTCTCGACGGGGTCGAACAGTTCGACGCACCGGCCGGCCTGATCTACACCCGCCGCCTGGTGCAGCCGGTGGTTGCCACGAAGCTCACCGGCAAGGTTGGCGACAATCAGGTCGGCCTGCTCGCGGCCGTTGACGACAAGGCCGGGTCGTCCTTTGGCGAGAACCCGGTCTACGGCATCCTGCGAGCCTCCCACGACCTGGGGCCGGGGTCCCGCGTCGGCGTGCTCTGGACCGAGCAGCATGACGGGTCGGCCAGCAATCGTGTTGCCGCCGTTGACGGTCGCCTGGTCCTCGGCAGGATCAATTCCCTGACGTGGAGCGCCGCCTTTGCCCACGACAGCCGGAATGGCGTCGTGACCGACGCCCCGCTCTGGAGCGCGGGGTTCCGCCGCGCCGGGCGCAACTTCCGGCTGAGCACCGGCCTGTCGGGGGTGCCGGCGAACTTCATCACCCGCGCCGGCCTGATCGGCCAGCGGGACATCGTGAACGCGTCCATCGACCCCAGCTACACCTGGCTGTTCGACCAGCACACGGTGGAATCGCTCACCGGCGGGGTCACGGTCCAGGGATCCTGGAAATACGACAACTTCGTCAACGGCGGCCCGATTCTCAACCGCTACCTGCACTTCAACGTCAACGCCCGGTTCAGGGGCGGGTGGAACGCCGGGGTGTCGTACTTCACCGAGACCTTCGGCTACGACTCGACCATCTACCGCGGCTACGGCGTGCGGCAGCCGGATGGCACGGTGACTCCGTTCACCGGGGGCGGCGCCACCCTGCCAAACAACGACGTGGTGTTTTCGGTCAGCACCCCGTCACTGAAGCACTTCGACTTCAATTTCTTCACCCTCGCGGGATTGTATGACGAGAACTACAACGAGTGGTCCTCCGGCCGACTGTTCACCTCAAGCCTCGGGATGAACCTCCGACCCAACGACCGGCTCCGCTTCAACCTGTCGTACAATGACAGCCGGGTCTACCGGCCGAGTGACGGCACCCGCGTCCTGTTGCAGGACGTGGCGGTGGGGACGGTGGAATACCAGCTGTCGCGCGCCTTCCAGCTGCGCGTGATCACCCAGTACTCGATCGACTCGCGGGACGCGCTCCGGGATGATTCGCGCACCAACCTGCCGCTCGTGATCCAGAGTGGTGGCGCCTGGGTGCCGGCGCTGGCCTACGATCAGCGCGCGCTGCAGGCGAATTTCCTCTTCACCTACCTGCCGACGCCGGGGACGGTGGTGTACTTCGGCTATGGCAACGTGAGTCAACGGCCGGACCTGGCGGGCAGGACGACCCTCCGCGCCGTGCGCAGCGATTTCTTCCTCAAGCTGTCGTATCTCTGGCGAATGCGGGGGTAGCCCAATCCCCCCGCCTTCGCTTCGCGCGGGATCGGGTTGAGGGGGGCGCTTCGTCCGGAGCGAAGGGAAGGACCCCTTGGCAGCGACAGACTCTTCCCGACCTCGCCTTCTTATGGTACGTTCCAAGCAATGCCACGCACCGACTGCTCACGGCTGCCCCAACCACACCTCATTCCGCCCGCATGACTGCCACTCCGTCGAATGGAGAGGCGCAGGCCCTCGGGCCACTTCTGGTCTGGGTCCTGGTGCCCGTCCTCACCACGGCGGACCCCAACCTCGACTACTACAGCGACTATACCCAGAGCCGGGCCGAGTACGAGCGGGTGTTCGCCGCCCTGGGGATCGAGTGGCGCTGGACGCCGGTCACCCTGGACGACGTCGACGCCACACTCGACCGCATCATCAGCGACTCCGACGGCTGGACCCCGGTGGTGTTCAACCTGTGTGACGGGGACGAACTGAATGGGGTGCCGGGGGTCAACGTCATCCGCCGCCTCAAGCAGCTCGGCCTCTGTTTCACTGGGGCGGATGAGCGCTTCTACGAGGTGACGACCTCCAAGATCGACATGAAGACCGCCTTCGAGGCGGCCGGGGTGCCGACGCCCACCTGGGAGGTCATTCCCCCCAAGGTCACCAATGCCCGGGGCATCCTGAGGCGGCTCGGGACCCCGCTGATCGTCAAGCCGGCCGTTTCCGCCGGCAGCATGGGAATCACCATCAAGTCGGTGGTCGACTCGGCCGAGGCGCTGCGTCGTGAGGTCCGGCAGCTGTATGACGGCTATCACGGCTGGGACCTGACCGGTGGCGGAGTGTTCGCGGAGCGCTTCATCAGTGGCAGGGAGTTCACGACCTTCATCACCGGCTCCTACGATGTTCCGGAACGGCGGCGGGTCTACCCGCCAGTCGAGAGAGTCTTCCACGACTCGCTCCCCGCCACCGAGCAGTTTCTCTCGTTCGACCGTCTCTGGGAGATCTACGAGCGCGAAACACCGATTGGTCCCGATCAATACCTCTGGCAGTACGCTCCGGTCCCGGCCGAGCTGGTGCCGGCGATCTGCGACATGAGCTGGGCTGCGTACGCGGCGGTCGAGGGGACGGGATACGGCCGGGTGGACCTTCGCTACGATCCGGAGACCGGCCAGCTCTTCGTGCTCGAGGTGAATGCCCAGTGCGGCATCTCCGAGGACGAGGACCACACCTCCATCGGCGCCATCCTGCGATTCGCCAACCTGCCCTACAGCCAGGTGGTGAGTGAAATTCTCGACGACGCGCTGGCCATCGCACCATCGTACGTGCCGTCCGAGGCGCCATGAAGATCTGTGTGTTGCAGCCGGACTACACCACATCCAACGTCGACTACCGCCACTACGACCCACCCCGCGATCTCGCCCGGCTGCTGCCCGGGCACACCGTCGACCACGTCGCGTTGCACAAGCTGACCACCTATAAACAGATCAAGGAACTGTCGCACCAGGGATATGACATCTTCGTCAACCTGAACGAAGGCTATCTCGAGTGGGACGTGCCGTCGATCGACGTGATTCACTCTCTCGATCTGTTGAACCTGCCATACACCGGGCCACCGGCACACCTGTATCACCTGCCCAAGCCGACGATGAAGTACGTCGCCTATACCGCCGGTGTGCCCACCCCCGCCCATGGCCTGGTGCGAACCCTCGCCGACGTGGGCGCCGTGGCCTCGCGACTCCGGTTCCCTCTCTTCGTGAAGCCGGCGTTTGCCGGCGACAGCCTGGGAGTGGATGAGCAGTCGCTGGTGCACGACGAGCGCGGGCTGCTGGTGAAGGTGCAAGCGACGCTGGACGAGTATGAAGAACTGATCGTGGAGGAATTCATCGACGGGCGCGAGTTCACCGTCCTGGTGCTGGGAAGCGACCAGGAGAGCGGCGCGGGTCGTGCCCTCCTGCCGGTGGAGTACCAGTTTCCCGCAGGAGTCCGGTTCAAGACCTACGCCCTCAAGACGTCCGACCTGCATCCCTCGGCCAATATTCCTGTCCGCGACGAGGCATTGTGCCAGCGCCTCCAGGAGGCCGCGTGCAAGGTGTTCACGGCGTTCGGTGGCGTGGGCTACGCCCGGATGGATTTCCGGATGAACGCCGCCGGCGAGATCTTCTTTCTCGAGGTCAACTTCACCTGTTCCGTGTTCTACACCGATGGATACGAGGGGTCCGCCGACTTCGTCGTCCGGTATGATGGCATCGGCCCGGCCGGCTTCGCCGAGCAGATCATCGCCGAGGGAATGGCGCGCCATCGCCGGCGCCAGAAGCGCTACCGGATGCAGGGCAACGGCGTCTCGGGATACGGCATCTTTGCCACCGAGCCGCTGGCCAAGGGCGACATCATCTTCCGCGGCGAAGGCCGGGCGCAGCGGCTGGTCACCAAGCGCCACGTGGCGACCCACTGGCAGGCCGATGACCGGCGGGCGTTCAGGCACTACGCCGTGCCGTTGAGCGACGAGGTCTACGCGCTGTGGGACGAGGATCCGCTGAGATGGTCCCCGCAGAACCACTCCTGCGACCCGAATGCGGAGTACCAGGGACTGGACATCGTGGCGCGACGTGACATTGCCGCGGGCGAGGAGCTCACCCTTGACTACGCCCTGATGATGAATGAACAGAGCGAGCCGTTCCGCTGCACCTGCGGCGCCGTGTCCTGCCGCGGCCATGTGCACGGGCTGGCTGGCAATTCCGTGACCGCTCGGGAAGAGCTGCGCAAGCCATGACCCAGGCCACCGCGCCACGGCACCTGCTCAGGGTGGTCGAGGACAATGGCCGGAAGGGGAAGCATGTGGTGACCAATGGGCCGATCCGTGCCGGCGCGATGATTCTCCAGATGACCGGGCATCATGAGGTGGCGGCCGCCAATCGCTTCACTGTCCAGTCCGGCGTGAGCACCCACCTGGCGGGCATCGGACCGCTGACCTTCATGAACCATTCGTGCGCGCCGAACGTGATCATCGACACCACCGACCTGACGGTCATGGCGATCCGCGACATCGCCCCGGGCGAGGAGCTCGCCTTCTTCTACCCGTCGACCGAGTGGCAGATGGCCGAACCGTTCGAATGTCACTGTGGGTCGTCGTGGTGCATCGGGGTCGTGGCGGGTGCGGACAGCCTGCCCGACGACGTCCTGTCGCGCTACTTTCTCAACCAGCACATCCACGCCTTGCGCCGGACCTCCTGAGCCTCAGCCAGCGTCCAGCAAGTCACGCACCCTGGTTCGCAGGTCCGTGACGAGGAATGGCTTCTGAATGAAGGAGACCCCCTCAGGTAGAACGCCACCTTCGGCCATGACCTCCGCGGGATACCCCGACATGAAGAGGCGCTTGAGGCCCGGGCGGAGTGATAGCAACCTGTCGGTCAGTTCCTGGCCATTCATTCCGGGCATGACGACGTCCGTCAGTATCAGGTGGATCTCGCCGGCGTGCCCGACCGCCACCTGAAGGGCTTCCGCGGGACTGGCTGCCGAGAGGACGGTATAGCCCGATGCGGTGAGCGCTTTGGTGGTGAGCCTCAGGATCCCGGCCTCGTCCTCGACCACCAGGACCGTCTCCCAGCCACGCCCGGCAATCGCCGTTTCCGGCGGTGTCCACTTCAGCGCCTCCTCGCCCAGATGGCGAGGCAGGCAGACCTCGAACGTCGTGCCACGCTCCGGTTCGCTCGAGGCAGTGACAAACCCGAAGTGCTGCCGGACGGTGCCGTACACGGTGGACAGCCCGAGGCCGGTGCCCACCCCAACGGCCTTGGTCGTGAAGAACGGCTCGAAGACGTGTTGCAGCACGGAGTCGGCTATGCCGCAGCCATCGTCACTCACCAGGAGCCGGACATACTCCCCGGGTGTCGCACCGACGTGGGCGGCATAGCGGGCGTCGATGACACAGTTGGTTGTTGTGAGGGTGACGGTGCCAGCACCGGCAATGGCATCGCGGGCGTTGACAATGAGGTTGATCAGGACCTGGTCCAGTTGTGACGGGTCGATCGAGACCGGCCACGTTTTCTTGGACCCCGCCACGGCGATCGAGATCCTCTCGCCGACCAGCCGCTGCAGGATCGGGACAATTGTGGTCACGGCCGCGCGGAGGTCTAGTACCCGAGGCGCGGTGGGCTGCCTCCTGGCGAAGGCCAGCAGCTGTTTCGTGAGGATGGCCGATCGTTTGGCGGCGTCCTGGATCTCGAGGAGTTCGGCGTGAAGCACCTGAGATTGTTCGGCACGCGGGATGGCCAGCTCGAGGTTCCCGAGAATCACGCCCAGCATGTTGTTGAAGTCGTGGGCGATGCCGCCAGCCAGTCGGCCGATCGATTCCATCTTCTGCGACTGACGGAATTGCTCCTCCAGCCGCTTCCGCTCGGTGATGTCCTGCTTGACCGCGATGAAGTGGGTGATCTTCCCGGCTTCGTTCTTCAACGGGGTGATCGTCATCTCCTCGAAGTAGAGACTCCCGTTCTTGCGGCGGTTGGTTATCTCGCCGTGCCACAGCGAGCCGGTGAGAATGGTGTCCCACAGGCTCCGGTAGAACGCCTTGTCGTGCTTGCCTGATTTGAGCAGGGCCCCCGGTTTCCGGCCGATGGCCTCGGCGACACTGTACCCGGTGAAGGTGGTAAAGGCCGAGTTGGCCCACTCAATCGTGCCCTCACGATCAGTGATCACGATCGCGCTCGCCGCAGCCTCCAGGGCGGCGCTCTTGAGGCGGAGGGAGGCCTCGGCGCGAACGCGCGCGGTGATGTCGTGCATCGAGGAGTGAATGGCCGGCGCACCATTGTAGGTGATCATCACGCTCCGGGCTTCCACTTCGATGATCGATCCGTCCTGCTTGAGCCCTCGCAGGAGATCCATCGGTGTGACCACGCCCCGGAGCGAGAGATCCCGCATCCGCTCCTGGACGAAGGGCTTGGACTGCGGATGGATCCGCTCGAAGATGGACGTGCCGACAACCTCGCTCGCGGAGGTCAGGCCGAACATCAACAGCGCGGCGGGATTGACGTAGAGGATGTTCCCGTTCCGGTGCACCACGATGGCTTCGGGACTCCACTCGATCAGGGTGCGCGCCCGTTCCTCGCTCTCTCGCAGCTCGGTGTAGATCAGGTGCCTGGAGAGGGCCATCTCGAGGACAATGCGCAACTCGCGCTCGGCGAACGGTTTCAGGATGTACCCGAACGATTCGGAGGCCTTGGCACGGGTCACTGTTTCGATGCCGGCAAACGCGGTCATGAAGACCACGGGGACGCCGTATTGCGTCCGGATAGCCTCGGCGGCGGCGATACCGTCGATGGCTCCGGCGGGCTGCACGTCCATGAGCACCAGGTCGGGTCGCAACTCGCCGGCGAGGACAACAGCCTGCTCGCCGGTGCTCGTCTGTCCGACCTGCTCGTAGCCCAGCGCCTCCAGTTGAAGCTCGATGTCGCGGGCGACGATGGTCTCGTCCTCGACCACGAGGATTCGCGTCTTGGGCCCCGGTCCGGTCATCGGGTCAGTCACCAGACTCGAGGACGAAGGTTGCCTCAATAGCAAGGCGCCCGCGGAGAGGTGGCCGCGACCGGCGGGAGGTGGGATCGTCACCCCGGCGCGTACTACGCCGGGTGGCTTGGGAGCGACCGGAGGAACCGAGCGCTGTGGCGGCCACCAGGGTGGCGCAGGTGCGAATCAGGAAGCGCAGCTCTCTCATCTCCCTTCTTCCAGGACAACCTGAAGCTACCTCGGTGACCAGCGAGAAAGGACGTTAATTGGGAGTAACGTCGTCGTCTATGTAGACTTCCCGTGCGACGCGAAACAACCCGATCGACGATATGATGGGTGAGATTCACCTCGGCCCTGATCGGAGGTTCGCTCGAGCGGATGACCGACCACCTTGCTGATCGTCGCGCCTTCCTCTCCTCGCTTGGCGCGCTCTCCGCCGCCAGCCTGTTACCCACCGGGGCGTGGGAGACCGGCCAAGCGCCGTTCGCCGGAGATAACGTGGCGCGGGGCCTGGCGGCGCCTGGGGACTTCGCTTTTGCCCCCGGCCTGGCCTACCTGCAGACCGGCTCCCTTGGCCCGACGCCACGCCCGGTGATGGAGCGGGCGATCGCCGTGTGGCAGGAGCTCGAACTCAATCCCACCCTGTACGGCTATGGCACGCTCAAGAAGGCAATGGACGAGGTGCGCGCCAAGGCGGCGCGGTTCCTCGGTTGCCAGACCGAAGAACTCGTCCTCACCAAGTGCACCACCGAGGGGATGAACTGGGTGGCGCAGGGGCTCACCCTCACGGCGGGCGATCGGGTACTCACCACCGACCAGGAACATCCCGGGGGACGGGTTTGCTGGGATCATGTCGGACGCCGGCAGGGCGTGGTGCTCGACATCGTGGCCATCCCGCCGGGCGAGAACGACGCGCAAGCCATCGTCGACCGGTTCGCCAGGGCGATCACGCCGCGCACCCGCGTGCTCTCCTTCTCGCACCTGCTCAGTTCGACCGGACTGCGGATGCCGGTGGCCGAATTGTCGGCGCTGGCACGCTCCCGCGGCTGCATTGCCGTGGTCGACGGGGCTCAGGCGGTTGGCGGTGTTGCGGTGGACGTGAAGGCGCTGGGATGTCACGCCTACGCGACCAGCGGGCACAAGTGGCTGCTCGGGCCCAAGGGAACCGGGCTGCTCTACCTGAGCGAGGAGCTTGGGAAGACCGTTGATCCGATCGCGCTCCAGGGCGGCCGCCAGGCTTATTCTGCGTCCTCGGGCGTCTGCAGCATTCCCAGCGTGCTCGGGCTCGACGCGGCGATCGACTATGTCACCGCCCTTGGAATCGCCCGGATCGAGCAGGAAAATCTTGCCTTGGGTGCGCGGCTGCATGCCGCACTGCAGGGGGTACCAAAGGTGCGGGTGGTGAGCGCCCCCCCCGGCCCCCTCGCCTCGCCCAACCTGACCTATCGGCTCCCCGACGCCATCGACAGCGCCACGCTTCAGGCCACGCTGCGGGAGAAGCACAACATCCAGGTGAAGGTCGTACCCGGGAACTGGCTGAACGGCCATCGGATTTCGACGCACCTGTTCAATTCAGGGGAAGAAGTCGACAAGTTGGTGGCTGTCCTGAAGAAGGAGCTGGCGTGATCCCTGCCCGAGAAGCCCTCGAACGCCTGCGGGACGGCAACGGCCGCTTTGCCTCCGGCATCCGGACGCACGACGTGCTGGCGAGCCAGGCCCGTCTCACCGCGCTGGTGGATGGCCAGGAACCGTTTGCCATCGTCCTCGGCTGCTCCGACTCCCGGGTGCCGGCGGAGATCGTCTTTGACCAGGGGCTGGGCGACCTGTTCGTGATTCGCGTGGCCGGCAATATCGTGGCGGCGTCACAGGTCGGCAGTGTCGAGTTTGCCGCCGAGCGGTACCATACCCGGCTCGTGGTCGTGCTGGGGCATTCCCAGTGCGGGGCGATCCTCGCCACGCTGGACCAGTTGCAGCAACCGGGTGACCATCAGTCACGGAACCTGCGATCGATCGTCGCCCGGATCCGGCCTTCGGTCGAAACGCTGCTGGCCACGGAACTCCGGCACGATCGCGAGGCGCTGGTCCACCACGCCGGGCGGGCGAACATCCGTGCCTCGGTCGACCATCTCCGGCACGGATCGGAAGTGCTCGAGCAGTTGATCCAGAACGAGGGGCTATTCGTGGTGGGCGCCGAGTATTCGCTGGAGACCGGCGTGGTCGATTTCTTCGATGGTGTCATGGAAACCGAAGGTCATGCGTGAGACAGATCGCCGACCATCAATCCGGAGTACAACGGTGACCCAGCGCCTTGGCGGCCTCATTACGCCGGTCCTCACGCCGTTCGGTACCGACCTCGCCCCCGACGCCGGGCGCTTGATCGAACACTGCCAGTGGCTGTTGGCACAGCACTCCGGGCTGGCGCTGTTCGGCACCACCAGCGAAGCGAACTCGATGGCGCCCGAGGAACGAGTGGCGCTGCTGGATGCGGTGATTGCCGCGGGCTGTGACCCCGCCCGGATGATGCCGGGCACCGGCTGCTGCTCGTTCATGGACACGGTGCGGCTGACGCGGCACGCGGTGGAGCATGGCTGTGCCGGCGTGCTGATGCTGCCACCGTTCTACTACAAAGGCGTGAGCGACGAAGGACTGTACCGGTACTTCAGCGAGGTGATCGAGCGGGTCGGTGACACGCGACTCCGGCTGTATCTCTACCACATTCCGCCGGTCACTGCAGTCGGCATCACCACGGCACTGGTCGAGCGCTTGCTGAAGGCGTATCCTGGCACGATCGCCGGCATGAAGGACAGCTCGGGCAAGTGGGCCAACACCCAGACCTTCCTCAAGGCCTTTGCGGCCGCGGGATTCGACGTCTTCACCGGCAACGAGAACTTCCTCCTCGCCACCATGCGGCACGGTGGCGCGGGGTGCATCTCGGCGACCGCCAACATCAATGCTGCCGCCATCCGGAAACTCTGTGCCGAATGGGATGGGGCCGCGGCCGAGGCACAGCAGGTCCGGCTCAACCTGGTTCGCGAAGCGGTCGACCAGAACTATCCGATGCTCGCCGCGCTGAAGAGCGTTGTCGCTGCGTTCCGCAACGACCCGGTGTGGGCCACCGTCCGGCCACCGCTGGTTGAACTGGCGGCAGAGCAGGCGACGGCCCTGGCGGCAGAGCTCGAATACATCGGGTTCACGGTGCCGGCGTTGGCGCCGGCGGCATGATCGGCTAGCCGCCGACAATTGCTCCCACGATGAGGTATGGCTCGGCGCCGCTCGAAACCGCGGCCGGGAGTGGCGTATCCGGCGATTCGTGCGAGAGGTCCTGGCCACCGGCGTAGAATCGCAGAAACGCCCTGCGCTTGCCCGTGACCTGGTCGCGCATGGTCCCGCGCAATGTCGGGTACCTCGCCTCGACAGCGTCGAGCACGAGCCGCTGAGTCGCCGGGCCCTGGACGTCGACCACGACCTCGCCACTGATTCGCGCCAGCGCGCACAAGGGCGACGGCAGCTCGACGCGAATCATGGCAGCGTCTGGACCTCGACCGACAAGACGGCCGGGAGATCACGGACGATGGCTTTCCAGCTGTCTCCCGCGTTGGTCGAGGCATAGACCTGTCCGCCGGTGGTGCCGAAGTACACCCCGCACGCATCGAGCGAATCGACCGTCATTGCCTCGCGGAGGACGTTGACGTAGCAGTTCCGCTGCGGCAGCCCCTTGGTGAGCGGCTCCCATTCCTGGCCGCCCGTCCTGCTGCGATAGACGCGCAGCCTTCCCTTCAGCGGAAAGTGCTCGGCGTCGCTCTTGATCGGGACGACGTAGATCGTTTCGGGCTCATGCGCGTGGATATCGATCGGAAAACCGAAGTCGGTGGGAAGGTTGCCACTCACTTCGCGCCAGGAGTCGCCGGCATCGTCGCTGCGCATGACATCCCAGTGCTTCTGCATGAAGAGGACGTCCGGACGAGTTGGATGACGGGCAATGCGGTGGACACAGTGGCCCACTTCTGCCGTCGGATCGGGCATGAAGTCGGAACGAAGGCCGCGGTTCTTCGGAGCCCAGGTCGCCCCGGCATCATCGCTGCGGAAGACGCCGGCCGCCGAGATGGCAACATGCATCCGCCGCGGATTGGCCGGGTCGAGCAGGATGGTGTGCAGTCCCATGCCGCCGGCCCCCGGCACCCAGTGTGATCCGGAGCCGTGACCGCGCAACCCGGAGAGCTCCTGCCAGGACTGGCCACCATCGGTGGACTTGAAGAGTGCGGCATCCTCGATGCCGGCGTAGACAGTGTCAGGATCGGCCACTGAGGGCTCGAGGTGCCAGACCCGCTTGAACTCCCACGGGTGAGGCGTGCCATCATACCACTGGTGAGTGCCGGGGATGCCGTCGTATTCGAACTTGTTTCCCACCGGCTCCCAGCTCTTGCCGCCGTCGTTTGACCGCTGGATCAGCTGGCCGAACCAACCGCTGCACTGGGAGGCATAGAGGCGATCGGGATCCGACGGGGATCCCTTGAGGTGGAAGATCTCCCACCCGGCGAAGTGGGGCCCGCTGACCTGCCACCGCTTCCTGTTGCCATCCGACGTCAGGACAAAGGCACCCTTGCGCGTGCCGACCAGCAGCCGCACCGCGGTCATTCTCCCTCCTGGGTCAATCGCTATTCAGGCTTGTCACGCAAGAATACCGACGAAAGTAGTCGCTGTCGAGCTTGCACTGCCCCGGCGGGGTGGGCCGCGCTTCCGGGGGTGTCCGATTGCTGTGCCTGCGCTGGGGTTGCCGAGGTAAGCGACTGCATTGCCGGTAGTGCCAGCACGTCGGCGTCCAGCAGCCAGCGACGGGTCTTACGGCATGTCCCTGCAGGAGATAGCTTCAGCTTTCCGCCGGATACAACCGCTCCCTGCTGTACGGAGGTTCGCATGAATCTCGTCGCCCGTGTCAAGGGAATCCTCCTGACCCCCAAGACCGAGTGGGGTGTCATCGAGACCGAGTCGGCCACCGTCGGGTCGCTCTATACCGGATACATCATCCCGCTGGCGGCGATCCCCGCGATTGCGGGGTTCATCGGACTGACCCTGATCGGCTACAGCTTCCTGGGCACGACCATCCGTTACCCGATGGGTGCCGGGATCCAGCAAGCGATCCTGAGGTTCGTTCTCTCGCTGGTCGGGGTCTTTGTACTGGCCCTGATCATCGATGCCCTGGCGCCGAACTTCGGCGGCCAGAAGAACCAGGTGCAGGCGCTGAAGGTTGCCGCCTATGCGAGCACGGCGTCCTGGGTGGCCGGCATCTTCACGGCGCTTCCGGCGCTCGCCGTTCTCAACCTCCTGGGCCTCTATTCGCTGTACCTCCTCTTCCTGGGCCTGCCACGGCTGATGAAAGCGCCGGAGGAGAAGGCGACGGGGTACACCGTCGTGGTGGTTGTCGGCGCCATCGCCGTCTTCATCCTGGTCAGCGCGATCACCAGGACGGTTGTACCGATGCCCGGGGGACTTGGCCGCCCGACGCCGTAGGGGTAAGCGAAGCCCAGGCACAGACCAAGGCGGCGCCGCACCAGATCACTGGTGCGGCGCCGCCTTGTGTTGCCGGGAACTATCGTCGACTTACTGCGCGACCCACGAATTGTTGCTGCGATCCGCATCGGGATACACCCTGCGCGGGTCGATCTCGATCTTCACCGGTTTCTCGGTGAGCGGCGTTGTGATTCTCCACTGGTAGGTTGACCCACGCAACCATGCCTCGACCGGGAGCTTGACCGTGTGCAGGGAGCCATCGGCGCCGGTGATCTGCAGCTCGACCGGCGCCACCATCTCGCGGCGACTCGAGAGGAAAACCCGCGCCGTGGCCTGGCCGCTGTTCTCGGAGGTCATGACTGAGTCAATCGCCTGGTCCAGGTGATCACTGCGGAAGAACCAGCTGCGCCAGAACCAGGAAAGGTCTTCGCCAAGGCCGTCGTTCATCGAGCGGAAGAAGTCGGCCGGCGTCGGGTGCTTGAAGGCCCAGCGGCGGGTGTATTCCGCGAATGCGGCGTCAAAGTCGGCCGAATCCACCACCTCAGCGCGCAGGAAGTGCAACCCGACCGCCGGCTTGCCGTAGGCGCTCCAGCCGGTGTTGACGGATCGGTCGGGGGGCTCCATGATCGCCGACTCCAGCCCGCGCTGGCCGAGGAACTGCTGCCAGGCCTTCATCGAGCCGAACTCAAGTGACTGCGTCCGTATCGTGTCGGTCGGATAGCGGGCGCGGAAAGAGAACAGGTCGATGAAGGTGTTGAATCCCTCGTCCATCCACGGATAGAGCCGCTCGTTCGAGCCGACGATCATCGGGTACCACTCGTGGCCCTGTTCGTGCGCGATGGTGTAGTACAGCTCCTTCTCGTTGCTGGCATCATCGAAGGTCATCATCGGGTATTCCATGCCACCCACCGGCCCCTGGGCGCTGACCGCCTTGGGGTAGGGGTAGTGCAGCCACCGGCTGGAATGGCTCATGATCGAGTGCCGGGTCATGTCGGCGGCGGTGCGCCAAGCGCCGATCCGCTCCGGTGGGTAGAACGCCTCGGCCAGGATACCATCCCAGCTGCTCGCGTCCCAGAGATAGTTGGGAGCCGCGGCCCAGGCGACATCGCGAACATTGTCGGCGTGCCAGCGCCAGGTACGGGTCGCCCCGACATTGGGTGGCAGCAGTGCCGCGGAGCCCACCTCTTCCGGCGGAATGATGTGGACGATGGTGTCGGAATGCGCCGCGGCGGCCAGCCGGGTGCGCAGTCTGGCCGGCAAGACCTCGGTGGCGTTCTGGAGCAGGCCGGTGGCGGTGACGGTGAAGCCAGCCGGCATGGTGATCGCCACGTCAAAATTGCCGTACTCGAGATAGAACTCGGCGCCGATGTACTGGTCGGTGTTCCAGCCGCGGACATCGTCATAGACCGCCATGCGCGGGTACCACTCGGCGATCTGGTAGAGCCAGCCGGTCGGCTGCTTTGCGCGCCCGATGCGGCCTTGCGTTGGTACGACAAAATGCCAGGCCAGGTCGAGCGAGACAGAACTCTTCGGGGCCAGCGGCCGGTCGAGATTGACCCGCATCATGGTGCTGTTGACATGCCAGGCAAGCTTGGTCGGCGTGGGCTGCGCGCCAGTCCGCGCGCTCCGCAGCACATTCACGCGTTCGACCGTGACGCCCTCATTTGCCCCGCCGCGTCCGCTGCCGAGTGCAGCGAAACGGGTGTTGACGCCGCCGGAATTCCGGTCGAGCTGGATCCAGACGTAGCGGAGGGTGTCGGGCGAATTATTCCGGTAGGTAATTGTCTCTTCGCCGCGAATGGTATGCGTCGCGGTGTCGAGCGAGACCTTGATGTTGTAGTCGACCTTCTGCTGCCAGTACATCGGCCCCGGCATCCCTGAGGCAGACCGGAAGGCATTGGCCGTCGGCAGCTCGAGCGGCCGGAAGGGCGAGGTGTCGGGATGGCCGGGGAGAATGGCCCTTCCGGGCTGGGCCTGCTGGGCGCCTGCGGCGAGAGGGGCCAGGAAAGCGGCGGCGACGGCGAAGCGGAGCATGCGCATGCGGGTCCTCGAAAGATGTGGATACTGCAATGTACCAGCGCCCCGGCCGGAAATCGGCCGAGGCGCTGGGCACCACTGATGTCGAGCTTGCTCTCGAGCTCGAATTGCTGCGAAGACTAGGAAAACCCTAACGGACAATCCGGGCGGGGCTGTGCCCGTTGAGGTCTACCGTCGACTCACCGCCAAAGCCTGGCGAGTGGTTTGGCAAGGAATTGCGTCGGGTGTGATCACGCCCGTTTCCGGCGGGGCGCTGCTGGAGCAGCTGGTCGGTGCACCAGCCCCAGCGCTTCCAGCTCCTGCCGATGCCGTTTTGCGGCGGCAAGCGCTGCGGCTGATCCTCGGGAGTTGACGGTGGGCGATTCCTTGGGACCCTGGTCGGACCACATCCTCACCTGTTGCTCGACACTCGCGAGGGCGGCTTGCCAACCGGAGGCGAAGGCCTCCTCGACAGCGGCCCGCTTTTCGTGATCCGGGTAAACAGGAAGCTCCCCCGTGAGCAGCCAGCAGACCCGCACGCCGGTCTGTGCCGCGAACTTCTCAGCCATTTCCTGCGTCAGAGCCTGCTTTCCGGCGATGAGGCGGCTAATCGTTGGAGACGCCACGCCAATCTTCCGGGCGATCTGGGACTGATTTAGTCCGTGAGCCCGAAGGGTTTGGTCGAGTCTGCGTCCAGGGTGTTCATGAGTCACTGGTGCCCTCTTGCGGAAAAGTGCTCTTGCCGTACATTGTACCTGTAACGCATAGCACAATCGTCCCCCAACGATTGCGTGTCCACGAAGTTGGGGCAACCCCGCAGTTGAGTCGCAGCTCTCCGTGGAAGTCCCATGGGCTGGGGCCGATGAAACTGAGTGAATCAACCAAGCAGTGGCTCATGGTGACCGCGGTTCCTTGCGCGGTGATCTTGACCGGTCTTCGCGTCTCGGAATTCGTGGCTGAGCGAACGAACGCCGTACCGACTCACTCCACTTCGCCAATCGTTGTTGCAGGATGGGAGCGGTATGCGACCGTCGGTCACCGCCTCGGGCCAATCGATGCGCCAGCGACAATCGTGGTGTTCGCGGACTTCGAATGCCCCTACTGCGCCGTGCTTGCCACCAGCGCGCTCCCGAAACTCCGCGCTCGGTATCCTACCCAAGTGGCGGTCGTCTACCGGCATTTCCCGCTTCGAGGTCATCGCTTTGCCTATCCGGCGGCGCGTGCCGCGAAGTGCGCAGCCCGGCAGAATCGCTTCGACGCGTATCATGATCAGTTGTTTGCCCGACAGGACTCCCTTGGGCTGTTGACGTTCATGGAGATTGCACGAGTCGCTGGTGTCCCCGACCTAGGTGCGTTCGCGAAATGCGATTCAACTTCAGGCGCGGTCGAATCGATCGAACTTGACCTGCGAGCCGCCAAGGAGCTCGGGGCTCATGTCACGCCTACCGTCCTGATGGGCGGGAGGATGTACTCGGGCGCGCCCAGCCTCCCCATATTGGACAGCCTTGTTGCCGACGTACTGAGGAAGAAACACCCCGACCCATGACCCCCAGGCCGGAATCCCCGCGTCACGGGGATCCCGCACTCGGTATCTTTTGGAGGGCACCACCCATGACCACCAGCAGAATCACCCTCGTTGCGGTTGCCATCAGCCTCATCAGCTCCGGCTCCGCGTTCGCCACCAACAGGATGTCGGTCGGGAAGACGCAGGGATGCCCCAACACCGAATCCTGGAATACCGCCACTGGCTCGTGCCCGGAGCCGGGACAACTTCAGAGTTTTTGTCAGGGCAAGGTGGACGGGGTCTACCCGCCGGCTGGCACGTGCCAGGTGAATGAGGACGGCAACAGTTGTGCGGAACGTGGGGAGGGAGGATACTACCTCGTGTGCAATCTCCAGCCCTGAAGGTTGCGTGTATCCCGAGTGCCCCGCCTGGATGCGGACCAGCCCAACCGAGCTCAGGCGGGCACTCGCGGAGGCGCTTACCTTCTGAGGGACCGATGAACGAGGATGACGAACCGTGGTGAAGCCGTTCCTTTTGTTTTGGCTTTCGCTTCAGGCCGGCATCGGGCCTACCCTCACCGCCCAAGGAGGCACGCCGCTTGGGATCCTCACCCGGGATCTCCGTGTTGACGGATACGCAGCGGACTTGTCGCGAGTCGCCTACCTCGTGGTGGCGCGCGATGGGACGATCATTGTCAGCCAGCCCCAGGATGCCACGCTGCTCTACTTCGCCACTGATGGGCATCTCCTCGGAAAGTTCGGACGCTCGGGTGCTGGCCCGGGCGAGTTTCGGCGTCCCATCACGCTGGGCTGGGTCGGTGATACGCTGTGGGTGTACGACGTGGACCTGTTGCGGCTGACACTGATCTTCCCGTCTCGCCAATTGCTTCGGACGGTGCGCGTCCCGACGGGCGTCGGGCCACGTGGGTCGGGGACGGTACCGGTTCCAGCGATGCAGCCACCAATTAGTGCGAGGCTACTCCCCGGAGGTGATTTGCTTGCCCTTGCCCCAATTTACGGGTTCCGGCAGCCGAAGCCATACGATCAGGACTTGCACAACAAAGACAACATTTACGTTCGCATCTCAGCGGAAGGCACGTACCGCCAACTTCTCCTCGCCTATTCGGTGTTCGGTGAGCAGTGCAATTGGGGACCCAGGCTGCACATACCCCAATGCGCTCGCCCACTCCAAGACTTCGCCGACGACGGAAGCACTCTGGTCACGGTGGAGACCAATGTCACAGAGGTCGACCACAACAGCTACCACGTCACCCTCATGCATATCACGGGGGACACACTCTTCTCTCGGCGCTTCGCGTTTGTCGGCGTGCCCATCAGCAAGCGGGTGGTCGACAGCATCAGAGCGCGTATGCTCTCTCGGGCAACGGCCGCGGAAGTGCGCAACGCCATCCGGACGGTCCCGTTTCCCCCGGTTTACCCCCCGGTCACGCAGGTCCGTATTGGGCGAGACGGGACCACCTGGATCGGTCTGCGGCCGACCGCTGACGGTCGGCCTTGGATCGTCCTGGACGCAGCCGGCAACAAGATCGGGGAAGTTCTCCTGCCGCCCGACGTGGTGCTCTGGGTGGCGGATCGGAACACCATCTGGGGCGTTGAGTGGGACGCAGACGAGATGCCCAGTATTGTTCGTTACCAGGTCAGTTGGCGGCACGGACCTGGACAACTGAACCGCCTTCGGCCATCCAAAGACTCGGCTAGTTGAGCACCAAGGCCAGAAGGTTGGCCCGGACAGGCTGATGCTGCTCCTTAGACTCCACCCCTCCGACCTTCGAGCTACAACTGCGTCAGCCGCCCGTATGTCTCCGGCCGCCGGTCCCGGAAGAACTGCCAGACGTTGCGCACCTCGCGGATCATGTCGAGATCGACCTCGGCGGTGACCAATTCGGTCTTGTCGCGGCTGGCTTCGGCAATGACCCGCCCCCGCGGGTCGCAGAAATAGCTCTGGCCATAGAATTCGCCGATGTTCCATGGTGCCTCGATGCCCACCCGGTTGATGGCTCCCACGAAATAGGCATTGGCCACCGCGTGGGCCGGCTGCTCGAGCTTCCAGAGGTACTCCGAGAGTCCGGCGACGGTCGCTGACGGATTGAAGACGATCTCGGCGCCGTTGAGTCCCAGCGCGCGCGCGCCCTCTGGGAAATGGCGATCGTAGCAGATGTACACGCCGACATTGGCGTACTTCGTCTTGAAGACGGGATAGCCGAGGTTGCCGGGCTTGAAGTAGAACTTCTCCCAGAAACCCGGCGCGGTATGAGGGATGTGGCTCTTGCGGTACTTGCCGAGATAGGTGCCGTCGGCGTCGATCACCGCGGCGGTATTGTAGTAGATGCCGGTGCTCTCGATTTCGTAGAGCGGCACGACGATCACCATGGCATGCTCTTTCGCCAGTTCCTGCATCAGTCTGGTTGTCGGGCCGTCGGGAATCTGTTCGGTGGCGTCATACCAGCGCGTACTCTGCTCGGCGCAGAAGTAGGGGCCGGTGAAGATCTCCTGCATGCAGAGGATCTGCACTCCCTGGCGCGCGGCCTCGGCGATCAGGTCGAGGTGCTTGTTGACGTTGGCCTCGCGGATGATCTCGAGCGTTTCGCCGGGGTCGCAGGCGTTGGTGGCCTGGATCAGGCCGCACTTCACGAAGCGGGGCATCTCAACTCTCCACGGAAGGATTGGGCCGGGAGGTCCACATCAGTTTCAGGTAGACCAGGAAGCTCAGCGAGAAGGTGACAAACCAGGCGTACTGGTAGAGGTGGTCGAAGATCCCGGGAGTCGTCACCACGCCGCCGGGCGTACTGACGGCGCGCACAAATCCGGGGATGACCGGCAGCACCCCGACCACCAGCGCGACCATGGCGTTCGGATTCACGCCACGACGATAGCTGTACACGCCGTCGAGACGGAACAGGCCGGCCAGGTCGAGTTGCTGGCGGCGAATGATCCAGTAATCGGCGATCAGGATGCCGCCGAGCGCTCCCATCAGCGACGAATAGCCAAGCAGCCAGGTAAAGATGTACGCGGCCGCATCGGCGTACAGGCGCCACGGCATCATCAGCACCCCGATCACGGCGGTGATCAGGCCGCCGGTGACGTAGGAGATCCGTCGCGGTGAGAGATTCGAGAAGTCGTTCGACGGCGAGACGACGTTGGCCGCCATGTTGGTGGTAAGCTGAGCGGCGAGCACCACCAGCGCGGCGAAGATGATCACCCCCGTCCCGCCGATGCGGCTCACCAGCACCACCGGATCCCAGATCGCCTGCCCGAAGATCACGATGGTGGCACTGGTGACCGCGACGCCGATGAAGGCGAAGAGGGTCATCGTGGTCGGCAGGCCGATCGCCTGTCCCAGCACCTGCGAGCGCTGGTTCTTCGCGTACCGGGTGAAGTCGGGGATGTTGAGGCTCAGCGTCGCCCAGTAGCCGACATTGGCGGTGAGCGCGGCCGGGAAGATCACCCAGAACGGCGCGTGCGCGCCCTGCAGGTGGTCCGACTCGGAGAGGACATTGCCCAGTCCGCCGCCGTGGCTCACTCCCCACCAGAGCAGCAGCAGGCCGCCACCAAGGAGCAGGGGTGCCGACCAGCTTTCGAGATACTTGATCCCTTCGGTGCCGGTGATAATGATGGCGACCTGGATCAGCCAGAACGCCGCAAAGGAGAACCAGATCGCGTTCGGGAGGGAGCCCCAGCCGGTGAAGGCGGTACTGAGCAGCAGGTTGAGGGCCAGTGCGCCGATCCAGGTCTGGATGCCGAACCAGCCGCAGGCCACCGCCGCACGGAGCATCGCCGCCACGTTGGCGCCCCGCACACCGAACGAGGCGCGGCACAGCACCGGAAACGAGATGCCGTACCGGGTGCCGGCGTGGGCGTTCAGGATCATCGGGATGAGGACGATGATGTTGCCGAGGAGGATGGTCAGCATCGCCTGCCACCAGGTCATCCCCTGCGACATCAGGCCTGAGGCGAGCGTGTAGGTGGTGATCACCACGCTCATCCCGATCCAGAGCGCCGCGATGTTCCAGGTGCTCCAGGTCCGACGATCGGGCGTGGTGGGCGCCAGGTCGGGGTTCCAGAGCGGCGACTGGGTGATGTCGCTCATGCGCGGGCGGCGCCCACGAGTCCGGCGGTGGTGCGCGGCAGCCACTTGCCGCGCCCTTCACGTCCCACCACGCGATAGTCGTCGACGATCACCTCGCCGCGTGAGAGCGTGGTGCGCGCGAAACCGGCGAGTTCCCACCCTTCGTACGGCGACCAGTCGGCGTTGGTCTCCATCGTCGCTGGATCAATCTTCATGGTGGTCGTGGGATGGATGATGGCGATGTCGGCATCAGCCCCGATGGCAATCGCACCTTTCCGCGGCGCCAGCCCCATGATCTGCGCCGGGTTGGTGCTCAGCTTGCGGCACATCTCCTCGAGCGTCAGCCGTCCCTGCAGCACGCCACGGCTGTACGTCAGCGGCAGCAGGGTCTCCAGGCCGGGCAGCCCCATCGGGATCTTCGTCCAGTCGCCCTGCCACATCGCCTTCTGCTCGCGGGTGAAGGTGCAGGTATCGGTCGAGACCACCGAGACCTCGCCGCCCTTGAGCCCGCGCCAGAGCCGTTCCATGTCGGCCGGCTTCTTGATCTGGGGGCAGCAGGCGAAGAGATGTCCGTCGGGCCGGTCGAAGACACTGTCCTCCAGCACCAGATACTGGACACAGGTCTCGGCCAGCACCGGCACGCCTCGCGCCTGGGCCGCTCGGATGATGTCGGTCCCCTCCGCCGTGCTCATGTGGACGATGTACAGCTGGCCACCGGTGACTTCGCTCCAGGTGACGGCGCGCTGGATCGCCTCGGCCTCGATGAAGTTCGGCCGCGTCATCCGGTGGAGCCGGGCGCCGTACTCCTTCATCAGGGCTGGGGTGTGGTGCCGCGCGATCAGTTCATCGAGCACCCGCGAACTCTCGGCGTGCACCAGCAGCATGGTGCCGTACTGCTTCATCAACTCGAGCGTGCCGAACATCGCGCGGTCGTCCGATTGCCATCCCTCGGATTCATAGATCATGAATTCCTTGAAGGTGGTGAAGCCCTGGTCCACCATCCCCTTGATCTGGTCCTTGTGGCGTTCCCAGTCGGTGATGCAGATATGGAAGGTGTAGTCGATCAGCGCCTTCCCCTCGGCTTTCGCATGCCAGGTGCGCGCCGCGTCGGCCAGCGAGCCGTCCTTGGCGGGAATGGCGAAGTCGATCAGCGTCGTGACGCCGCCGCGCGCCCCGGCGCGGGTGCCGGTGCGATAGTCGTCGGCCGAGACCGCGCCCATGAAGGGGAGCGCCAGGTGCACATGGACGTCGAGCACGCCAGGCAGCACATGATGCCCGGTGGCGTCGATGACGGTGGCACCAGTGGCATCCAGGTTTGCGCCCAGCGCGGTGATGATTTCGCCGTTGATGCCGATGTCGCCGGTAAAGCTGCCCGATGGGGTGACGACATTGCCACCCCGGATCACCTTGTCGAATGCCATCTGCAACGCTCCATCAGGCGAGAGAAATCAGTGGCGCTCCACGCGCGTGAAGGCGCGGTCGAGGACATCAATCGCAAAATCGACATCGTCGGCAGTGATGCACATCGGCGGCTTGATGCGAAGCGTATTGCCGTCGAGCCCGCCCTTGCCGATCAGGACGCCCATCTCGCGGGCCGCTTCCATCACGTCCGCCGTGGCCTGCTTGGCCGGTTCCTTGGTGGCCCGGTCGGTGACCAGTTCGACGCCGAGCATCAGTCCCATGCCGCGCACATCGCCAATCAGGGGGTGGCTGGCCAGGAGCTTCTGCAGCCCGGACTTCAGGCGAGCACCAATCACCTTGCAGTTCTGCTGCAGCCCGTCCTCCTCGATCACGTCGAGCACTGCCAGGCCGGCTGCCATGCAGACGGGGTTACCACCGAAGGTGTTGAAGTGCAGTCGCTGGGTGAGCGCCTGGGCGATTTCCATCCGCGTGGTCACCGCGGCGATCGGGACGCCGTTGCCGAGGCCCTTGGCCATGGTGACGAAATCGGGGACGACGCCGAAATTCTCGAAGCCCCAATAGTGATCGCCGGTGCGACCGAAGCCGGTCTGCACCTCGTCGGCAATGCAGAGCCCGCCGTGTTCCCGGACAATGCCGTAGGCCTCGCGCAGGTAGTTCGGTGCCCCGTGGGTCGCGCCCCCGACGCCCTGGATCGGCTCGGCGATGAACGCCGCCACCTTGCCCGGCGTGGAATAGCGGATCAGTTCCCGGATTTCGCGCGCGCTGGCCGAGGCGATCTCCTCCGGGGTGCCGGGGAAGGGATTGCGATAGGGGTCAGGGCAGACGGCGTGATGCACGGCGCCCTGGTTCGGCAGCGGGTACTTCCAGGTGTTCAGGGCGGTCATCCCGATCGTGCCCGACGAGGTGCCGTGATAGGCGTTGCGCAGCGCAATCACGTCGGAGTTGCCGGTGTAGAGCCGCGCCATCTGGATGGCGAGGTCGTTCGCTTCACTGCCGCTGTTGACGAAGTAGGTGACGTCGAGCCCGGGAGGCATCTTGCTCGCGAGCTTCTTGGCAAGCTTCGCGATGTTGGGGTGGAGGTAGATCGTGGTGGTGTGCTGGATGGTGTCGACCTGCTCCTTGATGGCTGCGGTGATCTTCGGGTGGCAGTGGCCGCACGAGACGGTCACGATGCCGGCAAACATGTCGAGGTAGCGGCGGCCGGTCTCATCGAAGAGCCATTGCATGTGGCCCTCGATGATCATCAGCGGCTCGCGGTAGATCGTGAAGATCGCCGGGTTGGTGTATTGCTTGCGCATCGCCAGGACGTCGGCGCGCGAGGGTCCAGTGTAGGGTCGCGGCTGGTGGTCGCACGGCGGCATCTGGACGCCGGTCGCGGTGGCGGTCATGTGGTGGTCTCCTTGCTGGGCGCGGCGTACCCTTCCGCCTGCTGCCCTTCGTGATAGTCGGCATCGCTTGGGCGACGAATTTTGGACTGGGCCACGACCCGGTCACGCCGGATGCCGCGGAAGTCCTCGACGCGGGTCCACCCCTTGTCGGCGTGGCGGGCGAGGAACTCGTCGAGTCCCGCGAGCAGGTTGCGAATCACGTTCGGGCCGATCGCATGGTCGAGCATGGCCGCGGTGCACACCTGGACCGTGCCGCAGCCCAGCATGAAATACGAGGCGGCCTGGTGAAAGTCGGAGATCCCGCCGATGCCGGAGAACTCGGCTTCGGGGAAGGCCTGGGTCATCGACGCCATCTTGGCGAGGGAGATCGGGAGGATCGCCGGTCCGCCGAGTCCGCCGCTGGACACGAATCCATCGACGTTGATCTCGAATTCGAGCGTTTCGAGGTCGATGAGCGGCAGCGACGGGAAGGTGTTCGACGAGACAATCGCGTCAGCGCCGCTGCGGAGACAGGCGCCCGCCTCGACCACGATGTCCGCGGTCGACGGCGTGAGCTTGCACCACACCGGAATGGTGGCGACTTCCTTCACTGCCTCCGTGACCACCGAGCAAAGTCCTTCGTCGCGACCGATGTTCGACCCCATGTCCTTCCGGTCCATATGGGGACACGAGAAGTTCAGCTCGAGGCCATCCGCGCCGGCGTCCTGGCAGGCCATGGCGAGCGTCTGCCAGGCCTGGAGTTCCTTGTCGTTGCCCGAGCCGGCCATGATCGAGGCGATCAGCACACGTTCAGGATGGGCCGCCTTGATACGGGTGATCCGCGGTGTCCACCAGTCGAGCGTCTTGTCGCTGATGAGCTCCCAGTTCCAGGAGGAATGCAGCGCGGCGTTGTCGCCCCGCTTCATCGACACCCGCGTGTTGTCGACGCCGGTGCGCATGAACTTGGCCTTGGCGCCGTAGACGTTCACCACCGGATGCAGCCCGATGGTCTTGGTCACCACGCCGCCCCAGCCGGCATCGAACGCCCGCATGATGTTGGCTTCCGACTCGGTCGGCGGCGCCGAAGAGAGCAGGAAGGGATTCGGAAAGTTGATCCCGGTGAAGTTCACCGATCGGTTGGCCATCAGTTGCTCCGTCCGAAGGAAAGGCGGTTCTTCAGCTCATCCAGTTGGCGCCGGCCTCGCGATTCCACTTGGTGGTCATCTTCTTGGCCTGGGTCCAGAACTCGATCGAGCCGCGGCCGGTGATGTCGCCGACGCCGAACCGCGAGTCGTTCCAGCCGCCGAACGAGAACGGCTCGCGTGGCACCGGCACGCCGACGTTGACGCCGACCATCCCGGCGCTGGCACGCTCCATCACGTGCCGGGCGATGCCACCGCTCTCGGTGAAGACCGACGCGGCGTTGCCGTAGGGCGACGCATTCTCGACCCGCAGGGCGTCGATCGACCCGGTGGTGCGGACGATCGCCAGCACCGGCCCGAACACCTCTTCCTGGGCGATGCGCATGTCGGGCGTGACGTGGTCGATGATCGTCGGGCCGACCAGAAGCCGCCCTCGCGCCCCGGCACCGTGATTCCGCGGCCATCGACCAGCACCTTCGCGCCCGCGGCTTCCGCCTCGGTGATGTAGCGCGTCGATCCGGTCCTTGGCCGCCGCGGAGATCACCGGGCCGATGTCGATGCCCGGCACCATCGCCAGCGCGACGCTCGCACATCCGCGCGATGATGTGGTCGACGTCGCTGCACGGCGAGCATCACGCGAGCGGCCATGCAGCGCTGGCCCGCACAGCCGCACATCGAGGCGACGATGTTGCTCGAGGCCATCTCGAGGTCGGCATCGGGCATCACGATCAGGTGGTTCTTCGCGCCGCCGAGCGCCAGGCACGCGCTTGAGGTGCGAGGTGGCGCGGCGATAGACGACCTTGCGCCACCTGGGTCGATCCCACGAAGCTCACCGCCGCGATGCCGGGATGGTCGCAGATCGCCTCGACGGCTTCCTGGCCGCCGTTGACCACCTGCAGCACGCCATCCGGCAGTCCCGCCTCGCGCAGCAGCTCGGCGATGCGGGTCGGCGCTCAGCGGCACCAGCTCCGAGGGCTTGAGGATCATGCAGTTGCCGAGCGCGATCGCGTTCGGGATGCGTCCAGTTGGGCACCATGTTGGGGAAGTTGAACGGGGCGATCGCGGCGACCACGCCGAGCGGAAAGCGCTCGACGCGGCACTCGACTCCCCGGCTCACCTCCAGCACTTCGCCGGCCACGAGTCTGCGGCAGCGAACAGGCGAACTCCGTCAGCTCGGCCGACTTGAGCACCTCGGCCCGGGCTTCGCTGGCGATCTTGCCGTTTTCCTCGGTGACCAGGGCGGTGAGCTCGTCGATGTCCCGCTCGAGCAGCGCCTTGTAGCGGTAGAACACCTGCACCCGCTCCTTGATCGGTGTCGCCGCCCAGGCCGGGAAGGCCGCCCGGGCCGCCCGGACCGCGAGGTCGACCTCGCCGGCGCCCGACATTGGCACCCGGGCAATGACCGCCCCGCTGGCCGGATTGAAGACGTCAAGGAGATCGAGAGGCATGTCGGATGGGCCGCTGAAACCGGCGATCACGTTTGGTGCTGTCCGGGTGGTCATCGGGGTTTCCTGACGCCGGGGTTGCCGTCGCTGCGGCGGGTTCCGAGGACGAAGCCCCGCTCCGACCAGCGGTGGGTAGCGAGTCGGGAGCGGGGTGACGGGGCCCAGTCATGGGCCCACGGGCAGACGCTGAAGATTTGTCGGCCAACCTCTTGAATGTCAAGCGGTTGGCCGACGGGGTTCTCACTCCTGGTGGGCGTTGAAGTCGGCACTCGTTCGGAACGCCACGATCCCCCAGCAGGAATTCCGCGAAATACTCGGCCTGCAACTGGAAGGCATACGGCGCCATCGGGCCATAGGAGTGCGGCTGCCCGGGATAGATCATCATGTCGAAGCGCTTGTTGCTCTGGATGAGGGCATTGATCAGCCGGATGGTGTTGCTCGGGCTGACGTTGTTGTCCTCATCGCCGGTCTCGAGCAGCAGCTTTCCCTTGAGGTTGTTGGCGATGTCGATGTTGGTCGGGACGTAGATCCAGAACACGCTGTCGGGCACCGCGGCTGGCGTCGGCCGGACCGTGCCGCCGTGGTGTCACGCGCCACCCCGGCCCCCACCGCCGCGACCGCCGCCCCCACGACCACCGCCGTGGCGTTGCCGCGTCCACCGCCCACCGCGCCCATACTCCGTGCCGCGGCAATCGCGGCACCGGCGGCGAAGTCGGCGGTGCGTCCCTTCGAGCGCGCCTCGGCCGTAAGTCGCGCGGTGTCCGATGCGGCGACCCACTTGAGGCCGTGATACTGCTCGGACCAGTTGTTGTTGTAGATGTTGTTGTCGTGGTTGCCCGATTCGCTCACGCCGACCTTGAAGAACTCGTTGTATGGCGGCAGCAGGAGCGCGGCGGCCGTCAGGAATCCGCCGCCGGAGTGGCCGAAGATGCCCACCCGGTCGAGGTCAATCCACGGATGACGCGCGGCGAGCTGTTCGATGCCGGCCTTCTTGTCGGCCAGCGCATAGTCGCGCATGTCGAAGTAGCCGAAGTCCTGGTAGGCCGACGAGCGGGCCGGGTTGCCGCCGCGATTGCCGATCTGGATGACGATGAAGCCGAGTTGCGCGAGCTGCTGCGGGCCGCCGCCTGGACGTGAAGCTGGTGTTGACCGATTCGGTCTGCGGACCCGGATAGACGTTGGCGATGATCGGATACTTCTTCGTCGAATCGAAATCGAACGGCTTCCACATATTGCCGTAGATCGGCGTGACGCCATCGGCCGCCAGTGTCTGGAACGGTTCGGGCGGCTTCCAGCCGATCTCCTTCAGCCGTGAAAGGTCGGTGTCCTCGAGGTCCATCAGCACCTTGCCGGTCAGTGCATCGCGCAGCTGCACACGCGGTTCTCGAGGTCGACTCGCGACGAGAGGTCGAACAGGTACACTGGCCGTTTTCGACACCGTCGAGGTGTGGTTGGCGTTGCCCGGATCGAGCAGCGGCGATGCGACGCGTCGGCCAGATTGACCCGGTAGAGATGCTGGTTGTACGGGATTCTCGCCGGGCTCGCGCCCCTCGCCGCGAATCCACGCGATGCCCTTGATGCTGTCGACGGCCGACGACCGCATCGGAGCGCCACTCCCCCGAGGTGAGTTGCCGCTTGAGCGTGCCGTCGTAGCGGTAGAGGTAGTAGTGCCCCCAGCCGTCTCGCTCCGAGAACCAGATGAAGTCGCCGCCGTCCTTCACGTAGACCGGTCCCTGCACCTCGAGCGAACCGAAGTCGCCCTTGGTGTCGCTCACCAGCACCTTGCTCGACGCCGGTCGCCACGTCCAGCTCCACCAGCTCCGAGTTCCGCTGCAGGCGGTCACGCCGCACCACCCGCAGGACCGTGCCGGTCTTGCCCATCCAGTAGCCCTGGTTGGTGCGGCGGCGGCACCTCGGGGTCGCGGCCGCCGAGCCCGACGCCGACCTGTCCCGAGGCGACAATGCGCTGGTCTCGCCATCTGTCGAGCGGGGCGCGCTTCGCCTCCTTGTCGCCGCGGACGTAGGTCCAGAGCTCGGGCTTCGGGATGCTGTCCTCTCCCGGCATCGGATAGGAGTAGGTCATCAGCGTCGGGCGCGGCTGCGGTCAGCGATCGCACCAGGAAGAGATCCTTCACGCCGCGGTTGTCCGTGCGCGTGATGTGAGAACGCCCTGCGAGTCGGGCGACCAGGTCACGTTCGGTCGCGACGGTCGATCGGCCGCCGCTGTCGGTGTCGCTGCGCGCACTGTCCTGCTGCTGCTGTGTCGTGTCCTGCTGGCCCCGCCTCGGCCGCCACCGCCGTTGGCGAAGGAGAACTTCTCCATGCCATCCTTGGTGATCTGGACGGTGTCGCCCTTGGCCTTCTCGACCAGGAAGAGGTTGTGGTTGCGGGCAAAGACATACGCCGTGCTGTCGGGTGACCAGTTGCGGACATCCGGGGGCGCCACCGCGCCCGACCGCCGGCTCCTCCCCGACCACCGCCACCGCCGCCACCACCTCGGCCACCGCCGCTGCGAGCCGTCGATCTTCCTCATCCTTGAGCATCAGCGAGTCCTGCGGCCCCGCGGTACCGACCCATTGAGGTGAGCGTCTCGGTGGCGAGGTTCCAGTTGTAGCGCACGCTGTCGCTGGCGAAGCGCAGGCTCTTGTGGTCCTTGGTGATGTTCATGCTGCGTGAACTGCTCGTTGAGCGCGAAGGCCTCGACCGCCTTCTTCTTCAGGACCGAGAGCTGGGCCGCCAGCTTGGCGTGATCGAAGAGCGGCTTCTTGGTGCGCGTCGCGCGTTCACCAGGTACCAGTGCTCGCCGGTGTGGTCGCGCCAGCTGTAGAAGACCGAATCGGTCTCGCCGATCCAGCGCGGCGTGACCGTCGGTGCTGTAGGTCAGGCCGCGCAGGTTGGCGCTGCTGTACTTGTCGAAGAGCGCCCAGTTGGCCTTCGGGCCGTCGGGATTGGGTGCTGGCACCTGGGCCCGGGCCGAAGGAACGAGCAGGAGGAGTGCGGTGGACGCACCGACGAGCAGGTGCCACACGGTGAGGCGACGCTCTGGAGCGGGCATTCCGGAATCTCCGGCGAGAGAACACCAACTGGGTGCCGTCAAGGTGCGGGACGGACAGGTGATAGGTCTGGGGGACCGATGGCCACGCGGGGGGTGCGGGGTCCGGGGTAGTCTACGCGCCCCGGAGCCGGGGCGGTAGCGGAGCGGGTACCACCCATACTGCTGGGCTGGCCTGCTATCTCGCCGGTGGCCCGCTGCCCATGGTGACGGTGACGACGGTGTAGCCATCGGTGTTGGCGCCGGAGGCCGGGAAGGTGACCGTCACCCAGCGTTGGCCCGGACCACCCGAGAGCACGGCCCAGCCACCCGCGGTGACATCGGTGGTGAGTGTGCGGGGTTCCGGGGCCTTCACCCCGAAGGTGTAACTCCGCCCCGCGATTCCCTCGAGCGAAATCGCGTAACGTCCGTCGGCGGTCAGCCGCTCGCTCAGCACCCGCGGTGCCTCCGATCGATGGCCGATCCTCGCCGGCATGGCCGGTGGCACGATGCTCCAGCCGCCGGTGTATGAAATCAACCAACTGGGCGGTCTCGTTCACCATCGTGCTGACTGTCGCATGAACATCCCCGGCAGTCGCCTCGGCGACGGCACCGGACACGCGGGCACCCAGCGGGAGCGCAGGCGAGAACACCACCTCGAGCGGCACCGTATCGCCGTCGCGCTGCACCGACGCGTGATCCGGCCCGGCCGTGCGCCGCACCACGAACGACAGGAGTCCGCCGCCCACCGGCACGTTGTCGACCGCCACCGAATCCCAATCGGGGGGCAGGTGCGGCGCGATCGTCACGCGGCGGGCCGGCGCATCGACGTCGATGCCGAGCAGGCCGCGAATGAGCGGCGTCAGCACCATCGACGTGGCGAAGAACTGCTGCGGCACGGCGGTGTCGAGCGGCTTGTAGAGCCGGCCCGAAATCACTTCCGGGTTCCGCCCGAGCGACTGATCGAAGCCGGTGCGCGCGATCGCTCGAGCGCGAACCATCCGGCTGGCGCATTGTGATAGTTGTACTCGGCCAGCGACACGAAGCCGGTGACGAAGGGCCAGACCGCGCCGTTGTTGTAGTGCAGCGGATCGAACAGCGGTGCTCGTGGCGCTGAGCGGCCGCGCGCCCCAGTCGGTCATGATCGTCGACGACGCGAGCTGGGCCGCCATCTCGGCGCCGTGCGTCGGCGTCGAGCACGTCGAACGCCATCGCGGTCGCCGGCCACGCGGTGAGGTTGGGGTTGACCGAGCCGTCCTTGAGCAGCGCGAAGGCGTACTGCCGCAGCGCCGGCATGCCAGAGCTTCGACTCCATCGTCGCCAGCGCCGTGCCGCGAATGGCGAGCGCGCTGTCGCTGAGCGCCGGCTCGCCCATCGCCCTCGCCATGCGCGCAAAGCGCTCGAGCGACGCCACCCAGACGCCGCTCAGGTAGACGTCGGAGAGGATGCCGATCTGCAGGTCGCCGACTTCGAGCGCCCCGGCGCCGGCGGCGGGATTTTCCATCAGGCCGTCGCCGTCGGTGTCGGTCTTGCGCGACCATGCCCAGGCGCGCTTGAGGTTGGGCCAGAGCGCGCGCACCAGCGCGGTGTCGCCGGTCTGCCGCCAGTACTCGCCGAACGCCAGGATCCAGAACGGCGTCGTATCGCCGTGATAGTAAGGATAGGGATAGCTGAACCAGTCGACGTGCCCGGCGCCCTGCGAGATCTCATGGGTGATCTTGCCGTCGGCGCGCTGGTACTTCGAGAAGAACTGCAGCGCGCCGTCGCGGACCAGGGCAGCCTGGCCCGCGCCGGTCATCGCAAACGAGTTGATCGACGCGTCGCCGCCGAAGAACCAGCCGAACCCGGGCCGGTCGCTCGCCGCGCCCGACAAACCGTAGCCAGCCACGAGGCCGCAGCCGAGGTCGGGATTGCAGACCATCGACTCGTCGAGGTTGACCTTGGCGTACTCGACCGCCTTGTTGAGCAGCGTGTCGGGTGAGTGCAGGGCGAACATCGTCGTCGCGCAGCGAATCGGCGTGCGCCACGCGGCGCTGCCATTCCCGCTCGGCGGCGCCCGGCGTGATCAGCCGGCGATAGAGCGCCAGCGCGGAGTCGCGCGGCATCTGGCCGCCGGCAAGCACGATCGGGATGTAGGCCGACATGCAGGTTGACATTGTGTCCCGGCGGTTCGCCAAGGCGGGGCGCGGTGTAGCGCTCGGTGCCGCTGCCCACGCCGAGCACCAGCTGCGGCCGCTCGGCGGCGAGCATGTGCGCCGGCACGTCGGAGGCTTGCGTCACGGCGGGTGAGCCGAGGAAGGCGTTGATGCTGCTCTTGCCCTTCGGAGAAGAGGAAGGCGCGCGCGTTCTGTTCCCAGACCAGGTACTGCCCGCCGAGCCCCGCGGGCCAGGCGTAGTGGATATCGGGCGTGAACTGGGCGATGATGTCCAGCGGCCGGATGGCGTCGACCTCGAGCAGGATCACGACCGCGGGCAGGTCGAGCGGCACGAAGATGTGCTCGCGGACGGTGAACTGCTCGTGGGCGTACTCGATCGTGATGCCCTCGGGGCGTTCCGTGATCGAGTGCGCCACCGAGCGGCCCGAGATCGGCGCGGTGTACTTCGGGATCCGGAACGACAACTCAAAGTCGTGCAGCCACTTGATCGGCCACGACCAGAGCTCGAGGGGGCCGTCTTCGCTCCCCATCGCGATCGCGCGGCGGCCCACGGCTGAGACGAACATCCCCGGGCGGGCCGGACCGCTCAGCGCCAAGGGCGAGGTCCCCAGCGGGAAGAACGGGATGGTGGTGGTGCCGGTGTCGAACACGGGCCGGGCCACGGCAGGCGGGGCGCCGGGTGCTCGGGGAGGCGGGTCCTGGGCCAGGACGGGCCTCGCCAGCAGCGCGGCTGCGGCCAGGCCGAGGACGGCCAGGAGCAGTGCGGGGCGCATCAGACGGAGGCGGGACATGGAATGAATAGTATCTTCATCGATCCCCATTCACGGAACAGCCGGCCCATGAACAAGCGCGAATTCGTGCAAGCCTTCGGTGGCGCCTCCCTTGCCATGCTGTTCGGCGAGAAGGAACTGGCGCGTTATGCCGGCCTCCCGCCTGTCGTGCTGGCGGGCCAGGATGACTTCTGGGCCACCCTCCGCAAGAAATACCGGCTCACGCCGGACTATATCAATCTGGAGAATGGCTACTACTGCATGCAGTCGCAGCCGGTGCTCGAGGCGTTCATCGGCCACGTCCGCGAGATCAACTACGAGGCATCACACTACCTGCGGACCCGGCAGTTCGACGACAAGCTCGCAGTACGGAAGCGACTGGCCGAGATGGCCGGCTGCTCACCCGAGGAACTGATCATCACCCGGAACACCACCGAGTCGCTCGACACGGTGATTGCCGGCTTCAACTGGAAGCCGGGCGACGAAGCCGTCATGGCGGCGCAGGACTACGGCGCCATGCTCGATCAGTTCAAGCTCCAGGCCATGCGCTACGGCATGGTCAACACCGTCGTGTCGCTGCCGCTCGATCCGGCGTCCGATGATGAAATCGTGCAGCTGTACGCCAACGCCATCACGCCGAAGACTCGCCTGTTGATGGTGTGTCACCTGGTCAACATCACCGGCCAGATCCTTCCGGTCGCGAAAATCTGCGACATGGCCCACGGCAAGGGGGTGCAGGTGATGGTCGACGGTGCGCACGCCTTTGCGCACCTCGACTTCAAGATTCCCGACCTCCACTGCGACTACTATGGCGCCTCGCTGCACAAGTGGCTCGGGGCACCGCTCGGTGCCGGGCTGCTGCACGTACGGCAGGACCACATCGCCACGCTCTGGCCCATCTACAGCGACCTGTCCATGCCCGTCGACGACATCCGCAAGCTGAACCACACCGGAACGCACCCGGTGCACACCGATCTGGGCATCAATGATGCGATCGATTTTCACCTCGGCATCGGCATCCAGCGCAAGGAGGCACGGCTGCGCTACCTGCAGCGCTACTGGACCGAGAAGGTGCGGGGTGTTCCCGGCATCCGGGTGAACACGCCGACCGATCCGAAGCGCTCGTGCGCCATTGCCAATGTCGGTGTTGGCACCATCCCTCCCGCCGACCTGGCCAAGGTGCTGCTCGAGAAGCACCGGATCTGGACCGTTGCCATCAATACCGCCAACGTGCACGGGGTGCGGATCACGCCCCACCTCTTCACCTCGACCGCAGAGCTCGACGCCCTGGTCCGCGCCCTGAGGGCGCTGGCGGCAGCGTGATCACGCGTCCGTTGCCAAGCGTATCCGGGGGCAGGGTCATCGAGGCGACCAGTGGCGTCAACCGACCAAGGGAGTTGACCGTATCCTCTCTTGGCGTACCGAGGGGATGGTTCCGGGTGGTAGCCGGTCGAGCGCTTCGATACCCTGTTCCCGCCTGCGCCGTGCCTTGACTGCTCTCCAAAGCACCCCCGCACTCATTCTGGGAGTCCATGATGTTCCGCAAACTGTTGGCGCCACTGCTTTGCCTCGGGCTCGTCGCGGCCGCGTCGGGCCAGGCACCTGCCGAGAAGATCGACACGGCCATGAACGCGAAGCTCACGGCGGAGGGGATGGAGCACTCGAAACTGATGTGGATCGAGCACGTGCTCACCGATGTTTATGGCCCGCGCCCGATCGGCTCGCCCAACTACAAGGCCGCCGCCGACTGGGCGCTCAAGACGATGACCGAGTTCGGGATGAAGAACGCCCACCTCGAACCGTTCACCTGGCGTGGCATCGGCTGGCTGCCGGGCAAGGCGAGTGGCTTTATCACCTCGCCGGTCAAGGCCAATATCAAGTTCGAGGCCAATCCCTGGTCGCCGTCGACCAAGGGCACCGTCACGGGCCAGGTGGTCAGCGTCGTGCCACCGGTGAATCCCACCGAGGCCGAACTGACCGCCTATCTCACGGCCATGGCGCCGAAGGTGAAGGGTGGCATCGTGATGGTCGGCGCTCCGCCCGTCCCGCCGGTGAACTTCAATGAATCGCAGAAGCGAACCCCGGACAGCGTGGCCATGGCACAGTATGCGCCGCGCGATCCGAACGCGCCCCCGGGAGGGGGTCGCGGTGGCCGCGGCGGCGGTCGCGGCGGCCGTGGCGGCGGCGGCGTACCACCGGCCGAAGGACAGCTCTCGCCGCAGCAGGTGAATGCCCGCATCACCACGCTGTTGCGCGACAACATCCCGGCGCTCCGGCTGATGTACCAGGGTGGCGGCCGGATCCCGGGCGTGATCGTCGCCCAGAACGGTGCTGGGCAGATCTATGAAAACGTCACTCCCCAGCCGCCAGCCGTGATTCTCCGCAACGACGACGCGGGCCGCATCTACCGGATCATCCAGGACGGCACGCCGGTGACCGTCGAATTCACCATGCAGAACCAGTACTACCCCGAAGGGAAGACGACATACAACGCGGTGGCGGAGATTCCCGGCACCGACAAGGCGGACGAAGTAGTCATCATGGGCGGTCACCTCGACTCATGGACCAGTGCCACCGGTGCCACCGACAACGCGATCGGCGGCGCGACCATGATGGAGGCCGCGCGAATCCTGCTCACGACCGGGGCAAAGCCGCACCGCACCATTCGCGTCGCGCTCTGGAGCGGCGAAGAGCAGGGGCTGCTCGGGTCGAATGCCTACGTGAAGGAACACTATGGCTCGGCCGAAGCACCGAAGCCGGACTTCAACAAGCTCGCTGCGTACTGGAATATCGATGACGGCACCGGCAAGGTCCGGGGCGCCTCGATCTTCGGCCCACCCGCCGCAGCGGATGCGCTGGCCCAGTACATCAAGGCGTTCCAGGATTGGGGAATGTACGGCGCCACGGCAGGGTCTGCCCGGGTCGAGGGCGGCACCGACAGTGGCGCCTTCAACGTCGCGGGTTTGCCGGGAATCGGCACGCGCCAGGACCAGATCGAATACAACAGCACGACTTGGCACACCGATCTCGACACCTACGAGCGGATCATCCCCGATGATGTGATGAAGAACGCGGTGCTGTCGGCGTCGGTGGTTCTGCACCTCGCCAATCGCGACGAGATGTTGCCGCGCTTCGCCGCTGCCGAGATGCCGGCCGTGCCGCCTGCAGGTGGTCGGGGTGGCCGCGGCGGCGGGGCAGGAGCCGCTGCCAGTGCCGGACCCGTGGCGCAGCCGCATGTCTACGCGGCGGCCAAGGGGCAGCCCCTGACCGTGGCGGTCCCCGGCCTGCTTGGCGTCGCCCCGCGCGAAGGGGAGACCGCGATGACGGTCACCCTCGGCACCAAGCCTGCCCACGGAACGGTGGTGCTCAAGGCCGATGGCTCCTTCGTCTACACACCGGCGGCGGGTGCTGTGGGCAGCGACAGCTTCACCTACACGGTGAAGCGGGACGGCGCGACCAGCGAGCCGGCGACGGTCACGATTGTCGTGAGGTAGTCCCGGGCGGACAGGGATGCCTGTGAAGGGCTCATGTCGATCAACTGGGCATGAGCCCTTTTGCTGGTCTGCAGGGAGCTTCCTTGTCGCTGGAGGACTGCCGCATATTCTACTTTACGAGATCGGAATAGCCGGATCCCCGTTGGTGACTGGGCACTCCCACCTTCAGAGGTACCCCGCGCATGCAGAACGCTCGCCGAGTCTTGCTCGCCGCCCTGTTGGCAATTGCGATTCCCGCACTGCTCCAGGCCCAGGGCCGCGGCGGTGGCCAGCCCCCGAAGAATCTGCAGGTCCTTCCCAAGGAGATGTCCCGTCAGGAAGTCACCGCCATCATGCGCACCTTCGCGCTCGGGCTCGGCGTGCGGTGCGAGTACTGCCATGTGCCGGCCGCTGATGCGACGGCGGGTGGTGGTGGCGGCTTCGGTGGCGCCCCGCCGCTCGACTACGCCCTCGATACCAAGGAAACGAAGAAGGTCGCCCGTGAAATGCTGAAAATGGTGACCGACATCAACGGGAAGTACCTCGCGGCGCTCGGCCGGACGATTGCCGACCGCGATCGCGTCTCCTGCGAGACCTGCCACCACGGGCTGACCAAGCCGCGGACGCTCCGTTCGGCGCTCACAGGCGCGATCGAGGCCAGCGGGGTGGACTCGGCCCTGGCGCTCTATCGTGACCTGCGGACCCGCTACTACGGTTCGGCGGCCTACGACTTCAGCGAAAACTCCCTGACCCTGGCGGCGACCGATCTGGCCCGGAGCAACCAGCGTCCAGCGGCGCTGGCCCTGCTCAAGCTGAACCTCGAATTCTTCAACCAGTCGGTACCGACATATCAGTCACTTGCCCAGCTGTCCCTTCAGGCGGGCGACACGGCCACCGCCGTCGATGCCCTCACCAAGGCGATCGCCATTCAGCCCGACAACAACCAACTGCAGCAGTTGCTCCGGAGGATCAAGACCCCTTGATCGAGTGGCGTGTCGCCCTGTCCTTAACACCGGGCAGGGCGGCACGTCGTCAGGACGCAACCGTAGAGCGGGCCCGCGACCGTCACTCCCACCGACGCATCTCACTTCGAGTGAACGTTTTCGGCCCCCAGAGCGTAGTGTCTTATGATGTCCGGATGGGGACCCCGGGACTCCCAATTCCCGGGTGCTTCATGCCGGGGATGTGCCATTTTGGAGCATCACGCCAACCGAGGGCGAGCCATGCGTCGACCGCAACCTTCCGGGGAGCTCACTGTGGCGCGCTGCGCGGCGCGGCTTCACCCTGATCGAAATCCTCGTGGTGATCGTCGTGATCGGCATTCTGGCGACCCTCGTGGCACCGAACATCTTCCAGCACGTCGGCGCCGCGAAGACCGCCACCGCCAAGTCCCAGATCGAGATGCTGGGCAGTGCGCTTGACGCCTATCGCCTCGACAACGGGTCACTATCCCGAGCACGCAGCAAGGGCTTGAACGCCCTGTGGGAGATGCCGACGATCGACCCGCCGGCCAACTGGCGTGGGCCCTACCTTCGCAAGCCGGTGCCGGCTGATCCGTGGGGAGCGGCCTACCTCTACCTCTCTCCCGGGCAGGTCAATCCCAACGGCTACGATCTCCTCTCCTATGGCGCCGACGGCAAGCCGGGTGGCACGGGCGAAGACGCCGACATCACCAGCTGGCAGTAGGGCGAGCGAGCGCAGTCGCATGCCGACCTTTGCGTATCAGGCCGTTGATGGCGCCGGGAAGCGCACCCGCGGGGTAGCGAACGCCACGAGTTCGAATGCGCTGGCCCGGACGCTCGAGGAGCGTGGCCTGCTCGTCCTCGAAGATGGCGGAGCCCGACCGAGGGCGAGGGCGTCCAGGGTCGCCTGTTCAAGTCGAACGGCCGGCGTGAGGTGCTGGAGGTGACCCGGGCATGGGGTCACTGCTGCCGGTCGGCATGCCGCTCGCGCAGGCGCTCAATGCGGCGTCGGGCGTCGCCAGCGGTGAAGTGCGTGCCGCGGTGCAGGACGTGCGCGAGCGGGTAGAGCGTGGCGACACGCTCTCGACTGCCCTGGCCGAGCATCCCCGGTATCTTCACGCCGCTGTATGTCGGGCTGGTTCGTGCTGGCGAGCGAAGCGGCGATCTCGACAGTGCGTTCGGCCGGCTCGCCGTCCAGCTCGAGCGTGACGAGCAGCTGCGCGGCGCAGGTTCTCTCGGCCGCGATCTATCCGCTGATTCTCGCCACGGCCGGCACGACCGCGGTGCTGGTGCTGATGTTCTTCGTGCTGCCGCAGTTCGTCGGACTGCTCGAGGGAAGTGGCGCGGCGCTGCCGCGTTCGACCGCTGCGCTGCTCTGGCGATGTCGCATGCACCTGCGGCGATTCTGGCCGGTGGTGCTGCTGGTTCCGGTCTGTCGATCGCCGTGGTGGCGGCCTGGGTGCAGACGACGGAGGAGGGGAAGCGCTGTCTGGGCGAAGTTTCTGCTCGCGGTCCCGCTGGTGAAGACCCTGCGGCAGTATGCGCTCGCGGCGCGGTTTGCCCGGCTCGTCGGCGTGCTGCTCGGTGGCGGCGCACCGCTGCTCACGGCGCTCGACGACACGGTCGAATCGCTCTGGCGACCCGATCGCCCGCGACGACACGGTCCGCGTGCGGGCCCGCGTTCGCGAGGGAATCTCGCTTCGCGCCGCCGTGGCGGAGGGCACGCTCTATCCGCCGCTGCTGGCGCAGCTGATCGGCGTTGGCGAGGATGCCGGCGAACTGCGGGCCTTCCTGCTCAAGGCGGCGGACATCTTCGAGGAGCGGACCGAGCGCGCGACGCAGCGCCTCGCCACGCTCGCCGAGCCGGCGATGATCGTGATCTTCGGCGTCATCGTCGCCTTCGTCGCGCTGTCGCTGCTGCAGGCGATCTACGGCATCAACGCGAACTCGTTCAAGTGATGCGTTCCCGCCGCGGCTTCACCCTGCTGGAGATGTCGATCACGCTTGCGGTGATGGCGGTCGCGAGCATCCTCGTGGTTCCGGCGCTGGTGGATCTCGGGCAGGTCCGGAAGCACGAGACCGCGGACGAACTGCGCTCGTTGCTGAAGGCGTCGCGGGCCCTGGCGATCGACAGCAACACGACGGTGACCGTCGTGCTCGATCCGGTGTCCGGGAAGTACCGGGTCGACTCCACCGGCGCGTTCGGCTCCGGCCCGGTGACCGAAGGAGAGTTCGAGGTTGGCGCCATCGAGATGCTGGTCACTGATCTCGATCGGCTGCAGTACACCTTCCGGCCGACCGGTGCCGCCTTCGGCGACACCGTGACCGTCCGGGGTATCGACTCGTCAGTCGTGGTCTGGGTGGACCCATGGAGCGGGGTGGCGCATGCCGGCTCGCACTGATCGCGGGATCACGCTGTTCGAGACCGTGGCGGCGCTCACCATCGTGAGCATGACGGCGGTGGGCGCGCTGGCCGCCGTGGCGAGCGAGCTGCGCACGACCGAGCGCGCGCGCCGGGCAATCGAGGCCGAGGCACTGGCCACCCAGCGGCTGGATTTCCTGAACATGATGACCGAGCAGGAATTGCAGTCGCTTCCCGATTCGGTCAGGAAGGGGAAGTTCGCCGAGCCGCTGGACGCGTACAGCTGGGAGACGACCTCCTCAGTGGAACCCTCGCAGGCCGGCGTCTACAACGTCACGATCCGCATCCTGTGGCCGAAGAATGCCTACGTCGTGCGCACGGCACAGTATCGCCGGCCGCCACTGGCCACGTCCCGATGATCCGATCCCGGAACGGGATGACGCTGCTGGAGCTGGTGATCGCGCTGGTGATCACCGGGTTGATGGCAGCTGTCGGCTTCGCCGCATTCGGCGGCATCATCGACAACCAGCGACGCATCGAGCAGGCATCGGTGACCACCGAGCGGGCCGCGACCTTGCGGGAGACGATCCACACCTGGCTCGAGTCGGGCACTGTCACGGTCCAGCAGGGCGGCCTGCCGCGCGGCTTCGGCCGGAGTGGCTCCACGCTCCGAACAGTAAGCGCCAGCGGCACCGCAGCGGTTCAGTCGGTGACTCCGGCCGTGGTGACCGGTGACGTGCTCTCGTTCACGACGCAGGCCCCGAATCCGGCGAACGCCCCCCAGGCCACGATGAAGCTCTTTGTCGACGACGATCCGACCACGCCGGAGGTCGGCCTGACGGTCGAATATCAGGCGAGTGCCCAGTCACCGCTGTTGCGCCGCCAGCTCGAGGCAACGATCGACACGCTGGTGATCGAGTATCTCGACGACCGCACCAACCGTTGGTATCCGGCGGTGGACGCCGCGACCATCCGGCCGAAAGCGGTGCGCATCACCATGCATGCCCCCGCCTGGAGCGAGTTTACCGGTCTCCTCTCGATGCCGATGGTTCTTCGGGTCGCCTCTACCGGTGGCGTGGGCAACATGAGCCGAAGGGGAGGGGGATGATGCGGCGGCGCGCGCTGCCCGCCCTCGGCCGCCGGGGCGTGGCGATGCTGGCCGCTCTCTGGCTGGTGGTGGCAATTGCCGCAGTCGCCCTGCAACTCTCGCTGGTGGGAAAAGAGCGGCGCGTACTGGGGATGGCCGCTGCCGATCGAGGAATCGGTCGCGCCGCGGCGCTCGGCGCGCTCGCCCTCACGCAAGCACGGCTCGATGTGGCGCTGCGCAACGCGCCGACCGGGCGGGCCGCCACCGCACTGGCCAACTCCCGCTCGGCCGATCCGTGGCTTGGCATTGACTCGATCTACTCCGGCACAGTGTACATCGACAGCACCTGGGTCGACGTGCAGGCCATGGATCTCGGCACCCAGCTCAACCTCAACCGGATGGACGAGCAGCAGCTGCGCGATTTCTTCAGCTATGTCCTCGGCAATTTCTCGGTGGCGGACCAGCTTTCGCAGGCCATCGCCGACTGGCGCGACCTTGACGACGACAAGCGCCCCGCCGGTGAGGAGCGCGACGGGTACATCAAGAAGGGACTGCTCGTGCTTCCGACCAACGGGCCGTTTCGTCAGGTGGAGGAATTGCTGATGGTCGAGGGGATGACGTCGCAGATCTTCGAGGCGGTGGCACCCTACCTGACGACGTACGGCGACGGATCGGTCAACATCAACACTGCGCCGGTCCCCGTGCTGCGGGCGATGCCGGGGATGAGCGACGCGGTGCTGAACAACATTCTCAGCATGCGGTCCAACGGGCAGCGGATTCCGAACCTGGCCGCCGTGGTGCCGGGCGGCGCCGGTGGGCGTGGTGGCGTCCCGCCCCAGTATCGCATGCTTTCCGGAGCTACTGACGTCAACACCAGCAACGTCGCACTGACCCTCGTGGTGCGCCCGAGCGTGGCGTCCCATCCTGTGAAACTCACGGCCCTGGTCACCCGCAACGGGACCACGGCAACCGTCGGGTGGGTTCAATGGTGAAAGTGATTCGTCCGGGCCTCGCCATTTCGGCGACCGGGTTGTGTCTTGTCCGGCCGGGCGCTACGAGGCCGACGGTAACCCGCTTGACGCTGGCCTCGACGCCGGGCGACAACGGCAACTGGCCGGAGCTGGTGCGCGTGTTGCGCGAGGCGGTCAGCTCGGGTGATGCGGGCGACCTGGCCGTGACACTGCTGCCGCCACTCGTCGAGCTTCGGCGACTGGCGCTGCCGCCGCTGGCCGAGGCCGACCTGATGCAACTGCTGTCGCGCAACGCGGCGCGCTATTTCGTCGGCGCACGCGGTTTCCAGACGATTGGTGCACGGCAGTGGCGCGGACCGCGCGGCGAGGCGGCGCCGGTGCTGGCCGCGGCAGCCCCGACGCGATTTGTGGCGGCCATCCACGCCGCCGCGAAGGAAGCCGGCTGGGCCGAGGCCTCGGTCACTCCCGCCGAGGGAGCGTGGGCCGCGGCGGCGATTGCGATGTGGCCCTCCTTTGCCCGGCGCACGGCGCACCTTCTTGTGCACGAGGACGATCGCATCGTGCTGATCGCACTCGACCGGGGTGAGCTGGTCAACGTGCGCCACTTCCGTTCCGGCGCGGCCGATGCGGAGCAGATCGTCGCTGCCCTCATGGAGGCCCGATCGGACGGAGTGGCGCCGGCGGTGGGAGCGTTCGGCCTGCCCGCTGGTTGTCAGGAGCTGGTCCGGGCCCTGGGGGCACGCGGCGTGGCAGTCGCCCCGGTCCCGGGTGAATGGGGAGAGTATGCCGACTCGGTCGACGTCGTGGCGGCGCTGTTCGCCGGGGCCTCGGGCGGTCCCGTCCTGGCGAGTGAGAGTGTGCGCGCGGCATGGCAGGACCAGGCTCGGCGGGTCACCCGAATCGTGGCGGCAGCGGCGGCCGTGCTGTGCGTCACGGCCGCGGCCTTCGAGTTGTGGGGTGTTCATCGCGAACTGGCCGCCGTGCAGGCGCAGCGTGAGGCCATCCGGCCACAGGTCTCGGCGACGCTCATCGGTCGCTCGTCGCTCGAGGACGCCTATCGGCGGCTGGCTATGATTGCGGCATCGCAACGCTCGGCGCCGCACTGGGCGCCCGTGCTGGCGGAGCTGAGCGAGCGCCTTCCCGAGGACGCCTACTTCACGACGGTGCGAACCCGGGGCGATTCGATCGTGGTCGATGGCATGGCGGTGAGCGCGTCGAAGGTGTTCGCGGCGATCGATGCCAGCCCGAACCTCGTGGGCGTCCGGGCACCGGCGCCGGTTCGTCGACAGGCCCCCGAGGGTGAGGACCCGATGGAACGGTTCACGCTCGCCGCAATACTGCCCGGAGCGACGGGCACGGCTGCTGCAGCGAAGGCGCCGACGCCGGCCACGGCGGGGAGGCAGGCACCATGAAGATCTCGGCGAATGAGCGCAAGGCCATCACTCGCGGCCTGATGATCGTGGTGCCGGCGCTGCTGTACGTCTGGGGAGTGCGACCGTATCGCGCGGCACTCACTGAGACCCGCGAGCGTCTCGCCGTCGAACAGGAGGCACTGGCGCGCGAGCGCGGTGCCGTGGCCACGGCGCAGCGCAATCCCGAGCTCCAGCACCTGACCGACTCGGTCCTGCGCGCCATCGAGCCGCGCCTCTTCGAGGGACGCGACGACGTCATGACCAGTTCGGAACTTGCCGCCTACCTGGGGGATGTGGCGTTCGACAGCCATGTCTGGATGGAAGATGCGTCGACCAAGCCTGTGACGATGAACACAACCGGAGTCCGGACGCTGCATGTCGAGATCCGCGCAGAATCGGACTTCCAGGGAGTGCTCACCTTTCTCCAGGCGCTGGAGCAGGGTGACAAATTTGTCCGGGTGGAACGGATCGACATCTCGCACGGCCTGAGCGGCGTCGGCAACGAGCATGCCGAAACCCTGCTGCTGTCGGCGACGATCGCAGGGTACGCCCTCGGCGGCGGCACCGCGGCGACACCGGCCAGGCTTCCCGCGACTGCCAACCCGGCGAGCAGCCAATGATGACGGTCCAGGAATTGACCGCCAGCGCCGCAACACGCGTCGCCCTCGGCGCAGCGGTCCTTGGCATGACCCTCTGTGGCTGGACGCTCACGCGCGCGATCAGGCTTGACGCGGTTGGGACCGCACCAGCGACCGTCAGCGTCGTACCCGGGGCGCTGGACATCCCGCCGACCGCATCGGGGATTGATGTGTCGGCGGCCGTGGCCGCGGACCTCTTTTCGGTGGACCGCATTGCTCCGGAGCAGCGCTACCGGATGCCGGGTGAGGCCGCGGGGGAGACCCGGGCAGAACCCGCCAAGCCGGCGGTGCTTGGCATCGCCATCGCCGCCGATGGCAGCAGTTTCGCCACCTGTCAGCTCGAATCCTCGCGCGTCCAGATGGTGCGGGTCGGCGATCACCTTGGGGACTACACCGTCAAGTCGATCAGCCGCGAACGGGTGGTGTTCCTGACACGTGCCGGCACTTCACTCGAAATCCTCGTGCCCAAGCAAGGGAGTTGAACCTCATGCTGCCTCGTTCTCGCATCGCCCTTGCGGTCCTCTTCCTCGTCGTGCCGCTCGCGGCGCAACAGAATCCGCCCAAGCCGGCTGCCGCCGCGCAAGCGAAGCCCGGGTATGCCCTCGACTTCCAGGACCAGGACATTCGGGTCGTGCTCCTGGCGCTGGCGGAGGCCGGGGGGATCAACCTCAACTTCAACAACGTGCCGGCACGGAAGGTGACGTTGCGGATGGGGCAGGCCGCCGACAAGACGGAGATTGCCAGCATGATCAAGGCGATCGCCGAGGCGAATGACTTGACGGTTACCCAGGTCGGGTCGCTGATGCTGGTGGCTGGGCCGCCGGTCGTGGCCGTTCCGACCAGGGAGCAGGTGGTCCAGCAGACGGCAGTGCAGAACGAGATGAGGCTGTACACCTATCGCCTCAAGCACACGAGCGCCACCGAACTGGCACCGGTGCTGACGGCGCTCTTCGCCGGGGCGTCGTCGAGCGGCCGGACATCCACCGGCAACCCGGTGGCGTCGTTCAGCAACCTGGGCGGCGCGAATGGGCGTGGACTGGGTGGCGCGGGTGGCGGCCGAGGCGGCAGGGGTGGCGGAGTCGCCACCGACGCGACACAGGCAACCGTGGTGACCGGCGCCCCTGGTCAGCTTCTGCAGCAGATCTTCGGGGGGGCCGGTCTCTCGAACACCGCGGCCGATATTCGCGTGGTCGGCGAGGAGTCGAGCAACACCCTGATGGTGCGTGCCACGGCCGCCGACTGGGCGCTGATCCAGCAGGTGATCAGCGGCATCGACCTGCGGCCGCTGCAGGTACTGATCGAGGTCACCATCGCCGAGGTGGCGCGGACCAGTGACCTGAACGTTGGTGTCTCGGGAGTGGGCGTCAACAAGTCGGGCTCCAGGACCGACTCCGCCTCGTTCCCGAGCGCGGCGAGCGCCCGGGATTTCATCCTCAAGCTGACGCAGGGCAACGGCGCCATCAACTACACCGTCGCCCTGAATGCCCTGCAGTCGCGGGGCGACGTGAAGGTGCTCTCGCTGCCGGTCATCATTGCGCAGAACAACAAGCAGGCGATCCTGAACGTCGGGTCGCGAGTGCCGTTCGTCTCGGTGTCGCAGAATGTCACCACCGGCACCACGCCGACCACGGTGCAGACGGTGCAGTACCTCGATGTCGGCACGGTGCTGACCATCACGCCGACGATCAACGCCGACGGCTACGTCAACATGGCGGTGAACCAGACCGACAACAGCGTCACCACGACGCCGCAGTTCGACAACCCGGTGATCAACACGCGCGAGGCCACCACCCAGGTCTTCCTGCGCGACGGCCAGACCACGGTGATCGGCGGACTCGCCGGCAAGTCGACCAACAAGACGGTCGAGGGCATCCCGCTCCTCAGCAAGATCCCCTTCATCGGCAAGTGGCTCTTCTCGCACACCACCGAGAGCCATTCCACTTCGGAGCTGTTCCTCTTCCTGACGCCGCACGTCATCTACACCGACACTGACATCGACCAGCTGCGGAATTCCGTCAACTCCAACACCGACCTGCTGAAGCAGGTGCCGACCGGGGCGCGCTTCACGCCGGCGGGCGACACGATTCACGTGGGGCTGCCTCCCGACTCGATCCGGAAGCGCCCCGACTCGACCACCATCGTCCGTGGCGGCCGTGGCGGTCGCGGCGGTGGCGGCCGATGAACCGGACCACCCCGGCGGTGCATTCGGCCGAGGAACTGCTCGACGTCGAGCGACTGACGCCCCTGCTCACGGCCGACTGGCTGGCGCAGCAGGCGATGATGCCGCTGCGCACCGACGGCCACACGGTCACGGTCGGCGTCTGGCGCGACGACGTCGATCCGCTGGCGCTCGACGATCTTCGCCTGCTCTTCAATGCCGAGATCGTCACCGAGCGCTACGACGAAGCGGAGCTCCGCGCCGCGATCCAGCGGGTCTACACCGATGAGGCCGTCACGGCCGAGGGCTTGATCGCCGGACTGGCGGGCGAGGTCCACGCGATCAGCGCCGACGACATCCCGCTCGACGACCTGATGCACCTGGCCAACGAGGCCCCCGTGGTGCGCCTGGTGAACCTCCTGCTCATCGAGGCGCTTGACCTGCGCGCCTCGGACGTGCACCTCGAGGGATATCAGGACGGACTACGGGTCCGTTACCGGATCGACGGCGTGCTGCAGAACGCGCCGTCGCCGCCACCGCACCTTACCGCCGCGATCATTTCCCGCGTCAAGATCATGGCCGAGCTCGACATCGCCGAGCGCCGGCTGCCGCAGGATGGCCGGATTCGGCTGCGGCTGCAGAACCGGCAGGTGGACGTCCGCGTTTCGACCGTGCCGACGCTGCGCGGCGAGAGCGTCGTGCTCCGCCTGCTCGACAAGGAGCGTGGGCGCATTTCGCTGCTCGACCTTGGCATGGCGCCCGACACGCTCGAGCTGTTCAAGGAAGTCATCTCGCGGCCGCACGGGATCGTGCTGTCCACCGGACCCACGGGTTCTGGCAAGACCACCACGCTTTACGCTGCCGTCGAGATGATGCGCACGGGCCGGGAGAAGATCCTCACCGTCGAAGATCCGGTCGAGTACGAGCTGCCGGGCGTGCCGCAGGTGCCAGTCAACGAGAAGGTCGGTGTCACGTTTGCGACGGTGCTGCGGGCGCTGCTGCGGCAGGACCCCGACATCATCCTGGTGGGCGAAATCCGCGATTCGGAGACCGCCCAGATCGCGACGCAGGCCGCGCTGACCGGTCACCTGGTGCTGTCGACGCTGCACACCAACGACGCGCCGACGGCGCTCACGCGTCTGCTCGACCTCGAGGTGGCTGCCTACCTGGTCGCCAGCACGGTCGACGCCGTCCTGGCCCAGCGACTGGTGCGCCGGATCTGCCGGCATTGCCGAATCGAGACCACGCCGGACACCATGGCGCAGCGACGGCTCGACATCGACGGGCTCGGTCTCCAGAGGGTCTGGAAGGGCGCCGGGTGCGAGGCGTGCCGCAACACGGGCTACCTCGGCCGGATCGGCATCTACGAGCTGCTGGTGATGGACAACGACCTGCGGGTCGAGGTGCAGCATCGTCGCGGTTCCGAAGAGTTGCGCCAGATGGCGATCGCCAAGGGAATGCGCACCTTGCAGGACGACGGCCTCCGGCTGGTGCGCGAGGGCGTCACCACGATCGACGAGGTACTGCGCGTCGCGCGCGGTTAGATTCGTCGCATGGCGCTGTTGGGCATGCAGGACGTGGGGATCACCTTCGGAGGGCCGCGACTCCTCGAACACGCTTCCCTGAACATCGACCGCGGTGAGCGCGTCTGTCTTCTCGGCCGCAACGGGGCCGGGAAGAGCACGGTGATGAAGCTGCTCGACGGGACACTGCTTCCCGACAGTGGTGAGGTGGTGCGCCAGACCGGACTGAGCGTCACGCGCCTCGAGCAGGAAGTTCCCGCCGACGTCGAAGGAACCACGTTCGATGTGGTGGCTGCCGGGATCGGACCCACCGGATTGCTCCTCGCCCAGTACCACCAGGCCAGTCATCGCGTCGGCCACACGCAAGGCAGCGAGGCCGCCCTCCGCGAGCTCGACCGACTCCACCATGCCCTCGACAGCGCCAACGCCTGGCAGGTGCACACCCGGGTCGAGACCGTCCTCTCCCATCTGCACCTCGATCCCGAAGCGGCGTTCTCCGAAGCCTCCGGTGGTCGCAAGCGACAGATCCTGCTGGCGCGCGCGCTGGTGCGCGAGCCCGACGTCCTCTTGCTCGACGAGCCCACCAACCATCTCGACACCGACGCCGTCGAGTGGATGGAAGACTTCCTGATCGATCGCGGGACCACGCTGGTGTTCGTCACCCACGATCGCGCGTTCCTCCGTCGCGTGGCAACGCGCATCGTCGAACTCGACCGCGGCCGCCTGGTGGACTGGGCGACGGACTACGACAGCTACCTTACGCGGAAGGAAGCATCGCTCGCCTCGGAGGCACGGGGCTGGGCGGAGTTCGACAAGAAGCTTGCCCGCGAGGAGGTCTGGATCCGGACCGGCATCCAGGCCCGGCGCACTCGCAACGAGGGCCGAGTGCGGGCGCTCGAGGCACTCCGGCTCGAACGGGGGGCCCGACGTGAGCGGGTCGGCACGGTCAAGCTCCAGGTGCAGGAGGCGGAGCGGTCGGGGCGACTGGTGATCGAGGCGAAGGACGTGCACTTCGCCTACGCTGATCGGGTCATCATCGACGACCTCACCACCACCATCGCCCGCGGTGATCGGGTCGGCCTGATCGGGCCGAATGGCTCGGGGAAGACCACGCTGCTGCGCGTCCTGCTGGGCGACCTGGTGCCCGATGCCGGGACTGTCCGGCAGGGTGCCGGTCTCGAGGTGGCCTACTTCGACCAGCTGCGCGAGAAGCTCAACCTGGAGCAGACAGTGTTCCAGAGTATTGCCGATGGTGCCGAATACGTCGAGATCGGCGACAACCGGAAGCATGTACTGGGATACCTGCAGGACTTTCTCTTCTCACCCGACCGGGCGCGCACGCCGATCAGCGTCCTCTCGGGCGGGGAGCGGAACCGGTTGCTGCTGGCTCGGCTGTTCACCAGGTCCTTCAATGTCCTCGTGCTCGACGAGCCGACCAACGACCTCGACATCGAGACGCTCGACCTGCTCGAGGAGCTGCTGCTGGCCTTCTCGGGCACGCTGATCGTGGTAAGCCACGATCGCGCCTTCCTCGACAACGTGGTGACCAGCACGCTCGTGCTCGAGGGCGATGGCATCATCGGCGAGTATGTCGGTGGCTACAGCGACTGGGTGCGGCAACGACGGGCAGCCCTGGCGGCGCAGGCGAAGCCCGCCCCGTCCGCGCGATCGACGGTCAAGGCACCGGCAGCACCTCCCGTTCAGAAGAAGCGCCGGCTCTCGCTCAAGGAGACCAGTGAACTGGCGACCCTTCCCGATCTCGTTGATGCCATGGAGGGTGAACGCGACCAGTTGTTCGCTTCGCTGGCCGACCCAGCCCTGTTGCGTGATGCCGCCGCGCTCGCCGTCGTGCGCTCGCGCCTCGCATCCATCGAGACGGAGCTCCGCACCGCGATGGCGCGGTGGGAAGCGCTGGAACTGATTGCGTCAGGGAATTGACCGGCTGAATCAGGCGGGTGCGACCATCTGTCCGGCCCGGTAGACCCGGACGCCGTCATTGACGGTGTTCATCAAGAGGGTCGTGTCAGGGCGGCCATAGCACTTCATCACGTCGAGCATCATGGCCTCTTCACCACCCCAGGGAAAAGTGAAGACCACGTCGAACTCCTCGAGCGGGCGTCCGATCTGGAGATACCCGGACGGTCCACTCCCGATCGTCCCGATCCGGCCGTCCCCGTCGCTGGGACGGAACTGGTAACCGGCCGGGAGGAAGCTGCCGGCGGCGAACTGTGCGCCGGAGTTGAACCGGGTGGCGAGGGTCCGCGCGGTGGCGACCAGGTTGTCATCGAGTTCGATGCCATAGGCGTCGAAACCGAGCATGTCGGCCATGATGGTGATGACGCCGGTCGCCGATCCCCATTCGAGGAAGCTGCGCCCCGGTCCCCGGTGCGGCAGCAGGGCGGTGAGGACCGTCTCGTAGTCTGCCGCAACGAACGGATGGAATTCGTGCTGGCGGACTTCCAGCGCGAAGCGATTCCAGACTTCCCAGCCCTCGGCACAGAGTGCCTTCATCCGGGCGGTGAGCGCCTCATCCATTGTCGCTGGGCTCACCCTCTTCCTCGTCGTCCGGGGAGCCATCCGCTGGCTCTTCAGGGAGGCCTTCCAGTGCCCGGAGACGCTTCTTCTCGGCCTTCTCCTCGCGCTTCTTCTGCTTCTTGAGGTCCTTCTGTCGCTTCTCGAATCCAAAGTTCGGCTTTCTTGCCACTCAGCTGCCTCCGGTGTGTAAGAGCGCAAATCTCCTGCCCTGCAGTGTTCCTGTCTCCGCAAGGTAACGGGATGCGGGTGTGGACCGGCTCTTTCTCCCTTCCGAGGGGTGCCTCCGATGCCGGCTTCGCAGGTAGATTTCCGGCTGCTCAACGCCCGCGTCCTTTCAGCCGTATTCGTGTCGTTTCGAGCGACATTGCCTGGAGCAAGCCCGCGATGGATTTTCGCCTGACCGAAGAGCAGGAACAGATCAAGCAGATGGTACGCGACTTTGCCGAAGCCGAAGTCAAACCGCATGTGATGGAGTGGGACGAAGCACAGCAATTCCCGCGCGAAGCCGTCAGGAAGCTGGGCGAGCTGGGGATGCTCGGCGCCATCTTCCCGGAGAAGTACGGCGGCGCCGGACTCTCGTATATCGACTACGTCAATATTCTTGAAGAACTGGCTGCGGTGGAATCGGGGCTGGCGCTGGTCGTCGCCGCGCATAACTCGCTCTGCAGCGGGCATATCTACATCACCGGCAGCGAGGAGCAGAAGCAGCGCTTCCTGCCCAGGCTCACGAGCGGTGAATGGCTCGGCTGCTGGGGGCTGACCGAGCCGGGCTCGGGCAGCGACGCTTCGGGCCTGCTCACGACGGCGGTCAGGGACGGCGACGGCTGGGTGCTCAACGGCACCAAGAACTTCATTACCAACGCCAGTTACGCGCAGGTGGCCGTGGTGCTCGCGATGACCGACCGTGCCGACAAGAAGCACGGCATCACGGCGTTCGTCATCGACATGAACACGCCCGGCATCCGCGCCGGGAAGAAGGAGAACAAGCTCGGCATGCGAAGCTCCGACACTGCCGAGTTGATTCTCGAGAATTGTCGTGTCCCGGACGCCAATGTGCTTGGCAAGATCGGCTACGGCTTCAACGATGCAATGAAGGTGCTTGATGGTGGCAGGATTTCCATCGCGGCGCTTTCGCTCGGCGTCGCCCGCGGCGCCTACGATGCCGCGCGCAACTACGCCAAGGAGCGGGTCGCCTTCGGCAAGCCGATCGCCTCGTTCCAGGCGATCCAGTTCATGCTGGCCGACATGGCCACCGAAATCGAGGCCGCCCGGCTGCTCTGCTACCGCGCGGCGGCCACCAAGGATGCCGGCGAGACGACGACCACGCACTCGGCGATGGCCAAGCTCTACGCGTCGGAGGTGGCGGTGCGGGCAACCGAGAAGGGCGTGCAGATCTTCGGCGGGTACGGCTACATCAAGGAATACCCGGCCGAAAAGTTCTATCGCGACGTGAAGTTGTGCACCATCGGCGAAGGGACCAGCGAAATCCAGCGCATGGTGATCGCCCGGGCATTGCTGGCGATGTAGCACGCGAGAAGCAAGAGACCTGTTGTCGGGAGGGGGAAGGATGAACGACAAGGTCGTGGTTATCACGGGGGCGAGTGCCGGGATCGGTGCCGCCCTTGCCGAGTTGCTCGCTCGCCGTGGCGCGAGCGTGGTGATTGTCGCGCGGCGCGGCGACGTCCTGCAGACGGTGGCGGCGCGGTGCGGCAAGCGCGTGCTCGCCGTTGCCGCCGATGTCGGTCAGCGCGCTGAAGTGCGCCGCGTGGTCGAACGCGCCCTGGCGCGGTTCGGTCAGGTCGATGTCTGGGTCAACAACGTTGGCCAGGGGATATCCCGCCCGCCATCACAGCTCACCGACGAGGACGTCGACGCCGTGATGCGGGTGAACGTCAAGTCGGCGCTCTACGGCATGCAGGAAATTCTCCCGCACTTCAAGGAACGGCAGGTCGGCCAGGTCATCAATGTCTCGTCGATGCTTGGCCGGATCCCGTTTGCGGTGATCCGGTCGGCCTACTGCGGGGCCAAGCACTTCCTGAATGCGCTCACGGCCACCTTCCGCGCCGAAGTGCAGGCGACCCATCCCGGGATCCAGTTCACGCTGGTGTCGCCCGGCGTGGTCCAGACGGACTTCGGCCTCAATGCCAGGCATGGGGGCCCGGACTCGCGGAGCTTCCCGGACTCGCAGACAGGCGAGGAGGTTGCGCTGGTGATCGCGGACGCGATCGAATCCCGGCGGCCCGATGTCTACACCAGGGCAGGGGCGCACGATCGGGTGGTGGCGTACTATGAGACCGTCGGGGTGGACCCATGAATCAGGCTGCGAGGTGTTCCGTGCGCACGATCGGGATGATGACAGTGGCGTCGCTGCTGGTGGCGACGACCACCGCTCAAGCCCAGACACCGGCCGCTGATCCGGCGAAGACGCTGGTCGGGCGACTGGCACTGGAAGACTACAAGGCCACCATCCAGGGGCTGACGCAGTTCGGCGACCGGCGCCAGGGCACCGACCGCAATCGCGCCGCGGTCGACTGGATCGAGGCGCAGCTCAAGGGCTGCGGCTGTACCAACACGGAACGAATTACCTACCAGTACGCCGGCCGGCAGATGCGAAACGACTCGACCAACCGGGTCGATTCGATTGCGCGGGCCGCTGCAGGGAACGTCGCGGCGCCGGCTGCCGGGGGCCGTGGTGGTGCAGGTCGTGGTGGTGCAGGTCGTGGCGGTGCCGGCGGCCGAGGCGCCCGGGTGACCAATCCTGTCAAGGGCTACACCGCGCGCAGCGGCGTGAACTCCGATCCGATGATGCAACCGGATACTGTCATCCGTGCGCTCGACGCCCAGTGGGACACGCCGGGCGAGCGTCAGGAGGTCTACTGCACCAAGATCGGCACCACGCATCCGGAGGAGATGTACATCCTCGGTGGCCACATGGACGGCATCGGCTACGGCACCGCCGCGAACGATGACGGATCCGGCGCGGCGCTGGTCATGGAACTGGCGCGGATCCTGAATGCCCCGGACGTGCAGACCGAACGGTCGATACGATTTGTCCTCTGGAACAACGAAGAAACCGGACTCAATGGTGCCAAGGCGTACATCGACCAGCGCGCGGCGCTTCAGGGCAAGGAGGATCCGGCCGGTTCGAACAAGTATCCGGAGCCGAAGTGGCTCGGCATGATCCAGCACGACATGATGCTGTGGGATCACGGGATGCCCGGGCCGGACGGCGAGGTGAGCCCGGAGCAGCGGCGGGAGGCCGACGTCAACGTCGAGTTCGCCGGGACGTCGCAGGATGCCGCCGAATCACAGAAGCTCGCCTGGTTCTTCCGGACCATGAATGACCGGTATGCCACTGATTATCCGGTGGCGGTCGGCGACCGGATGAGCAACACTGACTCCGATGCCTTCAAGGACCTGGTGCCGTCGATCTCGTTGCGGGAGAATGAGCGATTGGCGCAGACAGGAACCGGCTGGAGCCCGACATGGCACCAGCCGATCGATGTCTTCGCGACTTTTTCCGACCAGGACTTCCTGCTGGGGCTCAATGCCGCGCAGACGACGCTGGCGGCCATTGTTCAGCTGGCGGGAGCGACGATCAAGCCATAGGCCGCGCCTGGGATGGCGTGAGCCGGCGCGGGTTGGCCGGAGACTCCTCTCTGCTTGAGGGGTCATGGAGCACGCTCGACGATGCCGGTGCGGCGCAAGGTTCGGGTCGTGGCATGGTTGAGGCCGACGGACGCGGAGTTGGGAGCATTGGTCACGGATGCGAATGGCGGGCATGCTAGCATGATTACAAGGTAGGTAGCTGCCGCCACTAGCCCAAACAACCGATAGGAGTGAATGATGGGTCGGTTTCTCGAAGCATTGCGAAAGGGCTTGCAGGCCACGGCAGAGGGTCCGCGCGGAGACCGCTTCCGTGTTGGGGAGCACAACGTCGTCTGCTCGCTCTGTGGGAACGCCCATTTCATTCAAGGCAGTGCGCAACTCAACACGGCCGGCATGACATTTCTCAGTCTCGATTGGACGAATCGTTCCGCCACGACACTGGCGTGCACCGAGTGCAGCAAGGTTGAATGGTTCCTCAAGAAACCAGACCGATTCGACGATTGACAGCTACCTAACCGGCACGAACAGGGGTACTAGGATGACGCAGGCGTTCACGATCCGTCTCGCCGTCCTTTCAGATGCGGCGCGAATTGCAGAACTGAGTGTCGCATTGGGATATCCGGTCGCCGAGGATGTCATGGTCTCCCGTCTTCAACACCTGCTCCCCCGAGTGGAGGATGCCGTCCTGGTCGCCGCGCTTCCCTCCGGAGAGGTGGTCGGCTGGCTGCACGGGTCAGAGCAGGAATTGCTCGAGTCCGGTCGTCGGTGTGAGATCGTGGGGCTCGTGGTCCATCCCCAATACCGCACTCAAGGGGTCGGTCGCCATCTCGTGACTGCGGTGGAGGATTGGGCTGTGCACCGGCGCCTCGGGCGAGTAACCGTTCGAAGCAATGTTCAGCGTGCTGAATCCCACCCCTTCTATGAACACGTGGGGTATGTGCGAACGAAGACCCAGCACGCCTACCAAAAGCAGCTCTTGGGCAGAAGCGCAGGTCGTTAGGCGCACGAAGTGGAGCATCAATGACCGCATGGCGTTGGTCCCTTTTGCTGGCGCTATCGGCTGCAGGTCTCGGCTGCACCGGGCGCGAAGCTGCGCGCAGCGCTGGGCGTCAGCCCGCTACCATCGTCTTTCGTTCGGATACGAGCGCCGGTGCGTACTTCACTGCGGCAGGACTCAGCCCGGTCCTCGCTGGAGTCTTCGGCGAAGCCCTGCTCTGGATGGGCGAGCCATCGTTTTCAGGTGCGCAGGTCCCTGACGATGTGACCGTCCTCCGGTTTCTCTGGGCCAGGTCATTCCATCCAACAATCGTTGTCCGGGTCGTTCGAGAACCCGGGCGCTGCACAGTGATCACCAGTGTCCAAGCACTTCCGCAGCAGAAGTGGGGTGCCCCTGATTCCACAGGCGCGCAAACCGCCCTGTCGAGGCACCCTGGCTCGATCCTTCGTCGTGACTCCACCGACGTTCGGGCGCTCGCCTGTGCGAATCTCCAAGGAGACCTTGCCGGCGCGGGACTGTGGGCGGCCACTGCAATCGACAGCGACGGTGGAGTCGATGGCGCCGAGTGGATCTTTGAAGCAGCAGATTCACGCGGTCATCATGTCATGGCCTGTTGGTCTCCAGATAGCAGTCGTGTTCCGAGGGTATGGCGCGCGGGAATGGCGTTTCTGCGGTTGGGGAATGCGTTGCCGCACAAAGCTGAGACGTACTAATCGGCGCCTGACCCGCGCGTGCTGCCGTCGAGGCCTGAAGCGCTCGGCCGCCGCGTTCGGTCGGTTTGGTGAGGGCGGCGGCCTGGGCTGGCCCCACTGCAGAAGCGCCGAGTCATTAGGTCCGGTCGAGGAGCTCAGTCGCAGTCACCGGAGGATCCTCCACGAACGGAGCATCACGAGATGAGGTATCGACACCTTGCAATGGCCCTCGGGGCACTTGTGCTCATGCAGATGAGCTCGAGTGCCCAGGCAACCAAAACGCGTGACAGCGCCGGGGTACGGATCACGGAGAACCCGGCACGGCTCACTTTCGCGGTCAACCTGAAGGTCGGGGACAAACCGATCTTCGACGTGGGTGGCTTGCTGGTCGCGAGCATTCGCAGTGCCGACCCCATCGCCACCATCAGTGGGGCCGAAGCCGAGCAGCGGATGGCCCGGACGATCCCGACCAATGTCTCGGCCGCCGAGCGCACCGCTCGGATGGATCGGATGAAGGCGATGCCACACGCATCGACATGGCCGGCCATCGGGCGGATCTACGTCGATCCTGATGGCAATCTCTGGGTCGCCGACTACATGCGAACTTGGCCAGGGCCCACTGGATACTCGAAGTTCGACGCCAATGGTCGTCTCATCGGCCGGTTGGTCCTTCCGGTCGCGCCGCCGCCGGCAGGCCGGCTCCAGGTGATCGGGTTTGGTCGGAACGACATTCTGGTCAGGCGGGCGGACGAAGACGGCGCGGCGCACCTGACCGTCTATCCCATCATATCCGCGCGGTAGGACATTCAATCGATGAGGTGATGTGCTGAGCGGCCGGAGAGATAGGTACCAAACAGACCGGAGGCATGGGCACGTCATGTGATTGATTCGACGATCGTTGACGGTCACACGATCGTCGTCGGCGACATGGAGAACAGCGGTCGCGATGAGATCCTCGTTGGCGAGCGCGGTGGGAAGCGGAGCGTCTACCGATGCCAGCTCGCGGACGATCTCACCGAGGCGTGGCCGCGACGCCGCTGGCTGACGGCGGGATGGTGACCGTCACCGCAACTTCCCATTGCTGCGGCACGCCGTCGACTGCGCGAATTCGGCGATGAACAGGCTCTCGGAACCCCCTTGACAAGAAAAATTGTCAATGGTACGATCTCCTCATGCTCGACATCCAAGTCATCGATGATCCGGCGGCGGCGACCGTGGCCCTGGAGCCGATCCGAAGCCGACTCCTCTCCGAACTGGCCGCGCCCGCCTCGGCGGCGACATTGGCCGCCCGGGTCGGCCTGGCTCGGCAGAAGGTCCGCTACCACCTCCATGCGCTGGAGGCGCACGGGTTGGTGCGGCTGGCCGAGGAACGGAAGTGGGGCGGGCTCACGGAACGGCTGCTCGTCGCGACGGCCGCCTCCTACGTCGTGTCGCCCGGCGCCATGGGCCCGGTCGCCATCGATCCGGATCGGGAAGTCGATCGGCTCTCCGCGAGCTATCTCATCGCCCTGGGCGCACGGGTGATCCGCGAGGTGGGTGACCTGGTCCGTCGTGCGAAAGAGACGGGCAAACGCCTGGCGACCCTGTCAGTGGACACCGAGATCCGCTTCCGGTCGCCGACCGACCGCGCGGCCTTCACCAAAGAACTCACCGAAGCCATCGCGACACTCGTTTCGAAATACCACGATGCATCCACCCCCGGCGGCCGCGCGCATCGACTGGTGGTCGTGGCGCACCCTCTGCCCAGCACATCCGAGCCCAAGGAGCCAGTCATGAGCGTGAAGCAAGAAGCCAACGGTCGCCGTTCCCTACCAGTCGAATTCGAGGTCCCCGGCACGCCGGAGGAAGTCTGGCAGGCGATCGCCACCGGCCCGGGGATTTCGTCATGGTTCGTGCCAACCGAAATCGAGGAACGCAACGGGAAGCCGGTCGCGGTGAAGGTGACCTTCGGTGGGATGGAAATGCACTCCGAGGTAACGGTGTGGGATCCGCCCCGGACGTTTACCCGGACGGCTGCCGGTTGGCTGCCCGGTTCGCCGCCGATTGCCGGCGAATGGACTGTTGAAGCGCGCGGAGGCGGCACCTGCGTCGTCCGCATTGTCCAGAGCCTGTTCGCGAGCACGGACGAATGGGACATGCAGCTGGAGAGCGCGAATCAGGGATTTGCCAGCTTCCTGAAACTCCTGCAGCTCTATCTCGCGCACTTCCGCGGTCAATCTTCAGTGATGAGGGAGTTCAGGGCTCCCGCGCCGGGTACCGACGCAGAAAGCTGGGAAGCGCTGATCGCGACATTTGGGACTGAAGGGCATGAAGCGTCGGGCAGCGATTCGCGGCCCCCGCCGGTGTCCCGCCGCTCAGTGGTGTGGTGGAGTACGTCACCCAGGATCCGTTCGACGCGCTGCTGCGCATCGACCAGCCGGCGCCGGGCGTTGCGGCACTCGGCATCGCCGGCTTCCCCGGCGGTCCGAGCACGGTTGCCATGAACCTGTATCTGTACGGCGATCGGCGGCCGCAACCGTCGCCCGGGAGACACCGGTGTGGCAAGCGTTTTTCCAGGAACGCTTCCCGATGCCGACGGCGCAGGGCGAGGGCGAATGAGAAGGCATCCGGCCTCATCCTCAGCAGGTACAACGTCGCCGGGTCCTTTTCTGACCGGGATGGCGGGGATGACTCGCGACGCAGTGCTTCAAGTATTACGAATGCGACGATCCCGGCTCCATTGACATGACGCGGCGCTTTCCGAGGCGAACGACTCCGGCCCACTACTTCCTCGTGCTGACGCCGGTGACCCAGCTCACCCTGGTGGGAAGCGTCGTTGCTGCCTGGCGGTCCTGGCGGTCCGAACCCCGGCGTTGGTCGCTCTCGGGGTGCTTGTCCTGCTGGATGGCATTACGTTCACGTTTCACTATCGACGACTTGCAATCATGTTCAAGGGGCCAATGCCCGAGGACTCGCAGCGACTCCGGCGTGCGCCGGGCGCCGCAGCAGCGCAGCGTCGTCAGACGGACGGCACCGGAGGTCCATGATGGCGAGCAGGCGGGATCAGAAGGGCGTCCCAATCCGAGTCATTGTGCACGACCCCGTCCCTGGCGTCGTCTTGCGCCTGCAGTCGGGTCGGACTGATCTGGTCAGTCCGTCATCGGTATCCGACACCACTGTGATATTCGACTTTTCCGTTTGCGTGACGCTCCCGGACGCGGGGGGGCCGGTCGGCTTTTTCGGGCCGTTCACCCAGGGACCTCCTGGACAACGCTTCGTCTACGTGAACGCTGGCCGTCATGCCGGGCAGGCCGACAGTTGCTGGGACCGCCGCGCCAAGATCCCTCTGACCGGCATCCGGCCAGCACTCATCCGTCACCTGTTGAAGGTTCCCGGAAGCGTTCTGGAAGTCGGTATCACGGGTCGTGGACGGGACGGTGGCCCTGTCTGCGCCAGCGTGAAACTACCGCCTGACGCGTGGCAGATTCGTCGGGCAGCCGCGGTCTAACCTGCGCTTGCTGCCGTGGGGGCCAGGGTGGTGCCGCTGCCGCGATGGATGTTTCTTCCACGGCCTGCGGCGGACCCACCTGGTCTCGCGGCAGAAGCGCAGAGGCATCAGCACGCAATCTACCCGCGCAGACAGTTGACATGAATCAATCTCGCGCCAAGCTCGGTTTTAATGAGACCTGGTCCATGGCCGTAGGCGGCATGGTCGGCGGTGGCATCTTCTCGACACTCGGGGTGGTTGTCGGGATCGCTGGTGCATGGGCATGGCTCAGCTTCGCAACCGCTGGCCTCATCGCGCTGGCTGCGGGGTATAGCTACGTGAAACTGGCCGCGCACTACGGCGAAGGGGGAGGCGCGTTCACGTTTCTCCGCAAGATCAACGCGGAGGGGTTCGCCGGCAACCTCTCGTGGGTTCTTCTCGTCGGGTATGTGCTCACAAATGCGGTGTACGCCTTCACATTTGGTCAGTACCTCGGACACGTCGTGGGGTTGGGACCATGGTTCCCTCGGGTAGCTGCAGTCGCCATTGTGGCGCTGTTCATCGGGTTGAACCTGCGGGGTGTTGGTGAGGCTGGTGGCGTAGAGGTGTTCCTCGTGTGGTTCAAGCTGGCCGTGCTCGTCGGGCTGTCATGCTGGGGACTTGCCCAGTGGAATCCGACGATGCTCTCGCGGGGTGTACCGGCCGCTGGGATCGACGCAGCGCTGTTAGGCGCGGCGTCGGTGTTCATGGCCTATGAGGGATTTCAGCTGTTGACCTACGACTACGAGGACATCGACGCGCCGCAGAGAACTCTGCCTCGCGCGGTGCTGTCGGCCATCTTCGTTGTGATCGTCGTTTACATCATCGTTGCACTTGGTACGGCAATGCTGATTGGCGCCGACCAAGTGGTACAGCACAAGGAGGTTGCCTTGGCCATCGCCGGGCGGTTGGCGTTCGGAACCGCTGGCCTCGTTATCGTCACGATTGCCGCAGCATTCTCCACCGGGTCGGCCATCAATGCGACGCTCTTTGCCACCGCCCGACTCGCGCAGAAGATAGCCGAGGATGGGCAGCTACCGGCCGCACTCGATCACGAGAACAGGGCGGGCGTCCCAGATCGAGCTGTGATCGGCTTGGGTGTGTTTGCAGCGATCTTCGCCTATGTGGGCACGCTCACCACTCTCGTTGAGGCCGCCAGTCTCACCTTTCTGTTCACGTTTGCCGTCGTAAGCGGGCTCGCTTTTCGGGAGCGGGTAGGCGAAAGAGCCATCACTGGGTTCGGTGCCCTGGCTGGAGCCGCTGCCTCAGTGGCACTTGTTGTCCGTTTTGTCCAAACCGACCCGCTGGCGCTCGTTTTCCTCGGGCTCCTGGTGATCATGGCCTTGTTCGGGCGCCCAATTCTGCTCCGTCACGTAAGAACGGAGAACCGTCATCGCTGATTGGTGAGATGGGTCTCTCGTGGCCTGGCTCGGCATGACCAGCCGAATGCGGCGGATGCGGCAATGCCCACCGCTGATTCGTAGCGTTCGACAGCCCGAATACTCCGAGGACAACCACACGATGAATGCCCGCATTCCCTTCGCATACCTGTCGCTTGGCCTCTGCTTGGCATTGCTTGGGCCGCGGATGTTGGCGTCCCAGGCCAGCCAACGCCTGGTAGCACTGCAGCGGTTCGGTTGGGACGATCCCGCGGGCCCGGTCGGTCGCACCACGCCAGCACAGCGTCGCCTCGATGGCGGGATGCTCAGTCAGGTCATGGATCTCGCCGAGGGACCGAACGGCACGCTGTATGTGCTCGACCGAGGGGCGTTCAAGGTGGTGGAGTTCGACGCCAACGGGGCGGTCAAGCGGATTATCGGCAACGGCAAGGGACAAGGACCCGGGGAGTTTACCCGTCCTGGCAGCCTCACGCTCTCCGACGCCGGCGAGCTGTTCGTCCTTGATGTCGGGCAATCACGCGTCACGGTGTTTGACACCGCTGGCAAGCTCAACAGGACGTTTCCGATCGCTTCGCCTCTCGTAAATCAAATTCGGGCAAGCAGCAATCGACTCTTCATCTCCCAGTACATCTTCAAGGCTGGTGCCCCGATCATCCTGGTGTACGACGTCAAGGGCACCCTCGTGGACAAGGTCTTCCCACCGTCCGATGAGGACGTGTCGTTTGGGCGGACTGGAAACACGTACCGCATGGCACGGATGCGGGATGGCAGGATGGCCGTTGCCCACCCGAATCCCGGCTCCTGGTCCTTCCTCGAGGATCCCCTCCGGCAGTTCGGTCACGCGCTGGTGGACAAGAACGAGGTGCGGCAACCCAACGGCAGTAATGCATGGGTCGCACCGGCTTCCTTGCGGGGATTCGGCGAGTTGAAGGATGGGCGGGCGCTCATCCTGTTCGACCAGCTGAAGTCCGAGGCACTGAATACTCCAGCACATCCAGCCTGGAGCATCCTTCTCGGTATTGTGGGACCGGATGGGGCACGCAAGGAGGTTCTCGACGTGGGTGAGGTGGGTCGCAACCTCCTCGTGTCGCGCGATGGCAGCTCGTTCTACCTCACCGTGGCGGAACCGTCCTACCAGGTCGTTCGATACGCCCTCGTGCCTCGTTGAAGCCCCGCCTGTTCAACCTGCGCTTCCGAGGTACACCGTGCTCCCTGTCCCGCCTCTTCGCCTCGATTCGGTCCGACGACCTGGCCGAGAACTAAGGGAGGATCGTCACCGTCCTTGGCGCGGAAGCCGGTTAGCGGCCCGGCCCCTTCCGGTACGGTCCGCGTGCGTTGCGGGCCCGCGGCTGGCTCGGTCGCGGGGCCGGTGCGCCGCCCTGCATCCGCCCCTCCTTGGCCTTCGCCTTGGCGCGAGCACCCGCCCGTTCCGCGCGCATCTTTGCCAGCCGTTCGGCGAGCGGCACTTCGAGCTTGGCATCGGCCTTGGCCGTGTAATCGAAGTCGGGAATGATCACCCGCGGCAGTCGCTTGCCGACCGCGCGCTCAATGCGGCGCAGATCTTCCTCTTCCGCCGGCGCCACGAAGGTGAACGCGTCGCCCGTCGCTTCGGCGCGCGCGGTGCGGCCCACCCGATGGATGTAGTCATCCGGCACCACGGGCACATCGAAGTTGACCACGTGGCCGAGTTCGGAGATGTCGATGCCGCGGGCGACGATGTCGGTCGCGACCAGCACGCGCAACTTGCCGTTCTTGAAACCGGCCAGTGCCGCCGTCCGCTGGGCCTGGGACCGATTGCCGTGGATCCGGTCGGCCTCGACACCGGCCTTGACGAGGAACTTGGTCAACCGATCGGCGCGGTGCTTGGTGCGCGTGAACACCAGCGCCTCGTCCATCTCGCCCCGTTGCAGCAGCGCGAGGAGCAGCGCCGACTTGAGATCCTGCGGCACGGGATAGAGCGCCTGAGTGATCCCGATCGCTGGCGCCGAATGGCGCTGCAGGTTCACCGTCACCGGGTTCTGCAACATCTCGCGCGTGAGGATGGCGATCGGCGGTGGCATCGTGGCCGAGAAGAAGAGCGTCTGCCGCTTGGCCGGGATGTGCTTCAGTACCCGGCGAATATCCGGGAGGAATCCCATGTCGAGCATTCGGTCGGCCTCGTCGAGCACCAGGAACTCGATGCCGGGGAGCTTGGCGTACGGCGACCTGAAGTGGTCGAGCAGCCGTCCCGGGGTGGCAACCAGGATATCGACGCCACTCCGGAAGGCATGTTCCTGAGGCCCCATCCCGACACCGCCGTAGATTGCGGCGGCGGTGACGGGGGTGTGCACCGCCATGGCGTTGCAATCTTCGAGGATCTGCGCCGCCAGTTCGCGGGTGGGTGTCAGGATGAGCGCCCGGGTGGTCCGCCGGGGCTTGTCGATCAGCTGATGCAGGATCGGCAGGAGGAAGGCTGCGGTCTTGCCGCTGCCGGTCATGGCACAGGCAAGGATATCCCGGCCCGCCAGGGCGCCCGGAATTGCCTCAGCCTGAATGGGAGTCGGACGGGTGAAGCCGAGCTCCTTGAGTCCTTTGAGCAGGGAGGGGTGGAGCTTGAGTGATGAAAACGGCAGGTGTCGATCCTTGAGCGGGTGGTACTGCAGGAACAGCTGGTCAGGGGGGAAAGTGGCGGTGTGTACCGGGAAACGTGAGGGGTACGGCAAATCCGTGCCCCCGGCCTGGGGCCAGCAAACAGAAGGAAACGGCGCTTGAAGATCTGGATTGATGCCGACGCCACGCCACGCGAGGTGAAGGAAATCGTCTTCCGGGCCGCCAAGCGACTGGGAATCGACACGATTCTGGTTGCCAACACCCGCCTGCAAACTCCGCCGGGGAATCCTCTGATCAGCGCGGTCCGTGTCGACGGCGGGGCCGACATGGCCGACCAGTACATCGTGGCCGAAGCGGTTGCCGGCGACCTGGTGGTGACCCAGGATATCCCGCTGGCGGCGCTCCTGGTCCCGAAGCGGATCGTGGTGCTCGACCCGCGTGGTGAGGAGCATACCGAGGAAACCATCGGCGAGCGACTCTCGATCCGGGACCTCATGGAGGGGGCCCGGATGGCGGGGGTGATCACCGGTGGCCCACCCCCGTTTGATGCGAGGGCAAGACAGGCTTTTGCCGGCGCGCTCGACCGGGCCCTGACGCGACTGTCGCGTCGGCAATGACCCTCGATCCCATGGGCGGGAACCCCTCTAGCCGAAGCCGGAAATCGGAGGTACTGATTAAGGCTGTGCTGCTGCTCCCCCCCCGGAACTTTTCAACCGCAGGAGACCCGCATGATCGGCCTGACTGAGTTGTGGCTCCCCATCCTGCTGTCGTCCGTCATCGTCTTCATCGTGAGCTCCCTGATCCACACGGCACTGCCCTGGCACAAGGGCGACTATCCCAAGTTGCCGAACGAGGAGAAGGTGAGGGATGCCCTGCGCCCGATGGCGATTCCTCCCGGTGACTACAGCATCCCGCGACCCTCGAGCATGCAGGAAATGAAGTCACCGGCATTCATCGAGAAGATGGTTCAAGGGCCGGTGATGATCATGACCGTGAAGCCGAACGCGCCGATCACGATGACCGGGAACCTGGTGAGCTGGTTCATCTACCTATTGGTGATCGGGGTCATCGTGTCCTATGCTGCCGTCCTGGCGCTGCCGGCGGGCTCGGGATATCGCGGTGTCTTTCGTGTCGTCGGTGTGGTGGCGTTCTGCTGCTATGCCCTGTCTCTGCCTCAGTTGTCGATCTGGTTTCATCGCGGCTGGAGGCTGACCCTCGTGTCGATGTTCGACGGCCTGATCTACGCCATGATGACGGCCGGGACGTTCGGCTGGCTGTGGCCGCGGTAGGAACGCGAAGCAGGACGCGATTGACGTTCGAGTTCGCTCGGCTCGGCGATGCGGCCGAGCTGGCCGAACTTCGCAATCGGGCCGCCGAGCGGTTGACAGCTGATTTCGGCGGCGGCCAGTGGTCGTCGCTGTGCACTGCGCAGGGGGCGGGGCAGGGGATCCGATCCTCGCGGGTGCTCGTCGCTCGCAGGGGCAGGATCATTGTCGCCACCCTCCGGCTGACATCGCGAAAACCCTGGTCCATCGACCGGAAGCACTTCGTTCGGGGCCAGCGCCCGGTCTATCTGGTCGACATGGCCGTTGATCCGCGGTCGCAACGTCGGGGGATCGGCCGGGCACTGATCGAAGAGGCCAAGGTGCTGGCAAGGGCCTGGCCGGGTGACGCCATCCGCCTGGACGCCTATGACGCAGTGGCGGGGGCCGGGGTATTCTACGTCAAGTGCGGCTTCCGGGAGGTCGGCCGGGGAACCTACCGCGCGACGCCGTTGGTATACTTCGAGTACGTGCTGGAAAACCCGGAGCGGCAGGATGTTCTTCCGCCGACCACTGCTCGTCTTGCCGCTCGTCGCCGGATTCCTGGCGGCGTGTAACGACCATCCCACCCAGAAGGTCTGCACGACGCTGTTCGCGCTGATCCCGGTCGTTGTGATCGATGCCCAGGGGGCGCCGGTAACCGGCATCACGATCACCGATTCCGTCCTGCGCACCCACGAGCGCTTGGCGATTCCGCAGTCGTTTGATGGCTGGTCGCCCGGGACATTTCACGTCTTCGACGACAGCTTCAGCGGCAGGATCCGCGAGACTGGCGATGCCGTGCGCGTGACGGGTACCAATGACACGCTCTCTTTCATCGCGGACTTCATCTTCGGCGTACCCGACGGCTGTCACGTCGCCAGACTTTCCGGGCCGGATACGGTGGTGGCGAGATGACGCGACCCTTGGAATGGACTGAAAGAGCGGGCACAATCAACGACCCAGCCAGCGCAATGTCACCACCAGGATGACACCATGTCGAGAGTCCGTGTCTTCACGATTGTGTTGTTGCTCGCGTCGAGCCTGACTGGCGTCGCACCGGCACAGTCGACGGCGATGGCCACCGTCACCGGTCATGTCCGGAACCGTCGCAACCAGCCGATCGCCGGGGCGACCGTGATGCTGGTCGACACCCGCACCGGCACCCTGACGGCGGGGGATGGACAGTACACCCTCATCAGCACGCCCGGCACCGTCAGCCTGCTGGTGACCGCGCGCGGCTACCAGCCGTTCCAGGTCAGGGGACTGCGGCTCGTCGCGAACGTGAGTGTCGAGCAGGATTGGCAACTGGCCGATTCCGTCCGCCAGATCCTCCCGTACCCGGGTTTCGGCACCGACCCGAAGTACACGGTCGATCAGGTGGACGACCCGGTGCGGTACCTCAGCGGCCCGCCGCCGAAGTACCCCGACGCCCTGAAGGCCGCCAAGGTCGAGGGGCGAGTAACCCTGCGCTATGTCGTCGGAATAGACGGCCGAGTCGAGGCGACCTCCCTGCAGGTGCTCAATTCCACCCGCAAGGAGTTCGAGGAACCAGCCCTGGAGGCGATCCGGAATTCAATCTTTCGACCGGCGAAGCTCAAGGGGACGCCGGTTCGCCAGATGGTCGAGCAGGTGGTGCGATTCACCCTGAAGTGAACGCGCCACTACCCGTCGGCTCGCTGCCGGGGTAGAATCGACACAACCTTCCCACCGGGATTTCGGCCATGGAGACGGTGCGTGACCTGCTGGCTCGCAAGCATGGGGATGTCCTGACGGTATCGCCGGAGTCGACAGTGCTCGACGCCGCGCAGATGATGAACCAGCGCGAGGTCGGCAGCGTCCTGGTCATGCAGGATGGCAATCTCGTCGGGATCTTCACCGAGCGCGACCTGATGCGACGGGTGGTGGCGAAGGATCTCCTTCCTGGCAATACGCGCGTGGGCGACGTCATGACAACCTCGCTCGTGACCTGCGCGCCCGAAGCCAAGGTCGTCGACTGCAACACGATGATGAGCGAGCGCCGCATCCGGCATCTTCCCGTGATCGATCTCGGCGGGGTGCTCGGCGTCGTCACGACGGGCGACCTGCTCGCGCACGAACTGCACGAGCAGGCGGCCAAGATCCAGCACCTGGAGCGCCGGATTGAGCCTGATGGAAGGTGAGCAAGGGGAATCAGCGCTCCTTGATCGATGATCGATCATCGTGTTCCTCCCATGCTCCCCTCCCGTGGGTGCGCCGGCGCCTCCAGCAGCGTCATCCGGCGGGCCCGTCCCGTCCCCAGCGGGCGGACGACAACTTCGTCCCCCTCGAACCACGCCACCGAATCGCCGCCCCAGCGCATCGGGTCATGGCCGGTGGTGGTGAGCGTGGTGGTGTCGCGCCGTGGTCCGATGATGCAGATCCCGATGGTGCAGGAGACCGCCTCGGCGAACGGTGGCTGGCCAAGCCAGGCGCCGATCGCCTGATTCGCGACCATCGCGTCGGCGTCCGGGACGGCAGTGGCCGTCACTCCCGATGGCGGAATGGTCGCCTGCCAGAGTCCGGCGTTGGTGCGGATGTACACCACACGATCGCCTGCCCCCCAGCCGAGGGCAAGCGCGAGGCCGGCTGAGACAGGAAGCGGGACGATCTTCTCCGCGCCATTCTCGAGATTCATGATCACCACGGCCCGCGGCGTGCCCGGCAGGGTGTCGCGAAACCGGAGGAAGGCGACCAGCTGACCACCGCCGGCGAGCGTCGGTGCGCGCTCGATCACCCGGGTGAAGGTGAGTTGATAGACGTGGCCGCCACCGGCGGTCGTGGTGAAGAGGTCAGTGTTGCGGTCGCTTCCTTCGCCAACGAAGACGACGAAGGGTTCTTCTCCCAGCTTGATCCGGTGGTCGATGGGCGAGAGGCCGCAGCCGACCGTCAGGGCCCCGGCGAGGACAATCCCCCACCAGCAGCGACAACGTCGTGTTCTCCCTTCAAGCCTCCCGCCTCTCGCGGATTTCACTTATGGTCGAGCTGCTTGCTGAAAAAGGCGTCGATGTTCTTCAGGGCGCGATCGTATTCCGCCGTGCCGTAGCCCTTGCGTCCCGGCTTGAGGAAGCCGTGACCCGTGCCGATGTAGCTGTCGGCGACGAAGCGCTCGCCGAGGATCGCCTTCTCCGCCGGGATCATGGTGGTGACGCGGCCGTCATTCTGTCCGAAGACGCCGAGCACGGGAGCCTTGATGGATTGGATCATCGTCGTGTCGCTCAGCGGACCATAGCAGACCACGGCAGCCTTCAGCTTTGGATTCGCTGATGCGTACTTCCAGACTGTGCCGCCGCCCCAGCAGAATCCGATGACGCCGGTGTTGCCCTTCTCGGTTGCAGGCTGGGCGTTGATGTAAGCATAGCTGGCATCGAGATCGGCGATGACGCCGGCGTCGGTGAGCGTGGCGACGAGCTTCCGGCCGCTGTCAGGTGACGCGGGCGACGCGCCATACCGTGACGAGAGCAGATCCGGGACGATCGCGACGTAGCCTTGTCCGGCGAACCGGTCGGCCATGGTCGGCTCCCAGTCGGTCAGCCCGAAGATCTCGTGGATCACGATGATCGCCGGCCGCTTGCCCGGGCGTTCGGGATACGCTACGTAGGCGCGAACACTATCGCCCTTGGCGTTGGCGAACCGGATCCACTCGCCATGCGTCGTGACGGTGTTCTGACTGGGCTGCTCGGTTGCCGGTGCCGTGGGAGGACGACGGCGGGCGACCATCAAGCCACCGGCAAATCCGGCGACCAGGGCGAGGCTGGCGAGGAGAATGGTCGAGACGTGCCCGGAGGTTTTCTGCATTTGGAGCTCCCGGGGGAAGATGGATGATCGATCATCGTTGATCGATGGACGTGTCAGTCCCGGTACCGATTCCTGCCGGCCCGCTTCGCCTTGTACATGTTTTCATCGGCGAGCTTGAGCAGCGACTCCTCGTCGGCGGCACGATCGTCTGGGAACGTGGCAATGCCGGCGCTGAGCGTTACGCGGATGGCGACCGAGGCATCACCGAAATTGTGCTGTTGCACTCGGCGCAGGATCCGGTCGGCGAGCAGGCGGGCGCCGGTGCCGCCCGTTTCGGGGAGCACGATCACGAATTCCTCGCCACCGTAGCGTGCCAGGAAATCCATGGTGCGGAGCTCGCGGCGGAGGATGACCGCCAGCTGCTTGAGCACGCGGTCGCCCATGATGTGGCCGTGGGTGTCGTTGATCCGCTTGAAGTCGTCGACATCGAGCAGGGCGACCGTGACCACCTGGTCGTAGCGGCGCGCTCGGTCGAGCTCGGCCTGCAGGCGTTCATCGAGCACACGGCGGTTGGCACACCCGGTCAGCGGATCGGTATCGGCCAGGACACGGAGCTGGGCTTGGCCCGCGCCGGCACGCTCGATGTCATAGGCCTTCTCGAGGGCGGCCACGGCGGCCTCGATCACCTGCTCGGCGAAGCCGAGGTCCAGCTCGTTGAGCGGCGGGTCATCGCTCGTGGTGCGGAGGAAGAAGACCCCTGCCAGGCGGCCATGCAGGGCAAATGGCATGGCAATGACCGATCGGGTCTGCTGCCCGACGGCGCCGATGCCCCAGGTCGAACGGACGTCCTGGTACATCGGGTCGGCCTCGACGTTGGTGACCAGCACGGTCTGGCCGCTCTCGAGCGCGCGGATGATCTCAGGATATCGGGCCAGGTCGACCCGCAGGTCTCGCAGCGTCGGATTTTCGTAGGCCGCGACGACGGTCCCCTCGGTGTCGCCGGGGGAAGCCAGGACGACCGAACAGCGGCCGACATGCAGGCCCTGCGCCACCCGCCGCACCAGGATCTGGTAGATCTTCTCCGGGCTGAGCGAGGCGGTGACTTCCTTGAGGATCTCGAGCATTTCGGTGCGCGATCGCGTCTCGGAGCGGGTGCGGTTCAGTTCGCGGCCAATGCGCAGCTGGGCCTTGAGCCGGACCAGCAACTCGCGGATGCGATAGGGGCGATGGGCGACGTCGGCGGTGCCCAGCCCGAACGATCCGACCCGTTCGGCGTCGAAGTCCTTGTCGGCGAGGATGAAAACCGGGATGTCATGATACCGGCTGTCCTTGCGCATGGTCGCGAGGCGGTCCATCCGGACGGCATCGGCATTGCCGACATCGACGACGATGAGCTCGTATTCCTCCTGTTCGAGACGCTCGAAGAGCGCCGGGCCGCTCAGGGCGGTCACTACATCGTACCCGTTCTCCTTCAGCACCCACGAGAGGGTGCGTGCGAGGGCAGTGTCTTCGGTGGCGAGCAGCAGGCGCGGGTTGATCAGCATGTCAGGCCACAAGCTCCGCATAGCGTGCAGGGTCGACGTTCCCACCAGAACTTACCACCACCGCCGGACCGGCGGGATGCACCTTGCCGCCGAGGAGCGCCGCGGTGGTGACGGCACCAGACGGCTCAACCCGCAGTGACCGGTGGCCAAGCCAGCGCAACGCCGCCGCAATCTCCGCGTCAGTGACGGCCACCACGTCGTGGACCGTGTCGCAAATGACGGGCCACGCGAGGTCGCCCACGGCGCGGGTGAGCAGGCCATCTGCCAGGCTGCTCCCCTCATCCCCCAGTGTCACCGGTCCGCCGGCCGCAAAGGCGGCCGAGAGTTTCGGGATGTCGCTCGGCTCGACCGCTACCACCCGCACATCAGGTCGCAGGGCGCGCACGGCCGAGCAGATGCCGGCGAGCAAGCCCCCGCCACCGACCGGCACCACGATCATCGTCACCTCCGGCCAATCCTCCAGGATTTCCAGCCCGCAGGTCCCCTGGCCGGCAATCACGTCGGCGTGGTCGAATGGCGGGATGACGGTGAGCCCTTCTTGGGCTGCCACCCGGATTGCGGCTGCCATCTGTTCCGGGCCACGCCGGGGCCCCACCAGCAATAGTTCTGCCCCGAGTTGCTCGATGCCCCGGGCCTTCACCCCGGTGATCGACTCTGGCGCCACCACCACGGCCCGGATGCCGAGGCGGTGTGCTGCGAACGCCACACCGAGACCATGATTGCCACTGGACGCGGTGACGACACCACGGGCCCGCGCGTTCGCCGGGAGCCGATGGATTGCCGTCCACGCTCCGCGAATCTTGAACGCGCCAATCGGTTGCTGAAACTCGGCTTTCAGTCGGACGGGATGCAGAATGCCCGGAAAACCATCAAGCGGGATCAACGGAGTGCGCACAGCCACTCCCGTCAACCCCGCCTGGGCATCTCGCAGGTCGGCGAGATCAAGCGCGCTCACGCCTCGCCTGCCGGCTCCTCGACTTCGACTTCGCCTTCCTCGCCAGCGTCCTCTTCCTTCTGGACGCGGGCGACGTCGACGATTTGATCGTCCGCGTCAAGGTTCATCAACTTCACGCCCTGGGTGTTGCGGCCGCTGATCCGGATCCCCTCGACCGGGCAGCGGATGATCACGCCGCCCTTGGTGATCATCATCAGTTCGTCCTCGGGGATCACGTCCTTGAGCGCGATCAGCTGGCCGGTCTTCCCGGTCTGCTGCATCGTGATGATGCCCTTGCCGCCGCGACGCTGCACCCGGTAGTCGCCGATCAGTCGAGCGCTTGCCGATGCCCTTCTCGCTCACGACGAGCAGTTCGGCGCGCTCGCGCACCACGACCATGCCGATGACCCGATCGCCCTTGCCGAGCTCGATGCCCTTGACGCCACCGGTGGCCCGGCCCATCTCGCGCACGTCGCTTTCGTGGAACCGGATGCTCATTCCCGCGGAGGTGGCCAGGACGATGTCGTCGTTGCCGCGGGTCTTCTGGACGTCGATCAGGCTCATCATCGGGGTCGATATTGATGGCGTTGATGCCGACCGTGCGGACGTTGCCGTAGGCCGAAAGGACGGTCTTCTTCACGGTGCCGTTGCGGGTGGCGAACATCAGCCACTCGTTGTCGGCGAAGGTGCGTACTGGCACGAGCGAGGCGATCCGCTCGTTCTCGCGGATATTGATGCAGTTGACGACCGGCTTGCCGCGCGCGGCGCGGCCGCCCTGCGGGATTTCGTGCACCTTGAGCCAGTACACCGTCCCGCGATCGGAGAAGAACATCAGGTAATCGTGGGTCGACGCGATGAAGAGGTGCTCGACCCAGTCCAGCTCCTGGGTCTCCATGCCCGTGAGGCCGCGTCCCCCGCGCCGCTGCCGGCGGTAGGTGGTGACCGGGATCCGCTTGATGTAGCCGGTATGCGAGATGGTGATCACCATGTCTTCTTCGGCGATCAGGTCCTCGACGGAGAACTCGCCCTGGTCCTTGAGGATCTCGGTGCGTCGGTCGTCGCCATAGGTGGCGGCGACGGCCTCGAGCTCTTCGATCAGGATGAGCGTGCGCTTTTCGCGCGAAGCCAGGATGCTCTCCAGTTCGGCGATCGTGGCGCGCACTTCCGCCAGTTCAGCCTCCAGCTTGGAGATCTCGAGCCCGGTGAGCTTGGCCAGCCGCATGTTGAGGATGGCGTCGGCCTGCGCCTCGGTGAAGCCGAAGCGCTCGCGCAGCCGCCGGTCGGCCTCGCGCGGTGTCGGCCGACGACCGGATGATCTTGATCACCTCGTCGATGTTGTCGACCGCGATCTTGAGGCCTTCGAGAATGTGCTCGCGCTTCTTCGCCTCGGCCAGGTCGAACTCCGACCGGCGCACGATGATGGTGTGCCGGTGGTCGATGAAGTGCTGGAGCATTTCCTTGAGCGGCATCACCTTCGGGGCGCCGTTGACGAGCGCGAGGTTGATCACGCCGAAGGTGCTCTGCATCGAGGTGTGCTTGTAGAGCTGGTTCAGCACCACCTGCGGCATCGCGTCGCGCTTGAGCTCGACGACCAGCCGCATCCCCTCGCGATCGGATTCGTCGCGCACACCGGAGATTCCCTCGATCCGCTTGGCCATCGCCAGTTCGGCGATGGTGGTGTGGAGCGTCGCCTTGTTGACCTGGTAGGGGATCTCGGTGATGATCAGCGCGCTCTTGCCGGTGCGCTCGTTCTCCTCGATCCGGACCCGGGCGCGCATGATCACCCGGCCGCGGCCGGTCTGGTACGCTTCGCGGATCCCCGCCTCGCCGTAGATGTAGCCTCCGGTGGGGAAATCAGGGCCCTTGATGTGCTGGACCAGGTCGTCGATGGTGGCGTCGGGGTTCCGCGCCAGCACCGCGATCGCCCGGGTCACCTCGCGGAGGTTGTGCGGCGGGATGTTGGTCGCCATGCCGACGGCGATCCCGCTCGATCCGTTGATCAGCAGGTTCGGCAGCTTCGAGGGCAGCACGGTCGGTTCTTCGCGCTGGTCATCGAAGTTGGGCTGGAAGAGGACGGTGTTCTTGTCGATGTCCTCCAGCATTTCGAGCGCCAGCCGGGTCATCCGCGCTTCGGTATATCGGTACGCTGCCGCCGGGTCGCCGTCGACCGAGCCGAAGTTGCCCTGGCCGTCGATCAGCGGATAGCGGAGGGAGAACTCCTGCACCATGCGCACCAGCGCGTCGTAGACCGAGCTGTCGCCGTGCGGGTGATACTTGCCCAGCACGTCGCCCACCACCGTCGCCGACTTCTTGTAGGCGCGGTTGGGAACCAGGCCGAGCTCGTTCATCGCATAGAGAATGCGGCGGTGCACCGGCTTCAATCCGTCGCGCACGTCAGGCAGTGCGCGCGAGACGATCACGCTCATCGAGTAGTTGATGAACGACTGCCGGAGCTCTTCTTCGATCAGGCGCGGAACGATCTTTTCGCGAGAAATCGGGGCGGTCATGGGTCCGGGTGACGGAGGGAAAAGGGGGCCCGAAAGGGGTCGGACCGAATCGGACAAATATAGCCTGAAATGCCCCTTTTTCCAAGCGGGAAGTGCCACCATAAGTTGTTGTCTTATAATGGCTTGGAAAGGGGGGTGGCGGCCCCCCGGGAGGTGGCTAGGGCTGGGCCAGCAGCCGCTTCAGCCAGAGCCAGGTGATTCCCGCCTCGATGTCGGCCACCGGACCGATCCTCCCGGGGGAGAAGGGCAGCGGCGCGGCCGCATCTGGCAGGCGCCAGGCTTGGGGAATCCAGAGGAAATCCGGTTCGGGTTTTGCCGTTTCCGGACCGGCCACCACTACCGTGGCTCGTTTCAGCCGACGGAAGACGCCGGAGGGCTGGCTGTGGGGACAGTCCGTGCCGCCGTACCCGAACCAGACCACCGCATCGGCCGGAGTCGTCAGGTTGCCGAGGATCTTCTCGGTGTCCCACCGCCAGTCGAAGCCGCGCACGGCTCCCCTGGCGCGACTGTCCCGCGGCAGCTCCTCGCTCAGCCATTGCATGCAGCTGGCCATGTAGACCTTGCCGCCGCGTTCGATGACCGACTTGAGGGCGGTCGCGGCACGTTCGACCGCGGTCACGCGCTGGGAGCTGCCGGCAGCGACCAGGATCCGGTCGAGCTCATCGAGGTACGCGGTTCCGAGCTGGCCGGCGGGAATCCGGTGGCCCGCGATGGTGTCGTTGTTGCGCCAGCTGATCCCGTTGTTCACCGCCTCGAAACCGGGGGCAACGGCGCTGAGCAGCACGCCCGGATGCCAGCCGTCCCGGCTCGCTGCGGCCACCATCTCGGCGACCAAGGTCCAGGCGACCACGGCATTCGCCAAGCCGGCTTCGCCGCCGCTGATGGTGCTGTCCGGTGGGCCGCTCGACAGGTGTTGCTGGCCGATCTTCAGGGCCGGGGGAAGATCGTCGGGACCGATGACGATGGTGTAGCGACCTTTCGTGGCCTGCTGTTCTGCCACGATCGAGGCCCGGAGTGCGTCGCCGCGCCAGGAGCGCACTGGCAACAACACGATGCCCCTCGCCGCGGGAGCATCGGCGTCCTGCACATCCCAGACTCCGCCACCATGATAGGTCATCTCGGAGGCGAAGCTGGCGTTCCACGACTTGGAGACCAGTAACCGGCTCTGGGGATTGCGTCCCAGGCGGTCGGCGACGTCCTCAGCAACCGCGGTGATTGCCGGGAGCTCGGCCCGGATCGCAGCGATCCGGCGACGCAATCCTGAAATCTCCTGCGGTGCGCCCTGCGCCGTCGCTGGTCCCATCGACAGGAGAGTCAGTGCGAGGCTCACCGCGAACGTGCCCCACGATCTGTGCATCAATGGCCTCCTGAAGCGGGCGCCGAGCTGGTGGAGTCGGCAACGAGTCGTCGCAACCAGAGGTAGTGTAACGCCATGTCGACCGACGAGGTCGGCGCCAGGATGCCCGGAGAAAACGGGATCAGCACCACCGCGTCCGTTGTCGGCCAGGACAAGGTCACCCGGGCGCGCACTGGCTCGGGGAGGGTTGAGGAGAGCCTGTCGCTGACCACGACGACCTTCAATCCTCGCTCCGCGAACGGCGTCGCGATCTCGGCATGTGGACAGTCGTATCCCGCATAGCCGAACCACAACATGGCGTCGCCGGTAGTCACCCCGGCCTCGCGCAGTCGGCGGCCCGGATCCCACCGCCAATCGATGGCATGAAAGGGCGGGGCCTTCTGGCGAGGGATTTCCTCAAGCAGGTAGTGGCCGCAGGAGGCCACCCACAACCGCGTGCCTTCCTTGCGCCATGTGCGCAACGAATCGGCCGAGTGGGCGACTTCGGCCTGATGTTCGGGACGTAGCGCACGGTCGAGCAGCGCATCGACCGCGGCGAGATAGGCGGTCCCCAGCTCTCCCGCAGCGACCGGCGTCACCGGTTCACCAGCCGGCATCCGGAAGTGGATCGTCCGGTTGTGCGCGATGCCACCGGGTGCGGCGTCGGAGAGGTAGATCCCGGGTTGCCAGCCGAGTCGTGTGGCGGCGGCGACGAACTCCGCATAGAACGTCCAGGCGGCGATCAGGTTGGCGACGCCGTTGATGTCCGACGAGGCGGTGCCGCCGTCGGGTGCGCCATTGTCGACCAGGCGGTCGCCGATCGGCAGCGCCGGGCGCCCCGCCGCCGATCCGATGGTGATCACCGCGCGACCGAGGCTTTGCCAGCTCTCAGCCTGCATGGCAATGGTGAGTGCGCTGCGATCCCAATTGCGCACCGGCATGAGCACCAGGCCGCGGGCCGAGAGATTGTCGGCGTCCTGGGTATCGGGCGGGCCGCCGGCGCGAACATTGAATTCGAGATAGGCGCCCGGGTCGAGTCGTCTCGAGAAAAGGAACCGCAACGTGGTGTCACGTGTCATCGTCGCCGCAGCGAACTCGGCGGTTGCGGTGATATCGCTGATGTGGGCCCGCATGACGCTTACCCGCCGTCGCAGTTCAGTGATCTCGGGAGGCGCTCCCTGGGCGGCGAGTGCGACCGGAACGACGAGTCCGGCACACATCACGGTGGCCGTCGCCACCAGGGCACGCCGAATCAGGGAGCGCTCTGCTCGATCACGCAACCACCGGTGCCTTGCGCCACGCCATCCGGCCCCGCAAGCCATCAAACCAGACGTACACGACCGGCGTCACGAAGAGGGTGATCAACTGCGAGACCGCCAGGCCGCCGACCACCGCGATGCCAAGCGGACGTCGCGACTCGGCGCCGGCACCGACGGCGAGGGCGATCGGCAGGGTTCCCATCAGCGCCGCCATGGTGGTCATCATGATCGGCCGGAAGCGGACCATGCACGCCTTGTGCATCGCCGCGGCAGCGGTCAGCCCCTCCGAACGTTCGGCCACGATGGCGAAGTCGATCATCATGATGGCGTTCTTCTTGACCAGGCCGACCAGCATGATGACACCGACGAAGGCATAGATGCTCAGTTCAAACCGGAAGATCACCAGGGCCAGCAGGGCGCCGAATCCTGCAAAGGGAAGACCCGAGAAGATCGTCAGTGGGTGGATGAAGCTCTCGTACAGGATGCCCAGCACGATGTAGATCACGATGATCGCCAGGCCAAGCAGGACCAGCAGGCCGGCCTGGGCGTCCTGGAACGCCTGTGCCGTCCCGGCAAACCGCCCCGAGATCCCGACCGGGAGGGCGTCACGAGCGAGTCGGTTGACCGCCGAGACCGCCTCGCCGATCGACACGCCATCGGCGAGGTTGAACGACAGCGTCACCGATGGCAACTGCCCGGTATGGTTGACGGAAAGCGGGCCGACCCCTTCGGTCACGTGGGCGAGCGCGGTGACCGGCACCAGTTGACCGCCCCGGCCACTGATCGAGAGCAGGGACAGGGCACCCAGGTCCCGCTGGTACTGGGGCAGCAGTTCGAGGATGACCGAATACTGATTGTCGTCCGTGTAGATCGTCGAGACCTGGCGTGCCCCGTACGCATCGTACAGTGCGGTCTGGACCTGGTTCATGCTGATGCCGCCAGCGGAGGCTCGCTCGCGATCGATGTCGACGCGGATCTGCGGGTTCTTGATCTGCAGGTCCGAGGTGACGTCGGCAAGTTCCGGCAGGTCGCGGAGCCGGAGTTCCATGGCCTGGGTGGTGCGGTACAGTTCGTCGATGTTGGCGCCGAAGAGGGTGAACTGGTACTGGCTCTTGGACATCCGGCCGCCGATGTTGATCGGCGGCGGGTTCTGCACGAATGCCCGCAACCCGGGGATCTGGCCCAGCTTGCGGCTGAGCTGGCGCGCGACCTCATCGGAGGTGAGCGTCCGTTCGCCGTGATCGACCAACCGGAGATTGAACCGTCCCTGGTTGCCTCCCCCGACCGACGACATGAATCCAGCCACGTTGGAATCGGCCGCCACCACCTTCATCGCCTCGAGCTGATGGCGGTACATCCCGCCAAAGGAGGTGCCCTCGATGGTTTCGGTCGTGACGCGGAGCGAGTTGGTGTCTTCGGAGGGGATGAATCCCTTCGGCACGATGCGAGCGAGTACCAGGGTGCCGAGCAGGACCAGGCCCGAGAAGGCGAAGGTCGTCCGGCGCCGGGCCATGACCCAGTGCAACGCGCGGCCGTAAGCGGCCAGCGTGCGCTGGTAGATCGATTCGGTGGAGCGGAAAATGCCGCCAAGGAAGGTGGTGTCGCCCGCGTCGCCACGATGACCCCTCCGGAGGAAGCGGCTGCAGAGCATCGGCGTGAGCGTGACGGAGATGAACCCTGACACGAGGATCGCGACGCCGATGGTCACCGCGAACTCGCGGAAGAGTCGCCCGATCAGGCCGCCCAGGAAGAGGATCGGAATGAAGACCGCGACCAGGGACAACGTCATCGAAAGAATCGTGAAGCCGATTTCCGCCGAACCCTCAACCGCGGCGGTGTGGGGGTCCTGGCCCGCCTCGACATGGCGCGTGATGTTTTCGAGCATCACGATGGCGTCATCGACCACGAACCCGACCGACAGCGTCAGGGCCATCAGCGACAGGTTGTCGAGCGAATAGCCGAGCAGGTTCATCACGGCGAAGGTGCCGAGCAGCGACATCGGCAGCGCCAGGGAGGGAATGACCGTCGCGCTGACGTTCCGCAGGAAAAGGAAAATGACCAGCACGACGAGGCACAGGGTCAGGTACAGCGTGACCTTCACGTCGTTGACCGAGTCCGCGATCGACACCGAGCGGTCGTACATCGTGCTGACCTTGACGGACGCCGGCAGGTCGACCTCGATGCGCTTCATTTCTTCACGAATGGCGTCGGCCACCGTGACGGTGTTAGTGCCCGGCTGGCGCTGGATGGCGAGGATGATGCCGCGAGTGATCTTGCCGTCGTTGCCGTACCACGCCGCTGACCGGATGTCCTGCACGCTGTCCACCACATGGCCGAGGTCGCCGAGGCGCACCGCCTTCCCGTCGCGCCAGGTCACGGCGAGTTGCCGGAATTCCTCGGCATTGTGCAGCTGGCCGTCGACCTTGACCGAGAAAGCCTTGTCGGTGCCATAGAGGATGCCGGTCGGCAGGTTGGCGTTGCCGGCGGAGATGGCGTCGACCACCTCATCGATACCAATCTTCCGCGCCGCGAGCGCCTGGGGATCGAGCTGGATCCGGACAGCGTACTTCTGCGAGCCATACACCTGGAGCTGGGCGACGCCCGTGATGGTCGACAGCCGCTGGCCGATGGTCGTCTGCGCGTACTTGTCGAGGTCCGAGAGCGGCAGCGTGGCCGACGTCAGGGCGTACATGAGAATCGCCGATGCCGACGGGTCGACCTTGCGAAAGGTCGGCGGCAGCATGTCGCGCGGCAGGCCCCGCTGGGCCTGGACCAGCGCGGCCTGCACATCGAGTGCGGCCCCGTCGATGTTGCGATCGAGGTCGAACTGCAGGGTGATGTTGGTGGAGCCCTGGCTGGAGCTCGAGGTGATGGCATCGATGCCGGCGATGGTCGAGAACTGTTTCTCCAGCGGCGTGGCCACCGAGGCAGCCATCGTTTCCGGGCTCGCGCCCGACAGGTTGGCCGACACCGAGATGGTCGGGTAATCGACCGGAGGAAGGTCGGCCACCGGGAGCTGCCGGTATGACACCACCCCGAAGACGAGCATCCCGCCCATGACCAGCGTGGTCATCACCGGGCGGCGGATCCACGGGCCGGAGAGGTTCACCTGGGCTTCCCTCCGCTGCGCAAGGACACCTTCACACCGTCGGTCAGGCGCAGCTGGCCATCGGTCACCACCTGTTCGCCGGGAGTGACATCACCGGAAATGATGGCCAGGGAATCCGTCGTGCGCCGCACGGTGATCTTGTGGACCTTCGCCTGCATCGCGGAGTCCACGATCCAGATGACGTCGCCCGCCTGGCCGCTCTGCACCGCGGTGCGCGGCACGACCAGGGCGCCCTTCTCGATGTCGAGCTGCAGCACCACGCGCACGAGGTTGCCGGGCCACAGGGTGCCACCGGCGTTGGTGAACGAGGCCTTGAGGGTCACGGTGCCGCTGAGTGAATCCACCGAATTGTCGAGAAAGACCATCGTCCCGGTGACGCCGCTTGTCGTGTCGGAGACGGGAGTTGCGAGCACGCTCAAGGGATGCTCCGCCCGGCGGCGAATGACGTCGACATATGCCGCCGGCACGGCGAAGCGCACCAGGATGGGCGACAGCTGGTTGATCACCACCAGCGGGGTCGGGCTGCCGGCCCGGACCAGGTTCCCCTCCTTCAGCAAGACCGCACCGGTGCGGCCGCTGATCGGAGCGCGAATGGTCGCGTTCTGCAGGTCGAGTCGAGCACGCTCGGCGGCGGCGGTGTCGCCCCGCAATGTCGCCGCCAGGGCCACGGCATTGGCGCGGGTCTGGTCGAGTTGCTGCTGGGTGACGAATTCCCTGGCCGCCAGCGCCTCGAACCGCTGCTGGTCTCGGCGCGCGATGTCGAACTGGGCGGCGTCGCGCGCGAGGTTCGCTTCGGTCTGGTCAAGTGCGGCACGGTACGGCCGAGGATCGATCTCGAAGAGCACCTCGCCCTGATGCACTTCCTGGCCCTCGCGGAAGGCGACCCGCGTCAGGATGCCACCAACCTGGGCCTGAATGGTGACGCTCTGCAGCGGCTCGACGGTGCCGGTGGCCTCGAGCACCAGCGGCACATCCGCGAGGGTGACGGTGCCGAGTGAAACCGGCAGCGTGGCCACGGGCGGCTTGGCCTTGCCACTGCAGGCGGTGAGCAGCGCCAGAAGGGCGGCGGCATGGCTCAGGCGGAGCGGAGCGCGATAGGTCATCAGGTGGGTCCTGGAGCGGGCGGCGGGATCGGCGTGACCTGCAGCCGGGTCGCGCCATTTGGCTCGAGCAGCCCCGCATCATGCGCGAGCTGCACCAGCGAGGTGTGCCATTCAACCCGGGCCTGCACCCGTTGCGCCCGGGCACTGGCAAGCGCCTGTTCGGCGTTGAGCAACTCGAGCAGGGAGCCGACCCCTTCGCGATACCGGGCGCGCGAGGCGTCCGCCGCTTCGCTGGCGCTGGCAAAAAGATCGTCGGCGGTGGCCACGCGCTGCCGCGCGGTCCGGAGCTGCTGATAGGTGAGAAACACCTGCAATGACACTTGCTGCTCGAGCGAGCGCACCCGCGCGGCCTCGGCATCGGCAAGCATACCGGCGGCCTCGGCGCCGTATTGCCACGCGAAACCGTTGAAGATCGGGATCGAGATGCCGAGGCCGATGTTGTAGGAGTCCTTGCCGCCGGAGACGCCGGTGATGAAGGTGCGGCTGGTGCTTCCCGTGGCGTTCAACGAGGGCCGCATTGCCGAGCGCAGCCCTCGCGCCTGGTCCCGGCGCTGGTTGAGCTGTGCCCGCGCGGCGGCGAGATCGGGTCGTTCGACCAGGGCGAGTGCGATCAGCGAATCGATCGTGTCGGCAAGGTCCGCGATCGGTGCACTGGCGGCCGTGGTGTCGACGCCGAACTCGGCGGTGGGAGCCAAGCCGATCAGCGTCGCCAGCGTGCCGTGCGCACTGGCTTCAGCTCCCTCGGCGTCCTGTTCGGCGAGGCGGGCCTGGCCGACTGCCGTGCGCGCCTGCAGCACGTCGGCGATGGTGGCGACGCCGACGCGCCGCCGATCTTCCGCCGCCGCGAGATTCGCCTCGGCCTGTTGGAGCGTCAGCCGTTGTGCCGCAAGCAGGCCGCGGGCACCGACGTAGGCGTAGTACCCCTGGGCGGTGCGAAGCGCCACGTCGGCGAGCTTGGCGTTGTGGGTCCAGTCGGCCACGAACAGGGCATCACGAGCGGCGCTGATCGTTCCGGAACGCCCACCGAAGTCGAACAGGAGCCACGACATGGAGAGCGACGGACCGTAGGTCTGCTGATCGACCGACACCCGCCCTGCGGTGGCGGACGTCTGCAGCTTGTTGCCGTTGAAGTTGCCGGTCAGGTCGGGGAAGTAGCCGCTCCTGGCAGAGCCCAGGTTGGCGGCGGCGGCGCGGGCACTGGCCCAGGTGGTCCGGGTTTCCGGACTGCGCTCCAGCGCCAGCGGCACCAATTGCTCCAGCGTCAGGAGCGCGTCCCCCGCCCGAAATTCGGCGGGAAGTTCAGCCGGGGCAGGCGTCGCGTCGGTGGTGCTGGTCGGTCGAGCCGGCGCTGGCGGAGTCCAGCGGGTGGAAGGCGTTGGAGCAGTGCCGCCCACACCTGGAAGGGCCGGAGCACATGCCGCGAGGATCAGGACAACCCCAAGCAGGAGAGGGCGGTTAGAGGACACGTCGAAATGAACCGCGTTCAACCGAGTTGGGAAAGACCTCGACCGGGAAACCCGACCCGGGCAGCGGGGATAGCCGCCGCCCGGGCCGGGGTCGAGATGCACGCCGTCGCCGCTAGACGATCCGCCTCCGGTCCGGGTCCCAGGTCACCTTGCGGCCCTCGAGGTACGATTTGGTCGCCATGTGGCAGGTGATCGCCTCCTCGTAGGCGCGCTCGATATTGCAGCTCGTCTCGCCGCCATTGCGGATGACGTCGAGCCATTCCTGGATCATCAGGTGATAGGCCGACATCCGCCGCCCGCCACGGTAGGTGAACAGCAGGCCGCGACTGGCGAAGTACTGCATCGTCGCCGACGTCACGGCGTCGATCCCCTTGAACCCCGGACGGTAGGTGAACATCGGCTGGGAGGTGTCGATGATCCCGTCCTCGATCTTCTTCTTGTAGCGCGTTGACTCGCCGTCCGCCGTGACGCTCAGCGTGCCGCCTACCGTCATGGTGGCATCGTGTCCCATCAACTTCAGGCCGCGGTCATTCCCGTTGGCCAGGGTGGCGCTGTAGACGAAACTCAGGTTCCGGTCGGGATATTCATAGGCGGCCTGGAAGACATCGGGCACATCACGACCGTCGGTGAAGTAGTAGATGCCGCCGGTGGCCGCACACGAATGCGGGAAGCCGAGCTGGAGGATCTGGTTAACGCCATCAAACTCATGCGACAGCAGGTCGCCGGCGAGCCCGGTGCCGTAGTCGTACCAGCAGCGCCAGCGGAAGAAGCGCTCGAGACTGAACGGCACCTTGTGCGCCGCCTGCTCCTGGAACTGGGTCCAGTCGATTGTTCCGGGATTGCCGTCCTTGTGGATGTCCCACACCCAGGCGCCCCACGGGCTGTTGCGGTTGGTGGTCGATTCCACCAGGGTGATGGGTCCGAGAACGTTGGCGGCGATTACCTCGCGGGCCTTGTTGTGGCTCTCCGACTGCCGGTTCTGGTGCCCGAGCTGGAAGACGATCTTCGACTTCTTGACGGCATCGTAGACGGCGTGGGCCTGGTCCTCCGTCCGCGTCAGTGCCTTCTCGCAGTAGACGTGGATGCCCGCCGCCGCGGCGTCCTGGCAGATCTGCGCGTGCCAGTGGTCCGGTGTCGCCACGATGACGGCGTCCACCTCGCCGCTCGAGAGCAGGTCGGTATAGCGGCGGAAGCGCCGAGGCGGCGGGTTTGCGGCCACGCCCTGCGGACGAACAGCCACACTCGCCGCGTCGATCGCCCGCTGGGCCCGCACGTCGAAGAGGTCGCAGACACCAGTGAAGACGCAGTTGAGGTCTTCCTGGTTGAGGTAGACTTCGAGCTGCTTGTCGCCCGGGTTCTTCTTCAGCGCCTCCCTCGCGTCGCTGATCCACTCGGGGTGCGCAAAACCGGCATGGCGCAGCAGTGACTCGCCCTCGCCGCCCACGCCGATGATGCCGAGACGAATCCGGCGGCTTGGCGGCCGGGAAATGGCGTTGGAAATCACGGCCGGACCGCTCTCGCCGACCCCGAGCTCCGACAGGATCGCCGCCTTCTTCGCCTCGTCCCGAGCCCGCTTCTTCAGGACGTTGTAGGCGAAGACCCCGACCACCGGCAACGAGACCAGCCCCTGCAGCAGGCCACGTCGGCTGATACTGCTCGCGTCATGGCGCGCGGGCTGCTCGGGGGCGCCGCCGTTCTCTTTCGTGTCGCTCATCTCAACCCCCTTGGGCCGCAACCGCCTTCGCGGCGCGGGTCGGAAAGAGGAAATGGTCGAGTCCCCAGATGCGGCTCGTCGGGAACGCCACGATCACCAACAGCGAACCCAGCTCGACCAGCACCTTGTTCACCAGGACGTAGCTTCCCTCGGCAGGCATCGCGTAGGTGATGCTGGCAAACGGCGGCGCCACGATCCAGTACAACGCGAGCAGGACAACACCGGCGATCGCGGCGGGACGCGCCAGCAACCCGAGCATCAGGCCGAGACCGATCGCCACGAGGCCCCATTGGTTCAGCAGGTCGATGGCGGTCACCGCGGTCGGGCTCGCCGCGATCTTGATGAGCTCATCCTTCAGAAACCACTGCGAGCCCGCCAGGTAGCCCGCCGAAGTCCAGTACGGGTTGAGGAGCTTGGCGAGGCCCTCATAGCAGAAATGCCAGCCAATCAGCATTCGCAGGGCGACCAGCGTCGTCGCCTGGAAGCCCGAGTACGGAGTGGTCTTCTCGGTCATGTCGTTGCGTTGCCTCCGGTCAATGGTGTTGCACTGCGCCAGCGACGCGAACGGTGCTCCCGACCGTCGTGGTCGAGGATCAGGCACGCGCAACCGCTGAGTTTCTCGATGAATGCCAGTCCGTCGCCCGGTCCCATCACAAACACGCTGGTGGCGAGGGCGTCGGCTGCCAGAGCCGTCGGCGCCACGACGGTGACGCTCTGGCAACTGATCGGTGATCGTCCGGACGTCGTGTCGATGATGTGATGGAAGGCGCCGCCGGTGTCGTAGCAGCGCTCGTAGCTCCCCGAAGTGGCCACGGCGCAGTTGGTGAGGCGGATGGCATCGGGGTAATCGCCGCGTTGCTGCGGGTTCTCCACCGCGACCGTCCATGGCCGGCCGAGCGCATTCGTGCCACGCACGCGAATGTCGCCGCCGGCGTTGACCAGATACCGCCGCACGCCGCCGCGGTCAAGTTCCGCGCAGAACGCATCGACGATGTAGCCCTTGGCGATGCCGTCGAGCGTGAGACGCATTCCCGGCCGCGCAAAACCGATGCGTCGACGCGAAAGGTCGATGTGCTCGGCGCCCACCACGGCGCGCGCCTCCGCAATCTCCGCCGGCGTCGGCTCCGCTGCTGCCCCGCACAGCAGTCGATCCCAGAACAGGTCCACCAGTGGCGCCACCGACACGTCGAATGTTCCGCGAGTGAGGCGATGATAGTCGAGTGCCTTGGCGACAACCGCGCGCACCTCGGGCGGCGGCCCGTCGAGCCTGCCCGTGGCGTTGAGAACCGCGACGGGCGACGCGTCGCCGAACCGGGTGAGCAGGTCGATCAGCCGCTGCATCACCTCGAACGCCCGCCCGGTGGCGTGCTCGAGCCGCTCGCGCGATCGGTCCAGGCTGATCACCGAGACGAGCGTTCCCATGGCGGGTCGCTCGGCGGTGACCTGCCAGAGCGCGGCATCGAGCAGGACGGTATCGAGCGCCACCTCGGGCGACTCGACGCGTTCGAGGCCAAGGCCGCGGAGCACGGCGAGGGTGCGGGCGACGCGAGTGGCGTCGGCTGTTGCGGGGTCGAGTCTCACTGCCACCGCCGCAGGCGCTTGAGGCCGCTGGCGAAAAAGACCGCAACGAACTTCGGGAAGCCCTTCTCCCTGAGCTTCTCGACGACCAGGTCCCGCATCTGCTCGATGGTCATGTCGGGCTGGACGAACGTCCCCTCGACGTAGCAGTAACTGCAGTACTCATCGCTGTGTGAGCCATCAGCGTTGGTGCCGCCGTGCCCGGGATCACTCTTCAGCGGCATGCTGCAACTCTGGCACCTTCCCGTGGTGTTCATTCGGCATACCCTCTTCTTGCCGCCCAATGATGTGCAAGGGGAATGGCTAGGCGGCCCGGTGCCGGTGTTCACGCCACAAGGCGATGGCAGCCCCAAGGAAGACGAACACGGCGAATACGCTGGGCCACATGGGAATGGTCATCTGATTGAAGATGATCTCCCATTGGAAGAGCAGGCGGAGGATGTGTCCGATCGCAACGGCAGAGAGCAGGGCAATGGCGAGGGTGTGGGCGGATCTCATGATCGGGGTCTCCAAGGCTCGACAGGCGCAAGACCGGGAAGGGGTTTCGTTGGCCTGAAACCCATCCCGGAAACGGTACCTGTCTGCAGCGTGATCAGCCAACCCCGAGAAGAAGACTCGGAATGGTTGTCCGGAGAGGAGCTCGGGTCAGGCGGCGAGGCGACAGCGGGGAGCAGAACCTGGTGCGTCATGAGGAGGTCCTCGACTTCGCGCCCCTCCGACGCGGCCGGTCCCAAGCCAGTAGGTTCGCGGTCCACAGCCGCTTCAGCATCTGGATCTGTCCGACATGGTAGGCGTCGTGCTGGGCGATGCCGACAATCAACTCCCCCACCGTCCAGCGCTTGCCAGCGGAGGCCGCCGTCGGGTAGCGCCTCACCGGTATCCCGGCGATCATGGCGAGCAGCAGCTCATGCTCATTGCGGAGCAGGGCGACATCATTCGCCCAGGTGTCCTCATCCGCCACCCCCGGCAGGCGCGGCCAGTTGGCCGGCGACCTGGGAAATGGGGCTCCCCTGCCGCCCTCGAGCCGACGACGGACAGCACAGTTCCAGTAGGCGATGTGCAGGGTCAGTTGCCAGATGCTTTTCCGCCCTGGCGCCGGCTCCCAGGCGGCCTGCACGGCCGGGACGCCACGAAGGGCGCCCAACGTGGTCGGCCCGCCATGCCATCCGCGTCGCCCGGCAGGGGGTTGAAAGTTTTCCAGTAGCAGCTGGCCGACTGATTTCGGCATGATGTACCCCACCGTCAAGGAATGTTGCGCGGCAACCAGCGGTGGACCCGCAAACGGTAGGCTCGATAGTCATCACCGAAGCGACGAGCCGGCTCGAGAGAGAATGAACAGCAGCGTCTCCTACTCCCCGTCCTTGGTGGCCGTGAAGTCTCCTGGGCGCGCTCGTCTTCCAGCCGCGCCAGGCGGTCACCACCATATCGTGAAGCGCTCGCGGTCACTGCGCCGGCCAGATCGCGGGGGAGGACGAAGCCAACGGCGTGTGCGAGCTGACGAGAGGATCCTGTCGCCTTGATCTGTTTCTGCCAGCCCGGCGCGTAACGGTCGAGCAGGAGGCCGAGGAGTGGCCCGGTGCCGTAGCCAAGCGACCGGACATACGGGGTCCGGTTTTCGAAGTCAGCCGCCGCCGCAACTGCCGGCGCTGAAGATTGTCCGACCGCTTCCAATGCCAATCGCGTTCCGGTGTACTCGGCCAGTCCTCCCTGGATCTCAAGGGAGTTCTCCAGGCTGTCCGATCCGGGAAACGGCCGATTTCGCTGCGCCCGGAAGATCAGCGCGTCCTCGGTCGCCTGGCGCGCGGCAGCACCGGTCGACTGCAGTGCTGCCGCCATGGCGCGGAGCTCGAGCCGCAGGAGATACCGACCATCGCGCTCATCGAGATGGGCGTTGATCGCGTCCCGGGCATTGAGCTCCAAGTCTGGCTGAATCCGATGAAAGGACTCGTGCACGAGCAGTAGAATCCTGGTGTACCGATCAGCGGGCAGCGGCAGCCGGACGGTCGACCAGCGCTGACCATGCCCGTCAAATGCACCATTCGCCACCTGCATCCCGTCCGGCACCTTGCCGATCCAGAGTTCGCCCCGGCGCTCGAAGTGCCCTTCGGGCGGCGACTCGGTGGCAACGGCAAGTCCCGTCTGGCCATCGACTGTGATCAGCGGGCCGCAAAGCGACCGGCCCCAGAGTCGGCCGGCGTCGCGGCGGCAGGCCAGATTGAATTCGTGAACGCCCGTCAGTGCTGCGGCAGAATCTGCCGGTGTTTGCGCGAACCCCATCGCAGGTACTCCCAGGAGCAAGCAACCTGCCGCGAGGCGGTGGAAGCCGGTGGTCGCCAGAGACACGTTGATCCTCCTGCGGACAGACAGTGACCGGAGCGGCAGGAGGGTCGGTGCCAACCGACGACTGCCAGCCTGGGCGAGAGCACAGCTGACTCCCAATGCGGGATGATCGGGTCTCCCATCCCGTCGCACCGCGTCGTGCGCTGGTCCCGTCTGTTTGAGCGCCTCAGGTTGTCATCGCCAGCGCCTCATCGCGCGAACAGCCACCCCAGCAGCGGCACCAACCGGATTGCCGGCCAAAGCGCCTATGCCGGCCCGCTATCGGGAATCTCGGCTTCGCCGGGGTGCGCCAGCTGCGCCTGGCGCACCTCCTTCAGCCCCGCCTGGATGAAGCCGAGCACCAGCATCCAGGCGACGGCACCGAGGGCGATGTACTTGAGGTAGAGCGCCGGGTCCCACGGCGCATTCCAGATCATGTGCATTCCCATCGAGAAGGCCACCACCCGCAGGAAGCGCGGGTCGGTGAGCATCTCGGTGCGGAACGGCTGGTCGCCCTTGACGCGCCAGAGCGCGGCGCCGACCAGCCCGGTCCAGAGCACATGGCCGCCGAGGATGCTGAGGATCCCGCGTTCCATGATGTTGCTGCGCATCGCGACGGCGCCGGAGTCGAGTGCCGTTCGGAACGCATATCCCGCCGACTCGAAGACGGCGAAACCGGTGCCGACCGTGGCGCCGAGCAGCAGGCCGTTCAGCGTCCAGCGGTAGCGGGGCCGTCGCACCACCAGCAGCAGCGTGAGGCCCTTCCCGCTTTCCTCGATGATCCCTGCGGCTGCTGCGCCGAGCCACGAATCGAGCCCCGTCAGTTGGAACCCGAACAGCGAGATCACGATCGACACGATGCCGCCGAGCAGCAACAGCTTGGTCACCTGATACATCGAGATGTTGCGCGGCACATTGGTTTCGAAGAAGAGCACCAGTAGCGAGAACGGGATCGCGAACGACCCGACCATCATCAGGCCGGGAAGGAGGTTCTCATTCTCGAACTGTATCCATCCGAAGACGAAGATCGCGTAGACCGCGACCGCGGCGAGGAACACCCGCCCGAAGACCCACGGCCGGGGCCATCGCGCGTCGATCTGGTCGAGGGTGGGAGTTGTCCCGGCGGTCCCGACCGTGAGATACGCCTCGATTTCTTCATCGGTGCGCGGCTTGGTGACTTCGGCGAACATCTCGCGCGGATTCCACTCTTCGGGCTTCTCGACGCCTGCCGCGTGCGAGATCTGGTCGCCGATCCGGTTGACGAACCCGCGAACCCCCTCTCCGCCGGTGCCCGCGAGCTGAAACTGCCAGACCGAGCGCCCCATTCGTACCTGCTGGCCGGAGACCAGCCAGGCGTCCTGCTGGGTGTGGCCATCGACGAAGGGGAGCGTCGAGGAGTGGGCGTAGATCCGGAGGCGCGTCCCCTCGAACTGGAGCGTCGCAAACCGGTCGGGGATGTCAGGGTCGTCGCTCAACAGGTTGCTCTCGAGCGAGTGCCCGACCATCAGGGGCTCCGTTGTCAGGGCAATCCGTTTCCCCTGGTCGGGGCCGCTCAAGCAGAAGAGGACGGCCCCCGGGGCGGGGTGGTTTGTGGCCTGGGTCATGGCGAGTCCAGATGGGGGTTGTCGGGCTGCGGCGCGCTACCACAGGGATGGCCCGTGCCATCAGCCCACGCCGAGGTGGTATTACCGTATCCGACTGAAGCCGTCTGATTATGCAGCGAAAAGGGAAATCGTGGAAGGGGTGTCGAGCGGCGCGTTTCCTCCGGAAAGCCGTCGTGTTGGGGAGCCGGTCGCTCGTGATTCCAACGCAGCAGATGACCATCTCCATCTATCTTCCGTCGACGCTTCCTGCTGGTCTGCGGAACTGCATCGTGACCAGCTGGCGGTGGACATACCCCCTGGGGATGGCGCCCCTCATCGCGCCCGAACGTCTGGAGCGGCTGACCTCAACGAAGGGGATTCACGGCAATGGGTGACAAGAAGGCAGATCTGGCGGGACCCGGCATCAGCACGTACCCAGAGGTAGAGAAGATCCTGCCGTCTGGCTACACCTCCATCCTTGACCCGAAGGAGACACAGCTCGCCGTCATGGCGGTCAAGCGATACATCGAAGACAACCTCAACAAGGAACTGAACCTCTTTCGCGTCGAGGTGCCGCTGATCGTCAGCAAGGAAAGCGGCGTCAACGACTACCTCGATCGCGACGGCTCGCGTACCCCGATCGAGTTTCCCTGTGGACTCGGGCTTGAGAAGCGGATCGAAGCACAGGTGGTGCAGGCCGCGACCAAGTGGAAGAGGATGGCGCTGCAGCAATTCAGCTGCGAGGTCGGCGAAGGGATCAACACCGACATGCGCGCGGTACGGAAGGATTACTTCCTCGATCACGACCATTCGGCCTACGTCGACCAGTGGGACTGGGAGCGGCGGATCACGGCCGACCAGCGCAACCTCGATTTCCTCAAGGACATCGTCCGGAAGATCTGGAAGGTGCTGCACGGCGCGCAGCAGCACGCCTACGGGATGTACCCGAAGCTGAAGGGGAAGTATCCCGAGATCCCCGCGGAGCTGAAGTTCCTCCACGCCGAGGAGATCCTCGAGATGTATCCCGACCTGCCGCGCAAACAGCGGGAAACGGAGATCCTCCAGAAGTACCCGGCGGTCTTCATCATCGGCATCGGTTGGGTGCTGGCCGATGGCTACCCGCACGAGATGCGCGCCGCGGACTACGACGATTGGGTGACCGACACGTCGAAGATGACGGGCAAGAACACCCATGGGCTCAACGGCGACATCCTGGTGTGGAACCCGGTGACGAAGCGGCGCCATGAACTGACCTCAATGGGCATCCGCGTGACCAAGGACACCCTGAAGCAGCAGCTGGAGATCTCGAACCAGCTCGACTTCCTGAAGCTGCCCTACCATCAGGCGATCATGAACGACAAGATCCCGCTGTCGATCGGCGGCGGCATCGGACAGTCGCGAACCCTGATGTGGATCCTGAAGAAGGCCCACCTCGGCGAGGTGAGCGTCACCGTCTGGCCGAAGCAGCTCAAGGAGATCTGCGCCAAGAAGAACATTCACGTGCTGGAGTAGAAGCGGGGCCGTCCGGAGATCGCGTGCCTGCGATCTCCGGACGGCCCGGCCGATACCGCTACAATCCAACCTCCTTCCATGAGGTGGCCACCGCGTGCGCCACCCTGGTCCCGTACTGTCGGCGAGCATATCGAGTCATCCATTCGGCGGCAGTGGCGAATCGGCTCCTTGAGGGGAGTGAGGTCATCGCCTGATACCAGATGGCCCCCGCTCGAGTCCAGGCGCGGCCACCGAGCCGCATGGCGGTGAGGTAGAAGGCGTAGTTCGGGATGCCAGAATTGAGGTGCGATCCAACGTCCGGATCCGGTATCCGGATCCGGTCGCGATAGTGCTTCGGCTGCGGATCGGTGCCCAGCAGCGGATCGTCCACATACGCCTTGGCGCCGGTGAGCGTGCGGAGTGATCGTGCTCGCAATGCCGGCCCCATCATCTGCCGCCCGATGAGCCAGTCGGCCTGCCTGGCGGTCTGCCCACGGTGCCACTGCTTGACCAGCGATCCCATCACGTCGGCGAAGCTCTCGTTCAAGGCACCAGCTTCTCCCTTGGAGGCCAGGCGGCTGCTGTGGGCGATCACGCCGTGGGTCAGTTCGTGGGCAACCACCTCGAGCGGTCGTGTGAGGTGGTGAAAGATCTGGCCATCTCCGTCACCATAGACCATCTGGCTGCCGTCCCAGAAGGCGTTGTTGAGACTACGAGAGAGGTGGACGCTCGAGACGATCGCCATCCCCTTGTCGTCCAGTGAATTCCTGCCGAAGACCTCGCGGTAGAACGCATGGGTGTACCCGGCGTTCTGGTACGCTTCGTTCACCGCGCGATCGCGCGTCGCTCCCTGACGTTCCGAACGGACCAGGCGACCGGGGAGCGCCTCTGGCTGTTTGTGCCGGTTGTCGAAAACCATGCGCAACCGGCGACCGCCCGGGGCGGCCAGCGTCGGAATCGTTGGTGCGTCGGCCATCTCCTGGCGGAGCCTGATGGCCTGAGGCGAGAAGCCCAGTGCGTCGAGCGCGCGCTCGCTCACTCCCGGGTCGATCGCCTTCGCAAGTTGCCGGAGCAGGTGCAGGGGCACCGAACAGCAGGGCGAAGTATGATGAGTCATCTCGGTGGATACGCCCGGACCGCTCCGGTGTCAAGCGTCGGCTGGCAACCTGAACCGTCCCGCCGTATTGTTCGCCTTGTCTCCTTCCCGAATGCGTCACCCCATTATGGCCCAGAGCGATCGCAGCCGGTCCTCATCCGATCAGGCTTTTGCCTCCTTCTTCTCCGCGCTGGAACTTCGCGACCTTGCCGCGCCCGGGAACGACCAGGCGGCGCCGAAGGCCGAGGGCCGGTTTGCCGCGGCGCTGTTCACCGACCTGGTGGGCTTCACGGCACTGGCGGAGGAGCTGAGCCGGCAGGGTCCCAAGGGCGCCGAGGAACTCTCGCGACTCGTCGATGAGCATTTCGGGCGACTGACCGAAATCGTCCGTGCGGACGGCGGCGACGTGCTTTTCTATGCTGGTGACGCCGCGATGGTGACCTGGATCGCGGCCGATGAAGCCGGCCTGCCAGAGGTGACCGCCCGAGCCACTCAGTGCGCTCTTCGGCTGCAACAGCGCCTGGCAGCATCGGCAACCGGCGGACTGCGAATGCGTGCGTCGATCGGCGCCGGCGACCTGACCTACATGCGGGTCGGCGGCCTCCAGGATCGCTGGCTGTTCCTCTCCAGTGGTGGGGCGATCGAGCAGGCGCTGCGCGCCGATAGTGCGGCGGCACCCGGCGACGTGGTGCTGTCGCCGGAGGCCGCGACTTCACTGGAAAGCATCGTTGGCGGCACTCGTCTCTCCGGTGGCGCCCTGCGAGTCGGGCAGCTCGACTGGCTGACGACGGTGGTCGACCGGGCCGAGAGTGTCGCGCAGATTCCGGATGCACGGCTTCGCAGCATGGTTCCGGAGAGTGTCGCGGCGCGGGTGGACGCCGGCCTGGAAGGATGGATCGGTGAGTTCCGCCGGGTGACCATGGTGTTCTGCGGCCTTGGCGGGCTCGATCCCGCCTCCAAGGACGGCCTGGCCGCGGTTCACGCTGCGGTGTTGTCGCTGCAGCGAGGAGTGGCCCGGTACGAGGGTGCGATCTATCAACTGCTGACCGACGACAAGGGCACCACCCTCGTCGCGGCGTTCGGGTTGCCGCCCCACGCGCATGAGGATGACGCTGCTCGCGGAACCCTCGCGGCGCTCGACATGAAGGACCGTCTTGCCGGTCTCGGCCTCCGCGGCGCCATGGGTGTCGCGACGGGGTTGGTGTACGCCGGATTGTACGGGACGGCCCATCGACGACAGTACACCGTGGCCGGTCCGCCGGTGATCCTCGCCGCGCGCCTCATGCAGCAGGCCGGTGATTCGGTGCTCTGCGACGACGCCACGCGAACCCGCGCCATCGGCCACGGGACGCTTCGCTTCGACTCGCTTCCGTCGCTCGAACTCAAGGGCTATGTCGGCCAGGTCCCGGTGCATCGTCCCCGTCGTTCCGATGGTTCAACACAGGAGGAGCGGGCGGAGACCGTGCGGGACGTTCCGGTCGGACGGGCGCACGAATGCGCCATGTTGCTCGAGGCGCTGGCCGAAACCCGGACTGGCCGCGGTGGTGTGGTGTTTCTCGAGGGCGAGCCGGGCATTGGCAAGTCCTGCCTGCTCGAATACGCGAGATCGGTTGCACTCGGGGACGGCATTCGCGTGCTTCGCGGCGTGGCCGATGAAACCGAGAAGTCGACCGCCTACCACGCCTGGCGTCCCATCCTTCGGAAACTGGCCGGCACTGACCCCGCCCTGATCGCGAGCCGACTCGGATTTCGGCCCGAACAGTCGGACCTGCTCCCGCTGCTGAGTGCGCTGCTGGGCATGAGCCTCGGCAGCAGCGACCTGATCGCACAGATGTCCGATGAAGTCAGGACAGCAAACATTCGCGAGCTCATGTTGCAGGGTCTCGCCAACGCGGCAGCCAGCGACCCACTGATGGTGACCATCGAGGACGTCCACTGGCTCGATTCCGCGTCGTGGACGCTGTTGCTCGCCGCAGCGCGCAACCTTCCCGAGATTCGTCTCCTGATCACCAGTCGGCGGCCAGACGACCCCGATTCGCAGTACACCAGCTTGTGCACGCTGGCCGGGCCGGCGTATCTCCCGCTCGCCCCGCTTGCCCCGGAAGCCGTCGATGCGCTGCTCGCCGCGAGACTCGGGGTGTCCCGGTTGCCGGAGTCCCTGCTGCAGCTGGTACGGCAGCGAGCCGCCGGCAATCCCTTCTTTGCCGAAGAACTCGCCTATGCCCTCCGGGATTACGGCCTGATCTCCATTTCGGCTGGGCGCTGCGAGATGACGGACGATGCCCGTGACCTTCAGAGTGCCTTCGCCGAGGCGCTGTCCACTCGAGGGCTTCCGGCCACCATGCAAGGGGTGGTGACCAGCCGTATCGATCGTCTCTCCCAGTTCGAGCAGTTCACGCTTCGGGTCGCCAGTGTCATCGGACCAAGGTTCGATGCCCAGCTGCTCAGCGAGGTCCATCCGAGTCCTGCGGTGAGCGAGCAGCTCGACGGCTCGCTCGCCCTGCTGGAGCGGCTGGACATCATCCGGCGGGAATCGAATTCGCCGGGCCAACTTTTCACGTTCCGGCACGCCATCACGCACCAGGTAGCCTACGACCTGACGCCATTCGCGCAGCGCCGGGACCTCCACCGTGCCGTCGGAGAATGGTTTGAGGCCCGGTACCAGGACGATCCGTCTCCCGTCCTGCCGCTGCTCGCCCACCACTGGCGACGGGCCGAGGATACCAGCAAGGCGGTGCACTATCTCGGCCGGGCCGGAGAGCAGGCGTTCCACGGCTACGCTCACGCCGAGGCGGTGGCGTTCCTGAGCGATGCCCTGGCCCTGGGCCGCCAGGCGCCCGCAGCCGAGCGCAGCCGGTGGGAACTCCGGGCGGGTCGCGCGTGCGTGAGCTGGTCGCGGTATCACGAAGGCCAGCGACACATCGAACGCGGCCTGGCGCTCATCGGCGAGCGGATTCCGCACGGCCCGATCAGCCTGACGGCACAGCTGCTCGGGCAAACCGCACGACAGGTTCTCCATCGGGCAGTGCCCGGGCGTTTCGTCGGCCGGAGCACCAAGCGGCGCGAGGTGCTGCTGGAGGCGGCACGATCCCACGAGGCGCTGGTCGAAGCGTTCTACCTCATGAACCAGAGCCTTCCCTGCCTGCATTCCGCGCTTCGGTCGCTCAATCTCGCCGAAATGGCGGGGCCATCGCCGGAACTGGCGCGCGGCTACTCAACGGTCGGGGCGATCCTCGGATTCATCCCGTTGTACGGCGCCGCTGATGCGTACTGCCGGCGCGCCCTCGACATGGCCCGCCAGGTGGGTGACACGCCCGCCGCGGTGTGGGTTGCGCTTGGCGTCGGCGTGTACAAGATCGGCGTCGCCGCCTGGCCGGAGGCGCTCGGGCTGCTCGGTCAGGTGATGAGCGAAGCGGACCGGCTCGGCGACGCGCGTCGCGCCGAGGACGGCGCGCAGAACCTGGCCGCCATCCATTTTCACCAGGGCAACCTGTCGGAGGCGCTCGAGCTGGCGGGCCGGATGCGGGCATCGGCAATCCGTCGCAGCGATCCTCGGGTGCAGGCTTCCGGGGTGCAACGCCGACTGCATTGCCTGCTCATGCTTGGCAGGAACGAGGATGTCCAGGAAGGCCTGGACGAAATTGCGTCGTTGCGGTGGGAGGGTGGGGCAGTGAACGCCGAGTTGCCCGTCCTCACGCTTCGCGCGCTCGCGGCAGCACGTCAGGGCGACGCCGCCAGTGCCTGGCAATCCGCAGCGGCCGCGGCGGAGATGCTGGCGAAGAGCACGCCGGCCTTTCATGAGTTCCTGCTCGATGCCGCCGGGATCACCGATGTGCTGCTCGAGCTGCAGCAGACCGCGCCGACCGTGACCGAGCCGGCGATACTGCGTCGGGCATTGCACTCCTCGGTTGGCGCGTTGGGGAAGTTCGCCCGGATCTTCCCGATCGGGCGGCCATACCTGGCACTCCATCGCGGCCGGATGCGCTGGCAGGCGAACAAGCGGGCTGCTGCGTTCGCCGACTGGCAGCGCGCCGCAACGCTCGCCCGGGACCTGGGGATGCCGTATCCCGAAGCACTGGCGCAATCCGAACTGGTCCGCAACGGCTGGGGAACTCGTGCGGAACAGGACATGCTTTTCCTGCGCGCACAGCAGCTGTTCACCGCCATCGGCGCGTCGCGGGAACTTGGTCTCCTCGAACAGGCGGTACGATTGTGATCGACATCGACGCCATGATCGATGCGGCAATCGAACGACTCGCCGCCTGCCTGGCACCGACTCCCGTGCTGCGCCAGCGCGCGATGGACTGGATGCAACGGCTCTCACCGACCGGCGAAGCTGGCGCGTACTTCCAGCAACCGCGGGCATGGCCCCTCCTCACCCTGCCGGCCTGGGTGGAGCAGAGTCTCGCGGAGGACTCCGATCCAGCGTTCATGGCCGACCTCGTCTATTCGAGCATCGCTGGCTACTACCACATCCGGCTGGTTGACGACCTGATGGACCACGACGCGGCGGCCCGACTTGACCTGCTGCCGTTGTCAGGGGTGCTGCACAGCGAGTTCCAGGGTACCTATGCCCGGCATTTTCCGCCGGACCACCCGTTCTGGACTCGGTACGGAGCGCTGTGGTATGGCGCAGCCGAGGCCACCGTGGCCGATGCTGCGCTGCCGGAGATTTCACTCGCGGAATTCCGGGCGGTCTCGGCGCTGAAGGTGAGTCCCGGCAAGATTCCGGTGATGGCGGTCCTCTTCCGCCACCATCACGCTGATCTTCTGCCGGCATGGTTCGACCTCTGTGACCGCCTCGCGGCGATCGTCCAGATGAGCGACGATCTCTTCGACTGGCAGGTCGATCTCGACCGTCCCGACCGAACCACCTATTTCCTCTCCCAAGCGGAGCGGCAGCGCCACCGCTCCGAACCGCGTGCCTCGTGGATCATGCGGGAGGGATTCGATTGGGGGGTCCAGATTCTCCTCGAGTGGCTGGCGGATCTGCGCGTGCGCGCGACATCCTTGTCGAGCCCCGCCCTCGACCGTCACCTGGCGTGGCGTCAGGAGGCCCTGGTCGATTCGGCGACGAAGTTGCGCCCGGGATTCCGGGCTCTGGCAGACACCCAGGCGTTCTGGAGCGTCCCGCTTGACTCGACCGGTTCGAGCGGTAGTTTCACCAATTCAGCTAGTCAAGCCCCTCCCCCTGAGCCAGGAGTTCGCCGTGACGTTCGAGCAGATGGTCGGCAGGGTCATGAGCGATGAGAAGTTCCGCGAAGCCCTGAAGGCCGATCCCGAGAAGGCCCTTCATGCCGAGGGCATCAAGGCGACACCGCAGGTGGTCCAGGCCTTCAAGAGCATGGACTGGAATTCCATCCACACGGTTGCGAATCACCTGAAGACAGCGCAGGGCATATCCTGCTAGGCGCCTGCCATGCAGTGGCGGCCGAAATCCCGCGCGGCGATCTGCCGCTCGGGATCTTGACCAATACGATCCTCCAGAACCTGACGGTCCTGGGTGACCTGTTCTGGCTTGTCGCCTATCTGCTCATCATCGTCCGCTGCTTCCGCCAGCGCACCTACGGCATTCCGTTGCTGGCCGTGGCGATGAACTTTTCCTGGGAAGTCCAGTACACCCTGGTCCGGCCACCGCTGTGCGATGACGGCAGGCTCGATGTCGTGAAGCTCGCCTTCTTTCTCGGCTGGCTCCTGCTGGACCTGCTGATCGTCTGGCAGGTGATCCGGTATGGCCGGAAGGAGCAGGCGATTCCGGCCATCCAGCACAATTTCTTCCCGGTGCTGGCGGCGACGTTCGCATACTGCTGGATGGGGCACGTGGCCTGGGCACGGTACGTCACCTTCGAGGCGCCCCAGGTCGATGCGTACATCATCAACCTGGTGATGAGCATCCTGTTCATCTTCTTCCTCTACTCCCGACCGCATCTCCGGGGCATCTCCTACGGCGGAGCCTGGTTCAAGTTCCTCGGAACCGGGGTGATCTCGTTCGCCAACTTCTTCCAGATGGGACAGGAACCGAAGAAGGTCCACTACTTCTACTACCTGTTGTTCGGCGGGGTCTTCTTCTTCGACGCGCTGTATGTCTTTCTGGTCCATCAACAGCGTGGCGCCCTGACCCCGGAGCCGGCAGCGGCTCCAGCCGCCGCATGACCCGGGTCATCGTCTCGGGAGCAGGGCCGGGCGGAAGCCTCCTGGCCCTCGTCCTGGCCCGCGCAGGATGGGGCGTGATGGTGTACGACCAACGCGCCGATCCCCGGAAGACGGTGCCGGCTCCGGCCCGGGTGATCAATCTCGCTGTGCCGACCCAAACGCTGGAGCTGCTCGCGGCGCAGGGCGTCGACAACCGGGTACGAGGACTGGGGGCCGGGTTGACGGGGCGGATGCTGCATGGGCCCGATGGCAGCCAGACGTTCCAGCCGTACGGAAAGCATGGCGCCTCCGATGTCGCGGCGCTGCTGACCCCGGACGGGGAGACGCGCTCGGTGCAGCGCAGCGAACTGCTGGCCCTGCTGGTCGAAGCTGGCACGGCGCGTGGCGTCGAATTCCGGTTCGGCTGGAAGGTGGTCGACGCCGACCCCGTCGCCGGCGCCGTCTCGGTCGTTGACCCGGCCGGCTCACCGGTCGAGGACCACGCCGAGCTCGTGGTCGGCGCGGATGGCGCCTCCTCCGTTGTGCGCGCGGCGCTCCGGTTCAGTCACCAGTTGCAAGAGCGCCGCACCCCCGGTCGCTGGGGATACGCCTCGCTGGCGATCAACTCCGACGCCGCCGGCCGTCAGGGGCTCGTGACGGATGCGTTTCATCTCTGGCCTCGGAACGGGCACCTGCTGATCGCTCTTCCCAACACCGACGGCAGCTTCGTGGCGACGCTCTTCCTGGGGGCCGGGCCGTCCGGCGGGGCGGAGGCCATCAGCCAATCGATGCTGTGGACCATGCTGGAGGAAGTCGCGCCTGGGCTGTGCCGTCTGGAAGACGAGCTGCTCCCGCAGCATCCCAGCTCGCTGGCGACACTGGCCTGCACGCCATGGTTCGGCGACCGGGCTGTCCTCCTGGGTGATGCCTGCCATACCGTGCTGCCGTTCACCGGCCGGGGAGCCAGCGCAGCATTCGACGACGCGCTCGAACTCGGCGGCCTGCTCACCCAATCGGGCCTGTCCATTCCGGACGCGCTCGCCGAGTATCAACGGAAGCGACTGCCGATCGGGGATGCGCTGGTGGCCTGGGGCGTGGCGCTGGCACCGCTGCTGCTCAACGCACTCCCCCCCGACGGCGTGCTCGGGCAACTCTAAGCCGGCGGGTGATGCCCCGCGGGCTCGACCAGGTTCCGGAGTTGCCACAGCGAGAGTGCGGTTCGAAGGACGGCCTCGGCGCGTTCACAGGTCGCCAGGTCCAGTGCCCCGATGCGATCCATCAAGCCATCGAACGACGCGGCGACGAAACAGTCACGTGCCTCATCGCCAACGCGCCACATACGGCTTCCAGTCGAGGCCCGAAACGCCGGGATGTCGCCCTGCGACAGCGCCCCGCGCTCGGCGTCTTCGATGGCCGTCAGTGTCGCCGCCTCGGGATGGGCGTGGAGCAATGGGTCGACCGGCGGTAATCCGGCGGCGCGCGCTGCGCGGTAGGTCAGGGTGTGCCGGAAAATGACGCGGACCGGAAGATGATTGAACGCATGCAGCGGATGGTCCGGGGCGAGCAACTCCTGCCGCCGGGCAACGAAGCTGCTCGCCACGTGCCGAAACCCTTCGATAATTGCGCGCTCGTGCTGGGCCGGCGAGATCACCTTCCCTCGCAAGCGGACCACGTTCTGTTCCAGCGGCACCAGCTCGCCGGCATAGCGCTGGGCGTCGACTGCCCCGAACCCGCTCACGTCATACAACTTGCCGTCGGGGCCGGCGATCCATGCTGGCACCAGCCCGGTGTCGAGAACGGTCCGTTCCTCTCCCGGCCAGCGTGGCTGCAGCAGCGTCTCCAAATCAACCAGCACCGGATGTTCGCCACACGCGATCACGTTGCCGAAGTGAAGATCAGTTGCATCCAGTATCCATGCGATGGCGATCAGCATTCCGGCACGTTCGAAATACCGATTCACCGCGGCCTCGTCGTGGCACGGCGCTGCTTCGATCCATTCCATCCAGCCATGATCGCCCCGGTCGAGCACCACGCCGGCGCGGAGGTGTGGACCGCCGAGGTCTGCGTTGCACCAGCTGATCAGGGCATGAAAGGCCGCCTCCAGGGCGACCGGGCGCGGCTTGAACACCAGGCGGAGACCGGATGCGAAGGTGACGATCCGGACGGTCTTGCCACCATCATGCGGATCGGAGAGCCCGGGCCCGACGTTAAGGATCGCGCCGACCGGCTGGCCGTGGTTGAAGCCGGCTTCGATTGCGCGCCGGTCCGCATCGAACCGCCGGTGCAGTTCGGCAGGCACGTCCGCGTGTTGCTCCGGGTCGGCAAGTGACGTCATGGTTTCCGCGCGATCACCTTGAAGAGGTGCCAGTGCTTCGGCCCGCTCACCGCGCGGCTGTCATGCTCGAGTTCCGCGAAGTAGTCGATGGCCAGGCCGGCGAGCATCTCATTCACCTCGTCGGCCGTATGACTCGTCATGGCTGGATCGTGCGACCATGAATCGCGCACGCCCAGAAAATGCCCGGCGAAGCGACCACCCGGGCGGAGGGCGGATCGAATCCGCGACCAGACATTGGGGAAGGCCGCTGGCGGAGAGAAGAAGAGGCTGAGCCCGGCGTAAATCAGGTCAGCCGGTGGGAAGGCCACGGATTCGAACTTGGCGGCCTCTGTCTTGAGATGGTCCGCGCCCCTTGGCGGAACGCGGGCGGTGAGCAGCGCCAGGGCCTCCTCCTCCTGGTCGATCGCCAGGACACGCCAGCCCGAAGCGAGCAGCATGAGTACTTCGGTGCCGTCACCGCAGCCGAGGTCGATGGCCAGCCGGTCGGACGCATCGGCATCGCCGAAGAGATCGAGCGCCCGAGTGAAGAGGTCTCGTGGTTCCCGTCCGGCCGTCTCCCGGTAGTACGCAGCCCACGATATCGCCCCGGTCCCGTCGTCGCTCATGCTCCGTTCCGCCTCTGAGTGATTTCGCCAAGCGCCGCCACCGAACCTCCTACTGCTCGTTGCCAGTGCGCGGCTCGGGCCGCACCGTCAGGATCAGGGTGCCACTCATCCCTCCCCGCCCACCGCCGGGTTGCGTGCTGCCGAGCACGACGGTGTGCCCGAATCCTACGGTCACGGTCGTGCTGAGCAACGTGGTGGACCGCCTCGCGGGACCCCCCGCCTGCGAAGCCGATGGCGGTGCCCCGGGGACTGGAACCATCCCGGTCAGGCTCACACTGACTCGAACGCGCTGGTAGGCCGTGCTGTCGACTTGGACAGTGAGATTGTAGGTCTCACCGCCGGCGTTGAACGACTGCTGGGTAAAGACCCTCCCCAGGGTAGTTCGCGGCAGGTCGGCCATGACCGCCGCTTGAGCAAGCAGCTCATACCCGGGCCACTGGAAGAGGTCGCGCAGCACCGAGTCGATCGGCATGATCGCCTTGTCGGTGGTGCGGGTGCTGATTGGGCGGAGGAGCTGGAAGCGGAGCAATACTGCTGTTGGGACGGTTATGCTCGCGTTCTCGAAGGCATTGGTGGTGATGCCCAACGCGGTTGTCGGCTCCAGTTCGAAATCGCAAGTGACCGTCTGCCCGGCAGGAACCCGCAACCCTGAAATCTCAAATGGTCTGTGGCTGGGCGCCATGGCGCGGATTGTCACCGTTCCTGCCGGAACGGCCTCGAGTGCATAGTGTCCCTGGGCGTCCGTCGTGGTGCTGAATGTCGCCCCCACAATGAACACCCGGGCATTGGCGATCGGTTGTTTGTCGGCCGACCTGACGGTTCCTTCGATCCGGCCATTGCCCTGACCTGCCGCCTGACCGACGCAGGTGAGCACCACCGCGAGCAGGCTGAAGATGATTCGACGCATGTACCCTCCCCTAGTAGATCCAGACCACCGACACCTTCGGATTCCTGGTCGTGAAGACAATCGCGTTGCGGCCCTCCGGAACCTCGACGGCAATGGAAGCCGCGCTGTCCGGCGCCACAGCGGGCGGTGTCGCGGGTGAGACCGGTGCTACACCGCTGGGGCCGACAATCGTGACGAGCAGCGCTGCCGCTGCTGCGAGCCCGACCATTCCCGCTACGGCAATCAGCCGGCGGCGCCTGCGGTTGATCGACATGATCGGAACGCCGCTGTGCACGGTGTCCATTGCGCGCTGCGCCACATCGACTGCGCCGCGTCGCGGGCTGGTTGCCAGATAGGCCGCTTCGAGTTCATCCTGGCTCGACCGGAGCCGCTTCGCCAATTCCCGGCACGACGCACACATCTCGAGGTGCCCGGCAACGGGCGATGACGCCGCGTCGGCCAGCGACTCGGGGCCGGCAACGAGCAGCCACTCGCGGGCTTCTTCACAGTTCTTCAACGCGCATCCTCCAGCAATCCCGGTTCCTCCTGAAGCAGCCGGCTCCGGATCGCCCGCCGGGCGTTGCGCAAGGTGACCCGGACCGTCGCTTCCTCGATCTCGAGTCGCTCGGCAATCTCGGCCGTTGTCACGCCGTCGAGATCGGCGAGTGCGAAGACCGCCCGCTGGCGCGGGGGCAAGTCGCTGAGAAAGGACCGCACGACAGCGGCGAGTCGACGCTGGTCGAGATCATCCTGACTCGGCACAACTTCTTCCGCCTGATCATTGAATTGCCTCCACGCGTCCAGCGCGGCTGATTGCCGTTGTTGCTTCCGGCCGGATTCCACGGCCGTGTTGTACGCAATGCGATAGAGCCAGGTCGTGAACTTTGCCTCACCCCGATATCCGGCGAGCCCGCGATACGCCTTGATCCACACCTCCTGGGCCAGGTCGTCGGCAGCATCCGGATCGTCGGTCACGACCAGCGCCCAGCGGAACACGAGCGTGTGGTACTCGCGCACTAGTCCGGTGAACGCCGCGCGGTCACCGGCCACGACAGCAGCGATCAAGGCAGCCGTTTCGGCTTCGGTCATGCCAGGCCCAGAAGCACCTCGGTGCGGCGACGGGTATACGGAGATATGACGACGCGAGCCCCGAATCCGTTTATTGGCCTGATCGCGGTACCCTGCGAGTTCGTCGCCGTGCCGCCGGGATTCGTCAGCGACTCGCGCTGGTCAGGTGGTGTCTCGCGCGGCTCGTGAGGCGATCACCACATGACCGCTGCCACCAACCCGCAGGCCATCGGTGCGTTTCGCGAAGTAGCGACGATTCAGTTCAGCCGAGTCCAGGTCATTGATCGCCGTGAATCCCAGCGACGCGAGACGGTCGCTCATGCGGGCTGCCCGGATTTGCGTTCGAAAGGGCTCGCCCGCTGCCGCAACCCGTGCCGCCAACCTCCTCAAGGCGAGATGGTGGCCAACCTGCCACCACCTTGGCTTGCTGCCGTAGTCGAAGACGATATGGCCACTGTTGCCCACGATGCCGGCCACCCATGCCAGTGTTGTCCACACCGTCCGCTCATCGAGATATGGCACCACGCCCAGCCACGACACCGCTGTTGGGCCGGCGGCATCGAACCCGTGGTCGGCCAGCTGGCGTGCCACCGATTGGCTTTCGAAATCGACCGGCACATATGCCGTGCGGGCTGGCACGGTCAGTCCGGCAGCCCGCAATCGCTCCAGTTTCCAGGCCTGCGTCTGTGGGTGATCGACTTCGAAAACGCGGAGCCCGGGAAAGGGGTTTCGGCAGGCAAAGGTATCCAGTCCTGCGCCGAGCACGACGTACTGCCGAACACCGGCGGCGACCGCTTCCGCCACGCAATCCTCGGCCACGCGACTGCGCACGGCCAGGAACGCGCGGAGACGGGAGAAGAGGATCCCCTGGTTGCCGCGCCATGGATCAGCGTCCAGGCGTGCCTGTGCCTCTGTGCTCAACACCAACTTCGCCAACGGATCAACGAAGACCGGTGGCTGATCGAGTACCTGATGGGCGGCGCGCCGGAAGGCCACACCGGCGGCCGTGCGGCTCGGGCTATTTTCGCGCACCCGGTGTCCTCTTTCGTATCGGAGCGCTCAGGGTGTCGGCCGCGACACCGCTCTTGGTGATTCTGACGGGTTCGATCATCCCGTGGACATCGAAATGCAGTTCGTCGATGCTGACGACGCGATGATTCGGGTCGGTTTCGCCGAGTGGACGTCGGTGGTACACGATGTACCACTTGTCGGATCCCTCGGCATGCAGGACGGAGTGATGCCCTGCGCCTGTCGCCACCGTCGCGTCCTGTTGCAGGATCTTGCCGACCCGCTCGAACGGCCCGAAGGGCGATGTGCCGATCGCGTAGGCCACGGCATAGTTTGGACCGGTCCAGCCTCCCTCCGACCACATGAAATAGTACTTGCCGTCCTTGACCAGCATGAAGACCCCCTCGACGTACCCGGTCGGGGTGATCTCCTTGAAGGTGCTGCCATCGGGAAACGGCACCAGCCCGGTGAAGTCCTCGTTCAATTTCGCGATGTTGCAGTGGCGCCAGCCGCCATAGACGATGTAGTAGGTGCCATCCACGTCCCGGAACACCATCTGGTCGATCGGCTGCGCGCCGTTGTGAAACGCATCGATCAGCGGCTTGCCGAGCCAGTCCTTGAACGGCCCGGCCGGTGAACGGGCACGGGCGACCCCGATCCCGCCCTTCTGCTGGTCGTTCTGGATGTCGTTGGCTCCAAAGAAGAGGTAGTACCAGTCCCCTTTCTCGATGATCGACGGTGCCCACACTGCGCGACGGGCCCACGCCACGTCTGTTGTATCGAGCACGTGCGGGTGCTTCACCCAGGTGACGAGGTCCTGCGACGAGAAGGCGTCCAGAAAGGTCTGCTGGTTGTACGGTGCCGAATAGGTCGGGAAGATCCAGTACTCCCCGGCGAAGACGTGTGCCTCGGGATCGGCGTACCACCCGGGCAGGATCGGATTGCCGGAGCGGACCGATTGAGCCGATGCGGTTGACCCGGCAACCAGCAGCGCGATGGCAACCACACCGGCGACTCGCACATTCATGAACAACCCTCCAGTGCCGCGAGGAAAGGCAGGGCCCTTGGCTTGCAGCGGAAGCTACCATTCGGCCGCAGGCAGTGCATGAAAGATGACACCCGCCGGCGATCGATTCACTCCACCATCCCCGTGGCGCCCCCTGTGCGTCGGCCGTATACTCTCCCTGTACCCCCCCAGCCTTCCCGGGACCCATATGACCTCCCATCTTGGACGCCGCGGCTTCCTCTCGCAGATCGCCACCACCGGTCTTGCCGCCGGCTTCATGCCGTCACTCAACGGTGCGTCGCGCTGGCTGCCCGCCGAACCGTTCACCGTTCCGCTCGCAGACGATGATGCCGCGGTGTTCGCGGCCGCCCGCAAGCGATTCCTCTTCCCCACCAGCGTCACGTACTGCAATACCGGCACGCTCGGCGCGACCCCGCGCGACGTGATGGAGGTGGTGGTCAAGGAGCTGCAGCGACTCGAGCAGGAGTTGCCCGACTGGCCGTACTACCAGGCCGACGGCGAACCGCTGACCGGTTACCAGCAGCTCAAGGACTTCCGTGCCGAGGCCGGCGCCTTCATCAACGCTCCGGCGGAGGAGATTGCCTTCACCCAGAATGCCACGATGGGAATGAGTTTCATCGCCAACGGCCTCGATCTCTCGGCCGGCGACGAAGTTCTCTCGACCAATCAGGAACATTCGGGCGGGATTGGCGGCTGGAAGCTGCGGGCCAAGCGACACGGTGTCATTGTCAAGGAGCTGCCGCTCCTCGACGCGCTCGACAAGGGGCCCGATGGCGTGCTCGCGATGTTCGCCGAGGCCATCACGCCACGCACCAAAGTGGTGGTCTTCTCCCATATCACCTCGGGTCGCGGCATCGTCATGCCGGCAAAAGAGCTATGCGCGCTCGCGCGGCAGCACGGTGCCCTGGCGGTGGTTGATGGGGCGCAGGCCGTCGGACAGATTCGCGTCGACGTGAAGGACCTGGGCTGCGACGCCTACGTGGCGAGTCCGCACAAATGGCTGCTGGCACCCAAGGGCACCGGCATCCTCTACATCAAGCGCGACGTGCAGCCGAGGATCTGGAACACCCTGGCGAGCGGCGGTTTCGACGATGACAGCACCGGCGCGTTCCGCTTCATGCACTATGGCACCGGCAGCCCCGCGGTGGTGTGGGGGCTGCGGGCGGCGCTGCAGTTCATCAACAAGCTCGGGATCGACCGGATCGCCCGGTGGGACGCGATGCTCACCAAGCGACTGCGCGACGGATTGGCGACGATGCCGCACGTGAAGGTGCTGGCCCCGGCCGACGCGCGCCTCGCCGCCGGGATCACGACCTTCGGCATCACGGGCCAGAACGGGCGCCAGCTTCAGGACGCGCTCTGGGCCCGGAAGATCCGCGTCCGCTCCCAAGGGGATCCCGGCGTGCGCCTCTCGGCGCATCTCTACGTCAGCCCGGCGGACATCGATCACGTACTCGACGTCGTCTCGGGGATGCGGGGGTAGTCGTCGCGCTGGTCGACGGCGCCGTAATCCGACTATTATCCTCGCTCTTCTCTCGACATGGACTTACCGATGATCCGTCGCGCTGCGCTCGCACTCGTTGTTGGTACCTTCGCCTTCGCTCCCGGTCTAGTCGCGCAGAAGAAGAAGGTCGAGGCGCCGAATCCGATCCAGAAGGAGTACCAGGCGGTTGCCGACCGGATCATTGCCGCGGCGACCGCTGACAGCTCGGCGTGGAACAAGCTCGCCGAGCTCACCGACGGCTTCGGCAACCGGATCTCGGGAAGCGAGTCGCTGGAGCGGGCGATCGACTGGATCATCGACCGAATGAAGCGCGAGGGGCTCGCTAACGTGCACGGCGAGCCGGCGATGGTGCCGCGCTGGGTCCGCGGCCACGAGCGAGCGGAGCTCCTGCAGCCCCGTTACCTCGATATGCCGATGCTCGGCTTGGGGATGAGCGTAGGAACGCCGAAGGGAGGGATCGAGGCAGAGGTGCTCGTGGTCTCGAACTTCGATGAGCTCAAGACCCACGCGGCCGAGGCGAAGGGGAAGATCGTCCTCTACGATGCGCCGTTCGTCAACTACGGCGCCACGGTGCAGTACCGGACCGCCGGCGCAAATGTGGCTTCGAAGCTGGGAGCGGTGGGCGTGCTGATCCGTTCAGTGGGGCCGTTCGGCCTGCGGACACCGCACACCGGCACCATGGCGCCATACGACTCGACCACCCCGAAGATCCCGGCCGCAGCGATTTCGATGGAGGACGCCGCGATGCTGCACCGGATGCAGGCGCGGGGGCAGAAGATCGTGGTGCGGCTCCAGATGGATGCGTACCAGTTGCCCGACTCTCCCTCACGGAACGTGATGGGGGAGCTGGTGGGCCGAGAGAAGCCCGACGAGGTGGTGGTCTTTGGCGGGCACATCGACTCGTGGGACGTCGGCACCGGCGCCATGGATGACGGCGGCGGCGTGGTGATCGCCTGGGAGGCGGTGCGGCTCCTCAAGCAACTCGGCCTGACGCCGCGGCGGACGATCCGCGTGGTGGGGTGGACCAACGAGGAGAACGGCGGGCGCGGTGGCTTGGCGTATCGCGATGCGCACAAGAATGAGCTCGCGAAGCACATCGCCGCGATCGAATCGGATGGCGGCACCTTCAAGTTCCAGGGCTTCGGCTTCACCGGCAGCGACTCGGCGTTCGCGATCGTCAACCAGATCTCGAAGCTCTTCAAGGCGTTGGGTGTTGACTCGGCAAGCGTGAACGGCGGCGGCGCCGACATCGGGCCGATCATGGCGCTCGGCGTCCCCGGCCTGGGCCACAACGTGGATGGCACCAGGTATTTCTGGTACCACCACACCGAGGCGGACAACGTCGACAAGATCGACCCGAAGGAGCTCGGCGAGAATGTCGCCGCGATGGCGATCATGGCCTATGTTCTGGCCGATCTCCCGGCACCGCTCCCGCGAGGCGGCAAGCCGGTGGGGGAAATAGAGCAGTAGGCCGACAGCTTCGCCTTGGCCCTAGTTCCCCCCGCCGGGATACTTGAACACCTTGACCGGATAGGGCGGGGGGGCCGGCACCGGACGCGGGTCCTTGGCAATCTCGGCCTTCAATTCGAGGATGGCACGATCGAGCTGGGCATCCTGTCCCAGGAAGGTCGCGCGAGGCAGGTTGTCCACCTCGATGTCGGGGATCACCCCCTCCTGCTCCACCAGCCACTTCCGGTCGTTGCCGTAGACGCCCATCATCGGCGCGCGCGCCAGGCCGCCGTCGCTCAGGGTGTTGTTCGAGGAAAGCCAGATCTCGCCACCCCACGTGCGCATGCCGATCACCTTGCCCAGGTTGAGCCGCTTGAACCCTTCGGCGAACGCCTCGCCGTCGGACGCGGTTTCCTGATCGACGAGCACGACGATGTGTCCCCGGAAGGCGTACTGCATGTTCCAGCTTGGCGTACCGGCCCGTTCCTGCCAGTACATCCAGGCCGTCCGCATCAGCTTCTCGAGAATGAACGATTCGATGTTGCCGCCGCGGTTGTGGCGGGCGTCGATGATCAACCCCTGGCGCTGGAACACCGGATAGAACTCGCGGTACCACTGGTTGATGTCGGCGGCCCCCATGGCGCGAAGGTGGACGTAGCCGATGGCGCCAGCCCCCTGCTCCTCGGTGCGCTGACGACGGGTCACTTCCCAGTCGGTGTACCGGAGGCCGCTCTCGTTGCCTGTCGGCACCACGATGATGTTCCGGCTGGTGGCCCCGCTCCCGAGCGTGAGCAATACCTGCTTCCCGGCCTGGCTGCGCAGGAGCTCACCGAACTCGTTCGCCTCGAGGACCGGCACGCCGTTCACGGCCGTGATGACATCGCCGACCTTGACGCCGAGATCGGGGTCGCCCAGCGGCGAGCGCTCATCGGGGTAGTCGGCATCGGCCTGGTAGACGTAGTCGATGCGGTATCCACCACGCGCGGGATCGCGGAAGAGCCGGGCACCGAGCGAGGCGATGGCCACATTGTCGGTACCGCGCCGGACATCACCGCCGCCGACACTGGTGTGGAGGGCCGAGAGCTCGCCCACCGCCCAGCCGATCAGGTCGGAGAGCTCGTTGCGGGTGGTGATGCGGTCCACCAGCGGCAGATACTTGTCGAGCGTTGCCTTGTAGTCGACGCCATGCATCTTGGGGTCGTAGAACCAGTCGCGCTCGAGTCGCCAGGCATCGATGAAGATCTGCCGCCAGTCCTGGCGGACATCAATCGGGAATCCCCAGCCTGACAGGTCCACCCGCGAATCGGCCAGGCTGGAGACCTTCACTGGCTTGGCGTCCACCACGTGCATCGCCGAGCCGCGCCGGATCAGGAGCTTCTTGCCATCGAGCGACATTTCGAATCCACCGACGCCGTTGGCGACCGTGATGGGCTCGATCTTCTCGTGACCATACTTGAGCGCCATGAGGCCCGTGCTGTCGCTGCCTCGCGCGATCCAGAAGAGCCCATCCCCGTTGGCCGCGAGGGCGGAGTAGTTGCCTGAAGGAATGGGAACCTTGCGCAGGCGCGCCATCAGGCCGGGCAGTTCGATCGATATCGTAACGCTCGCCGCACTGTCGCCCTTCGCCTTGGCGGCCGGCGTAGCGACTGCCGGGTGAAGTTCATCGTTCGGCAGGAACGGCGAGCGCGGGCCGGTATGTAGCGCGACCTGGTAGAGCTCTACCGAGCGGTCGAAGTAGGGCTCCGGCTGCCGGGATCCCCAGGGTGACCCGATGGTGGTCTGCAGGTTCCGGTCCGAGAGGAAGTAGAGGAACTCGCCCTTCGGATCCCAGGCCGGCGCCGACGAATTCACCCGGTCGGTCGTCAGGGTGAGTGTGTTCTGAGCTGCCACACCGAACAGCTTGATCTGTTGGAAGGTGTTCAGTGCCGTCATGGTGTAGGCGAGCCACTTCGAATCGGGAGACCACGCCCTGTCACCGGTGCCTTCCCGGTTTTCGGAGATCTTCCGCTGCGTGCCGGTGGCGGTGTTGAGAACCCAGAGATCCCTGTTGTTGTCGGCATAGGCGATCCACTTCCCGTCGGGCGACGGCGTGCCGCCAAACCGCAGGATGGAGCCACTGCGGGTCAGGGCCGAGTCGCGGCCGACCCCGTTCGCCGGCAGCTTGATGAACTCGAGTTCACCCGTTTCGTCCGACAGGGCGAGCACCGACTGGCCATCGGGCATGAAGACCGCATCGCGATACCGGACGCTGTCCTTGCGGGTCGCTTGGACGAGCCGCCCCTGCTTTGCCGGCGCCACGAAAACCCGGCCACGGGTGGTGAGCACAACCCGATCGCCGTTGGGTGAGAGATGGGCGCTGGTGATCGAGGCCGTCGGGTCGGCAACCCAGCGGTCGCGCAGCTGGTCGAGGTCGGAGGCAATGCTGATCGGGATCATCGCCGACTGACCGGATGCGACGTCATAGAGCCAGAGGTCGGCGCCGAGCTGATAGACGATCCGCCCGGCGTCGAGGTCGGGTTCCCGGACATCCCAGCCGCTGTGACGGGTCAGCTGGCGCAGGTCCTGCCCGCTCTCGTTCATCGACCAGAGATTCATCGTGCCGTCACGATCGGTGACGAAATAGACGCGGCCGTTCCACCACATCGGCGAATGGCTCTCGCCGCGGTAGCCGGTGGTCAGCTGCACTGCTTCGGAGTCGCCAGCACTGTATTTCCAGATCTGGCGCGCCGTGCCGCCGGTGTAGCGCTTGGTGACATTGTTGTGGAAGGCAGGACGCGAGAAGAAGAGCGTGCGCCCGGTGCCGTCGTAGGTACCTTCGGTTGCGCCGAAAAGCGGGATGATGGCGCGGACGTGGGTTCGCGTATCCAGCTGCACCATCTCGGGGTTCGGCAGCGTGCTGTAGTGCGTCGTGGTGTAGACCAGCTTGCTGTCCCGGGTCCAGGTCGTGGCAATCGATGCCTCGCCCTCCCAGGTCTGGCGCACCGGACTGCCGCCGGACAGCGGCATGGTGTAGAGCTCGGCAGGTCCTTCGTACCGCGCGGTGAAGGCCAGCGTGCTGCCGTCCGGAGAAATCACCGGGTCGGTCTCCTCCGAGGCATGACTGGTGATCCGGTGCGCGAGGCCCCCCGTCACTGGGACGGCCCACAGATCGCCTTCGGCGGCGAAGACCAGGGTCTGGCCGCGGATGGCCGGCTCGCGGTAGAAGCCCCGCACCCCCGCGCTGGTCGGCACCTGAGCCGGAAGCCACGCGCCGAGGAGCACCAGGGGCAGCAAGGAGCGCACGATGTTTCGCATGAGGAGTCTCCGCTGGACTAGTGCTTCACCACCTTCGCGTTCTCGAGGAGCACGGCGTAGCTGTAACCGGCGCCGAAATCCATGTTGATGCGCACTGTGCCGGTGACCGTGATCGTGTCACCCTTGGCGGAGGCATCGAGGGAGGTCACGGTGATGTCGTTGGTGCCCTGCGCCGGGTCGCCACTGCCGTCCTGCAGGTGGATCCAGTTCTTCGCCATCACCTCGGCGGTGTACTTCACGACCACGCCACGAATCGTGACGCTCTTGCCCGCCAGCTTCTCCCTCTGGGCCCAGACCTCGGCCACGGTACGGGCGTCCGCACCGGTCGCCTTCGCAAGCGTGCCCACCACCATCGGCGCAGTCGCCTGCGGCGGCATGGCTGGCATCGTGCTGGCTGCGGCACTCGACGAGGGCAACGTTCCGAACCAGACCTCGTCGAAGGTGCGCTGCAACGACTTCGACTCGAAGTTCGCCATTCGCAACGGGTTGATCACGGTCACCGTAGTACCCGCCTCAAGCTTGGTTTCGGGAACAGCGGCCCAGACGTCGCCCGTGGACGTCTTGATCCGCAGATAGGTGTATGGTGGTGCACTCAGCTGTTCCTGCAGCGGACCGGTGATCACATCGCCGGTGGCGACCGTCTGCTCCGGCGGGTTGACCGCTGTCTCAGGGGTCTTGGATTGGCAACTGGCCATCACGGCTGCAAGGAAGAGAACGGCAGGGATACGACGCATGGGTGAGCTCCGGAAGTGCAGCATGAATGACGTGGCGCAACGGAGCAATATAGGGCGCCGGGAGTCATCGGGCTTCATCTGGCACCGCCACCGCCCCGCCCGCAGCACGCGCGGGTCAGGCGACCTTTCGCATCACCCAGGTCGTCATGCACCGTTGGTCCTGGACAATCGTCGTCTTGAGTGGGTCAAGCAGGGCACCCCCTAGGCGGCTGGTATGCTCGAGCAGCAAGGCCTCATCGACCAGGTAGCGTTGCGAGCCGTCCGGGAGCAGGCATCGCCGGCCGCTGAGGCGCTGCATGTGTTGCTCCATGCCGATGGAAGATGCCAACCGGCAAAAGAAGACGCCTCCGGGACCCAGGACCCGCCAGGCGCCGTCGAGCATGGCCTGGAAATCGGAGTCGTCCCGAGCGAAATGGAGGACGGCACTGCAGATGACCGTGTCGACGAAGGCATCGGGAAACGACATGGCTTCGATTCGCTCGGCACGGAAATTCGCCGCCGGGAGCTGCGGGGCCAGAGCCTCAGCAAGGTGACGGACGGCATCGATGGCTTCAGGGTCGCCATCCGTACCGAAGACCTCATAGCCCGCTTGCAGGAGGTACACGATGTTCCGACCGCGCCCACATCCCGCGTCAAGGACCCGGCTACCGGGCACAAGGCGTCCTCGCAGGAGTTGATCGAACAGGTAGATGTCAATTTGACCAAATTGCTCCGCAAGGTTGGCCATGGGTCCTCAGTCGAGCCCGTCAGGAGAGGCTTGGGGGAAAGGTGTCGAACGACGCGGTGCCTGGCCTTGGCGGCAGCGGGGTAAGGTGTCCGCTGCCGTCAGTTCCCTGTACCGGGCCGAGCAGGAGCGCGCGAACGGGCTTCCTGTGTCCCTGCCGAAGCCAGGAGGTCTCCGCTCTCCAGGAGGTCGGGTTGATCGTGACTTCGATCAGGAAGATACCGGTCCGCGAGTTGGGCCAGCTTGAGCGAAACGCCAGCGGCAGCGCCTCCGAAGACGGCTCCAACAAAACCGTTCCGGAGGAGGGCGCTCAGGGGCAGGAAGTCGTCACCCGAAAGCAGCCGAGCCACCACAAGAAATGCTGGGACAAAGAGTCCGATAACGAGTGCTCCGCCGAGTCCGAAGCGCACCCAGTTGAGATCCGAGAGTCGACGCCCGCGATACCAGAGCCTGATGAAGGTGGCGAAGGCTGTCCCGGCGATGGCACCCATGATCCCGGATCTCGCGGCAAACTGGAGTTCCGGTACCCATGATCCCGACTCGGAGTCGGCGCCAATGACACGCAGCGTGGCGAGCACCACCAACGTCGCGGCGAACCAGCCGGCGCCCCACACCAGGGCGTTTCCCACGACGCCGCGCAGGGTTCGGAAGATGCTTTCAGAGGCCATCAATCACCTTCCCTGAAGAGTCCGCTATCCTGCCCGCCGGCGGCTTCCGGTCAGATGTACCCGAACACCGGCGGGAAGACGATCACGACGATCGCCGCCCACACGGCATAGACCGGCAGGTAGTTCGTCTGCCACCGTTCGAGGTCGGCGAACGACCCGCGCCGCCGCAGGAAGCGCGAGTAGAGCACGGCGGACCAGACGAGATTGACCAGCAGGATCACGTTCTCCCCAGCGCGGCCACGCGGTTCGGGGTGAAGCCGAACTCGGAGATGCGCGCGGCGATCGCCCACAGCGCGACCGCGTCGGCCAGCAGCGCAGCTGACCACCAGCACGACCTGCACCACATCGAAGGCGCCCGGGGGCGGCTGCGGGTCGCGGGCGGAGACGGAGTAGAGCAGCAGGCCGAGGACCACCACCAGGAGCAGGTCGAAGGCGATGAGCAGTTCGCGCTCGATGTCGAGGCCGCGCCCGGTCCAGAGCACGGTCCCCAGGAACACGACCAGCACCGCGGCGAACAGCGGCGTGAAGAGCCGCGTCAGCACCGGCGCCATGTTCTCGATCACGCTCTGCTTGGCCTCCACCAGCCAGGAGGCGACCACGACGCCCCCATCGCGCCGCACGGCAGCAGCCACGACTGGAAGAAGGGCTCGATGTTGATCCCGATGGCCCGGAAGATCATCGCCATGAACGCCGTGAGGACGCCGCCGCCGAGGCGCGATCAGCACGTAGTAGATGAACAGCTCGCCCGAGAAGCGGATGAAGTCCATGCGGCCGCTCACCTGGCCCCAGCGACCGCCGGCGTAGGCGATGCCCACCGACCAGCCAGAGCGCGATCGGCAGGTGCAGCGCCGTGAGCAACTCGGTGTGGCCGGGTCGTTCACGCCCGACGCCGTGACCGTGGGCGCGAAGGGATAGACGTTGGCGAAGACGGCCGCCGCGACGAACGCCGCCGCCAGCCAGCGGAGCGTGCGCGGGTCGAGCCGCCGCTTCCAGACGAAGTAGCCGGTCAGCAGCGGCAGCACGAAGAGACTCAGGTTGCGGGCGTAGAAGCCGGCGTTCGGGTCGTCGAATGCCATCCCGAAGAGCGCCGGCACCTTGATGGCGAGCGCCGCCGCCACCGCGAGGCCGAAGGCGACGATGGCGTCCTTCCGGGTCCGCGACGCTGGTTCGCCAGGTGTCGGAGGGCGACGACGAGCTGCTTCCAGAGGCGCTCCGAGTGCTCGCGCGCGAACTCCCGCGAGAGCGCGTCGAGGTTGCCCATGCGCTTGACCGCCACCAGGAACGCCTCGTCGGCGGCGAGCCCCGCGTCGACCAGAGCCGCGACCTGCTCGCGCAGATGGTCTTCCAGCTCCGCGACGTCGACGGAGTGGATCGCCTGCCGGCGGCGGAGGTAGCTCCGCCATTGGTCGATCTGCTCCTCGAGCGACTGGGTGTCTTCCGGCGTCGGCATCGCTCAGGCTCCTCGTGGAAGTGGCGCGGCCAGCCGGGTGACCGGCGGATGGGAATGGCAGAGCATCTGCCAGATGCCCCGCAGCGTCGCGTCCACCGCCTGCCACTGCCTGCGTTCCTCGGCGAGCTGCGCCCGGCCCCCGGACGTGATGCGGTAGTACTTGCGGCGGCGGCCGCTCTCCGCGACTTCCCACCGCGCCTCGACGTGGCCGAGCCGCTCGAGCCGATGCAGCACGGGGTAGAGCATCCCGTCGGTCCACTCCATCTGCCCGCCGGACAGCTCCCGGACCCGCTGGATGATGGCGTAGCCGTAGCTGTCCCCCTCGGCCAGGATCGCCAGGACGATCGGGGTCGAGGAAGCGGCGATCAGGTCCTTGTTGATTTCCATGGCCGTGATCTGCCAAGCGTTACTGGGTCAGGGGGTTTGTGTGCATAGAAGTACTATACATAGCGGTGTTATGTATAGCAAGTGGCAGGTGCCCCGGCGCGGTCGCGGCTGAGGACCTTTCGCCCTAGCTTTGCCCCTCTGCTGGCCTCCCGACATCCGGAGCTTCACATGCGCCTGTTACCCATTCTCGCGCTCGGCTTCCTGGCAGCAGCCTGCGCCCCACAGTCCCAAGTCCCGGCCAACTCCACGCCGGGGCTGCGGCGCTCGATTCCGTGAAGGCGGTCGATGCGGCATTCGCTGCGGCCATGAACGCCAAGGATTCGACGGCGGTCTTCGCGATCTATGCGACCGATGCCAAGTTGATGCCTCCCGATTCTCCGATTCTCGAAGGCGCCGATATTCACGCGACCATCGTCGGCTTCATCGCTGCCGGGGCGAGCGACTTCACGCTCACACCGACGCTCACCTACGGCATCGGCGACCTCGCCTATCAGGTCGGCACGGTCACCTACATGATGGGTGGCGTGAGCGAGACCGATAAGTACACCGAGGTCCTGCGCCGGGGCGACGATGGCGTCTGGCGCTACGTGGTCGACATGTTCAGCGGCATCGCGCCGCCGGCCAAGCAGGAGTAGCTCCGAGGGGCGCACACCAACCAATGCCCGGTGCCTACGGCACCTGGGCGTCCATCAGCTGGCGGGTGAAGTAGGTGTACCCCAGCGCGTTGGTGTGCGCCTGCTGGATCGCGTTGGCCCCCGACCCGTGGCCGCCCTCGATCACCTCGTAGAACAGGTACGGCATCCCGTACTCCGCCATCCGTGCCGCGAACTTGCGCGCGTGCTGCGGGCCGACCCGGTCGTCCTTGGTGGTGGTCCAGATGAACGGCGTCGGGTACTTCCTGCTCGGGTCGAGGTTGTTGTAGGGCGAGATCTTCGCCAGGAACGCCCGCTCGTCGGGGTTCGACACGCTGCCGTATTCACCCACCCAGCTCGCCCCGGCCTCGATCTGCTCGTAGCGCAGCATGTCGAGCAGCGGCACCTCGATTTCCACCGCGTTCCAGAGATCGGGGTGCTGGTTCATCTCCACTCCCATCAGCAGGCCGCCATTCGATCCGCCGACGATGCCGAGCCGGCGCGGTGAGGTGATCTTGCGGGCGATGAGGTCCTGCGCCACCGCGGCGAAGTCATCGTAGATCACCTGCCGCTTGGTCTTGAGCCCCGCCTCGTGCCATGCCGGTCCGAACTCGCCGCCGCCGCGGATGTTCGCCAGCACGAACGCCCCGCCGCGTTCGATCCACAACTTGCCGGCATTCTGGTCATAGTACGGGGTGCTGGAGGCCTCGAAGCCGCCGTAGGCGGTCAGGATGGTCGGCGTCGAACCGTCGAGCGTCATCGCCTTCGGGTGGACGATGAAGTAGGGGATCTTCGTCCCGTCCTTCGACGTGGCCTCGAATTGTTCCACCACGCTGCCGGCGGCGTCGAATTTCGGCGGCGTCGATTTGAGGGTGCTGGTGGTCCCCTGCGCGGCGTCGGCAAGCCATAGCGAGGTCGGGGTCAGGAAACCGGTGACGGAAAAGAAGGCGATGTCACTTCGCTGGTCGGCGCTCGGGATCCCGAGGGACATGTTGTCGGGCAGCGGGAACGAGGTCCGGCTCCACGCACCGCTGGCGGCACGGGCATAGGAGTAGATCCGCCCACGGACATTGTCGGTCATGGCCACCAGCAGACGATTCCGGGTCGCGACGGCGCCCAGCACCGACTCGCGCGGCCCTGGCTCCACGATCGCCACCGGCGCCAGCGTATCAGGCGTCTTCATCGCCGTCGCCACCGAGAACGACGCCAGGCCACCACTCTTGATCGTGGTTCCCCCGGCGACCCATGGCTCCGACAGCCGGATGATCACCTGGCCGTCGAGCATCGCGGTGGGGCCCGCCTTGGCCGGGATTGCGAGGCGAGCCACGTCGTGCGGCCGGACCACATACCACTCCGAGTGGAAGAAGTCGATCCCGCGGGTGATCATGCTGATGCGATGCCCGGTGCCATCCTCGAGCGTGACTGGCCCGGCCCACACGTTGCTCGACGTGCCGCGGAACACTTCCGCTGCCTGATCGAGCGGCTGCCCGCGCGCCAGCCGCTTGACGATGTACGGGTAGCCCGAGGCGGTCATCTCGCCGGGATGCCATTCCCGGGCGACCAGCAGCGTGTCCGGCCCCATCCACGCCACGTTCTGCTTCCCCTTGGGGAGCACGAATCCGTTCGGCACGAAGGCCTTCGTGGCGAGATTGAACTCCCGGACCGTGACCGCGTCCTCGCCGCCGTCGGAGAGATACAGCAGGCAGCGCTGTTCCGCCGGCATCACGCAGTCGCTGCCCCTCCAGACCCAGTTGGCGTTCTCCGCCTTGGCCAGGGCATCGAGGTCGAGCACCGTGGTCCACTGCGGCGTGGCGGTGCGATAGCTGGCGAGCGGGGTGCTGCGCCAGATGCCGCGGATGTGGCTGGAGTCCTGCCAGAAGTTGTACATCCTGCCGGCGATAAAGGCGGCGACAGGAATGCGATCCTGGGCCTGCGACATCGCGAGGGCGCTCTGGTAGAAGCCGGCGAAGCGCGGATCGCTCTCCAGTACCTTGGCGGTCTTGGCGTTCTCCGCCTTGACCCACGTCATGGCCCGGTCGCCATTGACGTCTTCGAGCCAGAGGTAGGGGTCGGCGGTGTTGCGCCCGGCAACCTGAGCGGACAGCACGCGGGGGACGACGCAGAGAACGGTGGCGATCAGGGCGAATGCGCGCATTGGAGATCCCGGGGGAGGAGGGGCTCTGGAAGGTACTCGGGTCGTGCGGCTCGATCGAGGACACCATATTCTAACGTCGGATTGGGCGGTCGTCGCGTCGGCCAGGATCGTCGATCTTCCGGAGCGACGGCGCCACCAACAACGATGGGGGACACAATGGGCGTTTCGCGGGCAGGAATCCTCGGTACTGCCGTGCTTGCACTGCTGAGCGCGGCCGGCCCTGTCGGAGTCCTCGCGGCACAGGCTGCCGACCGTCCCGTGCGCGACGGTGCGCTGCCCGATTGGGCCAACCCGGCCATCGTGCGGCGGAACGTCGAGCCGACCCACGCCTCCTTCACCGCCTACCCGACCGAAGAGGCGGCGCGCACGGCCCGACCATCGCGCCGTTCTACCTGACCGATCAGCCGACCACCGCGCCGTGGTACCGGAGCCTCAACGGCCGGTGGAAGTTCCACTGGTCGCCCACGGCCCGCCGACCGCCCGGCCGATTTCTACCGCGACGACTTCGACGACGCTGCGTGGCCGACCATTCCGGTGCCGGCCAACTGGGAGCGTGAAGGCTACGGCGTCGCGATCTACACCAACATCAAGTATCCCTTTCACCCCGACAGCCGCCCGACGCCGCCCGAACTGCCGGCCGACAACAACCCCGTCGGCTCGTACCGGCACGAGCTTCACGGTTCCGGCCGACTGGAACGGCCGCGAGATCTATCTCCGCTTCGGCGGCGGTGAGCTCGGCCTACTACCTCTGGGTCAACGGCCGGATGGTCGGCTACAACGAAGGGCAGCAAGGACCCGGCCGAATTCGACGTCACGAAGTTCGTCCACGCCGGCGAACAATACCCTCGCCCTCGAGGTCTATCGCTGGAGCTCGGCGAGCTACCTCGAGGACCAGGACTTCTGGCGGCTGAGCGGGATCACGCGCGACGTCTATCTCTATGCGCGGCCGCGCGGACGCATATCCGCGACTTCTTCGTCCACGCCACGCTGACGCCCGATTACCGCGACGGCCGGCTCGCCGTCGATGTCGCGCTGCAAGGGTCCGCGCGGAGCGCCGCGGCGCGCACTCGGTCGTCGCCAGACTCTGGGACGGCGACCGCGTGATCGCCGAGCGGCGGCAACCGGTCTCGATCGGCGATTCGGCGTCAGTCGCGCTGTCGGCGCGCCGGTGGCCCACCCGCGGCTCTGGTCGGCCGAACAGCCCAACCTCTACACCCTCACGCTGACGCTGCTCGGCGCCGACGGCCGCACCGTCGAGTCGGTGGCGAACCGGGTGGGCTTCCGCACCAGCGAGGTGAAGAACGGCCAGTACCTGCTCAACGGCAAGCCGATCCTCATCAAGGGCACCGACTATCACGAGACACGACCCGGTGACCGGCCACGTCCTCGGACGAGGCGATGATGCGGCGCGATCTGGCGCTGATGAAGCAGCACAACATCAACGCCATCCGCTTCTCGCACTACCCGGAACCGGAACGGATCTACGAGCTGGCCGACGAGTACGGCATGTACATCGTCGGCGAGGCGAACATCGAATCGCACGGCATGGGCTACAACCCGAGCGTCACGCTGGGCGACAAGCCGGAGTGGCTCACGATGCACATGGACCGCACCCAGCGGATGGTCGAGCGCGACAAGAATCATCCGTCGATCGTGATCTGGTCGCTCGGCAACGAGGCCGGCGACGGTCGCAACTTCGTGGCCGACCTACAACTGGATCAAGCAGCGCGACGGTTCGCGGCCGGTGCAGTACGAGCGCGAGAGCGAGGGATACAATCCGCCTCGGGCAGCGGCACTCCGACCTCAAGGTGCCGATGTACCCGAGCGTCCAGTGGCTGATCCGCTACGCCACCGGCGACGGCGACCGCCCGCTGATCATGTGCGAGTATGCCCACGCGATGGGCAACAGCACCGGCAACCTCAAGGAGTACTGGGACGCCATCCGGAAGTACCCCAAGCTGCAGGGCGGCTTCATCTGGGACTGGGTCGACCAGGGGCTCGAGCGAGACGTCGTGGAATGGCGCGCCGTACTGGGCCTACGGCGGCGACTACGGCCCGCCGGGCACGCCGAGCGACGCCAACTTCAACGCCAACGGGCTGGTGGGGCCGGACCGCGTGCCGCATCCGGGGCTGGAGGAAGTGAAGAAGGTCTACCAGAACGTGCACTTCGCCGCCGCTGATCTGGCGGCCGGCACAGGTGTGGGTGCGGAACGAGTACTTCTTCACTACCCTCGACGACTTCGACCTGCGCTGGACCATCACCGACGACGGCGTGCCGGTCGATTCCGGCGTGGTGCAGCCACGCGTCGCGCCGGGCGACAGCGCCATCGTGTCGCTGGGCTACCGGCTGCCGACAGCGCAGCGCCGGGTCACGAGTATTTCCTCAACCTGGCGCTGGTGCGGCGGACCGACGCCGGGCTGGTGCCGGCGGGCCACGCCGTGGCGACGGAGCAGTTCGCGCTGCCGGTGTCGGCAGCTGTCGACGCCGATCGCGGCAGCCACGCTGCCGGCGCTCACGATGACGCACGACAGCCTGCGCATCACTGTGACCGGCGGCGACATGGTCGCGCGGTTCGACCTCCGGCAGGGCACGCTCGCTTCGCTGCGCTTCCGCGGCACCGAACTGATCCGGCGCGGCCCGGCGCCGAATCTCTGGCGCCCCGCGACCGATAACGACTGGGGCAACGGCCTGCCGCGCGCGCGCGCTGGTCTGGCGTCACGCGGCCGAGAACCGGTCGGTGGCGCCGCCGCGGGTCGAGCAGCCGGCGCCGGGCGTGGTGCGGGTGTCGTTCGACCAGGTGCTGCATGACGACGGCGGCGCCGATGTCGCCACCTTCGCCACCACGTACACCGTCCTCGGGTCGGGCGACATCCTGGTGGACAACACGCTCGACGAAGACCGGTACCACGGTCGAGCTGCCGCGCGTGGGCATGAACCTGGTGCTGCCGGCGGGCTTCGACCAGATGACCTGGTTCGGTCGCGGCCCGTTCGAGAACTACTGGGACCGGAAGACGGCGGCGTTCGTCGGGCGCTATGCGGCAGTCCGTCGCGTCGCAGTACGTGCCCGTACGTGCGTCCGCAGGAGAACGGCAACAAGACCGACGTGCGCTGGGTGGCGCTCACCGAGCGCCGACGCTGGGCCTGCTCGCGGTCGGCGCGCCGATGCTGGAGGTCGAGGCGCATCACAACGACCCGGAGGACTTCGAGACGCCGGGCGCGGGGTTCGTGGACCGCGACCAGACGCTCAACCGGCACATCAGCGACATCGTGCCGCGCGCCATTCACCTGGCTCGCGCTCGACCTGCACCAGATGGGCGTCGGCTGGCGACGATTCGTGGGGAGCGCGGACCCACGACGCGTACCGGCTCACCGGAATCGAGCTACTCCTGGTCGTACCGGCTGCGGGGGTTCGATCCGCAGGAGCGAGGACCCGGGGGTGCTGGCGCGGGAAACGTTTGCGAGGAAGTGAGGGGGAAGGGAGTGGGCAGCCCCCTGCATCCTCGTCGCCCCGTGGTCCTGCATCTTCGCGAGCACCGTCAAGAAGCCCGGTAGTCAATGGCCCCGATGGCGTCAGGCGATCGCGGCCGCGCGCCACGGATCAGGAGCCACAACATGAACACCACCTCCCCACCTCGGCCGGCAGGGCGAATGCACTGTGAAGGACCGTATCCTGATACTGAGGCAGCAGGAGACCCGTAAGGCTCAAGACGAGGTAGTAGAAGCCCGTGATGATCAGCCAAACTCCCACCAAGCGGGGAAAGAAGCGGGAACGGAAAACGAGGATCGCCAGGACGACCAGGAGCCTGGCCTGGAACGTGTCGACCTGTGTAGACATTCGATAGAAGACCAATACCATAGCGACCCAAATGGTACAGCTGACAAGATCATTGACTATGGTCGTTCAAAACAGCAATTCATGCGATAGGATGCTCTGTGCCGTGCCAGCCGCCGCACCCCGCATGTTGACTTGTGAGGGGACATAGAACACTCCATAAAGATCCGTCACGATCCAAAGGAGATAGAGCAGGCCGGCAAGTCGTGCCGTCCTGGGGAGTGACCTCGCGTTCATTTCCATCATGACGTGCTCCGTTGGTTCTCATCATGAGCCTGGTGATCAGGTCACTCCACCTCAATGTCGGCGACACTGCCGCCTTCGATCCGGCGATAGATCACGTAGGAGTAGATGGTGAGAACGAGCGCGATTGCCATGACCACGGGCAGGATCACAACTCGTGCGCGGGCCGTGCCAAATAGGCCCGCGGCAAGGATGCCCAGGCCGCCAACGACAAAGAGCACCCCTCCGAGACGGTGGGTTCGCCGCCACACCTCGGGACTGGCCAGGGTCCAGGGGGTCCGGATGCCGACGAAGAAATTGCGCGTCACCTTCCCGAGAAAGTTGCCCAGAACGACCAGAAGAAATCCGGTGCCGAAGATCACCGCGCGGTTGTTATCGAGGTGATACCCCAGTGCCGAGCGGAGCTCCAGCACCCCGTCGCTGAACTCAAGGGCGAGCAGCGCGATCCCGAAGATGAGGTAGACTCGGCGAAACGGCTCGAGCCGATACCCCTTGGGTGCAATCCTCGGCAACACCCCGAGCACCACGCCTGTGAGGACGAGCAATCCGGGTGTGAGGAGGATGGCGAGCAACTTCACGCTATAGCCGTCCGGACGCCCGTCGAAATCGAAATGGGTCGGAATGGCCTCGGGCAGGCGACCATACAGCGCTGCGCCGACGACCAGGAAGACCAGCACGAGAAGGACCGTCGTGACGGTGAAGGCTTTGAGCTTCATGGCGATTCCCCTTCCGGTCGTTCGAGGTCGAACAGGTCGGCGAGCCGCGCCGCCACATCCTCGAACACTGAGGTATTGATCGAGTAGACGATCTGCTGGCCGCGGCGCTCGGATCGCACCAGTTCGGCTGTCTTCAGGATGTTGTAGTGATGCGAAAGGGACCCCATGGTGATCGAGAACGCCTCGGCGATCTCCCCGGCGGTCAACGAACCACCCTTCAACAGCTCCAGGATCCGTCGGCGGGTCGGGTCGGCGAGGGCCTTGAAGAGCAGCTGGGTCCGGAATGATGAATTTGACATTTTGACAAGCATCAAAATATACTTACCTGCCGAACTGTCAAGTGATGCGGCGGCCCTTCGTGTCAATGGACCTTCAGCCCGCTGGGTCCATCGCCACGCTCCGGGACTGGCCGTCACTGAGCCGCTCTTCAACGGTTTCAGGATGCGTCGAGGAGTCGGTGGATCGCTTGCCTCCGGGGAGTCCGCTCCGAAACCCGGGGACGCCATGCCGCCTTTCGACCATTCCCCCCAAGCGATCGCTATTTCCAGATGGACGCAGCGCTCAACCCGGCTTGCTTCCTCCACCGCTCCTCGTTCACCCCGAACACCAGCAGCCAGCCAATCTGCGCGACCGACGCGACGAGGCCGATCGCCGCGAGAACGGGAAAAAGGCGCTGGCCGAGTGTCGGTGACAGGAAACTCAGCAGGCCCGCACCGGTGATTAGGACCAGCACGCCGAGGATCCGTGGCAGGAAGGTCGACCGGACAATGAGATATCCCTGGAAGATCGCGCGGAATCCGAAGAACGCCAGCGCGATCCCCGCACCAAGATCATTCACCTTGAGCAACACCACGGCCAGGGCGTGCTGTTGGTCGGCGTTGAATGCCGTGAGCGCCTGCCCGCCGTCCAGCAGGAAGAGCGGGGCGATGTAGAAGAGCCGGCTCATCGCCTTGATGATGCAGCCAGCCAGGCCGACGAACGCCGCGAGCAGGGCGACCGTCCGGCTCACCGGCTTGAGCAGCAGGTAGAACAGGGCGATGCTCACGATCTGGATCGTCATCTCGATGAGATAGACCGCGAAGCCCCACTCGAAGAGACTCCGGTGCGCCAGGATGTTGGTGGCCGTGGCCGCAGCGTCACCGAACACCACCAGCCGCTCGCTGACGAAGAACTGGGCGAAGCCGCCCGCCAATATCACCAGCAGAGAGGAGAGGCCGGCCAGCCGGGCCATCGACTTCGGCGACAATTCCACCAGGCGCCGCGGCTCGATCGTTGCATTCATCACGCCATCTCCTTCGGGAGAAATCCCTTGACCAGCAACCATGCCGCCAGCGCGATGTGGCTGAACGCCATCGCCATCGGCGCCACCGAGGGACGGCCGAGGAACCCGAGCAGCGGGTGAGCGGAGATGGGGACCACGGCTCGCTCCTCGGTGAACCCCGTTCCGACCACAAGAAACCAATCCCATCAGGGGACTCGTTCACCGCGTCCCGCTAGTGCAGTCCCGGCGCGATCCGGTAGCGGCTCACGGCAGGCATGTCGTTCTCGTCGAGATCGAGCGCCCAGACCCTGTCGCCATCGGCCTCGATCAGCCGCGCCCGGACCGGAAAACGAACCCGCCCGAGGAAGGTTCCGTCCGGGGCGAACACTTCGTACATCGATGGGGTCCGGAATCGCGGTACCGGACGGGTCGAATCGGAGTAGGCTGGCACCTCCGATGCCGGCATCGCCTCGCTCGGCACGGCTACTTGCACCCAGATCCGGCCATCGCGTGACACCGCGAGCGAGCGGATCGGCGCTTTCACCTCGGGGATCGGTGGGCCGCTCCAGGTCCAGCCGGGATCGGTCTGCCGCATTTGCCAGAGAATCCGCTGCTCTTCAAACTTCCGTTCCTCGGGATCGATCGCCACCGGCGACATCCGCCGTCGAATCACCAGCGGCTTGCCCTGCTTCCGCGCCACGATGATCTCGTAGCGGCCGCCGTGGGCCGCGATGAACTCGCCGCCCGGCGACCAGCTCCAATGGAAGGTGGGTGCGAAGTTGGAGGTTGTGGCTGAGGCGCCACCCTCGACCCTGGCCACGTAGACGTCCCGTTGCACCGGGATGTCGGGTGGCGCGAGGGAATCGGCAAACGCGCCGTCGTCACGCAGTCGTACCAGCCCCATCCGGCCCAGGATCTCGCCCTCCCTGGGTGGCGTCACGGGTCGCCGCAGGAAGAGGTCACCACTCGCGTCCGAGATCAGTCCGTTGCTGGTTGAAAACCCGCCGGACAGGGGCCACGACCTGACGAAGGTGCCGTTGCTGTCGAAGAACGAGATCCGCGCATTGCGGGAGTCCCATTGCGCCAGACCGTCATCGGCGCGCACCACCATGCCGCCGTTCTGTTCGAACTCACCGGGACCGCCTCCGCGCCGCCCGATCCGCCTCAGCAGTGCGCCATCGGGCCCGAAGAGGAAGATGCTTGCCGAGCCGCCGTCGAAGACCCAGAAGCGGCCGTGACGATCGACATCGAACTCCGACACACTGGTGAACAGGGTGGTGTCGTCCACCGCAGGGGCGATCCGCACCTCGAGCGCCAGCTGGCGAATCTGCGCCGAATCGATGTCCCCCGTCACGGTCACGATCACCGAATCGCCGGTCGAGTCGACGGCAGTGGTGACACCGCGATCCGCGGCCGCGCCGCCGCAGGCGGCGAGCGCGGCGAGGGCAACGCTCGCAAGATGATTGCGCATCGGGTGACTCCTCTGGCAACGGGGACGGATCAGCCGGGCACTACGGAGCCGGGTCCCCGTTGGTTGCAGGGCACGTCGATCAACTGGCAAGCGCGCAAGAGTCCTGTTCCCGGCCGGCCACCGGTGCTACCCAGACGCCACGAGTCCACGGGCGTGGCGACAGCCCGCCGATTCGCGATCACAGTTGAGTGCGGACAATGCCCGGAGGGTGAGGGCATGTCGCTTTCCTGTTAACTTGCCATCTTGCACGCCGTGACACGGGATCGCTTCCCGGCGATGTCACGGTGTGGTGTGAATCGGTGGCGCACTCAACGCAAGTACGGACGGAGCGAGTCATGGGCAACAACACAGCCAGGACCGAGGACAAGTGCCCGGTCATGCACGGTGGGAGCCAGGCGACGACGGGTGGTGGCCGGTCGAACCGCGATTGGTGGCCCGATCAGCTGAACCTCGCGATGCTCCACCAGAACGCTCCCATGGGCAGTCCCATGGGTACCGGGTTCCAGTACTCGGAGGAGTTCAACACGCTCGATCTCGAGGCGCTGAAGAAGGACCTCATCCAGTTGATGACGACATCGCAGGACTGGTGGCCCGCCGACTACGGTCACTACGGGCCGCTCTTCATCCGGATGGCGTGGCACAGCGCCGGGACCTATCGCACGGGCGACGGCCGCGGCGGCGCCGGCTCGGGCACCCAGCGCTTCGCGCCCCTCAACAGCTGGCCCGACAATGGCAACCTCGACAAGGCCCGTCGACTGCTGTGGCCGATCAAGCAGAAGTATGGCAAGAAGCTTTCCTGGGCGGACCTGATGATCTTCGCCGGCAACTGCGCCATCGAGTCGATGGGGCTCAAGCCCTTCGGCTTCGGCGGGGGCCGGGTGGACGTCTGGGAGCCCGAGCAGGACATCTACTGGGGGGCCGAGGCGGAGTGGCTCGGCGACAAGCGCTACGCCGGCGACCGCGAACTCGAGAACCCGCTCGCCGCCGTGCAGATGGGGCTGATCTACGTCAACCCGGAGGGCCCGGACGGTGTGCCGGATCCGCTCGCCTCCGCGCGCGATATCCGCGAGACCTTCGCGCGCATGGCGATGAACGACGAGGAAACCGTCGCACTCACCGCCGGCGGCCACACCTTCGGCAAGACGCATGGCGCGGGTGACCCGAAGCTCATGGGTCCTGAGCCCGAAGGCGCACCCATCGAACAGCAGGGACTCGGCTGGAAGAACAGCTTCGGCAGCGGCAAGGGCGCCGACACGACCACCAGCGGCCTCGAAGGCGCCTGGACGCCGGATCCGATCAAATGGGACACCGGCTACTTCGACACGCTCTTCGGCTACGAGTGGGAACTGACCAAGAGCCCTGCCGGCGCGCACCAGTGGACGCCCAAGGATCCCGCGGCGAAGACAACCGTGCCCGATGCGCACGACAAGTCAAAGCGACACGCGCCGATGATGTCCACGGCCGACATGGCGATGCGCATGGACCCGATCTACGCGAAGATCTCGAAGCGCTTCCATGAGAACCCCGATCAGCTGGCCGATGCGTTCGCGCGGGCGTGGTTCAAGCTGACGCACCGTGACATGGGGCCGCGCTCGCGCTATCTCGGCGCGCTGGTCCCGAAGGAAGAGTTGCTGTGGCAGGATCCCATCCCCGCGGTCAATCATCCGTTGATCGACGCGAAGGACCTTGCCGCCCTCAAGGGGAAGATCCTCGCCTCGGGGCTGTCCATCTCCCAGCTCGTCACGACCGCCTGGGCGTCGGCCGTCACCTTCCGCGGCTCCGACATGCGCGGCGGTGCGAACGGCGCACGGATCCGACTCGCGCCGCAGAAGACTTGGGAGGTCAACCAGCCGGCCAAGCTGGCACAGGCGCTCGAGATCTTCGAGACGATCCAGCAGGAGTTCAACGCCGCGCAGCAGGGCGGGAAGCGGGTGTCGCTGGCCGACCTGATCGTGCTGGGCGGGTGCGCGGCCGTCGAGCAGGCGGCGAAGAAGGCGGGGTTCGATGTGCCGGTGTCGTTCAGCGCGGGGCGCATGGATGCGTCGCAGGAGCAGACGGACGTGGCGTCGTTCGGCGTGCTCGAGCCGATCGCGGACGGCTTCCGCAACTACCAGAAAGCCGCCTACACCGTGTCGGCCGAGGAGCTGCTGGTGGACAAGGCGCAGCTCCTGACGCTGACCGCCCCGGAGATGACCGTGCTGGTCGGCGGCATGCGCGTCCTGAATGCAAACGTCGGGCAGTCCCGGCACGGCGTCTTCACCGACCGGCCAGAGATGCTCACCAATGACTTCTTCGTGAACCTGCTCGACATGGGGACCACGTGGAAACCGGTGTCAGGTGCCGGCGACCTGTTCGAGGGGCGCGATCGTGTGACCGGCGACGTGAAGTGGACCGCCACCCGTGTGGACCTCATTTTCGGATCGAACTCCCAGCTCCGGGCACTCGCGGAAGTGTACGCGTCGGACGACTCGAAGGAGGCATTCGTGCGAGCGTTCGTGGCGGCCTGGACCAAGGTGATGAACCTGGATCGGTTCGACCTGGCCTGAGTCCGGCTGCCGGCGCCGCAGTGGCGGTCGCTCGCTTCAGCCTCGCCTGCGGCCGCTGGCCTGCAGCTTGTCATCCTCGTCGCGCACTTCGAAGGTGACGCTGCCATCGGCACCGCGGGTGAACTCGACCACCCACTCGCGAATCACTTCATAGATGGCGCCCTTGTCGAAGAGGCCAAGGGTGTACCAGTCGTCGGCCACGCGGATAAAGGCGAAGTTGATGAAGTATTCATCACGCGGATCGAGATCGCCCATCATCCAGCCATCCTTGTGCGTCACCACCATCTGGATCTTCTTCGCGCTGTCGGGTCCTTCCCACTTCCAGTCGTAGCGGCCAAGAAAGGGAGCTGCCTCGGCGGCCGGGGTCATCATCCGGAGTGACGGCGTGACCTCCAGCTTCATCGGAAGCGCCGTGGTGCCCCAGTGCATCACCAGCGTCCCACCACTCACGTCGAGGTCGTCGAACTGCCAGCGCAGCACCTCCTCGAACGGGGCGCTCTTCGGATGCACCGGGAAGCGGACCTGGGTGGCGCTCGAATCCGGCGGTTCCATGTGGAAGCGATGGAAGTCGGGGTCGAGGACCATCGTCCAGTCGCCGCTCTCACGCACCACGATCCACATCGAGTACTTCCCCTTCGCGACCGGTTGCCCTTCGAGTCTGATGGCCTTGTTCACGTCGATGGTGGTGGCCCAGTTGGCGCCCGGCGTCCACTCCTCACCCCAGTGGACCACCCGGCCAAAGAGCGGCGAGCGCCCCCGCGCCCGCGGTCGCGAGTACTCCAGCGAGATCTTCGTTCCGTCGATGAGCTGACTCACGGTGCCGACTTCGCTGGCCCGGATCTGGGCGGAGGTGGGGACAGCCGCCACAAGCATGAGAAAGAGCAGGCCCGGCAAGGCGCGACAAGGGGGCATTGAGCACGTCCAGGGTAAAGGCGTGGTTGAAGGGTGCGACGGTGAGCGATCCGGGGTCACCCGTACTTGGCGTCGATCGCGGTGCGGATTTCGTCGAGCGTCTTGCCGGCCTTGTGCAGGCGCGCGGCCATGCGGCCCTCGCCCTGGCAGATCGGGCAGAACTGGGCCATGGCAGACTCCCCTTCGTAGCAGGAGAGGAGCGAGTAGAAGCCGGGCTGGCCGGCGCAGCCGCAGTTGCAGCGGATGCCGTCCACCACTTCAGGAATTTCACGGACGCCGTCGAAGGCATCAATGGCGCCGGGTGCGGCGGCAAGCTGCTCCTTGGTGAGCACCTTGGCCGCCGTGATTCCCTTCCGCGGCGTGGGATGGGGACCGGCGCGGTGCCAGTGCGGGGTGGCAGCGCGGGCCTTCGTCGGGGCAAGCAGCATCGCGGTCATGGCCGACGCGCACGCCATCACGAAAGCGCGACGTGGTGTGGGGGTGACAATCCCATGGGGTTGTGCCATGCGGGATCTCTCCGGAGGTCTCGAGCGGGTGGACTTGTCGTTCATGCTCTCTTCCAATGACTCAGCGTCCGACCATCTCCCGGCGTCAGCGTGAAGTCCGCCGGTCGTGGCGCGCCGGGCGAGGCCATGCAGAAGCGAGCTTCCTTGCCATTCCAACTCATGACACCAAGCTGAATCAACCCCTTGGCAGGGCCATGGAGATTGAAGTAGTCAACCTGCACCGGCTGTACGCCTTCATCCAGGCGAATGCGGGCGCGAATGATCAGTTGACCCCCGAAGAAGATCTCCACTTCATTTCCCTTCGCTGAACGGCGCCCGGTCTTCAGCATCATCGGCGGGAATTCGTTGCCATCGCGGATCAACTTCGTTGCGGTCCACTCACCCTGCAGTTGTTGCAGCAACGCCGAGTCGCCGTGCTCGAATTCAGCCGGGATGGTGACGTCGCCTTGCGGGGGCGGAGGGGTCGCCGTTGAACGCTCGCCACCAGTCACGGAATGTGGCCGCGCAGCGGAACGGCGCGTCAGCACTTCGTACGCCGTACCACTCCCGCTCGCGGTGCGGAATTCGGCCGGCGCTGGTTTCCCGTTCATGTCGAGGCAGATCTCGAGCTGGTCCCCATGCAGGCGGAAGATGCCGTAGTTCCAGTTGCCCGCCTCGGGGCCTTCAATGAATTCGATATCAATGTGATGCGGTTCTACTTCGACATCGATATTGAAAATGCCTTCATAGTTCGCGCCGGGGGATTCCATGCGGAAGCGATCACCGTCGATCAGCAGCCTCGCCGTCCCCATCCCGGCCATTGGCATTGCGGTGCCGTCGACTTCGAGACTGGCAAACGACCATTCACCCTCGAGCGAACGCAACTGTTCGACGTGGCGCGCAAGCGAGGGCCAGCTGGCGAAGCCGGACTGCCGGGCGACCGCAGACTGCGCATCGGCCAGCCGGAAACCTGCCTTGGTGATCGCCTTGTCCGACATCCCGTCCGCCGACGGGAGGAATTCCCGAAGCGTCGCGACGGCCTGGGCATCGCCTGCTTTCACTGCCGCGAGCAGTGTCTTGGCCTGACGGCGCAAATGGTCGAGATGGGGGCGCGCTGGGAGTGGCCTTGCCATGAGAATTCTCCATGCAATTCGCCTGGATCCGCAAACAGGCGGCACGAAGAACGTGCGAATTGTCGAATGGATTGTGACTGCGTGAAGTCGGGTTCAACCCTTTCCGCGGATCCGGCGGCTCTCTTCCAGCCGAAACAAGTGTACTGGTCGGCAGCGGGGGCTGTCAATATCCCGCCAGGATCTCGGCGATCGGGAGCGCGGGCAAGGCTCTTCCAGTCGCCGTGGAGCGCATATCTGAGGCTCATCGTCGACACCGCGGCGACTCGCGCCCCGGTGCGGGGCGCGAGTGGTCGCGCAGCCTGTGATTGCCGTCACACCTAGTGCGTCGCCGTTCCGCCGCGTTTGGTGGACGTGATGAACTTCGCGATGTCGGCCTTCAGCTGCTTCGCTGACGCCTGGTTCAGGTACGCCATGTGGCCGCTCTCGTAATAGGTGAACTCGACCCGGTCACGATACGTCTGGTCGAACCCGAGGTGATTGAAGGTGTACTCGGCGTTGGCAAACGGCGTCGCCATGTCGTAGTACCCGGAGCCCACCATGACGTGCAGGTAGGGGTCCTTCGCCATCGCCAGGCGCAGGCTGTTGACCTGGTTGGGGTATTGCCCCGCCGGGTAGTCCCAGCGGCCGGTGTGGCCGCCCATGTAGTACTGCAGGGTGCTGGTGTAGTCGAGGTCCTGGTGGAGATAGCTCATGAAGGCCGACATGAACGCGCCGGTCGGCGCCACGTCCGATGGGTCGTAGTCCTCTCGCGTGCTCGAGGCGTTCCCGTTGATGCCGATCATCCTGCTGTCGTAGCGACCCAGCGTCTGGCGCGTATCGCGCAGCAACTCGGTCCGGAACGTTCCCGGGTCAATGCGCAGGTTGGTATTCAGGACGAACTGCTGCGACACCCCGGTGAGTTGCGACAGCTTCTGTGCCACCGTCGATCGCTCCGCGGCGGTCAGCGCGTTCCCCTGCGCCAGTTCCGTGAGATAGTCGCCGAACGCGTACTTGCGTGCCAGCTGCACCACCTGTTCCAGTGTCTGGCGCTGCAGCTCGGCGGGGAGCTTCTTGTGGTACCAGGCCGTCGCCGTGTAGGTCGGCAGGAACGCGGCATAGCCAATATCGTTCGTTGGCGACGGGGAGATGTACTGGAAATTCAGCACCGTGCCGAGGAGCATGATGCCGTTGAGTTCGATGCCTTCGTCGTCCTGCAGCGCGCTGGCGAGGCCGGCGGAGCGATACGTCCCGTAGCTTTCGCCGAAGAGATACTTGGGCGACTGCCAGCGGTTGTACTTGTCGAGGTAATCGCGGATGAACTCGGCGAACATCTGGATGTCGTTGCCATCGCCGGTGAAATCGGTGGCCTTGACCCCCTTGGCCGGGCGGGAGTAGCCGGTCATCATCGCGTCGACCTGCACCAGGTCGGTGACGTCCAGCGGTGAATCGGGGTTCTCGACCAGGTTGTACGGCGGCGCCGGTTGCGCGCCATTCGGGCCCATGTCGGGGTGCATCGGGCTCATGATCCCCATGTCGAGCCAGATCGACGCCGAACCCGGGCCGCCATTGAAGAAGAAGGTGACCGGTCGAGTCGTCGGGTCTTCCTGGTCCTTGGTGTAGGCAATGAAGAACACCGAGGCCTTCGGCTTACCGTCGTCGTCGCGGAGCACCATCGTCCCGGTGTGCGTGGTATACGCGATGAGTTTCCCGTCGATCCGGGTGGAGTGGTGTGCCACAGAAATCCTCTCCATCGCCGGGACGCCAGCCGTATCGGCTGCCGCGCTGTCAGGCGCCCCGGCGCGCCCCCCTCCGGGTCGGCCTCCCGGCGCGGCCGGGCGCTGGGCAGCGGCCGCTCCGGCGACAAGGAATGAGGCGGTGATGGCGAAAAGCGTTGATCGAGCGCACATGTTCGTTCCCTCGTGGTCGGTGATCTAGTACGATACACGATTCCGTTGGTCGATGTTGGCTCCCGGACCTGGTCTGCAGCAGGAGTGATTCACGGTGAAACCGACCACCGGGATACCCGTGGAACTGGCTACCCACACCCCTTTGATTCGATTGCGTCGAGCATCGTGGCACTGACTTCGTGGCTGGGACGCAGCGTCTCTCTCCACCGACGCTCAATGACTTCAAGCGTGCTGCCGCCGATCGGTGAGCGCTGGCGCGAACCCTGGCGCTCGAGCTCCTGAAGAGGTCCGGCCCCGTACTGTTGCAGGAGATAGCCGGGCACAACCAGACTCTCGATCCAGCCCCGAAATCCCCGCGCCGGGTAGGCGGTGTCAAACGCGACGCGCGAGCCGCCGGGCGCGGGCACCTCCGCGGAAACAGTGATTCGCAGCGTTCTCGTGAGGATCACCCCCGATACACATCGGTGTTGAGGTACTTGAGTCCCGAATCGACCATCAGCGTGACCACGGTCGAGCCCGGCCCCAGGCGCTTCGCCATGCGGATGGCGGCGATGACGTTGGCTCCCGACGACGTGCCGGCGAAGAGCCCCTCTTCCCTGGCGAGTCGGCGAGTCATCTCCTTCGCCTCGCTCGTCCCGACCGCTTCGATCGCCGTGACGACCTCGGGATCCCAGAGCGGTGGCGTGTACCCGATGCCGACACCCTCGATCCTGTGAGCGCCGGGCGGCTTGCCCGACAGGACCGCCGACTCGGCCGGTTCCACCGCGACGATCGCCACTGCGGGGTTGCGCGACGTGAGCACTGCCGCGACCCCAAGCAACGAGGCCGCGGTGCCGACGCAGTGCACGAACGCGTCGACCTGCCCGTCGGTCTGGTTCCAGATCTCCTCGCCGAGCGGATGATACCCGGCAATGGCATCGGCGTTGTTGAGCTGATCGGTCCAATAGGTACCGGGCTCCGCCGCCAGCTGCCGAGCCGTCTCGATCATGTCCAGGATCAGTCTCTTCGTGGTGAGCCCGTTCTCGCTCGGAACCAGGGTGAGGTGCGCACCAAGCGCCACCATCTGATCGAGCTTCTCGCGGGCGAATGCATCGGAACTCACGATGTGGATCGAGTAGCCCCGGGCAGCAGCGACCAGCGCCAGCGATGCGCCGGTGCTTCCCCCGGTGTACTCCACCACCCGTCCACCGGGTCCGAGACGGCCGTCGGCCTCGGCCCGCGAGATCACGGCCAGCGCCATCCGGTCCTTCATGCTGCCGGTGGGGTTCTCCCACTCGAGCTTCACGAGCACGGTGCCGTGGCCCGGCGGCACGACACGGCGGAGACGGACCCTCGCCGTGTTGCCGACCGACTCGAGGATGCTCAGTGGCTTGCCTGAACTGCTTGCCATGGTCACCGTCCGAATATGTGCGCGCAGCGATGACGCGCGCCATGTCCGACACATCGGCCTCTGCCCGTACCTCGAACCGGTGCGACTTCAACGCCTCCGGCCAGCTGGGCCGGCCGAACGGTGCCGGCGAGTGCCGGCACCAGGCGGAACGAGACGAGGGAAGCAGGAGTCAGCCAATCCGACCTGGTCGATATCATGATGGCTCCCGCCGAGATTCCGAGATCAAGCTACTGGTCCGGCGACGGGCGATGCCGGTTGAGACGCAGCGCGGCCATGATGACGACGTTGTTGCGTATGCCCGCCTTGCCGGCGCCGACGAGCTGCTTGAAGTCGCTCGCGTAGTCCCGCACCTCGACGCGCAGGCCCACGCGGCCGACGCCGAGCTCGCCGCCGACGGCACCGTAGCCGGCGAACTGGTTCGTGGCGGCGACGTCCAGCTTGCGGTAGTTGTAGTTCCGCGCGCCGGCACCCAGTCCGGCAAAGGGCGCGAACGTCACCGCGTGCTTGCCGAACCACTGACCGGCCCGGCCTTCCACGCCGAAGTCAGAACTGAAGACGTCGAGCTTGGGAGAATCGACCGAGGAGATGTCGCGGCTCCGGGCCCATCCGAAGGTGCCCGTAATGGCGAGCGACGGGCGAATGGCCCACGACACCTGGGCGGCGGTCACTTGCGCATTCTTGAGGGAATTCCGCAGGTTGCCCGTGGGGACGAACGCGCCGCTGGCAACACGGAATTCCCACGTTCTGGCCTGTGCGGCGTCGGTCTGGGCTGCCGCGGTGTGCGTCGCGACGAGGAGCGATCCGCTGGCGCCGGCGGCAATGAGCGCCGCGCGGGCGCGGCGTGCCTGCTGGAGGACGGAGACTGCTGACGAGATCGACATGGTGCGAACCTCAGGGGAGAGGGTGACGGGGCGGCGAGGTCGGGTGAGCCCTTCCGCATCGGCCACGTATGTATTAGTGTACGACGTACACTGTACGAGTGAATTATATCCCCAGTTTCAACGGTGTCAAGTGCGCGTTGGATGGAGGCAGCATGGCAGCAAGGAAGCGGCCGAGGACGCGTCCCCGGCGGGGGGGGTCGGCGAACGACGCGGCGGCCCAATCACCGAAGCGCGAGCTGACCCACGACGACATGATGCAGGCCGCCGCGCGGATCGACCCGGATCTTCGCCGCCGGAGCCAGCTGCTCTGGGATGATCGCTCGCAGTCGACTCGCGGCCCGAAGCCGGGACTGACCCCCGACGACGTCGTGCAGGCCGCGATGGAGATCGCTGATGACGATGGACTCCCCGCGGTGACCATGCACGCCGTGGCGGCACGGCTCGGGTTCACGACGATGGCGCTGTACCGGTACTTCCCGAACAAGGAAGCGCTGCTCGACGCTGTCATTGATGCGGGAACCGGAAGTCCCCCGAGAGTTGTCGAGCCGAGGGCGGATTGGCGCACCGAGGTGGCGCGGTGGGCCCACGCGAAGCGGGCATCGCTGATTGCGCGCCCCTGGCTGTCGGAGCTTCCATTCGTCGCCGCACCGCACGGACCGAACTGGCTCAGCTGGCTGGAAGCGATTACTGACTCACTCTGGCGCACCGGCATGAGCGCCGCGGACATCGGGGGGATGCTCAGCATCGTTGACGGCTACACACGCGGCGCGTCGGATACCGCCATCTCTCTCTCGCGCGCGCGCGCGCGCGGGATGTCGGAGGCAGAGTGGGCCGCCGGGGTCGGGGCGGACATGGGCCGCGCGATCGGCGATCCACGATTCCCGAGCTTCGCGGCGGTTCTCACGGCGCCATCTGACGGGCGGCCGCGTACCCTGGACGAGTCATTCAACTTTGGGTTGCAGCGCGTGCTGGACGGGATCGAGCTCTATATCAGGTCCGCGACCGCGCCGCCGACCTGAGCGAGCAGCAGGCCTGTCCGCAGAGGGGCTGGCGCCCACCGCCGCCCGACACCACGTTTACCCCTCGTCACTCGACTCTTCCACGGCCGCGGGAGCGCAGGCGATGGCCACCAGCAACTTCCACATCGGCATCATGGGCAACCTCTTCTCCGGGAAGACGACGCTCATGCGCGCCCTCGCCGCCGAACCGTACCGCCCCGACCTGGAGGCGCTGCTCGATGCCGGGGAGACCCACGCCTTCTCGGAGCGCGTGGAGAAGGGCTCGCTCACCGACGAATGTCTCGCGCTGTTCTACCAGGACCGCATCGCCAACATCTTCCCGACCGAGACGGCGTTCCTGCACATGCGCGTACTGCAGCAGCGCGAGATCCGCCACCTGATGACGCGGGAGAGCACCAAGGGCGTTCTCGTCCTCGAGGACCGGCCATTCCTCGACGGCCCGGAGGTCTTTGTCCAGCGGATGATCGATTCCGGGGAGATGCCGCCGGCCCACGCTCGGCTCTACTGGACGCTCTTCTTCCAGACGCTGCACAACGAGCGGATCCGGCTGCCCGACCTGACCGTCTATCTGCGCACCGAGCCGGCGGTGCTCGAAAAGCGCCGGGCGGCGCGCGCCGCAGGCGGCGATGCCTACGCCGCGACCATTTCACCCGAGTACCTGCAGTCCATTCACGAGGGCTACGAGCGGCTGGCCGCGAGCTGGCCCCGGACGTTGCGGAAGTACCAGGAATTCGCGATCGTCCCGCCGGACACCGACCTCCTCACGCTGCCGGCGGAAATTGACATGTACGACCACCCCGACTTCGTGCACGTGGCGGCGGGGACGATTCGCGAGAAGGTGCGGCGGATGGTCGAGGCCCGCCGGCGACCGTCGTGAGCGAGACCCCGCAGGTCCTGGAGGTCCGCGAGGACCAGTCCATCCGTCGCCACCAGATCGCCAACCGGCTCACGAACGTCGAGCGCCGCCTCTATACCTACCTCTCGAAGCACCCGACGTCAGTCGCCTGCGTCGGCAACATCGGGGCAGGGAAGAGCTCGCTGGTGAAGTTCCTCGCCTACAGCACGGGGATGAATGCCCTCTTCGAGCTGCCCGACGAGGGGTTCGAGGACCACATCGTCCAGAACGCCTCGCTCTCGCCGCTCCTCGCCACGGCGAAGAATTCCGCCAAGCGGACCCTGGGCCGCTACTACGGCGCCATCAACGAGTTCATCGAGGTCCAGGCCCGCGAGGCCGCGGGAAGCCCCGGCTGGGAGGCGGCGAAGCGCAACCTCGAGCACGCCGCGCTCGACATCCAGCATGCCTACCTCGACCTGCGGAAGATGCAGCTGCAAGCCGTGCCGCACCTGCAGGCGTCCACCTGCATCGACGGCTCGCCGCTCGCCGACCGGTACGCGTTCTGCGAGGTATTGCACCGCGACATGGACGTGCCGTACCTCACCGAAGAGGCGCTCGACGTCATCGACGCGCGACTCGATGGCGAGTTCCGGCCGCTGGTGCGCCCCGGCCTGCTGGTGCTCCTCAAGAGCCCGGTGGACTACCTGCTCCAGAACATCCGGGAGCGTCAGCGCGGTGAGGAGCAGACTGCCGACACCGACCTGCCCGAGGGACTGACGCGGCTGGTGCGCGCCCTGAACCCGCGCTACGACGTTTTTGTGGAGCGGCTCCGGGAGACCGGCTGGTACGACGGCCCGGTGCTGGAGATCGACGTGTCGCGAATCGACTTCGTCTCGAACGTCCGGCACCTCATCGCCGTGTACGAGGGAATCGAGACGCTGCTCGTGCCCAGGGACTTCCACGGCTAGCGATCCCCTGATCCACCAGCTCGGAGAAACCTTCCCATGCGACTTCGCACCATGTTCCTGGCAAGCGCAACCATCGCACTGGCCGCTCCGCTCAGCGCGCAACAGGGCATCGTTCGCGAAGGCCTCACGCTCAAGAGCGCCATTCTCGGCAAGGATGTTCGGTACACGGTGTACCTCCCGGCCGACTACGAAACGTCGACCCGGCAGTATCCCGTCGTATACCTGTTGCACGGATTGGGCGATGATGAATCGGGCTGGATTCAGTTCGGTGAAGCGAATCGCATTGTCGACCAGGCGATCGCCAGCGGGGATATTCCACCGATGATCCTGGTCACGCCCGACGGGGGCGTGAGCTGGTACATCAACAGCGACGACGGGAAGGTCCGCTGGGAGGACATGTTCATTCAGGAGTTCATGCCCCACATCGAAGCGACCTACCGCATTCGGAAGGATCGCCAGTATCGCGGCCTCGCCGGACTTTCGATGGGTGGCTACGGCAGTCTGATCCTCGCCCTGCACCACCCTGATCTCTTCTCCGCTGTCGCGGCCCTGAGCCCCGGCATCTTCTCGGATAGCGGCATGGCGACGATGGGGCAGGCCGGGTACGACCGCACCTTCGGTCCAATTTTTGGAGCAGGCAAGCTCGGTACGGAGCGCCTTACGGCGCACTGGCGCCAGAACTCCGTCATCGAACAGTTCCGGACGCTGCCTCTCGATCAGGTGAAGCGCGTACGGTACTACATCGATATCGGTGACGACGATTTTCTGTATGAAGGCAATTCAGAGCTGCACATTCTGCTCAGGAAGCGTCAGATTCCACATGAGTACCGGGTTCGGGACGGCACCCACGCCTGGGTCTACTGGCGGACCGGGCTCCCCGATGGCCTCAGGTTCATTGGCGCCGGGTTCCGGCGCTGAACTCCGACGACGAGAAGACGAGCATGCCCACCTCACGTCGTGATTTCCTCCAGCTCACCGCTCTGACGACGGCAGGACTCGCGTTGCCACGCGGCCCACTCGCTCCGGCAAACCGGTTGCTGCACCCGTCGCCGGAATCGCCGCTCACATTCGCCACGATCCCCGAGAAGATGGTGATGGCTCGCCCCGTGCCCCTCGGCCGGGTGCGCCTGACCGGCGGACCACTGCAGCACGCGCAGGAGATCACCGCCAGGTACCTGCTCTCTCTCGACCCCGACCGGATGATGGCCTTCTACCGGATCCGCGCCGGCCTGCCGCAGAAGGCCGAGCCGTACGGCGGCTGGGACGGCCCCGGCAAGAACCTCACCGGCCACATCGCGGGGCACCACCTGTCGGCGGTGAGCCTGATGTACCAGGCGACCGGCGACGCGCGCTTCAAGCAGCGCGCCGATTATCTGGTCGGCGAAATGAAGGAGGTGCAGGACAAGAACGGCGACGGGTACCTCAGCGCCCTGGAGAAGGGGCGCGAGGCGTGGGCCGAGGTTTCCGCCGGCAACATCCGCTCGGCGGCGTTCGATCTCAACGGTCTCTGGTCGCCATGGTACACGCTGCACAAGACCTTCGCAGGACTGCGCGACGCCCACCGTCACGCCGGCAACCCGACAGCGCTGGCGATCGAGACGAAGTTCGCCGCCTGGGCCGAGGGAGTGCTCAAGCCGCTCACCGAGGAACAGGTCCAGCGGATGCTCAACACCGAGCATGGTGGCATGAACGAGGTGCTGACCGACCTCTACGCCGACACCGGCGATCGGCGCTGGCTGGCCCTTTCGTGGCGCTTCGAGCACCGCGCCTTCACCGAGCCGCTCAAGCGGCACCAGGACAACCTCTCCGGCAAGCACGGCAACTGCCAGATCCCCAAGCTGATCGGCTCGGCGGAACGGTTCACCTACGAGGGCGATGTCGACGACATCGTTGCCGCGTCGTTCTTCTGGGACCGGGTGGCACAGCACCACAGCTACGTCACCGGGGGCCACGGGTTGGACGAGTACTTCGGGCCACCCGATGTGCTCGGTGCCCGGGTCAACGGACGCACCTGCGAGACCTGCAATGTCTACAACATGCTGAAGCTGACGCGGCGGCTCTTTTCACTCCGCCCCGACGCACTCTACGCCGACTTCCATGAAGAGGCGCTCTTCAACCACATCCTGGCGTCGATCGATCCGAACGACGCGCGGGTGTCCTACATGGTGCCGGTCGGACGCGGCGAGCAGCAGGAATACCAGGATCCGCTGGAGGACTTCACTTGCTGCGTGGGCACCGGCATGGAAAGCCATGCACTGCATGGCTACGGCGTGTACTACGAGAGCGGCGATACGGTGTGGGTGAACCTGTTCGCGCCCTCGACGGCACAGTTCACGACGGCCGGCCTCAAGCTCACGATGGCAACCGGATTCCCCGACGGTGATTCGGCGAAGCTGTCGCTCGTCCTTCCCAGTCCGCGCGAATTCACCCTTGCGGTGCGACGGCCGGTCTGGGCCGGAGACGAGTTCCGGATTTCCGTCAACGGGACCGTCATCGAGCAGCCGCCACTGGCGAGCCTGCTGAATGCGGCCGCGGGTGGCCGGAGGAATGCGCCGGGCAACGAGGCGCAGCGTCAGGCCAGTTCATTCGTGGAGCTGAAACGGACGTGGCGGTCGGGCGATACCGTGGAGCTGCATCTCCCCAAGACGGTCCGGCTCGCCCCGACTCCCGACGATCCGAAGGTCGCGGCACTGCTCTGGGGACCGCTGGCCCTCGCCGCCGACTGGGGCCCCCGGGTCGAGGGGCGCGGCGAGCGGCAACCGATTCCCGTGCTCGTTCCCGGTGACCGGAAGGTGGCAGAATGGGTAGTGCCGGGTGCGCGGGTGGGCGACTTCACCGCCAAGGGTGTCGCGCGTGTGGCGGGGTCAACCGGCCCGGCAGGTGACGTCTCGCTCGCGCCGTTCTATCGCACCCAGGAGCGGCGGTACAGCATCTACTTCGACGTCCTGCCATCGGCTCCCTGAAGCGACTCCCCGGCCTACTCGTCCCGCAACGCCTCCACCGGGTCCACGCGTGACGCCCGCGCAGCGGGGAAGAAGACCGAGCCGGTCGCCACGACCAGGAGCACGACCGGAACTACTCCGAACGTGACGGGGTCGACCGGGGCCACGTCGTAGAGCAGTGACCGCAGATACCGGCTGAGGAGCAGTGCGAGGAGCAGGCCCGTGGCAATACCCACGGCCGCCGGGGCCATCCCCTGCCGCAGCACCAGGGCTCTCACCTGTGCCGGCTCGGCGCCGAGGGCGAGACGAATCCCGATTTCGCGGCGGCGCTGGCTCACGGTGTAACTGATGACGCCGTAGACGCCGACCACCGCCAGAATCATGGCGAGCAGGGCGAATCCGGCCATCAGTGTCATGGTGAAACGCTGTTCCTGAACCGCCTGCCCAATGACGGCGTCGAGCGATTGCACCTGCGTCAATGGCAGGTCCGGGTCGAGCCGCTTGACGATCGCGGCGATCGGCGCGGCGAGCGGCCCGGGGTTGGCGCGTGTGCGAACCACCAAGGACATGGCGAGCCGGGGATTGCCGTACGAGTTGGCCCACTGATTTTCGGGAATGAACCACGCCCGCTTGACGGCAGTGGTGAGGCCGTTGTGGTGATAGTCCCCGACAATGCCGACCACCAGGCGCCACGGCCGAGTCTGTCCGCCCACGCGGATGCGCTGGCCAATCGGGTTCTCGCCGGGAAAATATTCGCTGGCGAGGGTCTGGTTGATCACGATCACTTGCAACCCGTCGGGGGTGTCGGTCCCGTCGATGAAGCGCCCGGCGATCAACTTGATCCGCATCGTCTCGAAGTACCCGGGAGAAACCGCCTGCCAGTCGGCCTGAAGGTTTGGCGTGCCGGGCGGGAGCGGGTGGTTCTCGATGGCCAGCCCGGCATCGCCGATGTCGCTCGCGATCGGCAGCACCCGCACCAGCCCGGCCTGCTCGGCACCGGGGAGTGCGAGGACCTCGCGACGAAGCTCCGACCAGAAGTTGCTGGCGCTGGAAGCGTCCGGGTATTTCGCCGCGGAGAGCGACAACCGCATCGTGAGGACGTTGCGCGAATCGAAACCCGGGTCGATCGCCATCAGGTTGCGGAAGCTCCGCACCGTGAGCCCGGCCCCGATCACCAGCAGCACGGCCAGCGCCATCTCTGCCACCACCAGCAGCCCGCGTCCACGCCGTCGGTGACCGCCACTGCTCTGGCCACGCGCTCCTTCGCGCAGGGCGTTGGCGAGGTCGAGCCGCGAAGAGCGCAGCGCGGGAATCAACCCGAACAGCAACCCCGTGACCAGCGAGAGCAGCAGCGCGAAGAGGAGGACCTTCCCGTCAATACCGGCTTGGACGAGTCGCGGGAGAAGGGTCGGTGCGCGTGCCGCGAGCAGTCGGATCCCGCCCCAGGCGAGCAGTAGCCCGGTGAATCCACCCGCGAGTCCGAGCAACACGCTCTCGGTGAGCGCCAGGCGGAGGATGTGACCGCGTCCGGCACCGAGTGCCGCGCGGACGGCCACCTCCCGGTGGCGATCATCGGTGCGCATGAGGATGAGGTTGGCGACGTTGGCACAGGTGAGGAGCAACAGCAATCCGACGGCAACGGCCAGCACGATCAACGCGACGTGGATCTTGCCGTTGACTTCCTGCTCGATCGACACCGCGAAGGCACTGAACTGCATCGTCGGCGGATAGAGACCTTCATCGGTCCATCGCTTCGTGAGATCCCCGAGCGCGGTCGACACCATCGCGGTGGTGATCCCGGGCTTCAGTCTGGCCACGCCGTACAATCCGTGGTTGCCACGGTTCGGGTTGGTCCGCTCGAGGCCGAGCGGGGCGATCAGCTGCGCAGTGGCCGGGGTCTGGAACTCCAGCGGCAGGCGGAACTGTCTCGGGAGGATGCCCACCACCTGGAACGATTCTCCGTCAACGACGATGCTGCTGCCGACCACCGATGGATTCCCGGCGTATCGCTGCTGCCAGAGGTTCCAGCCCAGCAACACCACGTGGGGACCGTTCGGGACGTCTTCCTCCGGGGCGATACCGCGTCCCCGTTCGACCGGAACCCCGAGGACATCGAGCAGGTTGGCCGTGACCCGCGCGACCGGAACGCTTTCGGGGCCTTCGGTTCCGGTGATCGTGGCGTCGCCCTCGTCGGACCAGGCCGCGACCGACTGGAACAGGCGATCCTGCGCCTCGTAGTCGCGGTACTCCCCGGCGGAGAGCCAGGTCTTGTCGAAGTTGCTCCACTTGCTCCAGATCAGCGCCAGCTGACCGGGATCGCGGTATGGCAGGGGTTTGAGCAGGACGGCGTTGATCACGCTGAAAATTGCGGAGTTGGCGCCGATGCCGAGGGCGAGGGTGGCGATCACCACGGCGCAGAACGCCTTGCGGCGCAGCAGCGACCGCACCGCCAGCCGGAGGTCGAAGCGGAAGTCGGACATCAGGGCCCCCGGCAGAAGCTGGCGGTGGAAATACCCTATCAAGGAAGGTAGACGCTTTGGGACGGGGAAAGGTTGCAGTGTCGGGACACGCCTGAACTTCCCTCACTTGCCGACCGCGTGGGATGCGGTCCCATGCGGATCGTCGCTTGTATCATCGACGGGCGGGTGGTGCGGTGTCAGGAACCGCGGTAGACTGAGGGTACTCCGATTGAAATTCCGGGTGTCTCCGTGACGAAGTGATTCCACCACCCACAGCTGGTGCCGGATCGGCGCCCGCCGACCAACCACGACGACCCCGTCACGCTACGGCATCCGATGGAGGGCGAACGATGACGGAATCCACGAAGGGACTTTCGGCTGCACGGCGCTCGATCCTGGCAGCGATCCTGCTGGCGGCACCGATGCTGCTCGGCGCGTGCGGCGGCAGTGACTCGATCACGGGACCGCAGGCCGAGTCGTGCGGTCCTGGGCCGTACTTCAACGTGCTACCGGTCCCAGCGAGCGCGCTGGCATCCGTCGCCATCTTCGGCGGCGTGGATGCGCCGGGGCACACGCTGCCGACCGACCACGGCGGCATGTTCTACACGCAAGAGGGCGTCACGCTGCGCGCGCCCGGCGACCTGACTGTCACGCAGCTGCGCCGGGTCCGGTACACGGGCCCGGACGTGCCGCCTGGCCAGGAGGATTACGCCATCTTTTTCCAGGTCTGCCGGGAAGTCACCGGCTGGTTCGGCCACGTGGCCGCCCTCGCGCCGAGGTTCTCGCCCGACCAGGTGGACTACCGCAACTGCCAGACGTACTCGGTCATCTGGGCGACGGTCGAGGCGTGTGAGGCAAGCAACCTCGACATCAAGGTGGCCGCTGGCGAGGACCTGGGCACGGGCGGCCCGGTGACCGACGTTGGCATGCGGGACGATCGGGTCACCAACTTCTACGCGGCGCCCTGGCGATTCGGCGGAGCGAACCACGCCGTGTGCATGTGGGAGCAATGGGATGCCGCGAACCGGAGTTTCCTGTTGTCGAAGCTGCGCGACATGTTGCGGCCGAGTGTCGTGCCTTCCGGCGAGCCGCGCTGCGGCACGATGGCGGTCGACGTCGCCAGCACGGCGCAGGGCGTGTGGGCCGAGACCGGCGTGACCGAACCGGTTGCCGGCGACGAGACCCGCTACATCGCCCTCGTGAACTACCCGTACCGCCCACAGGCCGAACTGGCGCTGAGTCTCGCTCCGGCGTCGCTCGGCGCGCACGTCGCCATCGTGTCACGCCAGACGAGCGGCCGCGTCAATCTCGCGTTCGACCAGGTCACGCCGGACGGCTTGATCTACTGCTACGGCCCCGACGCCGGCCCGGGAGCATCCGGCAGCTGGTTCCTGTCGCTGACCTCCGGGACGGATCTCCGGATCGAGCACATCTCGCATGGGTCCGGCGAAACCCCGTGTGACAACGACCCGGGCACGTGGAGCTTCGGTGCCAATGCGGTGTCGATGGTCCGCTGAAGCGATCGCGCCGTCGCGCCGGAACGCGCCACCGATAGTGAGAGCTCGTCCACCAGCGGGATGATGCGTTCGTGAACCATCTTGCAGCGCAGGGCCAGGTTGCTGGCGTTGTCGCCGCTGGAAGGAAGCAACCAGGTCAGCTCGCTGCCGCCGCCGCCCGATGCCGGGTCCTGTGCGACCTGAACCGCCGGAAGCCCAGCATCATCGGCGGCAGCAGGAACATCACCCCCAACGTGCCACCGATCGTGCCGCCCGCCGTCGCCAGCGCGATCGCCCCGAAGAGCGAGCTCGAGTCGGTGCCGACCGCCATCGGGATGAGCGAGCCCAGCGTGGTCAGCGTGACCAGCACGATCATCGTGACCCGGTCCGATGCGGCGTGGAAGACGTCTGCACCGGTGAGGCGACCGTGTCGCTTCCGCGACACCACCGCGGCATCGATCTGGAGGATGGTGTGGTTGACCGCCAGTCCCACCACCAGGATGCCGCCCACCATCGCCTCACGCGTGAATGCCGTGCCGGTGATCCAGAAAGCGGCCACCACGCCGGCCCCGGCCAGGGGAATGGCAAGGAACACCATCATTGGCGCCCAGACCGAGTCGAAGACAAACGCCACCGCGATCAGCACCAGGAGCAGGCCGAGGCCGCCGACGGTGTAGAGCCCCTTGGTGGAATCGTCCTGGCCCCAGCTTCCGGTCTCCTCCTCCACCGTGTAGCCCGATGGCGCGGCGATCGAGGCCATGAACGCCTTGTGGGTCCGGTCGGACAGTTTCTGGGGACCGCGGAAGTCGTAGCTGAGAATGCGGATGTACTGCTGATCCTCGCGCCGGATCATCTGCAGCCCCTCGATCTCGCCCAGCGTAGTGACATCGCCGATGCGGATCGGCACCCCCTTGGAGTTCGAGACCCGGGCATCGGACAGCTGCGACAGGTCCCGCTCGCGCGACCCGGCGGCCTGCACGCTCACGTCCACCTGCTCCCCGTCGATGTCGAGCTTGAGGCCGCCGCCCGGGTTGTAGATCTGGCGACTCACGCTGCTGGCATACTGCGCCACCGATGCCCCGACGCGTGCCAGCGCGGCACGATCGGGCATCAGCGAGACGCTGGTGTTGTGCTCGCGGCCCCAGCCGCCGCTGCCGTTGATGTCGACGTCACGCACCCGGTTGATCTTCTCGAGCCGGGTCTTGAGGTCGAGGGCGAGCTGGCGGACCCCTTCATAGGAATACCCCAGGATCCTGATCCGATGACTCTGGCTGCCACCCCCGCCGGACCCATTGTAGTACCCCGGGCCCTCGGGCTTGGAAACCGAGACGCTCTGGGTGCCGCCAATCAGGACCGCGCGCTCGGTCAACTGGTCGGAGATGATCCACGGCATTTCGCCGAGCCCACCTTCCGGCGTGAACTCCACGGTGACCTGACCCGCCTGTCCCTGGTTGAATCCCTGCGAGCGCACGATGGCGACGCCCGGCTGGCCGACCGCCACGCTCTCGAGCTCCTGGACCAGTCGCTCCAGCTCGGCGGGATCGGACCCCTTGGGAAACGAGATCGACGCGGTCACCGTCGTGCGCTGGTCACCCCAGTAATTGCCCCAGCTGTTCTTGGGCACCTTCTTGATGAATCCCCACACGAGCACCGCGAGCATCACCAGCGTGAGCGCCATGGTGAGATAACGCCAGCGCAACAGGCCGAGGAGCATCCGGTTGTACAACCGGGCCAGGCGCGGCCAGCCGTGATAGACGCCGTTGCCGCCCTTGCCGATGGCGGGCACGAAGACCAGCGCCGTGCCCACTGACCAGAAGAGGGCCAGCGCAAAAGCGATGGCGAATGGCGCGAACGCCGCCCGCGCATTGCCCTGCAGGTAGAGGAACGGCAGCAGCACGACAGTGGTCGTGAGCGTCGACCCGAACACCGCCGAGGAGATCTTGCTCCCTGCCGCCGCCCGCGCCGCCGGCGTGTCGGGCGCCTGCCGCATGCGCTCGACGACCACCAGTCCGTTCTGGACGATGATGCCGATCCCCATCGCCAGGCCGGCCAGCGTGAGCATGTTGGCCGGGACGTGCAGCAGGTAGAGCGAGAGCGCCGTGCCCGCGATGGCGATCGCCGCCGTGGCGATCACCAACAGCGACCCGCGAATGCTGCGCAGCGTGATCAACAGGACGATCAGCACCGAGGCGAACGCGATGACACCGCGCAGCAACAAGTCGTTGATGCTCTTGGCGAGGTCGGTGCTCATGTCAGCCGCGATCGAGAAGCGCACCCCGCGCGGCAGCGTCGGGGCGACTTCGTCGAGCGTCTTTCGTACCCGGGCAGCGGTCTGGATCTCATCCGCTCCCGCTTGCCGCAGCACCGAGAGCGAGACCGCGGTGATGCCGTTGAGGCGATAGAAGGTGCCGTGACTGTCTTCCTGCGGGTTGATGCTGGCCAGATCGCCCAGCGCAAAGACCCGCCCGCCCGGTCCGCGCACCGGCAGCCGCGCGATGTCGTCGAGGGTGCTCGGCTGGTCGCGCAGCGTGACGCTCAGCTGGGTGCGCCCGTTCTTCCTCTCGCCCAGCGGCTCGATCACCTTGGCCTGCGCCACGGCGGTCGTCAGCGCATAGGGATCAATGCCCAGCTGCTGCAGCTTGGTGGGATTGTAGGTGACGGCGATGCCGGTCGTGGCGCCACCGCCGTTGAGGTTGACGCTCGCGATCCCGGGCAGCGCCGAGATGCGCGGCGTGATCTTCTCCGTGACGATCCGCTCCAGCGTGCCCGGCGTGTACGGTCCCACCAGGTTGATCTCGAGCAGGGGCTGGACCTTCAGGTCATCCGGGGTCCAGTTCTGGACGGCGATGCTGCCGCGCGCCTGGACCGGAAGGTCATTCCGAAGTGTCTCCATCCGCTCGAGGATGGCGAGCCGCGCCATCGTGATGTCGGCGTTCTCGTCGAGCTCAACCGTGATGTTGGTCGCGCCACCGGTGGAGACCGACGCCGTCTTGCGGACCCCCCGCACGCCCTGGATCGCCGCCTCGATTGGCGAGGTGATGTAGGTCTCCTCGAGCTCGGGAGACGCACCACGCCATGACGCGCTCACCGTCAGCTTCGGCAGGTCCATCGCGCCCTTGGCCGAGAGCGGCAGCTTGGTGAACGCCACCGCGCCGGCGAGCACCACGCCGGTTGCCAGCGCCCAGACCACCGCCGGTCGATCCGCCGCCCAGCGAATCACGCTACCGCCTCCTCGATGGCGCGTGCCTGGGCCCGCGCGGCCAGCCGTTCCTTGCGACGTTCGACGGCCGCATAGGCGGTCGGCAACAGGAAGAAGGTCACCAGGAGGGCCGAGACCGATCCGCCGATGACACCGGCGGCGAGCGGCTGGTAGAGCGCACCGCCACTGCCCCAGTTGAACGCCATCGGCAGCACGCCGGTGATGGTGGTGAGCGAGGTCATCGCGATCGCGCGCAGACGCTGGCGCCCGCCGAGCAGCACCGATTCCTCGATTGAATGGCCGAGCTCGCGGAAACGCTGGATGGCGTCGAGCTTCACCACCGCTTCGTTGTCGGCCATGCCGACCATCACGATGATGCCGATGAGCGAGACGGCGTTGAGCGAGAAGCCCATGATCCAGCAGGCAAGGATGCCGCCGGCCGCCGCAAGCGGCACCGTGGTGAGGATCAGCAGCGGTGTGGTGAACGACGCGAACTCACCCGCCAGCACCAGGAACATCAGGACCACGGAGAGAATGAACACCAGCCCCAGCTCGTGCGAGGTGCGCTTCTGCTCGGTGTCGGCGCCGGTCACATCCCACAGCGCGCCACCGGGAAGGGTGAGCTTCGAGACCGCCGTGGAAACATCGGTGGTGGCCCGCGACGTGCCGCCCTTCTCCACGCCGGCCTCGACGACGCTCACCGGGCGCTGGTTGACGCGGACGACCTCGATCGGGGCACGCGTCTCCTTGACATCGACCAGTTGCCCCACCGGAATGCCCTGCACGGTCGACGACAGTGCCGATTTCGAGATTCTCGTTCGACACCCCGGCGTAACGGACCGTGATCGGCGTGCGACGATCGGTTTCGCGCATGTCGCTCGCCGGGACGCCGCCGAGCGCGCCCTTGATGGTGTTGGCGATGACCCCGATCGACAGGCCACGCTCGGCGATGCGATCGCGGCGCAGGGAGATTTCCACCACCTGCTGCGTGCCGTAGAAGGCGTCGCGCACGTCGGCGAGCGTCTTGACGTCCCGGAGCGCGGTGCGAACCTGACCCGCCGCGGCCTCGGCATCTTCGAGCTTCTGGGCGGAGACCTCGACCCGCACGATCCGCCCCTCGCGACCGATCAGCGAGCCGAACTCCGACTGGCCCGCCAGGTCGATCACCAGTGCGCCCTTGGCCAGGTCGGGCACGGCATCGCGCAGCTTGGTCGGCGAACTCTGCCGCCGCCATGCCCTTGGGCACCGGGATCACGAACACCGCCGTGCCGGGTGAGCCTGGTTCCGCGCCGCTGAGCACCTCCTCGTCGGTGGCGTATCCGACACGGGCATAGATCCCCTCGCTGCCGAGCTGCCGCGCCGCGGCCTCGAGCCGATCGGTCTGGCGGATGGTCTCCTCGATCGCCGTCCCCGGCGGCAGCCGCATCTCGGCGACGGCGGTGCCCTCATCGACCTGCGGCAGGATCTCGCGCGGCAACTGCATCGCGATGAAGGCCGTCCCGACGGTGACGGCAATCGCGACCGCGAACACGCGCTTTGGGTGGTGCAGCGCCCACTTCATTCCCGCTTCATACTTTTCGGCGAGCTCGAATCCCCAATGCTCGATGCGGCCGAGGAAGGAATCGGGTGCGTGTGGCTTCTTGGCCTTCGGCGGTGACGGGGGAACGGTGAATGGTGAAGTGGTGTCTCCCGGCCTCCGGTGTCCCCAGACCATCATCACCGGCATGAGGGTAAGCGCCATCACCAGCGAGGCCATCAGCGTCAGCACCACCGCGATCGAGAGGTCGCGGAAGAGCGCCGCGGCAAGTCCCTGCACAAAGACGATCGGCCCGAAGACCAGCACCGTCGTGAGCGTCCCGCCAATCAACGGCGCGCTGACTTCCTCGGCCGCGACTTGCGCCGATTCCCAGTATCCCAGCCCTTCCTCGCGCAATCGCCCGGTGGCCTCGGCCACCACGATGGCGTTGTCGACCAGCAGGCCGACCGCCAGCGCCAGCCCGCCCAGCGAGAGGATGTTGATGGTGACATCGAGCAGCTGGAGCATGGTGAGCGAGGCCATCACCGACAGGGGCACCATCATGCCGATCGCCAGCGACATCCGCCAGTCGCGCAGGAAGAGCAGGATCAGCAGGATCGAGAGCACGCCGCCGGCGATGATCTCCTGCGACAGGTTCGACAGCGCGTCACGGACAAATTGCGCCTGCGCGGCGACGAGACGGATCTTCACGTCGGGGAACTGCTTCCGCAGCACCTCGAGCGCGTCCTGCAGCAGCCCGGTGACCTTCACCGTGTTGGCGCCGGCGTCCTTGTAGACCACCAGCCCGACCGCGAGGGCGCCGTCGAGGCGCACCACGGTGCGCGGATCGGCGCTGGCCGGCGTGACCGTCGCGATGTCGGCCAGCCGGATGTTGCGGCTCGCCAGGCCGATCGGGATGTCGCGGATCTGCGCCGGATCGCTCAGTTCGGTGAGGGTGCGGACCGAGAAGCGGTACTGGCCCCGGCGGATGGTGCCGCCGGTGGCGTTGGTGTTGGCGTTGATGATGGCGGTGGCGACGTCATCGGGAGTGAGGCCGAGCGCCCGGGCACGCTCGGGATCGACATCGACGCGGATCTCGTCGGTCGGATCCCCTACCACCGCCACGCTGGCGACTCCCTTGATCTGCTCGAGTTGTCGCGCGTGCACGTTCTCGGCGGTCCGCGCCACGGCGCGAAGATCGCCTGGGCCCGTCAGCGCCAGCACGGCGATCGGTCGCTCGCCCGGGTCGGAGGTGAGCAGTGTCGGGCGCGCGGCCTCGTCCGGGATCTGCCCGCGCGCGGCGTCGAGTCGCTCCCGCACCTGCAGCTGCGTCTTCTTCATGTCGGTGCCCCACGCGAACTTCAGCGTGGTGCTGCACTCGCCGTTCCGGCTCACCGAACGCATTTCGATCAGCCCGGGCGTGGCACCGACGGCATTCTCGATCGGCTCGGCAACCAGGCGGGAGACTTCCTCGGCCGCGGCACCGGCGTAAATGGTGCGCACCGTGAGTACTGGCAGCGCGACATCGGGGAGGAGCGAGACCGGCATCTGTCCCAGCGACACCGCGCCGAGCAGCACCAGGGCAAGGGTGGCGGCGACCGTGGTGACCGGGCGGCGAAGCGCTACGCTGGCGAGAGACACTAGGCCTTCCCGCTCAGTTGTTCTGGCCGATCTCGCGCTTTTCCGTCAGGCTCACCGGGGCCTGGTGGGTCAGCGTGAGGTGGCCTTCGGTCAGGACGATATCTCCGGGCTTGAGAGGGATCAGGCCGGTGCTGCTGTCCGGCAGGATCTCGGTTTCACGGGTGTTGCTTCGGCCCGGGACGACATAGACCCAGTCGGCCCGGCCGTCGTGCACCACGAAGACCAGTGGCCGGCTGTCACGCTCAACCAGGGCCTTGGTTGGGATGATGATCCGGTCGTGGAGCCGGGTCGCTTCGAGGCGGATGTCGGCGTACATCCCGGGGCGCAGCGTGCCATCGCCACGGATGCGAATGGCCGCCCGCCCCGCGCGGGTAACGGAGTCGACCAAGGGAAGAATCGCGGCAATGGTGCCGTGCACCAGCTTGTCCGGCATGGCGGCAACGGTGATTTGCGCGTCACCTCCGACACGCAGCAACGGTATGTCGTGCTCGAGCACCTGCGCTTCGACGCGCAGGTTGGTCAGGTCCACAATCACCCCGACCTCTGTCCCCTGGCCGATCCGATCCCCCTCGGCCACGATGACCTTCTCCATCACGCCATCGTAGGGTGCCCGCACCGACGCGTGCTCGAGCGCCAGCTTGGCGCGATCGACGGAGATGGTTGCCGCCTCCAGCCCCGACTTGGCGATGGCGTAACTCCGCTTGGCATCCGAGATCGGGACCCCGCCGACGGAGTCCGGCTCGATCTCTACGCGGTAGTTCATCCGGGCCGTGGCGAGTTGTGCCTGGGCGCTCCGCAGGTCAAGCATCAGCGGCACCGAGTCGACGCGGACGAGTTCCTGGCCCTTGGTGACTTTGTCCCCGGCTCGTACCAGTACCGCCGTCACCGTGCCACCGGTCTCGGCCTTGAGCGAGGTGACGGCGTCGCTCCGGATCTGGCCCGTGGCGCTGACGGTGAGGATCAGGTCGCCCTTCCGCACCGGTTCTCCCACCACCGGCAGGGCAATGTTGCCGGCCGCCTTCAGGGAGTCCTGGGCCAGGGAGTCGGGCCTGCCGGCACCGGCTGCCCCCTTGCCGCAGGCTGCCACGGTGGCGAGGAGGAGCAAGGGCATGGCCGAACGACGGGCGAGCGACATGACTGACCTCATCGGTGTCGGAACAACGGCCCGGAGCAGGCGACTCCGGGGGGCAGGGGCTGGGTATCGGGACGGTTCGGCGGAACCATTCAATCTAACGCTCAGCGCGGGGGTCGTTCGAGCCGGAAGACGCGAATGACGGTCCGGCCGTCGCTGTCCTCGTCGAGGAAGGCGAGCCCGTCCCGGTTCCATGCGGGCAAGTCGAACATCTTCGGACTCGGTGGCGGCACATCGCCGAGCAACCGGCCGTCGGTGCCGAAGACCACCACCCGGGTCACCTCGCCGCGCTCGCCGGGGAGCGACACCCAGAGCTGTCCGCGCCGGTCGGAGGCGATGTGCGTCCAGGCCGGCCACACCGTGGGAAGGTCGTCCTTCTTCGCCGACTCCCGCAGCGCTTTTCGCCATTGCTCCGACTGGCCGCTGATGGCGGCTTCGAACGCCGAGTCGCGCGCGGCCTCACTCATGGGAAGGCGCGGCGCATCGGCCTCGAAGACTTCGGCCGTGTCCTTTCCGTTCCGGAGCACCGCAAAGGCCAGTCGCTCGGTGTTGCCCTGCAGCACTGCTCCATCGAAGCGGAGGTACTGCCAGGTGCTCGGCTGCAGCGGAATGCTCATCATCATCGAGCTCGAGCCGTTGCCGTTCTTGACGTCAACCCGCCAGTACTTGTCGTTTCCCCGTTCCTCACCGGTTGGCGGCATAAGGACGGTGTCCACGATCTCGCCGTCCATCCCGAAGCGGACCCATCCCCCCTCGCCACTATTCCCGACCGATCCCGGTGACCAGACCCGCCCAGCGGAATCGATTGTCAGGGTGGTGACCCAGTAACAGCAGGTCGACTGCACCGTACGGATGAAGGTGCCGTCGGTCTTCAGGAAGGTCAGCCGGTGGGCATTGGGGTCTTGCACCACGAGGGTGTCGCCACGGATGGCCAGCATGCCGCCCCGGATCTCACCGGGACCGTCGCCCTCGCGTCCGATGTCACGGAGGAAGGTGCCATCCGGTCCGTACGCCTTGATGGTGGCCGGCGAGCGCTGGAAAGCGTAGACGCTGCCATCGTCGCCCAGGGCCAGCGACTGGACGGCGCCAAGCTCACCCGGGGAACCGTCGGCCGGATCGATCGCCACCACCTCCGCGAACTTCCAGCCGTTGGTATCGGTCCAGGCGGTGGGACCGGTATTCCTGAGGTGGACGATCTGGCCCGGCAGGGTATCGATCACCGGCGGATTGAGCGCGGTGGATGCGTCGCTGGGGGAGCTACAGGCGGCGAGGGCAAGCATGGCAAGTGTGGCGGGCCAGCGGGCAATCGGTTGCATCGAGATCTCGCCAGGGGGACAGACGACTGAGGGATGCCTCACGCGCGGATTCGGTCGCGTCGACGCGATATTGCGCGTTCGTGGGATATCAAGGATTGGACACCGTAAGTGGCGGAGTTGTTGCACGACTTGGGTGGGGCGGGACTGCCTCATTCACGGCCCATCCTGCCGGATGATGCGATAGGCCCGGATGACCGGTCGGCCATCTTCGGCTTCGTCGAGCACCGCAATGCGGTCACGTCCCCAGCCGGCGGCCAGGTCGAACATCTTCGAGTTTGCCGGTGGCACATCACCCAACAGGTAACCGTCGCGATCGAACACCTGCAGCCGCGAGACGGCTCCGGCAGATCCCGGGAGCGACACCCAGAGATATCCCTCACCGTCGAGCGCCATCTGGGTCCAGGGCAGCCAGGTGTGGGGAATGTCGTCCTTGTGGCCGGAGGCCACCAGCGCCTTGTGCACCGCTTCGTCGCGCTCCGCAGTGGCGTTGGCAAAGATGGTGTCGCGCTGCGCCTCGGTGAGGGGGACCGCCGGCGCCTCGGCCTCGAAGATCCGAACCGTGTCGGTGTTGGCCCGCAGGATCGCGAAGCGATACCGGCCGGTATGGCCGGAGACAACGGCACCATCGACGCGCGGCGAAAACAGGGTGCCTGGTTGCATCGGGGCGGGCATGACCATCTGGATCTGGTCGCTGCCTCGGGTAACGGTGATGTCCCAGTGTTTCATTGCCCGGAGATCATCCATTGGCGGCATGGGCACGGTGTCGACCGTGTGGCCATCCATACCAATGCGATACCATGACGCCCGGTTGTCCTGGCTCCGACCCGGAACCCAGGCACGACCGGCCGAATCGGTGATGAATGGCGGCCAGTAGAAGCAGCACGGACTCACCACGGTGCGCAGCAGCGTGCCATCGGTGCGGAAGATGGTGAGCCGCGAGTTGCCGGAGTCCTGGATCAGCAGCGTGTCACCGTGGATGCTGAGGAACCCCCGGCGCAGCTCGCCGGGTCCATCACCCTCCCGGCCAATGGAGCGCACGTAGCTGCCATCGGGTCCGAACACCTTGATCACCGCGGGCTGCCGTTGCAGCGCGTAGACGCTGCCATCGTCGCCGATGGCGAGGGAGGTGATATCGCCCAGCTCGCCGGGGGAGCGGTCGACCGGCTGGATCACGCTGGTCGCCTCCCACCGCCAGCCGCTGGTGTCGCGCCACGCGGTGGGGCCGGTGTTCGCGACGTGCATGATCCCGCCGGGGAGGGTGTCGATCTCCGGTTGGCTGAGCGCTGTGGCGCCGCCGCCCGTGCCGCAGGCAGCGAGTGTCAGTAGGGTACACAGGATCGGCCAGCGGACAGGCGGTCGCATCGGGGCTCGTCGGCACGGTTGCTGAGGGACTGATGCTCCAACACTTCCTACGGTTGCACCTTCACTCTGGTTACTTCGGTACCGGCGGGTGCTCTGGGCCGATCGTCATGGCCCGGCAACCTCGAGCGCTGGCGGCTGTTCTGGGCGGGCCAAAGCCGCGCGCCGGTGCTTCCCTCGTGGGCGCACACAGCGCGCCCATCTCAGGAAGCAGCCTCTTCCACCATCGGAGCAGTAACTGGGGCGCGCTTCACCTGGCCCGCCCGCCACAGCACCAGCGCTCTCGTTGCGAATCGAGCTCACCATGCGAATGGGCTCCATTGGATCGGGAACTCGCAGGGCACCGGCGCCACGTCGGGCGGACCTCGCGAAGCGCGCCCCTACCGCATGCGGAGATCGCCGATCACGATTCGCGCAGTCGCCCATGACCCGGCGAAGCCGGGTCGTGGCGCCAGCGAATCGCGGCGCGCGACTGAGGATCCGCCCAGAGTGGTCGTCGGTGTTCTGCGTGTTTCCATCGCTTCCAGGTCGACCTACTTGGTGACGACGCGATAGATCCGGATCCGCGGCAAATCGTTGTCGTCGGCGTCGATGACTCCGATGCGATCACCCAGAAAGGTGATGTTCGGGGAGCTCCAGGTGAATGGCGCGGTCACGCTCCCCAGCAGGCGCCCATCGTGGGTGAAGACCTCGAACCGCATCGGTGAGGGCGCACCGCCGCCGAGCAGGACCCAGATGTTCGAATTCGCGTCCTCGGAGACCGAGTGCCAGTAGGGATAGTCCTTGGGAAGGTCGTCGAGTTTGGCGACCGCGCGCAGGTCCGGGTTGCCATCGACGTACCGATGGAAGGTGGAATCACGAGGGAAGGACGGATCAAGGCCGGGGAGCCACCGCGCCGTTCGACGAGTCGGACCGTGTCGCTGCCGGTGCGGGTGATACGCAGCTGGTACTCCCTCGAGTTTCCATACAGGAGGGAACCATCACGGAGCATGGTGTTGGCGGTATATGCGGCAAAGGGGATCCAGTAGGTTGCCACTCCTCCGCCAGTTGGAACCTTCCACTCGCCTTTGGCGGCTACCTGTGGTACGACCATGGAATCGAGCGCGTGCCCCAGAATGGTATATCGCCGGAAGAGATAACCGTTGCCAGTGAATGCCGCGATCGCCATGCGTCCTGCAGCGTCCACCGTCGGTGGTTGACAGCAGGCCCCGGCATACGGCACCGCGAACGTCCGCACGCTCTTCCCGTCGACCGTCATCACGCTGACGCGATTCAGTTTCCCGTCATGGATCAAGAGCGTGTCCCGATAGAGCGTCGGCATCGGCTGGCGGTACTCCCCGGGCCCGGCGCCGGCGCGGCCGATATCCCGAATGAAGTGCCCGGTGCGGTCGTAGAGTTGCAGCGTTGGCGCATTGATGTCCGTGACGATGAAACGACCATCGGTCGTTCGCAGGATGCCCATCGGGTTGGCGAGTTCGCCCGGACTCCCCTCCGCCGGCTGGATCGTGGTCTCGAGCACCAGCTTCCAGCCGCTGCCCTCCTGCCACGCCGACGGGCCATCGTTGATGACGCGGACGCCGCCGCCGGGGAGGTGTTCGGTCTGCGGCTGCGAGAGCTGCGCAGCGATCGTGTGTGGCGCCACGGACAGCGCGGCCACCAGTGCGATGGCGGTGAAAGGAGAGGGGTTCATCGTGGCGTCGGCACGATGCGGTAGACCAGGAAGGAGATCACCCCGTCCTCGTCCTCGGTGCGGACGATCACCCGGTCGTTGGTGAAGGCAATCGGCACAGAGCTTCCGCGAACGTGCAGGCGGCCGATGATGGCTCCATCGGTATGGAACGCCGTGGCATCCCAGCCAGGGTCGCCCGGGGCGATGGCGTCGACGACCCAGAGCGTCTTGTCGTCCGTGACGAAGAGCCCCTGGATGAACGGCAGAGAATCGGCAATCGGCTCGGCCGAGATCAGCCGCTTCGACTCGGCAGGATCGACCATGCCCTCTCCCTCGCCTGAGGCGCTGAATCGTCGCAGGCCAGCGGCAATCAGCGAGTCGCGCATCGACTGGGTCACCTCGCGGCGGGGGACGGTGACGGTGATGCGCTCGAAGAGATGGCCGCTGGGCCTCCGGAGGTCGATGGCGTAGGAGTCATTGGCAGTGGATGTGATCGTCGAATCCCACGCCGCGATCTTCGGGCTTCGTCCCAGCCGGACCAGCGTCGGAGAGATTGCCTTCCGGCCCCGGAAGTGTGTTTCGAATGGGGTGACTTCCCAACCAGGGATGCTGTCGACCACGCGCGCACTGTCTCCCTTGTGAGCCATGAGGACGAGCGGGACGGCCCATCGGGTGGTGCTGTCCACCGTTTCGCTGCGTCCAGCGGCGTCAAATGCCACAAGGCTCCCATCTTCGAGGAACCCGGTCGGCATCAGGCCGTGCATCCGCAACGTGGGTTCGTATGGTTCCTGTCGGACCACGCCACGATCAGGCAAGACCCAGTTGCGGCGCCTGTTCGCGTCGTCGATCAGGAAGAGGGTGTCTCCGCCGAGCGACAGCATGGCATTGACCCGGACGAAGTAGCCAGGTCCTTCGCCTTGACCACCCCAGAGATGCTCGCCCTTTCCTTTGGCGTCAAACACCATGAGCTGACTGCCAACCCTGCCGAATGTCGCGTATCGGCCGTTGCGCAGTGGCACCACGATATCGGCATGGGTGAGGTCGTACTTGGGGTCGACCGCCACGCCGCCCATGACCGCGACGGGAACGGTGTCGATCGTGAACCGGGCTGCGTTGGCGAAAGCGCTCGCCGGATGCTCGAGGACAGTGATACCGTCAATGACACGAGTCGTCGGGACAAGTGGTGCAGCGCTTGTCGAGTCGCTTCGCGGGGCGTCGGGCGAGGCACAGGCCGCGAGCAGGCAAGCCATGGCGAAAGCGACGCATATTCTCGACATCGGTTGAACCTCGTGGAGAGAAGATCGCTCGAATCGCGATTCCATGACTATTTCCGCCGCAACCGCCAGGCATACAGCACCACTGCCACCGCCGTCGCGAGGTTGAGGCTCGACACAGCCGGTTCCATCGGAATGCGGAGTCGTGCGTCGGCGCGTTGCAGCAAATCATCGCTCAGTCCTGCGCGCTCCGACCCGAACGCGAGCACGGCATTCGAGGGAATCGATGCGGGATCGAGATCGTCACCCTCAGGATCAATCGCGATCAATGGCCGACCAGCAATCGCGTAGTCATCGGTGCGCACCACTGGAATCGCGAAATGCAGCCCGGCCGATCCGCGAATGGCGTTGGGGTGCCACGGATCGTGGCTTCCGGTGGTGATCACCGCTGCCGCACCCGCTGCGGCTGCTACGCGCACCACCGCGCCGACATTGCCGAGATGTGTTGGCGATTCGAGCAGCACGACCGGCGCGACATGCGAGAGCGCCAGCAGCGTGTCGCCGGTGATCACCGGCCGCCTGGCGAGCGAAATGACGTCGCTCTGCTGATCTCCCGGCGACAGCTGCTCGAACAGATCAAGCGGCACCTGGCTCGCATGCCTGGTGATTGCAGAGCACACGTCAGGAGCAAGCTCCTCGGCGAGACGCTCGAGTTCTCCGGGATCGGGTGTAACGACGGCTTGGAGATCCGCGTTGAAGCGGATCGCATGCTTGAGCGCGTGGAATCCTTCCAGCACCGCGAGGTCCCGGTCGCGTCGAGCGTCCCGAAAGCGTGCGATCAGCTCGTTCTGCTCGGATTGATTCATGGATCCCTCGGACAGCGACCTCACTGCTAAATCCTACTCCAGCCGAGTCCTTTGGGCCAGAAACTCCCCGCCGATTCGGTTTATCTTTAGGGGCTCACGCGGCCCAATGCCGTGCTTCAGGTCTTATGCAGTGAGGACGACCCATGAACCAGACTGCCCTCGATGCCCGTCACCGCGCCCTCGGCGCCCGGATGGTCCCCTATGCCGGCTGGGAAATGCCAGTGCAATACTCGGGCATCCTCGAAGAACACCAGACGGTCCGGACCGACGGCGGGGCTCTTCGACCTGTCCCACATGGGCGAGCTCTGGGTCGAAGGGCCGGAGGCAGGCGATGCGCTCGATTATGCGGTGGTGACCCAGCCGTCGACCATGGCGGTCGGCAAGGCCCACTACTCGATGATCTGCACCGACGAGGGCACCGTCATCGACGACCTGATCATCTACCGGATCGGGGTGCACCGGTGGATGGTGGTCGCCAACGCCTCGAACGTGACGCCGGTCGTGGCCGCCCTCAAGGAGCGGCTGGCGAACTTCAAGGCGACGCTCGACGACGCAACGATGCGGACTTCGCTCGTCGCAATTCAAGGCCCCCTGGCCGCGTCGATCCTCCAGCCGCACATCGAATACGACCTGTCGCGACTCAAGTACTATACGGTAGCCGAGACGGTGGTTTGTGGCGTGACGGCGCTGCTGGCCCGGACGGGGTATACCGGCGAGGACGGCTTCGAACTCTTCCTCGCGTGGGATGACGCGGCGCCGGTGTGGGATACCCTGATGAAGGCCGGACTGCCGCAGGGACTCAAGCCGGTGGGGTTGGGTGCCCGCGACTCCCTGCGGCTCGAGGCCGGAATGCCATTGTACGGCCAGGAACTTGATCGCGCGACACCACTCCGTTCGAGGCCGGACTGGGCCGGGTGGTGAAGTTCGACAAGCCGGGAGACTTCGTTGGGCGGGCCGCGCTGGAGAAGGCCAAGGGGGCACTGCGCAAGCAGCTGGTTGGCCTCAAGCTCACCGACCGGGGCATCGCACGGACCGGGTATCCCGTCTATCTTCCCGCCGCGTCGGCGGCGTGCGGGAGCGTGACCAGCGGGACGTCGTCGCCCACGCTCGGCTACTCGGTGGCCATGGCCTTTGTGCCGGTGGCATCGGCGGCAGTGGGAACGGTGGTTGAAGTGGGGATTCGGAACCAGCGGGCGACAGCGACCATTGTGCCGTTGCCATTCTACAAGCGTTCGACCTGAGTCAGGAGCGTCACCGTGGATATCCCGGGCAACCTCAAGTATTCCGATGAGCATGAGTGGATCGCCGAAGACGGCACCATGGGCATCACCGCGTTCGCGGTCGAGCAGATCGGTGACATCGTCTATGTCGAACTGCCGGCGATCGGCACCGTCGTCGAAGCGACCAAGCCATTCGGCGTGATCGAGTCGGTGAAGGCCGTCAGTGAACTGTTCGCGCCCGCGTCGGGCAAGGTGGTGGCGATCAACACTGCCCTTGCCGACTCGCCAGAAACCGTCGCCTCCGACTGCTATGGCAAAGGGTGGCTGGTCAAGATCGAGATGAGCAACCCGCCGAGGTTGGCAAGCTCAAGGATGCGGCGGCCTACAGTGCGATGATCGCGAGTCACTGAACATGATGGATGACTGATGACATGACGGGGCCCCTTCAGGGCCTCGTCTGCTGTGGAGGATGGCCATGAGAAGTGCTTTCGTCGGACGCCACATCGGTCCCCGTGCTGATGATGTCCAGGCAATGCTCGGCGTGCTGGGGTATGGCTCACTCGATGACTTCATTGATGCGGTCGTGCCCGACAGCATCCGCCTGCGCCGGCAGCTGGCGCTGCCGACCGGACAGGACGAGCACACGGTGCTCACCGCCCTGCGCCGGATTGCCGACCGGAACCAGCTGTTCCGTTCCTATATCGGCGCCGGATACAGCGGCACGCTGGTGCCGCCGGTGATCCAGCGCAACCTGTTCGAGAACCCGGGCTGGTACACGGCCTACACGCCCTACCAGGCGGAGATCGCCCAGGGCCGCCTCGAGGCGTTGCTCAACTTCCAGACGATGGTCAGCGACATGACCGCGCTGCCGGTGGCCAACGCGTCGCTGCTCGACGAAGGCACCGCCGCCGCCGAAGCGATGGCGATGAGTCTCGCCCTGGTCAAGCACGCCGACGCACCGGTCTACCTGGTGGATTCGGAGTGCCACCCGCAGACGATCGCCGTGGTGCGCACTCGGGCCGAAGCGCGTGGCATCGTCGTCGAGGTGAAGGATCCCGCTGACTTCGTCTTCGGGGCCGACGTCTTCGGCTGCCTGCTCCAGTATCCGGCGACCGACGGCGCGGTGCGCGACTACAGCGGATTGTGCGAGAAGGCCCATGCGGCAGGCGCGATCGTCACGGTCGCCACCGACCTGCTGGCGCTGGCGCTGCTGCGTCCGCCCGGCGAGTGGGGCGCCGATGTGGCGGTCGGCAACTCGCAGCGCTTCGGCGTGCCGATGGGGTACGGTGGGCCGCACGCGGCGTTCTTTGCGACCAAAGACGAGTACAAGCGCCACATCGCCGGACGGATCATCGGCGTTTCGAAGGATGTGGACGGCCGGCCGGCGCTGCGCATGGCGTTGCAGACGCGCGAGCAGCACATCCGTCGCGACAAGGCGACCAGCAATGTCTGCACCGCGCAGGTGCTGCTGGCCGTGATGGCGTCGATGTACGCCGTCTGGCACGGCCCCGAGGGGATCCGCCAGATAGCGCTCCGGGTCCACAGCCGGGCGCGGCAGTTCGCCGAGGCACTCGGCGCGCTCGGGATGTCGGTCGACCACTCCGTCTATCTTCGACACGGTCGCGGTGACGCTTGGTCCGGCGACCTGTGACGCGGTGATCGCCGCGGCCGAGGAACTGCAGATCAACCTGCGACGGCTGGCGCCAGATCGTCTCGCCGTGGCGTTCGACGAGACGGTGACGTACCAGGACCTGGTCGACGTCGTCTCCTGCTTCGCGCGCGGCCGGCCCTTCGAGATCCTGCAGGAGTACATGGCCGACGGAACGGGTTATACCGAGGAGTTCCGCCGGACCAGCGAGTACCTCACGCACCCGATCTTCCATCGCGCATCGGTCCGAGACCGAGATGCTGCGCTACATGCAAGTCGCTCGAGAGCAAGGATCTCTCCCTGACCGCGGCGATGATTCCGCTCGGCAGCTGCACCATGAAACTCAATGCGACGGCCGAGATGATGCCGGTGAGCTGGCCCGAATTCGGTGCCTTGCATCCCTTCGTGCCGCGCGAGCAGGCCGCCGGTTACACCGAGCTGTTCGAGTGGCTGGAGTCCGATCTCTGCGAGATCACCGGCTTCGCCAAGGTTTCGCTGCAGCCGAATGCCGGGTCGCAGGGCGAGTACGCCGGCCTGCTGGTGATCCGGGCCTGGCACCACTCGCGCGGCGACATGCATCGCAACGTCTGCCTGATTCCGGTCAGCGCCCACGGCACCAATCCGGCGAGCGCGGTGATGGCCGGGATGAAGGTGGTGGTGGTCGCGTCGGATGCGCACGGCAACATCGACGTCGCCGACCTGCGCGCCAAGGCCGACGGAGCACTCGGCCAACCTGGCGGCGCTGATGGTGACGTATCCGTCGACGCATGGCGTCTTCGAGGGATCGATCAAGGAGATCTGCAGCATCATCCACCAGCACGGTGGCCAGGTCTACATGGACGGCGCCAACATGAACGCCCAGGTCGGGCTCTGCCGACCGGGCGACATCGGCGCCGATGTCTGCCACCTCAACTTGCACAAGACCTTCTGTATCCCGCACGGCGGCGGCGGCCCGGGCATGGGGCCGATCGCCGTGGCGGCGCACCTGGCGCCGTTCCTTCCCGATCACCCGGTCATCGACCTGGGTCACGGGCAGTCGGCCGGCACCGTCTCCGCCGGTCCGTGGGGCAGCCCGAGCATCCTGCCGATCTCCTGGGTCTACATCCAGCTGATGGGCCACGCCGGGCTGGCGATGGCGACCAAGATCGCCATCCTCAGCGCCAACTACATCGCCAAGCGGCTCGAAGGGGTGTACCCCTGTCTCTATTCCGGGGCGAACGGCCTGATCGCCCACGAATGCATTCTCGACACCCGGATTTTCAAGGACACCGCCGGCGTCGAGGGCGAGGACATCGCCAAGCGGTTGATCGATTTCGGGTTCCACCCGCCCACGCTGTCGTTCCCGGTGCCGGGGACCCTGATGGTCGAGCCGACCGAGTCCGAACCCAAGGTGGAACTCGATCGCTTCATCGATGCCATGCTGGCGATCCGGGAGGAGATCCGGGAGATCGAGGCGGGCAAGGCGTCGCGCGAGGACAACGTCCTCAAGCGGGCACCGCACACGATGGAGGCGGTGATATCCGACGCCTGGGACCGACCGTACCCACGCGAGCGGGCGGCGTTTCCCGGTGCCGGGGCTCCGGGGCCGGAAGGCGTGGCCGACGGTCGGCCGGATCGACAACGCCTTCGGCGACCGGAACCTGGTCTGCACCTGCCCGCCGGTGGAGGACTACGCCTAGCGGAGCTCCCCCCTCCCGCTTCCCGGATTCGGGGATAGTTTCAGTCGGTATTCGCCCCCTGCCGTCTGTAACCCGTCTCCGGGAGGCCCTCATGATCGATGGATTCACCTCTTCCACCCCGCGCCGCGGCTTCATTGGCAGCATTGCTGCCGCCGCGATGGGCCTCAGTTTGGCGGCTCCCGAGGGTGCAGCCGCTGCGGTGCCAGCGTCGCGCGCAGCCAATCCCGAGCTCGAGGCCTGGTTCGGCAAGCTCAAGGGGAAGCACCGGGTGGTGTTCGATGCCCCGGATGCGAATGACGGGATGCCGGCGATCTGGCCCCGAGTCTACCTCAACACCATGGCGGCGACTTATCCCGGCGAGGAGATGAGCGCGATGGTGATCCTGCGCCACAAGGGCGTGGCCCTCGCCCTCCAGGATTCCATCTGGGCGAAATACCACATCGGCGAGATGTTCGGCATCAAGAAGGGCGACATGCCGGCCACGGCCAATCCGTATGCCACCATCACCGGACTGCCGCTCCCGGGACTCGGCGTCGCGGAACTGCTGAAGAACGGCGTGCTCTTCGGTGTGTGTGACGTCGCCCTGACGTTGAACAGTGCCGGTGCCGCCGCCAAGATGAACATGGACGCCGCGGCGGTGAAGAAGGAGTGGGTGGCCGGGCTGTTCCCGGGAATCCAGGTGGTGCCGTCGGGGGTGATGGGCGTCGCGCGTGCCCAGGAGTTCGATGCCAGGTACATCTTCGCCGGCTGAGGGCGACCTGCGCACGGCGGAGCCTCCTGCCTATGTTGGAGGATGCGACTCAGCCTTGCCCTGCTGCTCGTCCCCGGTGTGCTCGGGGCCCAGATGGTTCCTTTTCGGCCCGGAATGGTGGTGACCCACACGGTCAGCATCACTCCGGGCCGTTATCTCGCCCCGGCGGGCGATAGTGCCGCGCTCACCATCCGCGGTCATGACATCGTGGTCGACCTGCGCGGCGTCGAGCTGGTCGGGTCGGACGATCGCGAACACCCCGACCGCTTCGCCGGCACCGCCATCCGGATCGACGGCGGCAGCAACATCGCGGTGCGCGGCGTATCTGCTCACGGGTACCGGGTCGGGCTGATCGCCCGCGGGGTGAAGAACCTCCGCCTGCTCGACAACGACTTCTCCTATAACTGGAAGCCGCGGCTGTACAGCGGCATCGAAAAAGAGTCGCTGATCGACTGGCTCGACTATCACCAGAACGAAAAAGACGAGTGGCTTCGCTACGGGGCAGGGATCTACCTGACCGACATTGCCGGTGGCGAGATCCGCGGCAACAGCGTCCGCCAGGGGATGGACGGGCTGATGATGACCCGGAGCGACAACCTGAAGGTCTGGAACAACGACTTCTCGTTCAACAGCGGTCTCGGCGTGGGGATGTATCGCTCGTCGCACAACACCATCATGCACAACAGGATCAACTTCGACGTCCGGGGCTATTCGCACGGCTTCTTCAATCGTGGTCAGGATTCCGCCGGCCTGCTGATGTACGAGCAGAGCTGCAACAATGTCGTCGCCTACAACTCCGTGACCCACGGCGGCGACGGGCTCTTCATCTGGGCCGGCCAGACCACGATGGACAACGGCCAGGGCGGCGTCAACGACAATCTCTTCTACCGCAACGACTTCTCGTTTGCCCCGACCAACGGGATGGAGGCGACCTTTTCGCGCAACGTCTTCGCCGAGAACCGGGTCGAGGGCAACTGGCACGGGCTGTGGGGTGGCTACTCGTTCGAGTCGGTGGTGATCAACAACCGCTTCGCCAACAACGTCGAGGCGATCGCCATCGAACACGGCCAGGACGACCGGATCACCGGCAATACCTTTGACGGCGACACCACGGCCGTCCATCTCTGGTGGAACAAGGTCGAGCCGTCCGACTGGGGCTATCCGAAGTACCGCGACACCCGCTCGCGCGACTACGTCATCCTCGGCAACACCTTCCGCCGACACCCGGCTCGCGCTGCGGATCGACAACACGCAGCGCTCACTGACCGATGGCAACGTCTTCGAGAGCGTCGATACGGTCGCCCGCTTCACCGGCGACAGCGTCGGGGACGGTGTTTGTGCAGACAGAGGCCAAGGTCGCGACAATCGTTCCGACCCCGGCGCGCTACACCGTGGCGCCACTGCCACGGCGGAATGCCGGCGCTGACGCCGGACTCCCGGCGCATGAACCGGTCGGCGATCATCGTCGATGAGTGGGGGCCGTACGACTGGCAGAGCCCGAAACTCTGGCCAGTCGGGACGGTCGGACGCCTCACCCCAGCGGCTCCGCGTGCTCGGACCCGCCGGTCGCTGGCGGGTGACGTCGCGCGCCGGAGTGGCTTCGCTCTCCGCTGACTCCGGGCGGATGGGCGACACCCTGGTGGTGACGCCGGCTGCTGGCCGCGAGAACGACTACGCGGTGACGCTCGAATATCGTGGCGTGGCCACCACCTCGCCCTTCGGTGTGACGACTCCTGCCGGGAAACCGGTGACATTCACCTGGTCTCGGTTCTTCCCGGCGGCCAACTGGCACGTGACCTTCGTGCCTTGGGACTCAACCACGGTGCCGCGGACCGATGCCGCGGCGATCACCCGTGCCCTCGCCGGCACAGCGGTCGCGACGCTCGACACCAATCGCCTCGACCTCACTTGGTACGGCCCGCCACGGAAGACAATTCCCCAGGAGCGCCTGCTCACGGGGGCGACCGCGACGATCGACTTCGGCAGTAGCAGCCAGTACATCCTGCGCACCATCTCCGATGATGCGATCAGGGTCTATCTCGACGACAAGCTGGTGCTCGACGACTGGAACCCGGGCGAATCGCATGTGAAAGAGGTGCCGCTCTCGGTGACCGGCCCGCACAGGCTCCGGGTCGAGCACCTGCAGATCGACGGCTGGTACGAGTTGCGGGTGGATATCGTTCGGCAATAGGGCAGCACCGCACATCGGAGATCTCGACGACCAGCGCCACGTCGGGCGGACCTCGCGAAGCGCACCCTATCCGTCCGGGATGATCGTGCGATTACGATTCGCGCAGTCGCCCACGGCCCGGCGCAGCCGGGTCGTGGCGCCAGCGAATCGCGGTGCGCGACTGAGGATCCGCCCAGAGTGGCGCTGGTCGCCGAGACTATGTTCTTTGCGCCATATCCGGAGAGCTCCATGACCGCTGTGAAGCCGACCTCGCGCTCCGAGCGCAGTCCCCTGATCATCGGCGTCGTTGGCGGCTCCGGGTCGGGCAAGACCACCGTCTCCCGGGCGATTCTCGATGCGACCGGCCTCGCCACCGCATTCATCGACGCCGATGCGTACTACAAGGATCTGGCCCACCTGACGCTCGAGGAGCGAAAGCAGGTGAACTTCGATCATCCCGATGCGCTCGACAACGACCTGCTGGTGGTCAGCACCTGAGACAGTTCAGCCAGGGCGCGCGATCGACAAGCCGACCTATGACTACGCTGCGCATACTCGCGCGCAGGCGACGGTTCGGATCGAGCCGAGCGAGATCGTCATCGTCGACGGCATCCTCCTCTTCACCGAGCAGCGCCTGCTCGATCTCTTCGACATCAAGATCTTTGTCGACGTCGCCGACGACATCCGCTTCATTCGCCGGATGCAGCGCGACATGAGGAGCGCGGCCGGTCGGTGCAGGATGTCGTCCGCCAGTACCTCGGCACGGTCCGCCCGATGCACCTGGAGTTTGTCGAGCCATCGAAACGGCATGCCGACGTGATCCTGCCCGAAGGTGGGCACAACCGGATCGGAGTGGAGATGATCATCGCGCGGGTGACTGATGGAACTGCAGCGCAGGCAGGGGGTGGTATGACGGATGCATCGACCATCGAGTGATGCGCGGCGTGCTGGCGGTCGTGCTGCTAGCGCTCCCGCGACGCTGACGGCACAGGCACACGTCTTCACCGTCGAGCATTACCTCGACCTGGAACGCGTCGCTGGTCCGAAGGTCTCGCCTGACGGCAACCGGATCGTCTTCTCCCGGGCGTATGTCGACCAGATCGAAGGATGTCTGGTCGTCGATGCTCTGGATGATGGACGCCGATGGCGGCCACCTGCGGCAACTGGTGAAGGGAAGCGAATCCGCAGTGGTCGCCTGACGGCAGCCGGATCGCTTATCTGGCCGACGCTGACGGGAAGACGCAGCTCTGGGTGCGCTACATGGATGCCGAAGGGGGCGTGGTGCAGGTGACCCACGGTGAGCAGGCGCCGGGCTCGTTCCGCTGGTCGCCTGACGGAAAATGGCTGGCGTTCGCGATGGCGGTGCCCGAGGCCCGGCAGCTGGCCGATCCCGCTGCCCACGCCGCCAAAGGGCGCGCACGTGGACGCCGGCGCCGATGCTCGTCGATCAACTGCACTTCCGCGCTGATCGCGCCGGCTACCTCGCCGACGGCTCGACTCACCTCTTCGTGGTGCAGGCGGAGGGCGGCACGCCACGGCGATGTCACGCCGGGACAGTTCAGCGCCGGGGCGCGCACCGAGAGTGGGCCGGGAGCGGTGGGAATCGACTGGATGCCCGATGGCAAGATGCGTCATCGTCGATGGCAATGACGACCCCGACGCCGATCGGCAGTTCCGTGTGTCGAATCTCTATGCCGTCGACGTTGCGACCGCGCGTCGGCGCTGATCAGCCGGCAAGCGGATTCTGGGCAATCCAGTACGTTTCGCCCGACGGCAAGTCGCTCGCCTACACCGGATTCCCAGCCACCACCAACTCCTATCAGGCCAGCGACATCTACGTGGCGCGGATCGACGGCATGGGCGGCGCGGATCGTCACGCCCGGGCTCGATCGTGATCCGCAGTCGGTGACGTGGTCCGACAACGAGACGCTCTGGTTCACCGCCGAGGATCACGGTGCGATGAACACCTGGAGTGCCTCGACCACCGCCAAGGTGCTCGGCGCCAAGCCCGGATCGAACGGTGCGCTCGCGGTTACCCTCGGTTCGGTGTCGCCGAAGGGGGATTTCGGTGTGGTGGTGCGGTCGAGCGCCACAGCAGCCGGACGAGATCTTCCGCTTTCCCCTGAAGAAGCCGGCGAATTCATCCAGCTGACCCACGTCAACGACGATCTTCCTCACCGGCCTCTCTCTTGGCGACGTGGAGGAGATCGAGTTCAAGGGCGCCGACGGTACGGCGCTGCAGGGATGGCTGGTCAAGCCGCCCGACTTCGACCCGTCGAAGCAGTGCCGCTGATCCTCGAGATGCACGGCGGGCCACACCACGATGTACAGCGTCGGCTTCAATCCGTCGTACCAGAGCTTTGCGGCCTACGGCCATCTGGTGCTTCTACCTCAATCCGCGCGGCTCGACCGGCTACGGCACCGCCTTCGGCAACGCCATCATGAAGGCGTACCCTGATCTCGCCTACGACGACCTGATGCTTGGCGTCAATGAGGTGATCGGTCGCGGCTGGGTCGATACGACGCGGATCTATGTCGGTGGCTGCAGCGCCGGCGGGATGCTGCGAGCGTGGGCCATCGGCCACACCAACCGCTTTGCCGCTGCGGCGGTGCGCTGCCCGGTGACCGACTGGCTCTCCTTGGCCGGCGAGAGCGACGTCCCGCTCTGCAGCCAGCAACTGGTTCGACAAGCCGTTCTGGGAAGATCCCTCCGCCTGGCTCAAGGCCTCGCCCTTGATGTACGTGGGGAATGTCACGACGCCGACGCTGGTGATGACCGGCGATCTCGACATGCGCGTTCCGGCGCCGCAGACCGAGGAGTACTACTCGGCGCTGAAGCTGCGCGGCGTGCCGTCGACGCTGCTGCGCTTTCGGGCGAGTGGCATGGCGAGGCGCAGCAGCCATCGAACTGGATGCGGACCCAGCTGTACATGATGGGGTGGTACGGGAAGTACACCGCGAGCCATTAGTCGTTGTGCGAGGTGAAGGGTGACTGGTGATGGGTGACTGGGAACATCCACATTGCGGCCTCCAGTCACCAGTCACCAGTCACCCGTCACCTTCTGCTATTTGTTTCCCCCCCCCAGCGGCCTCGCCCCGGTATCACCCGCGCCGCCCGGTCGCACATAACGCTCGAGGTACCGCAGGTCATCCTCGGGATCCTGCCGCGAGATGTAGATCGTTCCGTTGCCGAAGCCGACGATCGAGGAGTTCGGCTTGAGGGTTGCGCGGCCGACCAGCTTGCCGGTGTCGTTGAAGATGTCATAGGTCGGGACATTGTCGTCCGCGGGGCGCGTGCGACCAACCCAGATCAGGCCGATGGGATCGATCAGTGCCGTACTGGCCTGGAACGGCGGCATGGTGGCCGGGAACTCCTCGTCCTTGATCTCGGGCATCGCACTTGGTGGCGGCGAGAAGCTCCCGCCGCCACCGGGTCCACCACGGACGATCATCATCGGCCGGGAGGCCTTGGCCGCGGCGCGCGTGGCCTCGCGCTCCTTGGCGCCGATCTTGACCGGGGTGTACTGGTTCACCGGCCCCTGGTGCACCTTGCCCGGCGCGGAGATGACGTCGACACGGTAGGGATCAGGGCGGACCATGACCACGCGCCCATCGGGAAGCGCTCCCCACGCCACCACGCGAGAGTAGGGCATGCTGCGCATGGTGAACTTGACGTTACCACCACTTGACGTGGCGGTCGCCGTGCCGCCCATTGGCATCCAGGCCATGGTGTCGCTGCGCTTGGTGGCCGGGTCCCAACGGAGCAGCGGAAGCGAATCGACCTGACCGCTGCCGCCACCGCGCCCGAACGAGGGCTGACCCTGGTAGTAGAACCGTCCCTTGGCATCGGCAGCCCTCGGCAGCAGCATCCCTCCCCCCTCTTCGGGAAGGATGGTGGTGCGGATCCTTCCGTCGGGGCTGACGACATGGATCTTGGCGAGCATCGGGTCAGGCACCCAGGTGACATCATCGGGACCGGCGAAGGCACTGGTCGGCATCTGGTATTCGCCGGGACCGCCGCCGTGCCGACTGACCGAATCGACCCGGTTCTTCGTGAAGTCGGCGAGGTAGATCGTCTTGTCCTGGATGTCCACCACCACTGCCCTGCCACCGGGCAGCTCCCGCAGGGCGGTGATCGAGGTGAATGGATTGTCCAGCGTTGCCTGCGGCTTGCCGGTCAGGTTGACCGGGGTCTGGGACGCGAGCGGGGCGGAGGCGATGGCCACCAGGGCGGCGGAGAGGACGAATTGACGGGACAGCGCCATCTTTGGTCTCCATGACGAATGAGTTTCGGGCACTAACCAAGGATGCCCCGGCCCTCCGCAGGGTCGCGGAAAGGTATGCCCGGTCGGGCCGTCAGGCTGGGGCCCGTCCGGTCACCCGATTCGCCCCCTCCCCGACGGGGGAGCTGCACCTGGGCCACGTGGTTCACGCCCTCTGGGTCTGGGGGGTGGCCGAGGTGCTCGGCGCCGAGGTGGTGATCCGGATGGAGGATCACGACCAGACGCGCTGCCGACCGGAGTTCGAGCAGTCGATTCTCGACGACCTGCACTGGCTCGGCTTTATGCCTGAGCCCGGGTCGTTGGCTTCACTGGCCACGCATCCCTCGACCTTCCGCCAGAGCGACACACCCAATCTCTACGCCGAGGCCTTTCGACAACTGGCGACTCAGACCGAAGTCTACAGCTGCACCTGCACGCGCTCGCTGCTCGGCCCACCTGACCGCACCGGTGAGCGGCGCTATCCGGGAACCTGCCGCGGCAGGCTACTGGAGTGTGATTCGAAGCACGTGATCCGCGCGGTGATTCCCGAAGGAGAAGTCCTCGTCAATGACCTGCGACTCGGGACGCTTGTTCAGCAGCCGCAGCGTGACCATGGCGATGTCGTGGTGCGCGATGCAATGGGGCAGTGGACCTATCAGCTCTGCGTGGTGGTTGACGACCTGCGCCACAGAGTCGACGTGATCGTGCGCGGCGAGGATCTGGTGTCATCAACTGGTCGGCAGATGCTACTGGCCCAACTCCTGGGGCGAGCGACGCCGTTTGTCACGGTGCATCATCCACTGGTGCTCGCTCCCGATGGGCAGAAGCTGAGCAAGCGCGATCGGAGCGAGACGGTGCGGGCGATGCGCGAGCGGGGGATGAGCGCGGCGGGGGTGCTGGAGAGGGCGTGGGGGGTGGCCGGGCTTGAACAAGACAACTAGCGAATGTGCCTGCTGAGTCAGTTGCTGCTCAAATGGTGAGACCGGCACTCGGGATAGCCCTGGGGGCGGTTCATGGTGGCAGGAATGGGGGCAGGGCTGCATCATTCGGCTTCACCCAGGGTCATCCACATGCCGCTCCTTCGCTGGTGCCTCCTCGTTGGTGCGCTTCTGCTGGTCGCGATCACGCCGGCACGGGCACAGGATTCTGCTGACCGCGCCTTCCTCGATTCGCTCCTCCCCCGACTTGTTGCGGCGACCACGGCCACACTTCCCTCCGAATCCGCGTGCACTTGGCGGTCCGCCGATCTTGCCCGCTTGTGCCAGGGATTGATCGTTGGGCGACGCGGCAGTCTTACCACCAATGCGGACGACGCGCGGCGCGCCGACGACCTCCTGATCCGCTCGGTGAAGGATCACCCTGATTGGCCCGTCGCCTGGTTCGGGCTCGGCATCAACCGCCTTTCCTTGGCGCGGCTGAAGGTGTTCTCGCACGAAGGTCCCTTGCTCGGCACCGGACTAAGCAACGAAGCCGGCGGCGCGAATGCCCTCGCGCAGGCGTTGAAGCTCGATCCGACCTTTTCGGCTGCCGCGGATGCGCTGGCGTTCACGCCGATGCCGCGCGAAGGATCATCAGTGCTGAAGGATCGCGTGACCCTGCTTCGTCAGGTCAGGTCACTCCTCTCCCCCGAAGCGCTGGCTGTAGTGGCGGCGTTCGAGCGCGAGGCCGGCAACGTTGACTCAGCGATTGCGCTGCAGCGCCGCGCGCTCGCCAGTGGCCAGGTCGACAGCGGCGTGGTGCAGCTCGACCTGGCCCGCAACCTCTATCGCACCGGGCATCCCGGCGAAGGGCACGCGGCACTGATCGCCGGAGCGGCGACCGCGTCAAAGGCGTCGATCGCAGCGTATCGGGCCGAATTGAGCTGGGTGGCCTCGCCCAAGGAACTCGCCGAGTGGGATTCGCTCCCCAACGCCGAACGCTCGGCGTGGGTCGCGGCGTTCTGGTCGCGGCGTGACGTGGCCGAGGGGCGCCAAGATGGCGAGCGGCTGATCGAGCACTACCGGCGGATCGAGTACGCGATGGCGCACTACCGGGTCCAATTGCCGCAGACTGGACGGCAGCGCATACTCTCGACCAGTGGAACCAGCGAGTATATGGACGAGTATGCCGCACGGAGGGCATCCCTTCACGGCAGCATCATCTCTTCTGGCGCTTCTAGGGATGCGGCCAACGAGCTGGTGACGTTCGTAGGCATGTCGTGGAGCGAGGGCAGCGAATCCCCGGCGCGATACTATCACCCGATTCAGGACCAGGTCGACGATCGCGGTGTGGCCTACATCCGGCAGGGGCCGCCCGACCAAGTAGCTCGGACCACGAGTGGAGAGGCGCTGGAACTGTGGCGCTACGATCGCCCGGACGGCCCATTGCTGCTCCATTTTCGGGAGACGGATTTCGACGGCAGCATGGGCGCCACTGTCCTGGTGCCGACCTTCATCTCCTTGCCCATCCCGCTCCGAAACGAGGTGTGCCACCTCGAGCTGACGGAATGCCCGCACTCGTCTCGGTCACAGCCCTACCGGCAGATCATGGGTTTCACCATTCCCAGAATCATGGGTCTCGTCGCCAAGGAAGTGCATGACGAGGGGGCACGCCTCTTTCCCGAAGCCATCGTAAGGTCCGCAGCGCGCGGCAAGCACTTCATCGATGTCGCGGTGACCACCGATGCCTTCCCGCGGGAGTTCACCCACCAGGTGGCGCCATCGGTGCAGATCTTCGGCCTCGATCGGGCCACGGGCGGTGCCCCACGGTTGGTCGTCGCGTTCGCGATACCGGGCGACCAGCTGGCGCACACCACCCTCTTCGGTGGTGACGGGCGGGCGGTCTATCCGGTGCGGCTGCAGCTGATGGCCGCCCGCGAACGTGACGGCGTGCGAGTTGACCTCGACACGGTGCGCCAGTTTGCCACGGCGGCACCGCTCACCAACACGGAGTACCTCACCGGCATCATCGAACTGCCAGCCACGCCGGGGGCCTACGGCGTCTCGCTCGTGATCACCCAGACCGACGGCCGCGGCGCGGTGGCACACCTGGGCTCCGTGGTGGTGCCCGGTTCAGGCGCTCGGCTCACCATGAGCGACCTGGTGCTGGGACGCGAAGCCAGTGGCACGCGCTGGAATTCAGGGGCGACGGTGGTGCCGCTGAATCCGCTGAACACCTGGTCGGTCGGTGCCGGCGCCGAAGTGTATTTCCAGTTGAGCGGATTGGTGACGGGCGAGAGCTACGTCACGAAATACGACTTCTTCCTCAGCACCGACGATCCGAAACGGGGGCCACGCCTGAGTATTTCGGGAACACAGGTCGCCACGCAGTCACGACTCGAGGTGAGCCGGACGCTCGGCCTCCAGAACCTGCCCCCGGGCCGCTATCGAGTCCAAGTCACGACCACCGGTGGTGGGCGGAGCGTGACGGCGACGGCATGGATGACGATCGTGAAATGATGGTCGGGAGGACGCTCCTCGAGGTTTGCGCAGCGCGGCCGAGATAGCTCGGTTAGCCGTCCACCGAAACGGGTACCGCTCAAATGGCCAATCGACTGGTCTATTCCATCGCACTACTCGCGATGGCCTGCGCCCACCCGGCGTATCAGGAGCCAGGCCCAAGTAGTGCTGTGCGTGCGGTCAAGGCTGTTTTACTCAGCGCCAAGCGGAAGGAGGACGATGGTAGGGAGTTTCGGTGGACAGAGGCGCCAAGTCCGGCGAGCTTTGACGCTGAAGTGTATCGCTGCTCGCGTCAGCTTGGTGTTGGTGCGGCGTGCGTGAAGAAGCCTCACCGATGGGTGCTCTTCTCAGGGTGGGAGTGGTATTCACCGGATAGCGGTAGCGTGAGACTGCGGGTGATGGACGAAATCCCCATCATGTCCGGACTGGGTTCATTATCGATATACTGGACCTTCGCACGGCATGGCGGCGTGTGGGCAGTGACCTCCCAAGGAGGCATTGAGCTGGACGATTACTTCATCCCTCGGCGTAAGTCGCAAGGGTGATCGTCTCTCCAGCAAGGTGACAATGAATCACCCCGGAGTTGTTGAAGGGTGGTTTGCATGCGCCTCGGCCTGGCGCCAAAGGCGTCCCGCGGCTGATCGCCAGCGAGACTTCCAACGCAATGCGCCGGACGAGAGGACGCGTCCGGCGCATCCACGTGCTGGCCCGTTTCCGCTGCCTCGTGCGCACTATTGCGGGACCGGCAGTCCCCGGCAACAGCCGACCAGGCATTCGATCCACATCTGTTCGTCGCCCGCCGCCCAGCGCCACCGCGCCGTCGCCGGCACCGGATAACCTTCCGCCGAGTGATCGGTACGGAACACCTGGTGCGGTCGTGCCGTGGCCAGGTCCTTCCCGATCTTGATGGTCCACACCGCGTCCGTCGCCGTGCCGCCAGGCGCGACCTTGGCGTGCATCCAGATGTGGTTCTTCGCCCCCTTGACGAAACCGTACCCCGTGCCGTCCGGCAGCAATCCGTACTTCCCCTCCGGGTTGTCCTTGAGAAAGACCGTCGCCACGGAGGGCCACCCGCCGGTGTAGTCGTCGAGCGTGTACGACCCGAGGTCGTCGTCGGGAACGATGGATGCGAGCTGCTTCGGGATCATCGCACCACGAGATCCCTTCGGCAGCACCGCGAGATGCTGTTCGTCGAACCACCCCTTGATCTTCCAGCGGCGCGATGTGCCTGCGCCCGAGGCGCCCTTGTGTGCTGGGTCAGGGACGACGTTCACCGCGTTGACGCCGATCACGACACAGAAGGCGTCGGCGCAACGGATGCCAATGAAGGTGGTGTCGCCGTTGCCCTCGATGAACCGCGCCACTGGCGGATAAGCGGACGCGGGGGCCCCCGGTTCCTTTTCCGCAATGATATGGACGGACTGCGGGGGCGAATCGCCGGTCTCGCATAGCGCACCGTCACCGTTTTTCACCGCGCCTTGCCAGCTCTTGGTCGCCTGCTCGTAGTGCAGGAAGACGCAGTTGCGCCCCCCTCTCAACCCGAGGACCGAGTAGGGGCGATCGAGGATGGTCCCCGGCGGGGCCGACACATCGACGATCGCGACGTTGACATACTCCTGGGGATCGCTGAACGCGGAGACGGCATGATAGTTGGCGCTGAAGGGCGTGGCAAACGCCTGCGCCAGCGGCCCGTACGTCCCGTTGCCGGTGCGAAACTGCTGCTCGTCGTCGTATTCCGGAATGAACCAGTTGCAGTATCCGTTGCTAAGCAGCGTCGCGAGCAGCGCCCGTGACACGGCGTGCGCGGTGTCCACTGGCATCGTGTCCGGGCAGGAACCGGCCACGGTGACTCCGCTGGTATCCATGGCGAACACGACGCCGGTATCGAGGCTGGTTCTGCCGCTCGAATCCAGCACGAACCTCAGCCCCTCCCCAGTGGGGACCACGCCGCGATGACAGCCGTTCAGGAGCGCAGCCACAGCGCCCACCATCAGTGGCAGGGCCTCCCAACCACGCATCCTCGCTCGATGACTCACAGGTTGCTCCTTGGTGGATCGTTGCCGGAGGCGGGGCCGGTGCTCATTGTGAGCTCCGCTCCCGCATCCGTTGTACAAACGCCCTGAGTTCGGGATCGGCGCCGGCCCAGAGGAGAGCCACCGCACCGGCCCACCGCCGGGCATCGGGTGTTGCGCCAGCCGCGAGTTCGCTGCGGAGGGCCATGCCGCGCATCAACGACGCAATGGTGACGACATTGTCGCCGGCATCGGTCCACACCAGCGCGGGGTAGTTGCGGGTGTTATCGAGTGCGCTCTTCAGGTCCTGCAGCGCGGCGACGGAGTCGCCGAGCGCGAGCAGCAGCGTCGCTTCCGGCAGCGCGGCGTCGGGGGTGAGGTCGCCCGGCAGCGCCCCCGACCGATTCCGCATCACTTCCCGCAGGCGCTCCCGGGCAAGGCGGTGCTCGCCCCGGAGGAAGTCCGCCTCGGCCGAGAGGAGATAGCCGCCGCGCGACGCGAGGCGCATGACCCAGGGGGAGTCGAGCGGGAAGCGAGAGCGCACGATGCCGTTGAAGAGGCTCAGCTCGCCCTGGCGCTGCTCCGCCTCCGTGACGCCGGGTCGAGCGATGTTGATCGCCAGGGTCTCCAGGGTCCCGGACAGCACCGGGTTGGTGCACCCCAGCGCGAGATAGGTCCGGAGGGAATCGATGGTGGCCCCGACCCAGCGGGGAATCGGCAGCGGGTCAGTAATGGGTGTGGCCGCGAGGCCGAGATAGTGCGCGGCATCGCGGCAGTGACCGACGATCGCCGCCATTGGAGCGAGCAATCGCGCTTCGTCGAGCGTCGCGCCATGCGGGGCGCCCAACAGGGAATCGGCGAGGACTCGCGCCGCGAGGAGCCGCAGGGAGTCATCGGGCGCGCCGACCTTGAGCAGGACATAGGCGCGCGCGGCGGCGAGACGCAGGCGTTGCAGCGGCTCGAGGGCGAGCCGTTGCGCAGCCGCAAGTGAATCGGCGGCAGCGGGGTCGCCGCTCAGCTCGAGCCCGATCGCCATCGCCTCCTTGGCATCACCGCGACCGGGAAATGCGTGCGCCCAGGCGGAGGTGACGGCCTGGAAACGCCGCCGCAAGGTGGCGATGGCCGCGCTGACGTCGGTCATGGCCACGCCATTTTCGCCGGCCTGCGAGGTGGACACCGGCACCGGGACCATCACAATGCTGTCGTGATCCAGCACCGGCCATCCGGTGAACAGGTTGTCGGGCGAGGACTCGACCCATCCGATGCGTGGTTCCGTGGCACTGACCCGAAAGAGGGAACGCAGGTCGGCGTAGCCGCCGGCGGCGAACTGCCGGTAGGTTGACGGCCTGAGCTGAAACGCCCGGCTGTAGCCGTCGAGTGCCTGCTGATAGCCACCGCGAAACCGCCAGCCGGAGCGCGCACGACGGTCCGCCACCACGATCAGATCCCGCACCCGGCACTCGCCACTCCCATACCATCCGACGAAACTCCTGGCATCGCGATCGACCAGGGTCTGGTAGCTGTCACAGGCGCCGGGAAAGTCACCCGTCGCCATCGCCACCAGCGCCTCGGCGATCTCGCGTTCGTCGGGGGCGAGCGTGGCGCTCCGGGACAGCGCCGCCTGGGCGGGGCCACGCCACCCCTCCACCGCCCCACCGCTCCACTCGCGAGCCTGGGCCAGCCAGAGTGCCGGCCGCCCTGAGATGGTGTCGCGCCGTGCGGCCCGGGCGAAGAGCGAGTCCGCCCCCACGAGGTCCCATTCCTCGAGCGCGAGCATGCCGGAGCGCAGCAATTGCGTGGCGAGCAGATCACGTGAACCGGGAAGCAGTGCATCAGGCGACTCGTCGCGCCGCCCCCGGAGGAGGAGGGAATCCGCCAGCGCGGCGTACACGGGAAAGTCACCGATCGAGTCGTGCCCGAGCGGGAGTTCGGCATGGTGCAATTGCGTGGCGTCGGCGTTGTAGAGGGTGGCAGAGGCCACCGGTCCCGCGGACGAGGTCATCACCTGCCCGAGAATGAACCGGCCCGCACCAAGCCGCCGGGCGATGGCGGCACCCTGGCCCACGCTCAGCGGATCCGGAACGCGCTTCAGTTCTTCGGCCACCCGGAACTGGTCGACGAGGGTGATGCCGCGCCAGCGCTGCAGGCCTCGACTGAGCAGATCGAGAGATCCCCCGGTCCTCGTCGCCGGCAGGAGCGCGATGCGAGTGGTGTCCGCGACGGCCCCGCTCCCGTACCGCAACGTCCCCGAGCCGACGAGTCCGGCAGCGAGCGCCACCACCACGACTCCCGCACCGAGCAGCCAGTTGCGCCGGCGAACCCGTGCCGATGCGGCGGCGCGTTCCCGGGTGGACTGGCCTTGGGGCATGGCCAACGCGGCGTCGAAGGCGGCGGCAAACGCTGCGGCGCTCTGGAACCGGTCTGCCGGCGCCAGGGCGAGCGCCCGGGTGAGCACATCTTCCGCCTCGAGCGGGACGGTGGGCCGATAGACACTCAACGGCCGCGGGACGTGGACGAGTCGCTGGGCCAGCACCGCCTGGGCATTCGCCCCGACGAAGGCCGGGACGCCGGCGATCGCTTCGTAGGCGACGCACGCCAGGCTGTAGAGATCGGATCGGCCATCGTACTCCCGTTCTCCGCTGGCCTGCTCGGGGCTCATGTACGCCGGCGTTCCGCGAACGACCCCGGTCGACGTCGAGCCGTCTCCGGCATGTTCCAGCGCCCGCGCGATGCCGAAGTCGGCGAGCCACGCCTCGCCATCGCCGAAGAGGATGTTTTCCGGCTTGACGTCGCGGTGGATGATCCCCCGGGCATGGGCGTAGTCGAGCGCCGAGCCGATCGCGCGAAGGATCGAGGCCACCGTCGTGAGCGGAAGTTGCTTCTCCTGGTCGAGGCGGTCGCGCAGGGTGCCACCGTCGAGGTAGCGAAGGGTGCAGAAGAACACCCGCTCCTCGACGCCCGAATCGAGCAGCGGAGCGATGCGCGGGTGATCGAGATCCTGGGTGACACGAATCTCGCGAAGGAATCGCTCGGCGCTCAGCGCCTCGGCGAACTCTGGTCGGAGCACCTTGAGGGCGACGCGCGCGCCGGACTGGAGGTCGTGGGCGAGGTAGACAACAGCGGTGCCCCCCCGACCGAGCTCTCGCTCCGGGAGGTAACGACCTGCGACAACGCGATTCAGGTTGTCCAGAGAGTCGACCACGTGGGCCGCCCGCGGATTGAGGAACGGTGGACAGCCGAAGGATGATAACGTCTGGCGGGAACCCCGCCAGACGCGAGCCCAGGCCCGATGGGGCCCCGCCATGTGACCCGGAGATGACAGGAGGGGGTCCGACCCTTCATGGGGCGGCGCCGATCCAGCTGGCCCGACCCGCCACCGGCTTCATGGATGCAGGCCCCTGGGGGATCCCCAGGAGTCTCCCCTAGTGGACGCCGACCCGGTACCACCGTACTCTAGGTAGCCTGCGACACCGAATTCGGACATCATGCGACAGCCTGGACGGATTGCAGCAGAAGTCCGGGGCACCCGAGGCAAACACTGCTGGGAATGCAGCACTTTGTCGAAATATCCCGAAGGCCGGTCGGCTCCAAACGGGGTCGTTCAAAGGCCGCCGGGCGGTTGACGCAAGCTGTCCTTCCGTTTTCGGCTGCAACGCTGGGGGCGGGGGGGTAGGGCGGTGAGTACTCCTGCAGCCCAATTGCTCGTCAGGTGGCGGACTCCAACAGCCCTTCGCAATTCCTGGTGAGGACAATGAATCTTGAACTACAGGGCAAGTGTGCCATTGTGGTTGGTGCCAGCAAGGGCATTGGCCGTGCAATCGCGCTCCGCCTCGCCGAGGCTGGCTCGCCCCGAACCGGATTCGGGTCAAAACTGTTGCTCCCGGATCGATTGAATTTCCAGATGGCAAATGGGAAGCGGCGAAGCGCGAAGCACGCCCGTTCTACGACAGCGTCCTTAGCACCATCCCTTGGGGACGGATGGGGACGCCGGAGGAAGTGGCGGACGTCGTCGTGTTCCTCGCCTCGGCTCGCGCTGCATGGATTACTGGGGGGTGCCTTGCCGTCGACGGTGGACAGCACAAAGGCAATTTGTGATCCACACGGCAGGAGCGCAGGTCGTTAGAGCGCCATCGTGCCCCATCGTTTCGCTACAGCCGGAGAGTTCGATGAGAATCACTCGCGTGCTACTCGTGCTCTCGGCAGCCTTCGCGATGCCCATGCCAGCTCAGGAAGCGCCACTTCTTGCGATTACGTGCGACCTGCGATTGGCCGGTTGGCTTCTCGACAGCATCTGGGTGGTGGATCCTGCGCTGAGGCGCATCAGCATTTTCGGGCCTGATCACAAGTTTGCTCGGTCCTTTCCGTACCCATCGAAGGTCATCGCCAATGCGCCGGTTGAGGGCGCTGAGCCGGTGGTCATCGCGATCTTTCCCTCCTTCGTCCGTCCGGACGGTACGCTTCGAGCCGAGGTATGGCTGGCTCCGAAGAGCCCACGCACCGGGTGGGCCACCGGAGCCGATTCGCCTGGCGTGGTGGTGGTGCGTCTGCGCCCCGACGGTGTTCTCGTCAATCGGGTCACCTTTCCACCCACATCGAGCTGCGAGGGTCTGTTCTGGGTCGGCAAGATCCCAGTCTCCCGTCCGATTCCATTCTGCACCGCACCGGTGACTACCCTGCACGACGGTACACCGAGCTTCGTTACGGTGACCACCGATCCTCCGCCAGGCATGTCCTATCACGTCACCGTGATCGATGACCACGGCGCGGTCCAGTATGTTCGGGCGTACCCCTTCCGTCCCGTTCCGCTGCCGCGAGTTCGCTTTGATTCAGCGGATGCGGCGATAAGAGAGAGATACCAACGATTTCCGGGAGTCGCCGAGGCGTGGCCGAAGATCGAGGCTCCGGAGTGGTATCCGCCGGTTCGTGGGGTCATGGTAGGCCGCGACAATACGCTCTGGATCGAGCTCCAGGGAGCAGTGCCCGGTCACTCCTGGCTGGTCCTCGATGCGACAGGTCGCTCCGTTGGTCAGGTGAAGGTCCCGGAGAATGTCGATCTCAAGGTCGCAGACCTCCACGACATCTGGGGTCTCGAAACCGATGCTGACGGACTGCAGGGCGTCGTGCGGTACAGGATCACGCTGCCGCGCTGACCTCCCACGGAGACCCATCACGGAGCTCGCTGATGCGCTGTTTCACATTGCTCTCAGTCTTCGCCCTCCTCCTGTTAGCCTGCGGTACTCCCGAGGATTCAACCCAGCAGCGTCACCTTCCGCCCGCAACGCGCGGCCCCACGGTCACTCTCCTCGATTCCGTTACGATCGCCGAGCCCGATTCTCTCCCGCTTGGCGAATACACGTCATACTCCGCTCGGAGCAGCCGGGGAGACCTCTTTGTCACGGATATGACCTTGCGCAAGGTGCTGCATTTCGACGCAGGCGGCCGGTTGGTTGGCGTCCTGGGCCGAGATGGCGATGGGCCGGGCGAGCTTCGGGGCCCGGGGTCGATCGGCCTGTTGCCGGGGGACTCGCTCGTTGCGGTCACGGATGTCAATCGCGCTCGCATCGTCGTCTTTGGCGTCGATGATGCGGCAATGCGCCGGGAAGTCAGCGCGCCACGAATGCAGTTTGTAAGTCAGGGCTGGTCGCGGCGTGGGGACACCGTGATCTTCGGCCTCACCGCAGGAAGGGCCGCGATCGGCAAGTTGTGGTGGCGTGGCGACTCGATCGTGACCACCGGGCGCACACCGGAACGGACACTGCACGCCGGAATCTCCTATGGCGAGACCTCCGTGTTCGCGACCGATTCCGGATACCTGGTGCTTTTCCCGACGCAGCCGGGACTCTTCCTCTTGAATCGTGACGCAGTGCCGACCGGCTTCGTTCGCATTCCGGTGGCTCGGCGACGCGGGGAGCCGGGAGACCTGATGGAACGCCGCAAGAAAATTCCGGAGGAGCAGCGCGGAGTACTCGTGGGCTCGATGGCGCTGGGGCTACACCGGTTGCCGTCGGGGGAGTGGTTGTTGATTCACGGCGATGTCGACGTGAGTCGGGTCGGCGAAGAGATGCGCGGCGTCAATATCCGGTACTACGCCACCATCCTCTCGGCCGACCTCCAGCAGACATGCGTTGACGGAAAGCTGCCGTTGGTGACTGATGTTTTCAGTCGACCGATGTTCGCGGCGGACACGCTGTTCCTGTTCACCCGCAACGTGGGATCGGCGGGCATCCAGAGTGCCCTGCTGGCGATGGTGGTGAGCACTGCGGGATGTGACTGGCAGCCGACGGGCGGTGTCGAGCCGCCTCTGCGCGACTCGCTCTAAGTCGAACAGGAGGATCTGATGCGCAACGCGCTCAAGAATTTCTTCATTGTGGCGGGCCTGAGCCTCGCCGCCTGCATGCCGGGGTCACAGGCCACCCGTTCAGGGTCCGCCTCGATTGACACTCTCCCCTCCGGCCTCATCGAGGTTACCAATCATGGTCCCTCCGGCTGGGCTGACACCAATGGCTGGAAGTTCGTCAAGGTGTCCGAGCGCGTGTTCGCCCTCGACACGCCGGGCGCGATGGACACCCCGAACTTCCCGGCACCATTTCCTGACGGCGGCATGGTGGTCGTCAACCAGAAGCCGGTCTATCTCGCGCGCTTCTCGCCGGGGCTCGAGCCGCTGGGACGTTTTTCACGGGATGGTGCGGGACCGGGCGAATTCCGTGGCCCCGAGATCTTCGTGGCCCGCGACTCGATCTATGTCATCGACAACGCCCGCTCGATCCTTGCCGCGTTTGATCGCCAAGGCCGGCTGGGTCGCGAGACCCTGATTCCGTGTTGTGTGAATGAGATCGGCCCGGTGGATGCGAGCGGCCGGCTCGCGATGGTCGGGCCCTTCGGCAAGCTACAAACGGCGATTCGGTGGTGGTCGCTCGATGCCGGTGTTGCCGTCGACTCCGTTGTGCTGCCAGCCGGACCGCAGCCCGTGGTGGTCAAGCCCTGTAGCTTCGAATTGCCATACCAGCCGCAGCGCGTCGTTGCCGCGGGAGCAAACGGCCTGACCTGGTGGGGGGTGAGCGACGCCGACCGGTTCGTGCTGACGCGGCGGGGGACGGATACGATGCTCGTGACCAGCAATGATCGCCCGCGCGTGCCTGTCACCGACGCCGATCTCGCGCCGATCTTCGACGACACCACATTCTTCTTCAAGATGTGCGGGCCCGACCTGGCCGCGCATCGAGGCGACGTTCCCAAGGTCAAGCCGGCCTTCAAATCTCTCATGGTCGATGACCAGGGCGATCTCTGGGTCGAGCGGTCGGCCATGCCGAAGTCCTTCCTTGACGTGTACGCACCAGACGGTCGCTGGCTCGGCGTGGTCCCGATCCCCTTCTCGAACGACGAAAACTGGTGGTGGCGGGGCGACCAGGTGGCATCGGTGGAAACCCGGGACGACGGCGCGTTCGTATTGCGCCGCTATCGCATCGATCGCAGCCAAGTCCCCTAGGGGACTGCCACATCCGCGCGGAGGGACTGCTTGAACTTCCATCGCCGAAGCTGTCTTGCTGTCTTGTTGATGCTGGCGGCGTGCCAGAACCAGAAGGTTTCGAACGACTCCCGGACCGTGGTCGACTCCTCGGGAGCCTACCCGGTCATCACAGCGCCACGGCAAGTCGCTGAGTGGCGAGCCGAGCCGATCGTTGTGGTTGCCACTGCGGGGGGAGAGTCAGGGGAATTCGGCTCGATTCGGTCGATCCTCCTGGCATCCGATGGCACACTGTACGTCGTTGATCCATCCAAACCCGCACTCTCGATCTTTGATTCCTCCGGTCGGTTCGTCCGGCAGCTGGGCCGCGAGGGATCAGGACCTGGCGAGTACCGTGAGCCCTACTCTATCGCATGGATCGGGAAGAGTCTGGCGTTGCTGGATCCTCGCAATGGGCGCCTGGGCCTCTTTGATTCGACCGGCCAGTGGCTCACATCCTGGCGGGTCCCACTGCATGTTCGGCGGACAGTTCATTCGCCTCTACCGAACGGCGCCGACCGCCTGGTTGTACGGTGCAAGACAGACGTCTCCCGATGGCGTGTTCATTCGCTACGCGGCGTCGGGCCCGCAAGACACCATCCCTCTCCTTCGTCCAGCGGAGCCTTTAAGCGGCGGCCGAAAGTGTACGCGTCCCGACCAAGGCATTAACTACTTTCCCCAGCCATTTGGCGCCTCACTCCTCCAGGTTCCCGTTGGAGGAAATACCCGTGCACTTGCCGTGAGCACGGCATACCGAATTGCCCTCGTCGATCCGAAGGGCGATACCCTCCGGCTGATCGTGAGAGACCCTGCCTTGGCGCCGATTTCAGATCTGGACTGGGCCGAGGCAAACGCGGATTGGGTGGCGTTTCGACAGGAGTGGCCGACGGCGACGTGCGATCGCGGGGAATTCTCCCGACCGGCGGCCAAGCCCCCAATCGTTCACCTCTTTATCGATGACATCGCCAGGCTATGGGTTGAACGCGCGACGCCGAACGGGCCTCGAGTACGATGTCTTCTCGCAGAACGGACTGCTGCTCGCGACGGTGGTCGGGCTGCCCGCTTCCGAAGGCATTGATCCCACCGTGGCTGGCAGCCGGATTGCCTTCGTGAGCCATGATTCAACCGACAGTCAGGTTGTGCGAGTGTTTCGATTCCTGCCCTGATACCAGGGAGGTACGAGATGCGGTGGTGGGTCCCGATCTCCATGTCGCTGGGCCTTTCGGTGCCGGCCCTTCGCGGTCCGGCGGCGCAGACGTCGGGCATGCTCCGGCTCAAGCCCGCCGATGCGACGCTCACCGAGGAATTCACGGGCATCGAGTACGTGCGGGAACTCGCCGATCGGCGCGTCCTCGTGGCCGACACACGGGAGCAACGGCTCGTCATTGTCAACTTCGCTTCGGGAACCGTTACGCCCGTGTCCCGAAGCGGGAGCGGCCCCGGTGAGTTTCGATCCATTGACGGGCTCTTTGCCCTCGGCGGCGATTCCACGTTGCTTGTGGATGACGCCAACCGCCGCTGGTTGCTGTTGCGCGGCACCGTGGTCGTCGCGACGGGTTCACCTGACGCGCCCGCGACCGTTGCCGCGAACCGCGGGGAACGGGGCGTTGACCTCACCGGCCATCTTCTTGCCCAGCTTAACGTTGGGGGAATTCGCGGGGACCCGTTGGGGCGGCTTGACTCCCCGTATGTCGCCCTCGTGGACAGGCGAACAGGCAAGGCGGACACCGTTGGGCGGATCCGTGCTGCGTTGCGTCGCCAAGTCGCGGCCACCTATGCTCCCGATGGTAGTATGGCAAGCGGCCGGTATTCCTTTTCGCTGTTCACTGCCTTCGAGCAGGTCGCAATTTTTCCTGATGGCTGGATTGCGATCGCCAGGCTCGATCCGTACCGCGTCGACTGGAGAAGGCCAACCGGCCAATGGATCCGCGGCGCCGCGTTGCCGGTTCCCGCCGTCAAGCTCGATGAACGAGAGAAGCGCGCATACCTCGCTCGCACTTGGGGTGGACAAGGCGCTCCACCGGACCCAAGCACCGTGACCGACTGGCCCGAGACCATCCCACCGTATTCCGGACGAGTCGCCTCGCTCGCTCTTGCCGCGCCCGACGGACGTCTGTTGGTGAGCCGTACGCGCACGGCACAGCACGAGGAAACCCGCTACGATATCATCGACCGGCGTGGAACGCTTGTGGGGCAGCTTCAATTGCTCACGAGCGAAAGGATCATTGGCTTCGGGTTGCAGTCCGTGTATGTGGTGGTCACGGACGACGACGGCATTCAACGACTTCAGAGACATCCCTGGCTGTGAGCCCATCGGGATCCTCCACGCCACGATACTGCTGCCGACGCTCACGGGAGCCCCTGCGATGCTGATCACGCTGTTTGGCCTAGTCGCGTCGCTCTCCCTGCAGCAGGTGCCCTTGGCGGCACAAGGGGACGAGCCGTATTTTGCCAACGGCTACTTCCAGCAGATCGATCGGCACGGGTCGGCGGTGCCGCGGATTCACGCGCTCTGCGGCAATGTCGCCCCTCTCAGTGTCCGGTCGCTTGAAGACTGGCAGGATCGCTTGGCGAGTGCCGCATCGCGCTCCCTGTTGGATACTACCCTGGCCACATTGGGTTGCGTCCGGGCGACGCTGTTTGCCAAGGACGCCCCGGGACGTGAGGGCCCGGGCATGTTGCCGGGGGTGTCCTGGGCGGCCGGCGCCGTCGCCGCGCTCATGCAGCAACTGGAACAGCAGCCGGACGATGCGCGCGCCGCCGAGTTGCTCGGCGTCGTGACCCAGGAGGCCCTGCCGTCGCAGTACCCCGCGTTCCGCGAGCCGGCTCGCCTGCGCGGGCGATTGGGGATCACGGATCTCCCGACGATCGCCGCGATGCTGTACCACGCGATCCGATTGGAAGCACGGTCTCCCGGCTTGCTGCGCTCGTGTGCGTCGCTGATGATTGACATCGATGATTATGTGACGGCCCATGATTGCAGCATGCTGGCCTTGGCGGCCGGGTACGACTCCACCTGGCACTTCCTCCGCCTGGCGCGGCTGGCCTTCACCCGCGCCGATACGACCAGCGGCTTGGCGTTCATCGAGGCGGCCGCCCTCGCCTCGCACGATTCGGCGACCCGCGCCGAGCTCGGCTGGCATCTTGAGCCGGGCGCGGCGGAGAACAGCGTCGCCATCGAGGCCGGTGCGTTGAACCCAGCCGGCAGGGAAGGACGCAACCCCGGCGATTTAATGACTCCAGCCGAACGCACGGCGTGGTTTGGGCTCCCAAGCTCTGAGGTCCCAGGGTGGATCAGGAAGGCGATGGAGGCCCGCCTCCCCATCCAGCATACCGAGGGCTACAATCGACTCCATCGCCTTGCTCCGTCAACGCTGACGGCCATGTGGCAACGCGGGAGCCTGCTGACCCGCAATTTTCTTGAGCACTTCTGGTACACCTCGTATGCCGGCGGGACATTCCGCCCTTGCGTTCGGCTCCTGGATAACATCTCGTGTGCGCCACAGTCGAACCCGGATGCGAGGCACCACCTCCGGGTGGTGGCCCGGGTGGCCCACCTCTGGGACCCGCTGACGGGCAGGCCGAGCGACCTGCTGACGTATGCCGTCCCAACCGCCGATCTCCTGCCCACGAGCGACGGTCCCGACCGGTCGGCCACCTTGGCGGTCGACTTCCGCCGGTGGACTCTCGGTGGGGCGTCGACCGATACCGTGTTCCGTCGCCAGATCGGCCTGTCACCTGGAGACCAGGGCGGGGGTGCCTACCTCGGCTTCGAAGTAGTGCCCGGCTCCGGCTTCAGCTCGTGGAGCGTGATGGCGACCCAAATGGGCTTGTTGCGCCGAGGCGGCCTCTACGCCGACCGGCCGCCGGACCCGCCCGGGTCGACGTTGCAGCTCTCCGACCTCGTCATCGGTGTTGGTGACGGTCCCCTGACCTGGAACAGTGGCACCCGGAAGGTGCCGTTGACGCCGATGCAGGTCCTTGGCCGGGAGGATCCCCTGCAGCTCTACTACCAGGTCAAGAATGATGGTGAGCAGGTGCCAGTGAAGGTGGGGATTGAGGTCCGACGCCTGGTCGACGGCGTCCCCTCCGAGGGCCAGGTGTCGCAGATATCGTTTGATGCGGAGTTCCCGTCCGGGATCACCGAGGCGCAGCGGGAGGTCGGCTTGGCGCAGCTTGCCAGCGGCAGCTACGAACTGGCCTTGGTCCTGTCTGATGCGCAGGGCATCGTGGCTCGTCGCGCGATCACCCTGACGGTACAATGAGGCAGCCCTCGGGCTGGCAGCTCCTTCCCGTTGCCGTTCCATCCTGGCTGTCGCACGGTTTTGGCAGGCCGCACAATCCAGCTAGTCGTTCCGGGATAGCCCGAGCGGCCTACACCAGAACGCCAATTCCGTTGGCGTCCCAGATATCGTAAGCTGGCACCATTCACATGCGAATGGCGGAGAGCAGGTGACACTCAGGGAGTCAGTGTCGTCCGTGTGGCCCTTCTGGCCCTGGTGAAGGACCCTCGTAGTCGGTTGTAAGAGGTGAAGTGTAGAGAACGTAGGCAGCGAAGTGGTGACAATCACCTCAAGACGGAGAAGCACCATGACCACGAAATCGAAGATTGCGCTTGGGCTATCCCTTGTTGTCGTGATGTTGAGCGCCGCGACCCAGCGGGCAGAGGCTCGATCGAGCAGTGGGGGGTGCGGCAATGGTGGCTTCTTTTACACCGGCGTTTGCTGCGACCAGAGCAATTACTGCGAGATCTACGCGTGGAACAACGGCTGCGGACATGTCAATTATTCGGGTTGCTTTGATGGGCAAATCGTCTGCTCTTTTTGATCTACTAAGCGCACCGCGAGTGGTCTGATCCGCGTGATGGTGTGGCGTGGCGGTCTTCGAGATCGGTGGCGCACGCGCCGATCTCGATGGCCGCTATGTCAACGGTGCTTCGCAGGTGCCTCGATGTGCTCCTCGGCACTATACTGCTGCCGACGCTCACGGGAGCCCCTGCGATGCTGATCACGCTGTTTGGCCTAGTCGCGTCGCTCTCCCTGCAGCAGGTGCCCTTGGCGGCACAAGGGAACGAGCCCTACTTCGCCAAGGGCAACTTTCAGCAGATGGATCAGCATGGCTCGGCGGTGCCGCGGATTCGAGCGCTCTGCCGTACTGTCGCCCCGCTCAGTGTCCGGGCACTTGAAGATGCGCAGGATCGGTTGGCGAGTGCCGCGTCGCGCTCCCCGTCGGATACCACCCAGGCCACGCTGGGATGCATCCGGGCGACGCTGTTTGCCAAGGACGCCCTGGGACGTGAGGGCCCGGGCATGCTGCCGGGTGTGTCCTGGGCGGCCGGTGCCGTCGTGGCGCTCATGCAGCAGCTGGAACAGCGGCCGGACGACGCCCTCGCGGCCGAACTGCTCGGCGTCGTGACCCAGGAGGCGCTGCCGTCGCAGCACCCGGCGTTCCGCGAGCCCGCTCGCCTGCGCGGGCAATTGGACATCACCGATCTCCCCACGATCGCCGCGATGCTGTACCAGGCGGTTCGTTTGGGCGCGCGCTCTCCGGGCCTGCTGCGCTCGTGTGCCTCGTTGATGATTGACATCGGTGATCATGTGACCGCACACGATTGCAGCATGCTGGCCTTGGCGGCCGGCCACGACTCGACCTGGCACCTCCTTCGCATGGCGCGGCTGGCCTTCACCAGCGCTGATACGACCAGCGGTCTGGCGTTCATCGACGGGGCCGCCCGCGCGTCGCACGATTCGGCGGCCCGCGCCGAGCTGGGCTGGCATCTTGTTCCGGACTGGCCAGCGAACAAAGGTGCGATCGATGCCGGTGCGCTGAACCCAGGGAATCGGCACATCCAGATCGTGGGCGATCGCCTGACCACCGCCGAACTGGCGGAGTGGTTCGAGCTTCCAAGCCATGATGTCGCCGCATGGATCAGGAAGGCGATGGAGGCCCGCCTCCCCATCCAGCATACCGAGGGCTACAATCGACTCCATCGCCTTGCTCCGTCGACGCTGACGGCCATGTGGCGAAGTGGCAGCCTGTTGACCCGCAATTTCATTGCGCATTTCTGGTACATCTCGTATGCCGGGGGGACGTTTCGCCATTGCTACCGGGATTTGGATCGGAGCTCGTGTGCTACCCTGCCGAACCCCGACGGGAGCCACCACCTCAGGATGGTGGCCCGCGTGGCCCACCTCTGGGACCCGCTGACGGGAAGGCCGAGCGACCTGCTGACGTATGCCGTGCCAACGTCGGATCTCCTGCCCACGAGCGACGGGCCCGACCGGTCGGCCACCCTGGCGGTCGATTTCCGCCGGTGGATGATCGGTGGCGGGTCGACCGATACCGTGTTCAGCCGTCAGATCGGCCTGTCACCTGGAGACCAGAGCGGGGGTGCCTACCTCGGCTTCGAGATGGTCCCCGGCTCCGGCTTCAGCTCATGGAGCGTGATGGCGACCCAGGTGGGCTTGCTGCGACGTGGCGGCCTCTACGCCGACCGGCCGCCGGACCCGCCCGGGTCGGGGCTGCAGCTCTCCGACCTCATCATTGGTGTTGGTGACGGTCCCTTGACTTGGAACAGTGGCACGCGAAAGGTGCCGTTGACGCCGATGCAGGTCCTCGGCCGAGAGGATCCCTTGCAGCTTTACTACCAGGTCAAGAATGATGGTGAGCAGGTGCCGGTGAAGGTGGGGATTGTGGTCCGACGCCTGGTGGACGGCGTGCCCGCCGAGGGCCAGGTGTCGCAGATCACGTTCGATGCGGTGTTCGGTTCAGGGATCATCGAGGCGCAGCGTGAGGTCGGATTGTCGAACCTTGCCAGCGGCAGCTACGAATTGGCCTTGGTCCTCTCTGATGCGCAGGGCATCGTGGCTCGTCGCGCGATCACCCTGACGGTGCAATGAATCCGCGTGTCGGTGAGGTGGTCGCAGGCTGATTCGCGCATGCCGCGACGGATGCAGTCTGCACCACACCAAGCGAGGTGTTCTTCTGCCCACGGAGTGAAAATGCCGTCGACAACATCATATATCCGGGTCGTTGGTCTCATTTGTGCGCTCCTTCCAGGATACGCCGGGGCTCAGAGACCAGCGACGTTCATCGCAACGCGCAATCTTCATGTCGACGCCGCGACCGCGAACATCAGCCGTGCTGGCTCCCTGCTGGTGGCTCGCAACGGCGACATCCTCGTCATCGACGACCAGGAGAACATCCTCCGCCGATTCGGAGCGTCCGGCGCGATTGGCGAGATCGGTCGGGAAGGCGAGGGCCCGGGAGAGTTCCGGAACATTCGCAGTGCCGGCTGGCTCGGTGACTCCCTGTGGGTGCATGATCCGAACCTGAAGCGCGTCACCATTTTCGGCCCGGACTACAAGCTCGTGCGATCCTACGGAGAGCCCGCCACAGTGCGTCTTCCTGAGGCGTCTCGGGACTCGACGCCGGTCCAGCTCTTTGTTCAGACCGTCCTGCCAGACGGTGACCTGCGGGCCTTGGCGACATTTCGGCCAGGGCACAAGCCAGACTGGGCGAGCGATGTTGATTCGGGGTACTCGGTGCTGCTTCGGACGACTCGCGCCGGTGTCCTCCGGAATCGCATCGGCGTCATTCCACCAAACCGGTGCGCCTTCAGCAAATCAGCCGGCCGCGGCGGGATGTGGATGGCGTACATCCCGTTCTGCAACAGCTGGGTGGCCACTGATTGGGATGAGGCGCCAGCGGCGCTGATCGCCAGTGTTGAGCAGGGCCCCGGGAGGGAGCCGCCGACGACCTATCGCTTGACGCTGGTGAACGAGAGTGGGGCAGCACTGTTCGACCGCAGCTATTCGTTCGTTCCGGTTCCCGTGCCGCAGGCTGCCATCGACAGCCTGTTGGCTCAGCAGGAGACGCGGTATGCCCGGCTCGGACCCGAGTACACCGCCTTCGCCAAGTCGCTGCGACCAGCGGCCAATTTCCCGGCGGTGCGGCGGGTGTTGATCGGACGCGACAGCACGGTGTGGCTGGAGGAGAACGCCGCCGGACAGGGCCATCATTGGCGAGTCCTGGATGCCAGAGGCTCGGTGCTCGGTCTGCTCACGCTGCCGGACAATGTCTCGCTGCAGGCAGCCGAGTTGCACACGGTATGGGGATACGAGAGCGACGCCGATGGCCTGCAGGGAATCGTGCGCTATCGCCTTGAACGGCGCGGCGGACAATGAGGTGTGGTGTGCGAGTGCCTTCCGATTCTGAGTAGCCATGGGAACAGCTCAGGGGCGGACCACCCGGCCCGCCCCCGATTCATTGCTGTCACTCTGATTACGCGGCGGCTTCCGTCACTGCCGGCGTCGGTGCAACGGCGCTGCCCGGCGTCGCTGTCGAGTCATCAACCGGCTTGGTCCGCACCGACCCGAAGACATTCTTCGCCGCCTGCCACTCGGCCAGGAGCTTGGGCTGGTCCTTGAGCCGGACCCGGTTGAGGCCGTCGATCAGGCGCACCAGTTCCATGATCTCGCGCGCCACGGCGTCGAAGTCGGCGTGGGCGCCGATGTGGTCGAGGAAAACGGTGCCGAGCCCAACGGCGAACCCAAGACGGTTCACCACCGACTGTAACTCGCGCGAGTGGGAGAGCACCTAGGAGCCGACCCTTAGGGATTTCCCTAGTAGACATCTCGTCGCCGCGCATTAGTCTGGATTCAGGACCCCTTGTGCAAGGCGGGGCCGAAACCTGAATCATGGGGCGGCGGAGACCTTTGACTACCTCGAGCATCCTGAGCACCGAAAGTCCGATGAACCATCGGACGGCATGCGCCACCGTGCTATGGCGGAACGCTGGCTGGGTCTTGGCGACGGTGGCGGCAGGCTTGCTTGGTTGCGGGGACGGTTACACCCCACGCCCGATGGTGCTAATCGATCATCGCCTTCGTCAGGAGTTGGCAGCGCTTTCGGATACCGTCGCAATCCTGGTTATGCAGCCCGCCGCGTGCGTCTCATGCAACAATGCAATTACCGACTGGCGCGAATGGGCTACAGACCAGCCAACTCATCGCCATCTCGTGGTCCTGATCTCCCATCCTCCCTCCGCGCGTGAGCGGCAGCTTCTCTCCGAAACCCGCTTGGTTCCGGAGATGATTCTCCAAGCCTCTCAAGTGGTGGAGGGTGAAGCGACCGTGTATTTGGCGATAGATGGCGTAATCGCCGATTCTGCTTCAAGTCAATCACATCTACTCACTCTGCTTCGGCGCGTGACAGCCAGGAGCCAGAGCGCCCTTACTGAGCACCGCGCACGACCCTGAAGGTCACTTACATTACCAATGGAGTGATTCAATGAATCGGATCTCGCTTAAGAAGATTATCGTCGGGCTGGCGCTCACTGTCATGATGGTCGGTGCAGGTTCTCCGGTGACGCTCCGGGCGGCAGAGGGAACGCCCGGTGAAGGATTGCAGTGCAAGAAGAACGAAGCGGGCGAATGCCGCATTCCGGTGGCGGAAATCGTGTGCGAGTGTGTCGGGCAGCACTGAACAAGACGTAAGTACCCTCGGGTAGGTCGAGTGGGCGGCGCGGTGCTCAGCCCGTGTTGCAACGGAAGGGGAGAAACCATGAGAAGCACGTTTGGCACACTGCCGATGTTGGCGCTTTCGGCACTCGCTGTTGCCTGCAGCGACGGCAAGACGTCAGCAAAGTCCGATAAGCACAACGGGCCAACGCTCGTGCGCCTTGACAGCGTTATTCTCGCTGAATCGGATGCCGACTTCCTGGGGAAGCCGCCCGTCGCGTTCGCCGCGGACAGCTCCGGTCGACTCTACATCGCCGACGCGTTCACGAGTCGGGTGTTCCGATTTGCCCGAAGCGGCAGTCTGGAGAGCATCATCGGGAGGCGCGGTGATGGACCCGGTGAATTTCGCAATCTCATCGGTGGAACATTCCTGTGGGACTCTCTTCTTGTCCAGCCGGCGGGTCTCGACCTAGTTGTCTTCAATCGGTACTCGGGCAAGTACCTTGGTCGGCAACGCCTGAATATGGGGTACTTCACTCAGGGGAATGTATCTGCGGGTCGGTTGCTGATGTCCAATTACGACTACGCGACCAAGAAGGGAATGATCTCCATTGCAGCGGATACCTTCATCCAGGCTGTGCATGCAGAGAACAGACAGCCGCTTTCGTCGAACATGGTGCCATTGCCGGTCGAATATGACCAATATCCCGAGCTCGCTACGGCCAACTGGAGCATGTTTGTCTCATGGGATGACACACTGCTGACCGGCTACGCCGCCGTGCCCTATCTGACAATTCGTCACCTGGATGGCACGGTCGAGGATACCTTGACAGTTCCCGCGAGGATGCGACGGGGTTTTCCAACGTCGAGCTATGATCTTTTTCGGAAGGGGACGACGGCGTCGTCGGACGAACGGGCGCGAGCCAAATCGATCCTTCAATACCTATGGCGGCTCTCCGATGGCCGGATCGTCCTGGGGTACCGCGATTCCTGGGTCGAGCGCCTCGGCACGGATGAGCGGTACTTCGGGCGCATCTGGCTGACGCTACTCTCTCGCAACCTTGATCGGGCGTGCCCCGACGTAGAGGTGCCGTTCCCGGGTACAGACTGGCCCAGGATGGCTTTCCAAGGGGACACTATTTACGCGCTGGATCAGGTCGGCCGCGGGACTGGTGACTCGATGAGCGTCCTTTCGATCGTCTACCGCTACTTGCTGGACGATACGAGCTGCCGGTGGTTGCCCGTTGAGCACCGACACATCAAAGGGAGCAAGTAGCGAACCACCCCAGACCCGACGACGGCCGCCTTCCTTGAAAGAGTGGCGTCGTGCCGCCACGAACCAGGGGCGCGCCCCGCGGCCCGCCCCTGATCCGTTGTCTCCCATCTGATTACGCCGCGGCTTCCGTCGCTCCGGGCGTGGCGGGCGCTGCATCCGCCGGCTCATCCACCTTGGCCCGCACCGACCCGAAGACGTTCTTGGCCGCCTGCCACTCGGCCAGGAGCTTGGGCTGGTCCTTGAGGCGGACGGTGTTGAGGCCGTCGATCAGGCGCACCAGCTCCATAATCTCGCGCGCCACGGCGTTGAAGTCGGCGTGGGCGCCGATGTGGTCGAGGCGACCGGTGTCGGCCGTGGCGCTGGAGGCGTTGAATGCGCCGACGGCGTCGCGGGCGAGGTGGCGGAGCTGGTGGTCGATGTCGCGGCGGAGCGCCCGCCGGCGGGCCCGGGCGGCGCTTTCGCCGACGCCGCCCTCGCGCTCCTGCTGGACCAGCGCGGTGGCTTGGGTGGTGAGCTGCTGCAGCCGGTCGACCAGGCGGTTCACCCCTAGGGGTACTCCACTAGGGGTTTTCCTAGTGGACATCGGCTGCGTTGGGTGGTAGCTACTTCACCATGCACTCGGTTGCTGAGAACTCCGCCGCGACGGACCTGCCGAAGACTCGGTCAGTTGAGTGCCGGGGACTAGGACGTCGGCCTCGGCTGGTCCTTGAAGCGGGCGGCGTTGAGGCTGTCGATCGGGTGCACCGCTTTGGGCTCTCAGGAGAGACTCGACCGGGGGCGTGGCATAACTCCAACCTCCCAAGGCGTGGAGTCTCCGACGATCGCGGGGCGATTCAATGGTTCACATAAGCCTGTCCATGAGCCTCGGTGGAATGCCGCCTGCACCTCGCTTCCGCTGCTAGGTCATCGTGAGAGTCAAGCATGACTTGGACCATAGACCGGGGAGCCTGGGCTGGCGAACATGCACGAAGGTCAGTTCTCAGCGAACGGATTCGGTTGAGCGAGGTCCGGTTCATTCGGCGAGGCGTGGTATGCGTCAAGCGCTAGTTCCCCTTCAAGCAGCCAAGGAGGGGAGATGTGCAGACTCCAAGCAGTGGCTTCAAGCACGGTTTCCGGATTGGCACGCGCGCGTCACGCATGTCATGTTGGACCTTGGTTTCTCCCGTTGTCTGGCCGAGGTGGCTGTATTGAGACATGCCACTCTGAGTGAGAAGGAATGCGCGGCTGTCCTTGGCATAGGAATAGCCACGTTACGCGGAAGGATTAGGAGAATCTATGCTGACTTCGATATTGACGGAATCGTGGAAATGGTGCTTCGGGTCGAGCGCTCCCTCAATGGGGCGTTCACTGCGCTTGACGGCATTGAGCGCCGACCAGAGGCACGCCCGAGTGACAGAGACGTGTTCAAGGAACGTGATCTCGACCCTCCTTCTGCGTGAAGACACCCGACGGATGGCGGAGGTCTCCGGGGGGATGGTCAGATGAGGACGCGGAGTACCCTAGATGTGTATACCGCTTTTCGCATATTTACGGATCAGGAACCGCGGGCGAATTTGTAATGGACGGCAGGGCCAAATTGCCGGTCGCCGTCGAGAACCGTTCTGTCCGCAGTTTCCCCTTCCACAGGAGGATGGCATGTTTCACAATCGCAGAATACGGATACAGGCGATCGTGGCACTCGCGTTGGGTGGTGTGTTTCTTTCAACACCGCCGGCGGAGGCAAGGGAAAGTGGTAGTACTTGCGGAGTGTGCTATGAGTCGACGTATTGCGATTTCGACAACGGCTCTGACGCCTGTCTGGAGTTCTGTGATACTGGGGTGGCGAGTTCTTGCGTCTATGGTATCCCGGGAGGTTGGGTCTGCCAAGGTACGGGTGTATACCGTTCATTCCGGTACTGTGGCTGAGCCATGCTGTTGGAGGGCGGCGGTGAACCCGCCGCCCTCAGCACGTGGTTCGTTGGGCCACTTATGCCCTGGAGGAAATTAGTGAAGAAAGACATGGACACGTGCTGAGCGCGTTGCTGGTACTATCTGCGGTGGGGGTCGGAGCGGCCGCAGTGCATCGCGAATTCATTGGTGGGAGGCGGTCGACGCTGGCCGAGTCGGTGGGTCGTCCCGAATATGTCGACGGGTGGGAGCGTTGGAGCACTCGAGGACATTGGATAGGCGACAGCGCCGCCCGGGTCCGAATTGTCGAATTTGCGGATTTCGAATGTCCGTTCTGCCGACGGTTTCATGAGAGCATGGCGGAGGTGAGAAAGCGTTACGGTCAGGATGTAGCGCTGCTGTTTGTCCAGTTCCCACTACCGAACCATAGGTTTGCAAAACCGGCCGCTCTTGCAGCCGAATGCGCCGCGGGGCAGGGGCGTTGGGAAGCATTCCACGATGCGCTGTTTGCAAAACAAGATTCGTTTGGGCTTAGATCATGGACATCGTATGCCGGCGAAGCCGGGGTACCTGATACTATCAAGTTTCGCCGTTGCGTTGACGTAACAACAGCGTCCGAGGTCGTCGATCTTGGGATCGAGATTGGAACTACGATAAGGTTGAAAGGCACTCCGACGGTCCTCGTCAATGGATACCGCTATCCCTCGCCACCATATGATTCGCTCGGTGCGATCGTGGAAGCGACGCTGCGGGGCGGAGCTCGTAGGGCGTCGCAAGTGTTGCCTCCGGGCACTCAGTAAGTAGCGGGATCTGATCGACCCGAACGAACCACTTCTTTCAGCGCTCTATCAGCTTTTACAGAAGACCCCTCATGCTCAATGCCCTCACTGCACTCCTCGTTCTTGCGCAGGGCCAACGCGCTGTCGCCACGCTCCAGATTCCCCTCGGACCCGCGAACGCGACCCTTAGTGAAGAGTTCAGCCGGCTCACCTCAATCCGTGAATTGAGTGATGGTCGGGTGCTTCTCACCGACTTCCAGGAAAATCGCTTGGTAGTCGCGGATTTGCTCCGGGACACCGTGGCCAGTATCGGGCAAAAGGGGGATGGCCCGGGCGAGTACCGAAGAGTATTCCCGCTGGTCCGACTGGGACATGATTCTACTCTCATGGGCAACACGGTGCTCCATCGGTGGCTCATTGTTGATGGAACGCTTCGCTTCTTCACCCCCGCAGCGGATGATCCGATCGTGGTGTTCGCCCAGGAGAGTACGCGGCTCAGTGCGGACGAGCGGGGCAATGTCCTTTCAGAGCAGACCGTGCCCAGGACGTCCAGAGACCAGACCATGCGCATCTCGTTCCTCGTCCTTGCTTCTCCGAGTCTCAAGCGGCGTGATACTCTGGAGCGAATTACTCGGCCCGCCGAGGAGATTGTCCTTGCGGCCGAGGCAGCACGCGGGATTACGTTCAAAGCCTTCGGTACCGACGAACGGGCTGTTCTGGGGCCTGATGGTTGGGTTGGCTTCGCGCGACTCCGCCCATATCGGGTGGACTGGTTTCCTCCTGGCGGTCCCTGGCAGCGGGGCTCTCCGGTGGCTGAAAAGCCAGTTCAGGTTACAGCCAGAGAAAAGGAGGCCTATCTGGTCCGGAGGGAGGAAGCCCAGAGTGGAACGGGCGGTGGCCGCCCGGGCTCAGCACGAAGCCCTGGTTCCGATGGGATGCCTCCGGTGAAGTGGGAATGGCCGGATCTCATCCCACCATTTGTGGATGGTCAAGGGTCAGTCCTGGCCACCGAAGATGGAATGCTGGTCGTCGCACGGACGCCAACGGCTGGCCAAGTCGGGCAACTTTACGATGTGTTTGACCATCGTGGGTCGCGGCAATTCCAGTTGCTGTTGCCTTCGGGCCGACGGATCCTCGGGTTCGGCCGGAAATCCGTCTTCGTGGTCAGCACGGATCAGGACGGTATCCAGCGCTTGAGTCGCCATTCCTGGCCGGTATCGAGGTAGGGTTCTTCGGGCGAGTCGCATTCGAACGTCCGGGTGCCGACCTCACTGTGCTACTTCCATCTCCTCCGTCGCGTCGGGTTTGCCACAGTCAATCGAGGGGGCGTCGGATCCCGTCCCCTAACCGAAACACCCCAGGTTGCCTTGCACGCCAGCGTGGCAGCCTCCCGCCACGAACCAGGGACGGACCACCCGGCCCGCCCCCGATCCGTTTTCGCTGCGCTGATTACGCCGCGGCTTCCGTCGCGCCGGGCGTGGCGGGCGTCTCATCCGCCGGCTCGTCCGGCTTGGCGCGCACCGACCCGAAGACACTCTTCGCCGCCTGCCACTCGGCCAGGAGCTTGGGCTGGTCCTTGAGGCGGACGGTGTTGAGGCCGTCGATCAGGCGCACCAACTCCATGATCTCGCGCGCCACGGCGTCGAAGTCGGCGTGGGCACCGATGTGGTCGAGGCGACCGGTGTCGGCGGTGGCGCTGGAGGCGTTGAACGACCCGACCGCGTCGCCGAGATCGGCGAGGAAGGCAGTGCCGAGCCCGGCGGCGACCAGGGTGGCGCTCATGGTAGTGGCGGTCTGGAGCATCGACTGGGCGGCGCCGATGAAGACCCGGTTCGGGGCGTTGAAGCGCGGCGCGACCAGCTGGCCGGCGAGGGTGGGATCGGTGCGCGTGGCCCGCACGGCGACGCGGGCGAGGTGGCGGAGCTGGTGGTCGATGTCGCGGCGGAGCGCCCGCCGGCGGGCCCGGGCGGCGGTTTCGCCGACGCCGCCCTCGCGCTCCTGCTGCACCAGGGCGGTGGCCTGGGTGGTGAGCTGCTGCAGCCGGTCGACCAGGCTCTGGTGACTGGCGTCACCAGAGGGCTGCGCGCGTTCGAAGGCGAGGGCCCGCTCGGCCATGGACAGCTTCCTGCGGATGCGAGTCTCCATGGTACACCTCCTTGCAGTCGGGCCGGGTCGGGGCCAGCCGGACACCATGTTGTGTGAGGAGTGCTCGCCCAGCGCCACGACCGGTGGGCGACGCGGTGGGGGAATTGCCAACGGCGTGCCACGAGCGCAATCGGTTGAGCCGTCGTCCATTGTTGGTGATTGGTCATGAGCCGGAAGTCGTTGTCAGGACTCGCCGATCGGCCGCTCGGCGGATCTGGAGTCGCGGCTCCTGCAGGGCGAGTTCGGGTGCGCGGGAGGTCGACCCTGGGACCACGTTGATCCTGCTGGTGTCCGCCAGAGAGGACATTTCTGCGTGAAGCTGGACAGTCGGGCGGGGTCGAAGGGCCTTGGGTCGCGGTTGACGATTCTCGTGCGGCACAAGATTCGGGGGATGACGCGCTTGATGTCGATGGACGAAGAGTTGGGGGCGTCGATCGGCCATGTGACGGCGGGCGGCCGGAGGTTGATGGCGAGTGGCGGCCAGTTGACGGCGCCTGGCGGTGGGTTGAGAGTGCCTCACAAGAAGTTGATGAAGACTGTCTGCCGGTTGATGGCGCCCGATGCGCGGTCGATGTCGTCTGGCCGTGACTCGATGTCGTCGTGCCGTCGTGCGATGGCCTGTGTCGGGGAGCTGAACACAGGCAGCGACGCTTTGAAGGCGGCAGACGACTGCGGGATGACGCGTGACGGCCGGGTGAAGGCGGGTGACGGCGATTCGAGGGCGTCGGTCGTTCGCTTTGGGCCGCGTGGTCAGGGGATGAAGGGATCTTGCTGCCCTATTTCAATGGCGGATTGTCGCACGAAGCTCGGTGACAGCGGCATGTCAGTGTGTGGCCGGCAGATGAAGGTGCCTGGCCGAGGTGGGATGAAAGGGGCCGAGTGATGGGGGTGCCCGGTCAGTCACTTGGGGCGGGTTGGGCGTCAGTTGAGGCGTGGTGTACGACACTAGGGAAACACCTAGGGGAGTGGGTTTAGGGATGGCGGGAAGCGGGGGCGGGGCGGTTTCATATCTGGAGATTTCGGCGCGCCGTTGGGGAGCCCGCTAGCCGTCCAACACGGAGCGGCGCGAGGTGTGCGGACGGATTCCGGGTTGTTCGGTGGCAGCCGTCGCCGGGACGGCGATGGAGCAGGGTCCCCTGGGGTGAGTCGGGTCGCTCAGGGTGCCAATGGGGTCAGTCTTCGCTGTCGAATCTTCGCATGCGCGAGCTCTGCAGCATAACACCACGATGCGGGGCGGAATTCCGGGCTCAGGCCGCTGGCCGCATTGAAAGGGGTCGTTCAGAGGGCGGTTTGGCGCGTGTCCTTGCCGCAGTTCTGGATTATGCTGCGAGGCATGATGGCGAATGGTGGGCATCGCAGCACAATTACAAGTTAGCAACTGTCTTGAAAATCAAGTGAGCTGCGGGTTCCACCGGCGATTCTGGTGCAGCATGGCATTCAGGATCGTGAGCAACTTCCGCAGGCACGCCGTGACGGCCACTTTGAAGGGCTTGCCCGCGGCGCAGAGCCGGTGATAGAACACCCGTAGCACGGGATGGTGCTTGAGACTGACTAGCGCGGCCATGTAGAGGGCCGCTCGGACCGGGGCTCGACCGCCCCACACCATGCGTTTGCCGCGCTGGGCGCCGCTGTCCCGATTGATCGGCGCGACCCCGACGAGGGCGGCAATCTGGCGGCGTGAGAGATGGCCGAGTTCCGGTAAGGTCGCGAGGAGCGTGAAGGTCGTGACGGGACCGACGCCGGGGACGCTCCGCAGCAGGGCGGCCTTCGCCTGGTAGAGCGGGCTCGCCGTCACCGCCTCGTGCAAGTCATGGTCGACGTCGGCGAGGCGTTTCTCGAGCCACCGGATGTGCTGGCTGATGTCGCGTTTGACCGGGCCGCGGGCGAAGCCGAGGCGATTCTTCTCGGCGGTGAGCATCTCGACGAGTTGGCGGCGGCGCGTAAGCAGGCCCTCCAAGAGCTGCGCGGCATCGTCCGGCAGAGGTCGGGGCTCGGGCCGCACCCGCTGGGCAAAGGTGGCGAGCATGCCCGCGTCGAGGGCGTCGGTCTTGGCCAGGTGACCCATCGCCCGGGCGAAGTCGCGCACCTGGTGTGGATTGACTACGGCGATGGGGAGCCCGACCTTGGCGAGTGTGAGCGCCGCGAGCATCTCGAAGCCACCGGTTGCTTCCAGGACAATCAAGGCCGGCGCCAGTGCGACGAGACGAGGCGTGAGTTCGGTGAGACCCTGGTCATCATTGGTGACGGTCCAGCTCTCGCCGTCCGGGAGCAAGGCCACGTCCAGCGTCGCTTTCGACACATCGATGCCGATGTAACGGTCCATGAGCGCCTCCGTGCAAGAACGATCGACGTGGCCCAACCTTGCGTGATCCGGGGTCCCCCCGGGCAACTGTTCGGGCTCTCGCGATCACCATCAGGTGGCACCCAGGCTAACGGACGGGCTCGGAGCCCATAGGCAGAACGGGTTACCACCCTAGTGAGAATCTACAATTCCCTGTAGATCAGAGATACAAGGCCCCCACAGACTCTGGCGCCGCGCTCCGTTCCCGGTTTCGTCGCGCAGCTACCGATGCTGACACGTTGCCCACAGAAAGGATTCATGACCACCACCGTCCGGCGCGTCTCCATTTGGCTACTGTTTGGCTTGGCCACCGTCTCAGGCTGCGGAGGCCGACGACTCCAGTAACAACCACCGTCGTGGACAGCGCCGGAATTGCGGTGGTGACGAACGCCGCGCTATCCCCGCCAGCGGAGTCCGCCTCTGGTTGGAAGACCATCCTGCTGTCGACTTGGCGGTAACGCGATCGACCGGCGCTATGACTTGGTGAATGTTGGCGATGCGCTGCGTCTCCCAAGCGGTCGCATTGTCGTGATGGTGAACGGTAGCTCCGATCTCCGCTATTACGACGCGGCTGGACGGCATTGCTCACCGTCGACGCAAAGGTGATGGTCCGGGGGAGTTTCGCGGGGTCGAGCATTTGTATCACGGCGGCGGTGACACGGTCTTCGCCTACGACTACCAACTGCGGCGCTTCACCAGGGTCGACCCGGATGGCCACTTCGGCCCGATATTGTCCAACAGCATTCTGGATGGAACCGCCGAGATCAAACCGATCGGACGCTTGGGCGACGGCAGTTGGGTCGGGCTCAGTCGCTCCTTCTCATGCACGTATCTCCCGAGGTGCAACGCGACACGATCGGCGTCGTCCACCTGACCGCCCATTTCGATTCCATCACGGCAGTCCTCGGCCGCTTCCCCGGTACTGATCAGTACATCATGACCCATGGTGAGGGCCGCCAACAGACCCTTCGCTCCCTCGGAGTACCGTTCGGACTCGAGACGTCTGTTGGTGTCCGCGGTTCCAGCGTTTGGATCGGCGACGCAGCACGGTATGAGGCACAAGCGTATAGGCCGGACGGCAAACTCAGCCGGATCTTTCGCAGTACGGCGGGTCGTCGCGTGGTTTCATCGACTGAGATCGCACGAGCCAAGCAAGCTGAACTGCAGGCGGCGGGTCCGCAGGCCGCCGAGGCGATTGAAGGTCGGTGGCAAGTTGTGCCCGCTCCTCAGCGTCACCCAGCCTTCGGGGGGATGGTGGTCGACGGGCGCGGACGGATCTGGATGATTGCCAGCAAGGTGGTTCCTACCGACCGCAGTGAAGTCACCATCTTCGACAGTGATGGACGGTTTACAGGCACCGTCACGCTGCCGCCTCACTTCACGCCGACTGATATCGGCGCGGACTACATCCTCGGCATTTGGACCGATGTGGACGACCTTGAGCATGTCCGGCTATACAAGCTGCACATCCGCTGAGCGAGCTGTGATTGTCGGCATCGCTAACCAGGGGCCTAACAGGCGCTTGCTGCGGACGAGGGCAGAAGCCCCGAGGCCGCCGCGTTAGATAAGCTTGGGGATGGCGGCGGCCTCGGCTGGCCTCGCCGCAGAAGCGCAGGGCGTTAGACGGTCGCAAGAAGTCCTGAGCGGTTTCGGACTACCTGGAGCCATTTCATGAAGAAGCCGACGCCAACGGCAGCAGTACTGTGGGGCATTCTCTTTGTGAATGGTCCGATGGCCATCGTCATCGTGGCGGGCGGATTCGAAGGATTCAGAATCAGTCGAGGCAGTGAGCTGCCGTTGGTGATCCTCGGCCTCTCCGTGGGTGGGATACTCGGCTCACTGCTCGCGTGGCTGTGGTGGTCCTTCGCGGTACCACAGTGGCGCGACTGGGTACAGGATCACGGCTTGATGCCCGCAGAGGTGCAAAGACTCGCCGTACGAACCGGGCTGCTTTGGCCCGAGGGGTCGGCATTCCAACGAACGGAGTTTCGGCGTCGTGACGGCCGGCGTGGGTGGTAGGCGCGCCGTCTAACAGGCGCTTGCTGCCGACGAGGCCAGAGCGGTTCGGCCGCCGCGATGTACTCTTTATCTAAGGAATGCGGCGGCCTCACCTGGCCTCGCGGCAGAAGCGCAGGTCGTTAGCAACTGTCTCGAAAGTCAAGCGTGTTGGGGGTCCCAGCGACGTTGTGTTTCAGCATCGCGTTCAGGATCGTGAGCAGCTTTCGCATGCAGGCGGTGGCCGCCACTTTGAACGGTTTGCCGGCGGCGCGCAGGCGCTCGTAGAAGACCCGCAGCACGGGATTGTGCTTGAGCCCGACGAGGGCGGCCATGTAGAGCACGGCGCGCACCGGGGCGCGACCGCCCCAGACCATCCGTTTGCCGCGCATCGTGCCGCTGTCGCGATTCATCGGGCGCGACGCCGACGAGCGCCGCGATCTGATGCCGCGAGAGCTGGCCGAGTTCGGGGAGCGTGGCGAGCAGGGTGAGGGCGGTGACCTGGCCGACGCCGGGGACACTGCGGAGCAGGTCCGCCTTCGCTTGGTAGAGCGGGCTCGCTCGACGGCGTCCTGCAGGTCGCCGTCGACATCGGCGAGGCGCTTCTCGAGCCAGCGAATGTGCTGGGTGATATCGCGCTTGACGGGGCCGCGGGCGAAGCCGAGGCGATTCTTCTCGGCGGTGAGCATCTCGACGATCTGCCGGCGGCGCGTGAGCAGGCTCTCCAGCAGCTGGGCGGCCTCATCGGGCAGGGGACGCGGCGTGGGCCGCACGCGCTGGGCGAAGTCGGCGAGCATGCCGGCATCGAGCGCGTCGGTCTTGGCGAGCTGCCCCATGGCTTTCGCGAAGTCGCGCACCTGGCGCGGATTGACGATGGCGATGCGGGAGCCCGGCCTTGGCTAGGGTGATCGCGGCGAGCATCTCGAAGCCGCCGGTGGCTTCCATCACCACGAGCGCCGGGGCGAGGGCGACGAGGCGCGGGGCGAGCTCCGCGAGGCCGTGCGTCATCATTGGTGACGGTCCAGCTTTCCCCGTCGGGGAGCGGGCGATGTCGAGCGTCGCCTTCGAAACATCGATGCCGATGAAGCGGTCCATGAGCGGCTCCAGGCAGGAAACGATCGGCGTGGCCCAACCTTGCGTGATGCGGGGTCCGGCCCCCGGCAACTGTTCGGGCTCTCGGCGATCAACAACGGGTGGCACCCAGGCTAACGAACGGGCTCGAGGCCCTTAGGCGGAACGGGTTACCACCCTATCCAGAAGTACAGCAGAACGCAGATTCAGAGATACAAGGCCGACAGCGGACAATGGATGAAGCAACCGGTGGAGGCGAGCAATGGACTGGCATCGTGCAATCCCGAGACAAGCTCTCGAACGCATCCGACAGCCTCAAAACCATCCATGGGTGCGAGTGCTTGGTGTGGTCCTGAAGTGGGCCGGCAATGCCGCTGTATGCATCTCGATGCTAGTCGCGCCGGCCAAAGGGCAGTCGCAACTCGACAAGCTGTATCCGGACTATCCAACCGCAACAGGCAAGCTTCCAGCCACGTTCCTGCATGAGGAATTCCACCCGCTAGTCTTGACCGGTGAGGAATTCACGCTCGATCCGACCATCGGGGTGGCGGCGAAGCTTTTCCTCTCCGGAACCGCGCTTTGGGTTGGCGACAAATCGGGCAGTCCTTTCCTGCACGTCGTCGATGCCGCCACCGGGGTGATCCGAAGGTCCTTCGGCAGGCGCGGGGCGGGCCCCGGGGACTTCGCCAGTGTGGTCCAGATCAGCAGCCGTCCAGGGGACACCTCCGGAGCGTGGATCTACGATGGCAACCTGAGCCGGCTGACCCGGATGCCCGCGCGCGTCACCCCTGGGACGCTGCCCCGCATTATCAACGGCTTGGGCATGGATCGAGCTGCCGGTCTGCCAAGGGCGCTCCGGATGCTGTGGCTGACCCACGAACGGATGCTCCTCATCGGCTTCACCGAGTCGAATCGGATCATGCTGGCGGACTCGCTCGGCCACGTGACCAGGATTGTCCCAGCGCCCATTCTTGGTGCGCCACAGGTGACGAAAGAGGTCCGGGAGGGTAGCTCCAGCGGCGTCTGGGTGTGTCCCAAGCCATCGGGGGACCGCTTTGCCATTGCCTACCCAGCTGCTTCGCGCGTCGACCTCTTCGATGGCAACGGGAAGTCGCTCGGCCGAGCGGCCGTTCCGATTCCGAATACCGACGAAGGGGATTTTGCCCAGGACGCGGCTGGCGGCTGGCACAATCCTAGTCCTCGATACTACTACGCTGGTTGTGCCGCAACCCAGGATCGTCTGTACGCACTGTTCGCCGGGCGGCTCAGCATCACCCGCTTCAATCAGCACGCCCGTTCCGGGCCCGAGGGAACCTACACGTGGGACGCACAATTCGTTCATGTGTTCGACTGGACCGGCAAGTTGCTCCGGGTCTTGAAGCTCGATCAACTCGCCCAAACGATTGCCGTGGCAGGTGACACACTATTGTACGCCGGTGGAGAGGCGATGGATGGGATCTACCGATACCGACTTCCCCCGATCCCGGGAGACCAGGTGGTTCCTCATTGATCCGCGTTGTGAAGCACTCGCGATCCGAAGACAGCAGCACAAGTCCAGTGACGGTGACAGCTGCGGCCTAACCGGCGCTTGCTGCGGACAGGGCCAGAAGCGCCGAGGCCGCCGCGTTAGATAGGTTTGGGGATGGCGGCGGCCTCGGCTGGCCCCGCCGCAGAAGCGCAGGTCGTTATGCCGCTTCGGGGATCCTTCCACGGGGGAGCTGTTCACGGCTCCGCTCTCATTGTACATTATATTGTACAATCTGATCCTGAGGACTGCCATGCCCCGCCTTCGACCAACCAAGGACATCCGCCCGCTCGCCGACTTTCGGGCCAATCTGGCCGCGGTGCTCCAACAAGTGCAGCGGACAAAGCGTCCGGTCATTCTGACCCAGCACGGCCGGAGCGCGGCCGTCCTCGTGGACGCGGGGGCCTATGAGGCGATGCAGGACCGCCTCGAACTGCTCGAGGACGTCCGGCTGGCGGAAGGGCAAGTGGCGCGAGGGGAAGGTGTGTCTCAGGCCAAGGCGAAGGCCGCGGTACTCGCCCGACTCACCCCGTGAAGGTGATCTGGGCCCCGCTCGCGATCGAGCGGGCGGCGGCCATTGCAGCCTACATCGCGGCCGACCGCCCCGAGGCGTCGCGGAATTGGGTCGTTGGCCTGTTCGATTCAACGAAGTCGCTCGCCAAGTTCCCCCGTCGAGGGCGGCGAGTGCCCGAGCTCGATCGCCCGGAATACCGGGAGTTGATCTATGGTCGCTACCGCGTGGTGTATCGGGTCGACGCGCAGCGGGTGGTCGTCTTGACGGTCCGGCACGGCCGTCAGTTGCTCGATGTGACCGAGATCGTGGAGTCAGAGTAGCAGCGGCATAACAAGCGCTTGCTGCCGACGAGGCCAGGACGGTTCGGCCGCCGCGATGTAGTTTCTATCTAAGGACTGCGGCGGCCTCGCCAGGCCTCGCCGCAGAAGCGCAGAGTCGTTAGAGCGCCGGGACCAACCCCGTGAATGGAGATCACAATGTGGACGCCGTCGTGCAGTGGTCGTTTCTTTTGTGAGTGCTCCGATGGCCATCGTCATCGCTGCGCGTGTTCGGACCCATGATCGCCAGGCGGTGGCGCCGGCGGGAACTTCGGCTCTTCGGTGGGCGAATGCATCCACGGATCGTGCTCGCTTGGTGTGGGCCTTCTTTCGCGGACATTGGTGGCGGTGGCTCCAACACCACTCTCCTGTACGCCCGTGATGTTATAGGCGCGGTAGGAACCGGGCCTGTGGCCCGAGGCGCGACATCTGGCGCGGGTGGCTTGACGGACGTCCGGGTTGGCCGCGCTCTAACACGCGCTTGCTGCTGGCAGGGCAGAGCGGTGCGGCCGCCCGCCAGTAGTCTTATAAGGAATGCGGCGGCCTCCCCTGGCCCGCGGCAGAAGCGCAGGGCGTTAGACGGCTTGCCTAGGAGGGTGTCTCTATGCGATGGACCTCATGGGCATGGCGCTCTTGTTCACAGCGCTCGCGTCCTCCCCTTCGGCCGCGCAGAAGGTGGCGGTGTCGGAGTCAGCCGAGTGGAAGCTCAAGATGTACCTCAACCTCAGGCAGCAGATCACAAATGCGCTCCCTGATCTCGTCATCTGTGGGGCGGCGGCCTCGAGCCTGAGCAATCAGGAGATTGTCCGCGCGCTTGCCACCGGTCCAAAGCGAGTTGTTGATTCATTGCGCGTTCTCCCGAAATGCCCCGCTTTGTTTCGCGATGCCATGCGACCAGGTGATGTAGTCACGCTCTTCGTCACCGAATGGCCCAGTCGACCGGGAGGGCTATTTCGTGCAGAGGCTTGCCTGTCGGGGGTGCGGTCACCATCGGATCGAGGAGTACACCACCGAGGGCGTTGGGAGCGTACGCTTCACGGTCTGGGCGGTCGACGACTAGGATGATCGTTGGCTTCACTGAGCGGGCAGGCCGTCTAACCGGCGCTTGCTGCCGACGAGGCCAGAGCGGTTCGGCCGCCGCGAGGTATTCTCTATTTAAGGACTGCGGCGGCCTCACCTGGCCTCGCGGCAGAAGCGCAGGGCGTTAGGCGCACTCATCAGGGGTGAATGACGGCATGAGAACCGATATTCTCGTTCTTGCAGTGTTACTTCTTCCCGGCCGATCCGCCGTCGGCCAATCGTCGGTTCCTGAACCTGTGATTGACTCCGCTGTCTGCCCATACGAATGCTGCCATCTCGGGGAGTGGCGCGCCAAGGGTCGGGTCGTCGCCCGCGTACGTCCGGCGCCGGGAGCCCCCGCCGCCTATGTCATTTCACGCGGTGAGGTCGTTCGCGCCGATCACGGAGACTTGCGCAGTGCCCACCCCGGCAAGCTGGTCTTGCGTGTTCCGTTGCGGAATCCGACCGCCAGCATCCATGCTGGTGTTGGCGATACCATCGAGATCATCGGCTACTACGGGGAAGGTCAGTGGGGCTATCGATGGCATGGTGTCACGGTCGGCAATGATGAGCTCTGGGACCCTGTTCGCGACACGCCGGATACGGACCGCCCCCTGCAGGTCTCGCCTCCCAACGGTACGTGGTGGGTACAGGTCACCAACCGTGCCGGTAAGGTGGGTTGGATCAGCGTCGCTCACTTGGTGCCCAACGGAATTCGGGGTATCGGGCCGGGCTTTTCCGGCGACGGCGGCGATAGTTGCGGCGGCTGAGGCGGAAACCCAGAGGCGGCAGGAGGCATCTGGTCGCATTCGGCGCCTAACAGGCGCTTGCTGCGGTCGAGGCCTGAAACGCTCGGCCGCCGCGTTTAGTAGACTTGGGGATGGCGGCGGCCTCGCCAGGCCTCGCCGCAGAAGCGCAGGGCGTTAGGTCGAACAAGATAACCCGAGGGAACGGAATGTTAGCCGATAGTGCGAAGTTGCCTTCGCTGGACTGGTTCTGCCTGGTGGTGGTCGGCTTCCTGGTCGGGTCACACATGGCTCCGTTTCCCGGCGAGCGCTTTCCGGCACACGGGCTCTTCAGTGGGGCGTAATGTCGGCGGTCCCTTAGCGGATCTCGGGCCCTTTGTGGTTGCGGCTTCGCGGCACCATACCCGACGGAGCGTGACAGAACCGTGGGCGAGCTCTCGCTCCACGACCGCCCTCTGGTTGGCGTCGCAGGAGCTGCCTCGGTGAGTGTCTTCGGTATCATACGAACTCTTTTAGAGGGCCGTGCGTTGGGTGTCGCTCCATTGCTCTTCTATGCCGTGGTGTTCGGCACGGTGGGAGCGTTTTCGGCGGGCGTGTGTCTAACTGCAGCGCGGACAGCGCGGGTGGCGGCGCCGAGAGGAGCTTCCAGCATCCCGGGGCGACCTGCGGCCGCCGTCGTCGTCGGAGCCAGCGCGCCGAGGCCGCCGCGTTTGATCCGCTTGAGGAAGGCGGCGGCCTCGGCTGGCCCCGCCGCAGAAGCGCAGGTCGTTAGGTGCACTGCCTATTAGGAGGGATCATGACCATGCTGCGCAGGCTCGCATCGTGGGGTCCTTCTCGGCGGCTGTCCCAAGCCAGCATCGGCACAGGCGCGGGGTGCCGCTGGACCGGGCAAAGGGCTGCAGGCTGAGCTTGACACAAATTCGGTTCGTCATGCACCAGACGGCTCTATCATCGCCCGCGTGCGGGAATTCCGCGGGGGTGGTATCGGACGTGTGCCTCCGACGTATGAGGTCGAACTGACGCATTTCGATTGTCGCGGAGGCGTTCGCGAATCCTTGAGATCCGTGATGACGCTGAGGGTGTCTTGCCGCCGCGCCAGGGTGCTCAAGCCCCCGACACCACACGGTGGGTGCGCTATAGCCCGGGCAGCCTCGGAAGTGAAATCCAAACGGCAGTTTGTCGTCTCGGCGGTACCCCAGGCGCCAATCGGCCGGGGCAGGCACCTAACTAGCGCTTGCTGCGGATGAGGTCAAAAGCCCCGAGGCCGCCGCGTTAGCTTGGTTTGGGGATGGCGGCGGCCTCGACTGGCATCGCCGCAGAAGCGCAGGTCGTTAGGGGAGCGGCACTCATGGCCAGATACTGGTGGCAATGTCTTTCGTGTGGTGACAGACCAGCTTGGTTGACGGTCTGCCACTCACGCAGCATTGCGGCCTTCATCTGGGATGAGTTGGCACCAATAAGCGGATGGGATCAGCGCCTTCTGCGCCGCCGGTGCAACTGCAAGCGGCGCTCACTATACATCACGTACCGTTATCATCGCGGTGATCCCGAGAGGATCAGTGTTAGGCATATCATCGGGCTTGCCCCGGATGGCGACTATCTCCCGATGCTCTGGGAGACCTTTCGTCATGCGAATCCCCGGACCAAGTGGATCGACTTCAAGCACCAAAGGGGCGGAGCCCTTGGGGCCTGAACAAACGCCTGGTCTTCGGAGAAGGCCGACCTTGCGAGGTTACTGCGAGCGTATGAGCAGGCGACGCGTCCGGGGTAGCCGCTACCTAACAGGCGCTTGCTGCCGTCGAGGCCAAGGCGGTTCGGCCGCCGCGATGTATGCTTTATCTAAGGACTGCGGCGGCCTCACCTGGCCTCGCGGCAGAAGCGCAGGGAGTTAGCCGCCGGAATGTGGAGTTGCGATGGATCAAGACGTGCCAATCGACAACTGGGGTGTGGTTCGACTATTTAGCGCGGCAGTCAAGAAGGAGTCATGGATTGAGGCGGTCAGTCTTGGATACACACTGATCGAACTCGGCGCTCCGCCACTTGATGATGTCCAAAGCCGGCCCAGCGGGGAGCCCATCTTGAGCGAACGGATCGACAAATGCCGGTTTCTGATTGACCTTGCAGCGCTTGCGCGAGACGAAGGGTTCTTGCCCGGGCCCCTCTATGCTCGGATCGAAGGCTTCAACGAGGCGCGTCGCAAGGCAATTCGACAAGCTCCTAACCGGCACTGTCAAGCTCTCTGAGTTGGCCGCGGCCGCAAGCGATGTCACTCCCATCTACGCCGACATGCAGCGGTGGGGCTCAAGATCACGATTCGGGACCTCAGCAACGAGTGGGGGACCCGGCGTCTAACAAGCGCTTGCTGCCGTCGAGGCCAAGGCGGTTCGGCCGCCGCGATGTATGCTTTATCTAAGGAATGCGGCGGCCTCACCTGGCCTCGCCGCAGAAGCGCAGGGCGTTAGACGGACCGGTTAAGAAGAGGACCATCAATGAAGCGTGTGAGGAGCTGGCTGACGGTTGGCCTCTAGTGTCGTGCCTGTCTGCTGGGTCTATTCCAGCTCAGACGCCCTCCACACGAACCCTTGCGGAGGTGGCGGCGATAGCGTAGCCGTCTACTCGTCATGGCCGCTGTTCTTGGAAACCTTGGAGGCCAGTTGGCCGAGGAGCCGGGATACGACGGAGCGTGCGTGGCAGATCCAGATGCCTTCGAGCGATTCGGTGCTCTGGCGCCCCTATCGCGATTTTCTGTGGCGTACTCTTCATGCGCGCAACCCGACAGCTCGGGACTCGGCAATCCGCACGATCAGTATTGCCACGCCCAAGATACGGAACGACACACTCACCGTTTCATTCATGGTTGCAGGTCGGCGGCGGTGCGGAGCGACATGGGTCGGATCCACGACCGACTACCAAGCGCAAACCGTGCGCCATGGAGCCTCGTGGGAAGGGGCCCGGATTACGACGATCGACTACGGTGATACGGGGGCCTGCGGCAGCTAGGCCGGACCGTCTAACCCGC
>CAWKMI010000003.1:0-206806 GCA_963850655.1 uncultured Gemmatimonadales bacterium
CAGTTTGCTTCGCGGCGGGCGGATGGATAAACTATTGGTGGCATTCGTGTCGGCGCTGGCGTCCGGCGATGTTTCGGACGCGTCTGTGGGCGAATTGGTCGGCCATGATGGATCGGCACAGTTGGATTTTCTGGTCGTTGCGAGTCGGCCGCCTCTTTGGGACGGAGATCCGCCTGTCGTGGATGCTGCCCGCGCTGGCGGTGATCCTCATGATCCAGTGCGGCCCGGAAGTCGGGCTGGTCTTTTTCGCCCTGCTGGTCTTTGCCGTGCTGCTGCACGAATTCGGCCATGTCTTCGCCGCCCGCTGGACCGGCGGCGGCGCGGACGAAATCATCCTCTCGCCACTGGGCGGCTTGGCGATGGCGCAGCCCGGCCCGGGGCACTTGGCCCAGTTTCTCACCGCGGCGGCGGGACCGCTGGTGAACCTGCTGATCTGCGCGGCTTTCTTTCCGAGTTTTTACGCCCCGGAATCGTTGAGGATCGCGCTCAATCCGTTCATCGTTCCCGTCGGACAATTGACCGCTCAAACTCTGCTCGTCGATTTGTGCCTGTTGTGGTTCGCGGCGAGCTACTTGTTGCTGCTGTTCAATCTGCTGCCGATCTTTCCGTTTGACGGCGGCCAGATGCTGCAAGCGGCCCTGTCGAGCCGGCTGCCCGCGGAACAGGTTTTCGCGGCATGATCTACGCCAGTTACGCGGTCGCCGGGCGTTGATGCTCGCCGGATTGGTGCTGCAGATGTCGGCGTTGATCTTCCTCGGGGCCATCATCCTGGTGATCAACATCGTGCAGTCGGCTCAAGGGGGCCGGCACGATTTCGAAGAGGAATCGTTCATGGGCTACGATTTCTCGCAGGGGTACACCAGCCTGGAACGCTCGTCCGGCGGCGGCAGTCCGGAGACCCGCAAAAGCAAATGGCAGCGCTGGAAGGAAGACCGTCAGAAGCAGCAGGCGGAGCAGGAACGGGAACGGCAACTCCAGGACGAGGCCCAGCTCGACGCGCTGCTGGCGAAAGTCCACGAGCACGGCATGGATTCGCTCTCCTTTGCCGAAAAACGCCTGCCTCAGCGCGTCAGCACCAAATACCGCGACCGCACCAAGCGGGAACCGTCAGGCACGTCATTGTTCGATGCCGCTGCTGGCGGCTTTGAGCCGGCAGTGCTTTTCCCGATCTCTCGCCACCGCCGGCCTGGTGTCGGTATGATGTCGTCGATGCCCACGTCGCGCCTCCTGCGTCCAAGCACTGCTGAGCTGAAGCACCTCACTGAACCGCCCCTAGCGCCACCAATCCGGCCACGCTTGACCGCCGCACTCTCCGGCTCGTCTGAAGCCGGCTCCGGTTGCACATTCCCCGTCGCCTGATCGACGATGCTCTTGGCGAGTTGGTTCGTGTCCTTCGGGCCGGGCTTCTTCTTGACTGGCTGTTTTGGCATCATGCCCGAAGTGTCCGACGGATCGGGAAGCCTGTCTAGTCCCAGCCGATTCGGCCCGACTACCGATTTCAAACTGAGCCACTACCGAAACGTGCCCCACGTCAGATTCTACCGGCTGACGGTGCGGGATCGCGATGCCGCCGTGAAATGCGGACGCAGCGGCAGCGAGCGGATTTCGGCAACTGTCTCTTCGACTTCGGCGGACGGAACCGCGGCAGCTGCACGGCGAGGTCCGGTCAGGCACAACAGGGCCGGCAGAAAGACCAGTTCGCCCAATAGCGACGCGACCATCTGAGCCGCCATCAGGCAGCCGAACCGGGCCGTCGGCGAGAAGCTGCTCAGGCACAAGGCCAGCATGCCGACGCTGGAAATGAGCGTCGAATCGAACATCGGTTCGCCGGAATGGGCCAGCGCTTGCCGGACGGCCTCTTCGGTGGTCGCTCCCTGGCGCACGGCTTCGCGGTGATAGCACCAGGAAGTGGAACGTGCAATCGACGGAGATTCCCAGCGCGATGCTGCCGGTCATCATCATGCCGATGTCCACCGGAACGCCCAAAAATCCCACGAGCCGAAGACCAGCCAGATCGGCACGATGTTCGGAACCATGGCGACGATGCTGGCCGTGAACGATCGCAGCGACAGCAACATCACGATCCAGATGGTGAGGCAGGCGCCGGTGAAGCTTTGCCAGAAGCCGGCGAAAATCTCTGCTTCGGCGCTCTTCAACAGCGGAGCGACGCCGGTGAAATGCGACAGGCTCGCCGGCGAGCGTATGTCTGCAGTTCCTCCATCACGACGACGGGATGGCGATGCTTGTCGCGGCGGATGCGGGCGGAAATCCGCCAGAGTTGCTGATTCTTCGCCATCAGGCCGTCTTGCCCCGACTGGCTTTGAGCCGTGGACAGCAGCCGGGCCGCGGCGAACGGGCTGTCGGGCATTTCGGTCGGGAAAGAACGTCGCCAGCGACAGCGTGTGGCGAATCGCCGGATGGGCCTGGATTTTCGCTTCGAGATCTGCCGGACCCGCTGCAACTGGTCGAGGAAGGCGAGATCCGGCCGTGGAAATCGACGACGGCTTCCAGCGAATCGACATCCGTCAGGTTGCGTTTCGATGTCCTTGCAGATCGGTCGAGAACCCGGCTGTTGCGCGGCAGGAATTCGATGGGATCGATATCCGGTTTCAACTGGGCGATGCCGCCGCCGGTGACGGCCAGCAGCAGCACGCCGGCCGTCAACAGCAGTCCTTTGTTGCGGGCGACCCAGCCGCCCCAGCCGTAGAAATCGAATTGAATCTGCATCGACTGGACGCGTGCAGTCCGGCCAGATGACCAGCAGCGCCGGCGTGATGCCCAGGCCGACGACCAGCGCCACGATCGAGCCGACGGCGGCCGCGTAGCCGAACTGGCTCACCGGCAGAATGGTGCTGACGTTCAGAGACATCAGCCCGATCAGCGTGGTCATCGTGGACAGAAAGCACGGATTCCACGATTCCTTCAAGGCGCGCATACAGCGGATCGGCGGCGCCGTTGCGGACGGCTTCCACGTAGTAGCTGACGAAGTGGATCACGATCGACAGCGTGAAAATCATCACCATCACCGACAGCGATCCGAGGATGAAATTCATCTCGCCGCCGCACCACGACAGAATCGGCCTGGTTCAGATAGATGCCCCACAGCGTGATGCCCAGCGTGGCGAGCGTCATCCCCCAATGCCGGAACGAGTGGTACAACAGGCCCATGCTGATCAGAATGGTGATCGCGAAAGAACGCCTGTTCGTCTTCTGATTGCCCAGCCGGTCCAGTTCGGAAACGATGACCGGCGCGCCGGTCAGACGCGACGTCGGCAACGCCCAGATCGCAGTAGTTCAGCGTCTCGCGAATCTGCCGCGACGGTGGCGTCGCGGTTATTCAAGCCTTGCTCGGTAAGCAGCAGCACCAGGCCCTGCATCGCCGCCGGATTCCGACGACAACAGGCCGGTCAGCCGGCCGCGGGCTTCCTCCTCCGGCACGCCGAACTGGTCCATCCGCTGCGGACCATGCCGGTCGGGCGTCCAGCATTGGCGAACGCCCGGCTGACGTTCCAGCCGTGCCGGCGAGCGGCTTCGATCAGCTTCGGATCGTCCGCCGTCTGTCGGATGCCGATGACGACGACTTCCTCGCCGCCGAAATCGCGCCTTGAATTCTTCGTAAGTTCTGGCGGACGTCGGTGTCGCGGGGCAGCCAGGTTTCGATGTCGTTGTTGGAGCGAATCGATTCCGCCTGATGCCAGACGAACGGGAACGATGAGCGCCACGCCCCACAGGATCCAGGTGCTGTACTTCTGATAGAAGTAGGAGATCATCAGCGGCGACGTTCTCGGAAGCAGCGCAGGGGAGATGGCAAATCGCGGACGGCGGGCGACGATTGACCGCAAATGTAGGGTTTGCCGAGGGCTCCGACGAGGCGAACCAATTGGTCCGCGATGGATTGGTTCGCCTCGATGACTCGGCAAACCCTACCGCTGCTCGTCGAATCTCGACTGCGAATCCTCGCCGATCGTCCGCTCTAGTATTCTTCGACGATTCGCCGAACAGCGATCATGGAATATGAGCCGCGAAACCGCGTGCGGGGATCGCGTCGGCAACGGCGCGAGCGGGGCAAACCTTGCCGATCCGGAAAAACGTCCGCCTCGCACGGCTCTTCCGGCTACGGAGAGGTTCGGGCGTTCAGAATTCGTAGAATATCGGCGTCAACAGAAGCGTCACGACCATCATCAACAGATCCAACGGAATCCCCACCCGGAGATAGTCCGTAAACTTGTAGCCGCCGGGGCCGTAGACCATCAGGTTGGTCTGATAGCCGAACGGCGTGGCGAACCCCATCGAGGCCGCCACCATGATCGCCACGGCGAACGGCACATGGCTGACGTCCAGCTGTTTTGACCGTCGAGATCGCCAACGGGAACATCAACTGGGCCGCGGCGTTATTGGTGATCAGTTCGGTCAGCACCATCGTCAGGAAATAAATCACCGCCAGTTGCATCCACGGACTCGGGCCGGCCCAGGCGATCATTTGCACCGTCAGCACCTTCGCCAGTCCGGTCGTCTCCAGCGACTTGGCGATGCCGGACGCTGCGCCGATGGTCACCAGCACCGGCCAGTCGATGCTTTGCCGCGCCTCGTTGCTGGTGCAGCAGCGGGTGACGATCATCGCGATGGCGGCGACGAACGCCGCGGTGAGCATGTCCCATCCCAGGAACGTCACGACGCCGATCATCGCCAACAGAATGGCGAGCGCCGTCCAGGCCCGATCATGCCGGGGGGGTGCCGAATTCGCCACATTGCTGACCAAGTAGAAATCGTTGGAATTCCGCTGCTGATTGGCGAAATCGGCATGGGCTTCCAAAAGCAGCGTGTCGCCGGGCTGCAGCACGATGTCGCCGATCTTGCCGGGCAATCGCTGCCCGCTGCGCGCCACGGCCAGCACGGCCGCCTGATAACGCGATCGAAATTGCCCTTCGCGGATCGTCTTGTTCAGGATCGGGCAGCGGTGCGAAACCACCGCTTCGATCAACGACCGGTGCGTGACCGGCGATCTCCAATTTGAACACCTGGTCCGTCGCGGGCCGCAGACCGCGCATCTTCCGCAGATCGACCACCGATTCCACGATCGCCGACGAACACCAGCCGGTCATTGGCCTGCAGCCGCTCTTTCGGACCGACGGCGGGCAGAACGTCGCCGCCACGGTCGATCTCTGCCAGATACAATCCCGGCAGATGCCGCAATCCGGCGACTTCGATCGTCTGATTGACCAGCGGTCCGGCCGGATCGACCGACATTTCCACCGTATATTGCCGCGGATCGTCATTGAGGCTGATGGCCGGCCGCCGGTCCGGCAGCAAGACAGCGTCCGCCAGCAGCAAATAGGCGACTCCGGCGGCGGCGCAGGGAATACCCACCCAGGCGATGTCCCACATGCTGGAAGGCCGGCAGGCTTGACTTCACCAGCGCGGCATTCACCACCAGGTTCGTGCTGGTGCCGATCATCGTGCAGCACGCCGCCCAGCGTCGCCGCATAAGCCATCGGCATGAACAGCTTCGAAGGGCTGATGTTCGCCTTCTTGCACAGGTCGTTGCAGACCGGCATGAACATCGCGACGATCGGCGTGTTGTTCAGCACCGCGCTCAGCGTCGTGACCGGCAGCCAGAATCCGCAGTTGAGCGGAAAACGCCGTTTTCGGGCCGGCCCATCAACGGTCCGGTGATCAGACTCATCGCCCCGGTCTGGATCAGCCCGGCGACGACGACGAACAGCACGCCGACCGTGATCAACCCCGGATTGCCGAAGTCGGACATGGCCTCTCGGAGCGACGGCAGCTTTGGGGATCCGCTCACTTCGCCCGCGACGAGCAGCACGGATAATAAGGAGACGCACAGGACGTCGGCCCCGGCCAATTCCCTGGCGAGGGCCGTAATCAACACGACCACGACCGCCGCCACCAACCAGGCTTCCCAACCCATGACAACTCCATTTCAGGACAAAAGTAGATGGGGATGAAAGTCCGCGGTCGGGAGGGGAATGTGGTGTGAGAAGTTTTTCACCCCATCTCACTCAGGAGCCGCGGACATGGTTAAGGTAACGTTGACGGGTCAGGTGCGTAAGAGCACGGTTTACGTCGGTCTGGACTATCATCAGGCGTTTGTGCAGGTGTGCGTGATGGATGCGTCGGGCCAGGTGCTGTCGAATCATCGCTGTTCCAACTCGGCGAAGGCGATCCGGCAGGTGGTGGAGCGCTCTGGGGTCGTCATCTTGGCGGCGATCGAGGCGTGCTGCGGGGCGGCGGACCTGGCGGAGAAACTCGTCGCGGCGGGCTGGCAGGTGTCGCTGGCCCATGCGGCGTACGTCCACAAGCTGAAGCAAAGTCCCGATAAGACCGACTGGTCCGACGCGCGGCTGCTCGCCGACTTGTTGCGCGTCGGCTATTTGCCGCAGGTCTGGTTGCCGCCGCGGGAGTTGCGTCAACTGCGGCATGTGATGCGTCATCGTCAGCAGTTGGCCCAAGCGCGGCGGAATGCGAAGCTGCGGGTGACGGCGCGGTTGCGCTCGGAGCGGGTCGAGTTCAGCGGTTCGCGTTGGACGAAATCGTGGCTCCAGGCGGTGCGGAACTGCGCGGACCTCGGCGAGCAAGGTCTGTGGGTGGTGAACGAACTCTTGGACGAAGCGGTGCATCTGCAGACGATGCTCCCCTTGCCATGACACGCCTCGACGGCGTTGCGCAGCAGGTTGCTGTAGGCGCGCCGCAGCGGATCGTAGTAGCCGTTGACGGGGGTGACCCCTTCCCCCACCTCGAGTCGGCGCACCATCGCCTCGGGCACGGTGCTCTTGAGCAGGTCATCGAGCAGCTCGGGCAAGTCGACCGGTGAGGCGACCCCTTCAGGGAGCCGGCCCAGTTCGGCGAACTCGCGCGCCATCACCTCCAGGCGGGCCGATTCCACCGCGATGACATCCAGTGCTTCTCGCGTTTCCGGTGACGCAGTGCGCGAAAGCTGCCGCACCGCGAGACGGATCGGCGTGAGCGGATTCTTCATCTCGTGCGCGACGCGTCGGGCCACTTCGCTGAAGGCTCGCAACCGCTCGGCCTCGAGCTTCTCCGGCCCGGGCCTGCTCGAGGCCGCTCTGCATGTCCCGCAACGACTCGCGCAAGGTCGCGAACTCGGCCGGACCACCCGCGTCACTGGTCGCGGGGAGCGGCTCCCGCCTGCGGATGCGGCGCGTCCAGTCGAGCACCTCCTCGAGTGGTCCCGAGAAGCCGCCGGAGAGGATCGTCCCGATGATCGCCACGATGAGGAGCATGGCGATCGTGATGACGGCCAGCAGCCACGCCGAGATCGCCCTGAGGTTGGCTGCCGCGGCCACCGACTGGTTCCGCAGTGTCGCGTACCCAACCAGCGCGCTGTCGTGACGAGCGATCGCGAGGAGCGCCCCAGGGCTCAGTCCCTCGGTGTGGGCGAGTTCCTCTCGGGCGGTGCGCCAGGTGAAGATGGTGGCATCGAATGGGCCGGGGCCTTGCTGCTCCTGGATTCGACGGGATACGATGATTCCCGCTTCCGTCGCGACCGCCAGAGGGATGGCGCTCACCAGGAGGAGGGCGAGGAAGAGCCGGACGCGGAAGGAGAGCCTGGGCATGGTCAGGGTTGAATATGCACCCAGATCCTTCAGTGTGACATATCGACACGCCCTGGCCTTGGCCCGGCGGTTCCGGGCCGCTCGGGAGTTGTGGCACCGCTCCTGCACATCTCAGGAGACTCCACCGGCCGCTCCCCGGGCCGACCGAACCTGACCCCCGCACCTGGGATAGCCACTTGATGACCCAATTTCGGCCCGGCACAGCGCGGAAAGCCATGGTATTCATGGCCTTCTGCCTCGCCGTGGGCCCTGCTCCGCTTGCCGCCCAGAGCCTCACCACAGGGGGGCTTACCGCCACGGTTCTAGACGAACGCGGGATGACCCTGCCAGGGGTGAGCATCACCCTGGAGAAGGGCGGGCAGGCCATTCTGATGCAGACCACCGACTCGCGGGGGATGGTGGTCCTCGCCGTGGTCGCACCGGGCCGCTATACCCTTCTGACCGAGCAGCTGGGCTACCGCCCGCTGCGGAGCACCGACCTGGTGATCTCCGGTGGCGGAATGTCAGAACTGTCGGTGCACCTCACGCGAGGGGCGCCCGGAAACACGGTGGAGGAACAGCCCGCGGTCCTCTTCCAGAAGCGGAGTGGCGTCGATCGCCTCGTCACCGGCAGCGAACTCAACACCCTCGATCGCCGTCGCGACCTGACCGACGTGACGCGAGGATTCTCCGTAGTCGACGCCCCGCGCGACGGCCGCGATGGATTCGCAGCCAGTGCCAACGGGCGGCCCGGCTCGGAGTCGCGCCTCGTGATTGACGGGATGGACGAGCTGCTCTTCCGTCACCCCGGCATCCGCTCCGAACCGCCAACCGCCCCGCTCTTTTCCCGTGCGATGTTCGACCAGGCCCGGCTGACTGGCTTCGGCCGCGATGTCGAGTGGCCGGGGGCGACTGGTGCAATCCTGGCCGGTTCAACGCGCCCCGGCTCGGGCAAGGCCGGTTTCCTGCCCTGGTTTGCCTACAGCGGCGCCAAGCTCGGTGGCCGCACGCTCGACAACCCGTCCGACTCGAGCGCCTCCTCCTTCGAGGGTGGTCTCCGCGCCTCGGGGTCAATCAAGGGCGATACCGGTTCGTGGGCGCTGACGGCAGACTACCGGCAACTGGCACAGCCCAGCGCCAATCCATTCGAGGTCGCCGTCGGCGGCACCGACCGCGCTCCGGATCTTCTGGCTGCGGTGCAGACCCTCGGCCACGGTGAGGTCTCGTCCTGGCTCGCTCCGGTCGTGCGCACCTGGAAGGGTGGCGACGCCCTGGGTCGTTTTGACTGGCGGTTCGGCCGCAGCACCTCGTTCGCCGTTCGCGCCGGCATGGCGTCGTGGTCCGAGGACAATCCGCTGGTCGGCAGCGAACTCAGCAACGGCGCCGGCGGGCGGCTGGAGGGAAAGGATCTTTCCCTTGCCGCCGCGCTGACGGTCTCGGGTGACGACTGGGTCAGCGAGTCGCGATTGGGTATTCGCTCTGGCCAGCGCGACTGGACCGGCTCGACGGTGCCATTCACTGGATTCGTTGGCGATAACCTGGCGATTGGCGGGTCGGCCACCGTGCCAGGACTTTTCAAGGATGCACAATTCCAGCTCACCGAGGCCTACACCTTCGCGCTCGGCTCGCACCTCTTCAAGGGCGTCATCGACGTCAGCCGGCGCCGCGTGACCGACGACTGGCTCCCCTACGGCGTCGGGAGATATGAGTTCGGTGACGTCGCAGCGTTCGTGGCGGGTCGTGGTGCCTTTGTCCAGACGACCCGAAGCGGCGCGGCACCATCGGTGGGAGTGACCTACCCCTCGCTCGCGCTTCAGGACGGCTGGCAGGTGACGCCCAGGTTGCAGCTGATCGGCGGCGTGCGGCTCGAAGCGCAGAAGTTCCCCAGGGCACTGATCTCCCCGAATCTCCTCTGGGCAGCGGCGTCAGGACTCAATACCTCCCTCCAGCCGACGGACGGGAAGGGTGGACGAATTGCTCCCCGAGGCGGGCTGGTCTGGACCTCCGATGCGACCGGCAAGACGGTGCTCCGGCTCGATGCCGGCGTAGTGCCGGTGCATTTCGACCTCTCGGCACTGACCGAAGCGATGCAGAACGACGGGTCGGTCACCGTGCGGCGCGCCACCGGCGACCTGACCTGGCCGACCATGTCAGGGGCGGCCTTGCCGCCGGTCGTTGGACCGACGCTCACCTTCTTCCAGCAGGGCGTGAAGTCGCCGGCTGCCTTCAAGGCCGATGGCTCGCTGACGCAACGCCTGGGACAGGGTCTGTCGCTGACGCTGCACGCGGCCTATGACCATACCGACTACCTGCTCCGCCGAGCCGACCTCAACCTGATCCAGGCGCCGGTCAGTACCGGTTCGGACTACCGGGCGATCTACGGCACGCTGGAGCAGTACAACTCGCTATTGACGCCGGCGGTCGGCTCGAACCGGCGTTTCCGCAACATCGACATGGCGTACCTGCTCGCCTCGAGCGGGTTCGCCAATTACACTGAAGTTGGTGCCGCGCTCGAACGACGGGTGGCTGCGGGCCTTACCCTGAACGTTTCCTATACCTGGTCACGGACGCGCGACAATCTCCCGGGGCAGCTCAGCAACGATGTTGCTGACCAGCTCTCGCCGTTCCCCTCAGGCACGGGCAACAGCACTTGGGACGAGGGGACGTCGGACTTCGACGTGCCGAGCCGGTTGGTAGGAATGATGGCGTACTCGGGCGGGGGCATTTCCCTCTCGGCACGGTTCCGCCATCGCTCGGGATTGCCCTTCACGCCCGGCTTTGTGAGGGGCGTCGACGCCAACGGCGACGGCTCCTCCGGCAACGACCCGGCGCCGTTGGAGACGTCGATCACGGGCATGCCGGGCCTCGTGAGCCAGTTCTCCTGTCTCACGGCTCCCTCGAGCTTCTTCGCGGTGCGGAACAGTTGTCGCGATCCGGCGGTGCAGTCGCTCGACCTTCACCTCGGCATCAGGCTGCCGTTTGGTCAGGCGCATCCGGTGTCACTGCTGGTCGACGCATTCAATGTGGTGTCGACCGATGTCGGCCTGTTCGATCACGCGGCGGTGCTCGTCGATCCGGCGGGAACCCTGACCTTCAACGGCGCCGGCCGGCTGGAACTCCCGCTGCTGGCCAATGACAATTTCGGGAAGCTGCTGAGCCGGCGCGGAGAACCCCGCGCCATCCGCATCGGCTTCCGGATGGGGAACTGATCATGCGCACCCGACTTTTTCTGCTGACGGGCGCGCTCGCCCTCGCTGCCGCGTGCAGCAACGCCGGCGAACAGGCGACGCTGCCGGTCTTCGGGACCGGTACCGTAGTGGTTCAGGTGTACTTCGATGGTGATGGCTCGCAGAGTTACACGGCGGCCGACTCCCTCTTCGAAGGCGCGCATGTCGCGTTGCTCGCGGCCGACGGCAGCGACACGCTGCGCCTGGTGACGACCGACGTTCACGGCCTGGCGACCTTCGATTCGGTGCCGCTGGGCACCTGGCGGGTGTATGTCGATCGCCACGCGTTGAATGACAGTGTCGGTGTCGTTGTCGGCGATACCGGCATTCTGCGCGTCCTCGCGCGCAGCGACTCGAATATCGCCGGTCGCCTGGTGCGGTTTGGTTACCGTGAGGTCACCATTGCCGAAGCCCGGACCCTCGCGGCAGGCCGTCGCGTCCTCGTTCGGGGCACCGTCGTCTCACCGCTGCAGTTCTTCCATGACTCGAGCGCGTTCCTGGTCGATCCGACCGGCAAGATCCGGATCACCGGCGCCAGCCATCGCGTCGGCCGCACCGGCAACAACATCGGTGACTCGGTGCTGGTGCTGGGCACCAGCGGTGCCGATCACGGTCAGCCGGTGCTCCTGAAGGGTCTCTTCGCGAGTCTTGGCACCCAGCCGGTGCCGTTGCCGACGACGACCACCGTTGTCGGAGGCCACAACGCGGCTGGTGGCACGCTCGACGCCGCGCTGGTGCTGATCACCGGCGCCTTCATCGCCGACACCGCGACCACCGGTCCCGACTTCCTGCTGCGGATCGCCGACCCGGCCGACTCCGCCACGACCACCGAGGTGGTGATCGACTCGCTCCTGGGGATTCCCCGCGCGGTCTGGAAGCCGGGATTCGGCATCACCGTTCGCGGCGTGCTGGTGCCAAAGGGAGACGGTACCTGGATTCTCAAGCCGAGGATGGGGTCGGATATCACGCTATCACCGGGAGCCTAGCTCTCGGTGCTGTCGCCGCCACATGCGGAGCGAAAGGGATGCGTGGTCGGACTGCGCCCGCGTCGGCCCCGCGGTCCGATCCGGGATCTCGCTCGACTTCGTGGAGACGATTGATGCTGGATCAATGTTGCGGTAGCCCAACGAACGCTGGTGGCCGGGACGCCACAGCAGGGAGCACTTCAGTTGGGCGACCGACCGAGGGAGCAGCCGTCCGCTATTGAAGCTGTTGCTGGCGAACGACTTGCGACGTCGAGCGACGGCCGGGTGGATTGCTCCAAGCAGAGGCACGAATGGTGCTCCTATAGCCTCCGTCTTCGGCGAGTGAAACCCTACTGAATTCGGAGTCTCGCTGAGAAAGTCCCTACTGGTCTTCGCCCTGGCCGCGGGAGTTCCGTTGGCTGCCGTGCGGGCCCAGAACTACCTCTCTCCATCTGATGGAGCTCTCGGGGGAGGCAACTGGCTGGTCAATTGCTCGACGATCGGTGGCAGTACCCCCACCACGGATTGCAGCACTAGCTTCTTGACCGCCGCACGGGTCACCGCCACACCAAGTGGCTGGGCTTCGACGCCGGTGCCGGGACCCGGGGGCAGTGCGTACTACATCAGCGTACTCCCCAGTGCCAGCCTCTGGCCGGACGGTCCCGGTGAGGACCCGCATTACAACTACGATTTCCAGACATCGTTCTGGGTTGACGGAGGCGCTACCACTGGTTCGATCCTGCTGGACGCGTTCTGGCTGGACAACTATTGGGGTGGCTGGCAACTCAACGGCGCCGGGTTCAGTTCAACCGGCATCACGCCGCCGCCACTGCCGGCCGACGGTGGCAATTGGACCACGCCGTTCCAGTTGGCCATTTCCGGGGCCAGCTTCAACGGGGGCTGGAACACCCTGGATCTCTGGGTGCAGGGGAATGGCAGGACTGATGGGATCCTGGTGCAGGGCAGCTACGACTACACCAGCACCCCGGAGGAGGTTGTTCCCGAGCCGGCGACGATGACCTTGCTGGCTACCGGCTTGGTGGGAATGGTTGGCGCCGGCCTGCGGCGGCGGCGCAAGGCCTAGCACCAGAAGTCTCAGGCAGCATCTTGGAGGAGGCCAGCGCGACGCGCTGGCCTCTTTCGTTGCATCCCGTGATCTCCGATTCGGCTTCCTCAGGGACGGCGCAGTCCCGGCCAGGACGCTTGTCCTTCACCACGCTCAGGACGACGAATGGAGGCCAGGCCATAGCCCACCACAGCCGCAACCACTTCACCCACTGAGACGGGCAGGGAAGTGATCGCGCCCGCAGTGATGAACAGCGCCAAGCTCACGACGAGCAAGCCCGCGGCAAACCGCCGTGACGCCATGCTTGCAGTCCAACCCAGCAGCGCGAACCAGGTCGCGATCCAGAGTGCCGTCCACCAGGGCGCCGAGTCGCCGACCGCAGTCACGAAGGGGTGCACCCACACCCAGCCGAGCCCGATCGACACCGCCAGGGACTGGCTGACGGCACTTTCGGGCGTGTCGGCCGGGGCGCTGGTCATCTCGAAGCTGCTGGCGTGGCGGCGCCACTCGAACTGCCACGGTATGCCCACGGGGATGGTCAGGGCCCTGGCGTAACGCCAGTCCGGCGTGCGCAGGCGCCACGTGCCGGCCATCAGCGGCACCTCGACATTGATGCCCTGCCCGACCTGCGTGAGCTGAAGGAAGACGCGTGGGGTGGCATCGACCAATCGGACAATCGAAGCGTGTGTCTGCGGCGCGCGCGAGCTGGTCCGCGTCAGCGCGACCGAGAGATCAAGGGAATCACCGGGCCCGGGCAACCGAGCCAATGGCTCCATCGTCACCGCAATGCCGTCGAGCAGTACTCGCTGCACGGTGCCCTCGAACGGGTCAACTGAACGGCCAACCGGGGAGAAGCGGCCGACCCATGGCTCGGGGCCTTTCAAGAGAGGCCGTATCCCGAGCCCGGTACCGAGCCAGACCAGACCGTGACCAGCCAGCACGACGAATGCCGTGGCCCGGGCACGCGCCGGCGCCTCCTGAAGTGATCCGAACCACGCCGCCAGCAGCCAACCCAGCGCCGCGCCGGCTGTGTTTGCCACCACATCACCGAGGGTGCCATCGCGCCCGATGAGGAAGTTGCCCTGGGTGAGTTCGATGGCGAGGGTCAGACCGAACGCCAGGAGCGCCAATCGCCCGATCGGCCAGCGCGCCTTGCGGGCGAACACGCCGAACGGGGCAAAGAGCAGCAGGTTGAGGACGAAGTCGCTGGTGCCACCCTCACCACAGAGGAGGCAGCTCCAGGGCGTCGCCAAGGAAATCTCCTGCAGGGCTGGATTGGACCGGAGGGTGAGCTCGCAGACCACAGCCAGCCAGGCCATGCTACCTGCGAGCGCCCATCGACTGTGTGGTGATCTCGCTCCCATCCGTCAACGCCTCCTCAGCAGTATCTTCTCGGCCGCTCCAGCCAGCCGAACTGCAATTTTCCGGGTCCGGCGCCGATACTATGTGACAAGAAATGATACAGCAATCGAAGGCACCTGAATGGTGCTTGTAGTGTCAATATTAGCTAACTCTTTGTAGCACAGCTTGTTAATTAAATTCAAGTCGAGGGATCTTGGGCTGGTCCAGCTATTGCCCAATACACAGAATCATGACAGTCCAAATCTCCTGTACTCGCCTCTTGCCCACTGTGCGCCGTCTGGCGTTGCTGGCCTTTGCCGCTATGACAACGGCCTGCGCCAGCGGATCGTCTCCCACACTGCCCGTCACACCCCTGCCACCGGCCGTGCCGACCGCGGGCTGGCTGACGGTGCAGCTCGATACTCCACGTGCCGACGACGGGGCAGTGCAGTTCCTCGTCAGCGGTCCCGGAGTCGACAGCATCCGGGTGGTCGGCTATGACGGATATGCCGCGGTGATCAATGGCGAAGCCAACCTCCTGGTCACCGGAAGCGTCATCGGCGGCACCGTCGCCCAGGTCCGGGTTCCTGACCTCGCCCGCTCCTCCGAATATCGGGCCAGCGTTGTTGCGGCCGCGGCTCGCGCCTCGTACAACCTGCAGGACCTCACCGGCTACCGGGCGCTCCTGGTTCGGTAGTGCCCGGCAGCACGAGGTCGGCGATCAGCGGCCGGTGATCCGACCCGACATCCTTGCCGACAAAACTCCGGATTGGCAACACCTCCTGGCTGCTGAGGATGTGGTCGATCCGCGCCCCGATGTGTTGGGTGTACTTGGTGTACCCGGTGCCGAAGCCGGTCTGAGAGAAGGCATCCCGGTAGCCGCCCCAGTAGCGTCGAAAGATCGCGCTCTCGATCGGCAGGTTGAAGTCGCCGGCGATGATGGTCGGCATTGCCTGTCCTCCCGCAATCCAGTCCGCTGCCAGGCGCGACTCTTTCTCCCGCTGCCGCATGTTCGCGCGTGTCGATGGTCCCTGTTTCGGTATTTCCGAGAGGTCGAGGTACATCTGGAGGGCTCCCCGTGGCGTCTCGAGATGAACCAGGCCGAGGCGGAACGGGCCTGCCGGACCGGCGACGACCGCGCGCACGATGTTCCCGGCTCCGCCCTCTCGCCAGATGTCGCTGGGGTTCCGCTCCGTCCATTCGAGGATCTCCCCTCGACTGAAGAGACAGAGTGAATAGATCGCTGGATGAGAGTGGAACTCGGGTCGCGATCTGAACGCTTGTTGCAGCTTCTGGCTGCACTCGGCGATCACTACCACGTCGGGGCGCTCGGCGCTGACCATGGCCATGATCGCTGGGACGTTGCCCACGCCACCGTCTGCGTTCAGCTCCATCACCCGGATCACAGGTCGGCCTGCTGGGGAGTGTCGACCGAGCCCAAGCCGAAAGTCGAGGAGACCGAACACCATGACCAGCATCCCCAGCACCATCGGTAGCCAGGCCTGCCGCGGCTTCTTCAGGAGAGCGGGGATCATCCCGACGAGGAGAACGGCAGGGAGCCACCTGGGACCGTACAGGAGGGGGAGTGCCCACCAGACCCGGTCGCCGAGTCCGGCGATCACGAGCCAAGCCGCAAGGAGTGCAGCCAGCGCGCACCAGGCCAAGCCCATCGTAGTTCGAACGAGACGCTGGTTCACTGGCGCTTCAACGGCCAGTAGGCGATGCCTGCGAGGAAGCCGCTGCCCCAGCCGGCATGGATGATGGCGAAGACGATCGGCAAGAGGGGGAAGAGCGAGATTCCGTTCCGGGTCGCGAGGGCCGCACTGGTGATGAGAGAGGCCGCGAGGTAGAGCGCGAGGTGCGCCGCACCGAACCAGCCGAAGTGGACCACCAGGAGCGGGGTGACCAGCACCGAAAGTACGAAAACCGGCGGAACCAGCTGTCGCCAGCGTACCGAGCCCGGGTGTTCCAGCAGGGTACGGATCTTCCAGAAGCCATAACGCGAGTACTGTCGCGCCAGCTTCCAGAGTGATCCGCGGACGAAGTAGGTCGAGCGGATGCCGGGAGAGAGATAGACCCTTCCTCCGGCAGCCCGCAGCCTGACATTCATCTCGTAGTCTTCGTTCACCGCCATGTCGGAGCGCATCCCACCCAGCCTCCGAAGTGTCTCCGTTCGCCAGGCGCCCAGATAGACCGTGTCGGTGAACCCCGGGGTCGTCGCATGGCGGTATTTCGCATCGCCGGCGGCGAAGCGGGAGGAAACGGCAGCCGCAATTGCTCGGCTGACCCAGTTGTCTCCCGCAGCCCGCTGCACTCCACCAACGTTCTCGGCCCCGGTCGACTCGAGCAGGCGGATCGACTCCCTGATGTAGTCGGCGGCATAGTGGGAGTGGGCGTCGAGCCGCACCAGATAGCGACCTCGAGCAGCGGCGAGGCCGCGATTGAACGCCGCCGCCTGGATCCGTTCCGGATTCGGCAGCACTTGCACCCTGGCATCGACGGCGGCAATTGCCAGCACCCGTGCCGCCGAGTCGTCGGTGCTTTCCCCATCGAACACCAGGATCTCCATCGAATCCCCGGGGCCGAGGTCAAAGGCGCGGACCGACGCCAGGCATGCCTCGACATTCGCGGCCTCATTGCGCATCGGAATGACGACTGTGATAGTAGGAGATGATTCGGCTTCGGGCACGTGCGGCAGGCTCCTGGGACGGTGCTGACTGTGAGCCTCCAAGAAGCAACCGAGTCGTGATCGCAACAAGGGGACAACCAGGAGACGCCTCGGGTGTGCACCCCCCATGTCCGGTCTCGTCCCCTGCCTGACTGCTGGCGGAACGCCGCCAAGGATACCTGCGTGACTTACCGTCCAAATATTTGACAGTGACTCGGCCGACGCTTGGTATAACGATTGTCAGGACAGCGTTTCAGGCGAGGTGATGACTGGACCTTTTCTTGCCACTAGATAGGTCCGATACCTATCAGGGTGCGATCCTGGTTTCCGGTCCAGGACGAAGCGGTGGTTGGAACCTATCGAAATTGGCCAAGTTCAGGCTACGGAGACATGGCATGTCGCGCCCCGCACTGACCCTTCTCAATCGAGCCGTCCTCCTGGGTGCCATGCTGGTGCTCGGCGGGACCGGGGCGAGGGCACAGGCGCCGGCAGGACTGCAAGCCGCAATCGCCCAGGCGGGTGGCCGGGTGATCGTCACCCTGAAATCGACCCGGTCGGCCGCGGCACCGGCGCTCATGGCCCCTGGCTCGCCGGCCGTGAGCACCGATGAACTTGAGCAGGTCGCTTCGCGGCTCGGGACCGCTTTTTCGGCCACCGTGGTGCGATCGCTTCCGGCGACATCGATGCTTGTCGCGAGTATCCAGCCTTCCCAGCTGGATGCCCTCCTCGCCGACTCCAACGTCGCCGCCATCGAGCCCGACCGCCTCTGGGCGCCCGCCGATGTGCCGCTCGCGGCCGATCGGTGGGCGGCCTACCGGCGCGATCTCCCGGCTGACACAACGCCGTGGGGTGTCAGCCAGGTCACGGCGCCCGCGGTGTGGGCCATGGGGAACAAGGGGGATGGCATCAAGGTCGGGATCCTCGATTCCGGTGGTGACCCGAGCCATCCTGACCTGAGCTATGCCGGTGGCTACGACGCCACCAACCCGGGCGCACCGGATTGGAGCGACAACGTCGCCGTCTGCAATGGGCATGGGACCCATATCGCCGGGACCATTGCGGCGAAGGACGATGGTGTCGGCATCGTCGGTGTCGCTCCGCATGTGCAGCTCTACGTCATGAAGGTGTTCCAGAATCTCGGTGGGTCGTGTCTCGCCTACACATCGACCCAGATCGCCGGGCTGAACTGGGCCGTGAGTCAGGGGATCCGGCTGGTCAATGTGAGCATCGGTGGGGGCTATTCCGCCGCCTACAACGTTACGATTCAGATCGCGGCGAGCCAGGGGACCTACGTCTTCGGGGCTGCGGGCAATGAATCGGGACCACTCAGCTTTCCTGGTTCGTCGGTATATGCCTTCGGGATCGGTGCACTTGACGCCAGTAACCACCGGGCGAGCTGGTCCAATTTTGGCCCGGAACTCGACTTTAGCGCTCCCGGCGTGTCGATCAACAGCACGATGCCCGGCGGTGGCTACGGAACCAAGTCCGGTACTTCGATGGCAACGCCTCATGCGGTCGGCGTCGCGGCCCTCATTCTCTCGAACAATCCGTCGCTGTCGTTCGACCAGTTGCGCCAGAAGTTGATCGACGGCGCACTCGATCTTCGAGAGCGCTGGCTTCGACGACCACACCGGCTACGGCCTGGTGCGCGCGGCCAACTCGATTGCCGGTGGTAGCCCATCCCCGCTGGTGCTGGCCGTGAGCCCCGGCAGTCGCAACGCGGCCGCACAGCAGGGCACCGCCGCCCCGGGCGACAACGCCACCGTGACGCTGAGCGGTGACAATAGCTCGACGACGGCCTGGACGGCCAGCAAGCGGAAGACGTGGACCACCCTGACGACCGCAACCGGCACCGGCAGCGGCACCGTCACCTGGACCCGCAACGCCACCGGCCTCGCGGTCGGCACCTACGTCGACACCATCACCGTGAGCGCCAGCGGCGCGAGCGGCTCACCCGCCCGCGTCATCGACACGCTGCGCATCACCGCCGTGCCGGTGCCGCTGGTGCTCGCTGTCTCGCCCGCTTCGCGCAACGCGGCGGCACAGCAGGGCACCGCCGCCCCGGGCGACAACGCCACCGTGACGCTCAGCGGGGACAACAGCACGACGACGGCCTGGACGGCCAGCAAGCGGAAGAGCTGGACCACGCTCACGACCTCGAGTGGCACCGGCAGCGGCACCGTCACCTGGACCCGCAACGCCACCGGCCTCGCGGTCGGCACCTACGTCGACACCATCACCGTGAGCGCCACCGGCGCGAGCGGCTCACCCGCCCGCGTCATCGACACGCTGCGCATCACCGCCGTGCCGGTGCCGCTGGTGCTGGCCGTCTCGCCCGCTTCGCGCAACGCCGCGGCACAGCAGGGCACCGCCGCCCCGGGCGACAACGCCACCGTGACGCTGAGTGGTGACAATAGCTCGACGACGGCCTGGACGGCCAGCAAGCGGAAGACGTGGACCACCCTGACGACCGCAACCGGCACCGGCAGCGGCACCGTCACCTGGACCCGCAACGCCACCGGCCTCGCGGTCGGCACCTACGTCGATACCATCACCGTGAGTGCCACGCGGCGCGAGCGGCTCACCCGCGCGCGTCATCGACACGCTGCGCATCACCGCCGTGCCGGTGCCGCTGGTCCTCGCTGTCTCGCCCGCTTCGCGCAACGCGGCGGCACAGCAGGGCACCGCCGCCCCGGGCGACAACGCCACCGTCACGCTCACCGGCGACAACAGCACGACCACGGCCTGGACGGCCAGCAAGCGGAAGAGCTGGACCACGCTCACGACCGCGAGTCGGCACCGGCAGCGGCACCGTCACCTGGACCCGCAACGCCACCGGCCTCGCGGTCGGCACCTACGTCGATACCATCACCGTGAGCGCCACCGGCGCGAGCGGCTCACCCGCGCGCGTCATCGACACGCTGCGTATCACCGCGGTCCCGGTGCCGTTGGTGCTGGCCGTGAGCCCCGGCTGCCGCAATGCGGCGGTACAGCAGGGCACCGCCGCCCCGGGCGACAACGCCACCGTGACGCTCACCGGGGACAACAGCACGACCACGGCCTGGACGGCCAGCAAGCGGAAGAGCTGGACCACGCTCACGACCGCGAGCGGCACCGGCAGCGGCACCGTCACCTGGACCCGCAACGCCACCGGCCTCGCGGTCGGCACCTACGTCGACACCATCACCGTGAGCGCCACCGGCGCGAGCGGCTCACCCGCCCGCGTCATCGACACGCTGCGCATCACCGCCGTGCCGGTGCCGCTGGTGCTGGCCGTCTCGCCCGCTTCGCGCAACGCGGCGGCACAGCAGGGCACCGCCGCCCCGGGCGACAACGCCACCGTGACGCTCACCGGCGACAACAGCACGACGACGGCCTGGACGGCCAGCAAGCGGAAGAGCGTGGACCACGCTGACGACCGCAAGCGGCACCGGCAGCGGCACCGTCACCTGGACCCGCAACGCCACCGGCCTCGCGGTCGGCACCTACGTCGATACCATCACCGTGAGTGCCACGGGCGCGAGCGGCTCACCCGCGCGCGTCATCGACACGCTGCGCATCACCGCCGTGCCGGTGCCGCTGGTCCTCGCTGTCTCGCCCGCTTCGCGCAACGCGGCCGCACAGCAGGGCACCGCCGCCCCGGGCGACAACGCCACCGTGACGCTGAGCGGTGACAATAGCTCGACGCACGGCCTGGACGGCCAGCAAGCGGAAGACGTGGACCACCCTGACGACCGCAACCGGCACCGGCAGCGGCACCGTCACCTGGACCCGCAACGCCACCGGCCTCGCGGTCGGCACCTACGTCGACACCATCACCGTGAGTGCCAGCGGCGCGAGCGGCTCACCCGCGCGCGTCATCGACACGCTGCGCATCACCGCCGTCCCGGTGCCGCTGGTGCTGGCCGTCGCGCCCGCTTCGCGCAACGCCGCGGCACAGCAGGGCACCGCCGCCCCGGGCGACAACGCCACCGTGACGCTCAGCGGTGACAACAGCACGACGACGGCCTGGACGGCCAGCAAGCGGAAGACGTGGACCACGCTGACGACCGCAAGCGGCACCGGCAGCGGCACCGTCACCTGGACCCGCAACGCCACCGGCCTCGCGGTCGGCACCTACGTCGACACCATCACCGTGAGCGCCACGGGCGCGAGCGGCTCACCCGCCCGCGTCATCGACACGCTGCGCATCACCGCCGTGCCGGTGCCGTTGGTGCTGGCCGTGAGCCCCGGCAGTCGCAATGCCGCCGGCACAGCAGGGCACCGCCGCCCCGGGCGACAACGCCACCGTGACGCTGAGCGGCGACAACAGCACGACCACGGCCTGGACGGCCAGCAAGCGGAAGACGTGGACCACGCTCACCACCTCGAGTGGCACCGGCAGCGGCACCGTCACCTGGACCCGCAACGCCACCGGCCTCGCGGTCGGCACCTATGTCGACACCATCACCGTGAGCGCCAGCGGCGCGAGCGGCTCACCCGCCCGCGTCATCGACACGCTGCGCATCACCGCCGTGCCGGTGCCGCTGGTGCTGGCCGTGAGCCCCGGCAGTCGCAACTGCCGCGGCACAGCAGGGCGGCGCGGCCCCGGGCGACAACGCCACCGTGACGCTGACCGGCGACAACAGCACGACGCACGGCCTGGACGGCCAGCAAGCGGAAGAGCTGGACCACGCTCACGACCTCGAGCGGCACCGGCAGCGGCACCGTCACCTGGACCCGCAACGCCACCGGCCTCGCGGTCGGCACCTACGTCGACACCATCACCGTGAGCGCCAGCGGCGCGAGCGGCTCACCCGCGCCGCGTCATCGACACGCTGCGCATCACCGCCGTGCCGGTGCCGCTGGTGCTGGCCGTCGCCCCGGCAGTCGCAACGCGGCCGCACAGCAGGGCGCCGCCGCCCCGGGCGACAACGCCACCGTGACGCTGACTGGTGACAACGGCGCGACCACGGCCTGGACGGCCAGCAAGCGGAAGAGCTGGACCACGCTCACGACTCGAGTGGCACCGGCAGCGGCACCGTCACCTGGACCCGCAACGCCACCGGCCTCGCGGTCGGCACCTACGTCGACACCATCACCGTGAGTGCCAGCGGCGCGAGCGGCTCACCCGCGCGCGTCATCGACACGCTGCGCATCACCGCCGCCCAGTCCCGCTGGTGCTGGCCGTGAGCCCCGGCAGTCGCAACGCCGCGGTACAGCAGGGCAGCTCGGCGCCGGGCAGACAACGCCACCGTGACGCTGACCGGTGACAACAGCACGACGACGGCCTGGACGGCCAGCAAGCGGAAGACGCTGGACCACGCTCACCACTGCAACGTGGCACCGGCAGCGGCACCGTCACCTGGACCCGCAACGCCACCGGCCTCGCGGTCGGCACCTGCGTCGACACCATCACCGTGAGTGCCACGGGCGCGAGCGGCTCACCCGCCGCGCGTCATCGACACGCTGCGCATCAGCGCCACGCCAGTCCCGCTGGTGCTGGCCGTAACCCCCGCAGCCGCAACACCGCGGTAGAGCAGGGCACCGGCGCCGGGCGAGCAACGCCACCGTGACGCTCACCGGGGATAACAGCACGACGGCGGCCTGGACGGCCAGCAAGCGGAAGAGCTGGACGACGCTCACCACCGCAAGCGGCACCGGCAGCGGCACCGTCACCTGGACCCGCAACACCACCGGCCTCGCGGTCGGGACCTATGTCGACACCATCACCGTGAGCGCCACCGGCGCCAGCGGCTCACCCGCCGGCGTCATCGACACGCTGCGTATCACCGCGGTCCCGGTGCCGCTGGTGCTGGCGGTGAGCCCCGGCAGTCGCAACGCGGCGGTACGGCAGGGCAGTTCGGCGCCGGGCGAGCAACGCCACCGTCACGCTCACCGGGGATAACAGCACGACCACGGCGTGGACGGCCAGCAAGCGGCAGACGTGGACGACGCTGACCACCTCGAGTGGCACCGGCAGCGGCACCGTCACCTGGACCCGCAACGCCACCGGCCTCGCGGTCGGGACCTATGTCGACACCATCACCGTGAGCGCCATCGGCGCCAGCGGCTCACCCGCCCGCGTCATCGACACGCTCCGCATCAGCGCGGTCCCGGTGCCGCAGGTGCTGGCGGTGAGCCCCGGCAGTCGCAACGCCGCGGTACAGCAGGGCAGCTCGGCGCCGGGCGACAACGCCACTGTGACGCTCACCGGGGATAACAGCTCGACCACGGCGTGGACGGCCAGCAAGCGGCAGACGTGGACGACGCTCACCACCTCGAGTGGCACCGGCAGCGGCACCCTGGCCTGGAGCCGCAATAGCTCCGGCCTCGCCGCAGGCACCTGGGTCGACACCATCACCGTGACTCTCGCCGGCAGTGGTGCCTCAGCCTGGGTCATTGACACCATGCTGGTCCAGCCCGTCGGTGCCACCCTGGCAACCAATCCTCGTGGGCGGAAGCATCGCGCCCTGGTGTCGAGCGGTTCAAGCTATATCCTCGGACCAATCGCCGATTCGGCCGTGGTCGAGGGGCAGGTGCTGAGCGGCGAGTCCGACGTCTGGATAGCATCGGCCACGTCGTCCTCACTGCAGCTGGTCACCGTTTCTGGTCACCTCGCCGAGTGGATCCACTGGCTGCGCATCCCCGGGCAGGTCAACGCTGGACTCTACATCGATACCTTGCAGGTCACGCTGCAGGCGACACCTTCGGTGATGGCCATGCTGCTAGACACCCTCGAGATAGTGGATGTCGCGACACCGGTGCCCAGCGCTGGGGTCGACGAACTCTTCCGACCGGGGGCGATCAGTGACGATCAGCGGACGCTGCTCGATCGCGATGGCAACAACAATGGCCGCTATGATCTTGGCGACTTCCTCGCCTGGATCGATCGTGAACATATCCGGCTGACTCCCGCGATGGTGAAGCAGGTGCAGGGACTCCTGAAGCTCCGGGCGGGCAATTAGCGGAGCCAGCTGGGGAGCTGATCCGGCTTGCAGTCGCCGTTGGCGAGTTCGTATAACAGGGTGGTGGCTTCCCACGCCGTCACGAAGCCGAGCCGGTAGCCGCGCTCGTCACAGGCTTCCCTGACCAGCTCGAGGCAGCGACGGAGCCCGCCGCCCTCGATCAGGGGAAGCGCGTTGCGCTCGGGCGCCCCATGGCCGAACAGCTTCAGGAAGATGTGGTTGCCGACCCGTGGGGCGGCCCGAAGCCAGGCGCGCGCGCGGGCACGCGACGGCAGCGCGTAGCCGGCAAGCTCTCCAACTTCGAGGTTCGGCAGGAGATGGTACTTCGGATGCCGCCGGACCGTGAGTGGTCCTTGTACCATCAGCAGGGCGTCGTCCGGCGGAGCCTCCCCCGGCCGTAGCAGTCGCCCGGTATCATGCGACTTGGGACGCGAGGGGTCGTCGACGGCCCAGTAGATCGCGTTCACCAGGCTTGTCTGGCAACCACTGGGGGCTGAGGGCAAGGTGAAATCGGCCCGACAACCAGCCTCCTTCAACAGCGTCAGCTCGTTGTCCAGTCCGCACCAGCGTCCCTCAGGATGACTGTTGTCGAGCGCCCAGTTGCCGTGGATGAAGCACCACGCCGGCTTCCCCCCAGGCCCAAGTCGCAGGAGGCCATGGTCGCGGCGGAGCCGGGTGACGAACTCTTCGAGTGTCCGGAGAAAGTTGGCTGGGGTGTCGTGGTCGTGATGAAGGTGCACCTCGACGTCGGCAATCCCGCCATGCACGAGGTCTGCGAGGCGATCAACAACCTCGCGATCATACTCCTCGGCCGGATAGAAGAAGGTGTATTGCGGGCGGCGTTCAAAACTGTCACGCACCTCGGAGGCAAACAACGGCCAGTGCTGCATCCAGCGGTCGACCCGCTCGAGGGCAATGGCGTGTGACACACCGCCGCCGCAGGGCTCAAAGTGATCGGTGAACATCAGCCAGACCGTCGGTGCGGATGCAGGCGAAGGTTGCCATCTCCGATCGCGCCACCAGCTCTGCAGCAGCCCGGGTACCCAGAGCTCGGCGTGTCGTGGCAAGGAGATCGTCATGGGCGGTCCAGATGCAGGTGTCGGATCACCTCGCGGGCGCCGTCGAGCAGGTCGTACGGTTTGGGCGTCAGGGCGGCGCCTGATCCGGCTCGCAGTACGTCGCCGATCGCGTGCTGCAGGCCACCAATATCCCCCTCGGCGACAACCTGCGATGGCCCGAACGGCAGCAGGTCCGCGATGCTTCCTACATCACTGGCGACAAATGGCAGTCCCGTGGCCATCGCTTCGAGCAGCACGTTTGGCACACCTTCGGATCGCGACGGAAGCACCATCACGTTTGCAGCTTGGTACCAGGCTGGCAGGTCCTTTGACGCCACCGGTCCGGGGAAGATCATCCGTTCCGCGAGGGCTCCCGATCGGGCTGCCAGCTCCCTCAGCAACCCATTGCGGGGTCCCTGGCCGACCAGCGCCACCCGCAGGTCGGGGAAGGAGGTCGCCAGCCCCTGGGTTGCCAGGATCACGCGCTCGGGTGCCTTGACATCGACCATGTTGCCGACCCAGAGCAGCAGCGGACCTGTGGCAGGAATCCCCAGTCGGCTCCTGGCTTCGAGCCGATCCCCGGGGCAGAAGCGCGCGAGGTTCACACCCTTGATGAAGTTCGACACTCGTGCCGGGTCGACACCGAATTCGACGACGCGCCGGACGATCACGCTCCCCACTCCAAAGACATGATCGGCCGAGGCAAGTGTGCTCACCACGACTTCACGGCGTGACCGATCGGCGGGCAGGAGCATGATATCCGAGCCGATGGCGATCACGCCAGACGGAATACCCCGCCGCCGACCATACTGTACCGCCACGGTGCCATCAGGATGGGTCCACGAGGCGAGGACTGCGTCAGGGGCAGGTGCGGCAGCCGTGATGCGGGCGAGGGTTCGTCGCAGCGACCAGGCGAGTGTTTGGTGGTAGTGATGGCGGAGAAACCCGGGGGTGTACCAGTACACCGGATACGCCGCGCCGGTCACACTGTCCAATCGGCGGTTTCGCACGCGCGCCGTCCAGGGAACAGGCGCAACCACGGTCACCCGGTAACCAAGACTCCGAATGGCCGCGACCAGACTGGCGTTCGCCGGTCCCTTGTGAGGTTCCCACGGGGTGGGGAAAACGGTGGAGATGAAGAGCAGGTGCTTCATCACCAATGCTCAATCACGGGTGGGAGCCAGGCCATACAGCTCCTCGTAAGCCGCCACCGTGTGCTCCAGCGAGTAGGCTTCCTCGACTCGCCGACGCCCCGCCGCGGCCTCGCTCGACGCCAGCTGCCGATCATTGAGCATCACCGCGATCGCCTTGGCCAGTGCGGCAGGGTCGTCGGGTGGCACCAGGATGCCGCCTCGACCAGGGCCGGTGACTTCCGGCGTGCCGCCGACCGACGTGGCTACCACTGGAAGTGCACAGGCCATCGCCTCGAGTAGCGCGAGCGACGTGCCCTCACTCCTGGAAGGCAGGACGAAGAGATCGGCGGAGTCGAGGAATGGACGCACGTCTGGCTGGGCACCCGCGAACTGGATCATGCCCGCGAGCCCAAGCCGGCGTGATTGTTCCCCGAGCTCCCCCCGTGTCGGCCCATCGCCCACGAGCGTGATCGTGACCTGACCGCGCTCTGGCCTGGCCAGGACAAGCGCCTCGAGCAGGACGTCCTGGCCCTTGATGGGGGCCAATCGTCCGACCGAGACAATCCGGTGCACGCCGTTCCGGGCTCGGCCGGGCAGCCCGGAGAAGCGTGCCAGATCGACCCCATTGCGGATCAGACGCGTGCGATCGGCCGACCCGATGCCGCAGGCGATCAGCTGGTCGCAGACATCTTCGGAGACGCCGACGATTGCATCGAAGTCCTCTCTGAGCCAGCGACGGAGCGCGAGAATGGACCGGCGATCGTCGGGAAGGCGTCCGTGTGCGGTGAAGAACACTCGGGTGTCATTGTTGCCCCACGGCCGGAGCCGCCGGCCAAGGGCGACCGCAATCTGGGTGCTTACCGAATGGGCGTGCACAATTCGCGGCTGGCGGGCGCGCAACAGACGTGCGAGGTGCCAGGCCGTTTGGAGCACGCCACGTCCCGAGGACGGGAGCTTGGTGACGGGGATGCCGAGACGGGCAAATTCCGGTTCGAGTTCGCCACCGGCGTGGAGGCAGATGATCTCGCAATCACCGATCCCACCGTGTTGCGACGTCACCAGGTCGAGCGCCACGCGTTCCCCACCACCATGCTCGACGGAATTGACGACGTGGATGATTCGGGGCAGCGCTGCTGCAGTGCCTACGCTTGTCGTTTCCACTGCCGTGCCACGCGACGCGCAGGGCGAGGGCCTGGTGGTGAACTCACTGGCGTGTCGATCACCGTGGCACTCTCTGGAAAGGGCGAGCCGAGATGGACAGCTGCGACCAGGCCTATCGCCATGTAGAGGAGCAACCCGTAGGCGAGTGAGAGAAAGGTGGCTGAGATGAGGAGAGCGGTCAGCATGGCGATCATGTGCGAGGCCAGGGCTTCCTCACTCCGCGCCTCCGGCACCACTCCCTGGAGCTGAATAGCCTGCCGGCGATGGCGAAACATCGATCGGAACATGAAGACGCAGAGCGCGACAAATGTCGTGAGCCCGGCGACGCCCAGTTCCATGCCGTACTGCACCCAGGCGCTATGTGCGGCCCGACCCTCGCCGTTGATCATGTCCATGTAGGTCGGGAATTGATCAATGCCGTAGCCCCACGGGCGCTTCAGCATCCAGACCAGCCCCTGCTTCCAGAAGAACAGTCGACCACCGGAACTCTGCAGGTTGTAGTCATTGGCGCTGAAATTGGTGAACCGATCCATCTGGGTGCTGCTCGCGAGGTAGAGGAAGATTCCCACACCTCCGGCGATCAACACGACGGTCAGGACGCGGCGCCAGCCACGGGCGCCCACGCCGATCAGCGCGGTCGCGGCGCCGGCCATCGCGAGCATCCCGCCGCGGGATTGAGTGGGCACGACCGCCGAGATGAGGATGAGGCTGCAGGCGCCGTAGAAGATGCGGCGCCTGACGCTGCCGACGCTCAACCAGAGGGCGATGGGAAGGGTAGCCGCCAGAATCGACCCGAAGTCATTCGGATCCAGCGAGACTCCCACATAGACCCGAGCCGCCGTGCCCAGTATCCCTACCGGGTTGCCATTCCCGTCGAGCGGGACGGCGCCGGGGTCGAAATTCCCCGCCACGCTCAGCGCGACGGCGGTGACGCAGAGGACATAGACCACCATCGCCGACCGAAAAGCACGTCGGTCCCGCAGAAACACCAACGAGCACAGGAAGAGCGCGATCGCAAGGACATAGCGTGTCCGGACGAACTCGAACGAACCCGTTGGCCAGAGGCCGGCGGGAGCCGTTGCGAAGGCCAATCCGAACAGGAGGGCGACCAGTTGCATCGGCCTGGAGCGATGCCAGACCCGTTGCCAGGCCTCACTCGGTACCGTCAGTCCCAGGATCAGGAGGAAGACCAGCATCAGGATCATCGGCAGCCGTTGGACGGCGAACATGTCGAAGACCTCCGGTAGCCTTCCCACCGCATAGCCGAGATACAGCCCCAGGACCGGCGCCAGTGCCAGTTCGACCATCCCCGCCTTTCCGAGCGAGAAGCCGACCGACTTGGGGTGGTTCCCCTCCTGGGTAGACGCGCTCTTGACGAGGTCCACCAGATTGGTCGGATACGTGGCGGAACCGAGGGGGGCCGAACTCATGGACTTCCTTCATTCAGGAGATTCGTTGCCCCAGGATCGCCGCGCCATTTCGGGGATCCGGGGTGTTCCTGGGGGCAATTGAGCAATTCATGGGCCACGATGCCGGCCTTCGGGAGCCGGGCACGATCCGACGTCGGCAGACGGTTTACGGACCAGCCCAATAATGGTAGCATTGTGCGGTCGCGGTCCATCTCTTGCTGATCGGGGTTCCAGCGCTGATCGGCAACCCCGCCATTCGTCGTCCACACCCTTCTCGGAAGGCCCATGCAACCCTCGTTCCCCATCAGTTCAAAGTTCCGTGATCTCCTGCCGCTCGCCCTGGGGTTGCTCGTGGTGGTCAGCCTCTCCTCCGTCATTGACCTCCTCGTGGCGAGCACGTCGCCCAGTTTCGGAGACGTCCGCTGGCGTTTCCAGTTGATGCAGATGCTGTTGGCCGGCGGCCCACAGATCACCCTGTTCGTGGCGCTGTTCATGATCGTTGGCACGCTCGCGGATCACCGCCTGGCGGTTCGGGCGGCAGCGGTGGCTGGGGTGCTGTTCGGGGTGCTCTACCTCGTTGTCCTTCCCTTCTTCGGGCTGGATTTCGTGGTGGCGCGGCGGCTGATCGCTGTGAATGTGCGTCACGGCTTCGACGTGCAGACGGCAAAGACAGGCGCCTATGTCGGTATCCTCGCAGTTGGCCTGCTCTGGAGCGGGATCAGGGGGATCCGCTCCACCCCCAAGCCTGACGCCGGGAAGCCGCGCGAACAGGGCGAGGGATTGGTGGTCGGGCAGGGCTGAGCCCGGGCGTCGGGCCTGGCGCGGCCCACTCAGAGCGGCGGCAGTATCCGATTGACGTCCGCAATCAGCGTCGGGGCGACTTGCCGGGCGAGCGAGTCGGCGGCCGCTACATTTCCGGTCGTCACCGGCACCACGATCCGCACCAGCGCCTCCTCGGTGCGGCCATGGATGGCCGCGTCGCGCAGGAGTTCGTACTTGACCCTGAACTCGTCATATGCCACCCGGCCGCGCCCCTGATACCAGTAGTAGACCAGTGCCGAACTTCCCGCCCGAGCGACGCGGTACCGGTTCACTGTCGCTGGCCCATTGGCGGTGGGGATCACCAGGGTTCCAGCCTCCACCGGTTCCCAGCCTCCGCCAGGGAGGCAGTTCTTCGGTGAATGGATAGTCTTTCCCTGATGCTGCTCATCGTAGTACCCAACGTAGATCGAGAAGCTGTCGTGTCCCGGCGGCGTGAACTCGCGCTGCACGTAGGAGGTCATCCCCGCCACTCGTTGCTCCGCTGTATCGATGACGATGTCCTTGCCAGGCACGCCGAGAGCCGTGACCGCAACCGACTCGATCGGCCCCACCAGCGGCGTCGAGGTCGCGCGCCGCGCCAGCAACACACTGTTCCCCATTGCACCGGCCGCGAACAACATCGCCGGAATCCAGCGGTGCCAATTATGCATTCTTCCCCCAGCGCCCGACGATGCGGGCCTCGACCAGTCGAACCAGGAAGGTGATCCCGCTGAGGATCAGAGCGAGACGAGAAAGAGCCCCCACCCCTGGCTCTCGTGCTGGAAGCCTTTGCCGAGATCTGGATCAACGAAGTACATCAGGAATGCCGTCAGGAAGACCCTGATGCCATTGATTACCACCGCCACCGGAATCGTGATCAGGAGGAGGAAGAGCCTGGCGGGGACCGTTGTCAGCCACATCCCTCCGACCATGACCCCGAGCGCGATGAGCGCCGTGAGCGATCGGAGACCGCTGCACGCCTCGGCGACGAAGAGCTGCTGGCCCGGAATCGATGATCACGTTGCCGGTGGCGCGCACCGGGATGTGTCGCCACTCGATCAGTGCGGTCCCGAGATGGGAGGCCTGATACTGCAGCGGGATGGCCAGCACGTTGGTGATCAGCGCCGGGAAGGGAATCGAGAGCGCCAGCAGCGCGAGTGGCAGCCACCAGTGCCCGACCTGGCGCCAGCCAAAGGAGAAGACGATCAGTCCCACGATCGCGAGCCAGATCGCAGAGCGCTGCGAGAACAGCTCGGCGGCGAGCGATCCGAGCGCGCGCAGGATCACCGCCCCAGACCAGCAGGGCGGTCCCGTGCGCCAGGTGTCGGACGACCGTCCTTAAGCAGTCCCTCGCGCCAGGCGAGCCACAGCGCTACCGGAAAGAGCAACAGCCCATAGCTCGACTCGTCGTCGTTGAGCCAGTCGTGGACCAGCCCGCGAGTCGGGCTCAGGAAGAGCCAGACGAACGCCACCACCGCGAGGGCAACCGGAAGCCACGCGGCGACGGATCGTTGTGGGAGAATCGTTGGCGAGCGAACGAGTCCGTGGCGCTCCGACGACCGGAGCTACCATCCGCCCCTCCGGAAGAGCATCACCGGAATGGTCTTGATCATGATCGTGACGTCCTGCCAGAGCGTCCGCCGCTCGATGTACTCGAGGTCGTGACTCAGCTTGCGCTTGACGTCTTCGACCGAGGTGTCGTACTGCAGGTGGACCTGGGCATGGCCCGTGATTCCAGGTGGAACGCTCTGGCGCCGCGAGTACCCCGGAATCTGCTGCCGCAGTTCGGCAAACAGCTCCGGGCGTTCGGGCCGTGGTCCGACGAGGTTCATGTCACCGCGCAGCACATTCAGCAACTGCGGCAGCTCGTCGAGTCTGCAACTGCGGAGGAAGCCGCCGATGAGGGTGACCCGGTGGTCTTCGGCTTGCGCCCAGACCGCCTTTCCCTCTGCTTCGGCGTCGACCCGCATGGTGCGGAACTTCACGATGGTGAACGGCAGCCCGCCGATGTCGTCGCGTCGCCTGGAGAGGTCCAACGGGGTCACCTTGCCGCGCCGGTCGAGCCCGACCCGGGTCTGGGTGTAGAACACCGGACCACGCGAGGTGAGCTTGATCAGCACGGCGATCAGCAGCCACAGTGGGAACGTCACGACCAGGCCGACCATGGCCACCAGCACGTTCAGGTACCGGATCAGCCGGTCGCTCCGGGTGTGCGTCAGGGCCACGGTCGGCAACGTTTCCGCCTGGTCTGACGGGTGGCGTTGCGCGGTGCGAGGCTCCTTGGCTGAGGCCATGGTCGAGGTCACCGGAATCGGCATGGGGTGATCAAAAGATCCGGATGCCAAGGTAGATCAGCCCACCGACGGCGCTTGTCACCGCGAGCACCTGCCGCCACACCGGGCCCGTCCTGGCCGCGACGACAATTTCATCGCCTGCCTGCAGGTTCAGCTCATCGAGCGTTTTCGCTGTGGCGAGCGCTGGCTTGAAGGCATTGGCATCGACGATCACCTTGTCGCCCCGGAGGATCTTCGACTTCTCGAAGCGAGAGTTGTTCGACACCCCACCGCCGGCCGAGGGGTTCATCAGCACCTCGGTCAGTGGCATCGAAGCCGGAACGTTGAAGAAGCCGACCTTGGCCACCGCTCCTGAGAGCTGGATCCGAATCGAGGTGGTCACCCTTACGTTGGGCTCGCGAAGATATTTCTGTAATTCTGTCGTGATGTAGCTCTCGAGTTCCGATCGCAGGACGCCCTTGACCGGGATCTCGATGCTGCCGGCGAGCAGCAGCGTCCGGGTTGGCGACACCACATAGGCCTTGCTCAGCACCTCGTCGCCAACGATGGTGATCAGCACCGGGTCACCGGTGTGCAGGTCGCCGTCAGCCAGGCGCTGGCGGATTGCCTCGGCCTCGGCGCGCTTGGAATCGCGGAAGGCTGCGCTGTAGCCGCCTGCGTTCAGGATGCGGTCGATCGAATCGAGAGTTGTCGTCAATTCGGCGCGGGTCACCAGCGAGCGCTGCGAACTGGTCAGCATGGCGGCGGGGTCCTGCTGGGCGGCCAACGGACCGGTTGCCAGAGCAAGCGCCAGCAGAGCTGCCTGGGCCAGCCATCGAGAACGAAAGGTCACGAGCACTCTCCAGATCTGGGAACGATACCCTGAGTCGCCCTCGGCTGATCGCACATCTCGTGCTCGGGGGCAGTGGCCGCGCAGGGCGGGTTCATCTCTTGTCAAGTCATGGATTTACGCAAGATACTCGCCACAGCTGTCGCACTGGTACCGCGAGATGTGTTGCAGGAATCCATCGATGTGACTCGTCGACGCAACGATCACTCTTCTTGGGTGTGAACACCCTTTAGCCTCGCAGTGGATCCGAACATCTTCAGGATCTACGGCAGAGAGCTTGCAGGATCGCTCAGAGAGGTTGGCCAACAGATGGTCTGGCCCCGCCAGATGACTATTCCCAACTCGTTGTGTCGCATGAACTTCGCAGAGCTCTTGCCGGGCCATCGCTGGACCGGAAACTGGGAATGGTGCTGGCGCAATGTGACAGGAGTGTGGTTTGCATGCAACAGATGACCCCGAGCGAGAGTCCACTCGTCCTCATTGCGAATGATCAGGAGTGGACCGCTCGGGCGATTGAGAGCATTCTCGCCGCGAAAGGTTACCGTGTGCTGCGGAGCTTCACTGCCGGGGAGATTCTCAAGCTCGCGCGAGTCGTCGATCCGGACTTGGTGATTCTCGACCAGCAGCTGCCGGATTTCTCAGGCGTGGAGGTCTGTCGCCAGCTGCGGGCCGACGAGCGCTTCGGGGCGGCCCTCCCCATCATCATCACCACCGCCGGTCCCTCGGGCCGACAGCAGCGCCTGGCGGCCAACGCCGCTGGAGCGTGGGAGTTCTTCGGCCAGCCCCTCGACGCCGAGGCGCTGCTCCACAAGATTTCGGTCTATCTCGCCTCCTATCGCGAGGTGCAGCGCCTGCGCCACAAGGCACTCATCGACGATGCGACCGGGCTCTACAGTCGCGCCGGCCTTTCACGGCGTGCCACAGAGATCCTCAGCGAGGCCCGTCGCTTCGGGACCACGGTCACCTGTGTCGGTTGGTCGCTGTCCCAGCCCGTCGAGGAGAACAGTCTCGACCTCACCGCCTCGGCGCTCCGTGTCCACGGCCGCGCGGCCGACGCCTACGGCCGCCTGTCGGCCGGCGACTTCGCCGTCGTCGCCCCCAACACCGCTGCCACCGGTGCCGAGCGGCTCGCAGCGAGGTTCCGGGACATCTTCCTGCAGCACTCGCCCGCCGGGACGGCCACGGTGCGTACCGCCATCGTCACTCTCGATGATCCCGCCGAGATGGCCGGCGATGGTGACCAGTTGCTCGACCGATTGTCGCACGCCATGGCCGCCTGAGACGATTCGATACCTGAACGCAGTGCGGGCCCGGGTCGAATCACTGACCCGGGCCCGCACTGCGTTCAGGACACGCTCCTCGCTATTCCGGCTCGCCCTGACTGCTTGTGCTGGACAGTGCGGGCTTCTCGTCGGACTCGTCGGCGGCGCCGTAACCGTAGCTGTAGGAGTAGTACTTGTACTCGTTCATCGTGGCGCGCACGTCATTGAGGATCGCGCCCACGATGCGGATCGGCAGCTGGTCAACGATCTGCAGCTTCGCCTCGGCCAGGTCGCGCTCGGTGGCTCCCGCGCGCATCACCAGCAGGAGGTTGCCGGTCAGCGTCCCCAGGACGAACGGATCGATGCCAGCGCCGAGCGGCGGGGAATCGACGATCATCACGTCGTATTGCGACCGCAACGAGGCGACCAGCTCGCGCATCAGCATGCCGCCGAGCAACTCCGGGGCATTCCGCTTCCGGCTGCCAGAGGTGATCAGGGTGAGCTGGGGGTGCGACGTCGCCCGGCGCAAGTCGGTGAGCGGGAGCTCGCCGGTCAGATAGTCGAGCAAGCCGGGGCGGCGTTCGGCGCCGAAGGTGCGGTGCAGTTCGCCTCGGCGGGTGTCGCCGTCGATCAGCAGCGTGCGGTAGCCCGCCTCGGCAAACGAGAGTGCCAGGTTCGAGGCGACCAGTGACTTGCCATCGCCCGGTGACGGGCTCGAGATCGTCATCGTGATCGGCCCGCCCACGTCGACGGTGTGGGACAGGTTGAGCCGGATGGTCCGGAACGCCTCGATCACCTGGGCCGCTTCCTCGGCCGTCGGGGCCGATCCCCTGGCCCGGCTGAGCTCAGGGACCACACCCAGAATGGTCAGGCCGAGGCCGCCGGTGATCTGGTCGGCGTAGCGGACCCGCTTGTCGGTCACGTCGAGCAGGAAAGCCAACGCCAGGCCGGCACCGAGCCCTGCCAGCAAGCCCAATCCGATCAGGACGAACTTCCGGTTCTTGCTCGGCTTCAGGGGTGCCTCGGCGGGGTCGTAGACCTCGACGTCGGCGATGGTGCTGGCCTCGCCCAGCTTGTTCTGAGTGAGCTGGTTCTGGACCATGTCGACCACCCTGGCAGCGGCTTCCTTCTCCCGGGTCAGGCGATCTTCGGTGATGGTCCGTTCCGGGATGCCCTCGAGTTCCTGGGCGCCGCCGGTAATGGCGGAGTCGGTGCGCGCGATCTCGGTGTCGAGTCTTCGCAATACGACGGCCGAGTACTGCGGCAGCATGGTATCGCGAAGCTGGATGATCCGGTTCTTCTGATTGATGACCGTCTCGAAGCTGTCGGTCTTCGTCTTCTGCAGCTCGCGCAGGTCGGCCTGTGACTTCTGGAGCTCGAGGATCACATTCTTCAGGTCGAAGGAGGAGGCGACGACCGGGATGGCCAGCAGGTCGTCGACGATGAGTTGTCCCGTCTTTGCCTTCTGCATCGCGTTCGCCAGATCTTCTCGCTCGCGCCTCAGTTCAGTCACCTGTTCGCGCTGCATGATGTAGGTGCTGAACCCTCCGGGGGAAGTCTGCGCCAGTCCGGGGGCCACGGGGAGGTTCTCGCGCGGCTTGGTGATGGTCTTGATCTTGTAGTTCTGCAGCGCGGTTTCGGCCGTGCGGAGCGCCGCCGTTGCCTGGGTCATCTGCGAGTCGAGTGTTGCTGCCTCGATCGTCAGGTTCTTGTGCTTCTGCGTACTGGCCTCATCGACAAACCGCTTCATCAGGCTGTTCAGCGTTCCAGCGGCCGCCAGGGGGTCTTCGGCCGTGTACTTCAGCCGCATGAAGCGCCCGCCGATCACACTGATGCTCAGATTCTTTCGGACCTGGTCGGCCGCCTCGCGCATCGTCTGGATGTCAAAGGAGAAAGACTGTCCGTACCACCGCCTCTCGATGATTGGCTGCCAAAGGAAACCGAATGCCTTCTGGCCGACACTGTCACCGACCGCGCCGGTTATTTTCCGTTTGGAGGCCACATGCTCCAGGTCCCAGCTCCGGCCGTCCTTGCTGATCTGGAACTGGTAGGAACCGGGCACGTATCCTTGCGGGTCGATCGCGAAGCCATTGAAGAGATCCTTGTCCGGCCCGAAGGGACCCGGTGGGGGCAGGGGGGCGCCGACCGTCCGGGGGCCGATGATATAGAGCCGTCTCGCCTCAGCGACCGGCTGAATGATCTTGTAGCTGTTGAACTGCTCCGTCCACTGATTGGCGAGGAAGAGGGGGTTGCCCTGAACCGTGCCGCTGATGCTCGACCGGTCGGCGATCAGGATCATGGCCTGGACGTCGTAGCTTTCCCGGAGGTATCTGGCGGCCAGGAATCCCCCGCCAAGTCCGACCAGGGCGAGAAGTAGCACCAGCCACTTGAAGCGTCGGACAGCGGCGAGATAGCGGAAGAGTTGGGAAACGCGCGGCCCTCCGCTGGTGTTGGCAAACGAGTTGCCACCGGTAAGGCCTGGGGCGGCCGGGAGGTTGCCGGGCAGCGGTGCGAGATTGGTCGACATACACTCCTGCAGGTCTCAAGTGGCGGCCTGGGCCGCGGGATGGCTCCGTCGGTCACCCTGCAAGCATGATACCGCAGGTAGCGGGCTGGCAACCACAGCTTCGTTATTATCCTGTTGCGTTGACGCAACACTCGCGTTGTTCCAAAACAACAGTAATGTCATATCCGGTCCGCTAGTATGGCGTTGAGCCGACCAATCCGATGGGTTGACACAACAGTCGCGGCACGGTTTTCGCCTTGGGTGGGTGCAGGGTTGTTCCCACGCTTCTGAGCTGAGGAGCTTCGTCATGACCGCAGTCACCGGATCCGGCCCCGGCGGTGGTGCCCCGGATTCGCGCTCCAACCGTGATGTCTTCGCCCTTCCGGCGGACGTCAAGGCGTCGATTCGCATCCTGATCGTGGATGACGAACGGACGCTGCGGGAGAGTTGCGCCTCGGTGCTGCGGACTGAAGGGTATAGCGTGGTGCTCGCAGGGCGCGGCGAGGAAGCCCTGGATCTGGTCCGGCGGCGGCAGTTCGACCTGGTCCTGGTCGACCTCTTCATGTCGCAGGTGTCGGGGATGGACATTCTCAATGCCGCCCTGGAGATGAATCGCGATTGCCTGGTGGTCGTGATGACCGGCAACCCCAGCGTTCCCTCGAGCATCGAGGCGATCCGGATGGGGGCCTGGGACTACCTTCCCAAGCCGTTCAGCGCCACCCACCTCCAGGTGCTGATCGGGCGGGCGTCGCACGCGATCCTCAAGGGTCGTGAGGCGGCCGACCTCCGCAACCAGGTCATGCGGCAGCATTCGCACTCTGACTCCCAGGCACTGCTCGGGATTTCGCCACTCTTCCGCAAGGCGGTGGAGCTGGCCCGAAAGGTGGCCCCGACCGACGCGTCGGTATTCATCAGCGGGGAGAGCGGCACTGGCAAGGAAGTGATTGCCCAGTTCATCCATTCGCACTCGCGCCGTTCCCGGAAGGCAATGGTGCCGATCAACTGTGCTGCGTTGCCCGAACCTTTGCTCGAATCGGAGATGTTCGGGCACAAGAAGGGGTCGTTCACCGGGGCAGATCGCGACAAGCCCGGCCTGCTCGAAACGGCCGATGGCAGCACCCTCTTCCTCGACGAAGTGACCGAGATGTCACTGCCGCTGCAGGCCAAGCTCCTGCGCGTCGTGCAGGACGGGGTGGTGCGTCGGGTCGGCGCGGAGACCGCCGGCGATCCGGTCGACGTCCGGTTCATCTCCGCCACCAATCGCGATCCGCAGGACGCGGTGGAGCGTGGCGTCTTGCGGGGCGACCTTTTCTACCGTCTTCGCGTGGTGCCGATCGTCCTCCCGCCCCTCCGGCAGCGCCCGGAGGACATTCAGCTGCTGGCCAACCACTTTCTGGGAATGTTCTGGCACCGGCACCGCCAGATGCCCGACCGGGCGCCGCATCTCTCCGACGCCAGCATCGAGTTCCTGCGGTCGCGCGCCTGGCGGGGAAATGTCCGCGAGCTGCAGAACGTGATCGAGCATGTCGCCGTGCTGGTCGAGCCCGAACAGAGCATCGAGCCGGATGACATTCCCTTGTATGATGACGCCGTGGTGGTCCCCACAAATGCGCCGTTGGCACACCTCGACGGCCCCTTCCATGACGTCAAGGACCAGGTCATCTCGCAATTCGAGCGCGACTACCTGACCCGCCTGATTTCCCGGGCCGCCGGGAACATGTCGAAGGCCGCGCGCCAGGCCAACATCGACCGGACCACGCTCTACCGGCTCATCGAGAAGCACGGCCTGCAGCGTGAGGAAAGCGGCGACTAGCATGGCTCTCGACCCCAGCGCTCGCCAGCATCTCGACGCCGTCGCCGACGCGCTGGTGGATGATTGGCGGGCTTTTGTCATTGATGCCACCTCGCAGGCCGAAGTCGCCGCCGGGGTGGCCGCGATCGTGGCCCGGGCCGTCGACATCGCCGAGGGTCGCCCTGCGGGTGAACCAGCGCCTCCCTCCCCTCTGGTGCGCCGGATCGTGGCGCTGTTGCGTCGCCGGGTGCTGCACGGTGCCGAGGCGCAGCCGCCCGAGACGACGATGGCGCTCCTCAGGGCGATCGAAGGCGCCGCCGAGTCGCTCGAAGCCAGCTGGTCGAACCGCTTCCAGGACCGGATGACCGGGCCGAGTGGACTCGACCTCGTCGTCGAGGTGGCCCATGACCTCCGCTCGCCATTGACGTCGATTCTCTTCCTAGCCGAAACCATGATGCGCGGCCGCAGCGGGCCCCTCACCGCCTTGCAGGAGCGGCAGCTCGGCCTCGTCTACTCCGCCGCATTCGGGCTCAACACGGTGGCCAGCGACGTGATCGAGCTGGTGCGTGGCGGCGATCGCCTGATTGGTCGCGACGAACAGGTGTTCTCGGTTACCGAGGTCCTCGACTCGGTGCGCGACATCGTGCTCCCGATCGCTGAGGAGAAGGGACTGCAATTGCACTTCGAGGGGCCGTCCGATGACCTGCGCCGCGGACATCCCGGGGCACTCAACCGGGTGCTGTTGAATCTCACGACCAATGCGCTGAAGTTCACCGCCGACGGGCAGGTCGAGGTGAGAATCGCCGATGTCGGCGATGGCTGCGCCGAGTGTTCCGTGCGTGATTCGGGGCGGGGAATTCCAGCCTCAGTGATGCCAACGCTGTTCGAGCCATTCCGTCGTCGGCAACAGGCAGGTGATTACGCCTTCTCCGGCTCTGGGCTGGGATTGTCGATCTGCCGCAAGCTGGTAGAGGCGATGGGCTCCGAACTGCTGGTCGCGACGGAGCAGGGGGTCGGGACGCGCTTTTCGTTCCGGCTGATCCTCCCGTTGGTGAGCAATGAGGGAGGGTTGTTTGCTTGAGGTCACCAGGTCGTCGCGCATCCCGCCGGTGGTCGCGTTCGCGAACGATTGGTCGTCTGGCCCGACCAGCAATCATCATGTGATGCAGCGGTTGGCCGCGCACACTCCGGTACTCTGGATCGAGACCACTGGAATGCGCTCACCGAAGTTGACGAGCGCTTCGGACTGGCGCAGGGTGGTCACCAAGCTCCGCCGGATGGGGGGCGCCCTGCGCCCCGGTTCACCCGGACTCGCGGTGTTGAGCCCCCCGGCGCTTCCGTTTCCCACCAATGTTTTCGCCAGACGATTCAACGCCTGGCTGTACCGGCGCGCGTTGAATCGAGCGATGCGGCAACTCGGCTGGACCGAGGCGCCACTGCTCTGGGTGTTCATCCCGACTGCCGCGCGCTATCTGGATCATCTCAGTCACCAGGGATTGGTCTATCAGTGCATCGACCGCTGGTGGGCATTCGAGTACTACGACAGCCATGAAATGAGGGCGTGCCACGAGATTCTCTGTACGCGTGCCGATCAGGTATTCGTGTCCGCCGAGGAGCTCAGGGCAGACTGCATCCAGCTGACCCCGAAGGTGAGCTACATGCCGCATGGTGTGGACTGGAACCACTTTCGGACGGCTCTCGATGAGGCCACACCGCGACCAGCCGACATGCCAGAATCCGGACGCCCGGTCATCGGCTTCATTGGATTGATCGATACCTGGCTTGACCTCGATCTCCTCGCAGATATCGCCAAGACACACCCCGAGTCCGACCTGGTCTTGATCGGGGCGTCGAGAGTCTCGGTGGCGGGGCTGGCAGCGTTGCCGAATGTCCGCTTGCTCGGCAGGAAGCCGTTCGGCGAGCTGCCTGCCTACCTGAGGACCTTCACCGTGTCACTGGTTCCCTTCCTGGTCAACGACCTGACCCTGGCCGTAAATCCGATCAAGCTTCGAGAGTACCTGTCAGCTGGAGTGCCGGTGGTCTCGACGGCCCTGCCGGAACTGCTTGCATTCCGTGGTGCGCCGGGTGTTGACGTCGCAGGGACTCGGGCGGAGTTCGTCGGCGCGGTATCGCGCTTGCTTGAGACGCCGATGACGCAAGCAGGACGCGCAGAACTGTCCGACCGGATGCGCGGGGAGAGCTGGGAAGGGCGACTCGAATCAATGCTCGGCCAGCTCGGCTGGACGGCAACCACGACCAAGACGGAGAATCGCTGAGATGAAGGTACTCCTCGTGGCCGGTGCCCGGCCCAATTTCATGAAGGTCGCACCGATTCTCGCCGGGTTGCGCGACCGGGGCCACGAGACCGTGCTGGTCCACACCGGCCAGCACTTCGACCCGGCGATGTCCGACGCCTTCTTCCACGACCTGGGGATGATGCCACCGGACCATTCGCTCGATGTGCGCGCCGGATCGCACGCCGAGCAGACAGCGCGGGTCATGGAGCGGTTCGACCCGGTGTTGGTTGCCGAGCGCCCGGACTGGGTGATCGTGGTCGGCGACGTGAATTCGACCATCGCCGCGGCGCTGGTCGCCTCCAAGCGACGCCCCGAGATCGGCTGCCGGATTGCCCATGTCGAGGCGGGGCTGCGGAGCGGAGACTGGAGCATGCCCGAAGAGGTCAACCGCGTGCTCACCGACCAGATGTCGGATCTGCTGCTGACGCATTCACCCGAAGCGCGGCCGATGCTGTTGCGCGAGGGGATCCCGTCCGAACGGATCGTCGATGTCGGCAATGTGATGATCGATTCGCTCTTCGCGACCTTGGCTCGCGCCGCGGGCAATACCCCGTGGGAGCGATTCGGCCTCGCGCGCGATGGTTACGGCCTGGTGACCTTGCACCGGCCGTCGAATGTTGATGATCCCGAGGCCCTGACGGTGCTCGTCGAGGCGCTGCGAGTGGTGGCAGATACGCTGCCCCTGCTTTGGCCGGTGCATCCCCGGACGCGCAAGCAGCTCGACCTGCTCTCGTTGGACACCGGTACTCGCCTGCAGCTCGTCGAGCCGGTCGGCTATCGCGACATGACCTGCCTGCAATCCGCCGCGAAGGTGGTCCTCACCGACAGCGGCGGCCTCCAGGAGGAGACCACTGCGCTTGGCGTCCCCTGCGTGACGCTGCGCGAGTCGACCGAACGGCCGATCACGGTTTCGGAGGGGACCAACCGCCTGGCGCCCTGGCCGTTGACCACCACCGGGATCATCCAGGCCGCAAAGGACTCGCTTGCCGCCGGAAGGGGTCCGGGCAGTCGTTCAGGGCGTCCGAGCGGTTGGGATGGTCAGGCCGCCGTGAGAGTCGTCCTGGCACTGGAAACGGCCAAGGTCGCCGATTCGCAGTGCGGCAGGGCGGTTCCCGAGAGGGCGACGGCAAGTTGATCTCCATCCCTCAGGCCCTCCGCCACGTTGCGCGGCGGGGGCATGGCAGGCGAAGTTTAGAGGTTCGTCCGGCGCACAGGGCCACACGGGTCCCGCCGGAGCAGCGGATGCAGGCGCCATAGTGCGCCGCACCGCCTTACGTGCTGTCTTGATCGTCGTCCGCCCCCGCCAGCTGCGCCCAGCGCGGCATCGCGGGGACGACGAGGTCGGGGACAGCCCTGACAAACGGTAACCGTCGTGAGTTCGTTTCCTGCCCATAGGGCCGGTCGGCCACCCGCCGCACCCGCCCATCATGTGTCCAGCACCACACCCAACCACCATGCGCCGAACGCGGCGCTCCTGATCGACTTCGACAACGTCACCCTCGGCGTCCGTTCGGATCTCGCCAAGGAGCTGCGCATGCTCCTCAACAGCGAGATCTTCAAGGGAAAGGTGTCGGTCCAGCGGGCCTACGCCGACTGGCGCCGCTATCCACAGTACATCGTGCCGCTGTCGGAATCGTCGATCGACCTGATCTTTGCCCCGGCCTTCGGGACCAACAAGAAGAACGCCACCGACATCCGTCTGGCGGTCGACGCGGTCGAGTTGATCTTCACGCGTCCGGAGATCGGCACCTTCATTCTCCTCTCGGGTGACAGCGACTTCTCGTCGCTGGTGCTCAAGCTGAAGGAGTACGGCAAATACGTGATCGGCGTCGGGATCCGGGAGTCGGCCAGCGACATCCTCATCCAGAACTGTGATGAGTACTTCTCCTACTCCGATCTTGCCGGCCTCGCCAAGGAAAGTGATGAGCCCGCTCCGGCACGCGAGCCCTGGGAGCTGGTGGTCGAAGCGGTGCAGAAGATGGCAGCGACGAAGGACGTCATGCGGTCCGATCGCCTCAAGCAGGTGATGCAGCAGATCGACCCGAGCTTCGACGAGCGGGATGCCGGCTACAACCGCTTCAGCAAGTTCGTCACCGAGGCGGGAACGCGCGGGTTGATTCGCGTCATCAAGCAGGAAAATGGCCAGTTTGAAGTGGCGCCACTGGCTGGGGGAGCGCCGGCGGCTACCGGGCGGCCGGACTGCCGCGGGCCGACCGGCGGCACGCGGCCGCACTCCTGCCGCCAAGCCGGCGGTCACCAAACCGGTGGTCACGGCGGCGGCACCTGCAGCGAGCGACACCGAGGAGCGCAGCGGTCGTCGTCGCCGTGGCCGCGGTCGAGGCCGTGGCAAGGGAGCGGCTGTCGAGAGTGGCGAGAGCGTCACGCCCGCCACGCCCAGCAGGCCGGTACTCGCCCAGGGCGGCCTGACGCTGGCCGAGGCTTTCCACCTCGTTTCCCGGGCGCTCGGCGAGCTGCCGGTGCCGACTCCGGGGGAGACATTGCGCGCCCGCATGGCCGTGCTGCACGGCAAGGAAGATCCGCTGCTCGACACCGCCCGCTTTGCCATGCTGCTCCGTCAGGCAAACGACGCCGAAGTTGCCGACGTCCGGATGATTGGCGAAGACCAGTACGAGGTCGCTCCGCACAAGACCGACCTGGCGATGCAGAAGCAGGTGCGCGCTGCGGCGGCCGCCGCTCCGGCCACTGACGACGCGCCAGCGACACCGGCGGCACCTCGCCAGCCGCCGGCACTTCGCTTCCGCGGTGGATCGCGCACCGCCACGCGCCGGCCCGAGATTCCGATGTTCGGCGTGGTTGAACTCGAGTCGGGTGACACGGCGAAGATCGCGGCTGCCCCGGCTCCGGAGGCCGTGGCTGAGCCGAATGCAGCGGACGTGGTGAGCGCCGCACCGGCCGAGAAGAAGGTCAAGGCAAGCCGGCCTGGTCGTCGCGTCCCAAAGGCGAAGGCCGCCGATGCATCGGTGGCCGAGGTGACCAAGCCCGCCACCGCTCCCAAGGTCGCCAAGAAGGCGCCTCCCAAGCGGGCGAGGAAGAAGGCCTCCGCGAAGAGCGCGAAGCCGACCGTCGGCTGAACCCGATCGGGAGGCGACGAACTCGTGAGCAAGGAACGGCTGGTGATCATCGGGGCAGGGCTGTGTGGCTCGGTCTTGGCCATGCGGCTGCGCAACGCCTTCGACGTGACGGTGATCGAGCAGTCGCAGCGGCGTCGGCCCCTGCTCGACGATATCGAGTGTTCGACCGGTGGCGTCACCACCTCAATCAACCGGGGCGCCGGGTTGGGGGGGACCACCAACTACTGGCACAACGCCTTGATCGAGCTCGATCACGACGATCTCCTGGGCAGCGGGATTGATCCGGCGGTGATCGCTTCATACTACACCCGTGCCTGGGAGCTGTTCCTTCCCCAGCAGGAAATCAGAAAGACCGCAGCCATTGGCGCGAAGAACGTCGCGGCCGCCCCGAACAGTGGCTCCGTGGCCCACATGGTCGTGCCCTACGCGCGCGTGAACCTCTGGAGCCTGGCAGAAAAGGCCTTCCCGGGTGACGCGGTGCGAGTCGTGTACGGGCATGCCCAACGGGTGGAACCGGGGCGGCCTGGCCTCGCTGGATACGTGGAGGTGCGCACCGAAAAGGGACTCGAGCGCATCCCGGGTGAGCGCTTCATCGTCAGCGCCGGTGGCCTCGCCACCCCGGTGGTGCTCGCCGGATCGACCGGAAAGACCGATGTCACCCTCGGTGGCTACCACGATCACCCGATGGCTTACATCGCCAAGGTCCGGTTGCGTTCCGACAGCATCCTCAAGCGGATTTCCTGCCAGGAGACCGGTTCGGCCAGCGTACGCACGGGGTTCGTCTACCGGTCGCGCGGCCTGAAAGCGGTCTTCTTCCTGCGACCCGCACTCTCCCTCGATCTCAAGTCGATTACCGGCGAGGCCCGCTACCTTCTGTCCGACCTTCGCAACGATCCGTTCTCACCGCGCAAGATCGGGCAGCTCCTCATGAACCTCGAGGCGTTGCGCGAGGCAATCCTGTTCAAGAGCAAGGCGGGATTTCTGGGAGACTTCTACTCCGTGCTCATGCTCGGCGAGCAGGAACCACGGCCGGATCGAGGATTGACCCTGCGAGCCGGGAAAGGGCCGTCGCTCAACTGGGGGGTGACGGACTCCGAACTCGCGGCATACTCGGCGTGCTTCGACCAGTTCCAATCCGGCATGGCGCGGGAGATCATCGACCGCAACCTGGTGCCGACAGGAGATTGGGACTGCCGCACGGCAGCACACCATTCCGGCAGCGCCAGTGATTTCCTGGACGACTCGGCACGCGGTCTTGCGTTCTTTGCCGCAAGGGAGTTGCCGGGCGTCTTTGTGTGTGATGGCTCGGTGCTTCGCCGAGGCGGCGTGGCCAACAGTGGGCTGACCCTGGTCGCGTTGGCCCACCAACTTGCCGACGAACTGATCGCGGCGGCGGATTGACGGCCACGACATGACTATGGTGCGGGCAGCAGTCACCGGTGCCACCGGCCGAATCGGCGCCCCGCTGGTGCGGGCCCTCGCCGAAGCCGGCGTGCCGGTACGTGCGCTGTCGCGCCGGTCGCAGGATCCGCAGGAGGGAGTGAACTGGGTCCGCGGCGACCTGCTCGAAGCTGGCGTGCTGGCCGACCTGGTCGCTGGAGTCGACACCGTCTTCCACGCGGGCGGCGTCATGGTCGGTTCGCCTGATGAAGTACTCCGCTCGCTCGTTCATGGTACCGAGCTGATCCTCCAGGCGACGCGCCTTGCACGGCTGGTCCACCTGAGTTCGCTGGTGGTGCTGGACACGACGTCGACCACAATGATGGTCGATACCGATTTTCCACTGGAGCCCACGCCGAATCGTCGCGGCAGCTATACCCAGGCCAAAGCGGCTGCAGAGGCGCTGGTACGAGCTGCCGCCGGATCGCAGGATGTGGTAATCGCTCGACCCGGATTGGTGGTGGTATCCGGTCACAACCCCATGTCGCCATCGGTCGCATTGCGGGTGGGACCCTTCTGGATTCCAGTCGGTCCTGAAGGTGCGCAGCTTCCCGTCGTCGAGACCGAATCGGTTGCCAGGGGGTTGCTTGCGGCGGCGAATCATGCGCCGAGCGGCGCCGTTGTCCACTTGATCGATCCGCAGCCGGTCAGTCGCCGACAGCTGTTCGAACGGCTTCGTGGTGAGGGTGACTCCGGAGCGTTGCTCCCGGTCGGGTCGCTGGTCTCCGGCCTGGCTGCTTCCGCCATGGGAGTCAGTGACGCAGCGTACCGGGTCGTCGCGGCGGGGCGGCCGCACCGCTGGATATCATCCCAGCCGGTAGCCTGAACGCCACCGGAGAGAGGGAAGGATATCCCCGATAATTTCGCAACCGCCCGCCGCCTGAGCCCGCGCGCGATCACCGTCGCACGGGACATGCTGGGAATGACGCTCGCCTCCGTGGTCGGCGGCGAACGTGTTTCCGGCATGATCATCGAGACCGAGGCCTACCTCGGCATCCACGACCCCGCATCGCATGCGTGGCGGGGGCGGCGCAATCGACTCTACCTGGGGATCTGGGCTCCGGCAGGTTCGTGGTACGTCTACCGCTCGTACGGGATCCACTGGTGCCTCAACCTGACCGCTCCCACCGACGGCGATGGCGGTGCGGTGTTGATCCGGGCGGTGGTTCCGCGAGAGGGACTCGGCGTCATGCGGATCAGGCGCGGCGGGGTGGCCGACGCGCGGCTCGCCAATGGTCCGGGCAAGCTGACGCAGGCGTTCGGGATCACCGGTGCACATGACGGGCTGCGGGCAACACGAAGGGCCCCGATTCGCCTGTTGCGGCGAAGGGGGCCCTTCGAGGAACCTCGGATCGTGGTGTCCAGTCGGGTAGGGATCAGCCGCGCGGTGGACTGGCCGCTGCGGTTTCGTGCCCGCCGGCCTAGAACCCTTCCTGAGCACTGCCCAGCCCATCCGGATGCCGGCATGCAGCGAGTGCATCGCGCCATGCAGCAGCTTGCTGTCGTCGGGAGCGCTGCTGAGCTGGTACTGCGCGAAGGCCGTCACTCGGCCCCAGCGTCCCTGGACACCGGCGAGCGCCGGTCAGGAACCCGCTCGCGCTGGCATCCTTGGCCGAGCGCAAGCAGGTTGGCGCGTTCGATCGGGTCGGAGATGCCGAGCGCGGTATTGACCCGTGGATCCGACCACCTGCAGGACGCCGCCACCGACGCCGAAGTACGGCTCAGCGGCTCATGTGGAACGGGAAGGCCATCAGCACGGCCTGATACCGGCGAAGGTCGTTGAAGAGGATCGCCCCGCCGGAGGTGGATTCGTCCTTGCCCAACCCTTCGTCGACACCGACGAGCAGGCCGCCCTGGCGCGCCATGATCAGCAGATGGGCGCCGCAGGCCGGGATGGTCTTGGTGTTCTGGCTCCGCGTCTGGAACATCATCGCGCCCGCCTCGAAGCCCGAGCTTCCAGGTGTAGGAGTCGGCGCGCTGCGCGCAGGAGGCGCTCGGCGCGAGCAGGGCGACAGCGTGAAGGCGAGGCAGGCCGCAAGGCGAGTGCTTGGAGAGGATCGCATGGTCGGTCTCTCGTAGGTGAAGAGCTCAGGTGATCCGCAGCAACCCATTCGCAGGTTGCCACGAACCGTTTGGATGCCCGGTGCATTGTTCGTGCAGGAAGCGGCTCACGACTCCCGCAGCATCGGTCGGGCGGGGTCTGGACTTGAGGAATCTGGCAGGGAAGCTCACCTGCGCGCCCCTCGCCCTGCCCGCCCATCTCTCGGATTCCCCGCGAATATCGTACCCGATCCCCCCGAGGGGACGCTCTCCCGGTCAGAGCAGGCCGAGCTTCTTCCCGACCTTGGTGAAGGCGGCGAGCGCCTGGTCAAGGTCCTCCCGGCTGTGCGCCGCGGATATCTGGCAGCGGACCCGGGCCTGGCCCTGGGGAACCACCGGAAAGCCGAAGCCGGTGACGAAGACCCCCTCCTCGAGCAGCAGTTCACTCATCCGGATCGCCGCGGCGGTCTCGCCCAGGATGACCGGAACGATCGGGGTTTCGCCGGCCAACGGATTGAAGCCGAGTTCGAGGAGCCGGGTCCGGAAGTAGTTGGTGTTCTCGCGCAGCCGCTCCACCCGATCGGGCTCGGCCTCGAGGACCTCGATCGCGGCGAGCGCCGAGGCGGCGACGGTCGCCGGGAGGGCATTGGTGAAGAGCTGCGGGCGGGCGCGCTGGGCGATGAAGTCGCAGAGCGTCGGCCGAGCCGGCGATGAATCCGCCGGCCGCTCCGCCGAGCGCCTTGCCCAGCGTGGAGGTGATGATGTCGACCTGGCCGAGGAGGTCGAAATGCTCGGCGGTGCCGCGGCCGTACTTGCCGAGGACGCCGGTGGCGTGCGAGTCATCGAGCCAGAGGACCGCGCCGTGCTCGGCGGCAGACCTCCAGCAGCCCCGGGAGGTTGACGATCGAACCCTCCATGGAGAAGACGCCGTCGGTCACCACCATCTTCACCTGTCGGTCGCTTGGCGGCGGCGAGCTTCTGGTCGAGCTCGGCGAGGTCGCCATGCTTGTAGACGCCGGTCTCGCACTTGGTGATCGACTTGGCGAGCCGCAAGGCGTCGATGATCGAGGCGTGGTTGAGCTGGTCGGAGAGGATCAGGTCGTGTTCGGTGAGGACGGTGGCAGGGAGCGCCTCGTTGGCATTCCAGCAGCTCACGAACGACATCGCGGCTTCCGTGCCGACCAGGCGGGCGCAGGCCTGCTCGAGGTCGCGATGGATGGTGAAGGTGCCGCAGATGAAGCGGACCGAGGCGGTGCCGGCGCCGAAGCGATCGAGGCCGTCCTTGCCCGCGGCCATGACGGTGGGATGATTGCTCAGCCCGAGATAGTTGTTCGAAGAGAGGATGATCACTTCGCCGCGGCCTTCCATCCGGACCCGCGCGGCCTGGGGTGACTCGAGATGGTTGAACCTCTTGTAGACCCCGTCGCGGCGGAACTGGTCGAGCTGCTGGGTGAGGCGTGACTCCAGCGCGTTGGGAGCAGAGGCGGCGGTCATGAGATGATCTCCAGGATGACCTTGCCGGCGGACCCGTCCTTGATCACGCCGATCGCATCGGCGATCCGGTCGAGCGGGAAAGCGATGCGTGACGACCGGCATCGGGGGTCGAACTGTCCGGACCGGAGCAGCCGGGTCATCTGGATCCAGGTGGTGTACATCTTCCGCCCGGTGACGCCGTACAGCGTGAGTCCCTTGAAGATGATGTCGCGCGCGAAGTCGGTGTCGGTGGTCTTGCTCGGCGTGCCAAGCAGGTTGACTCGTCCCCCTGGCCGCGCCGCCGCGAACGCGGTGCGTGTGTCCGTCGGGGTGTCCGCTCATCTCGCAGATCAGGTCGACACCGATCCCGTCGGTGAGCTCCCGTACGCGGGCGACCACGTCATCGGTCGGCCGGATCGAAGGAGTGGTGGGCACCCATCTTCACGGCGAGTTCGCGGCGGAACGGATTGAAGTCCGACGCGAGCACCAGGGAGGCGCCGGCCGCCCGGAGGACCCCGGCGGCGAAGCAGCCGATCGGGCCGCAGCCCAGCACCAGCGCCGTCGTGCCGGTGACGTCGCCCCCTTCCAGCGCGGTATGGACGCCATTGCCGATCGGGTCCATGATGGCGCCGACTTCAGTCGGGATCCCGTCGAGCTTCATGACGTTCGAGACCGGCATGACGATGTAGTCGGCGAAAGCGCCATCGCGGTCGACCCCGATGATCGAGGTCCGGACGCAGAGATGGCCATGCCCGGTCCGGCAGGGCACACAGTGCCCGCAGATGACGTGACCCTCCGCGGTGACCAAGTCGCCAATCGCGAGCAACCCTTCGGCGCGTGCCTCCGGTCCGAGCTCGACCACCTCGCCCGCGAACTCATGACCGATGGTCACCGGCGGACGCAGACGGTTGGATGCCCAGCTGTCCCATTCCCAGATGTGAAGGTCGGTGCCGCAGACGCCGGCATGATGGACGCGGATGAGTACGTCACGCGAACCACAGACCGGCATGGGTCGCTCGACGAGTTCCATTCCAACGCCAGGGGCAGACTTTACGATTGCGCGCATGAGACCATCACGGTGAGAGAGCAGCGAAAATATGGTCGTGTCGGCGAGCCAACCCAAGGTCCCCCGACAGTCCGGTCAAGTGGATTCCGACCCTTTCGTTGACCGTTTGTCGCCGGCGCTCGCCATCGGGCCGGACGGGGGAAAATGGCTCCGAGACACCGTTCGTGATGCGCGTTCGGCGCGTGCACACTCCGTGCGCGGTGTTGCGCGCGCCAGCGCGCGGCGCGTCCGTCGCCACGCAGCCACGCCGAAGACACCGTGCTGGAACAGGCACGAATACAGGGTTTGCGCGATGTTGTCGCGCGAGCGATCTGTCGCGCATCGTGCAGCGAAGCAATACGAAACGGTATCGCGCAGGTCGTGATGCTGTCTCGGCGACCGGACAACGCGGGTGGTTTGTCGGCCGGTCGAGGTGGCGCAACACCAACCCCCGGCAGAGGTTGGGGTGGTCGGGGGTATTGCGTCTGGCAAGAAAATTTCGATCTTGTATATGCCGACGCTACTCCGCACCCAGCTGCGGGTTCGTCGCCGCGAACGTCGAGCGTACGGCGACGTGTCGCGTAACAACCACTTTAGGGAGGCTCCATGGCTACTCGTAAGAAGGCAAAGAAGGCCGCCAAGCGCACGAAGCGCCCGGCGAAGAAGGCCGCAAAGAAGGGCGCGAAGAAGGCCACCAAGCGCCGCAAGAAGGCCGCAAAGAAGAAGTAGTCGGTGATGCGGTAGACAGAAGGGCCGGCGGAAACGCCGGCCCTTCTGCTACCCGCGACTCAAGTTCACCTGTTCAGGCGCGTGCGTTCGCTCGCTCGGCCACCACCGCGCCCGGCTTGACGAAGAGCGCACCGCGGGTCGGCGCCGTGCGCTGGCGACGGCCGGTCGGCGGCAGCATCTCGCGCTCCCAGGCTGCGTAATGTCCCGGCGAATCCTTCCGGTCCGGTGCCCAGGGCGTCGGGGACGAGCGCGTGAAGGCCACCATGGGCGGTGAGGGTCTGCAACTCGTTGAGCAGGATTCGTCGATCGCCGGGAGAGAGCGGGGCGAGCGTGCCGGCGTCGACAACCACCAGGACGTAGTTGCCGGTCACGCAGGGGAGCCAGCGGCCGAACTGCACGCAGATCGCCTCGAAGGTCGAGGAGAGTGATTCGGCGGCCACGCGCGCCTCCGCCCGCTCGACCACCGCGAAATCGCGATCGAGAAATGTCACCACGGCATCATGTGCCGCGAGGAGGTAGGCGCAGGACTCCGCACCCGCCCCGACCACGAGCACCGAATCGTCGGGCTCGATGCGAGGGGCCAGACCGGCGACGAGGTGCGACGGATCGAGTCCCCAATGCGTGGCATCCTTCTGGGCTGCCCGGAGCTTGGGGTGCTTCTTTCGCCAGTTCTCGAACGAAGGCAGGCCCAGCCGTCGCCTGATCAGGTCGTTGACGATGGTCTCGGCCAGCAGTTCAGTGAGCAGGAACTGCTCCTCCTCAGGACGCTCAACCAGCGCCTCGTCACCGAGGCGGAAGAGGTCTTCGCGGGAGATCGAGTTCTTGTACTGCTCGACGCGGTCGTCGACGTAGAGGGCGTATTGCTGTCGCAGCGAACGGATCGAGTGCCGTTTGGGGGCGGCGGAAAGAAGTTGCTGCGCGGAAAGCATCCCTCAACTTCGTGAAAAGTACCGCGCAGGTCAATCCGCCCGGAGCAGCGTGCCCTTGAGGTAGCCGGTCTCCGGGATCGTCAGCACCTCGGGATGATCCACCGCCTGGCCGAGCCGTGCCGCGATCGTGAAGCGCCTGCCGCTGTCGGCGGCTGCCGAGACCAGCATCTCGTGAAACGCCTGGCGGGAGACGTGAAAGGAGCAGCTGGCGGTGAGCAGCCAACCCCCAGGCGCGACCAGGTGCATCGCGCGGCGATTGATTTCATGGTACCCCCGCAGGGCAGCGGCGAGATGTCCCTTGCTCTTGGCGAAGGCGGGGGGATCGACCACCACCATGTCGAAGCGGCGACCCGCTGCGCCCCATTCGGCGAGTTGGTCAAACGCATCGGCCGCGACAAAGTCGATGTTGTCGAGGCCGTTGAGGGCAGCGTGGGCACGACCGCGGGCGAGGGCGTCGGTGCTGGCATCGAGCGCCGTCACCGTGCCAGCCTTGCCGGCCAGGTGGAGCGCGAAGGAGCCGTGATAGGAGAAGCAGTCGAGTGCAGTACCTCCAACCGGCATCAGGCGACCGGCCAGCAGGCGGTTCTCGCGCTGGTCGAGAAAGGCACCGGTCTTCTGCCCCGACCAGGGTGCGGCAAACCACCGCACATCACCCTCGCGTACCTCCACCTCCTGGGGCACATTGCCCCAGGCCGCCTCGACGCGTGCATTGAGCTTCTCGAGGCGGCGGGACGCGGTGTCGTGGCGAAAGAGGATGCCTTCGGGGGCGAATACCTCGCGCAGGGCGTCGATGATCAGCGACCGCTGGGTCTCGAGGGCTGCCGAGAGGATCTGCACCACCAGCCAGCGGTCATAGCGATCGACGATCAGCGCCGGGAGGGCGTCGCCCTCGGCGTGCACCGCGCGCCAGGCGTTGGCATCGATGCCGGCACGGCGGTCACGGCAGCCGGCCAGGTGGCTGCGCCACCACTGGGCATCGATGGCCGCGTCGGTGGGTTCCAGCAACCGGAGGCGGATCTCGCTCGCTGGAGAGCAGAGGGCCGTGCCGAGGAAGTGTCCCTTGGCATCGCGGACGGCGACGATCCCCGGTTGATCGGGATGGTCGGCCACATCGCTACGATAGATCCACGGATGTCCCGCGGCCCACCTGGCAGCTCCCCGGGCCGAGACGGTAGCCCAGCTCATGGTTGGCCACGGCTGGCGCCGGGAAGTGCAATGGCGCTGATTTCGGATCCCATGAGCGACAATCTAGCTGCGATGCTCCGCCTCCTCCTCGTCACCGACGACGCGCTGCTCAACCGAGGCGATCCGCTGGCCACCTGCCGCGCTGCCGTCGCTGGCGGGGTGACCGCCGTGCAGCTGCGGCTCAAGCATGCCGGGGACCGCGAGTTTTTGACGCTGGCCCGCATCCTGGTGGCCGGGCTGCCCGTGCCGGTCTTCGTCAACGATCGCCTCGACATCGCCCTGGCCGCCGGCGCGTACGGAGTGCACCTCGGAGCCGACGACCTGGCACCGGCACTCGCGCGTCGAGTGGCCCCGCCGGGATTTGTGCTCGGTGCGTCGGTCGGATCGGACGAGGAGATCGCTCGTGGGGCAGTCGCGGACTACTGGGGCATCGGTCCTTTCCGCGCGACGTCGACCAAGGCCGACGCCGGCAACGCGCTTGGCGTCGCGGGGATGGCGCGCCGGCAGTCAGTCGCCGGTGGGCGACCGTGCGTTGCCATCGGAGGAATCGTTCCGGGCGATGTCGCGGTGCTGCGTGAGGTCGGGTTCGCCGGGGTAGCGGTGGTGAGCGGGATACTGGGCAGCGAAGATGTCGAGGGGGCGGCGCGGAGCTATCGTCTCAACCCATGAATTTTCCGGAGATGCTCCGCAAGCGTCCGACTGAAGAGGTGCTTCCCGTCAGGACCCGCCACGAAATAGAGGAACGCCACGTTGGGCGGATCGAGGACCGCCTCGATGGCCTCGTTCGTCGGATTGCCGATCGGCCCCGGGGGAAGACCGGGATGCAGGTAGGTGTTCCATGGCGACGGGAAGGCGTAATCCTTGTTGTAGAGCCGCGGCTTCCGCTGGCCATCGCGGAGGAGATAGGCGTACTGGACGGTCGGGTCGGCTTGCAGCAGCATTCTCCGGCGCAACCGGTTGCGATAGACCGCAGCGATCAGCGGCCGGTCGGTCGCCACCTTCGCTTCGGCTTCGACGATGCTCGCCAGGGTCAGCACGTCACTGCGCGACAGTCCGGCTTTCGTCGCGGCGGAGTCCCACGACGCCTTCCAGCCGGTGCGTCGTGCCGCAAGAAAACGATCGAGCACCTGGCCCGGACCGGTGAAGCCGTCGAAGTCGAAGGATTCGGGGAGGAGCCACCCCTCGACTGATGGCGAGGTGATGTCGTACCGCGCGCGGAGCGCGGCATCGTCAGCCGCATCGAGCAGGGCCTGGCGCGGGATGCCGAGCTCGGCCTCGGCGCTGCGGGCGAGGTCGAAGAGCGTGCCACCCTGGGGGAGGGTAACCCGGAATTGCAGGGCGTCGCCGGCGCGCAGCGCCTTGAGGATGGTGGTGACCGACGGGTGGGGCTGGAATTCATAGATCCCCACTCTGAGGCGGCGATCGACCCGGGCGACCCGGGCGCGGAAGGAGAACCAGGAAGTGGAGCCGATAAGGTGGTGGGCGACGAGGGTGTCAGCGACCGCCGCCAGGGTGGCGCCCGGGGGGATCACCACCCGCTGGACAGTGTCGCTGGTGGTGCCGTTGCAGCCGACGAGGAACGCGACGGCAAGGATCCACCGCTTCACCCCGGCGTGCTCCCTCGGCGTTCCTCGAGCCACTGCTGCAGCAGCACTGCCGCCGCGCGGGCATCGATCTCATGGCGCCGCTCGCGGGCGGTTTCGCGCAGCTCCCGGCTGATCTCGAGCACCCTGGCGGTCGAGAAATCCTCGTCAGTGAAGGCGAGGGGCAGCCCGGCCCGGGTCGAGAAGCGCTCGGCCATTTCGCGAGCACCCTCGGCCGATTCACCTTCGTGGCCATCGTCGTCCAGGGGCAGCCCCACCACCAGGCCGACCGGCAGCTCGCGCTCGACGACGTCGAGGAAGTCGCGCAGCGGCAGTCGTTTTCCGGCCCGTCGCTTCAAGGCACCGAGCGGCGTGGCGATGAGCTGGCTCTCGTCGGAGATGGCGAGCCCGATCCTGGCGGTGCCCCAGTCAACCCCGAGCACCCGTCCCTCGGTCGGAATCGCTGCCCGCTTCTCGCTTCTCGCTCCTGGCTCCTCGCTCCTCGCTCCTCGCTCCTCGGTCATCGATCTCTTCACTGCGCCATGCTGGCAAAGAACTCCTTGTTCGTCTTGGTGCGCTTCATCCGTTCGAGCAGGAACTCCATGGCCTCGACGACCGGCATGTCGGCCAGGAAGTTGCGCAGCAGGTAGACGCGGTTGAGCTCGTCCTTGTCGAGCAGCAGCTCTTCCTTGCGGGTGCCCGACTTGTTGATGTCGATGGCCGGGTAGATGCGCCGGTCGGCAAGGCGCCGATCGAGCACGAGCTCGGCGTTGCCGGTGCCCTTGAACTCCTCGAAGATCACCTCGTCCATCCGGGAGCCGGTGTCGATCAGCGCGGTGGCGATGATGGTGAGCGAGCCGCCACCCTCGATGTTGCGTGCCGCGCCGAAGAAGCGCTTCGGCTTCTGCAGCGCGTTGGCGTCGACACCGCCGGAGAGGATCTTGCCCGAATGGGGCACCACGACGTTGTGGGCCCGCGCGAGCCGGGTGATCGAATCGAGCAGGATGACGACGTCGCGGCCGTGCTCGACCAGGCGCCGGGCCTTCTCGATCACCATGTCGGCCACCTGCACGTGCCGGTCGGCCGGCTCATCGAAGGTCGAGGCAATCACCTCGGCCTGCGACGTTCTCCTGCATGTCGGTGACTTCTTCGGGTCGCTCGTCGATGAGCAGCACGATCAGGTAGCACTCGGGGTGGTTCTCGGTGATCGCGTTGGCCAGCTTCTGCAGCAGGATGGTCTTGCCGGCCTTGGGCGGCGCGACGATCAGTCCGCGCTGGCCCTTGCCGATCGGTGACATCAGGTCGACGACCCGCATCGACAGGTCGCCGCTCTTCTGCTCCAGCCGGATCCGCTGCGTCGGGATAGCGCGGCTTCAGGTTGTCGAAGGCAATCCGGGTCTTGGTCTTGTCCGGCTCCTCGAAGTTGACGCTCTCGACCTTGAGGAGGGCCAGGTAACGTTCGCCTTCCTTCGGCGGGCGGACCTGTCCCTGGACGGTGTCGCCGGTGCGCAGGTCGAAGCGCTTGATCTGGCTCGGAGAGACGTAGATGTCGTCGGGGCCGTAGAGGTAGTTCCAGTCCTGGCTCCGCAGGAAGCCGTACCCTTCGGGCAGGATCTCCAGCACCCCCTCGCCGCGGATGACGGTATCCTTGTCGAGCAGCGACTGCTCGATCCGGAAGATCAGGTCCTGCTTGCGGAGCCCGGAATAGTTGGTGATGTTGAGTTCCGCCGCGAGCTCATGCAACTCGGCGACCGACTTCTGTTTCAGTTCGGCGATGTCCACGGGGGTCTCCGGGTCGAATTGTCCAGCCCGCGCGCTGGATACACGGCGACCGCGATGTTGGAGCAAGCAGTGACGGATGGGTCAATGAGTATGGCGTATGAGGCTTTGCGCGAACGCGCGATGACGTGGGGAGACCGGTGATACTGCGCGGAAGTACTTCACGATTAGGGGTCCGCGGCGTCGCCGTCAAGAGGCTCGGTGAACGATCCCCGGCGCTTCTTCGCCGTCTGCCAGGAAATGACCCTCGCGGGGGACCGGGAAGTCCTCGACGGGGTCCTTGCCGCCGAAACACCTGGCCCCGAGTGCGGAACTGGAGGCCTTCCTGCAGGCCTGGCCGGGGTCATGGTACTGGGGCGATGACGACCACACCCGCCTGGTCCTGATCCGGGGGTCCGCCCCGGCCCGGCCGGAGCGGTGGCTCTGGCACGGCGCCCTCCTCCTCCTCTTCATCATCTGCAACGCTTGCGGCCGGCGCGGTCCTCGCCGGCAACCTGGTGCCGCCGGCCGCACGACACCATCGGGCAGGCGATCGCGGGGGCTTGGCAGTTCGGCGGTGTTCATTGCCCGGGACGGGTGGCGGATGCTGCTCTATCGGCTGGGCGTTTGCCATCCCCCTGCTCGCCATTCTCCTGGTCCACGAGCTGGGGCACTACTTCACGGCCCGGCGGTACGCCATCGATGTCTCGCCGCCGTACTTCCTGCCGGTTCCTCCCAACATCTCGCCGATCGGCGGAATGGGAGCGTTCCTCCGGCTGCGCAGCCCGGTCTACGACCGGCGGCAGCTCCTCGATGTCGGCGCCTCCGGCCCGCTGGCGGGGTTCGTGGTGGCGCGTGGGCGTGCTGATCTGGGGCTACCCGCTCTCGCACCGGATCACCGCTCCACTGGCCGGCGCCACAACTGCGTGCTGTTCGCCGGGCACCCGATTCTGCTGGGCGATTCGTTGCTGACCCACCTCCTCGCATGAGGTGGCTGCCTGCCGGGAGCCGGGCCGGTCGTGCTCGCGCCGCGAGGCTTTCGCCGGCTGGGTGGGGCTGTTCATCACCGGGCTGAACCTGCTGCCGCTCTCGCAGCTCGACGGCGGGCCACGTCCTCTTCGGGATGCTCGGTCGCCGCCAGCGCTGGATTTCCTACCTGGTCGCTGTGGGATTGCTGGTTCTCGCGCACGCGCGCGCCGATGTGGTACCTGTGGGTCGGGCTGACCTTTGCCATCGGCGGGGGCAGCTGGACCCATCCGGCCGATCGTGATCGTGCTGGACCGGCCGTGCTTGCGGGCCGGCCGCTGGACCGGGGTCGCCTGCGTGGTGGTGTTTGTGCTGACCTTCGTCCCGATCCCGTTCATCCCCTGAATGGCGGCTGAGGGGATGACCGGCGGCACGGGCCCGACCTGGCGTGGCTCCCCCCTCGGACGCAACGAACTCGCCGTCCCTGTGACGTACCCACTTTGCTAGGAGATCGAAGATAGCCGCAGGATCCGAACACCTTACCAGGAGCAACCATGACTCGCCGTGCTGCCGCCGCCATTGTCCTCATTGCCGGGATCATGGCCCTTCGCCATCGGCGCCGCCGCCCAGGCTGCCAAATGGCCCGAGCGGCCGATCCACCACAACATTCCGCTGACCAACATGATCAATCGGGCGTTCGAGGCCGGGACGCGGGATTCCTCCGGCCGGCCGGGAAGGAACTACTGGCAGATCTGGATCGACTACACCATCAACGTGCGCCTCGATTCGGCGACCCATGTGGTCAGTGGTCGCGAGACGGTGGTCTTCCATAACAACAGCCCCGAGCCGATCGGGAGCATTCGCCTGCGGCTCGACCAGAACATCTTTGAGCCGCGCAACGTTCGCGCGCGCGTCCTCGAAGAGGTGACCTACGGGATGCGGGTCACCAAGCTTGCCGTCAACGGCCAGCCGGTCGACCTCAACGCACCGGCCGGCGGTCGTGGCGGGCGGGGTGGTGGCTTCGGCGGTCGTGGCGGAGGAGCCGACAATGCTGGACCGCGCGTGCCGACGGTCAGCGGCCTCACCTCCACGCTGGCGACGATCAACCTGGCCGAGCCGGTGGCGGCAAAGGGAAGCGTGACGATCGAGGCGGAATGGAATTTTGCGGTGCCCAATGCCGACGCTCGCGGGCTGCGGATGGGGCGCTGGGGTGACACGCTTTACCAGGTGGGGCAGTGGTATCCGCAGGTTGCGGTGTACGATGACCTCCGCGGCTGGGACACCGATCCCTACCTCGGCGACTCGGAGTTCTACAACAATTTCGGTCATTTCGACGTGCAGATCGACGTGCCGGCCGGCTGGATCGTCGGCGCCACGGGCACCCTGCAGAATCCGCAGGAAGTGCTCACGGCCGACTACGCGCGAGCGGTTGTCTCACATCCTCGAATCGGATTCGCAGCGCGAACATCGTCTCGGCTGACGAGCGGGGTCCGGGAAGTCGACGCTGCCGGGCACCAGGCTGGTCTGGCACTTCGTCGCCGACACGGTCGGCGATTTGCGTGGGGAACGTCCGATCGCTTCGTCTGGGACGCCACGCGGGCCAACGATTCCCGGGAAGGGCTCGATCCCGATCCACCTGATGTACGAGCCGAGTCAGCGGCCGCCTATGCGGCCGGCGGGCCGGTGGTGCGCCACGCGCTGGAGTTCTACTCGCAGCTCTGGATGCCGTACGCGTTCCCGTCACTGACGGTCAGGTCGATGGACCCGAGGGCGGCATGGAGTATCCGATGTTCATCATGTCGGCATCGGCGCCACCGACCACGAAACCGGGCACGAGTGGTGGCCGATGATGGTCGGGGTCAACGAGACCTGGTACGGCTTCATGGATGAGGGATTCAACCAGTACATGAACACGTTGTCGGGGGCGGATCGGACCGCTCGTGGCAGGGGCCGGGCGGGGCGGTGGCGGTGGCGGTGGTGGTCGCGCCGGCTTCCTGACTCCGCTGGCCGCGAATGCGACGGCTGCCGATTCGGCGCGCTTCAATCACACCATGGATTCCCTGCGGGCTGCCGGCGTCAACGTGGCGCAGATCCTCGCTCGTGCCGGTCGTGGCGGCGGTGGTGGCCGTGGCGGCGCGCTGCACCTCGCGCGGGATGAATCCTCCCGGCGGCGTCGGCATGCTCAATTGCAGCGGGCAGAGCTTTGGCGCGCAGAGCGGTGACGAGACGTATGCGACGCTGATGTGGGACGCCAACTACGGTGGTCCCCGGTACTCAGGACCAGGCCTATGGCCGCGCGCCGAAGATGCTCTCCATGCTCGGCGGGATCGTCGGTGACTCGGCGGTCTGGAGCGCCATGAGCGGATATGCCAAGGCGTGGCGCTTCAAGCACCCGTCGCCATGGGATTACGCCTTCTTCATGGACAACGCGCTGCACAAGGACCTTGGCTGGTTCTGGTACTACTGGCTCTTTACCACCGAGTCGGTGGAGGGGTCGATCCAGAGCGTCGCCACGGCGGGAGCCGTCACGACGGTGACCGTGCACCAGGATGGCCAGATGCCTTCGCCAGTGGTGCTGAAGGTCGATTTTGCGGGGACGGGACCGGCGATTCGCCAGATGACGAACAGTGTCAAGCTCGACAGTACCAGCGCACTGGTGACCTTCCCGGTCGATGTCTGGTTCAATGGAGCCACGAGCTTCAAGGCGGCGCTCAACTTCGGCGGTCGCAAGATCGAGAAGATCACCCTCGATCCGTACGGCCGCTTCCCCGACAAGGACGCAGCCGACAACGTCTGGCCGCGTGAGGCCACGACATCGGCGGCGCCCGGAGGTGGTGGTCGCTGACCTGCGCTTGAGGAGCTGCAACTGATCGAACATGTCGTCCGTAGGATGCCAGGCATCCTGCGGACGACCGCTGTTGCTTTGCATCATCATTTTCCAGGAGCCCGTCATGATTCGCCGAGTCGCCAGCGCGATGGTCCTTCTTGCCGGAGTCATTGCCCTGCCGTGGGGCGCCGACGCCCAGGCCACCAGGACTGCCGCCGCGAATTGGCCCGACCGGGCCATCCGCCACGACATTCCCCTCACCAACACGATCCGGCGGGCCTTCGCTGCCGGCACTCGCGATTCGACCGGGCGGCCGGGGGCGAAATACTGGCAGCTGGCCGTGAACTACCAGATCAATGCCCGGCTCGACGTCCCCACCGCCACGATCACCGGGCACGAAATCCTGACGTTCACCAACAACAGTGATCAGGCCCTGCGCACGCTGCAGCTGCGGCTCGACCAGAACCTTTTCTCCGCCAACGTCCCGCGAGCGACGACAGTTCCCGAAATCACCGAGGGCATGAAGATCACCAGGCTGGTCATCAACGGATCGTCGGTCGACCTCACCGGCCCATTCCTGAAAGCGCAACTGGAGCTCACGTCTGCCCGGGTCGTTCCTCCGGCACCGATCGCTGCGAAGGCCACCGGTACCATCGAGGTGGAGTGGAGCTTCCGCGTGCCGCTCGCCGAAGGCGGCCGCGGACTGCGGATGGGCCGGTGGGGCGACTCGCTCTACCAGGTGGCGCAGTGGTATCCCCGTCTGGCGGTGTATGACGACCTCCGTGGCTGGGATTCCGACCCCTACCTCGGGTCGTCGGAGTTCTACAACAACTTCGGCCGGTTCGACGTCTCGCTCGACCTGCCGGCCGGTTGGGCGGCGGGTGCCAGCGGGGTGCTCCAGAACCCGGAGCAGGTGCTGACGCCGACGGTGCGCGAGCGGCTGTCGCACGTGCTCGAGTCGGACTCGCAGCGGAACATCCTCAGCGACAGCGAGCGCGGACCCGGTGTTGCCACCGCGGCCGGCGACCGGCTGGTCTGGCACTTCGTGGCCGACAGCGTGGCCGACTTCGCCTGGGGGACGTCGAACCGCTATGTCTGGGATGCCACCCGGGCAAATATCCCCGGCAAGGGGTTCGTTCCGGTGCACGTGATGTACCTGTCAGGCCATAGCACCGAGTACCTGCAGGCCGGTGCACGGACGCGACACGCCCTCGAGTTCTACTCCAAGCTCTGGATGCCCTACGCCTTCCCGACCATGACGGTGATCGACGGCCCTGATAACGGGATGGAATACCCGGCGTTGATCATGTCGGGGCTTGGTGCTGCCGACCACGAGGTCGGCCATGAGTGGTGGCCGATGATGGTCGGGGTCAACGAGACCTGGTATGGCTGGATGGATGAGGGATTCAACCAGTATATGAACATCTTTTCCGACGCGGATCGCTCGGGGCGTCCGGGAACCGCTGACGGGAAGGGACAGTCCTACGGATACATGAGCGGTTCGGAGGCCGAAGGCACGCTGATGTGGGACGCCAACTACGGCGGTCCCAACTACAGTTTCCAGGCCTACAGCAAGGCGCCGATGATGCTCTCGATGCTCGGCGGCATCGTTGGCGATTCGGCCGTCCAGCGCGCGATGAGCGAGTACGCCAAGGCGTGGCGATTCAAGCATCCGTCGCCCTGGGACTATGCCTTCTTCCTGGACAACGCGCTGCACAAGGACCTTGGCTGGTTCTGGTACTACTGGCTCTTCACCACCGAGTCGGTGGAGGGGTCGATCCAGGACGTCGCCACGGCGGGAGCGGTCACGACGGTGACCGTGCGGCAGGACGGCCAGATGCCATCGCCGGTGGTACTGAAGGTCGACTTTGCGGCGACGGGACCGGCGATTCGCCAGATGGCCAACAGCGTCGAGCTCGGCCGTGCCAGCGCGCTGGTGACCTTCCCGGTCGACGTCTGGTTCAACGGCAGCAGGACGTTCAAGGCGGCGCTCAACTTCGGCGGTCGCAAGATCGAGAAGATCACCCTCGATCCGTCCGGCCGGTTCCCGGACAAGGACGCCAAGGACAACGTCTGGCCGAGGTGACCGCAGCACGGCATCCCGTACTGGTCGTCATTCCCGGCGACCAGTACGCCGTGGTTGCTGCGCGGCTGATCGCTTCGGCGATCGCCGCCGCCGTGGCGGAGCGTGGGCGCTGCGCTCTGGCCCTCTCGGGTGGCTCGACGCCGATCCCGGTTTACCGCGAGCTCGCGCGGCTGGGCCAGATCCATTGGGACCGGGTCGATGTCTTCTTTGGGGATGAGCGGGCAGTGCCGCCGGATGACCCGGCGAGCAACTATCGGATGGCGCGCGAGTCGCTGCTCGACCGGGTTGCACTGCCCGCAGGAAATGTTCACCGCATGCCCGCCGATCGGCCTGACCGTGAAACAGCCGCTGCCGAATACGGGGCGCTGCTTCCTTCGCCGCTTGATGTCCTGCTCCTCGGCATGGGCGAGGATGGTCACACCGCCTCGCTCTTTCCGGGATCGGCCGTGCTGGCCGAGAAGGAACGACGGGTGGTGGCGGTCACCGGGCCAAAGGCCCCGGTGGAACGGCTGACCATCACGCCGCGGGTGATTGCGGCGGCACGTGCCAGCTACGTCCTGATCCGTGGGCGTGACAAGGCGGCGGTGGTTGCGCGGGCCGTCGAAGGCTCGGGAGACCCGGCGCAACTGCCGGTGCAATTCGCGCGAGGGGGGACCTGGCTCCTCGACGACGAGGCGGCCGGCACGCTTCGCCAGGTTGGCGCGCGGGGCGACGATTCGTGACCGGCGGTCCCAGGGGCAGTTCGCCCCCCCGGATGCCGGTGCGTTACTCGATCGAGTTCGAGGCGGCGCCCACCGTGGCACTTCGTTCCACGGCCTCGGTGATCCTCTGCCGCAGCTCGGCGACGGACATCAGTGGCTGCCTGACCTCAAGCAGGTTCCGGACACCCTTCACGCCGACCAGGCTTCGGACCACCTCCCACGCGGTGTCCTTCTGGTACTGATGCTCCACCTCGCCGGTCATCGTGATCCAGCCGTCGGAAACCACCAGCTTGATGCCGTCATCAGGAACCTGGACGTTCCACCGCAGTGCCAGGAGTGCCCAGTGGGCGATTTCGGTGTCGCAGCGGAGTGAGGAGTTCGGCAGCCGCACCTCGAGGTCGTCGGCAATGGCCTTGACCCCGCTGCTCCTTTCCACGGCGTGCTCGGCATCAGATTTCTGGGCGTAGTTGGTTACCATCCCGGACAGGGTCACCACGCCGTCCCTCGCGGCCACGGTGATCTCGGCATCACGGGTGCTCGGATTGCTGGCGAGCTCCTCGATGACATCGTGTTGCAGTTGGACATCGGATTTCATGATGGACTCCCGGCAGCCGGCGGCGCTGCTCCAGGTCCGGGGGAGGGCCACACTAAGGTTGCCTGACCGGACGGTGGTTGTCAGTCCGTGAAATGCGCACCCGCCGTGCGGGTCCTCCTTGCGCTTGGGCCGTTTTCACACCACAGCGAGCATCGGCGACCACTGACGATCGGCCGGGGGTCGCCGGGGTCAGGCGGCTATCGGGAGGGTGAATCGGAACGCGCTGCCCGTGGCGGGCGTCGCGTCGACCCAGATCCGGCCGCCATGCGCGGAGACGATTCCGCGGGCGATCGCCAATCCCAGGCCGGAACCATGGGTGAGGGTGTCGACGCGCGCGTGCCAGAAGCGGTCGAACAGGTGGGGGAGGTGTTCCGTCGGGATGCCGGGGCCGGAGTCCTGGACGGTGAACTCCAGCTCCGACTTCCCTGCCACGACCGCAATGCTGATGCTCCCGCCTTCCGGCGTGAACTTCAGGGCGTTGTCGACCAGGTTGGCGAGCACCTGGATCACGCGCGAGCGATCGGCCATGACTCGCGGCAGTGAAGCCGGCATGTCGCTGTGCAGGGACTTGGACTGCTGCCGCGCGCGGGCACTGAACAACTCGATCGTGGCGGTGACAATCGGTTCGGCCGCCTGCGGTTCAGGCTCCACCGACAACCGCCCCGCCTCGATGCTGGCGACGTCGACCAGGTCCTGCATCAACCGCCGCATCCATTCAACCGACTGCATGATGGTGTGCAGCATCGACTCGCGCTCCTCGGCAGACACCGGTGAGTGTTGTGTCAGTGCCTGGGCACACATCGAGATGGCGGCGGCGGGATTGCGCAGGTCGTGCGAGACGATCGCGAGCAGTTCGTCGCGCGCCATGGTGGCGCGCCGCTCGGCGCTGTAGTGCTGCGCGTTGTCGATCGCCAGCGCGGCGCGGTAGCCGATGGCCCGGGCGAGGTCGAGATCGGCCTTGTCGAAGGGTTGCCGGCCCTCGGCTCTTCCCAGCGCCATCGCACCGAGCACTTCCTCCCGCGCCCGCAACGGCACGATAATCAGCGATCGGAGGCCGAGCTGTTCGGTCGCGGCCAGTTCTTCGGCGTCGTTCGAGTGCGCCTCGAGCCAGGCGTCGCTGATCTCGGGCAGGAGCAGCGGCTCGCCAGTGCGCAGCACGTCGATCACGGCGCTGGGGGCATCCCAGTCCAGGCCGTACGCTTCCATCTGTCGCAGGATCTGGTCCCGCGCTGCGTCGTGGTGCACGCTGGCGACGCGACGCAGCTTTCTGGCCTCGCCGGGGCCCGGCTCGATGATGTCCACCACGCACCAGTCGCTGATGGTCGGTACGGCCAGCTCCGCGGCCACGCGCAGGGTGGCGTGGTAGTCGAGCGAGGCGGCCAGCCGTGCGCCGGCCACGACGAGCATTCGGTCGTGCTGCTCGCGCCGCTTCTGTTCGGTCGCATCGCGCAGCACCACGCCGAACAGCATGCCGGTCGCCGTTGGCAGCTTCGAGATCGAGGCCTCGGCCGGAAACTCCTCGCCGTTGCGGCGCCGCCCGGACACTTCGGTCCGTTGCCCCATGCGGCGGGCATCTTCACTCGATCCGGCAAACCGGTCCACATGTGACCGATGCATTCCCAGCGCCGATTCCGGCAGCAGCAGTTCAATCGGCTTGCCGATCACCTCGTGGGCCGGATAGCCGAACGTCTCTTCGGCGCCGCGATTGAAGTGGATGATGGAATGGGAGTCGTCGATCGTGATGATGGCGTCTGCGGCGATGCCCAGGATGCCGGCCATCTGCGCCTGTGACGCCTGGAGCAACTGTTCGGCCCGGGTCCGGCCCCGGAGCTGGCGGGCGATCGCTCGCTGGAGAAAGAGGGCAATTGCCCCACCAGCGAGGAAGAGGATGGCAAGACGGAGGACCTGCGCGCCAACGGAGAGTTCGGTCATGGTGATCCGGATGGGGACGGCGTGAAGTCTAGCGTGATCCGGGCGTGTCAGGGAATGCCTCACGTGGTGTTCCGAAGTTCCCCACAACAGACCCGACCTCTCCTGATACTGGCTGTCGGACGGTCGGGATAGGTTGATACGACCTCAACCCTCCCGTGGTGACCACCGTCATGTCAGGCAGCAGTTCCTCACCGGCTCCGGCCGACACTCGCTCGTCCTCGATGCCCAGGCGGTTGATGCAGGGGATTCGTGGCCGGCTGCTGCGAGTGCCACTGCTGGCCAAGCTGCTCGGCGCCAACCTGCTCGTCGCAGTGGTGGCCTCGGCCGTGGCCGCCCTCTGGGAGGGGCGCGACCTGCTCATCCTCGGCGGGATCACCCTGGCGGCGAGTCTTGGCCTCAGCATGTTCCTGGTCCAGGTCGCGCTGGGGCCCCTGGACGACCTGGAAGCCGCGGCTCGTCATATCGCGACGGGGGACTTCGGCAAGCGGATCGAGCCTTCCTCGGTGGCCGATGAGCGGTTTGACGACCTGCGCGAGTCGTTCAACCGTCTGCTGCTCCAGATCGAGCAGGACCGGAGCCGGATCCGCCAGCTTGCCCGGTTGAGTCTCGAGATGCGCGAGGCCGAGCGGGTCACCCTGGCCGAGACACTGCGCGAAGCGACGGCACAGCAGATCGCCGCGCTGAGCATGCAGCTGGCCGTCGCGGCGTCGGGGAACACCAATCCCGCAGTGGCGGCCAATCTCGAGGCGGCGCGGGAGATCACCATCGAGATGGCGGATGACGTCGCCGCGATGGCGGATTCGGTCTTTCCCGGTCTCATGGAGGAGCTCGGGTTCCCCGCCGCGCTGGAGGCGCTGGGGCGCCGAGTGGCCCATCGCAGCGCCATGGCCGTGACGGTGGATGTGTCGGGGTGCCGCTCGGACCTTCCCCTGGCCCTCGTGAGGGTACTTTTCAGGGTGGCCGAGGAGGCGGTCCGGAATGCCGAGGTGCATGCCCACGCCCGGACTCTTCGGATTACGTTGCAGACACGCAGAACACGGTCGAGCTCCGCGTGGAGGACGACGGGACCGGGTTCGACGCGATGGCCGCCGAACAGGCCTCCAACGGAGTCGGACTTGTTCCGCGCCAAGGAGTTGCTCGCGAACTCTGGCGGTCACATCCAGGTCGCGACCGCACCCGGGCAGGGGGCGACCATCACGGCAACAGCTCCGGTCCCGGAGAGAGGCCACTCATGCTGAACGACATCATTCGAGTAGTACTGGCGGACGATCATGCGGTGGTGCGGGCCGGCCTGAAGGCGGTGCTCGGCACCGCCAAGGACATCCAGGTGATCGGCGAGGTTTCCAACGGTATCGAGGCCGTCGCTGCGCCGCAGCGCCTCGACCCCGACGTGCTGATCATGGACCTCTCGATGCCGCAGATGGACGGGGTCGAGGCGACCAAGCGACTGATCGCCGCGGGCACTCGCGCCAGGATCCTGATCCTCACCATGCACTCGCCGGATGAGGCGCTGATTCCGCTGATCGAGAACGGCATCAGCGGCTTCCTCCAGAAGACCGCCGCGGATCGCGAACTGGTGGACGCCGTGCGCGCCGTCGCCCACGGCGACACCTACCTGCAGCCCTCTGCGGCCCGGGTCCTGGCCGGCGGCCTTCGCAAGAAGGCCGAGCGCTCCGATGACCGTTCGAAGTTCGACCGCCTCACGCCCCGTGAGCGCGACGTGCTCCGGTACGTGGCCCAGGGCTTCTCCGCGCCGGAGATCGGCCAGCGGATGTCGATCTCGCCCAAGACCGTCGACACCTACAAGCAGCGGATCCAGGAGAAACTCGGGCTGATGCACCGCTCCGACTACGTCCAGTTCGCGCTCAAGCTCGGCCTCCTCCCGGCGGACTAGCGTCGGTCGTCCCGCGTTCCTTCCAGAGGGAGTAGATCGCGGGGATCACCACCAGGGTCAGCACCGCGCTGCTCACCATCCCGCCCACCATCGGGGCGGCGATCCGCTTCATGACGCTCGCACCGGCGCCGTGCCCCAGAGGATCGGGAGCAGCCCGGCCATGATCGCCACCACCGTCATCATCTTGGGCCGCACCCGCTCGACCGCGCCCTCCATGACGGCCTCATAGAGGTCGCGCCCGTGTCGGCGCCGGATGTTCGCGACCGCGCCGGCCTGCCACGCCTGGTCGAGGTAGATCAACATCACCACCCCGGTCTCGGCCGCGACGCCCGCCAGCGCGATGAAGCCGATCGCGACCGCCACCGACCAGTTGTACCCGAGCAGCCAGATGAACCAGAGGCCGCCCACCAGGGCGAACGGCAGCGAGAGCATCACGATCAGCGACTCGGCTGACGTTCCGGAAGTTGAGGTAGAGCAGGAGGAAGATGATCGCGAGCGTAGCCGGCACGACGAGGCGAGCAGCTTCGCCGCGCCCGCTGCATGTACTCGTACTGCCCGCTCCAGACCAGCGTGTAGCCCGGCGGCAGCGTGACCATCGCGCTCCACCTCGCCTGCGCCTCGCGCCACATAGCCGCCGATGTCGCGCTCCGTCACGTCGACGTACACCCACGCGGTCGGCATGGCGTCCTCGGTCCGCACGACCATCGGCCCCGCCACCTGCCGGATCGTCGCGACCTGGCCGAGCGGGACGTAGGCCCGCGGCCTGCCGGCGGCGGCCGCTGCGCTGCCATCCCCTTGCCCGTGCCTGGCCGGCGGGCGCCGGATGCGCCGATGCGCCGCCGGGATGAGCACCGATCGGCCAGTCGCTCCGGAGTGTCCCGCAGTTCCTGCGGGTAGCGAATCGCGCACGCCGTAGCGCTCCCGCCCCTCGACCGTCTGCGTGACTGGTCATCCCGCCGATGGCCGTGGCGATGACCGTCTGCACGTCGCCGACGTTGAGGCCGTGGCGCGCCGCGGCTTCGCGGTCGATGTCGATGTCCAGGTAGTAGCCGGACACGGCCCGCTCGGCGAACGCGCTGCGGGTGCCGGGCACCGATCTGCACGGCATCGCTCCACTTCCCGTCCGAGCCGCTCCAGCACGGCGAGGTCGGGACCGAAGATCTTGATGCCGACCGGCGTCCGGATGCCGGTGGCCAGCATGTCGATCCGTCCCTTGATCGGCATGGTCCAGGCGTTGGTGACGCCGGGCAGCCGTACCGCGCGAGTCCATCGCCGCCACCAGCCGGTCGTAGGTCATTCCCGGCCGCCACTGATCCTCGGGCTTGAGCGTGATGGTGGTTTCGAACATGTCGAGGCCGGCGGGGTCGGTGGCGGTGTTGGCCCGGCCGGCCTTGCCCCAGACGTGATCCACCTCGGGGAAAGCGCTTGAGGATGCCGTCCTGGATCCGGAGCATCTCCCGCGCCCGCGCGATGCTGATGCCCGGCAGCGTGGTCGGCATGTACAGAATGCGTGCCCTTCGTAGAGCGGCGGCATGAACTCGCTGCCGATGCGGCTCCAGGGAATCCAGGTGAGCATCAGCACCAGCCCCGCCGCCACCGATGACCGCGCCGCGATGACCGCAGCACGAACCGCGATGACCGGGCGGTAGACGCGGATCTGAAGCACGCGATTGACCGGGTTGGCGCGCTCCCGGAAGAGGCGGCCGCGGACGAACAGGCCCATGGCCACCGGCACCAGCGTGACGGAGAGCAGGCTGGCCGATGCCATGGCGAAGGTCTTGGTGAAGGCGAGCGGCCGGAACAGCCGTCCCTCCTGGCCTTCCAGCGTGAAGACCGGCAGGAACGAGACCGTGATGATGAGCAGGGAGAAGAAGAGCGCGGGCCCGACCTCGCGGGCCGAGGCGCTCACGATCTCCCAGCGCTGGGGCGGTGAGAACGACAGCATCGAGGCGCCGTGGTGAACCGGCGCCCTGCCGCCGTCCTTGGCCCAGCCGCCGCTCCAGGTGCTTGTGCATGTTCTCGATCATCACGATCGCGGCATCGATCATGGCCCCGATGGCGATGGCGATCCCGCCCAGCGACATGATGTCGGCGCCGACGCCGACCCAGCGCATGGCGATGAACGCCATCAGGATCCCCACCGGGAGGGTGAGGATCGCGACGAGCGCCGACCGCGGACGTGAGCAGGAACACGAGGCACACGAGCGCCACGATCAGGCTCTCCTCCAGCAGCTTGCCCCGGAGGTTCTCGATAGCGCGGTCGATCAGGTCGCTCCGGTCGTACACGGCGCGGACCACGACACCGGGCGGGAGGCCCGGCGCCACGCTGCCGCCAGCTTCGCCTTCACGCCCTCGATGGTCGGTAGCGCGTTCTCGCCGAAGCGCATGACCACGATGCCGCCGACCGCATCGCCCCGGCCATCCAGCTCCGCGATGCCGCGCCGGACCGCCGGCCCCACGCTCACGCGGCCCAGCTCGGCAACCCGGATCGGGGTGCCCCGGCTCGGTCGGCGCCCACGACCGACGTTCTCGATGTCGCCGAGACGTTCTTCAGGTAGCCCAGGCCCGCGGACCATGTACTCGCGCTCGCTCAGCTCCAGCACCATGGCGCCGACATCCGCGTTGGCGTTCCGGATCGCGCGCATCACCCGCGGTGATCGGGATGCCGTAGGCCAGCAGCTTGGCGGGGTCGAGGTCGACCTGATACTGCTTCTCGAACCCGCCGATGGAGGCGACCTCGGACACGCCCGGGCACCGCGGTGAGCGCGTAGCGGAGATACCAGTCCTGCAGGCTGCGGAGGTCGGCGAGGATCAGCCGGCCGGTGGTGTCCTCCAGCGAGTACTGGAAGATCCAGCCCAGCCCGGTGGCGTCGGGCCCCAGCGTCGGCGTGACGCTGGCGGGGAGCTTGCTGCTTGAGGCCGCTCAGATACTCCAGGACCCGGGTGCGCGCCCAGTAGAGGTCGGTGCCGTCCTCGAAGATCACGTAGACGAAGGAGACGCCGAAGAACGAGTAGCCCCGCACCGTCCGCGCGCCGGGCACCTTGAGCATCTCGGCGGCGATCGGGTAGGTGACCTGGTCCTCCACGATGCGCGGGGCCTGCTCGCTGTACTCGGCCTGTACGATCACCTGCACATCGCTCAGGTCGGGCAGCGCCTCCAGCGGAGTGCGTTGCGATGGCCCACGATCCCGGCCACCGCGGCCGCCGAGCGTGAGGAAGCGACCATCAGCCGGTTGCGGAGCGACCAGTCGATGATGTCTACATGGTCATGTTGCCCCCCGGTCGGCGCCGGACCGGCGCGGGCTTGCTGGCGGGCATGTACGCTCATGCCGGGCATGTCACCCATCCCGCCGAGGGCCTTGCCGAGATTGGACTCGGCGTCGACCAGGAAGGTGCGCGGAGGCGACCACCGTCTCGCCGGCATCCAGTCCGCGCAGGACTTCCATCCGGTCCGCGCTCGACTTTCCGGTCACGATGTCGCGCGCCACAGGCTCCCGTCGGTGTCGCGAACGAACACCAGGTTCCGCTCGCCCGTCGCCAGCACCCCGACCGCGGGACGGTGAGCGCCCGGTGCGAGGCGGAAATGAAGCGGATGGTGGCATACATCCCTGGCTTGAGTGGCAGGTCGCGATTGGCGCAGCGCCACCCGGACATGGGCGGTGCGCGTCTCGGTGTTGAGGGTGGGGTAGATATAGCTGATCCGGCCGTGTCGGACTCTGACCAGGAAGGGCTGGCGAAGTCCGCCGTGACCTCCTGGCCGATCTGCACGTCGGGGAGATCCTGCTCGTACACCTCACCATCCAGCCAGACCGTGCTGAGATCGGCGAGCCGGTACAGCACGTCGCCTGCCATGACCGCTGTCCCTGGACAATCGTCTTCTCCACCACGATGCCGGTCACCGGCGAGGTGAACACCAGCGCGTGGTGCGCGACGCCGTCGCGCTCGGCCGCCTGGATTTCCTGCGGCGAGACGTTCCACTGCAGCAGGCGTGCTCGTGCGGCAGCGCGCAGGTCGCTCGCCCCACCGCGTGCGGCCGCGGAGCCGGTGTTGACGTCGCTCGCCAGCTGCCCCGCCAGGAGCAGTTCCTGCTGTGCCGAGACGAGGATCGGGGAGTAGATCGAGAACAGCGAGTCGCCCTTCCGGATCGTCTGCCCGGTAGAGTTGGCATACAGTGCCTCGATCCAGCCGTCGACCTTGAGCGACACGACCGTGAGTCGAGTCTCGTCGTAGGTCACTTGCGCCACGGTGCGGATCTCGTGGGACAGGTTGCCCGCCTGCACGGTGGCGAAGGTGACCCCGATGCGTTGCTGCTCGGCCTTGGACAGGGTGGCCACCTGCGCCGGGCTGTCGACCGGTTCCATGCCCGGCATGCCGGCCATTCCAGCCATCGAATCATCGGCGGCTGGTTCCGCCTGGGGTGAAGCACGAGTGACGCGGTAGACGCCGAAGACGGTGACTGCGAGGGCCACCAGGGCGAGTCCCCAGCGGAGGGCGCGTCCGCGTCGGGTTGTCGCGGGCTGGCCGAACGGTTCGTTGTTCATGGCGTGGTTCCTCCGTCAGCGTTCTTCACCGTCGGATTCCCCGGAATCACCGGGGCACCGGTGAGCATCTCGAGTTCCGCCAGCGCCTTGCCGGCATCCGCATCGAGTTGGTGGAGCTTTTCGCGATAGCCGTTCACGGCCATCAGGGCGTCGAGCAGGGTCGTGAAGTCGACGGTGCCGGACTGGTAGGCGCTCCGGGCCGATCGCTCGGTCGCGATGGCCTGGGGGAGAATCGAGCCGCGGTACAGCTGGTGCAGCCGTCGCGTGCGATCCAGGGTCGCGAGCAGAGAGGCAATCTGTCCCCCGGTCCGCGTGCGCATTGCTTCGAGATCGGCCTCGGCCATCTGTCGCATCGCCGTTGCCTCGGTGCGCATCTGCCGCTGACGACTTCCTGCCCAGATCGGCACTGAAGCGCCGAGCATCAGGCTCACCATGCGGTTGGTTCCGCCACCGGTCATCGGGCGCTGGCCGTAGCTGACCCCCACCTGCAGATCGGGCCAGATCTCCCGCGCGGCAAGCTGTTCCGACTCCGATGCGGCCAGGAGCGACGCCTCGCCGGCTCGCAACAGGCCGCGAGTGAGGAGCGCACGGGCGACCAGGGAATCCAGTGGAGGCAGGGTGTCGGGCAGCGGGGGCAGGACGGTCGGGCCGACCGCCATGCCGGCCGGGCGGGCAAGCACCACATTGAGTCGCTCCGCCATCTCGGCGCGCTTCCCCGACAACTCCTCGATCTCGGCCGCCATCCGGCTGCGTTCGAGCTGGGCGCGCAGGACGTCCGTCTGGCGGGCATCGCCGACGGCGTACATCTGCGTCACCGATCCCTCGAGGTCCTGGAGCAGTCGCAGGGTCTCGCGCGAGACGGCCACAGTTTCGTCAAGGCGATGCACCTCGAAAAAGGCCATTGCCGCCTCGGCCCGCTGCTCCCACGCCACCTCGCTCGCCGCCGAATGGCCGGCGGCCGCCCTCGCCTGAGCCGCCTTGCCGGCGAGTCCGAGCTTCCCGGTCACCGGAAGCATCTGCATCAGCTGGACCTGGGTGACCCCCATCGGATCACTGAGCCCGAGCCCGGGCAGCCTGCGGTTCATCAGCTGCAGCTGCACGGTGGGATCAGGGAGCCGGCTGGCTCCCGGCACCCGCGCATCGCCGGCCCGGGCCGATGCGGACGCCGCGGCCAGGGTGGGGTTGGCCCGGTCCACTGCGCGGTAGACATCGCCCAGCGTCAGCGCTGGCGGGGCCTGCTGCCCGGCAAGTGGCAGGAGGGGCACTGCCAGCACCATCGCGGTGCAGACAGGGAACAGGAATCGCAATCGCATGCCAGCCTCATCACTGCGGACAGTAGGTCCGCAGAACAGGGTTCAAGCCGGACGCGGTTGCGTCAGGCCGGTGAACACCAACGGGATGAGGTCAGCTGTTGGGGGGTGGGACCGGCGGTGCGGTGGGTTCGGCGACATGCAGGCGCGGCGCCGACGGCGGAGCGATCATGTCGTGTCCAACGATCTGCGGCATCCCGAGGCCGAGAAAGACCGGAAGGACGGAGCTGCACATGGTGCAAAGTTGCGCCGCCGGGCAGTTCGATGGGATCGTCGGGTGGTGCTTGGTCTGTTCACGCGCCTGAGTCATCATCGCGCAATGCTGGACTGCCGAGGAATCTCCCGCAAGGCAGACCGCCGCCACGATGACGGGGCGGAACTGGAGGGCCAGGACCAGGAGGGCCAGACTGCGAAGCATGATTTGAAGCTAGCCTGCTGGTGGTCAGGCGGCAATCGTACCAACCGTGCGGCTTTCCCTGACGTTGGGCCGCACTCACCCTCACAGTGTCTGCACCCTCTCCCATCTATCTTTCCAGACACGGCGCAACCACACGGTTCGCCAGAACGATGCATTGCCCCGGGGGGGCTGACAATGACCACGACATGGCCTGAAATGCTCACCGATACGGACTGGGAATCCCGGGCCGTTTCTGCCGCCGACGTCATGGAGCACGTGTGGAGCGGGATGACCTGCTTCGTGCACGGTGCCTCGGCGACGCCAAACACGTTGCTCCAGGCGATGTGCGCGCGCAGCGACCTGACCGATGTCACCCTGTATCACATGCACGTCGAAGGTGACCTGGCGTTCACCGACCCGGCGGTCTCCGATCGGTTCCGCTCGGTCTCGCTTTTCACCGGGCCGGGATTGCGCCAACCGATCTCCGAGGGGCGCGCCGACTACATCCCGGTCTTCCTCTCGGACATCCCGGCGCTCTTCGCCTCGCGCGCGATTCCGCTCGATGCGAGCATCCTGCAACTCTCGCCACCCGACGCCCACGGCTTCTGCACCCTGGGCACCTCGGTCGACGTGGCACGCGCCGCGGTGGACTCGGCACCGGTTCTCGTCGCCGAGATCAACCGCCAGATGCCGCGCACGCACGGAAATACGCTGGTGCACTTCGATCGTCTCAGCGCGTTCACGATCACTGACCATCCGTTGCCGCAACACCAGAGCGAGCCGCCCTCGCTCATCTCGAGCCGGATCGGCGAACTCATTGCGGGGCTGATCGATGATGGGGCGACGCTGCAGATGGGGATCGGGGCGATTCCGGATGCCGTCCTCACCCGTCTCGGCAACAAGCACGACCTCGGCGTGCACACGGAGACCTTCTCCGACCGGTTGCTTGAGCTGGTGCGCACCGGGGTGGTGACCAATCGGCTCAAGCGGGTCAATCCGGGGCAGATTGTCACCTCGTTCGTGATGGGCTCGCAGAAGTTGTTCGACTTCGTGAACGACAATCCCCTGGTCACCTTCCAGGGCTGCGATTTCACCAACGACACTTCGGTCATCCGGAAGAACCCCCGGGTGACCGCCATCAACTCCGCCCTCCAGGTGGACCTGACGGGACAGGTCTGCGCCGACTCGCTCGGGCACCGGATCTACTCGGGGATCGGCGGCCAGATGGACTTCATTCGTGGCGCGGCGCTGTCGCCCGGTGGCAAGCCGATCCTCGCCTTTCCGGCCATGGCGGCCAGCGGCAAGGTGTCACGCATCGTCCTCGAGCTTGCCCCCGGCGCCGGCGTGGTGACCACGCGCGGGCACGTCCATTGGATCGTGACGGAGTACGGCGCCGTCAACCTGCACGGCAAGACGCTGCGCGAGCGCGCCGATCTGCTGATCGGCATCGCCCATCCCGATGTCCGGGCGGAACTCCGGCGCGAGGTTTCCCAGTTGCGACACTTCGTGATGCCGACGGGTTGAACGGATTGAGCGCCGCGGATAACCACGCCCCGGGATGGCCCGGGATCCCGGCCCGCTGGACCTCGAGCGCGAAGTCCGGAGTCGGGACGGCGCTCGGCGGCAACAGCGAACTCTGGTTCACGCTCAGTCATGGCGTGATCAACGAGGTGTTCTATCCGCGCATCGACCGGGCCTGCATTCGCGACATGGGCCTCATCGTCAGCGATGGACAGGGCTTTCTCTCCGAGGAAAAGCGCGGCGCCAGCAGCGCCGTGAGCACCCTCGCGGCCGGTGTCCCGGCGTACCACCTCCGCAATCGTTGCCTCCAGGGCCGCTACCAGATCGACAAGGACGTCCTCTCCGACCCGCGCCGGCCCGTGCTGCTGCAGCGCACCCGCTTTACCGCCCTGCAGGGGGCGTGCGACGACTACCGGCTCCATGTCCTGCTTGCCCCCCACCTCGCCAATCATGGCAGCGGCAACACTGCCTGGCTCGGTGACCACAAGGGGACGCCGATGCTCTTCGCCGAGCGCGATGGCTCGGCGCTCGCCCTGGCCTGTTCGGCGCCGTGGCTGGCGCGCTCGGTCGGCTTCGTCGGCGCGTCAGATGGCTGGCAGGACCTGGTGGCGCACCAGCGATTGACGGCGAGCTACTCTCGAGCGGAAGACGGGAACGTCGCACTCACCGCCGAAATCGAGCTGCCTTCGGACGACGAATCGTTCCTCCTGGTCCTGGCATTTGGAGCGACGGCGGCCGAAGCCGGTCACCACGCCCGGGCGGCGCTGGTCGATGGCTTTGATGCCACGGCGGCGCTCTATGTGCGTGGCTGGTGGGAGTGGCAGCGCACCCTGCGTCCGTCGGGCCCGGCGGTGAGCGACGGCGGACTGGATCATCTACCGCACCAGCGCCATGGTGCTCAGGGCACATGCATCAACCGATTTTCCGGGCGGGATGATCGCTTCCTTGTCGGTCCCCTGGGGATTCAGCAAGGGCGACGACGATCTTGGCGGATACCATCTGGTGTGGCCGCGAGACCTCGTCGAGTCCGGCGGTGGATTTCTCGCCGTGGGGGCACTCGACGACGCCCGCCGGGTGATCAGGTACTTGCAGACCACCCAGGAAGTCGATGGCCACTGGGCCCAGAACATGTGGCTCGACGGGACGCCGTACTGGACCGGCATCCAGATGGACGAAACCGCCCTGCCGGTCCTGCTGGTCGACCTGGCGCGGCGTGAAGGTGCGCTGTCACCGACCGAGCTGTCACGCCTCTGGCCGATGGTACGGCGCGCGATCGGCTACATCGTGCAGAACGGCCCGGTGTCGCCGCAGGATCGCTGGGAGGAGGACGCCGGCTATTCCCCCTTCACGGTCGGCGCCCAGATCGCCGCCCTCCTGGTGGCCGCCGGACTCGGCGAGGAGCATCGGTGAGGCTGTCCTCGCGCGCTACCTCCGGGAGACGGCGGATGCCTGGTACTCGTCGATCGATCGCTGGATGTACGCCACCGGAACGGAATGGGCGGCGCGGTTCGGTGTCGACGGCTACTACGTCCGGATCGCGCCGGTCGAAGTGAAGGATGGCGTCAGGCGCCTGCAGGCAGTGGTTCCGGTGCTCAATGTGGCGCCCGGCGAGACGGATCATCCGGCGTCGGAGGTGGTGAGCCCGGATGCCTTTGCCCTGGTGCGCTTCGGCCTTCGTGCTGCCGACGATCCTCGCATTGTCGCCACCGCCAAGGTGGTCGATGCGACACTCCGGACCGACACCGCGCACGGTCCGGTATGGCACCGCTACACTGGTGATGGCTATGGCGAACATGCCGATGGCGCCCCCTTCGATGGGACGGGCATCGGTCGTGCGTGGCCGCTGCTGACCGGCGAACGCGGCCACCTGGCGCTGGCCGCCGGGGCGATCACGGAAGCACGGCGGATGCTCTCGACCATGGAGCAGCTTGCGAATGTCGGCGGAATGATGCCGGAGCAGAGTTGGGACGCTCCCGACATCCCGGAACGCGAACTGTTCTTCGGGCGGCCATCCGGTTCGGCCATGCCCCTGGTCTGGGCGCACGCCGAGTACCTGAAGCTCCGCCGCTCCCTGCTGGACGGCCGAGTCTTCGACATGCCACCACAGACCGTGCAGCGCTACCTGGTGGAGAAGATCGATTCGCCGCGCATCCTCTGGCGCTTCAACCAGCAGGTCCGGGTCATGCCTGCCGGCAAGTTCCTGCGCATCGAGACGGCAGCACCGGCCGTGGTGCATTGGAGCAGCGACTCCTGGGCGTCCGTGGCGGATCTTCCAACGACCGACAGCGGACTCGGCATTCACTACGCCGATCTGCCCACCGCCCCTGTGCCCGCCGGGGCGTCGGTGGAGTTCACATTCCAGTGGCCGGAGGCGGATCGCTGGGAGGGAGCCGATTTCCGCGTGGCCATTGAGCGAGCAGGCAGTCCGGAGGTGAAGTGAAGATCCTGGTCATCGACGTCGGCGGGACGCATGTCAAGCTGCTGGCAAGCGGACATCGGCGCCCGCGCCGCTTCGACTCCGGTCCGGATCTCACTGCGGCGGCGATGGTTGCCGGCGTGCGCGAGGCGACCGGCGACTGGAGCTATCAGGCGATCTCGATCGGCTATCCCGGGCCGGTCGTCTCGGGTCGGCCCGCGGTCGAACCCCAGCATCTCGGTTCAGGGTGGGTTGGCTTCAACTTCACCAAGGCGCTTGACCGTCCGGTGCGCCTCCTCAATGATGCCGCAATGCAGGCACTCGGCGGCTACCGTGGCGGGCGGATGCTCTTCCTCGGCCTCGGGACCGGGCTCGGCTCGGCGCTGATCGTCGAGGGCCACCTGCAGCCGCTCGAACTGGCCCACCTCCCCTACCGGAAGGGAAAGACGTTCGAAGAGGTTATCGGCGACCGCGAGCGGAAGCGGCTGGGCAATGACAAGTGGCGCCGCCATGTGATCGACGTGGTCGAGCGCCTCAGAGCGGCAATGCAGGTCGAGCAGGTGCTGCTCGGTGGCGGCAATGCCCGATGGATGCTGGCCGCTCTTGATCGCCTCCCCTCCGGTACGCGGCTGGGAGGCAACGCCGATGCCTTCCGTGGCGGGTTCCGGCTGTGGGACTCCCCGAAAGTGATCGCCCAGTCCGCGGGCAGGGGTGCCGGGAAAGCCCGGTGAGGCAGCCGTGAACCGCCCAGCGAGTGATTGACTTCCAGTTTCTCCCGAGCATACTCAAGGCACTGAAACGAAAAGTGTCAGACTTCACCGACGCAGCGATCCTCGTGTCGATCACCCAGTTGTTCCAGGAGTCTTCAATGAGTCGTGTGGTTCGCGTGGCTCTGGCGGTGATGACCGTCACCGGACTCTCCTGTGCGCGCAGCAGCACCCCGGCCACCGCCCCGGCCCCGAGTGGCTCCGGGGCGGCGGCAGCCCCGGCCCGGCCCGCCCCGGCGGTTGCGACTGCTCCTCCCGCACCCCCGGCACCCCGGGCGATCGCCGGGCGGGACGGTCCTCCTCCCGGCGGGTTTCCCGGTGGACCTCCGGGCGAGGGTCGCCCGCGCCGCGTTCCCTTGACACCAGAGCAGCGCGCGGCGCGGCGCGACTCGATGGCGGTGGTGCGAAAGGCCGTCGTCGACTCGCTGCTGACACGGATCGCCGGACGGGAGGATTCGAGCAGCCAGGTGGTGTTCCAGAACCTCGAGCTGATGCAGGACACCACGGCTGGACGTCTCGTCAAGTTGATGGACGAGTACAGCGTGGCGATGGGACGAAACTGCGAATTCTGCCACGTCCCCGGGAATTGGGCCGATGACACCAAGGAGAACAAGAAGCGCACCCGGGTGATGATCCAGGTCACCAACGCGATCAACCGCGAACAGCTGACGAAGATGCCAGCCGATCGGGAAGGCACTCCCAAGATTTCCTGCATCACCTGTCACCGGGGGTCGAACAGCCCCAACAGGCAGATCGTGCCGTGAGCTGACCTGGCCCCCTCGCGGGAACGACGGAGGAGCCCCGCCCCAACGCTATTGGGGTGGGGTTCTTATTTGCGACGTTGTCTGTCGGGTTTTCGTGGTATCATTCCGGCGGCCCGATGAGGACCGCCGGCCAGGCCTGGTCGGGAACTGCGGCCCTCGACATGACGGCGGACATTCTCAGGAGACAGGTATGCGGAACAAGGTCTTGACTCAGGTTGCGCTCATGACGCTCGTTGCCATGGCGCCGATGGTTGCGCAGGGTGGTGGCGGAATGGGTGGGATGGCTGGCAGGGGGGGAATGGCCGCGGACCCAACGATGAAGGTGATGGGCAATGGCCAGCTCCCGGCGGGATGGATGATGCGGTTCGATCCACCGCCAGCGGGGCAGCCGGCGCACAACATCAAGGAAATCAACTTCATCACCATGGGCGGTGGGTACCACGCCTACTCCGGTCCCGCAGCGATCTACTACAATCCCAAGGACATGGGGAAGGGGGAGTTCACCGTCAGCGCGACCTTTTCCCAGGCCAAGAGCATGCAGCACGAGACCTACGGCCTGTTCATCGGTGGTGCCAGCCTGCAGGATTCGACTCAGAGCTATCTCTATTTCGTGATCCGGCCGAATGACGGTTCCTGGCAGGTGAAGCGCCGCGCCAGCAACACCCCGCCGCAGCGGGCGACCCCGGTGGTCGATCCGGCGATCGTCAAGGACGATCCGGCGGACGGGCATGCCACTAACACCATGGCGATCAAGGTCGCCAAGGACTCGGTCCATTTTCTTGTCAACGGCAAGCAGGTCAGCGCGATGGCCAAGGCCGGCCTCGGCTACTCGACCGACGGGCAGGTCGGGCTCCGGATCAACCACAACCTGGACGTCCACATCGCCGGATTCGGCATCACCAAGTAGTCCGTCCTGGCACGTGGCCCCGATCGCCCCGTCCCGGAAGCCCGGGGCGGGGCGATCGGCCTGTAACCGTCCGGTCAGCTTTCCGGCACTACATTCAAAGGCTGCCGTCCGCCCTCCCCGCTACCGAGGTCCGTATGATCCGCCGCCTCCTCTCGCCGCTTGCACTGCTCACTGCCGCTGTCGTGGCATTGCCCGCTCCTGGTACTGCCCAGACGTTCAAGGTCGACAAGGTCAACATCGGGGGGGATGGCGGTCACGACTACATCATGGCCGAGTCCGGGACCGGTCGAGTCTTCGTCTCCCGCGGCACCCACGTCATGGTGGTTGATGGCGCGACCGGCAAGGTGCTCGGGGACATTCCCGATACGCCGCGGATGCACGGCATCGCGGTGTCAGCAAAGGACAATCACGGTTTCACCACGAATGCGGGTGATTCCACCGTGACGATGTTCGACCTGAAGACGCTCGCCATCATCAAGAAGATCCCGACCCACACCCCTGGTCTCGACGGGATCATGTACGACGACTTCTCCAACCGGATCGTCCTCACCAATCACAGCCGGCCGATCGGCACGGTGACGCTCATTGACGCCAGGAGCGGCGACATCGTCGGCACCGTGAACCTCGAGGACACTGCGCCCGAGGGCGCGGCCAGTGATGGCAAGGGGAAGCTCTTCGTCAACAACGAAGGTACCAGCACGATCCAGGTGATCGACGAGAAGACCATGACGGCGATTGCCTCATGGCCGCTGGCGCCGTGCGACGCCCCGACCGGCATCGCCTATGATCGCCAGAACGACCGGATCTTCTCGGGGTGCAGCAACACCTCGGTCGTGGTCGACGCGAAGACCGGCAAGATCGTCGCGCAGATCGCCAACGGGAACGGTGTCGACGCCCTCGGCTGGGATCCGTCACAGAAGCTGATCTACATCCCGGCGGGTGGCTCGGGGACCGTCACGGTGGTCCACCAGGATTCACCCGACAAGTACACCGTTGTGGCGACCGTCCCGACCATGGCGGGCGTGAAGACCATCGGTGTCGACCCGGTGAAGCACGTGGCCTACGGCTTCACCCCGGAGTACGGACCAGCCCCGGCGCCTGCGGCAGGTGTCACGCCGCCGGCCGGTGGCCGTGGCGGTCGCGGCCCGCGCGGCCCGGTGATCGGGGGCTGGTTCTTCGCCATTACGCACTGACCTCAACGTCGCTCACCCGCAATGCCCCGCTCCGTCAATCGACGGGGTGGGGCGTTGTCTTGGTGGCCGGTTGTACCCGAAGGTTGTGGAGCGCGGGGGAACCCGCCAACCGTCGCAGGCTCCTGTCAGGGCGCTGTTGGCGAGAGTGTCCTGTCGTACCACCCCCGGCTCGCATTGCACGCGCGGCACACCGAGAGCATCACCGGCACCTCGACCAGCACGCCGACCACTGTCGCGAGCGCGGCGCCAGACGTCGGGCCCGAAGAGCGTGATCGCGACCGCCACCGCCAGCTCGAAGAAGTTGCTCGCGCCGATCAGCGCGCCCGGGAGAGGCGACGTTGTGCGGCACGCGCAGGCGGCGCATCAGGAGGTAGGTGAGCGCCGGAGTTGAAGTAGACCTGGATGATGATCGGCACGGCGATCAGCAGCACCACGGTGCCATTGGTCAGCGAGGTTTTCGGCCTGGAACGCGAAGATCAGCACCAGCGTCGCCAGCAGGGCGAGGATCGTCACCGGCTTGAAGCGCGGCAGGAAGGAGTTGTTGAACCACTCCGGGCCCCGGGTCCGTTGCAGCAGTGATCGGGTCGCCCAGCCGGCCGCGAGCGGGATGACGATGAACACCACGACCGAAGTGACCAGCACCTTGCGGGGCACCGTGACGTGGGCCACGCCGAGAAGCAGCATCACGATCGGCGCGAACGCCACCAGCATGATCAGGTCGTTGACGGCCACCTGGGCCAGGGTGTAGGCCGGGTCGCCATCGGTGAGGTAACTCCAGACAAAGACCATCGCCGTGCAGGGAGCCGCGGCAAGCAGGATCAGCCCGGCGGTGTAGCTGCTCGCTTGCTCCGGCGAGAGGAGCGGGGCAAAGAGGTGCCCGAAGAAGAGCCAGGCGAGGAGTGCCATGCTGAATGGCTTGACCAGCCAGTTCACCACCAGGGTGATGAGCAGCCCCTTGGGCCGTCGCGCCACGCCGGCCACCGCACTGAACTCGATCCGCAACATCATCGGGTAGATCATCAGCCAGATCAGCACGGCGATGACGATGTTCACGTGCGAGTCGGTGCCGAACTCAAGGCTCGATATGGCGCCCGTGGCGGCAGGAAAGGCGCGACCGAAGGCGACGCCGGCGACCATGCACGCCAGGACCCAGACGGTGAGATAGCGTTCAAAGAGGTCGAGCCGCCTCGGCGCGCTTGCGGCCGCCGGGGTCACGATCCGTTCCCGATGCCGCGCATCCGCGCCTCGAGGGCCAGTCGTTCGAGAGATTCGATCGGGAGTGCCAGCATCAGTTCGATCCGGCGATTGAGGACAAGCAACGCATCACGAAACGCCCTCCGCTTCGCTTCGTCGCCTCCTTCGATGGCCGCGGGGTCAGGCATTCCCCAATGCGCCATGACCGGCTGGCCCGGAAAGACGGGACACGATTCCCGGGCGTGGTCGCACACCGTGATGACGGCGTCCCAGCGCTGCTGCTCAAGGCCGTCCATGTTGCGGGGCTGATGCCCGGACCATTCGATCCCGGCGGTACGGAGCGCGTCGATTGCGAACGGGTTGACCTCCCCAGCCGGACGCGATCCGGCGCTCTCGGCCACGATCCGACCGGCGCCCTTCACGTTGAAGAGCGCCTCCGCCATCTGGCTGCGGGCGCTGTTGCCGGTGCACAGAATCAGGACGCGGAGGGGCGTGCTCACGCCGACGCCTTTGGCGGGCAGCACTCCGGGCCACAGCACGCGGCCGGGTCCGGCTTGCGAGCCCGGATGAACGCCCCCATCACCCGGCCGCCGATCTCGTGGGCGAGCACTTCGGTGTCAACGCCGGACTCCTGCAGGAAAGCCCGCGCATCTTCGAACTCGTACATCCGCGTCGGCTCGATGCTCGCCGCGACGAAGCCGCTGTCGGCCAGGATCGTGGTGAAGTCCGCCTCCGACAACGCCCCGGCGATGCAGCCAACCCACAGCTCCATGCTCCGGCGCACGGCGTCGGGCAAGTCACCGCGCACCACGACATCGGAAATTGCCAGCCGCCCGCCAGGCTTGAGCACCCGGTAGGCCTCGGCGAGCACGCGTCGCTTGTCGGCAGCGAGGTTGACCACGCAGTTGGAGATGATCACGTCGACCGAGTGGTCCGGTAACGGGATGTTCTCGATATCGCCCTTGAGGAACTCGACGTTCGTCGCACCGGCCTTGAGCTGGTTTTCCCGCGCCAGGGCGAGCATCTCGTCGGTCATGTCCAGCCCGTACGCCTTGCCGGTCGGACCCACACGCCTGGCCGAAAGCAGCACGTCAATTCCGCCACCGGAGCCGAGGTCCAGAACGGACTCTCCGGCGCGCAACTCGGCAAGAGCCGTCGGGTTGCCGCAGCCGAGTGAGGCGAGCACGGCATTCTCGGGAAGGCAGGAGGTCTCGTCGACGGAGTAGAGGTTCGAGGTAATCGGATCGCAACAATCGCTGCTGCTGGCCGAACCGCCGCAACAACTGGAGCGGGTGCCTGCGGTCACGCGCAGTGCCGCCGCACCGTACTTGTCACGGACCGTCGCCTTGATGCTGTCCCCAGTCTGTTCACTCATCGTGACCTCGTCAGTAGTGCGTTCCGGTATCAACAAGTGTTGATGCATTGGTGAAAAAAAAGTGGATCAGCGACAGCAACTTCCCTCGGTTGGTGCGATGGGCAGTGCCTGCTCGGGCGCGAGATGCGTGAGGAAGGCGGCCGCCTCCTCCAGAGCGCCCGGCACCAGGGTGTAATGGACCCAGCGACCGTCGCGCCGGTCGGTGACCATCCCCGCGTCCTTGAGCACCCGGAGGTGGAACGAGAGCCTCGACTGTGCCGCGTCCAGCAGGTCCATCAACTCGCAGACGCAACGCTCGCCTCCCCGAAGCCGCTCGAGGATGAGCAGCCGGGTCGGGTCGGAAAGGACCCGAAAGGTGTCGGCAGCAAGGGTGGGGTCGGCGGCGGTCTTCATGGGGAAATGATATAACAACGATGGTTGATATGTCAAGGGTTCAGACCATCGCCCGCCGCTTGAGCCGTTCGTACTGCTCGACCACGCCCGGGCGGCGCGATCGGGCAGCACGTCGAGCACCAGGACGCCATGGGACCGCAGCTCGGCCAGGGCGCCCTCGCGCGCCTCCAGCAGCTCCTCGGCGGCCGCCCGCTGGAAGGCGGCATCGCCATCGTGGCGGGGCGGGTGGTGGCGAGCCGCTCCAGCGCGGGATCGCGCAGCGTGACGGCGAGCGGGCAGGTGCCGCGGCCGCAGCGAGCCGGCATGCGCGACGAAGGCATCGCTGGCGGTGCGATCGATCACGTCGGTGAAGAGCACCGTGAGCGCGCGCTTGCGGTTGCGCGCGGCGAGGTAGGCGAACGCCGCCGGGTAATCGGGTTCGACCAGTCGGCCCTCGACTCCGGCCAGGGCGTCGAGGACCAGCCGCAGCGCACGCGCGGCCGCGGGTCGGCGGGACGTAGTGCAGGACGGTCATCGGCGAAGACCAGCAGGCCGACGTTGTCGTCGTGCTGCACGGCGCTGTGGGCCAGCTCGAGTGCCGCGTCGATGGCGGCCTCGAGCCGGGATCGCCCGTCGATCTCGGCGGTGAGCAGCCGGCCGGCATCGATCACCATCATCACCTGCTGGCGGCGCTCGTCCTCGTACTGCCGCGCCATCAGCTTGCCGCGGCGCGCGGTCGCCTTCCAGTCGATCGCGCGGGTCTCGTCTCCCGGAACCCACTCCTTGAGGCTCTCGAAGCAGGCGGCCCTCGCCGAGCCGGCGCAGGTTGCGGAAACCGGCCTCGCGCCGTCGCTGCGCCTGGGCGGGAAGCGCCCGGAGCGCGCGCGTTGCGCAGGCTCGGGTAGACGGTGACGGCCCAGCGGCAGTTCGCGACGGCCCTGCCGCCAGGCGAGGCCCCACGGGCCGAGGAGTCGCAGGTGCAGCCGGCCGGCCACGGCCTTGCCGCGTCGGCGCGCGGTGCGAACATCAGGCTGCTCGCAGGACCTCGCCGCCGGCGGGAGGCGCGAGACTGCGTTCGCGCTCGGTGTGGCGCGTCGAAGGAGCCGGGCAGATCTCCTCGCGGACGCGCAGCACGCAGCGGTGCGCGACGACGGATTGCGCCAGCGGTAGGTCACCGGCGAGCGGCCGTCCCACCGAGAACGCCGGCGGCGCTTCGCGCGTCACCGGAAAGGTCGCGAGATCGATCGTCCGCGACCGCCGAACGGCATCGACCACGAAGCGCGACGACCCAGCGCACGTCCGCAGGCAAGGAGCAGCACCGACGCTTCGGGGCGCACACGAGGCGAGCGGCGCGATCAGCGGCGAGCGCCGCGGCGACGGCATACCAGCGTCGCGACGGCAGGATCATCCGTCGCGGCGCCTCGACCCGCTGGATCAGGGTGGCGAGCGCGTCGTCGGCGCTGACGCCTTCGAGCTCGAGCTCCGGGCGCGACCACGACCCGGTGGCGCAGCACCGGCGGTGGCGAGCGCCTTGACGTCGTCGGGAATCACGTAGTCGCGGCCATCGAGCAGCGCCGCGGCCTGCGCCAGCTTGAGCAGCGCGACGCTGGCGCGGGGCGACGCGCCCAGGGTGAGCGCCGGGGCATCGCGCGTCGCGCGCACCAGCGCGGTGATGTACGTGCACCAGTGCCGGCTCGCACCCGCACGCGTCGCACGCGCCAGCCGGAGCCGCGCCAGGCCGTCGGCGTCGAGCACCGGCTGTGATGCCGAAGGTGCCGGCCTCCGAGGCCTCGAAGCCGCCCAGCACCCGGTCGAGCACGCCGCTTCTCGGTCGTCGCCGTCGGGATAGCTCGAGGCGACTCTTGATCATGAAGCGATCGAGCTCGGCTTCCGGCAGCGGATAGGTGCCCTCGAATTCGATCGGGTTCTGGGTGGCGAACACGGTGAAGCTCGGTGCTCATCGGATGGCGCATCGCCGTCGACCGTGACGCTGCGCTCCTCCATCGCCTCGAGCAGCGCGGCCTGGGTCTTGGCCGGCGCGCGATTGATTTCGTCGGCCAGCACCAGGTCGGCGAAGAGCGGCCCGGGCCGGAAGGTGAACGTCGCCGGACGTCGCCGAGGATGCTGACGCCGGTGATGTCCGACGGCATCAGGTCGGGCGTGAACTGGATCCGGCGGAACTCCAGTCCGAGCGCCTCGATTGAGCGAGCGCACCAGCAGCGTCTTGGCGGTGCCCGGCGGCCCCTCGAGCAGCACGTGTCCGCTGCGCGAGCAGCGCGAGCAGCGCTTCGCGCAGCGACGGCGTCCTGGCCCAGGACCACGCGGCGCAGCTCGGCGAGGACGCGTTGGCGGCCGTCGGCGTGCTCGCGGACCTCTTCGGGACTCAGGGCTGAAGTTCTGCCACACGTCCTCCACGGCGTTGGCGGCGCAGCAGCACGCTCGCTGGCGGCTGCCCCGGTTGGGTGAGTTGGTTCGAGGGTCGCGATGGCCTCGCGCTCCGCTTGGGCGACGGCCGTGTGCAATCCGAGCTGGGCGAGCCAGGCATGCCAGTCGCCCCGCGCCCGGAGGGCCGGCGGGGCGAGGCGGCGGCGCAGGCCGCGGACCATCGCCCCGATCGCTTCGTCGTGACCCTTGGCCGCGGACAGCGCGGTGGCCAGCGCGCGGACATGCTCCAGCGGCGAGCGGCGCGCTCGCGGACGATGCCGGGGATGACCGGACCGAAGCGCACCGCACCGAAGAGGAGCGCCAGCATCCCGACGGCGGCGAGCTGCCACGACCGCCCAGCCCCAGGGTGAGTGCCGGCTCCAGGCCAGCGTGGCATCGGCCAGCGAGCCGGCGGCGCCGAAGCCGTGATGATACTCCTCGAACATCACGCGGTCGTACTTGCCGTCGACCAGGCCGAGCGCAAACAGCCCGGCGTCGGTGTCGCGCAGCGCGCGGTTGCGGAAGAGGCCGGCGTCGGCGACCAGCGAACACCGATTGGTGGACGTCGGCGCGATCGAGGCGGATGGCCACGAGCCCGCGCGATGACATCGACAGCGGTACGGCAGACCGCATGGCGGGGACCGTGCAGTCACCGGTGCGACGTCTGTCTGGCGTGAGGAGTCGGTCCAGGTCGGTTTCGTGCGTCGCGACCAGCGTGGCATTGACGAGCGGGTGCCTTGCTGCCAAGCTCCAGCACGTGCACCGAATCGAGCAGCCTCCGCTCCACACCATAGCCGAAGCAACGCATCAGGTGGTCGGCACCGCGGCCAGCGAGCAGCAGGTCGGCTGACTTGCTGAACTGGAGAAAGTTGGTCAGCTCGGGGGCCGAGATCGGCGCCGAGGGATCGAGGATGACCAGGAGCTGGCGCGAACTGTCGGCGAGTTTCGCCAATTCGCGCGGTCGCTGCCGGAAGCGCCGCACCTCGATGCCGAGGCCGCGAGTCGCCTCGAGCAACCCGCGGCTGCCGCCCGGACCGGCGAGGAAGGTCGAGGGCCTCATGTCGCAGATCGACCTTGGCCGCGCTCGACTGGCCGAGGATCGCGGCGCCCACCCCGAGCAGGCAGATCACGCCCAGTCCGATCAGTGCTTCAGTGCGCGGCCGCATATCGCTCCGGCGCGGCTTCCGCGCGCCACTGGGCATACTCCGCCGGACCGCACGGCCAGCGGGCGAAGGCATAGCCGTAGACCCGCTGCACCAGGGCACGGAACTCCGCCCGGGCTTCGGGCGGGAGTTCGGACTCGTTGGCGTACTCTGCTGGAGTCTTGCTGGGATGGAATCGCAGCAGCTTTCGGGCATCGAGGGCAAGGACCAGGGCGAGGAAGTCTGCCTGGATCGCCTCGGCGTACTTCCCCTGGGCGGCGAGGCGCTCCGATTCGTCGCTGGAACCACGCCACTGTTCGGAGCGCGCCCTCCGACTTCGAGGCGATTTCGCTCTCCCGCGACGGCTTGGCGACGGTGTGGTAGAGCACCCAGAGAGCGTGGAGCACGATCAGGACGACGACGAGGATCATCGCGTAGAGGATCAGCCGGTAGCTCAGCGGATTCGACTCCCGCAGCGCGCGAAACCACTCCTTCAGCGCTGCCCACCAGCGCCGCACGATCGCGAAGGCATCCTGCTGCTCGACCCAGCGATAGGCCGGCGCAGCGAAGACGGAATCGAGCACCTCGCGGAGCGAGTCCGGCTGCTGTCCCAGCATCAGGCGCGCTGGGTGGCGGTCGCCAGCAGCTCGAGGTCGAACCCTTCCTTGCGGACCCGCATGTCGTAGTAGAGGACGGTGATCACGACATAGATGAACGGATAGACGAAGAAGCTCGAGGATGCTGACAGGACGAGCGGCATCAGCGCGGGCCAGAGCCCGACCAGCGACCCGAATGCCCCGAGCACGCCGACGGCCATCATCGGGACCACGAGCAGCAGTGCGGCGACCATGATGGCCAGCAGCACCTTCCAGCGGGATCCCCGGGTGAGTTGCCACGAACGGCTCATTGCGTCGTTGGGGCTGATGGGCGATTCCAGCACCAACACGGCAGTGCTCAGCGCGAGGCCGGCGAAGAGAATCAGGCCCGGGACCACGAGCAGCAGCATGCCGAAGCCGATGATGAGGGAGGTCATCGTGGTCAGCATGAGCAGGCGGCCCAGCAATCCCAGGGCCTGGCGAAGGGCGTCGCTGGCGGCGACATCCGTTCCGAGGTAGGCCCCCGAGACGATGTAGGTCGTAGCCGCCACGCCGATGGCACTCAGGAAGATTCCAACGAAGAGCTGTGTGATGCCCAACACCCAGTGCGCCGAGAATCCGCCGGCGGCCTGCAGGTAGATCCCAATGATCGCCGGGATCGCCCGGCAGGCCAGCGCGACGGTCAGCAGGGGCAGGAAGAGCGCCCGGTACAGCCCGAACGACACGTCGAGCACTTCACCGGTGGAGAGGGGCCGAAGAACCGGAGCGGCCATCTGCGTTGCTCCTGAGAGGGATTGGGAGACCGTCCAACGAGACCGTACATTACCGTCACCGAGGCTTTCCAGCACCCCCCATCGCCCCACGGCCTTGATGACCGAGCCCGTCCGGAACGACTACCGCCAGCACCTGGAGCTCGAGACTCCGGAGCACGTGGTGCTCGACTACGAGATCGCCGGTGTCGGCAGCCGTGTTCTTGCGGCCCTGGCCGACTGGCTGGTGGTCTTCGTGCTGGTCACCGCGACGGTCCTCTCCCTCGGCCTGTTCCGCGGGCATTCGCGGTGGGTGCTGGCCATCGCCATCGCCGTGATCTACGGAGTCCTCTGGGGCTACTTCACCCTGTTCGAGGGGCTCGTGGCAGGGACAGACGCCGGGCAAGTGGTGGCTGGGGATTCGGGTGATCCGCGACACGGGTCATGGCATCACCCTCTCGGACGCCGCGGCGCGCAACCTCCTGTTGCCAATCGACGTCGTGGGAATGATCGGCATCATCCTCATCGCGGTGCATCCCAGGGGGCGCCGGCTCGGCGACCTGATCGCCGGGACGGTGGTGGTGCGCGACCGGCCGATGCTGATGCCGAGTCCGGCGATGCCAAGCGGTGGGCTGGTGGTCGGTCCGGAGGAAGCGGGCACGCCGCAACTCAGCGATGATGAGTTCCACCTCCTGCGCGAGTTCGCGTCCCGGGCGCCGACACTGCCCATACCGGTACGGGTGGGCTTCGCGCAGCAGTTCGCCGACCGGTTCGCGGCACGCTATCCGGAGCGATCGCCCGACGACCTGGTCTTCCTGCGGGAGCTCTACACCGCGGAGCTGGCCCGGCGACGCGGCCGCTTCGGCGCGCGGTCGACCGGATCGCCAGGCGGCGGGTCGGGGCGCTCGGTGGCGGAGCGACTTGTTGCCAGGAAGTCGGCGCGCTGGGGCGAGTTCCAGGCGATGGCCGAGCGGGTGACGCGCGGCGGACTTGAAGCCCTCGCCGCGAGCGAGCTGCCGGAGTTTGCCGCGCGATACCGCGAGGTGGCCGCTGATCTCGCGCGGGCGAGAACCTACAGCGCGGACGCGGCGATCACGGGGCAGCTCGAGCGCCTGGTCGCCACCGGGCACAGCGCCCTCTATCGCTCGGAGCGGCAGACTTGGCCGCTGATCTGGCACTTCATCTCGGCCGAGTGCCCGGCCGCGATCGTCGAATCGTGGCGCTACGTCCTGCTCGCCTTTCTGGTCTTCATGGCGCCGGCCGCGGGTGGCTATGCCCTGCTGCGCGATCGCCCCGAACTGGCGCCGGAGCTGCTTCCGGACGTGATGCTCGAGCGCGCCGAGGCGGGGGCGGCACGGACCGGGGCGGGGCAGGGCTATGTCCAGGTGCCCGGGGCTGAGCGTCCGGTGATGGCGGCGTCGATCATCACCAACAACATCAGGGTCGCCTTCATGGCGTTCGCGTCGGGTGCCGTGTTCGGCGTGGGATCGCTGGTGGTGCTGGCGTTCAACGGACTCTCGATCGGTGCCGCCTCGGGGTATTTCGCCAACATGGGGATGCTGGGGTATCTCTGGACCTTCGTGGTGGGCCACGGCTTCCTGGAGTTGTTCGCGATCTGGGTCGCGGGTGCTGCGGGGTTCATGCTCGGCCGGGCGATCATCGCGCCGGGTGACCTGCCGCGGAAGGACGCTGTGGTCTTCGCCGGGCGGCGGGCAATGCGGATGATCGGCGCGGTGGTCGTCCTCCTGCTGGTCGCGGGCACCATCGAGGGGTTCATCTCGTCGAGCGCCTGGTCGGTGCAGGCGCGGGCGATGGTCAGTGGCGGGAGCGTCGTCTTCTTGTTGATCTACCTGCTCAATGGGGCGCGGGAGACACTCAAGGCATGATGTTGCCGGGTGCCAGCAGCCCGTGCGGGTCGAGGGCGTGCTTGAGGGCCCGCATTGCCTTCATCTGAAGGTCGGTCAGCTGCATTGCCATCCAGCGGTGCTTGAGCTTGCCGATGCCGTGCTCGGCGGCGACGGTGCCGCCCATCGGCAGGATGCCGCGGAGGATGTCGGCGACCGTCTCGTTGACTTCGGCCACCTCGACGGCGTTGTGGGCGATGAAGTCCATGTGCGGGTGGCCGTTGCCGGCGTGGCCGTAGATCGCGGCCACCGTTACACCATGCTGCGCCACCGTGGCGCGCGCCAGCGCGATCGCCTCGGCGAGCCGGGGATAGGGTACTGCCCAGTCGGTTGCGATCTTCCTGCCGCCATCGGCGATGAACTTGTCGCCGAGTTCATTCGTCGTGGCCGGGACGCCGTGGCGCAGCAGCCGAGCCGTCCGGATCTTGGCGTCGTCGTCGAACACCAGCACGTCATCGACCGCGGCACCGTGCTCTTCCGCGAGCGCGAGCCAGGCGTCGTAGTCGAGTTCGCCATCGCCGGCTCCTTCCTCCTCGGTGTACACGAAGGCGTTGCCGCTCCAGCCGCGGCCGCCCTCCTGCAAGCGGACGAACTCGAGCGCGCGGGCGTCGAGGAACTCGAGGCAGCGCGGCGAGACGTGACCCTTGGCCGTTGCCTGGCGCGCGGCGACCACAAAGGCCAGCGCCTCGCGGTCGCCGGGGAACGGAAAACCGAGGCCGGTGACCTTGGCGGGGAGGGGGAGCAGTGACAATTCGGCCGCCACCACGACGCCGAGGGTGCCCTCGCTGCCGATGAACCAGTCGATCGGGTCCTGGACGGGGGTGTACCCGACGGTGTTCTTCTCGAGTCGCGTGCGCCGGATCTCCACTTGTTCGCCATTGGCCAGCACGATGCTCAGCGCGCTGATGTGGCGGCGGGTAGCACCGTAGCGGAGCGACCGGGCGCCCGAGGCATTGCAGGCGATCGCACCGCCGATGGACGCCTCTTCTTCGCTGGTCGGGTCGGGGGCGAAGAGGAGCCCCTGCTCAGCCAGGGCGCGCTTGAGCTGCGCCACGCCGATGCCCGGCTCGACGCGCGCCGTGGCGTTGGCAACATCGACGTCGAGAATCCGGTCCATGCCGCGGAGCGAGAGGAGGATGCCGCGGTCGGTGATCGAGCCGCCGGACATGCTGCTCTGGCCACCGGCGGTTGTCACCGGGGTGCGGTCGGCGGCGGCCTGCTTCATCAGGTCGACGACTTCGGCCGGTGACGTCGGCCGCGCCACCGCATCGGGGAGCATGCGGAGGCCCGAGGCGTCGGCGCTGTACGCCTCGCGGACGCTCGGGTCGCGGGAGAGGATCGTTTCGGCCGGGGAGGGAGGCATGAACATAGTATCGTCTCAGCCGGATAGGGGCGACAAGGGGACTGCCTTGGAGTTTCGGGGCGGAGCCCCGCGGGGTCCCCGCATCCAGGTGATCCCCAGAACAGGCTCCCTGCGCTTCCGACCTCGTCCCGGAAGGGGTATGGTTGCGGAGGTGAATGGCAGGGGATTGCGCTTCTCCGGGAGGATGTATTCACGATCGCGCAAGTTTCACCGCGCCAGCGTTCCATGAGCGCCTTGAGCGCCTGCTCCGGATCACCGTGGACCTCACCTCGGAGATCTCGCTCGCTCGCGTGCTGCAGCAGGTGACCGACACCGCGCTCGACCTGATCGGGGCCCGTTACGCCGCGATCGGGGTGATGGCCCCCGACGGCCGGACGCTCGAGAGCTTCACGACCAGCGGGATGACGCCGGAGGAACGGGAGCGCATCGGCGCCGCCGCCGCGGGGGCACGGCATCCTCGGCCTGGTGATCCGCGAGTCGCGCGTCATCCGTCTCCCTGACCTGACGCGCCACCCCGATTCGTACGGTTTTCCACCCCACCATCCGCCGATGAAGTCCTTCCTCGGCGTGCCGATCGTCGGCCGGCAGCGGGTGTTCGGCAACCTCTACCTCACCGAGAAGCTCGGCGCGGAGCAGTTCACCGACGACGACGAGCAGCTCGCCCTGCTGCTCGCGTCGCAGACGGCGGCGGCGGTCGAGAACGCCCGCCTGCACGAGGAGAGCGCCCGGCTGCTGGAGGAGGTGCAGCAGCTGCATCGTGCTCGCGAGCGGTTCTTTGCGATGGTCAACCACGAACTCCGCAACGCGCTGGCCGGCACCTACGGCTGGGCGGAGATGCTGGTGCGAAAGAAGGACCCGGCGACGGTGCCGCGCGCGGCTTTCGAGGTGCTCGATTCGGCCGGGCAGGCGGTGGCGCTGATCAACGACCTGCTCGACCTGAGCCGGCTGGACGAGGACCGGCTCAAGCCGGTGATCCATGCCGTGGAGCCGAGTGCCACGGCGCGGCGCGCCATCGGGCGGGTGACGCCGGCGGCCGAGGCGCGGGCATCACCATTGTTCTCACCGTCGAGCCGGACCTGCCGACGTGCGAGACCGACACCCAGCGGGTGGAGCAGATCCTGGTCAACCTGCTGGGCAATGCCATCCGGCACGCGCCCGGCGGGAGCGTGGTGGACGTGCGGATCGAACGATCCGGCGGCCGAGTCGCCTTCGTGGTCGACGACCAGGGCCCGGGGATTCCCGAGGCCGATCTGGAGACGGATCTTCGACATCTACGTCACCAAGGCGCCGGAGGAGAGTCGCGGCACGGGGCTCGGGCTGCCGCTGTCCCGCCGGCTGGCCCGGCTGCTCGGGGGAGAGCTCCGCGCGGTGCCCCGGCCCGGGCCGGCGGCCGTTTCATCCTCGAACTTCCCGCGAGATCCGAACAGTGAGGGGCTCTTCCCGATCTTCTTCCGGCGCACCCGAGCGCCGAGGCTAGGTTGGCGCCATGAAAATTCTCGTCGTGGAGGACGACCGGAAGGTCGCCGGGTTCATCGAGCAGGGACTCAAGGAAGAAGGCTACGTCGTGGACATCGCCCCGGACGGCGACGAGGCGACCATGCTGGCCCACGTCTATGACTACGACGTCATCCTGCTCGACGTGGTGCTCCCGAAGAAGAACGGTTTCCAGGTGGCCACCGAGCTGCGGCGCGAGGGGCGCAACACGCCGATCCTGATGCTCACCTCCCGGGATGCGGTCGAGGACGTGGTGCGCGGGCTCGACGCCGGCGCCGACGACTACCTCGCCAAGCCGTTCCGGTTCGACGAGCTGCTGGCCCGGATCCGGGCGCTGCAGCGCCGCGGCGGCGCCGAGCGGCTGGAGGTGCTCCGCTACGGCCCGCTCGCGCTCGACCGGCTGCGGCATACCTGTCGCTGGTCGACGAGCAGCCGCTCGACCTGACGCCCAAGGAATTCCAGCTCCTGGAGTTCTTCCTGCTGCACCCGGAGGAGGTCGTTCGGCGGACCACGCTGCTGGAGAAGGTGTGGGACATGCACTTCGATCCCGGAGAGCAACGTGGTCGACGTGCACGTCGGCAACCTGCGCCGCAAGCTCGAGGCGGCGGCCGGTGTTCCCTTGCTGCAGACGGTGCGTGGAGTGGGCTTCATCCTTCGCGCGGACCAGGACTAGACCGGCTGGCGGCTACCTCGCCGCGCGCAGGGCGTTGACGATCACGGCCACGTCGATCGCCTCCTGCGCGAGGGCCCCGACGGCCGGCGGCAGGAATCCCACCGCGGCACAACCCATCGCGATGGCGCTGAGGCCGAGTCCGCCCCAGATGCTCTGGCGTGCAATGCGCATGGTCCGGCGGCCGATCTCGATCCCTTCGGCGACGCGCACGGGATCGTCGCCAAGGATCACGACGTCGGCCGCCTCCGCCGAAATGCCGCTGCCACCGGCGGAAAGCGCCACGCCGACGGTGGCCGCGCTCAAGGCCGGGGCGTCGTTGGTGCCGTCGCCCACCATCATGGTCCGCTCGCCGGCGCGCATCAGCGACTCGACCGTGGCGACCTTGTCGCTCGGCAGCAGGTCGCCGTGGGCTTCATTGATGCCGACGGCCGAGCCGATGGCCAGCACGTTGGCCGTCGCGTCACCGCTCAGCAGCAGGATCCGCTGGATCCCGAGTGCACGAAGTCGGTCGATGAACGCGCGCATGCCGGGGCGGACCACGTCAGCGTACTCGATGTACCCGGCGGCTTTTCCATCGATGGCGACAAAGGCACGAAGGCCCGGCTGATCCTTGGTAAGGTCCGCGAATACGGCCTCGGTCTCAGGGTATAACTCGATCAGGTGTGACAGTGATCCGACGGTAACCTTGGCATTGCCGACCAGCCCGGTGATCCCGGCACCGGGTGTCTCGACCATTTTGCTGGCCGTCAGCATCTCGAGCTTCTCGTGGGCCGCGGCCTCGACCACGGGGCGGGCGAGCATGTGCCCTGATCCATGCTCAACAGCGGCCGCCAGTTGCAGCACGGTGTCGCGGTCGAACGGCGGGACGGTGACGGTGTCGACCACCCGGGGCTTGCCGATGGTCAGGGTCCCGGTCTTGTCGAACACGGCGACGGTCACCCGGCTCATCGATTCGAGCGCGCCACCGTTGCGGACAACAAGGTGCCGTCGCGCCGCGCGGTTGAGCCCGGCAATCATCGCGACCGGCACCGCCAGGATCAGCGGGCACGGCGTGGCGACGACGAGCACCGCGAGCACCCGCACGGGATCCTTGGTCACGAACCACGTGGCGGCGCAGGCGATCACGGTCAGTGGGGTGAACCAGATGGCGTAGCGGTCGGCCAGTCGCTGGATCGGTGCCTTGGAGGCCTGCGCCGTTCGCACCAGTTCGACGATCCGACTGTATTGTGACTCTGCCGCGACCGCGGTGGCCCGCACCGTCAGCGGGCCATCGAGATTCAGGGCGCCGCTAAGGAGGTGGGTTCCCGGGGCGGTGGCCAGCGGGATCGGTTCGCCGGTGAGGGTGGCGGTGTCGACGTGGGAGTGGCCGTCGGTCACCTCGCAGTCGCAGGGGATCATCTCGCCAGGCCGCACCAGCAGTGCGTCGCCGATCTTGATGACGTCGACGGAGATATCCGTTGCCTTGCCACCATCGAGGATGTGTGCCGTCCGAGGTGCCGCGGCTTCGAGGTCGCGCACAGCGCGCGAGGCGCGACCGGCCGCCATGCGCTCGAGCCCTTCGCCGCCGGTCTGCATGACCACGATGACCAGCCCCGCAAACGGCTGGTCGAGGATGAACGCGCCGACGATGGAGAACGCCGCCACGATGTCGGCCGCAAACCGGCCGGCGAACATGCCCAGAAGGGTGCGTCCCACGACGATGCTGCCGATGAAGACCAGCCCCCACCGCCACACGGTCGAGGCGAGTTCGTGCGGATCGACGGTCAGGCGGAAGACGATGCCGACGGCGAGGAAGAGCAGGGCCACGCCAAATCGCAGGCCGATGGCCCATGAGGTCATCATGAGGGGAGTTCGGGGCTGTTCCTTCATGGGGCGATCGTCAATGGGCTGGTCGCGCAAGCACCGAACTCCCCTTCGAGTGCCGCGATCACCTGTTCTTCACCGACCGGAAGCAGCTGATCGTACCAGTCACTGACCCGCTCGGCGATCGCGGCGTGGGAGAGGCAGACGAAGGCATCCACCTTGCCGCCGATGTCGTCCCGACCAGGGCCGCGAACCGGAGCGGCCACGATCAGCTCGTGCGGCTGCTGCCGGCGGATCGAGGCGATGGCCGCGCGCATCGACATGCCAGTCGCGAGGCCGTCATCGACCAGGACGACGATCTGGTCGCGCCAAGGCACGGGCGGATGCCGGTCGTGATACAGCGCATCGCGCGTGCGGACCTCCCAGGTGGCGCGCACCAGCGCCCGGCTCAGGAACGACTGTGACACGCCGAGGTCGCGGACCAGGTCGTGGTCGACGAAACTGGCGTCAGGCGCCGCCGCCGCGATCAGCACCTCGGAATCCGCCGGGGAGGAGATGTCGCCGACCACGAGCACGTCGAGCGGCGCGTCGAGGGCGTGCGCCACCTCCTCGGCGACCACCACGCCCCCCGGCGCCAGGCCGACCACGACGACCCCCCGCCCGCGCAGGTGGCCCAGGGCCATGGCAAGTCGTTGGCCGGCGTTCCGACGGTCGGTGAAGTGGATCATGGAGGACAAGGTTGTCAGGGAAGGATGTAGCGGGCCGGAAGATGGGATGAAGATTTCTTCATGAACAGGTCCCCGTCCTGCGAGGGCAAGGCGGGGATCGAGGCTGCTGCGGTCGCCCAGTGGCGTGGCCCGCGGGTCCGGGCTACCGGTTGAGCCAGTAGGACATCTTCACCAGGAAGCGGTTGTCTGCCCGTTGCGAGAAGAGCTCACTGAAGTCCCCACGGAACGAATTGCTGCCCATGTCCTGGGTCGAAGTCCTGCCGCCCCTGGCTCCAGACGAGGAACAGGACCGACCCGGGACGGTATTCCCAGCGGAACACCGCATTCGAGCGGAACTGCTTGACGTTGAAGCCGGGCTGGCCCGCGAGGACGGACGGGTCATCATCGGGCTTGAACCGATCGTCATACTGGGCCGCGCGCGGGTCGTTCAGCTCGCGCGCCCGGCGGTACTCCCCCTTCGAGATGAACGGGTTGGCATACAACTGAAACGAGGTGGCCGGGGTGAAGGTGTAGTTCAATCGCCACGTCAACCCCAGCGTCCGCTGATCGAGGGCCGCAAAGATGTAGTGCGTCACCCCGGCATCGTCGGTGATGTTGCGGAACCACTGTGCGTCGTCCTGGTTCCGGCTGTAGTTGGCGCTCAGGGTGGTGGAGAAGCGTGTCGCGACCTTCACGGTGACCTGCGGATTCAGGTTGACGTAGTGGCTTCGTCCGCCATCGTTGCGCGGCTGTAGTTGACCCAGATCGAAGGAACCAGGGCCTTGCGTCTGTCTCCCTCGATGCCCACCCCAGGGCGAGAAGCCCGGGCTCGATCCGGAGAGCCGGACCCCCGCGGGTGCAGTTCCGGTCGCAGTACGTCGATCCGACACCATGCGTGCCGCCGAGGTGGAGCCACAGCGGTTGTTGAGCTGGGTGTGAATGTTGGTGTTGAAGGCGCGATCAGTCGTGAGACCGTCGAGGGTCCAGTACTGCCACCAGTTGAAGTTCCAGTTGAGGCGCTGAAAGACCTTGTTCGGGCTTGTGTGAATCGGAGGGCAAACCAGTTGGTCCACGTCTGCTGGTCGGCCCGCTGCAGGAAGCCGATGTCGTTGAGCTCGAATCCGGCCGAGCGACGACCGTAGCCGGTCTCGAACACGGAGTGCTGTCCCGCCGACCTTCGCGAATCGCAGTTCGGTCGAGTACGCCGGAGAGCGAGGTCCGGGTCGGGTCGAAGGGGAGGTTGTCGTCGGGCCGCTGGAAGTAGTGGGTGGCCCTCTGCTGCGTCTCGGCGATCGCGGCTGCAGTGCCGAGGACGGAACTCCCCATCAGTGACCCGGAGAACTCGAACTGTCCGAGAGCGGCGCCGCGCATCGAGGCCGCCACTGTAGGCGCTCCGGTGCATGTAGTCCTCGGTCCACTGATCGATCGAGCGGTTCACCCCGGTGAGCATCAATCCGACGCTGCCCTTGCCGGCGTCGTAGTCCTGGTTGGCCCGAAGCACGGCGTAGTTGGTCGGTCGGCTCGATGGTGCGCTGCGCCACGCCGCCGACGCGATCGGTCACTGCGTCGAGGAAGCCGACGGAGAGGCCACCCGGCGGCGACCGGTCAGCTTGGCGGCGCCGAGAATCCTGGTGGAGGTCGGTGAGGAAGCATCGCCGTAGCGGTCGGCGAGCAAGCGGCGAGCGGCCAATCCGGCGCGAGTAGAAGAGTCCCTCGCCGGTCTGACAGTCGACGACCGCGAAGCAGTTGACTGTGAAGTCGAACTGTCCTGCGCCCGCCACGAAAAACGGGCGACGCTCCGAGAAGAACGTCTCGAACGCCGAGAGGTTGAGTTCGCTCGGGTCGGCCTCGACCTGGCCGAAGTCGGGGTTGACCGTCGCGTTAAGTGTGAGGTTCGATGCGACGGCGTACTTGAGGTCCCCGCCCACGGCAAGCTTCTGGTGCCGCTGCGAAACCGGTGGCCGATGGCTGCCCGTCATTCTGGGTCAGCAGGTAGGGTGCGATCTCCGCCCGGCTGGGGCGAGGCAAGGTCGCCAGGCCGGTGAGCTCCCCGAACTGCGAGACGAAGCCCGTCTGCGATTGCCGGTACAGCGGCCAGGTGGACTGGGAGGTGTTGCCGCTGCACATTCCGCCAGACCGCGAACCCGAAGGTGAGGTTCTCGGCCGGGGCGAAACGCAAGCTGGGAGAAGGGAATCCGGTATTCGGCCGTCCAGCCCGGGCGATCGATACGGGTCGCGACGTCCCAGATGCGCATCCCAGGCATCGTCCTCGTTGCCATCGTTGTAGATGGCGACGTCGGTCTTCACGCCGGCGGGGTTGACCCAGAACTCGTAGCCGGTCCGGCGATCGTGGTAGGGGTCGAGCATGACGATGACATTGTCGTTGTTCAGGTCCTGGTCGCGCCGTGCCAGTTGCGTAGATGATGCTGTCGGGGTGCGTGTCGTATGCCCGGATGAAGATGTAGAGGTACTCCGGGTCATAGACGACGCGAAATTCGGTCTTCTGCTCCGGTTCACCGTCCTCGGTGGGGCGTGCCATCCGGAAGCCGGTCACTGGTGTGGTGGAGCGCCAGGCCGGGTCATCATCCCGGCCATCCAGTACTGGAGGCGAGTCTACCCTGGTGGCGCGCACGGTCAGCACCGATTGCGCCTCGATGTTTCGCGTGAGAAACATCGCCGCGAGGGCGAGCAGGCACGATCGGACTCTCAAAGGCGGCAGGTCCATGGCTCGACCGTCCAGAGAAAGAAGGAATACTCCATATGACGTTGCCGCGGCGATGATGGTTGCAGCCGCTTCATGGTTGGACACCGAACGAGACGCCGGTGTTGAGCGGGTGTGTTGCAGGTGCGAAACGTGATGCCCTGGTCGTGCGCGTGATCGCCGACCGAAGAGCCCCGCCATGGGGTTGCCGTGGCGGGGCTTCGTGGCGCGCGGTGTGCTGGCGTTCCCTCCATGACAACCAGGCGTGTCCGATGACCTGATCCGATCGCCTGATCCCACCGGTTCGCGAGGTTATTCTTTCAGTGGGCGAATCATGAGGCGGAATCGCGGTGACCACGTGCGGCGTTGTGAACCATAGAGGATGCCCCGGTCGGTCGGAATAGTGAGGAGCGAAATCATCAACACAGTGAGCGGCCGCATGTCATTTCCCAGAGTCTGCCCAGCGATGCCAAGGCTCGGCCTTGTCCTGGTGGCAATCGGCATCTCCTTTTCACTCGCTGCCTGCTCATCCGCCAAGTCGGGCAACGGGCCCGACAGCGCAACCGTAGCCCAACAGTTCGCCGACTCGGTGGCCAAGGCGGAACAGCAACACGCTGCGGAGTTGAGTGACTCGGCACGCGCCGCACTCGCGTCGCTGCTGAAGCATCCCAACAGTGCCATCTTCGATAGCCTGGTGGTGGTGCAGCCACCGCCAGCCCACGGTCGGCCGTCTTCGCTGGTGGTGTGCGGCCGGATCCGGGGGACGCCGGGAATTCGGGGCCGCCCGGGCCCCGCCGCGTTCGTCTATCAGAACCGGATGACGGTGTTCGTCGAGGATGCGACCAACCGGGCGGCGTTTGGCAAGGTGTGGGGCGAGACCTGCGGCGATCCGCAGTCGAGAGTCATCGCCCGGTAGCGGGGGCCGAGTCCCCGTCGCGAGTGACTGATCGGAGGCACGGGGCTGGCTAGAATGCCGCGTGTTCCGTTCGCCGGATGATCTCGTCCTGCAGGGCCTCGGACAGGTCACAGAAGTAGTCGCTGTAGCCGGCGACCCGGACGATGAGGTCGCGGTGCGCCGCGGGATTGGCCTTGGCGGTCCTGAGCGTCTCGGCGGTGACGACGTTGAACTGCATGTGGTGGCCGTCGAGCTTGAAATACGACCGCACCAGGCTGTGCAGGCTGTCGATGCCGGCATCGCCCTCGAGCAGGCTCGGTGTGAACTTCATGTTGAGCAGGGTGCCGCCGGTCTTGATGTGATCCATCTTGGCCGCCGACTTGAGCACGGCGGTGGGGCCGTTGCCGATCGGCGCCTTGTACCGGGCTGATGCCCTTCCGACACCGGCTGCCCCGCGCCGCGTCCATCCGCCGCCGCCAGGCACACCTCGCCGAAGTAGACGTGACAAGTGGTCGGCAGCATCTCGAGCCGGTAGGCGCCGCCCTTGGTGTTCGGCCTGCCGTCAATCGCCTCGAACAGCATCCTGAACGTGCGGCGTCATCAACGCGTCGGCATAGTCATCGTCGTTGCCGTACTTGTGCGTCTTGTGGATCAGCCGCTGGCGAAGCGTCCTCTTGGCCCTTGAAGTCACCATCGAGGATTGCCACGAAGCGGGGCAGCGACAGGTCGCCCCTGTCGTAGACCACGTCGTTCAGCGCTGAGAGAGAGTCGGTGATACTGCCGATGCCCACCGCCTGGATGAAGGTGTTGTTGTAGCGCGCGCCGCCGGCGTTGTAGTCCTTGCCGCGCGCGATGCAGTCGTCGGTGATGACCGAGAGGAAGGTGTGCGGCATTCGCGTGGCGTAGAGTCGCTCGATCAGCTGGTTGCCGCGGATCTTGATGTCGAGCACGTGCCGAACCTGGGCTTCGAAGGCGGCGAACAGCTGCGTCGAACGTCGTGAACAATGCCGGGTCGCCGGTCCGGGCCCCGATGGACTTCCCGGTGCGCACGTCGAAGCCGTCGTGCAGCGCGAGTTCCAGCATCTTCAGCAGGTTGAAGTAGCCGGTGAGGATGTAGGCTTCCTTGCCGAAGGCGCCCACCTCGACGCAGCCGGAGCAGCCGCCCTCGCGCGCGTCCTCGGGCGTCTTGCCCTGGCGCAGCTGTTCTTCGACCACCGCGTCGGCATTGAAGAGCGATGGGAAGCCGTAGCCGTTGCGGATCACCTTCAGCGCGTGCTTGACGACGACGTCCGGGGTCTTGCGGGAGATCTGCATGTTGCTGCTGGGCTGCAACAGGTGCATCTCCTCGATGATCGTCGAGCAGCAGGTGGGTCAGCTCGTTCGATCCGTCGCTGCCGTCGCGGAGCAGCCCGGCGAGGTTGATGTTGGCGAAGTCGGTGTAGGTGCCGCTCTCCGCCGCGGTCACGCCGACCTTGGGCGGGGCCGTGTGGTTGTTGAACTTGATGAAGAAGCACTCCAGCAGTTCGCGCGCCGACTCCCGCGTCAGCGTGCCGTCGGCGAGTCCCTGCTGGTAGAAGGGCCAGAGATGCTGGTCAAGGTGCCCCGGGCTGAAGGCATCCCAGCCGTTGAGTTCGGTGATGACGGCGAGGTGAGCGAACCAGTAGGCCTGCAGCGCCTCGTGGAAGTCGCGCGGCGCGTGCGCGGGCACCCACCGGCAGACCTCGGCGATCCGGCGGAGTTCCCGTTGGCGGTCTGTGTCGGTGGTGCGAGCCGCCTCCGCGTCAGCCAGTTCGGCGTGGCGCTGCGCGAAGCGGATCACCGCGTCGCAGGCAAGCGCCATCGCCCGCAACTGTTCGCGCTTGTCGAGCGCCTCAGGGTCCCGTGCGAAGTCCAGCGCCGCCTCGGCATCGGCGATGTCGGCCTTGAAGTCGAGCATCCCCTTGCGGTACAGCTTGCCGTCGGCCACGGTATGGCCCGGGGCTCGCTGCTCCATGAACTCGGTGATAGCAGCCGGCGGCGTAAGCATCGCAGCCATTCCTGGGGCAGTGCGGCGAACATCTGATCCCGAATCGAGCGTCCATGCCAGTACGGGATGATCTCGCGCTCGTACTCGGCGATGACCGCCGGGGCGACCTTGTATTGCGTCATGGGGCGCGAATCCAGGATCCGCAGGTCCTCGACGCTGTGGCAGGTCAGCTCGGGATAAGTCGGCACGGCCTTGGGGGCGGGGCCGCGCTCGCCGACGATGAGCTCTCCCTCGCCCAGCCAGAGCGTCTTGCGGTCGCAGATGGCGAGGAAGGTGAGGGCGCGCAGCACCGGGACGCTGTGCCGCCCCTGCTGCTCCCGGTAGAAGTCCGTCACGATTCGCGCGCGCTCGCCGCTGATTGATGGAATGGCGTCCAGGCTCTCCTGACGCAGCCGTTCGGTGCGGGCGGTCATTGCCAGCCTCCAATCGTCGTGGCGAGGCCGCTGGCACGAATGCGTGCGGCCAGGGACTCGAGTTCATCATGGCTGGGCGACTGGGTGCCATGCAGGGAGTAGTCCAGCCCTACCCGGGCGAATTTCGCCTCACCGGTCGCGTGGTAGGGAAGCAGGTCGACTCGTCGAATCCCGGGCAGCGATTGCAGGAACGCCGCGGTCGCGTCGAGGTTGGCTGCGTCGTCATTCACGCCGGGAATGACGGCCACGCGGATCCAGATGCTGTCATGGATGCTGGTGAGCGCGCGCAGGTTCTGCAGAATCAGCTGGTTCGAGACGCCCGTGGCGGCCTTATGGCGCGCCTCATCCATCAGCTTGAGGTCGTAGAGGACGAGGTCAGCGTGCAGGGCGGCCTCGCTCAGGTCGTGCCAGCGGGCGAAGCCGCAGGTGTCGAGGGCGGTATGCACGCCTTCGGACTGGAGCTGTCGCAGGCAGTCGATGACGAAGGCGGCCTGCAGGAGCGGTTCGCCGCCGGAAAAGGTCACGCCACCGCCGGACTCGTCGAAGAAGACCTGGTCGCGCAGCAGAGTCTTCACCAGTTCGGTCGACTCGATGGCCTGTCCCACGGCCTGAAGCGCCCCGGTGGGGCACGCATCGACGTCAGCGGCGGTTCGGCCGGTCACGACGGGCTGGGCGAGTTCGGCCTCGCTGCAGCGTCCGCAACTCATGCAGCGGTGGCTCATCCGGATCAACGTCTGGTGCGGCGACTGGCTCTCGGGGTTGTGGCACCAGAGGCAGCTCAGCGGGCAGCCCTTCATGAAGACCGTGCTGCGCAGGCCCGGGCCATCGTGGAGCGAGAACCGTTGCACGTTGAAGACCAGGCCGCTCGGCATTACCTCTCCGGACCGGGAGACTTACTCGGGGGTCCCCAAGTATGGCCCCGGACCGGACCTCACGCCACGGTCTGGCATGCCCCGCATCGAGTCATCACAAGTCCCGAAGACGGCCGAAAACCCCTTCATCTCCTAGACCCCGCCGGCGAACGACCTCAGCGTTGCGAAATCGAGCCGTTGATCGTGATGATCTTGATCGGCTGGTCTGGATCGGTGGTGTACAGGATGATCTGCGTCGAGTACGACCCCTCTGGCGCTGAGCAGAAGTCATGGTAGACGCCGATCGTCACCTGACCGTTCGGGGGCGCCGTGGTGCCGAACATCCTGGTTGACGTGCCCGGATCCAGGGGGTTGGGCAGCACGGAGTACCCGCTGCTACCGCTCACATCTACCACCTGAACATTGAAGCCGACCTCGGCAGGCAACGGACTCGAGACCACGATGTTGCGGTCGGGATTCGGCGGCGGAGGCAGACAAGGGGTGCCGCGACTGATGACTTGGCTCGTATACCCCGTGAACCCTGACACGACGAGATAAGTTGAGCAGAGGTTGCCGGGCACGCCCGGGATGCCGAGCGGCTCATTCTTGTCGGCATCGGTGCCCTGCGCGCCCCCATCGCCAGCGGCATTCAATCCATCCCCGCCGTTGCCGCCCCAGAACGTCTGAATGGGATCGTTCAGGTTGGGATTGCTCCCGCCGATGTACCGCACCCCACCCGTCCCGCCCTTGGTGCCCGCCGTGAGCGGAAACGTCGTGCACCCGTTGAAGCCTGCTCCCCCATTGGCTACCCGACTGAGGCTGAAATGATCGAGGATGGCGGCTTTCCCTTCATCGTTGCGTGAGGAGACCACGACCGTCCCGCCGTTGCCACCCGGAAGGTCCTTGTTGTCCGACGCACCGCCATTCGCGGCATCGTGGATATCGACGTGTGAGAACAGGATGTTGAAGTCATCCAACACCGTAGGATCGAAGACGCGGGCGATGATGGTGCCGCCGGGTCCGCCGTGCTGTCCGTTGCCCCCTTCAAGCTGGATCCACCCCGGAGTCGCCGCTTCGCCATCGAATCCACTCGGCGCGTCATTGGGCGGATCGGGGCGGAACTGCCCCCAGCCACCCGCGGCCCCGGCGCGCGCCGTGATCGACTCGCCAGCGCCGCCAGGCCCGCTGCCATCGTGCAATTTTTCGGCGCCCTCCAGCATCACGTTGCCCGCGAGCCCGGCATTGCCGGCCTGGATGTCGGGTTGCGGTGTTCCCACCGTGCCGATCGTGGTGGTCGAGAAGATGTAGATCTCGCCTCCCGATCCACCACTCCCCGCGTCGGCCCTCAATTCGTTCAGGGCCAGCACCTGGGCATCATCGTGCTTGACGATGCTGAAACCATTCCCACCCCGCCCCGCACGGACGATCGGCCCCTCGCCGCTCCCGATCGCTGTCTGGAACACGACCGCGCTGGAAATTGGGGTGATCACGCGCAGGCCCATCTCGGCGGTCGCACTCTCGCTCGGCTTGCCGATCCAGATGGACTGCGCACTCGTGCCGTTTGGCGATGCCTTGGTGCCGTCGACCCCGTCCCCCGTGAGCAACTGCCCCTGGATCGTGATCGTCGCCGTGGAGGTAAGGTCGCCCGGCACCTTGCCGCCGGTCACCACCACTTCGCCCTGTGCCGCAAGGGTGCCGGTGATCACCACGTTCTTCCCGACGACCCCCGCGTTCCCCGGGGGAAGGTCAACCTGCAGAGCGCTCCATCGGCTCCTTGCCACAGCGGCTCGCAATCCGCCCTCCGGGCTTGGCTGGACCGTGCCATTCAGTTGCACCAGACTCCCGAAGATCAGCAGCGAGGCGCCAGGGTCGAGGTCCAGCGTCCCGTCGATGGTCACGGTGCTGTCGGCGATCAACGCGGTGGCACCACTCACATGGTGAGTCTCGCCAGCCGGAATGCTGAGATTCACGCGGCGGATCTCGCCCGCGAGGACGGCCGGGAGCGAGGTCGTGTCACGCACGGTGACCGTCGCCGTATCCTGCTGGCTCGAGGCCGCTGCGGTGATGATCGCTGTGCCACCGGACGCCCCATGCACCTTGCCGGTGGCATCCACCGTCGCGATTGCGCTCGCCGAGCTGGTCCAGGTGATCGTTGCACCGGAAACGGCGGCGCCCTGGGCATCCTTGGCGGTGGCGGTGAACTGCACCTCCTCACCAGCCGAGAGTAGCCTGCGCGGCGCGGTGAGGGCGACGCTGGCCACTGTTGGTGTTGCGGGGGGCGGCGGGGGATTGGTGGTGATGTCGCTGCCGCCGCCGCACGCCGCGGTGACGAGAACACAGAAGATGATGACGCATCGCGAAGTGGCCGCGCGGTGGCTGCGCTCGGACATCGGAGTCTCCGGATGGGGGTCAGACAATGGTGGTACCGACGGCTGTGGGCCTCCCGATCTCGTTCCGCATCATGCCCGAAATTCCGATCGGAGCCGTCGGAATAGCATAGCGCGGATTTCGTCGTTCCGGAAGAGAGTCAGCTCTGGGGCGGCGGTCGGGATGGTGAGTGCGGTGCTACCGCGGCTTCGCCGTCGCGGGTGGTGTCGGCTGCCCAGCCACGCCCGACCGGAAATTCGCCGGATACATCTGCGGCCGGGTGGTCGTGTTGGCGATTTCGATGCCGAGGTAGAAGGCCAGCTGGGCGACGCGGACCAGCTTGTTGATGTCGACGAGACCCACCTCATCGTCGGCCCGGTGGTACTGCAGATGGGACCCGGCGTAGAAGAGGAGGGCCGGCACGCCGTTGCGGGCGAAGTTGAAGTGATCGGAGCGTGCCCAGAGATTCTGCGTCGGCCAGAGATCATCGGCGGCAACGAGCTGCAGTTCAGGGTGGGCGCTCACCACCAGGGCGAGCGTCGCCCCCAAGTCGGAGTACTGCTTGCCGATCACCACGATGGAGTCGGGGAAGTTGCGGGAGATCATGTCGAGGTTGATGTCGGCCACCACGCTGCCAAGTGGTACCGTCGGGTGGTTGGCGAAGTAGGCCGATCCGAGCAGGCCTTTCTCCTCTCCCGAAACATTCAGGATCACGATCGAGCGCAGGGTGCGCCCCTCGAGGCTGGCGACCGCTTCCGCGATCGAGAGCACGGCAACGGTACCCGACCCGTCGTCGTCCGCGCCGTTGCAGATACTGTCCACCGTACCATTGGTGCGGGTGAAGGGATTGCACCCACCGACACCGTCGCTGACGGTGCCGAGGTGATCCATGTGGGCCGAGAAGACGACGTACTCGTCGCGCAGCACCGGATCGCTGCCACGCACCATTGCGACGACATTGGGGGCGGTGGCCGTGGTCTTGGCCACCGGGTACCGCTGGAACCAGCCATTGGCCTCCCCGGCGGGCAGCAGCCCCCATGAGCCGTATTTGTCGGACAGGTACTGCGCTGTCTTCTCCAGCCCCGCACTCGGCGTGTTGCGTCCCCCCATCGAGTCAGCCGTGATGGCGGAAAGCCAGCTGAGCGCCTTCACCTGGGATATGAACCCTGCCGCGACCCGGACTTCGGCCTCGCTCGCCACCAGGCCGTCCTGGTGCGCGGTCGGGGCAAGCCCATCGCCGCAACCGACGACCAGGAGGAGCAGGGCAAACGTGACTCGGCGATGATGCATCAGAAGTTCCACGTCTCGTGGTTCGGGCGAACAGGCCGTTGGAATGAAGATACTTGGCGGCATGGTGAGTCCATTGCCACTGCGGCATCTCCGACGATTATCATCCCATTTGAGACTCGCGGCACTCGTCCCGGTCATGATGACAACAAAGTCCCCTGCCCGCTCTCGGTCGTGGGGAGATTTCACATGGTGCGACGACGATCATAGACTTGAGGCACAGCCAGTGAAGTCTTCCCCCCGATGCCACGGTGCATTCATGGCACGACTCAAGATGCGGGCCATGCCCGCGCTCGTTGCGCTCACGATGTCCTTTGCTGCCGCCCCGGCTCTCCCGGCGCAAGTCACTCTTTCCGCCGGTGCGCTGCAGGTCGGCCTGAGCCGACAAGGGGTCGTCACCGCGCTGCGCAATACCGCGTCGGGAATCAATTACCTGCACCCTGACCACCCGGCCTCCCTGCTGACGCTGGTCAGTGGCGCCAAGCGTTATCTGCCGACCGCGCTCTCCCTGTCCGAGACGCGGTCCGGCAAGCTGCTCACCCTGCGGTATGCCCCGACGGACGTGCGCATCGTCGTTCGGGCACGGGAGCAGGCCACTCACCTGGCGCTCGACATTGTCAGTGCCACGCCTCTCGGCAAGGTCGATGCGGTCATCTGGGGGCCGTATCCCACCACCATCACCACGACCGTTGGCGAGGTGATCGGGGTCGTGCGCGATGGAGAGGTCGCGGTGGGTCTGCAGGTCCTCAACATGAAGACGCTGGGCGGCGACTTGCCGAACAACGAGGGAAGTACCTGGGCGCGCGGCATTGCTGCCACGGCCTCTCCCTGGGGCAGCACACTGCAGGCCTATGCCATCGACCGCTCTCGTGCTCGATGGGTGGATGCCTGGGGCGGCACCCGGAAGCACATGCCCGTCCCGGCGATTCCCGGTGAAACGGTCGTGGGCAGCAGCATTGCCCTCTTCACCTGCGCCGAACCCGAGACGCTCGACCGGCTGGAGCGGATCGAGCTGGCCGAAGGGCTGCCGCATCCGACCATTGATGGCGTCTGGTTCAAGAAGTCGTCGCTCTTCGGGAAGTCCTACCTGATCTCGTCGTTCGGCGAGGCCGACGTCGACGAGATGATTGCCTATACCAAGCGGGCCGGGTTGTTCTCCCTCTACCACGAGGGTCCCTTCGCAAGCTGGGGACATTTCGTGCTGTCGAAGAGCCAGTTCCCCAATGGACGGGAGGGGATGCGAGTCGCGGCGGAGAAGGCCCACGCGGCCGGGTTGCACTTCGGGGTGCACACCCTCACGAACTTCATCAACACCAACGACCCCTACGTCACGCCGGTACCCGACGACCGGCTCAGCCTCACGGGGTCTTCCAGGCTGGTTGGCGGCATCGATGCCGAGCAGCTGGCGATCGAGGTCGAGTCGCCCGAGTACTTCAACGAGCAGCAGGAGAACTATCTCCACACCGTGAAGATCGGCCACGAACTGATCCAGTACCGCGCCATCTCCGGGGCGAAGCCCTACACCCTGCTGGATTGTCAGCGCGGCGCGTTCGGGACCACCGCCTCGGCGCACCGCGCCGGCGAGACGGTCGGGAAGCTGTTCGATCACGGCTACAAGGTCTTCTTCCCCAATTTCGAGATGCAGCGCGAGGTTGCCCGCAATCTCGCCGACTTCCTCAACGAGACCGGTGTCGACCACATCGACTTCGACGGGCAGGAAGGCGCGCTGGCCTCGGGGCAGGGGGACTACGCCCTCGGCGTGTTTGCCAACGATGTGCTGAGCCAGGTGAAGCACGACTTCATCAACGGGACCAGCACCAGCAAGACGTTCTACTGGCACATCGGCTCGTACTACAACTGGGGCGAGCCGTGGTACGGCGGGTTCAAGGAGAGCATGCAGCAGTATCGCATCGACAATCAGGGACTGTTCGACCGCAACTACATGCCCCACATGCTCGGATGGTACCTGCTCACCGACCAGACGACGCTGGCGGACATGGAATGGATGCTGGCGCGCGCGGCTGGCTATGGTGCCGGGTTTGCGATGGTGGCGCGGCCGAAGGCCCTGCGGGACAATGCCCTGACGCCCGTCCTGCTCGATGCCATTCGCGAGTGGGAAAACGCCCGGACGAGTGGCGCGTTCGACAGCGCGCAGCGGGCGCGACTGAAGGACCCGAAGAACGAGTTCCACCTGGAAGCGGTGGGTCCTCGGACGTGGAACCTCTCCCAGTATGTCGCTTCGCCGGTGTTCGTGCGGACGAAGGTGGACCATCAGCCCGGAGAGCCGGGCCAGACCACTTGGGAGGTCCTCCAGGTGTGGACGGATCAGCGACTGCAATTCCGCATCATCCTGGTCGGGAAGACCGCGACCGCGGGGAATTTCCGGATGCAGATTGACCGGTACACCGAGGTCGCGCTTCCAATCGAGTTGCTGGGGGGCGAGAGCCTGGTGTGCGATGGCTCGCGCACCGTTCGCGTCTATGACGCAGCGGGCCGCCCCAAGTCGACCTATCGGCTGGCCGCGTTGCCACCGGTCGTCGCGGCGGGCAGCCATACCATCACGCTGGACTCGGATTTCGGCGGCGACGAACCGCCCCGGGTGGAGGTACAATTCAAGGGCCTCGGTCCGCTGGAGGCAATCCGCGCCCAGCGGTGACGAAGACGCACTGCTGACCACTCGTTCGAAGGGAAGTGCCGTCATGCGCCAATTCCGCCTGTTTCTCTGCCTGACCTTCCTGCCAGCGCTGCTGGCGGGTCAGACCCCAGCCACCGCCCAGCAAACGGACCGCTTCGACCTTGGCCGGATGTGGACGTTCGAGTACCCGCCATCGGCGTACTTCTCGAGCACCTACGGCTTCAGCGCCGACTCGGCCTGGTTTGCCAAGGCGCGGATGGGGGCGCTGCGGATCCCCGGCTGCTCCGCCGCTTTCGTCTCGGCCAACGGGCTGATCGTCACCAACCATCACTGCGTACGCGGCGCGGTCAACGGGATGAGCCGGAGTGGTGAATTCCTGCTCGATTCGGGCTTTGTGGCCGCGAGTCTCGCCGATGAGCGGCGGATCCCGAACATGATCGCCGATCAGCTGCTCGCCGCGGTCGACATCTCGAAGGAAGTGGATGCCGCCGGTGACGCCGCTGCTGAGGGGCCCGTACGCGACGGTGCCCGGCGTGTCGCCATCACTGCAGCACTGGCGCGGCTCAAGGCGCAGTACGCCAAGAGCGGAGACTCCGTCGTGGCACAGGCGGTGCCGCTCTACAATGGTGCGCGCACTTCCGCATACATCTTCCGGCGCTACACCGATATCCGTCTCGTGGTCGCCGCCGAACTCGGCGTGGCCAACATCGGCGGTGACTGGGACAACTTCACGTATCCGCGGTACGCGCTCGACTTTGCGTTGATGCGGGCGTACGGGGCCGACGGTACGCCGATGGCCAGTCCGGACTTCTTCGCCTGGGGCGGCGCCACCGGCGTGCAGGCGGGCGACGCGGTGTTTGTCATCGGGAACCCGGGCGCGACCAGACGCCTGACAACGGTCAGCCAGCTGGAGTACCAGCGCGACGTGGCGCTGCCAATCCAGAATCACTTCTACGAAAGCCGGATCGCTGCGTTGACGGCGTACCGCAACGCCAGCCAGAATGTGGGAGAACGCAGCAGCCTCCTGGTGCAAATCCTCGGTCTTTCCAACAGCTGGAAGCCGATCAGCCGGCGGATTGACGGGCTGCGCGACCCGGCGGTCATGGGACGGCGCGTTGCCATCGAACGGGCGCTGGGCGATTCCATTCAGGCGCACGCCGAACTCCGTGCTCGGTACAACAAGCTGTTTGCGCGCATGGCGGACCTGCAGCGTCAACGCACCAAGGCGGCCACCGCCTTTACCGCATTCTCACAGTTGAACACCGCCGGTTCCGGCAGCAACACCTTGCAGGTGGCATACTGGGCATGGCGGATCCAGCACGGGCCGGCCGACTCGGTGGCGCGCTTCCGCCAGCGATTGGCGAATGTGCGCAACACGCCGATTGCACTCGAGCGAAGCCTGCTGGCGCTCGCGCTCGAAGACATTGCCCGCGCGTACGGGCCGTCGCACGCATTCACGCGGGCCGCGCTCGGCGGGCGCACGGCTCCCGAGGCCGCCGACGCCATGCTGGCAGCGGCCGTGTTGAGTGACACAGCGGGCCGGCGGAAGGCGGCAGCGGGTGAGCTCAGTGGCCACCCGGCGCTCAAGCTCATGGATGCCGTGATGCCGACGGTGCTGGCGTTCGAGGCTCAGAAGGCGAGCCTCGATGCTGAAGAGGCGTCGATCAGCGCGCAGATCGGCCAGGTGCGGTTCGCCGTGTACGGGCCGAGCATCCCGCCCGACGGCTCCTCCTCGCCTCGAATCGCCGATGGGGTGGTGGGAGGGTATGAATACAATGGCAGTCTGGCTCCGCCATACACCACCTTCTACGGCGTCTATGACCGGAATCGCAGTCACGGCGAAGGGAGTGACTGGAGCCTGCCGTACCGCTGGCGCACGCCGCCTGCAGGGCTTGACCTTGGTACGCCGCTCAACTTTGTGTCGACGGCCGACAGCTACGGCGGCAACTCGGGGTCGCCGGCCGTGACCAAGGACCTGCGCATTGTCGGTCTCAATTTCGACCGGAATATCGATGCGATGGTGCGCGACTACATCTACCTGCCGGAGCGGGGCCGCAACGTGATGGTCGATGTTCGGGCGATCCAGGCGTCGCTCAGCGCGGTCTATCACGCCGACCGGGTGGTGCGGGAGCTGGTGAACGGGAGGATGTAGCGCCGGTTGAGCTGAAGTGGCACGCCCGATGACGTGAAGCCCCGGCCCGACCAGCGTCGGGGCGGGGCTTGTGCCTTCCCTGATTCGATCAGGGCTCATTCCTTGGAGTGATCCCCCCTTTGATCGATGGTCAGTCGTCCCGTCCAGGTCTACCCTTCGCTACGACTCCAGATTTTGCCCGGCCTGAAGTCCAGTCGGCCGAAGGCGACAGCGAGTTGCACGCCGAGACCCGGAGAAGTTGCGATGCAGAACATGCCGAACGGTTTCATGAACCACGATGGGAACGGCTTCATGGGTGGGTACGGAATCTGGCCGATCATCGGGATCCTGCTCGCCATCTTCCTGGTTGTTGCCATCGTCAAGATGGTGCAGAAGAAGTAGGACGCGTCACGACGTCACGGGCCTCTCGGCTCGTCCCCGAGGCCAGCAACACCACCACACTCCAGGGGGCACCATCATGACTGCTTCGGCCACCACCACCAAGGATCCCGTCTGCGGAATGACTGTCGACGAAGCAACGGCGATTCACGCCGACCGTGATGGCAAGACGTTCTACTTCTGCGGCGAGACCTGTCGGCAGAAGTTCCTCGCCACGCCGGCCGGTGCGACTTCCAAAGGCAAGTCAGGCGGCTGCTGCTGATGAGCGCCGGCGATTCGCCGGCCACCGCCCCGACACCGGACCCCGTGACGGCGGGGCCCGTCCCCGACAAGACGATCTACACCTGCCCGATGCACCCAGAGATCCGGCAGGATCACCCGGGCGCCTGTCCCATCTGCGGCATGGCCCTCGAGCCGGAAGTGGCGACGGCCGCTCCCGCCGACGAAGAGAACGCCGAGCTGCGCGACATGACCCGGCGGCTCTGGACTGCCGCGGCCATGGCGTTGCCGGTGTTCCTCCTCGCGATGGCGCACATGATTCCGTCGCTCGGCAGGCAGCCCTGGGTCAGCAGCTCACCCTCACGCTGGACACAATTCGCGCTCACCATCGTGGTCGTCTGGTGGGCAGGCTGGCCCTTGTTCCAGCGCGGCTGGCGCTCCCTCGTGACGCGTCACCTGAACATGTTCACGCTGATTTCGATCGGCGTCGGGGCAGCGTTCTTCTTCAGCGCGGTCACGATGCTCCTGCCCGGCCTCTTCCCGGCAACGATGCAGCAGGAGGGCCACCTTCCCGTCTACTTCGAGGCGGCGGCCGTGATTGTCGTGCTGGTGCTGCTGGGGCAGGTCCTCGAACTGCGTGCCCGCAGCCGCACCGGGAGCGCGATCAAGGCCCTGCTCAACCTCGCCCCGCCGACGGCGCGACAGGTCGCGCCCGACGGAGACAATGAAGTCCCGCTCGACCAGGTGCAGGTCGGCGACTGGTTGCGCGTGGTGCCGGGTGACAAGGTGCCCGTGGACGGGGAGGTGGTCGAGGGCCACTCAAGCGTGGAAGAGTCGATGATCAGCGGTGAACCGCTCCCGGTTGAAAAGGCCGTCGGCGACAAGGTGACAGGCGGCACCGTGAATGGCACCGGCAGCTTCGTCATGCGGGCGGAGCGGGTGGGCAACGACACCTTGCTGGGGCAGATCGTGAAGATGGTCGGCGAAGCCCAGCGCAGCCGCGCCCCCATTCAAGGCCTCGCCGACAAGGTGGCCGGCATCTTCGTGCCGGTGGTGGTGGCCATCGCGGTGCTCACCTTCGGGGCCTGGTTCTGGATCGGACCCGAGCCGAAGCTCGCCCACGCGATCGTCAACGCGGTCGCGGTTCTCATCGTCGCCTGTCCCTGCGCCATCGGCCTGGCGACCCCAATGTCGATCATGGTCGGTATCGGGCGTGGTGCGCAGGACGGCGTGCTGGTGAAGAACGCCGAGGCGCTCGAACGGCTGGAGAAGGTGACGACCCTGGTGGTGGACAAGACGGGGACCCTGACGGAGGGCAGACCGAAGCTCGTCGATGTCCTGCCAGTCGATGGCCAGGACAAGAAGGAGTTGCTGCGCCTGGCCGCCTCGCTGGAACAGGGGAGCGAACATCCACTCGCTGCCGCGATCGTGCAGGGTGCCGGCGAGCAGGGGGTCGAACCCGAGGAAGCGAAGGACTTTCGCTCGGTCACGGCGGGCGGCGTGATCGGAACGATCGCCGGTCGGGTGGTCATGATCGGCAAGCCGGAATTCCTGCGCAACGAGAAGGTCACCGACCTGGAGGCGCTGGAGGCCTCAGCCGCCACGCTGCAGGAAGCGGGCAAGACGGCGGTGTTCGTGGCCATCGACGGCAAACCCGCCGGCATTCTGGCCGTCGCCGACCCGATCAAGGACACGACCGCCGACGCCATCCGCGAGTTGCAATCACTCGGCCTGCACCTGGTGATGCTGACCGGGGACAACCGCCGGACCGCCAACGCAGTGGCGAACCAGCTTGGGTTTGCTGATGTGGTGGCCGACATCGAACCGGCCGGCAAGGTGGCCAAGGTCAAGGAGCTGCGGGCGGCAGGGAAGCACGTCGCGATGGCCGGAGACGGCATCAACGATGCTCCCGCCCTCAGCGAGGCGGAGGTCGGCATTGCCATGGGCACCGGGACCGACGTCGCCATCCAGAGTGCCGGCGTCACCCTGGTGCAAGGGGACCTGCGCGGTATCGCCAAGGCGGTCCGGCTCAGCCGTGCCACCATGCGGAACATCCGGCAGAACCTGGTGTTTGCCTTTGTCTACAATGCGCTAGGCATTCCCCTCGCGGCCGGCGTGCTGTATCCGTTCTTCGGCCTGCTCCTCAGTCCGATCATCGCGGGCGCGGCGATGAGCCTGAGTTCCGTCTCGGTGATCACCAACGCCTTAAGATTGCGGACAGTGAGGCTTTGACCGCGGCGGGGGCGCCGGGGAATTTGGGGGTGACCGCGGCGGGGCTTCGCGTCGGGCCAGCTATGGCCGGTACCATGCCTCCTGTTGCAGCCGGTCGTGCATCATTCGCGCAATCTTGAGTCGGCCCGACGCGGTGGGGTGCACGCCATCGTCCTGGTAGTCTGCGCGATTGTAGCACACGCCTGAGCCATTGGCCGGGCCAGTCCCACAATCGCTCGCCCATAGGTACGCGCCCCAGCCGTACCAGACGCCGTCCACCGCGGCGTGGCCGGCCAGCCAGCTGTTGAGTGCATGGCCCTCCTCGTAGCTCAATGGCTCATTCCGCGCGACGTTGTTGGAGTAGCCGCCATAGCTCCGTGAGCTGGTGTAGACCGCCCGGACGGCCGGGAACTTCCCGTGGACACGCGCGGCAAACGCGCCGAGGTTCGCGAGGAAGTTGTCGTAATCACTGCCGGCCGCAGGATAGAGTGGCAAGGCCGCGCCCCCGGGACCGATGCCGTACTGGTTGGCCGCCTTGTGGTAGATGACCTGTACCTGATCAAGGCGCACTCCGGCCTGGCCCAGCTTGTGGTCGATGCAAGTGTTCCAGAGTGTCTCGTCATCCGCTGGATCGATCCAGCGCTCGATGGCATGGCCACCGACCGCGCAGTTGACGATTCGCACAGCAGGGTTCACCTCGGCGTGCCACGCCCCGGCCACCTGCTGGATCAGTTCGTCGCACTCCTGGTTGCCATTGCTCATCCCGATGCAAACGACTCCCACGACACCGTCCACCGGCGTAATCGTCGGACCCGGCCGATCGACCAGCCTGAGCCACAGCCCTTTGTACCTGCCGGGCGTGCCTGCGCCGTCGTCGCCGCGGTCGATCGGGAACGGCGTCGTCACATCGGCGCCTGGGGGCGCCGAGGTCCAGCCACCGGGTAACGTGGTGGTCCCAGTGCCGCAGCTGGCGAGAGTCATTCCCAGCAGGGCCGCTACGGCGTTGACGTGGGGTGTCCGGCGCATGACCGACTCCGGAAGGGGGTTGAAGTGGGGACGGCGGGGCCGCGGCGAGGTTAAGCGCCGACCCGGACGGATCTGTCGCCTGAGACCCGTTCGCAGTTGACGCGGCGGGGTGACCTGCTATGGTCTGACCTGGACCCGGTCGCTCGACCCCAGATCCTGCCGCAGAAGAGCGGTGTTGTCAGTCAGGGTCACTCCATCTTCAAGGAGGCGCGAGCCATGGCCATACCGGCCCTCGCGAACTTGAACCTGAACGAAGCCCAGCGCCGGCACCTGGCGGTGGCGATCGACCAGCTCGACGAGACTTTGCTCGAAATCATCGGGGGTGACACGCGCCGTGCCGGCTCCGCGCTCCGACCGCGAGTCTCCGACATCCCCGTCGACGTGGCCTCACGACTCACACGGCACGCCTCGGCACTGCGCGGGCGACTGGCGAGCGACGCGGCCACCGTACGGCTCAGCTTGACGCCGGAATCTGTTCGACGTCGGCTTGGGGCACGACTCACCGCCGCCGAGATCCTGCTCCACGATGCCCGACCGCGGAGGATGCGGGCTTACGGGGAGCTCGACTCGGCGACCGCGGAGATCCTCGACCCCTGGCTCACCGACTCATTTCCGAGGTGCGAAACCTGTTCTGGTTGCTCAGCGACGCAGGAGAGTCGAAGGCTCCGGTCGGCTGACCTCCTTCCTGGCCCGGCGGCAGGGCGTTGGCACAAACCCACGGTTTGGCGCGTTCCTCTCCTGTTCGGGTTGCGCCGCCCTCCGGCCCATGGCGTCTTGTCCAGCTTGCGTGTGGGGGTCTCATGTCTCGCGCTTGGTCAGTCGTCGTCTCCCTCGTCCTACTCGTTGCCGTCACCGCGCCGCTCTCGGCGCAATCGCCCGCCGAGGAGGCTGAACTTCACCTCACGAAGGCGCGGGCGCTCGCGAAAGGCGACCTGCTGCCCACCGAGGAGCTGCTCTGTGATGAGCTTCCCGGGGCCAGCCCGTTCGACGTGATTCAGAAGGAAGAGCGGGTCACTCCCACGCGGGTCTTCGACAATCTCTACTACATCGGGACGCGAAGCGCCGGCACCTGGGCCGTAAAGACATCGCAGGGGATCATCCTCATCAATGCGTTGCACACCGACTGGGCCACCTCCACCCTCGTTCCTGGCCTCAAGAAGGTCGGCCTCGACCCAGCTGACGTGAAGTACGTGATCGTGACCCAGGGCGAGGGGGATCATTACGGCGGGGCGAAGTACTTCCAGGACAAGTATTCCTCCTGGGTGCTCATGTCCCCCGCCGACTGGGATGGATTGGGGCGCGTCGGCAACGGCCGTGGTGGACAGCGTGGCGACTCCGTGGGGCGTGGTGGTCGGGGCCCGGGGTCGAGCACGGGCCAGGGGGGACGGGGTGGTGGGGGCGGCGGTGGGGGCGGGAGGGGCGGCGGTGGGGGAGGTTTTGGCGGAGGCCGGAGTGGGGGCGGGTTCGGTGGCAGCTTCGGCGGCGATCGCGGTGGGTCGCGCGGCGGGGAAGGGCGGGGCGGTGCCCAACCGCGGGCGATGGTGGACGAGCAGCCGCGACGCGACCAGACCACCTTCGATGGCGAGCAGATCACGCTTGGCGATGAGACCATCACCCTGGTGATGACGCCGTTCTACACCGCGGGCACGATGTCGGTGATCGTGCCGGTGACCTGGCATGGGGAGCAGCACACGGCGATGGTGATCGGCGCCACCCGCATTCCGCCCTTCAATGCACTCCTGACCGCCTACATCAATTCCGCGAAGCGTCTCGGGGAAGTGGCGGATTCGGCGCATGTGGATGTGGGGCTGGTGACCCGCCCCTTCGTTGACAACAGCGTCGCGAGGATGGACTCGCTTCGTCGCGCAGCCGCCGATTCGCCGAATCCGTTCATCATCGGGCGGGAAGGCGTCCAGCGACTGGCTGGGGTGATCGGCGAGTGTGGCTGGGTGAACCTGCTCCATCCGCGGGAGCGTAACGCCGGGCCGCCGTAACCCAGGGCCCTTGACCTCATTTCACCGCCGCCGCAGAGCGCTACTGCGCCAGCGTCCAGCTGGTCACGGCCGCCACCGTGCCGTCGGAGTAGGTGATCGTGCCGGTTCCAGACTGATCCAGGGCGATCGACGCCAGCACGGCGCCGGTACTGATCCGGGTGATGGTGCCGACCAGGTTACGCACCGTATTGCTGGCCACGTCGATCGTGAAGGCCTGGTCATGACCCGGGTCGCTGATAGTCCAGCCAGTCGGGGTTGGCGGAAAGAGCGAGAAGGTTGCCTCGCCGCCGGTGGCGGATGACGTGCCGTACGGCGCGCCGCCTTGCACCACCAGCGACAGCGGCAGCGGCGCGGTCAGGGTCAGGCTGCCAAGGCTGCCCGTGGTCAGCACCGAAGTCCCGGCAAACGTCACAGGCCCCGACCCCGACGTGTCTGTCGGGGTGAGTGTGATCGACGTCACCGAGCCGATCGCCCTGGCGAGCGTTGGCAGGCTCTGGACGATGCCCCCCTGGCACGGCACCGAGATGTTCGCACTCAACGCGCAGTTGAGGCCCATCGAGACGGTTGGCGCGCCATTCGCCGGCGTGAAGGTGCTCAGGCCATAGATGGAACCCACGACGAAACTGCCGCTGAGGCCCAAGTTGGCGGACTCGTCGAAGTTCATCGTCCCCAGGGTCGTCCCGGTCGGCCCGAGATACGTGGTGACGGCCACGATATGCGAGAGGCCGTCGTTGCTGGTGAAGACCGTCACGTGTTCCTGCATGTATGGTTTGGTGCAGGCACCATCGAAGTAGATCGAGAAATCCATCGGCGGAGTGGTACCGCCAGCCGTCTTCCGGTAGCTGCTGCCGTCCTCGGCCACCTGGCACGCATGGTCGGTGTTCCCTATGGTGAACAGCACCTCGACCTGGCTCTGCAGCACGGTCGATGACAGCGCAACCGCCAGTCCTTGCTGGGCGAGCACCCGCTGCTCGAGCAATGCGGGCGCCGGATCGGTCACGGTGATCGCCAAGGTGCCCAGGATCCCTTCGCTGGTCGCCTGGATCGTGGTCGAGCCGACGGCGACGGCCGTCACCACTCCGGAAGAAGACACGGTGGCCACGGTTGGTGAGGTGGAAAGCCAGGTGACCGGTCGCCCGGCCAGGACGGTGCCCTGCGCGTCCTGCGGCGTCGCGGTGAATGGCACGACGTCATCGACATTCAAGGCAGTCTTGGCGGCCGTGACGGTGACACTCGCGACCGGCACCGGCACCGCAATCACCGCGCAGCTGCTGAACCCCGATGTTGCACCGGTCGCAACATGCGTGGTGGTATTCACCGTGCTGCCAACAAGCGCGGTCCACGTACTGCCGATGAGTTTCGCCACGCGCAATTGCGCCTGGTTGGTCCCGGTCGCGAGGGTCGCCGGGTTGTACGTGATCGCGAGCGATACTGGCGATGCGAACGTCGTACCGGCGGGACCGAAGTCGTAGGCCGTGCCGGGGGCGAGGGTGGGGTCGGCGGGCGGATTCGCCGTTGGGGTGATGGTGATCGCGGTACCGGACGCGACGGCCCCGGCGGGGACCGTGACCGTCACGCTGCCGAATCCCGTCGCGATCCCGCCCGCCGCGGTGACGACCCCCCCCGGCACGACGGTGATCGTGGCTGACGCCGTCTTCGCTTCGCTGGTGGCGGTGATAGTGACAGAGCCGGCCGACACACCAGCGACAACACCGTTGGCATCCACCGTAGCCGTGCTCGCAGCGCTCGACGTCCAGTTGATGACTCGGCCGCCCAGGCTATTGCCGGCCGCGTCCTTCGGCGTGGCCGTGAGGCCAAGCGTCTGGTTGGGAACGATCGATCCGGTGGATTGGTTCAATGCGACGCTCGCCACGGCGGCAGGCGTCGTTGTTGTGGGATTGCCGCCACCACCGCAGGCCGCCATCAGCATCATGCCGTACGCCAGGAACAGATGTCGCATGAGTATGCCTCCTCCAGTGCAGGGTCGATTCCGCCCTGCGGCCGAATCACTCCCCGCCAGCCGGCACACCGTCGAAGGGTGACTCCGAGAGGTGCACCTCACTCAAGGGCCCCACAACAGGCACCTCACGGCATGATCTTCAGACCCACGAAGAACTCCCGCTCCGCCGCCGGCTGATAGGAGTTGCCGTCCGGGTCCGGCTCTGTGAAGGCGATGTACTGCTTCGCAAAGAGATTGCGGATGGCGACGGTCGCCTCCGCGTTCATGCCGAAGAGGCTGAGGCGGTACGCCGACCTCGCGTGCATTAGTGTGTAACCGTCCACGCTCGTGGCGTTGCTCGGGTCCACGTACCACTGGCTCAGCAGATCGGCACTGACACCAAGGGTCAGCTTGTCGGTGGCGGCGAGCTGGCCGTCAACGTAAAGCTGGTGGACCGGCGAGTTCGGCAGCTGGTGCCCGCGTACGTCGCCGTACGCGCTGGTCGCGTTGGTGTAGCGGAAGTGCGACCAGGTGTAGGCGACCTGGACCTTCGTTGCCGCCGTCGGCGCCCACATCAGATAGGTTTCCACGCCGAACCGTCGGGTCGAGCCCGCGTTGCGGTAGAACGTCTTGAGCGGCCGCGTCACGACGCGGTAGCGGTCGAAGTCGCCGTCGGTCTCGAGGTGGAAGGCGCTCACGTCGATGGCTGCCGATGGGCCCATCGTGGTGCGCAGCCCCATCTCCTCGCCCCACGAGGTGGCGGCGCGGAGGTTTCGGTTGAAGCCGCCGAACTGATCGGGATTGTTGGCGAGTTCCTCCGTGGCGGGCGGGAGGAAGCCCTGGCCGGCGTTGGCGTAGACGCTGAAGCTCGAAGTGGGAGCGTAGGTTACACCGGCACGCGCCGTGGCGCGGGAGAAGTTGGCGTCGCCGGAGAGATCGATCCCTCCCGCTCGCAGGTGATCGTCCAGCGTGTTCCCCATCCGGTCAAACCGTACGTTGACCATCGCTCCCCATGGCCCGCCCAGTTCGATGTGGTCGAGCGCGAACACGCCGACACCGGACTGGCTCAGCGTCTGGTCGCTGACGAGCTCGGCGCCCTCCACCGCGTTGCCGAGGTTGGGGTGCCGGTATTCATCGATCGTCTGCCACTGCACGTCGGTGCCGACGCTCACGTGGTGCCGCAACGCGCCGCTGCCCCCGACCGCCGTGTACTGGAGCGTCGCGCCGGGCGAGGTCATGGTGCGGTGGTCGATCGACGAGGGCACCGACTCCCGGAAGGAGGTGTGGCGCACGTAACCGTCGAATGAGAGCACCCGGGTCGGTGAGAGGTCCCATTGGCCCACGGCACCGGCCACCCCGCGCTGCGTGTAGATGTACTCATTGAAGGTCAGCGCATCGGGATTGGCCTGGCGCCGGTCCTCCGCCAGCCAGCCGAGGTTCAGTCCCTCGGCGTTCTGGTTGTAGAAGCTGGTGTAAGCCAGCACGGGCGAGAGGGTCAGCCCCGCGGAAGGGCTGATGTGTGCCTTGGCATACACGTTGTCGCCGTGGAACGCGGTATGGACCCGGTACCCGTCGCTGCGGTTGTGCGAATATGAAACCCGGTAGTTCACGTCGTTGGCCGTGCCACCGAGCTGTCCGGTGAGCCGTTGGAATCCGTTCGTCCCATAGGTCCCCGACGTGAGGAGCGAGAGCGGATCGGGGCCGCCGTCGGCGGTGCGGATGTTCAACACGCCAGCGGAGGAGCCGCCGCCGTAGAGCGATGCACCCGGGCCCCGCTCCACTTCGACGCGGTTCACGGTCGGCCAGTCGACGTCGAAGAGATCGCTGGCGAAGCCGGAGGGGTCGTTCACGGGGAGCCCGTCCAGCAGCACCTTGGTGCCGCGAACGCCGCGCTCCGTCAGGATGCCCTGCCCGCGGATCGAGAGGTGGACCCGCCGGCCGTTGTCCTGATCGTCCACCTTGATGCCGGGCACCAGTGCCACCGCTTCGGACACCGAAATGCCGCGGGGCATCAGTTCCAGGAGCTGAATGCCGACGATCTGGGTCGCGGCCGGATTGTCCTTGAGCGGGACCTCGATGCGCGGTGCCGTGACGACGAGCGGGCCCAATGTTGCAACGGGGATGGTGTCGCGCTTGGGCGGAGGCAACGGCTTGGGGTTCTGGGCAGCCAACGTGAGCGGGAACAGGGCGAGGATGCCACAGAGCGACGCGGTCTTCATACGGGACCTTCTTTGCCGGCAGATCTTCGTGCCGGCGCGCGTGCCGGGGGCGGGAAGGCAGAACAAACCTAGCGCCGCACCCGGCTCGCAGTGAACCCCTTCGTCGCCGGCCTCCAGCCTAGCGCGGAACCACCGGGAGCACCACATGCGACGGGTGGGCCGCGTCGTGCAGCACTCGCTGATGCGCCACCACGAAGGTCGAGTCCCGCTCGTTGTTCCCGCCGGTGTTCAGGTTCCGGTCGTACTTGGGGAACAGCGCCGACGAGATGCTGACCCGGAGTCGGTGGCCAGGCGCGAAAACCTTGGACGTGAACCAGAGGTCGATGTCGTAGCGCTCGACCTGCCCCTTCACCAGCGGCACCTCCTTGTCCATTCCCTGCCGGAATCGCGCCCGCGCGAAGCCATCCTGCACCCGCTCGGCGTGGCCGTCCGGAAAGACGTCCAGCAGCATGACCGCCCAGTCGGTATCGCGCGCGTCGCTGGACGCCCAGAGCGTTGCCGACATCTCGCCGGTGACCTCGATCGGCCTGGTGAGCGGCATCGACGTGAACACCAGTGCATCTCGCCGGGTGGCGTTCAGCGCGGTGTAGTCCTCGTTGAGCGACTCCTCCAGTTCGCGCGAATCGATGAGATACGGCGTGGGATCGCCCGGGTTGTAGGTGAAGGTGTCGGCGGCGGCGCCGCGTGGCGGCAGCGTATCGAGGACGACCGTCACCCGCACTGGTCTGCGCCTTGCCACCCGACGAGACGTACCACTTGGTCGCCCGCGCCCGCGCCAGCGGCCACTCGTTCTCCTGGCGCCAGGTGTTGTCGCCCTGGACGAAGATGTCGACCGGCGGCAGCTTGTCGACGCCGTTGTCCCGGCCGAGCAGGTAATGGTCGAACCAGCGGAGCTGCAGGTCGCGATATTCGTAGCGTGCCTGCGGCCCGAAGTCGCCCGCCACGTAATCCACGCCCTTGTGCGCGTGCACGCCCATGACCAGGTGCCACACGGGGTGATTCTTGCACCTTGAGCAGCGCGTCAGTGTAGTCGAGCGGGCCGCGCGAATCGTCATGCCAGCCGGCCAGCGAGAGCGCCGGCACGTTCACCTTGTCGATGAACGTCGTCACCGCGTGTGCCCGCCAGTATGCGTCGAGCGTGGGATGCGCGATCCAGCGATCCCAGATCGCCACGTCCCCGCAGCCCAGCCGCTGCGGCAGCGTCGCCAGCGGGAGGTGGGTGATCGCCTCGCCGATATCGAGTTCCGCGGTGTTGTTCGCCATGTTCCGCCCGCGCATCAGGCAGACCCAGTCGACATTGATCGGCCCGAACGCCATGGCCGCGTACGGCACGATGCGCCACGGATCGGAGGTCGCCGCCGACGGCGCGATGGCCGCCAGGTGCGGCGGCGCACTCACCGCGGCAAACCAGGCCAGGCGCCCCTCGTCGGAATGGCCGATCAATCCGACCTTGCCATTCGCGCCCGGGGAGACGTGCTGCCCACTCGACGGCGTCATACCCATCCTGGATATCCTTGCTGTAGTCGCCGAAATTTGCGACATCGCCGCTGGACTTGCCGCGTTCCCGCACCAGCTGCCCCACGAAGATGTAGCCGCGCGAGGCCCACCACCGACCCGGGCCCGGGTTGGTCGCGCGATAGGGCGAGCGCTGCATCACGACGCCAAAGGGTCCGGGCCCGACCGGGCGGACGATGTAGGTCTCCAGCGTCGCGCCATCGCGCGCCGGCATGAGGGTCGTGGTATCGACGACGGTCGCGTACTGCGAGTCGGAGGCCGGCATCTTCCAGAGCTGGTAGGACTGCTCGACCACGCCGGGCGTCGCGCGACGGACGAGCCGGTAGCGACGATCCACTGGTCGGTCATTGTTGTACTGGACGCCCTCGAGCGTGTCGCCATGCCAGGCGGCGCGGAGGATCACTGCCGGCATTCTGTGCCAGGAGTATCGAGTCGCCCTTGACCGAGACGCTGGGTGACGTTGAGCATCGACTGTCCGGTGCGCCGACGCAGGAAGCCGACGTTGCCCGAATCGGCGCCGGCGAAGTGCGCGAACCCCATCCGACGCCAGCCCTCGAAACCGTAATGCGGCCGCGCGCTGAGGGCGATGTAGACGTCCCATTCGCCCGCCAGGTTGCCCGGTGCTGCGGTGCACCGAGTCTCGCACCCGTGGCCAACGCCACCACGAGCACCAGGACAAGCCAACGAACGCCGCGCGCACGCGTGATCAGATGCGACATGTCAAACTCCGGGTTCCGTTACTGATTGGGATCGCCGCCGCGCGGCGACCAGGATGCCGACACCGACCAGGTTCATCACCACGATCACCGCCACGATCTTGAGCGCGAAGCCCGACACGCTCGCCACCTTGATGATCGGGAAGACCGAAAGCACCACGTAGAGCAGCGTCATCAGCAGGCCCGACACGGCCGCGGCCTGCAGCCAGCGCGACGGCCGCGGCGTCACGGCGCGCAGCCCCACAATGGGAATCGCGAACATCACCAGGTAGGCCAGCGCGTAGAAGATGCCGCCGGCATTGAACAGCAACTGGAACGCCTCGGCCTGGCCGACGCCGATCAGGCTCACCAGCGACAGGGCGAACGCGGAGACGGCGACCAGCCCGATCGAGACCACCGGTGTCCGATAGCGTGGGTGGAGGCGGCTGAACGCCTGCGGGAGCAGGTGGTCCCAGCCGGCCACCATGGGCAGCCGTGTCACCGCCGTGAAGCTCACGCTGACCTGCGCCACCCGCATCGCCAGCGTCATCAGGATTGCGATGGTGACCAGCGGACCGGCAATGCCGAACGGGCCGAAGCCGACCCGCAACACCTGCGGCATCGGTCCGATGAGGTCGATCTCGCCGGCCGGGACATAAGCAACCATCGTGGCCGTGCCCAGGATGAACATGATGGCGATGGCCGGCGCCGCGATGAGCACCGAGCGCCTGACCGCGCGCGCCGGGGCGCGGGTCTCGCCGGCGAGGATGGCGACATATTCGAATCCACCCAGTGCGCCGAAGCCCAGCTTCCCCAGGATATTCAGGTTATAGAGGGAGAACTCGGGAAGGGTGGCGCGAAACGGATGAAACTCACGCAGGTGGCCGGTGGCGAGTCCGATGATTGGCAGGAGGATCAGCACGGCGAAGATGATGAGCATGAAGACGCCGCCGATGTTGTGCACCCACTTGCCCACCGACAAGCCGATCGTGGCTGCTCCCGCCATCAGCACCAGCACCAGCGCCGAGCAGAGGGCGACGAACCAGCTGCTCGAGGTCATCCAGGTGGCGCCCGGTCCCAGGGCGTACGACAGATACGTCGCGCACTGCAGGCCGATCTCCGACGTGAAGACGATCACGTACAGCCAGAGGTTCCACGCCAGCAGGAAGCCGACGGTCGGATTGAAGCCCAGCTTCGCCCACTGGTACAGCCCGCCCTCGAGCGGCATCAGCTGGTTGAGGTAGATCACCACCGCGGTCATCGGCAGGTAGAACAGGACCATGGCGAGCAGCCACATGACGATGTGCGCCGACCCGAGCGTGCCGGCCACGCCGATCCAGGTGAGGCCGATGATGAAGAGGATCTGCGTGAGGGCGAGATCGCGGACGCCGAGCTCCTTCTTGAGCGATGCGCTGTGCGCCTCGACGCGGGCTTCTTCCTGGGCCAGCGTCATCGGCCGAGGCGCTCCCACAGTCGCGCCCACGCCGCCAGCCCCTCGTGCAGGCGGTCCACGCGGAAGAACTCGTTCGGCGCGTGGAAATCCTCGTCACCCGTCGAGAAGGAGAAGTACACGGTATCCAGCCCCATGACACGCTGGAAGATCTCCGCGATGGGGACGGTACCGCCCATGCGGACGACGAGCGGCTGCACGCCGTACACCTCTTCAAGTGCAGCCTCGGCCACTTTCAGGACCGGGTGGTCCCGGGCGATGTGGGCCGACCGGACGCCGTGGTCTCCAGGCCGGATCGACAGCGTTGTGCCCAACGGCACGTGGCGTTCCAGGTGGCGCGTCACCAGCGCCACCACCTCGTCCGGATCCTGGTCCGGCACCAGACGGCAGGTGATCTTGGCGTGCGCCTCGCTCGGCACCACCGTCTTCTGCCCCGGCCCCTGGTAGCCGCCCCACATGCCGTTGACCTCGAGCGTGGGCCGGGTCCACTGGCGCTCGAGCGTCGAGTAACCGGGCTCGCCGACCGCGGCGTTGGCACCGACCTGGGCGAGGTAGACCGTCTCATCGAATGGCAGCCCTGCGATCTCGGCCCGCTCGGCGGGACTGAGTTCGCGGACCCGATCGTAGAAACCGGCCACGGCGACACGTCCGTCCGGCTGGTACAGTGAGGAGATCAGTCGGGCCATCGCATGCAGCGGGTTGGCGACGCTGCCACCATGCCTTCCTGAGTGCAGATCCTTGGCGGGGCCCCGCAGCGTGAGCTCGAGCCCCGCCAGCCCGCGGTTGGCGATGGTGAGCGACGGCTCGTCAATGCGCCACATCGCGCCGTCGGCCGAGATGACCACGTCAGCGGCGAGCAAGTCCCGGTGCTGTGCGACGAAAGGCTCGAGGTGGCGGGAGCCGATTTCTTCCTCGCCCTCGATCAGGAACTTCACATTGATCGGCAGGCGGCCCTGCACGGCGAAGAACGCCTCGGCGACCTTGATGGGAATGAGCAGCGGCCCCTTGTCGTCGGAGGCGCCGCGCGCGTAGAGGCGGCCATCGCGCAGCGTCGGACTGAAGGGTGGGCTCTGCCACAGGTCGACCGGATCCGCCGGCTGCACGTCGTAGTGTCCGTAGATCAGTGCGGTCGGTGCGCCGGGTGCGCCGAGCCACTCGGCATACACGATACTCGATCCGGGTGTTGGCATGGTGCGAACGGTGAACGGTCCTGCGTCCGCGAGCTTCGCGGCGACCCACGCGGCGGCGGCGTGCACGTCTTCTGCGTGCGCGGGGTCGGTGCTGACACTGGGGATCGACGCGAACTCGACCAGCTCCGCGAGGATCCGGTCGTGCCCCTTCTCGAGGCGCTCAAGCACGGGAGGGAGGTTGCGTCATTTGCCGCCGTCGATCGCAAGCACCTGGCCGGTGATCCACCCCGCTTGTTCTGACGCGAAAAACAGCACGCCCGATACGATGTCCTTCGGTGTGCCCAGTCGTCGCAGGGCAATGCTTTCGACGAGCGCCCGCTGCTTCTCGGCGCCGTACGATTCCCACTGCTTCTCCGTCGTCGGATTTGAGCGCACGAAACCGGGCGCCACATTGTTGACCGTGACGTCCCAGGCCCCGAGCTCATGGGCCAGCTGCCGGGTGAGACCGATCTGCGCCGCCTTGGCCGACGCGTAGGCCTGGATGCCGGTCAGGCTCACGCCGAGGCCCGCGCCGCTCGAGATGTTGATGATCCGTCCGAAGCGCGCGGCTTTCATGCCCGGTGCCACGGCCTGCGAGAAGTAGAACGCTCCGGTCACGTTGACATCGTAGATGGCCTGCCACTGTGAGGGCGTGACCTCTTCGAGGGGCTGGCCGATCTGTCCCAGCACGCCGCCGGCGTTGTTCACCAGGATGTGCACGAGGCCGGCGGCCTGCGACGCGGCGGCCACGAAGGCATCCACGGCCGGTTTATCGCGCACGTCCACTTTCCGCACGGTGCAGGCGCCGCCGGCGACCTGGCAGAGCCGCGCTGTCTCGGCCAGCTCGTCCTCGAGCACGTCGCACGCCCACACGGCCGCACCGCGCGCAGCGAAAGCAATGCTGATCGCCCGGCCAAAGCCGTGCGCGGCGCCGGTCACGATGGTGGTCCGGCCCGCGAAGTCTGGATTCACGTGATGACCCCGGCGAGGGTGTCCAGCGCTTCCACGGACTGCACTCGGTGGCCGCGCTCGATCTCGTGGATCAGCTCGACTACCCGCGCCGTCAGCGGCGTCGGCACGCCGACGTCCGCGCCAAGCCTGACGACGATGCCGAGCTGGGCGTCGACCTCGGTGGGCCGCTTGCGGACCGCGAGGTCGCGCCAGATGCCGCTGTGAGTCTTGGCCGACTTGCGATTGTGCGCGACGAGCTGATCGAGCGATTGCTCCGCGGCAGCTGCCGGGGCGTCCGGCAGGTACGCCGCGGGATCGAAGCCGTCGAATGCCTCGGGGTGCACGCCGCGCGCCAGCGCCACGGCGAGGATTTCGCGGGCCAGCGCGAGGTAGAGTCGGCGGTATTCCGGCCGTTCGAGGGCATCGGCGATCGAATCGTTGGTCAGGGCCGTGGCGAACAGCATCGCACCGTAGGCTTCCTTGGCCCAGAGGTAGCCCCAGATGTTGGCGGTCGCGGTGGCGCGGTCGTCGAAGTCACGCCAGGCGTCGCGGATCGCCACGACGCGAGGCGTGACGCGCTGCGAGGGTTGACCGAACGCCTCTCCCACTGTCACGGTGCCGCGGCCGCCGTAGAGAATCACCCCCGGCTCCAGGTAATCGGCGCCGAAGTTCACGAACGCGCCGACTGTCCGCGACTCGCCGACGACTGCGGCGATGGCCAGTTCGTTGAGCCCGTTCTGCGCCGAAACCACGCACCCGGCGGGGGTGAGGTGGGGCAGGAGCGCGCGGGCGGCCGCCTCGGTGTGCTGCGCCTTGGTCGCCAGGACGATCGTGTCCCACGTTCCTTGCAGCGCATCGGGAGTGAAGGCGGGCAGTGGCGCGGTGAACTCCTCGATCGGCCCGCTGATGCTCAGCCCCGAGCGATTGATGGCCGCGACGTGCTCGGCGACGATGTCGACCAGGGTCACGTCGTGACCGGCGCGCGCGAGGTAGGCACCCAGGGTGCCCCCGATCGCGCCCGCCCCCCAGATGAGACAGCGTGTCGGCGGCGACACTACGATGCGCTGCCCCAGGAACCGGCCAGCAGGGCGCGGGTTTCCGCGACGGCGACCTGCCAGAGCGCCAGCACGTCCTCGTCGGACCGCTGGTAGAGGCCGCCGTAGTTGCCGTCGCCGAGAAGCCCGCGCAGGGTGGCGGGATCGCTCATGCGCACCCGGTTCATGTCGACCAGGGGTCGTTGCTCCTTCGGCAGCTCGACGCCCGGGAGCCGCGTCCAGGGAAAGTTCTCCATCCACGACCCGTGCGACGCGACGGGATCAATGGCCTGCACCTTGGCCCAGGTGTTCGGCGCATTCCACCAGTTGTGGAAGAGCACCCGGCAGCCGGGGTGGTCGGCGGCCCACTCCTGGGCGAACTGCTGCACGGCGCCGTTGCCGCCGTGGCCGTTGCAGATCATGATGCGCCGGAAGCCGCTGTGCGCCAGACCATCGAGAATGTCGCGCACGACGGCGAGGTGCGTCGCCACCCGGAGGGAGATGGATCCCGGAAACTCGCGGAAGTACGGCGTGACACCGTAGGCCAGGACGGGGAACACCGGGATACCCAAGGGTTCGGCCGCTTCCGCGGCGACCTTTTCGGGCAGGATGCAGTCCACGATCAGCCGGAGATAGCTGTGCTGCTCGGTACTGCCGAGTGGCAGCACGGCGCGGTCGTCGCGCCGCAGGTAGGCCTCGACCTGCATCCAGTTCATGTCGCTGATACGCATGTCGCCGTCCCGTGGCGGTCAGGGCCAAACGAGAACATACGGCGTGATTATAGCGGTCGGAAGGAGGCCGGGCGACTTCGGGCCAGGGTACTCCCGCAGAAAGGAAGGTCCGGAACGCCAGGAATCTCAGGCAGCGGCCGCGGGCGAGGAATTCTCCCCACCCGCGCTGACCAACTTCTTAGGGGGATCGTCTCTGGTGCTCCATCAGCACGGCTGCGCTGACGGTTCCCAGGGTGAACGCCGATCGGAACTCACCTTCGACGCCGATTTTGGCCCCGACCCGCGGGGTGCCGTTCCCGGCCTTGCTGATGACCGTGATGGTGCCGGTGCCATCGTCCACCTGATAGGCACCGATGCCCAAGGCCCCGATCGACTCCCGGACATCACCCGCGATGTGCACCGTCTTGCCGTCGAACCGGGACGGGTCGTCCAGAAGCTCCTTGATCGACGTGGTTCCCGGGCAGGCCGCCAGGAGCACCAGGGCGAGGGTGGCGAGCGCTCTCATCCGCCGGCCGCCTTCACCGCGGCGGCACGAGCCTCGGGGCTCGCGAAGATCGACACTTCCACCCGCCGATTGGCCTGCCGACCGGCTTCCGTCTCGTTGGTGGCGACCGGTTCGGTTTCCCCGAGCCCACGGGTGCCCATTCTGCTGCTGTTCACCCCCTGCAGCACCATGTAACTGGCCACCGCGCTGGCCCGCCGCTCCGACAGCCCCTGGTTGTACGCCTCCGAGCCCAGCTGATCGGTATGGCCAAGGATCAGCAGGTTGGAGTCAGGGTACTTCTCGAGACTGAGGGCCAGTTCCCGCAGGTTGGTTTTCGCTTCGGACCGGGGGACGTCGGAGTCGAAGCCGAAAAGCAATCCGGACGCGAACGTGACCTGGATGCCTTCACCAACTCGCTCCACCGTGGCACCCGGGATGTTCTGCCCCAGTTCCTTGGCCTGCTTGTCCATCCGGGCGCCGATGATGGCTCCGGCAGCTCCACCGACGACGGCTCCGATGATGGCGCCCTTGGACGTCGAACCGGCCACCTTGCCGATCACGCCGCCGACCACTGCTCCGCCACCAGCGCCAATCACCGCTCCGGTCTGGGCATTGGTGGCACACCCCACCAGGAGCACCACACCGAGGCCCGCTACCCGCATGACATTTCGCACAGAACGCTCCCGGAAATCAGGTCGTCGCGCATCGATTCTATCCCGATGCGAACACTAGGTCGCCGGCCGCAAACCACCATCCATCCTAGGATGGGATTGTGATCTAGGCCCGATGACCGATGGTGGCACCCCGCGAATCGGGTACCCTTCAAACACCATCCAACCGATTTCCCAATGGAGTCACCCGTGTCGTTCCGCACCTCCCGCCTGACTACTGCCTTCCCGGTATTGTCCGCATGGCGCAGGCTACCCGTCGGCGTGCTGCTCCTGCTGAGCGCATCATGTGCAATTTCTCAGCAGCAGGAACTGCAGATGGGCACTGACTACTCCACCCAGATTGCGCAGCAGCTGCCGCTGCTGAAGGACGCCGCGGTCGTCCGCTATATCACCAACCTTGGCAACTCCCTCGCGAGGGTCACCGACACGCGAGGGCTGACATGGCACTTTACCGTGGTCGACAGTCGCGAGGTCAACGCCTTCGCTGTTCCCGGGGGGTGGGTGTACGTGAACCGCGGGTTGATCGAACAGGCGACGAACATGAGTGAGCTGGCCGGCGTCCTCAGCCATGAGATCGGTCACGTCACCCTGAGGCACACCGTCGACCAGATGCAGCAGGCCCAGGGTGCGAACGTCGGCGTTGCGCTGGTTTGCACGCTCACGAAGGTCTGCGACAGCGGGACGGGTCAGACGGCCATCAACGTGGGCGGGAGCGCGCTCTTCGCGAGCTTCAGTCGCACGGATGAGTCCGAGGCGGACGCGGAGGCCGTGAAGACCACCATCAAGGCCGGCATCAGCCCGGCCGGTATTCCGGAGATGTTCCGGATCCTGCTCAGCGAGCGCCAGCGCGACCCGAATGCCGTGGATGCCTTCTTCGCGACCCATCCGCTCGAGGAAAGCCGCATCACGGCCACCGAGGCCCTGATCGCTGCATATCCCGCGAGCCAGCTGCGCGGACTGACGAAGGATACGCCTGCCTTTCAAACCTTCCGACGCCGGCTGCTGGCGCTGCCCGCGCCGCCGGCCCCGAAGAAGCCCTGAGCGAGGCGTCGAGTGCCGGCAGCACACCGGATCACCTCACTGAAGCTGATGTGGCCGGCTCGGCCAAGGCTGCTGGAAACCAACAGTCAGCCCCCAGCGGCGGTCGGTGAGGAGGCCGCGCGCGAGGTCGAGGCGGAGTGTGGTTGAAGGTGTTCCCACCAACCCGACACGCAGTCCGGCCCCGCCATCGAGAAAGCGCTGATGTTGCAACGCTCCGCCATGGCGGGTGATCACGTCGGCACCGTCAAGAAAGAGCCCGGTGGCAAGGACGAGCGGGCCTGTGGTTGCGACGTAACGATCTCCAGCCACTCCACCATGCACGATGGTCTGACCGGAACGCGCCGTCGGCAGGAAACCGTCGACGATGAAGGGGTGCGCGCGCAGGGGAATCCCGCGCGACAGGTCGCCTCCGGCAATGGGCCAGAGGCCATGTGGGGTGTTCGCGCTGGTCCAGTCGGTGCCGACTCGTGCCGACAAGGTGACTGAGGACAAGGCCACCGGCGACGCCCACGCCGCACCCACGTGCATCCTGGCGTATGCCTTCTGGTCAGTGAGTGCCATGGCCCGCTCGCCTTGGGCGATCAACACCACCCGATCGTGCCAGCCATGCAGCGCGCCGCCGAGGGACAGGGCGAGGAAGTCGCCCTGGTCCGACCAGCGCTCGAATCGTGCGCCGGCCAGCGCCTCGACGTTTTCGCGCAACCAGCTGCGGTAGCCAAAGGTTGTCGCGCGTCGCTCTTCGAGGGGAAAGTTGAGCAGGGGTGAGGCCGCAGCAAGGCGATACTCCTCCCAGCTGCCTTCAAGGCTGGCGATGCCCGGTCCGCCGATATGGGCCGGGATGTCGAGGCGGATCGCACGGCGCGGATCGGCGGCTTCCCAGCGCCACTGGACGGTCCATCGTTCTCCCGCGCCGAGCGGCGTGGCGAGGGTGAGGCCGGCGTCGTGGTGTACCGCAGCGCGCAACGCTCCCGCCACGAGCAGCCGCGAAATCGAACCGAGCACGGGTCGTTCCACGACAGCGGCATGCACCTCCACTGCTCCGCCGGGAACCGCCGCATAGGACACCTGCGCCAGCGCGAGCGCAGGGATGTCGACGGCCCGCCGTTTCGCGAGCGCGAGCCGGCCCGGTGTCAGTACGATGCCGTGCGGGATGGCAATCGCGTCGGCGATCGCCTGAAAGCGAACATGATGGCTCCCGTCAATCCGGACCAGGTCCACCGTCGGTCGGCCAATGGCATTCCACGCTTCGAGGGCACCGTCGCCGTCACCGGTGAGGTATCGACTGCTCGCCAGGAGCTGCCACCCCAGGCCATCGCCTGGAGCGCGCCGCAGGTACTCCGCAGCGAGTCGCTTCGCCTCGGCCTGTCGCCCCTGCCGGAAGCGAATCCCGGCGAGTTCACGCAGCACCAGCGGCTCAGCCGGACAGGCACTGCCCGCGGCCGCCAGGAAGTTCTCCGCGTCCTCCAGTCGGTTGGTGGCAGCGGCGTCGACCGCCTCGTCCAGCCAGGGCCGGCACGGCAGCGAGTCATCCGGAGCAGTTGCCATTGTGTCGGAAGACGGGGACGCGATGGTCGCCACGGCGGGCGATGGACGGACGAGCAAGGTCCACTGATCGGCGTCGCTCCATCGCTGGAGGAAGACGCCAGCGGCAAGCGTGGCGAATGGGCGCACCGCCGGGTCGTGGAACACCACCTGTCCGGCGTTCCAGCCGACAATGACGACGTAGTGATATCGGTTCGGCGCCACTCGGATCAGCGCGACGACCGGCACGCTGTCACGGAGGGATTGCTGCACCATTTCGGGCGTTCCGCGAGCCACGTGAGCCAGCCACCCACGCGAGCGCGTGGCAGTCACCAGATCGGTCGTAAGGATCCCCGGCGACCCGGGGCGCACCAGGTCAGCGAATTCTTCGGCATAGACACCGCGGCGGCCCCACCATCGCTCGACCATCGCGATGGCGGCGCCGCCGCAGAGCAACTCCGACTGGGCCACGTAGGGGACCTGCAGCACCACGGGGGGACCAACCCTTGGCACCGCCGGCATGGCGGACACCATCCGTGCCGGCGCAACAAGGTGGAACAACCACAGGAGCCCGATCACCCGCCGACTGTCCTTGCCCATCGCGCTGCTGGTGGGCTTCGCTAGTTCGTGATCAGAATGATGACCAGCAGGACGATGATGATGGTGGTCGTGCTGATCACTACTGTGGACGATCCACCCGCGAGGATCCGGTCGGAGATCTGCTGCATCGAGTTGTCGTCGAGCGCGGCAACGCGGATCGAGAGCTCGTCCGCACTCAGGCCGAGGCGGCCGGCCACGGCGACGGCCCGGCTGGAAGTGAGCGCGGCGGTCACGGCAGCGCGGTCGGGAGCGGGACGCGCGGCGACGGCGGCATCGAGCGTCGCGCTGTTGACCGTACTCCTGCTCTGGGCCGACACGGGGGCAGTCACGGTGAGCGTGGCGAGTGCGGCAAGAAGCGCCACAGGGGTGAACTTCAGCATACAGACTCCTTGCGAAGACAGTCGCAGCGCCGGATGGGCGCCACGTGTCGAAGGCTACTCCGCCGGCAACTCGCGGCCAATCCATCCTTTGGAGGGAATTGGGACTAGCCCCGAGGGATGAGTGCGCGGCGGGTGCACCTGTGCGAGCTTTCCAGCTCCTTCCACCCGGAGTGCTCGATGAATACGGATGACGTGGAGCCGATCGGTTCTCGTCCGCGTCCGGTCTCGCGCGGTTCCCAGTTCGTGGATTACTTCTTCTGGCTGCTTTACTCGCTGCTGATCGTCCGGCTGCTGCTGGTGCTCATGGATGCGAGGACGACGACAGGGTTTGTGAGGTTCATTGCTGCGATCACCAATCCCTTCTATGCCCCATTCAAGGGGATCGTCGCGAGCACGGAAGTCGGCACGACCGGGATGGTGCTGGCCGTCCCGATCCTGGTGGCCCTGGTGGTCTACGCACTGCTGCATCTGGCGATCCACAAGTTGCTGCAGGTGCTGGCGTACCGGCAGACCGTGGTCTAGGGCAGTCCGCTCGTACCGAGGCCGCGAAGAGCTGTGATGCCCCTCGCGGCCCGGAGCACCTGGAGGATCCGCAGTGCTCCCCCGATGCGTGTGGTGCGCCCCTGCTCCTAGTCGAGCGTGACAGGCCCACTCAGCGTCACAACGATTGGCGTACCCGCTGCCACCACCACATCGCGGTGGGTTGCCTGTCCGGCGATCACCGCGCCCGCGACGCCGCCAACGACCGCTCCGATCACGGTGCCCTTTGCATTGCCGCCAATGACCCGGCCCGCGACGCCGCCAATGACCGCGCCGCCAGCAGTCTTCTCGACCTGGCCGGCCGTCACGCCCTGACCCTTGAGGGAATACGCCATCGACGTGATGTCCGCGGAGATCGGATAGGTCCTGCTGCCGACCACACTGAATTCACCAGGACGATGATCTTGCCATCGGTATCGCCCCGCTTGGCCGCGGACTCAAGCTCGCTGATGGAGAGGTTGAGTGTCGAGCCGGCGGGAATCAGCACCCGGTTGCGACTGTCCATGACGTCCTGCGAGACGGTGGCGGTGAAGGTGTCGCCGGCCTGATCCGATTCGGACGAGATGGTGCGCTGGGTGGTGGCCGCGATCGCCGTGCCGGATTCAAGCGTCGGTGCTGCGCTGCTGTTGGCGCTCGGGCCATTCGGTTCCGATGTGCCCTTGCCGCACCCCGCGGCCGCAACGACCATGAGTCCTGCGATCAATATCCTTCTCATAAGTGCTCCTTGGATGTTGCTCCGAGCCGGCCGCTCCGCTGTGGCGCCTCCTGCCGATTCCGGCGCGTTCCGAAAAGTAGGCAAGGACACTTAATGCGCCATCCATCGGAGGATGGGGTGCCTCAGTCGCCCGGACGAGCCATGGTGCGCCGTGGCGGGACGGCTACGTTTCCCGTAGCTTCCCAGACCCATCCAAGGAGCCCGGCCGATGGCGTTCCGCCTGTCCCGCAGAGCTGCTGTACCAGCAGGGGCCCTCAGCAGGGTTGATCGGCGTTCGCTGGGCCTGAACTTCACCTTCGATCGCGCGTGAACCCCGCTGCCGGCACGACCTCGGGAACGGAGCCAGCGCGGCGGGCGAGCATACCCAGCCCGCCGGTTTCGACGTTGCTGCTGACCGGAATCTTCCTGATCCTGATTACCGCGGCGCTGCATCTGGCTGCCGAGTTGCTGCTTCCCATCACGATCGCGGTGTTGCTGACCTTTCTTCTGGTGCCGCTCGTGCGCCTGTTGCGCCGGCTCGGCCTCTCCGCTGGCGTCGCTGCGGCGCTGGTGGTGTTTGGCACGCTCACCGTCGTCGGCACCGGCGTGGCGGTGCTAACGGGCCCGGCGGCCGACTGGGTCGAGACGGCGCCGAAGAAGCTGGCGCGGGTACAGACCCGGATTCGGCGCCTGCTCCAGCCACTCCAGCGGACGGCCAACCAGGTCGACAAGGTGACCGGTGCCGCTGCCCCGGGCGGGCCGGCATTGGTCCAGCTCAAGACTCCCGGACTGTTGCAACGCATCGGCCTGAGTGCGGCCAGCCTCGCCACCGCCGTCGTGACCGTGGTCTTTCTGACGTACTTCCTGCTCGCCATGCTGCCGACCTTCCGGCGGAAACTCGCCGATCTGATCGAATCGCGTGCCGGCGTCCGGAATGCCGAGGCCGCCCTCACCGAGATCGAGTCACAGGTGTCGCGCTTCCTGGTCATCAACACCGTCACGAGCCTGGGAGTCGGGCTGGCGACCTGGGGCCTGTTGGCGTGGATCACCCTCCCGAATCCCCTGCTCTGGGGTGCGGCCGCCTTCCTCCTCAATTTCATCCCCTATGCCGGCTCGGTCATCGCCGTCGCGCTGATCGGGGCGGCGGCGCTGGTCTCCTTCGACACCACCGGTCCGGTGCTGCTGGCGACCGGCGGCAGTATCGTCATCCACATCATGGAAGGGCACCTGATCTCCCCGCACCTGATGGGGAAACACCTGCCGCTCAATCCGCTGGCGATCTTCGTCAGCCTCCTCTACTGGAGCTGGGTCTGGGGGGCGGTGGGCGCCTTGCTGGCGGTGCCGATCACCGTGATGCTCCAGGTCGTCGCGGCCCGGATCGATCGTCTGCGCCCGCTGGCGGTCCTGCTGGGGCGCTGAGGGCGCCCCTGGCGCTGTCATGGGGGCATGATTTTCCGGGAGGAGGGTAGGGGCATTCCAGTCGCACACCCAGTGAAGCGCCGCCGCCTGATTGTCGTGATCGCTCTCGTCGCGGTGCTGGCCGTCTCCGGTATCGTGTGGCTGGGTCGCTGGCGCCTGGGCCACACCGCCGTGACCATTGCCGATCCTCTGGTGCGGGCCTGGGTGACGGGCCAGGTCGCGGCGGCGAGCGACGGCGTGTATCACCTCGAGGCGAGTACGATCACGGTTGACGAGGCGAATCACCGCCTCGCGATCGACAGCATCACCCTCACCACCGACTCCGCACTCAACGCGCGCTTGGCGGTGCCCCATCCGGCGATCACGGTGGTCTTTCGCCGCTGTGCCGTCACCGGGATCGACCTCGTCGCGCTGGCCGCGCAGCGCGGGCTGCACGCGCTGCAGGCCGGGTGCGACAGCGTATCGCTGCGGATGCGGACGCTGGCGGTGTCGCCGGACTCGCCCGGCGAAGTGTCCCAAGGTGCCGACAGCAACAACTTTCTCCGGTTCCAGGGAAAGCTCGACCTGCCGGCGCAGCTGCCGTTCGTGGCCATCGATTCGGTGACTTTTCCGCACATCCATGCCGCCTTCGACCTGCTCGCCGCCGATGGGCGCCGCACGACGCTCGCCGTCGACAGCGTGGCGGCCACCCTCGATTCGATGCGCATCGATTCCCGGCTCGCCGTTGCGGAGCGGCGACCGCTGTTTTCGCGCGGCATCCGGGTGAGACTCGACCGGTTTGCCGGCGCCACGAAGGCGGGCGAGCACATTACCCTCGATCACTTCGACGCCGATCTTGTGAATGGCACCGCACGTTTGGAGACGGTTGCCTACGACCGGGCGGCCGGAACCAGGGTCGATTCCACCGGCGCGATGTCAGTGCAGGCCGAGCAGGTGGCATTTGCCGGCGTGCAGTGGCGAACCTTTCTGCTGACCGGTGATGTCGTGGTCGGCTCCCTGCAGGTCGACAGCGTCGACATCCGGATCCGGGCGGCGCGCCAGCCGCGGAAACGGGTGGCACCAGTGCTCTCCGGCTCGGTGGCGAGTGCCCTGCGTTCCGCGGAGCGGGCGATCCGGGTCGATGACTTCGGCGTGCGCGCGGTGCGCGTTCAGGAATCCGGACGGACGCGCGCCGATCTGGCGGTCACGACGCTCGCCCGACTGAGCCTGATGCATCTGGACGTCCTGCCGGGCACCGCAGCATGGCAGCGCCCACTTCCGATCGGGCCCGTGATCCTCACGGCCAGCAGTGCGTTTCGGCATACACCGAAGGTGGACCTTGCCCTGGGACAGCTCAAGTTCGATGCCGGCGCCGGTACGCTGACGCTCGATTCGCTGCGTGCGGCACCGCCGGGAGACAACCGGGCGATTGAGCGCCGCAATCCGTATCGGTCGACACGAGTCAGTGCGTCGGCCACGCAGGCGGTGGTGCGCGGTTTCGATCTCTCGGCCTTCCTGGCGCACGGGGCACTTCGGGCGCGGTCCCTCGACATCCGGGGATTCGTGGTCGATGTCATGGACGGCAGGCGCAATCCGGATGATTCAACGCACACCCTGCACCGCTCGCCGCAGGAGTGGCTGCGAGACGCCGATGTCGAGAGTCAGCTGGACACGCTGACGGCAACTGGCCTGGTCACGTACCGCGAACGCGAAGACGACGCCGATAGTATGGGCGTACTGAGCTTCACGGCGATCAGGCTGCGGGGGTATGACTTCGGCACCGTTGCCAGGTCGTCGGGCGCTCAGGCACCATTTCGTCTCGTTGCTGATGCCAAGCTGATGGGCGCCGGTGCATTGCACGTGGAGTGGAGCGTGCCATTGCTGGCGCGCAGCTTCGCGATGACGTGGAAGGGTACCCTGGGCACCATGGACCCGCAGGCGATGAATGCGTTCCTTCCCGATGCGGTGGGGCTGCGATTCGTGGCCGGGACCTTCGAGGGAGCAACGTGGCAGGCGACGGTGCGGAACGGCCTGGCCGTGGGCACCCTTGCGCCGAGCTGGCGGGGCTTCAAGGTGGAGCTGCCGGGCGTGGCTCGCGGCAACTCCGGCATCATTGGTGGCGTCATTCGGGGGGTGGCGAAGCTGGCAGCCAACCTGTTTTCGATCCGCGGCGACAACGTCTCGGACTCCGGACAGGCTGCCATGGTCGGCGCCATCAACCACCAGTGGACGCGTGACGAAACCCTGCCGACCTTCATCTGGAATCAGCTGCGCGATCCGTTGCTGCAGATCCTCAAGAAGTAGCGCGCGCAGGGGGAGGACATCCTCACTACCAGCACCGTCCCTTGTAGTTTAGTGTATACTAAATTACTTATTGGTCGCGACTGAAGCACCCACGGGTGGCTGGCCCCGCAGGAGGAGGTCTGGTGGCACGCTCCTATACCAAGGACGACGGGAGCACCCAGCCACACCCGGGCCTGCAACTCGCGGCCCGTGACGCCCTCGAGGGAAGATCCCGCGGGCTCAAGGCGATCCTGCCGTTCATCGGGCCTTCGTTCATCGCGTGCATCGCCTATATCGATCCCGGCAACTTCGCGACCAACATTCAGGGTGGTGCGGAGTACGGGTACGCGCTGCTCTGGGTGATCCTGCTGGCCAACGTGATGGCCATGGTGCTTCAGGGACTCGCCGCGAAGCTTGGCATCGCGACCGGCATGAACCTCGCCGAGGTGTGCCGCGCCCGGTTTCCGAAGTGGGTCAGCTACGGCCTGTGGATCACCCAGGAGGTCGCGGCGATGGCGACTGACCTCGCCGAGGTCTTCGGTGCCGCCATCGGGATCACCCTGGTGACCGGGATGCCGATGCTGGCGTCGGCCGTCCTCACCGGGCTGACGGTGTTCATCGTCCTGGCGCTGCAGGGAAGCGGGTTCCGCCAGCTCGAGGTGTTCATCGGCAGCTGCGCCGGAGTAATCGCGCTCTGCTACGTGATCGAGACGATCCTCGCCAAGCCTGCATGGGGGCAGGTCTTCTACCACAGCGTGGTGCCGAGCCTGCCGGGACCTGATGCGGTGCTGCTGTCGGTAGGCATCATTGGTGCCACGGTCATGCCGCACGTGATCTACCTGCATTCGGATCTGACCCGCGGCCGCATCGTCCCGGCGAGCGAGGACGAGGCCCACCGCATTGCGAAGTTCAACAGGTTCGACGTCATCGTGGCGATGAGCCTTGCCGGCCTGGTGAACATGGCCATGCTCTTCATGGCGGCCAAGGTGTTCCACTTCACCGGCCACGCCGACGTGGCGGACATCAATTCCGCGTACCAGACGCTGACCCCGCTGCTGGGCGGGGCGGCGGCGCTCGTGTTCGGCATTTCCCTCATTGCCTCCGGCATCTCGAGTTCGCATGTCGGCACGATGGCGGGTCAGGTCGTCATGCAGGGATTCGTCGGGTTCCGGATCCCGATCTGGCTGCGGCGCATTGCGACGCTGGTCCCGGCCCTGGTGGCGATCTACGTCGGCCTCGACCCGACGCGGACCCTGGTCATCAGTCAGGTCGTTCTCAGCTTCACGCTGCCCATTCCCGTGATCACGCTGATCATGTTCACGCGCAACCGGGCCATCATGGGAAGGCTCGTCAACCATCCGGTCGTGACGGCACTGGCGATTGTCTGCGCCGTCCTTATCCTCTTCATGAATGCGGTCCTGCTCTTCCAGACGTTTGGCGGGCAGCTCCCGAACTTCGGCTGACCGGGCCATGCGACCGGTGAGGAGGGAAGGGTGACGATACCCACAGCGGACCGGGCGACCCGGCCGACGCCGACACTCCCGTCGTTCGGGATGGTACCGATGGAACGAATCCTCGTGCCCCTCGATGGCTCCCGTCTGGCCGAAGCGGCGCTGCCGATCGCCGCCCGGCTTGCCGACGCGTGCGGCGCGGCGATTACGCTGTTGCACGTACTCGAGAAAGGCGCCCCGGTCAGCGTTCACGGCGAACCGCACCTCGCCACTGCGTCGCAAGCTACGGACTATCTGGCCGAGCTGACGCGGCAGCTTGCCTCCGACGGCCGCCGGGTCGACTACCACGTCCACGAAGTCCCGGTGGGGAATGTTGCCCGGAGCATCGCCAGCCACGCCGACGAGCAGGGGAGCGATCTCGTGATCGTGTGCACGCATGGGCGCGGCGATCTCGGGCGCGGGCTCTGGGGCTCGATCGCCCAGCGCGTGCTGCAACTGTGCCGCCGCCCGGTGTTGCTCGTCCGCGCCCCGGGAACGCCGCCGGTGACGATGTCGTTCGCTCCGGCCACGATCATGGTTCCGCTCGACGGGACGGTCGCGGCTGAAGCCGCTATCCCGCTCGCGGGCACATTCGCGCGTGCGCTGGGTGCGCAACTCCGCCTGGTGATGGTGGTGCCGACACTGGGAACGGTGGCGGGCGAGTACCAGCCGAGGGCGACCTTCCTTCCTGGCACGACCCGCGTGCTTCTGGATGTCCAGGAAGTGCAGGCGACCACCTATCTGGAAAACCTTGCAGACGGGCTTTGTTCGGCGGACGTGCCGACGGTGGCCGAAGTCCGTCGCGGCGCTCCGGTGGGAGAGTTGGCGGCCGACGTCGCCGACCACGCCGACGGCCTCGTCGTCGCTGCCACGCACGGGCGGGCCGGATTGCAGGCGATCTGGTCGACGAGCGTGGCGACGCGACTGCTGAAGCGGACGCCCGCGCCGATTCTTCTCGTGCCAATCATCGAACCGGAATCTCCACCGGTGCCCGCGAACGGCCCGCAGCGCCCAGTGGCTCCGGAGTTCAGGGAGGACCGATGAGCGAATCGGACCTCACCGCCTCGGTCGAGAACTACCTCAAGGCGATCTACGATCTGGAGCGTGGTGGGGCGGCGGTCGCGACGACCGCGCTCGCGGCGCAACTCGATGTCGCGCCGGCCTCGGTGACGGGGATGGTGCGGCGTCTTGCCGACCACGGGCTGCTGACGCATGAGCCCTATCACGGCGTGCGGTTGACGCCCGAGGGTCGGCTCGGTGCGCTCCGCACCCTGCGGCGGCACCGGGTACTCGAGTCCTACCTGGTGGAGGCACTCGGCTACACATGGGACAAGGTGCACGACGAGGCGGAGCGGCTCGAGCACGCGGCCTCCGACGAGCTGATCGACCGGTTGGCGGCGGCGATTGGTGAGCCGAGCGTCGACCCGCACGGGGCGCCGATTCCGAGTCGCGCGGGGATGATCGCCGAAGAGCCGTTGTGGACGCTGGCCGACATCAGGGCCGGTGCCGCGGCGGCGGTCATCCGCATTCCCGACGAGGACGCGGAACTCTTGCGGTACCTCGATCAACTCGAGGTCAAGCCGGGGTGCGCCGTGCGCGTGATCGCGCGCGCGCCATTCGGCGGTCCGATTACACTGGAAGTCGATGGCCACCAACGAGTCATCGGACCGGCGCTCGCCGTTCGGTTGCTTGTCCGGCCACAGGGCGCGTAACGCGGCGCTCAGGTCGTGCGCCGCACACTCGCGACCTCCGGCTCCGGAGCAGCACCAGCGAGTGCCCAACTCGTCAGTCGGTCGATCGTCCCGCGACTACTCGTCCACGAAGTCGGGATAATGCAATCGCAAGCAGTCCGGACACACCCCGTGAGAGAAGTCCGCATCGGAGTGCGCGTGGACGTACGCTTCGATCTGCTGCCAATCGCCCGCCTGCGTCCGGATGTTCTTGCAGTGCGAGCAGATCGGAAGGATGCCCTGGAGCGTCTTGACCTCGCGCAGGGCTGCCTGGAGATCCGTCTTGGTCGCGACTTCCTCCCTGAATGCGAGGAACGCGCGCCGGCGCCAGCCATGCCGTTCCCGGGACACGAAGACTCCGGCGGCGCTGGCGCAGGCATATGCGAGGGTGACATCGAGCAGACTGAAGAACGGTCCCGGTGACTTGAGCTGCGACAGCACCAGGAGATCACCGCACGAGATCAGCACCGCGAGCGCCACCTGTCTCGGCAACGGCAGCGGCACCGCGGCGTAGACGGCCATGGCAAGGAAAACATCCCACCAGACGAAGTTCGCCAATGCCGCCGGGAGCAGGGCGTTCTCGGCAACAATCCCGACGAACCAGATGCCGATCCACCAGGTGATGATCCGATCGTACACCCGAGGGCTGTCAGCGCGGCGGACGAGGAAGAGGGCACCGCCCGCAGCCACCAGGTTGACTATCCGGATCGCCCAGATGAGATGAAGTCTCTCGGGGCCCCCCGGTGGGTGAACATGATGGGAAAGGTGGCGATGAGAAACACAATGGCGACGAGGATCAGTCCCGAGACCATCCGCCTGTCCCGCACGAGCCCTTCCTCACGCAACTCGGCCTCGAGTGCGGCGGGTTCCAGCCTGGTGCGAAAGACAGTCATGGCAACCGCTCCGTTGACCCGCAGGCACCGTGTGGCCAGCTTGGGCTCAGCCAGCATGCGGTATGGATACCGACCGCCCCGACGACCGGCACGTCCGTGGCGGGGCTGCGCGATGCCGCCACCCTCCTGAAGCTAACCCAACGCGGCGGCCGCGTCGCGACGAGGAGGAGCGGGTATTCGGGCGCATGTGCCGGTTCTGGTTTCCTGACCAGAGGGGAGTAACAAGCCCGGAGGGTACCGTGGCGGCACGTGTGCTCCAAGCGAAGGCATGCCACCGCGGAATTCAGGAATTTGAACTCGCCACCTCTTGCTCCGGAGCATTGCTAGCAAGCGCCAGTCCGCGCCACTTGAACGGTTTGCCGCTCGTGGGCGCTGGTTCGCGCCGGTGGGCGCGGCACTTCGGCTTCCACTTCTGGAGCCGCTGGCAACACGAATAGGGGCAGTCTCATGGACTCCGGGCCTGCCGCCGACCGATCCGCCGGACGCAATAGCGGGAGCGCGCAATCCATGGCTCGCTACTCGCTCCTCGGCAAGCGATCCTTCCGCGCAATCCTCAGCCTCACCCCGTCCGTTCCGACCTCCATCTCGGTCGCGGCCCACCCTTGTGCCGCAAGGAAGGTGTGCAACATGTCGGGATCGAACGGCAGCAAGACATCGAACGATCCGGACTGGCTGGCGATGCGTTCGAGGATGAGGAGCAACGGCTCGGGCGGCGGAAGCTGCCGTAGGTCGAGTGTTCCTTCCTCAAGAGTTGGTGTTGCCTCCTGAACCGCCGGCCGTCGTTCCGGCGGGGCATCAACCCGCCAGAACCAGCTTGACCAGTCATCCTCGGCGAAAGGCTGCGAGTGGTGGACGAAGCCGCGCTGGTCGAGCAGGGCGTAAAGCGGGCGTGGCTCGAACGGGGTGCGCAGATGCAGTACGCCGCCGGGCCCGAGCCGGTCGGCCTCCTCGGTGATGTACGCCAACGGGGAATTCCCCGCCCGCAAGTCCTCGCGCAGGTCGAGATCAACGATCGCGTCCGGATCGAAATCTGGCAGCGCTGGGTCTTCCGATGCATCGAGGGCAGTCATCGATGAATCATCCGCTGAAGTCTGTTCGCCCGCCGTGACGGAAGTCTCAGGAGTCGTCGCCCCGTGCCCACGCCCGCAGGGTGTCGGTCGGGGCAAGCCGATAGCGGTTGCCTCGCCGCTCCCGGATCAGGCCCCGGTTCTGGAGCTGCTTGAGCGCCCGCGACACCGACTCGCGCGCCGTGCCGATCTCGGCCGCCAGCTCCTCCTGGGTGCGTTGCAGTTCGAGGATGGTGTCCTTGCCGTCCTGTCGTCCGAGGTGATCAGCGTAATCCGCCAGAAGCATCGCCAGGCGGGCGGCGACGTCCCGGAATGCCACCGTTTCCACTAATTGGACCAGGTGGCGCAACCGAGCACCCAGGGCGCGGACCACGGCGGAGGCGACTTCGGGCTCGGTCCGGAACGCGTGCTCGAACTCGGTGCGGGGCAGGAATGCCAACCGGCTCGGCGCGGAGGTTACCGCGCTGGCCGGATAGGGACCGCCATCGAAGAGTGGCAGTTCGGCGACCGGTCGTCCCGGTCCCTCCACTGCAAGCGTCTGCTCCTTGCCGTCCGGCGAGGTGCGGTAAACCCGAACCCGCCCTTCGAGGACGATGTAGAGCCCGGTGCAATGTTCGCCAGTGCGGAACAGGGTGAATCCGCTCCCCACGGCCCGCGGGACACAGCGCTGAGCCAGCCGATCGAGGACGGCATGGTCCAGTTCAGCGAAGATCGGCATCTCGCGCAGGATCTGGGACAGGGCGTGCATCTCGCAATCTTGCCCCGTTTGGGGAAGAGTGACAAGCGTCACGGCGGCGGACCAGGTGCCGGGGCGATACTGCCTCGTCCTTCACGCGAGGAATACCCGTGTTGCTCCCTCCGCACCGCAACCCTGCCAAGGTGGTGATCACCGTCGTGCAGCTTGCGGCTGATTGCCGTGAGCATTGCTGATGGAACGCTACGTGGTGGCTTTTCTCCGGGCCTCGCTGGCCTGGCTGGCGATGGGCGTGACGCTGGGTGTCTGCATGGCGGTGGATCCCGCATGGATCGTCTATCGCCCTGCTCACCTGCACATGCTTCTCCTCGGCTTCGTGATGATGATGATCGCCGGGGTCGCTTACCATGTGCTCCCGCGTTTCGCGGCAACGTCGCTCTACAGTCCACGGATCGCCGTGGCGCACTGGGTGGCCTCGAACGTCGGGCTGACCCTGCTGGCGAGCGGGTTCATTGTCCGGATGCACAATGGGCCGATCGGCGCCTGGCTCCTCGGTGTCGGTGGGGTTCTCAGTGCCGCGGGCGCGTACGCCATGGTGTGGAACCTCTGGCGGACCCTCGATCGCGCCGCCGTTCCCCCATCACGACTGATGAACACCGGCCGTCCGCTGACCACCATGTCCAGCCTGCCGGGGCGCTGAGCTGTGTCACCACTCTCACGCCGATTTCTTGCCACAGCGGCGCTCTTTCTGGCGATGGGACTCGCCATGGGCTTCTGGATGCTGGTCCGGCGCGAGCTGCTTGGAGTCTGGCCGCTGCCGCACCTGGTGAGCGCCCATGCCACCTGGTGCTTGTCGGGTCGGTGATGGAGATCATTCTCGGCGTCGCGATCTGGCTCTTTCCACGTCCGGCGCAGGGCGACGCTCGGCATCGGCCGTGGCTGGCCGAAGCGGCGTGGTGGCTCATCACCGTGGGAACACTGCTCCGGGCCATTGCTGAAACGGTCCGTGCGTGGGACAACGCCCTCCTGCTGCGGTGGGCCGTCGTGATTGGCGGGGCCCTCCAGCTGCTCGGGCTCGTTGCAGGGATCACGTATCTCCGGCCGCGGATTCGGTCCGTGGGGGCGGGGCTGAGGGCCCACGCCGAGTGAACCTCTTGCCACGGAGCATTGCCAACCTCACCCACGGGTCTTGGTCCCGCGAAGAAGTGAAGTGCTATGCATGGCTTGATGTGGTCGCCCGGGAACACCTACCGCTACCCAAAGGAGTCTTCATGCTTCGCCGAGTTCTGTTGCTCTTCCTTCTCGCGGCATGCCAGGCCAAATCGACTGTCCAGCCGCCGACGAAAGAGTCCAGCCCGTCCCCAGCATCGCCCGCATCGATGTCGCACGGCGAGGCCAAGATCGACAACCCGGCGGTGCCGCTGGACCGCATTGCCGACGCTCCTCCGCGCAGCACGTCGCGATTGCACCACATCCGGTTGCGGGCCGTACACGCCTCGCACGTCATCGCGCCGGGCGTGGTCTTTCAAGCGTGGACATTCGACAGCATCGTCCCGGCACCGGTTGTTCGTGTTACCGTTGGCGACACCGTGGACTTCACCTTGATCAATGGCGCGCCGATCCCGCATTCGATCGACTTTCATGCCGCGCAACTCGCGCCAAGCCGGGCGTACGTCAACGTCATGCCGAACGACTCCATTCATTTCTCGTTCGTTGCGCGAGTTCCGGGCGTATTCATGTATCACTGCGGCACCGCGCCGGCCGCGCTGCACATCGCCAGCGGCATGTTTGGTGCTCTCATCGTCGATCCGCTGATTCCTCGCCCTGCCGCCCGCGAATTCGTGCTCGTCCAGAGCGAGTTCTATTTCGCGCCGACCAGTGACTCCACTGCCCCGCGCACCCTCGGCTGGCAGAAGATGCTCGACCTGTCGCCCGACTATGTCGTCTTCAACGGGGTCGCCGGGCAGTATGCCGCCCACCCGATCCAGGTCAAACCAGGTGAACTATTGCGCTTCTACGTCGTGGACGCCGGCCCGAATCGGGTATCGTCATTCCACGTGGTGGGCGCGATCTTCGAGCGGGTGTTTGAGGACGGCTTTGGCGCACCGAAGCAGGGGGTGCAGACCGCCGGCGTTCCGGTGGGAGGGGGGATGATCTTCGAGCTGCGGCTCGCCGAGGCGGGCCTCTATCCGTTTGTCACCCACTCGTTCGCGGACGCGACCAAGGGTGCGGTGGGTGTCTTGCGGGCGGGGACCACAACTGGAACCATGCCCCACTGACGTGACGAGTTGGCGATGACACCATTTCTCTTGAGGCCTGTGCCTGGGAATTGAGTGAGTCCTCCGCGGCTGGACAGTGCTTGCAGCCGGCGAGGCCTCAGACGAGAAGTACAGGTCGCTCCTTTACTTGTCCTGATTCCTGCCCAATAACGAAGGACCCCGCCCGACCGAAGTCGTGGCGGGGTTTCGCGTTGCGGCATGGGCCCCGCGAGATTCGCGCCGAAGGCGAGCCTGCCCGCGCAGCTGGCACAGCTCCACTCGCGACCTCTTGCTCCGGAGCATTGCTCGCGAGCGCGCACAAGCGCCAGCTCGTGCTCCAACCGGGACACCTCGGCTTCTCTTCGCGACACCGTTGTTTGCCCACTCGCCGGACCTGCCCGGGGCGGGACAGCCAGTTCTTGACGCCCCCTTGACCGCTGCTCGGGAGATTGGAGCCACCGCAACAGTGGAGTCCGTCGTGCGACACCGCGAGCTCGTCTTCATGCTTTCCCTCATCGCGACTCCAGCCAACGGACAGTCCGCAGGGCAGTTGGGGCTTGGCCCGCGGATCTGGGTCCGTTCCGCTCTCGCATGAAGCCGAATGTCCGCCAACACCTTGCTTGCCAGGCGGCGCAACGCGTCGCGATCACGCCAACCTGGCCCCTCGAACCCAGGCCCTCGGTGTGCGTGTCGGTGTGGTGTTCTGATGCGGCACAATCCCGCCCGTGATCCTCATCGTCGTTCCTTCGAGAACGGCACTGCCAGGAGACTGATCGTGCCCAAGAGCTACCGGCGTTACCTGTGGGTCCGTGCTGTCCTCATCCTTGGGCAGGGCGCGCTGAGTGCCCAGACGCCACGGCCACAACCCCGAATGTGGACGGTGAGCGTCTCTGGCGGAAGTTCTCTGTTCAGCAGGTCATCCCAAGGCGTCGATATAGCGATGCGAGCGGGCGGGTTCGATGACCCGGAGCTCTGCTGGATCTTCTGTTCCAGCACGATTGCTAATCCACACTCGAGTAGCTGGGGAGTCGGGCCGATGCTCTCGATACGCAGAAGCATCGGCAAGATGGCGCATATTCGCGCCGTGATGGGCAGCCTCGGCCTCGGCCAGACCTACGGTTACAAGGCGGGCCCGCTCTTCGGCAACTACCTCTTCCTCAGACAATCGGTGAGCAGCTACGCGATCATGGCCGGGATCAACCCGGGAGCCGACGGTGGTGTTTGGGCCGCAGCGGGTCCGGCGCTTCACCGGGTGGCGTTGGAGCACGAGGAATCACAAGGCGGACCAACAGTCACCGCCACTCGTCTCGGCGCGGTCGTGGCCATGGGGCTCGTGCTGCCGGCGCGCAATCGCATTTTCGTCGATTTTCAGGGTCAGTATCGCCTGGTCGGCACCGTGGGGATGGGCCCGATCGACGTCCCCGGGACCAGTGGCGGCATCGTCGGCACCGTGCCACGCACCGAGGTGAACTTCAACCACGCCATGCTGTCACTCGGTCTCGGCGTTCGATTCTGAGTGCCTGCCGGTCTCGCATCTCCGGACGCGCGTCTGGAATGTTCGGGCTCACCCACGGCACGGCGTGAGGCCAGCTCCGGCCACGCCGACCAATCCTGCACGCCGGGTTCTACCGTTCTCCCGAATCTGAATGAACACGACGAATCCCCGCCCGCCCGAAGTCGTGGCGGGATTGCGCGTTGCCGTATGGGCCCGGCGAGGTGCGAACCGATGGTGAGCGAGATCGCGGCGTGCCGCTTGACTCCTGCTTGGCCCAGAGCGGCGAGACTGCTTGCGGGCAATGAGCTCCCAGGTCCGGAGCAGGAAGGATGGCTGGATCATCCGGGCCGTTGTGGAGCTCCTGTTCGATTGGCCGTCAGCTACCGTCGATGCAACTGCAACCCCGGAGGCAGTATGTCACGTCGTGTTCCTCGCCTGATCTGTGGAGTGCTGATCACCTCGCAGATGCTGACGGGATGCACCAGTTGGCAGGTTGTGCCGGTGAGCCCGCGGGCGCTGGTGGACAGCGCCCACGCGGAGACTATCCAGGTGCCGAGAAGGGGGGAGCCAAGTACGTCCTCCACGCTCCCGCTGTCGCTGGCGATTCGTTGACGGGAACCGTCCGCACGCAACTTCCGAGAGACGAATTCAAGTCGTACGTGGCGCGTGGTGTTTCGCTGGCGGAGGTCCACCAGGTCGCAGTCCGCAACGAGTCGCAATACGGGACGCTCTTCGCGCTGCTGCCCATGTCGCAGGTGGCTCTGATCGTGGTTTGTCGAACTCAATCCGACCACTGCAAGGGGAATTGAATCGTCCAGCTCCCGTCAGGGGGACATGGCCTGCCGGCGCCTCACTCAGCCGTCGTGTATGAACTGGAATCGTCCCGTCGTGAGAAGGTCGCCGTTACGTGGAGTGGACGCGAGGGTTCTGGGGACTCGGTACCTTTTTGTACTTCACGTCCTGCACGCCCTGCACGCCTTGAACAGATCACCGTGAAACGAAATCCCCGCCCGACCGAAGTCATGGCGGGGTTTCGTGTTCGCGCATGGGCCCGGCGAGATTCGAACTCACGACCTCTTGCTCCGGAGCAATGCTAACGAGCGATCACCAGCGCCAGTAAGCGCCATTTGACCCGTTTGTCGCTCGTGGGCGCTCGCACGCGCTGGTGGGCGCTGCACTTCGGTTGGCACTTCTCACCTATCAGCCCTGCCTATCGGGCGAACGGAGTGGGGACCGCACGTGGTCTCCGCAGACAGGGCGGGAAACCCCACGGTACCGTGTCTGGGTCGGCGGAACATCCTGAACCGCAGCCATGCCGAACTGAGAGCGAGAGCCCTTGTCTCGCCCTGGAAGGGACGGGTGATCTGCTCTGGCGCCAGCTCTCGGTGGTGGTCCGGCTTCTGAGGAAGGGACACTCCGGGAGCTATATTCCCCACTGGATGTGAAAGGGTGGATGCTGTCGGGATACGCCTCGTGGCACGGCGAGGGGAAGCGATCGTTGAATACCGCAGGTGGCAATCCGACGCTGCTGGTGATTGATGATGAGCCGCAAATTCGGCGCGTCGTCCGGAATGCCTTTCAGGACGGCACCCGGGTCCTCGAGGCGGCGACCGTTGCGGCGGGAATCGACTTGGCGGCGGCGGAGCGGCCGGACTTGATCATTCTGGACCTCGGCCTTCCCGATCGCGACGGCGGGGATGCGTGCCGGGAAATCCGCCGCTGGTCGACCGCGCCGATCATGGTGCTCTCCGCCCGGCATGCCGACGAAGAGAAAGTCCGCCTCCTCGATGCAGGGGCAGACGACTACGTCACGAAGCCATTCAGCACCTCGGAGCTTCAGGCGCGGGTCCGCGCCCTGCTTCGTCGGGCGCAGGCGACCGAATCGGCAGGAACGAGCACGATCGTCGTCGGAGACCTCGAGCTGGACCTGACGGCTCGGGCCTTCCGACGTCGTGGCGTGAGCGTGCATCTGACGCCGATCGAGTGGGAACTGCTCCGGGTGCTGATGACCAACGCCGGGCGCACTCTCACCCACAAATTCCTCTTTCACGAAGTGTGGAGCGGTCGGCAATTCGGTGATGCTCAGCAGTACCTTCGCGTCCACGTTGCGAATCTGCGGCGGAAGATCGAAGACGATGTGATTCACCCGGAGTACATCCATACCGAACCAGGGGTGGGCTACCGGTTCGCAAGTCCGGCCGACGTCGGCCGCCCCGACTGAACATGCCGCGGGTTGAATGGGGTCGGATCCTGCGCTGGGCGCTGATCACCATGGTGGTGACCGTCCTCCTCCTCCTCGCGCGCGCGCATCTCGAGAAGACTCACGTCGCGCTCGCCTATCTGCTCCTCGTCCTGGCGGGAAGCGCCCAAGCCGGGCAGCGGGTCGGACTGTCCTTGTCGGCCGCCACCTTCCTCCTGTTCGACTGGTACTTTCTGCCGCCGTACGGCACCCTGACCCTCACCAATCCGTGGGACTGGATGGTTCTCGTCTCCTTCCTGGTGGTGAGTGTGACGGCGGCCCACCTCCTGAACCGGCTCCAGGTCGAGGCGAGGACGGCGCAATTGCTCGCCGCCGATGTTGATCGATTCGCGAGTCTTGGTGCCGCATCGCTCGGCGTCGCCCGGGCGGAGCAGGCGCTGGCGAGCATCGCCGAAGTGATGCGGACGACGCTTCACCTGGGGGAGTGCCGAATCCATCCCCTGCCCCCACCGGTGGCAGGTCCCGGCGTTGATTCGCTGGTCACTTGGGTGGGCGAGCATGGCCGCATCGCGCTGCGCCAGGTGGATCACACCACCAGGCTGGGAGACACCGATGTCCTCACTCATTCCCCACCCGAGGCGATCGGAATTCTCCTGCCGCTTCGGGTTCGTGACCGGGCCGTCGGCGTTCTGGAACTCGCCAGCGCCGAAGCGATCTCGCTCGATCCCGGCCAGCTGCGTTTTCTCGCTGCCTTAGGCAATTACGCGGCCCTTGCCGTCGAGCGGATGCGGCTCGAAGCAGAAGCCGGCCAGGCCGACGCGCTGCGCGAGGCCGATCGATTCAAGACCGCCCTGCTGGCTTCGGTCTCCCACGATCTTCGCACGCCGCTGACCACCATCAAGGCGCTGGCGCACGACATCGGTGGTCGTGATGATCGCGCACGCGTGATCGAGGAGGAGGCGGATCGGCTCAACCGCATGGTCGCCGACCTGCTCGACATGTCCCGCCTGCAGACGGGCTCCATCCGATCGGCCATCGAGTTGAACGCGGTGGACGACCTGATCGCCGCCGTGGCCCAGGGCGTCTCGGGTTTCATGGGCTCCCGGGCGCTGCAGATCCACCTCGAGGATGGCGGCACGCTCCTGGTCGGGCGCTTCGATCTCTCGGCGTCGCTGCGGATCCTGGTGAACCTGATCGAGAACGCCTGCAAGTACTCCGCGTCCCCCCTGCCGGTCGAACTGCAGGCCTCCCGTCGCGGGGACTGGATCGAGGTCGCGGTCGCCGATCGCGGCGTCGGAGTTGCACCAGCCATGGCGGAACGAATCTTCGAGCCGTTCGTCCGTGCCACCGGCGCGCCGACCGACGTGGGAGGCGCCGGACTGGGGCTTGCGATTGCCCGCGGCCTCGCGGAGGCGCAAGGGGGTATCCTCGCGTACGTCGCCGCGTCAGGGCGGTGGCAGCGACTTCACGCTGCGCCTCCCGGCGGCTGACTTGCCCGAGGCGATTCCCACCGCCTGACCTGCCCCGGGCGATCGCCGCGGGATCCTTGTGACATCCTTGTGCCCATGCCCGCGTTCTTTGTGCGGACTTCATGGCGCGTCCCCTAGAATCCGCGCCGTGATGGTGACGGACTCTCCACGGGGGCAGGACTGATGCCTGATCTACTCTATCTCCTCGGCAGCATTGCCTTCTTCGGGCTGATGATCGCCTATGTACGGGCGTGTGAGGCGCTCGGTCACGGTCACGATGACGCGGGGAGGGAGCCATGACCCTCGAAACGCTCCTCGCCCTCGGTGTCGCGGTGCTGACCCTGGCCTATCTGGTGTACACGCTGCTCCGGCCGGAGAAATTCTGATGACCACCATTGGCTGGCTCCAGATCTCTTCTACTCGGTCTGCCTGCTCCTGGTGGCGAAGCCGCTTGGCGCGTACCTGGTGCGGGTATACGACGGTTCGCTCCGCTGGCTGGCGCCGGTGGAGCGAATGATCTACCGCGTCGCCGGCATCGATCCCGCCGAGGATCAGCATTGGACCCGCTATGCGGGTGGAATGCTGCTCTTCTCGCTCGTCTCGATGCTGCTCACCTACCTGGTGTTGCGGCTCCAGCACCTGCTGCCGCTCAACCCGCAGGGGCTGGCGGCGGTCACGGATCATCAGGCGTTCGAGACCTCGGCGTCGTTCACCACCAACACGAACTGGCAGTCCTATGGCGGCGAGACGACGATGTCGTACTTCTCGCAGATGACCCAGCTGGCGTTCCACAACTTCACCTCGGCTGCCGCCGGCATGGCGGTCGCGGTGGGGCTGACCCGAGGCATCGCGCGCCACGGCAGCGAGGCGAAGGGCCGCATCGGCAACTTCTGGACCGACCTGGTTCGCGGCACGCTGTATGTGCTGATCCCGCTCTCGCTGGTCGTCGCGCTCATTCTGGTACAGCAGGGCGTCATCCAGAACTTCGCACAGCTACCTCAAGGTCACCACGCTCGAAGGCGCCAAGCAGGTTCTCGCGATGGGCCCTGCCGCGAGCCAGATCGCCATCAAGCAGCTCGGGACGAATGGCGGCGGCTTCTTCAACGTGAATTCGGCACACCCATTCGAAAACCCGACGCCGTGGTCGAACTTCGTGGAAGATGTTCGCGATCCTCGCGATTTCATCCGGGCTCGTCTGGATGTTCGGCCGGATGGTCAAGAAGCAGGCGCACGGCTGGGCGCTCTGGGCGGCGATGTTCGTGATCTTCTTCGGTGGCGTCTCCATCGCCTACCGCGCGGAGGCGGGGGGCAATCCCATCCACGTGGCGCAGGGCATCGACGTGACGGCGTCGAACGCCAACCCCGGCGGCAACATGGAGGGGAAGGAGGTCCGCTTCGGGACGGCGAACTCGGCGCTCTGGGCAGTCGCGACCACGGCGGCGTCGAACGGTTCCGTCAACTGCATGCATGACTCGTACACGCCGCTCGGTGGCCTGGTTCCGCTGGTGTTGATCCAGCTGGGCGAGGAGATCTTCGGCGGCGTCGGCTCCGGACTGTACGGGATGATCATCATGGCCATCCTGACGGTGTTCATCGCCGGCCTGATGGTGGGGCGGACGCCCGAATACCTCGGCAAGAAGATCCAGGCGCGCGAGATGAAGATGGTGATGCTCTATGTGCTGATCTTCCCGGTCGCGATCCTGGTGCCGACGGCGATTTCGGTGCTGCTGACGCCAGGGCTGGCCGGGCTCAACAATGGCGGCCCTCACGGATTGTCGGAAATCCTCTACGCCTTCACCTCGACGGCGGGCAACAACGGCAGCGCCTTTGCCGGGCTGACGGGCTCGACCTACTACTACAACACCCTGCTCGGCCTCAACACGCTGATCGGGCGCTTCGCGATGATGATCCCGATGCTGGCGCTTGCCGGGTTCCTGGCGGAGCGGAAGACCGCGCCGGAATCGTCGGGCACCTTCCCGGTGACCACGCCGCTCTTCGTCGTGCTCCTGATCTCGGTGATCCTGATCGTCGGTGCGCTCACGTTCTTCCCGGTACTCTCGCTCGGCCCGCTGGTCGAGCACCTCATGATGCTGAAGGGAGGCCTGTTCTAACATGTCAGTCACCAAGCGGCCTCTGTTCGATCCGCCGATCGTGCGCCGGGCGATGCGCGAAGCCGTGGTCAAGCTGGCGCCGCGCCACATGGTGCGGAACCCGGTCATGTTCGTGGTCCTGATCGGCAGCGTCTTCACGAGCGCGATCCTCCTCCGCGACCTTGCCGTGGGTTCGGCGGGCATCGGTTTCACCCTCCAGATCGCGGTCTGGCTCTGGTTCACCGTGCTGTTCGCGAACTTCGCCGAAGCGATGGCCGAAGGACGCGGCAAGGCCCAGGCCGACGCCCTCCGGAAGAGCCGCCAGGACACGCAGGCCAGGCGCCTGGCCAATGCCGCGCGACGCGACCAGTTCGTCGCCGTGCCCGCCAGCCAGCTTCGCGCCGGCGACATGGTCGTCTGCCTCCCCGGCGACGTCATTCCCGGTGACGGCGACGTCATCGAGGGCGTGGCGTCGGTCGACGAATCGGCGATTACGGGCGAGTCGGCGCCGGTGGTCCGCGAGTCGGGCGGCGATCGCTCTGCGGTGACCGGGGGCACCAAGGTGCTCTCGGACTTCCTCGTCCTTCGCATCACCGCCAACCCCGGCGAGACGTTCCTCGACCGGATGATCGCGCTGGTGGAGGGCGCGAAGCGGCAGAAGACGCCGAACGAGATCGCGCTCACCATCCTGCTCTCGGGTTTGACGGTGATCTTCCTGCTCGCGGTCGTCACGCTGCAGCCGTTTGCGATCTATTCGGGCGGCGCGGTGGCGATCCCGATCCTGATCGCCCTGCTGGTCTGCCTCATCCCGACCACGATCGGCGGGCTGCTCTCCGCCATCGGCATCGCCGGGATGGACCGGATGATCCAGCAGAATGTCATCGCCACGAGCGGCCGCGCCGTCGAGGCGGCCGGCGACGTGAACACGCTGCTGCTCGACAAGACCGGGACGATCACGCTGGGCAACCGGCAGGCGGTGGAGTTCCTGCCGGTGCAGGGCGTGACGCTGGAGCAGCTGGCCGATAGCGCCCAGCTCGCCTCCCTGCCCGATGAGACCCCCGAAGGGCGCAGCATCGTGGTGCTCGCCAAGGAGCAGTTCAACCTCCGCGGGCGCCCCGTCGGCCAGACCCCCGAGCATCACCAGATGACATTCGTGCCGTTCTCGGCCACGACCCGGATGAGCGGCGTGGACATGGGCGACGTGCAGCTGCGCAAGGGCGCCGGCGACGCCATCACGCGCTGGGTGCAGGAGGCTGGTGGTACTGTCTCGACGGAGACGGTCGGCATCGTGGAACAGATCGCCGGTGAAGGCGGCACGCCGCTGGTCGTCGCCGAGCGGCGTGCCGGGCAATCGCGGGTGCTCGGCGTGGTCTACCTGAAGGACATCGTCAAGGGCGGCATGCGGGAGCGGTTCGACCGGCTCCGCGCGATGGGGATTCGCACGGTGATGATCACCGGCGACAACCCGCTGACGGCCGCGGCGATCGCCCAGGAAGCCGGCGTCGATGATTTCCTGGCCGAAGCAAAGCCGGAAGACAAGCTGGCGCTGATCCGTCGTGAACAGCAAGGCGGGCGCCTGGTCGCCATGACAGGGGACGGCACCAACGACGCGCCCGCCCTCGCGCAGGCCGACGTGGGCGTGGCGATGAACAGCGGCACCCAGGCGGCGCGTGAGGCGGGGAACATGGTCGACCTCGACTCGAACCCGACCAAGCTGATCGAAATCGTCGAAATCGGGAAGCAGCTCCTGATGACCCGCGGCTCGCTCACGACCTTCTCGATCGCCAACGATGTGGCGAAGTACTTCGCGATCATTCCGGCGATGTTTGCGGTGACTTACCCGGCCCTCAATACGCTGAACGTGATGCGACTCCACTCGCCCGAGTCCGCCATCCTCGCCAGCGTGATCTTCAACGCGTTGATCATCATCGCCCTGGTTCCGCTCGCACTCCGCGGCGTGACCTATCGTCCCGCCGGGGCGAGCGTCATCCTCCGCCGCAACCTGCTCCTCTATGGGCTGGGCGGCATTGTGGTGCCGTTCGCCGGCATCAAGCTGATCGACCTTTCCCTCGTCCTGCTCAGGCTGGTGTAACCATGCTTCGGCAACAACTGCGTCCTGCGATCGTCCTGACCCTGCTGCTCTGCCTGATCACCGGCGTGCTCTACCCCGGGGTGGTGACCGGGTTGGCGCAGCTCCTCTTCCCGCGGCAGGCGAACGGTTCGCTGGTGACGGTGAACGGGAAGGTGGTCGGCAGCGCACTCATCGGCCAGCCGTTCTCCCAGGCTTGGTACTTCCATCCGCGTCCCTCCGCTGCCGGCACCGGGTACGACGCCAGCGCGTCGAGCGCCACCAACAAGGGGCCCACCGACCGCAAGCTCGCCGATACGCTCGTGGCCGGGGCGGTGGCCGAGGTGGTGGCACAGGACGGGGCAGTGAAGGGGAAGATCCCGGCCGACATGGTCACCGCATCGGCGTCGGGGCTCGACCCGCACATCTCGCCGGCGAATGCCGAGCTCCAGGTTGCGCGGGTCGCCAGGGCGCGCGGCGTGTCCGAGGCCCGGGTGCGCGAAATCCTGGCCGCAGCACGTCGAAGGAAGGCAGTTCGGCTTCTTCGGCGAACCGCGCGTCAACGTGCTGCTCCTCAACATCGCCCTCGATACGTCTGGCCCCGCGGCCGGGGGTGGTCCAGTGAACGCCGTGCTGCAATCCTGGAGGCGCTGGCACGCCATCCTGGTGGCCTCGTTCGCTGTTCCCGGCATGCTGATGGGCACAGGGCATGGGCACCACGCCGACCGTCTCACTCACCGGCTCGGTGACCAGCAGCTATACCTACAGCACCCGCGGCAGCGGCCATTCGATCGTCGGGCGGCTTTTCGGCCGTCGCCATGACGAGTTCATGGTGAACGTGGCCAACCTGACCCTCGACCGCGCCGCCCCGACCGATCGCGCCGGCGCCGGATTCCATGTCGAGGCATTCTTCGGCCAGAACGCCGCGGTCGTGAAGTCGACCGGGCTCGACCTCGGCGCGAACGCCGACATCTGGCAAGCCTACATCGTGCTCAACATTTCGCCGGCGCGCGCGGACCACTTCCTTCAGGTCAAGTTCGGAAAAATGGCGACGCTGCTCGGTGTGGAAGTCGGCGAGGATGTGCTGAACCCCAATCTCGAGGTGGGATGCCAGGACGTCTTCCTCGAGCCGTTCACCGAAACCGGTGTGGAGCTCGATGCCAAGCTTGGCGCACGAGCCGACTTCGAGTTCCGGGTCAGCAACGGCTGGGATCAGGTGACCGACCTCAACTCCGCCAAGTCGGTCACCGCGCGCCTTGGCCTGACGCCAGACAGCCGCACCCTGATCGCCTTCACCGGGTACCTGGGGCCCGAACAGGCCGACAACAACCACTCACAGCGTTCCGGGCTCAATCTCGTGGTAACCCGGAAGCTGTCGGGGTCGACCTGGATTGCCGGCCAAGGCGACCTCGGCGGTGAGGCGGGCATCGGGCCATCGGGCGGGCGCGCGGCCTGGTCCGCGGCGGGAGTCTGGCTGACCCATGACCTCTCCTCCGCCCTGACCCTCGCCCTGCGCGGTGATTTCATGAATGACCGCGACGGGATGCGGACATCCGATGTCCTTGGGTTTCCGGTCAACAGCGGCCAGAAGGTCGGCAGCATCGCCGCGACCCTGAACATCAAACACTGGGCTCATGCCCTGGTGCGTCCGGAGGTTCGCTATGACCACTCCACGCTGGCGGCCTTTGGTGGCCATCAGGAGCAGGTGTCATTTGCCGTCGGCGTGTCGTACCTCTTCTGAGGCGCCTCCCCACCGGCGCCGGACGAAGTGGGGCGGCTGGCAGTCCGCCATCCTGGCTGTGGTACTGGTCGGGGGCTGCCGGCCTGACCAGGCGACTTGGCAGGAACAACTCGCCCTGCCGGTCGTCGCCCGACTGGAGGGGATCTGGACGGTCGACTTCGGTGTCACGTCGGCCATCGGTAGTTCGCCGCACCGGGTACGCGAGGCGGGCACGCTGGCATTGGTGCTCAATCGCGAACGAGTCACCACGTCACTGCTCCGCGCGCCGCCGGTCGCGTTCGGAACGTACGATATCCCGCTCGACTCCCTCGGCATCGGCGGCGGCGGTCCCCTGGGGACACCGGATGTCTGGGTCGCCGTGCTGGGCGATTCGGTCACCCTGGTGCTCTCTCCCAAGGCCGAGTACCACATCACCCTGACCGGCACCTGGCACGGCGACTCACTGGCAGGGCACTGGGCCACCGAGCAGCGGGCCGGCCCGAACGCAATTGGCGACTTTGTCCTGCGGCGACGGTAGCTTCTTGGCATGTCCGGACCGTCATTCGCTGACCTGCTCACCACCCGGGAACGCGGCAAGCTGAAGATTTACATCGGCTCCGCGGCTGGGACCGGCAAGACGTATCGGATGCTGACCGAGGCCCACCAGCTTCGGGCGCGTGGGGTCGACGTGGTCATCGGCTATGTCGAGACGCACGGTCGGACAGAAACGGAGGCTCAGCTCGGGGATCTTGAGGTGGTGCCCCGCCAGCGGATCGAGTACCGAGGCGTGGGGTTGGAGGAGATGGACCTCGCGGCGGTGATCGCCCGTCGACCCCAGGTGGCTATTGTCGATGAGCTCGCCCACACCAACGTGCCGGGGGCGAGTCACTCGAAGCGGTGGGAAGATGTCGTGCGGTTGCTCGACGAAGGCATCAGCGTCATCAGCGCGCTCAATGTGCAGCACCTCGAATCGCTCAATGATGTCATTCAGAAGACGCTCGGGGTGACGGTTCGCGAGACCATTCCGGACTGGGTCATCACGCTGGCCGATCAGGTGGTCAACCTCGACATTTCCGCCGAAGACCTCCGGCAACGCCTGACCGAAGGGAAGATCTACAGTGCCGACAAGGTGCCCGGAGCCCTCGCCAACTTCTTTACGGAAGAAAACCTCACCACCCTTCGCGAACTGGCGTTGCGCGAAGTGGCGTCATCGGTCGATCGGACCCGGGAAGAGATCGTATCGCGCGTCGACCCACTGGCGAGTGGCCGTCGCCTGGCCGGGCGGCGGACCGTCGAGCGGGTGCTCGTCGCGATGTCGAGCCACCCGGAATACACCACCGTCCTGCTGCGGAAGGCGAGCCGGATCGCGGGTCGTCTGAATCCGGATTGGTATGGCGTCTATGTCCAGACGCCCGAGGAAAGCGCCGCGCGGATCGACGCCACGGTGCAGCGCAAGTTGGTGGAGAACATCCAGAAGGCCCAGGCGATGGGCGCCGAGGTCGTCAAGCTGCAAGCCGACGACGTGGCCTCCGAGCTGCTGCGGTTCGCGCGGGAGAAGGGCGTCACCCTCATCATTGTCGGGCAGTCGAGGCATTCCACCTGGCGACGCCTGACGCGAGGATCGATCGTCGACCGACTGGCACATAATCCGTACGGAATCGACGTGCTGATTGTCTCGGTGGATCGCCTTCGCCAGGAAGGTGCGGCATGAAGATCTCGCACCGCCTTTTTCTCGCCGTGATGCCGGCGATCATCGGGCTCTTCACCGTGGCCGCCCTCGCGTACTGGGGGGAACGCCATCGGGCGGCGCCAGAGTGGGTGGTGGTCGCCGCGGCGATCACCTCGGTCGTGTCCCTGGTGATTGCCTGGCAGAATACGCGGTTCGTCGCGCGCCGGATCGAGCGACTGGCTGGTGCCCGCAGCGTGGAGGCCGGGGCGGAGCTCTCGCCGTTCGATGTGGTCCGCAATGTGGCAGCACCGGGCTCGCGCACTGCGCCGGATGAGCTCGATTCGATCGAGGAGGTTGTCGATCGCCTCAGTGGTGCGGTAAGCGTCGCTGAAGCCGGCGGCCGCGAGCGTGAAGCGGCGGCTGCCCGGCGGATCGAGGAGTACGCCCTCCTCCTTTCCGAGGCGACCGCCGCCATGATGCGGCAACTCGATGAAGTACGGCTGCCGCTCCACATTCTGATCGAGAGCCCCTTCGGTGCGCTCAACGAGAATCAGCTTGAAATGCTCGAGGCCGCTCGGGCCGCCGCTGAGGCTTCCGAGGTTGAGCTCCGCCGTCTGCGTGAGGTGGCGCAGCTCGATCAGGGCGCACTCGCCCTCCGCCGCGACCGGATCCGGATCGCCGAGGTGCTCCAGGGCCTCCGGCCACAGCTTCAGGCGGACGCCGATCACAGCAACGTCCAGGTGACCCTTGATATCCCGCCCGGATTGCCCGGCGTGGCCGGAGACCGGGTGCGGCTGCAGGAAGCCTTCGAGTTGCTGCTCCGCCATCTGGTCCGTCATGCCGCTCCCGAGGCGTCGATTGCCATCTCGGCACGGGCCACCGAAGGCATGCTCCTGATCGAGGTGCTGGGCGGCCCATCGCCGACCCTCGATGCCGACATCGCCCTCGCGCGGCGAGTCATCCTGGCCCATGGCGGTGGCATGCAGGAGCAGGCCGGCCAGACCACCGTCCACCTCCCCGCCTTTCCGACCTCCCCCCGTCCACGATAGCCATCGGATTCACCGATGCGCTTGAATCGCGGCTGCCATTCCGGGCGGTGGGGCTCAGTGCCCGGCTCCTGACAGCCATTGCAGTGGTGCCAGCTTGGCGCTGCACGGACACCGGAACTGACACCTCACACGAGTGGTCCCACCAACACTGTACCCCGCCCGACCGAAGTCGTGGCGGGGTGATTCGCGTTACATCATGGGCCCGGCGAGATTCGAACTCGCGACCTCTTGCTCCGGAGCATTGCTAACAAGCGCCCACCAGCGCCAGCAAGCGCTCAATGACCGGTTTGGCGCTCGTAGGCGCTGGCACGCGCTGGTGGGCGCTGCACTTCTGGTTGCACTTCAGGCGCGGCCAGCCCGTTGGGTCGGGTGACTTCGGGAAATCCGACACAGTTATCCCACTTGACGCTGGATGTACCGGCCGGGATTTTTCAAGTATCCGACTGCGGCTATCCCTTTTTCCAGCCACAGTCCATTCCCGCCCCACCCGAAATGGTCAGGATTGAGCGGGACACCGCGGCGACGCCACAGGCAATCGCCATTCGCGACGCCTGGCTGAAGCGGGGAAATGACCGAATCGCTCCCCCTTCCAGGCCAGACTGGTACGGATTGTTCACCCTCCGGTACGAGTTGTTCAACGTGGCACCATGCTCTCCGCGGCCCGGCGAGGCCAACCTCATGCCCGGCCACCGGTTGCCTCCTCGGTCCACGGTGGCCCGTTGCTTGAGCAGGTAGCTGGCAAGGCCCGGCAATCCGGTCAACGGGGACACCGGGCATGGTGCCATTCCCACATTCATCCGGAGCGAGCCCACCGTGCGCATCCATTCCCTCCTGGCCCTGACCCTTGCGATGGTTGCCGCGGGCTGCTCCGAGGAGCCAACGACGCCTGCTCCGCCGCCCACCTTGCACGTCTCCAGTCGCAAGGAGGAGCCACAGCAACGTGACATTCTCTATCAGGCGAGGCAGACGGTCTCGGCTGCCGAACTTGCCGCGCTCGGAGACGTTCTGAGCAGGCACCAGCTGGCAAAGCAGGTCGCCCTTGCCGGAGGAAAGGTCGAGCACGTGAAGATCGGGAAGAGCAATGGACAGGACGAAGCAGCCATTGCCGCGGAGATGGTTGCGACCGGCGCAGTGGAGTATGCCGAGGTGGATGCGCTGGTGGCGCCCGCCGAATTGCCCAATGACGCACTCTACGGCACGCAGTGGCATCATGCCGCCATTCACTCGGAGGCGGCATGGAACTACTCCAGAGGGTCCGCTGCCGTGACCGTGGCAGTGTGCGACGGCGGGGTGGAACTCTCCCATCCGGATCTGGCGGCCAACATCCATTCGACCGGATACAACGTCGTGGATTACACCAACGAAGGCGGTCCAATGCCGAATGATGGCCTGGCGCATGTCGGCCCAACCCACGGCACCCGCGTGGCCGACATGATCGGCGCCGTGGGCAACAACGGCATCGGCGTCTCGGGGGTCAACTGGGTGGTGGAGATCCTCCCGATCCGGGTAACCAACGACACGGCCGGTTCCGCCTCACTGTCCAAGCTGATCGAGTGCGTGGACTACGCCAGGACCCACGGCGCCAAGGTGGTCAACATCAGCTATTCCCAGATCGCGATGAGTTCGGCGATGAACACGGCGGGGCAGGCGCTTATGGCCGCCGGAGGCCTCCTGGTGGTCTGTGCAGGGAACGACGCACTCGACATGAAGCACTCCAAGAACTACCCGGGGATCATTGTGGTGGGGGGAACCGATGAGGCTGACGCCTTGGTCTCCTTCTCCAATTACGGCCCGCCCATCGACCTGGTGGCCCCTGCCATCCATATCTCCACCACGCAAGCCACTTGGCGGGGGGCGACGTACATTCAGGGGGTTTTCGGGACCTCCTTTTCTTCACCGATCGTAGCCGGTGTTGCTGCCCTGATCTGGGCGGCCAAGCCAGCGCCCAGTCCTGCGGGAGTCCAGGAAATCCTCTTCAACTCAGCCCAGGACCTGGGCACCGCCGGGTACGACACCAGGTTCGGAAACGGTAGAGTGGATGCCGGGGCAGCGCTTGCCCTGGCCATCGATCCTCCGCCGCCTCCACCACCCCCACCGCCGGGCAAGGGGAAGGGCAACGGCAAAGGCAAGAACTGATGCATCAGGACGGCTCCCGTGAAAGCGGGAGTGCTCCTGATCAGGAAGGGGGCGCCCGATGACAGAGCTCCGGACGTGCTGTTGACACGCCGCATCCTGGTGGTCGACGATGACGTCACGATTCGCACTTCGCTGCGCGAGGCGCTCGTCGAGTTTGGCGCCGACGTGGAGGTAGCCGACGACGGCGCGGCAGGGTTGTCGCTGCTCGACCGGATCAATCCCGATATGGTCCTCTGCGACATTCGCATGCCGGCGATCGATGGGCTGACCCTGTTGCAGTTGATCCGTGAGCGCCGTCCGGAGATCGACGTCGTGTTGATGACCGCCTTCGACGACATGGCCACCGTCGCCTCGGCGATGCGCGGCGGGGCAGTCGACTTTCTGGTCAAGCCAATCGGCCTCGAGCAGCTGCTGTCGGTTACCACCCGTGTTTTCGCCGACCGGCACGATCGCCGACGGGCCGCGGCTCACCCCGTCGCGGATGGCGATCCGGTTGCGACGGCCATCGTTGGTCACGATCCGCGAATGATCGAGATCTTCAAGCTGGTCGGCCAGGCGGCCGCGACCACTGCCACTGTGCTGGTGCGCGGTGAGAGCGGGACGGGCAAGGAACTTGTGGCGCGGGCGATCCATGCGCACGCCGCAAGCGCTGCCCAGCCGTTCGTCTCTGTCAACTGCGCGGCGCTTCCATCCACCCTGCTCGAATCGGAGTTGTTCGGTCACGTTCGCGGCGCCTTCACCGGTGCCCACGAGGCACGCCGTGGCCGTTTCGCGCTCGCCGGACGCGGCACCATCTTCCTCGACGAGATTGGTGACACCTCCCTCGAGCTGCAGACCAAGCTGCTGCGTGTCGTCCAGGACGGTGAGTATCAGCCGGTCGGTGCCGAGCGCACGGAACGCTCCGAGGCGCGGGTGATCGCCGCAACGCACCAGGATCTGGAGACGATGATCACCGCGCGTCGCTTCCGAGAAGACCTCTACTACCGGCTCCGCGTCGTGGAAATCGTGATCCCACCGCTTCGCGAACGGATGTCCGACCTTCCGCTCCTCGCCAGCCACATGATCCGGCGGGCCGCAAGCGGCTTCGGCACCGCCATTCCAGTCCTCTCCGCCGAGGCCCTCAACCGCCTGCTGGAGCACAGTTGGCCCGGCAACGTCCGTGAACTCGAGAACTGCCTGATGCGGGCCGTGGTCATCGCTTCCGGGAGCGTCATCCGCCCGGAGCATCTCTCCATCGCTTCGCCGCGCAGCCAAGGCGGCCAGGCGATCTCGTCACTCGAGCAGGTCGAGCGGGAGCAGGTGATTCGCGTGCTCGAAGCCACTGCGGGTCACAAGGGTCGTGCCGCCGAAGTGCTCGGCGTCTCGCGGCCGCGACTGCGCCGGTTGATCGAGAAGTACGGTCTCGAATGATGCGCCGTTCGCTTGCATTGCGGACTCAAATTCTCATCGTCCTGTTGGGCGGGGCGATTCTGCCGCTCGGGTTGGTGGGGGTGTGGCTCACATCGAGCGCGCGCCGTTCCGGCGAAACGCTGCTGCAGAGTCAGCTCGACCAATCGGCCGATCGCCTGGTCAGTGCGATCAGCGGCCGCTGGCGCTACCGCCTGGCCGACATCGCGCTGGTCGCCGGCAACGAGGCCTCGATGCATGTTGTCCGCGAGGGGGCGATCGACGCCGCCGACAGTGGCTATCTGGCCCTGCTCGCCAATGAACTCGACGCCACGCTCCCGGGCATCACTCTGCTACGGCTCGACGGCAGCGTGGCGTGGTCAAGCACCCGGTCGAGCCGACTGCGGGAGCGATTGGCGCGAGGCGACCGGGGCGCCGGACAACCGACCGAGACCAGCAGCGCCGTGCGGTTCGAGTCGCCGGTGCGTGACCATGACGGCCGACAGATCGGGACCGTGATCATCGAGGTGGCCCTCGATGCCCTGCTGCCGGGCGACTCCGCGCGGTCCATCGTACCGACCGCCCAGCTGGCCGTCCGGGAAACGCGTGCGCGCGAGCGGGCCCTGATCCCGTTCCGGAACACGCTGCCGTTTCCCGACAGCAGCCGGGTGGTGATCGGCGACACGACTTGGCTGTCGACCAGTCGCCGCATCGCAGAGCCCGCCATCGAGGTAGCCGTCGCCGGGAGACTGGCGCCCTACACCGAGCCATTCGTCCGGGCAGCCAGTCTCGGCGTGACCGCCCTGGTGGTCGTCGCGCTGCTGTCACTCCTGTTGGTGGCCGCTCTGGCCACCCGCGCGATGCGACCGCTGGAAGAGCTGGCGGCGGCGGCGGCGGCGGTGGCCGATGGCCGGCTCGACCACCGCGTGGCCACCGCCGGACCCACGGAGGTCCGCCAGCTCGGTCTGGCCTTCAACGTGATGACCGACAACCTTCGCACCACCCTCGAGCAGCTCTCACGGAAGACCGCGCTGGCGGCCGTGGGAGAGTTCGCCACCTCGCTGTCGCACGACGTGCGCAACGGCCTCACCGCGGTCAAGGTGGACCTCGACCGTGCCGCGCGCCGCAAGATTGCCGACCCGCTCAGCCACGACCTGGTCGCTCGCGCCCTGGGCAATGTGTCGCGACTCGAGTCCACCGTCTCCGGAGCTCTGCGAATTGCCCGGAGCGGGCAGGCAACGATGAGCGAACTGGACTTGCGCAGCGTCTTTGAGGAAGTGGCTACAACCGTGGGCGGAGCGTTTGCCACGATCCCCGCCAGGCTGGTGCTGGAGACGGGTGATGTGCCGGCGTTGCTGCACGGCGATGATGGCGCGCTGCAGCAGCTCTTCGCCAACCTGCTCTTCAACGCCGCCCAGGCACTGGCTCCGGGTGGCGAGGCGCGAGTGGCGGTCCTCGTGACCGCCGAGGCGGTCGAGGTCCTGATCGCCGACACCGGGAGTGGAATCACGCCGGACGACCTGATCCGGCTCGAGCAGCCGTTCTTCACCTCCCGTCGAAACGGCACCGGCCTCGGGTTACCGATCGCCCGGCAGATCTGCACCACGCACGGCGGCACGCTCCAGGTCACCAGTGAGGCCGGCCGGGGAACCGTGGTGACGGTGCGGTTGCCGCGAATGAACGGGGCGTTCCCGGTGAAGGAACACGATGTGCCCGAATCACGGACGACCGGTGCAGTTCCGACGTGAGTCAACGCATTCCATACCAACAGCTTTGCTTCTCCCGCCTCGCCCGGCACGCCTCTTGTCATGGCATGCGATCATCTCTCAACAGGATGGTTCAATGAAGTCAACGATCGCGTTTGCCGTGCTCGCGCTGGCTGTCACCGCCCGGGGCGAGGCACAACAGCCGAAGCTCTCCCCGGTGTTTGAGGTCGATGGCCCCAGGATCTGGCCCGCCACCGCGCAACCCGATGGTGACCTGATCTACTATCGGGCGGCGCGGCCCGGAGGGAAGCCAGCCGTCTTCGTCTTTGACCCTCACACCGGAGAACACCGGGCGGTCCGGAGCGGCCAAGCCTACGCGACCTGGGTCTCGCGCGATGGCCGGCTGCTGGTCTACGAGGGACCAGCAGAGTCCGGTGAGGATTGGTTTGTGTGGGCCATGCCACTGGATCCAAAGACGGGTATCGCCACCGGGCAACCGCGCCGCGTGAGCATGACTCCTGGCGAGCAACCGGCCCTTTCGAACGATGGGCGACTCATTGCCTTCGTCTCCAAGGGATACACGCCGACCGAGCGGGTGCTTGTGGTGCCCGCGAACGGCGGCCCGGAGCGGACGCTGCTGGAGACCAAGGGCACGTACACCGTCAGCGCGATGCGATGGGCGCCCGATGACCAGTCGCTCTGGTTCGACAGATCCGACAGTCCCGATGCCTCGAAGGGAGGGATCTACCGGGTCCCGGTCACCGGCGGCACGCCACAGCTCGTGATGCGAACTGGTGGCTGGGAGGATGGCTATCCCGGGCTCTCATCGGATGGCAGGTTGATCGTGGCCTGGGCTCCGGGCGATGACACCAGCATCGTAACCACGTCGACCGGACGCCGGATCTCGTCGTACATCCCGGAGTCTGGATTCCACCCCGATGCGTGGATGCGCGACGCCCGGGCGCTCACCGCCATCAGCCGTCGCAAGACCAAGATGTTCATCCGTGACCTGGCGGGTGGCGAACCGAGACTCGTCTCGGACACCGGGTCGTCGTACTTTGAGCCCAGCTGGTCACCGGATGGAAAGCGCATGGCGGCCCCGATGGAGCGCGACTCGGCGATCATGATCTTCCGCGAGGGTCGTACCCAGGAGCGGATCGCGACCCGGGAACTCGGCTCCACGGTGAATGCCATCTACTGGTCAGCTGACGGCAACACGCTGGCCTACCGGAGCCGGGGCACCTACGGATCGCTCAGCCTGGTGTCGCTCGTCGATCGGACGGAGCGACAGATCGCGCCGCGGCTGACCCTCGCGGTGGGTGTACGTTGGATGGCGAGTGGACGCGCCCTGCGGTACGGGGTGATGGACAGTCTCGCGGCTGCCGATTCGGGCCGCACTCTGGTGATGCACGAAGTGAGCACCGCTGGCGTCGACCGCCCCCTTCGCACGCTACGAGTGTGGTGCCCACCGCAGGGCAACGGCTGTGTCCGATTCCTGACCGACTCCACCATGGTCTTCCGGGGACCGGACAACCAGACGATGGCCGGGCCGGTCAGCGGTCCCGGAAGTGACCGGTCGCTGGTCACGCGGTCGCCGGCCGGACACCAGCCGACCCCAACGGTGTCACCCAACGGGCGGTGGATCGCCTTGCGAGATGCGGATGCCAATGGTCAGCAAAATGTCATTCACGTGATCGCCGCCGACGGCAGCAGCCGTCACACCATCACCCTCCCATTTCGAACGAAGACTGGGGCCAACTTCCCGACGGTCGGCAACGACGGCCGGACCCTCTTGGTAGCGGCCATGACCCCGGGTCCGGGGGGCGGGTTCAGCTACTACCGGGTCGATGTCGCTACCGGCACCCCGACTGCGCTCTTCTCCGTGGCGTTCGGCATGAGTCCCGGCCAACTGTCGCCGGATGGCCGTTCGGTCGTGTACAGCACCTTCGAGTCCAGCCACTCGACGTTGTATCAGCTCGACTACACCGACTTGCTCAAGGTGGCCGGCATCCCGATTCGACCCTGACTCCGTTGAACACCAAGGTGCAACCGTTGCTGAGGACATGAAGTCGGCGGTCGCACAGGAGTCTCGAGGCTTTGCCGCGAGTGCGGCCGCCGGAGATGGGGAGAGTAGTGGAACGCGTGACGCTTCTTCGGCAACAAAGGCTGCGCGTTCCGCCGTTCCCGATTCTGCACTTCTGGAGTCCCGTTCCTGCTTGCGAACGCCAATCCCCGCCCGACCGAAGTCGTGGCGGGGTTTCGCGTTACCGCATGGGCCCGGCGAGATTCGAACTCGCGACCTCTTGCTCCGGAGGCAAGCGCTCTATCCAGCTGAGCTACGGACCCTCACTCGGGGGCCAAATATGTCCGGCCGCCCAGCGGAGCGCCACCGCCCGGGGCCGGCCAAGCCCCGGCTGCCTACTTGGCCCGCTTCCGCCTGGGCTTGCCACTTCGGTTCCCGGCGCGTAACCATGGCGGGTTACCGCTTCGAACGTTCACGAAGGGCATCGCGGCACCGCTTGCCGATATCGCGCGCCACGGCCATGGCTTCCTCGAACGGCGGATTGTATGAGGAAATAAGGACCCGCTATGGGTCGAGGGAGTCGCCGCGCAAGGCGTCGAACTGGTTGTAGCTGACCACCAGCGAGTTCACCGCCACTTCGCCCCCCTTGGCGAGGGTGACGACCAGTGGCACCTGGTCGCCCGCCACGAACGCCCGGCTCAGTCCCTCGAACATGAAGTGGTTGCCGCCGGGCGCCATGCGCGTGACGCTGTGGGGCGGCAGCGGCAGCGCGGTCATCGCCATCATCCCGCCATGCTCCATCGCCCCGTGCAGCGTGCCCGTGCGGGCCAGCGGCGACTCGACCGAGACCACGGTGTCGGCGACGTCGCCTTCGTTGGCGATGGTCAGGTAGACCGCCATCGATGCCTGACTGGGATCGCCGCGGGTGATGATCGGCTCGGGACTGATGATGCGGCTGAAGGTGAGTTCGCCGGCTCGCGTGATCGGAAGATCGACTCCGCCACAGCCAGCGAGCGAGAGCGACAGGAGCGTCGCGGCGAGGACGAACAAGGGGAGACTGGACGCCCCGTCCCGTCGGGGCCTCGGGACGCGCACACGCCGCGGAGTTACTGGCATTCGCATCGCTACCAGTCCTCCGTCATCACGTAGATCACGCCCCGGATTACCACCGCCGTCAGGACCACAATGAAGATGCCGAACACGACCATGGGAAAGGCCCACGCCAGCCCGCACAGGAACAGCGCGGTCACCAGCGCCACTCCGACCGGAGCCCGCAAGGCATGTCCCTTGTACCATTCCCAACGTCTTTGCAGAAAGGCAATCATCGGGGGTATCCGCCAGTTGGGTGGATAATAACCGCACTGATGTTCCGGGGCCCTGCACGCGAAGACTCCACGGTCCCGTGCTCGTATGGTCCCAACGAGCGATTGTTGCATTCCGCCTGCTCCCCGACATTCCCGGTAGCGCACCGACGAACGCATGCGATCCACGCCGTGAGGGAGTACGATCATGCTGGACCGAGCCGGAATGTTGCAGGGCTACACGCTGGCGAGAACGCCGTGACACGCCCCGTACCCGGGTCCGGTAACAAGGATGATCCGGCGATTATTGCGGTGGCGGCCGCGGCGATCGACCTGATCCCCGATGGCGCAAGGATCGGGCTTGGATCGGGGCGCGCCGCCTCGGCATTCATCGCCAAGCTCGGCCAGCGCTGTCGCGCGGGGTTGCGTGTGTCCGGCGTGGCGACGTCGCAGGCGGGCGCGGAGCTGGCGCGCCAGGCGGGCATTCCGGCCATCGAGCTTGGGACGGGCGGACCGCTCGATCTGACGGTGGACGGTGCGGATGAAGTCGCACCGAACCTGGATCTCGTGAAGGGATGGGGCGGCGCCCTGGTGCGCGAGCGCATCGTCGCAGCGGCATCGCACCGCCAGGTGATCGTCGTTGGCGCGGACAAGCTCGTCCGTTGCCTTGGTGAAGGCGGCCGGATCCCCGTGGAGGTGATCCCGCTGGCAGAGTGGCTCGTCGTCCGCGAACTCAAGGCCCTCGCCCTCACGCCGACCCGACGGGCCGGCCCGGGCGGGTCGCAGCCGTTCGTCAGCGAGAACGGCAACATCATCCTCGATTGCGCGCCGGTCCAGCCGCTTGCCAACGCGCAGGCCGCCGCAGCGCTCCATCGGGCCCTGCGGGCGATCGTCGGCGTGGTCGACACCGGCTTGTTCCTCGGCACGGCCAGCCTGGTGCTGGTCGGTCATCCGGACGGCCGGGTCGACACGCTTTCTCGCACCAGCCCGCCGGCGGAGGTCGCATGACCCCCGGATACGACCACCCGCTCTACCTGCTCCCGTTCGATCATCGGCACTCGTACATCACCGGCATGTGCCATTTCAAGCCGCCGCTCACGGCCGAGCACCACGCGGCGGTGACGGACAGCAAGCGGGTGATCTACGAGGGCTTCCGGAAGGCCGTGGCGAACGGACTTCCCCGGGAACGCGCCGGCATTCTCGTGGACGAGGAATTCGGATCCGCCATCCTTCGCGATGCCGCTGAGCACGGATATGTCACCGCGCTCGCCACCGAGATCAGCGGGTCCGATGAGTTCGAGTTCGAGTACGGCAACGACTTCGCGGAACATATTGAATCATTCGGGCCGACCTTCGCCAAGGTGCTGGTCCGGTACAACCCGGAGGGGGATGCCGCACTCAACCGACGGCAGACGGCACGGTTGCGAGAGCTGTCCGAATACTGCCGTGGTGCGAACCAGCGATTCATGTTCGAACTGCTGGTTCCGGCGACGCCGGTGCAGCTGGACAGCGTCCAGGGCCGGAAGGCCGACTACGATCTCCAGATCCGGCCGGGTCTGATGCTCACGACCATGCGTACGCTGCAGGATGCCGGCGTTGAACCTGACGTGTGGAAGATCGAGGGGCTCGATCGCCGGGCGGATTGCGAGCGGATCGTCTCCCTCGCCCGCCGGGACGGTCGCGACACCGTCGGTTGCATCGTCCTGGGGCGCGGTGCCGACGAGCAGAAAGTGGCGACATGGCTCGACGTGGCGGCGTCGGTGCCGGGATTCATCGGCTTCGCGGTCGGGCGCACCACGTTCTGGGACCCCGTGGCCGATTACGTCGAGCACCGTGCCTCCCGTGAGCAGGCGGTCTCACGGATCGCCCCGCGGTACCAGGAATGGGCGACGATCTTCGAACGGCACCAGCCATGAAGATCGGTCCCGTGGCCCGGTCATCCGCTGATGGAGGGCACGTTCCGTGACGTGAAGCGGATCCCGCACACCCGGGCGCATCAGGCTGGCTCGGCTTCATCCCTTTGAGCGATACCGGGCTGCCAGGAAGGCGGGTAGGGTTCCTCAGGGTATCAGGGATGCCGATAAAGGGGCGAGCAGGATGTTGTACAGCGCCAAAATGCTGACGGATGACACGCTGAACTGCCGGGACGGGCAGCGCCGCCGCGTCATGCGCCCATCACGCGTGGGGATGGGGCGGCGACTTCGTCTGGATCATGTTCGTGATCGGCATGATCTGGTTCTTCGCGGCGCTCTGGCGGCGATGAGCGGGCATGGCGTCGTCGTCGACTGAGCCGGCCGCGGAAGGAGTTGCCGTGATGTCACATGTGACCCCGCGGAGCAACCCGCTTTCCGCCGAGCTGCTCCACCGGATGGACGCCTACTGGCGCGCCGCCAACTACCTCTCGGTCGGCCAGATCTACCTGTACGACAACCCGCTGCTGAAGGAGCCGCTCACGCTGGCGCACGTGAAGCCGCTGGTGGTCGGGACACTGGGGCACCACGCCGGGCCAGAACTTCATCTACGTGCATCTGAACCGGGTCATCAGGAAATACGACCTGGACATGTTCTACGTCGCGGGCCCCGGACACGGCGGTCCGGCGATCGTGGGCAACGTCTACCTCGAGGGCACCTGGAGCGAGGTCTATCCCGACGTCACCGCAGGACGAAGCGGGGCTGAAGAAGCTGTTCAAGCAGTTTTCGTTTCCCGGCGGCATATCCAGTCACGTGGCACCGACGACGCCCGGCTCGATTCACGAAGGCGGCGAGCTGGGTTATTCGCTCAGTCACGCCTTCGGCGCCGCGTTCGACAATCCGGGACTGATCGTGGCCTGCGTCATCGGCGATGGCGAGGCGGAAACCGGCCCGCTGGCCACCGCCTGGCAGTCCAACAAACTGCTCGATCCGATCACCGACGGCGCCGTGCTGCCGATCCTGCACCTCAACGGCTACAAGATCAGCAATCCGACGCTGCTGGCCCGCATCGAGCATGACGAGCTGGAGCAGTTCCTCCGCGGCATGCGGCTGGACGCCGTACTTCGTCGAGGGCGACGACCCGGACACCATGCACGAGCTGATGGCCGCCGCGGTGGACGCAGGCGATTGAGGAGATCCACACGATCCAGCAGCACGCGCGCGACGCACCACGACGCCACGCGGCCACGCTGGCCGATGATCGTGCTGCGCGTCTCCCAAGGGCTGGACCGGGCCCGAAGGTCGTCGACGGGCTGCAGATCGAAGGCACGTTCCGCATCGCACCAGGTGCCGCTGCTGGTGGACGCCGCGCATCCCGAGCACGTGCAGCAACTGGAAAGCTGGATGAAGAGCTACCGACCCGAGGAGCTGTTCGACGACCAACGGCCGCTTGATGCCCGAGCTCGCCGAACTGGCACCCAAGGGCGACCGCCGCATGGGTGCCAATCCGCATGCCAACGGCGGGCTGCTGCTGCGCGACCTGCGCATGCCGGACTTTCGCGAGCACGCGGTGCAGGTGCCTTCGCCCGGCGCCGTGGACGCCCAGGACACGCGGGTGCTGGGCGGGTTCCTGCGCGACGTCGACCCGCTGAACCAGGAGCACCGCAATTTCCGGGTCTTCGGTCCCGATGAAACGCTATCGAACCTGCTCGGCGCGGTGTTCGAAGTGACCGAATCGCCAGTGGGACGCCCGGACACGCAGGCCAACGACGAGTTCCTGGCGCCCAGCGGTCGCGTGCTGGACTCGATGCTCAGCGAACACCAGTGCGAGGGATGGCTGGAAGGGTACCTGCTGACCGGCCGGCACGGGATGTTCAACAGCTACGAGGCCTTCATCCGCATCGTCGACTCGATGTTCAGCCAGCACGCCAAGTGGCTCAAGGTGACCAAGGAGCTGCCGTGGCGCCGTCCGATCGCGTCGCTCAACTATCTGCTCGCCTCGCACGTCTGGCAGCAGGATCACAACGGGTTTACGCATCAGGATCCCGGGCTTCCTCGATCACGTGATCAACAAGAAGGCCGACATCGTGCGGGTGTATCTCCCGCCCGATGCCAATTGCCTGCTGTCGGTGGTCGATCACTGCCTGCGCAGCCGGCACTACGTCAACGTCGTGGTGGCCGGCAAGCACGCGCTGCCGCAGTGGCTGACGATGGATGAGGCGGTGATGCATTGCACCGAAGGGATCGGCATCTGGCAGTGGGCCAGCAACGATCAGGGCGTCGAGCCGGACGTCGTGATGGCCTGCTGCGGCGACACGCCGACGCTGGAGATGCTGGCCGCCGTCTCGATCCTGCGCGAACACCTGCCGGAGCTGAAGATCCGGGTGGTCAACGTCGTCGACCTGATGAGGCTGCAGTCGAAGCACCGAGCATCCGCACGGGCTGAGCGACGCGGATTACGACTCGCTCTTCACCCGCGACAAGCACATCATCTTCGCCTTCCACGGCTACCCGTGGCTGGTCCACCGCCTGACCTACCGGCGCACCAACCGCGAACTGCACGTGCGCGGCTACAAGGAAGAGGGCACCATCACGACGCCGTTCGACATGCGCGTGCAGAACGACCTGGACCGCTTCCACCTGGTGCAGGACGTGGTCGATCGGCTGCCGCAGCTCGGGCTCGAAGGGCGCCTACCTGAAGCAGATGGTGAGGGACAAGCTGATCGAGCACAAGCAGTACATCGACCAGCACGGGCAGGACATGCCGGAGATCCGGAACTGGAAATGGCAGGCGCGGTCTGATGCCACCGACCGTGACAGCCTGACCCGCGGCGAACGCGGACATCGCCACGGAGGCTGCAGGCAGTCGATGGCGTCGTCTCCGTCCGCGGCAGCGTGGTCGATGTCCGCGTTCGACGAGGGCTTGCCGGCGATCTACTCGTTGCTGCATGCCGGTGAAGGACGGGGCAGATCGTGATCGAGGTGATGGCACAGCTCGACGCGCATCGCGTGCGCGGCATCGCGCTGACGCCCACCCAGGGGCTGGCGCGCGGCACGCACGGTGGAGGACACCGGCGTGCAGTTGCAGGTGCCGGTCGGCAAGGGACTGCTCTCGCGAATGTTCGACGTCTTCGGCAACGCCGATCGACAACCAGCCGCCGCCGACGGATGTCGAATGGCGTCCGATCCATCGCAGCGCCGCCATCACTGGCCAGCGATCCACCACGTCCGAGATCTTCGAGACCGGCATCAAGGTGATCGACGTGCTGGTCCCGCTGGAACGGGGCGGCAAGGCCGGGCTCTTCGGCGGCGCGGGTGTCGGCAAGACGGTGCTGCTGACCGAGATGATTCACAACATGATCGGCCATCAGCAGGGCGTGAGCATCTTCTGCGGCATCGGCGAACGCTGTCGCGAAGGCGAGGAGCTGTATCAGCGACATGAAGGATGCCGGCGTGCTGCCGCACATGGTGATGATGTTCGGCCAGATGAACGAGCCGCCGGGCGCCCGGTTCCGGGTGGGGCTTGCTGCGCTCACCATGGCCGAGTATTTCCGTGACGACGAGCACGGCGACGTGCTGCTGCTGATCGACAACATCTTCCGGTTCATCCAGGCTGGCATGGAAGTGTCCGGGCTGATGGGGCAGATGCCGTCGCGCCTGGGCTACCAGCCGACGATGGGAACGGAACTGTCGGGACTGGAAGAGCGGATCGCCAATACCGACCACCGGCGCCATCACCTCGATCCAGGCCGTGTACGTGCCGGCGGACGACCTGACCGATCCCGCCGCCGTGCACGTCTTTTCCCATCTCTCCGCGTCGATCGTGCTCTCCCGCAAGCGCGCCAGCGAAGGGATGTACCCCGCGATCGACCTGCTGCAATCCAATTCCAAGATGGCCACCCCGACCATCATCGGCGAGCGGCACTATCGGCTGGCGCAGGACATCCGGAGGACGCTGGCGACAGTACCAGCAACTCAAGGACATCATCGCCATGCTCGGCATGGAGCAACTGGCGCCCGACGATCGTGCCGTCGTCGCGCGTGCCCGGAGGCTGGAGCGATTTCTCACGCAGCCGTTCTTCGCCACCGAGCAGTTCAGCGGCATCAAGGGCAAGGACGTTTCGCTCAAGGACGCGCTGGACGGCTGCGAGCGCATCCTGCACGACGAGTTCAAGGACTACCCGGAGAGCGCGCTGTACATGATCGGTGCCGTGGACGAAGCAAAGGCCAAGTCGAAGACCGATGCAAAGCCCGATGCAGAGCCCGATGCAAAGAGTGATGCGAAGACCACGGCGAAGGGCACGGCCCATGAATCTTAAGGTGCTCCTGCCATTCGGCGTGTTCGTCGCGAAGGAAGGCGTCATGCGGATCGTCGCGGAAACGTCGGAAGGCTCGATCGGACTCTTGCCCCACCGACTCGACTGTGTGGCAGCGCTCGCGCCAGGGATCCTGATGTATCAGGCCGGGTCGGAGCCTGAGGCATACGTTGCGGTGGACGAAGGGGTGATGGTCAAGGCGGGAGCGGATGTGCTCGTGTCGGTGCGACGGGCCGTCGGTGGCACCGATCTCGGCCATTTGCGCGAGGCGGTGGAAAAGGACTTCCTGACGGTGGACGCGCAGGAACAAGGCGTGCGCGTCGTGGTGGCAAGGATGGAAGCCGGATTTCTGCGGCGCCTGGCGGCGGTGCAGGATGAGTAAGCCGCCGACGCTTGCGGAACAGGTCGGCGCGGAGGCTGAGCGCAAGATCAAGGCGCGACGCGACTCCACACATGGCGTCTGGTTCGGGTTGGGCATGATGGGACTGATCGGCTGGTCGGTGGTGGTGCCAACCTTGCTCGGCGCGGGGCTCGGCCTCTGGCTGGACCACCGACATCCGGGCGGCCGTTCCTGGACACTGGCACTGCTCGTCGCTGGTCTCGCGATCGGTTGCCTGAATGCCTGGCATTGGGTGACCAGGGAGGATCACGCCATGCACCGGGAACACAAGGATACCGATGACTGACACGCCGATGCTGGTGCTGGCCTGCGCAGCGGGCGGGGCGCTCGGCGCGGTCTTCTTCGGCGGGCTCTGGTGGACGGTTCGCGCAGGAGTCGCCGCCAGGCATCCCGCGCGCTTGTTCCTCGGGAGCCTCCTGGTCCGTATGGGTATTGCCCTGGCGGGATTCTACGTCGTCTCCCGCGGGCAGTGGGAGCGGCTATTGCTCTGTCTGGTCGGATTCATCATCGCCCGCTTCGTCGTGATCCGACTTACGCGGACCAGGGACAGCCAGGCCGCTCCCGCCCAGGGGGCCCATCATGCGCCTTAGCCCCGATCAGTGGATTCTCTGGCAGTCCGGGCCGTTCAAGCTCAACGGCACCATTTTGTTCACTTGGGGCTTGATGCTAGTGCTGGCCATCGGCACACGTCTCATCACGCGCAAGCTCTCCACGGGTCTGACGCGGTCTCGTTGGCAGAACCTCCTCGAAGTCATCATCACCGGGATCGCCAAGCAAATCGAGGAGGTCGGACTGACCCACCCGGAGAAGTATCTCGGCTTCCTCGGCACGCTCTTCCTGTTTGTGGCGACCGCCGCCATCTGCACGATCATCCCTGGCTACACGTCGCCGACGAGTTCGCTGTCGACGACGGTGGCGCTCGCGCTCTGTGTCTTCGTCGCCGTCCCGCTCTTCGGTATCGAGGAACAGGGGATCGGTGGCTATCTCAGGTCGTATGTGCAGCCGACGATCATCATGCTGCCGTTCAACATCATCAGCGAAGTGTCTCGCACGCTGGCCCTGGCTGTCCGCCTGTTCGGCAACATGATGAGCGGAGCGATGATCATCGGCATCCTGCTCACGATCACGCCATTCATCTTTCCGATCGTCATGACCGCGCTCGGTCTGCTCACCGGCATGGTGCAGGCATACATTTTCAGTATTCTGGCGGCCGTCTACATCGCGGCGGCCACGCGCACGCGCCACCCCAAGGCGGTGCCATCCAAGTGACTCCTCCCCATCACCCGCCAAGGTCCCGCCATGGATAACATCACTGTTGTTGCCGTTGCCTCCATCTGCACTGCCGGCTTTGCGACGAGCATCGGCTGTATCGCGCCGGCGCTCGGCGAAGGACGATCCGTCGCGTCGGCGCTGACCTCGCTGGCGCAGCAGCCGGACGCATCGGCCACCATCACCCGTACCCTGTTTGTCGGGCTGGCGATGATCGAGTCCACCGCGATCTACTGCTTCGTGGTCTCGATGATTCTCATCTTTGCCAATCCATTCTGGAACCACGTGATCACCCAGGCCGTGAGCAAGTAGTCGATGCTGATCGATTGGTTCACCGTCATTGCACAGGCAATCAACTTCCTCATCCTGGTGTGGTTGCTGAAGCATGTCCTCTACCAGCCCATCCTCGACGCCATCGACTCGCGGGAAAAGAAGGTTGCCAAGGAACACGCGGATGCCGATGCGAAGAAGGCCGAGGCCCAGAAGGAGCATGACGAGCTTCAGCACAAGAACGAGGAATTCGACCAGCAACGCGCTGCCCTGTTCACCAAGGCGACCGACGAGGCAAACACCGAGCGGGACCGACTGATCGGTGAAGCGCGGAAGGCGGCCGATGCCTTGAGCGCCAAACGACAGGACGCCATGAGGACCGAGGCCAGGAACGTCCGTCAGGCGATTGCGCGTCGGACCCAGGACGAGGTGTTTGCCATCGCCCGCACGGCGTTGACCGATCTTGCCAACACGAGCCTTGAAGAGCGTGTTGCCGCCGTCTTTACCCAACGGTTGCATGACATGGACGGCGCGGCCAAGGCGCAGCTCGGCGAGGCGCTGAAGGCGGACGCCGAATCCGCGCTGGTGCAGAGCGCGTTCGAGCTCCCCGCTGACCAGCGGGCCGTGATCCAGAATGCCCTCAACGAAACCTTCTCGGCCGACATCCACCTCCGGTTCGAGACGGCGCCTGCCCTGGTCAGTGGCATCGAACTCACGGCCAAGGGCCAGCGAGTGGGTTGGAGCATCGGTGGGTATCTCACATCGCTCCAGAAGGGCGTCGATGAGATTGTGAAACAGAACGACCGACCTGAGGCCCAGGCTGCGCCAGAGACGGCAGTGGCCCCGAAGAGCCCGTGATCGCGGAGCCCGAGTCACTGCAGCGGGTCTTCGACTCCGCATTCGACGGCATCCGCCAGACACGGGAAGCCTTCACCCCACAACTGGGCATCCGTGAAATCGGCACGACGATCCGCGTCGCGACAGGAATCGCCCAGGTTTCCGGTCTGCCAGGTGTCGGCTTTGAGGAACTGGTACGGTTTCCCGGCGACGTACTCGGCATTGCCTTCAACCTCGATGAGGATGAGGTCGGTGTCGTGCTCCTCGGTGACTACCGGCAGTTGCAAGCTGGTGATGATGTCGAGCGCACCGGCCGGGTCATGGACGTCGCCGTGGGTGACGGATTGCTCGGGCGCGTGGTCGACCCGCTGGGCCAACCGCTCGACGGGAAAGGACCGGTCGCCTCCAGCGAGCGCCTTCCCATTGAACGCCCCGCCGCACCGATCATGGATCGGGCACCGGTGACCGTCCCGCTCCAGACGGGCCTCAAGGTTGTCGATGCGATGATTCCGATCGGGCGGGGGCAGCGCGAGCTCATCCTGGGTGACCGCCAGACCGGGAAGACCGCGATCGCGATCGATACCATCGTGAACCAGCGCGGAAAGAACGTCCTCTGTGTCTATTGTGCGATCGGCCAGCGCGCTTCGGCGGTCGCGAAGGTCGTGGCGGGTCTCCGGGCACGACAGGCAATGGACTATACCGTCGTCGTCGTCGCCGAGGGGAATGATTCGCCCGGGCTCCTGTTCATTGCTCCCTATGCCGCCACGAGCATCGCGGAGCAATTCATGGCGGCGGGTCGCGACGTCCTGATCGTGTACGACGACCTCACGCAACACGCCCGGGCCTATCGCGAACTGTCCCTTCTCCTCCGTCGGCCACCCGGACGCGAAGCCTATCCCGGGGACATCTTCTACATCCATTCGCGGATGCTGGAGCGCGCCACGCACTTGCGAAAGGAGCGCGGCGGCGGTTCGCTCACCGCGTTGCCCATCATCGAGACGGAAGCGCAGGATATCGCCGCGTACATCCCGACCAACCTGATCTCGATCACCGACGGGCAGATCTACCTCTCGCCAACACTGTTCCAGGCGGGCGTCCTGCCGGCGGTTGATGTCGGCAGATCCGTCTCACGTGTCGGCGGCAAGGCACAGCGCGCCGCCTATCGGGTTGTGGCCGGCGACCTCAAGCTGGCCTACGCGCAGTTCGAGGAACTCGAGACGTTCTCCCGGTTTGGCGCCCGGATGGACGAAGCGACTCGCAAGATCATCGAGCACGGGCGGCGCATTCGTGCCTGTCTCACCCAGCCGGAATTTTCCCCGGTGCCGGTACCCGCCCAGATCACCATCCTGCTGGCGCTGAGCGAGAGACTCTTCGATCCGGTGCCGCTCGACCAGATGACGGATGCCGCGCACGCTGTCGGCGATGCGGCGACCACGATTCCGCCGGAGGTGAGTGCGCGATTTGAAACCGCCGATACGCTGAGTGACGAGGATCGGAAGGCGGTTGTCGCCATTGCCCGCGCGGCGCTCGTCCGTTTCACACCCAAGCCTGACCCCGAGTCTGACCCCAAGCCTGAACCCAAGCCTGACCCCAAGCCTGACCCCACGCCTGACCCCAAGCCTGAACCCAAGCCTGACCCCAAGCCTGAACCCACGTGACCCCAAGCCTGACCCCAAGCCTGAACCCAAGGCGAAGCCATGAGTGACACGAGGGCGAGCCTGCGACGGAAGATCGAGAGCGCCGGCGACCTGCAATCGGTGGTGCGCTCGATGAAAGCCATGGCGGCCGCCAGTGTCGGGCAATACGAACGATCCGTACTCGCGCTGGGAGACTACTATCGCACCGTCGAGCTGGGGCTGGGTGCGTCATTTCGGAAAGCCGACTTGGCGATGCCGACGACGCAGCGGAAGGCAGCGAATGACGCGGGCGACATCGACGCGATCGTATTCGGATCAGACCAGGGCCTGGTGGGTCGCTTCAACGATGTCGTGGCGGAGTTCGCGATCAAGACGCTCGCGGCCCTGTCCGGCACACCCCGGGTCTGGGCGGTCGGCGAGCGCGTGCATGCGCGCCTGGCAGATGCGGGCCTCAGTATGCGCGGACTCTTTCCCGTGCCGAACTCCATCAACGGGATCACGCCGCTGGTCGGGCAGATCCAGGTCGCCAGCGAAGCGCGTCAGAGCAAGGGCTCCGATTCCCGCCTCTACGTCTTCCATAACCGCCCAAAACCCGGCGCCCTCTATGACCCGGTCTGCCAGCGATTGTTGCCCCTCGATGCCGAATGGCACGCGGGCCTCGTCAACGTGCCCTGGCCGACGGCCACATTACCCGAAGTCCTGGGCAACGGCATGGCGACCGTGCGTGCGCTGATTCGGGAATACCTCTTCATCTCGCTCTTCCGGGCGTGTGCCGAATCGCTGGCGAGCGAGAACGCGAGCCGGCTGGCGGCGATGCAACGTGCCGAGAAGAGCATCGACGACCTGCTGGAGACCGTGCGCTCGGCGTCTCGTCGCCTGCGGCAGACCACCATCGATGAGGAACTCTTCGATATCATCTCCGGATTTGAAGCACTGACTGCCAACCCTCACCAACAACGATAGGATACCCGTGAAGCTCAAGGCGAACGACTTCCGGGTGCAACCCGGGGCGAAGGTCAAGCTTGGGAAGTGGCCGACGAGCGTGAAGCCCTACTGCAAGTCCAAGGAGGACTACCATCGGCTTCTGGCTGCGCATGTGGACCAGCTGAGCACGCTGCAACGGCTCCATTACGCATCCGACCGCCATGCGCTGCTGCTGATCTTTCAGGGAATGGACGCTGCCGGCAAGGATGGCGCCATCCGGCACGTCATGTCCGGCGTGAATCCGCAGGGCTGCGAGGTGTTCAGCTTCAAGGAGCCGAGCGCCGAGGAGCTGCAGCACGACTTCCTGTGGCGCACGACCTGCCGGCTCCCCGAGCGCGGGCGGATTGGCATCTTCAACCGGTCCTATTACGAGGAAGTGCTCGTCGTGCGCGTCCACCCTGAATTGCTCCGCAGTCAGAAGCTTCCGGACCGGGTGCTCGACGAGAAGCACTGTGGAAGGAACGGTACCAGTCGATCACCGATCTCGAGAAGCATCTCCACCGCAACGGAACCACAATCGTCAAGATCTTCCTCCATCTGTCAGAGGACGAGCAGCGCAAGCGCTTCCTCGAGCGCCTTGACGAGCCGGACAAGAACTGGAAGTTCAGCACGGCGGACCTTCATGAACGGAAGTACTGGAAGAAGTACCAGACGGCATATGCCGAATGCCTGCGGGCCACCAGCACACATCATGCACCCTGGTACGTCGTGCCCGCCGACGACAAGGACAATGCCCGGGTGATCGTGTCCCACATTGTGCTCGACGCCCTGGACGGACTCCCGATGGCCTATCCGAAGCCCACCGCCGGGCGGCGCCGGGAGCTGGCGGCGATTCGCCCGGAGCTGGCCGAGTAGCACCGGTCGCCGATGTCCCGGCACCCGGTGTCCCGGGTGCTCTCTCCTCACCGCAACAGGGGGGCAGTGTGCAGATCCAGCAGTCTTCCGGGTGGAGGTTCATGATGCGCACCGGCCGGCGCTGGGCGGACGCGGAAGGTGAGCAGGGCGCGGCGGCGCTGGCCTACTACCTGCTGGTGTCGCTCCTGCCATTTCTCATCATCCTGATGGCCGTGGGGTCGCTGCTCTTCGCGCGCGACGTGGTCGCCCAGAGCCTCGTACGACTGGTCAATCACTTCACACCGCTGACGGCCGAGCAGGAGCGCGCGGGCGAAGCGGCGATACGCGGCATCCTCGACCGGCCCGGCGCAATGAACGTCACCGCATTCGCGCTGCTGCCGCTCGCGGCACTGCAATTTCTCCGCACCCTGATCCGGACCACGAATCGCATTTGGCAGTCGCCGGCGTACAGCTGGTGGCGCCTGCCATTGAAGAGCCTCGCCCTGCTCGGCGTGGCAGCAGGTGTCGTGCTGGTCGGGATGCTCCTTCCCGAACTGGCGCACCAGGCGCAGCCATTACTTGTGAACTGGCCGCGATTGCTTCAACGGGCGTTCACCCTGCTGGTCGATCTCATTCCGTGGCTGACGCTTTTCGGCGGGTTGACGGTGATCTATCGCCTGGCTCCCAGCCGGGTCACCACATTGGCCGAAGCCTGGATCGGGGCGCTGGTTGCGACGGGCCTGATCGGGAGTGGCAAACTGTTGTTCCACGTCTACGCGGTCAACGTCGGGCATTTCAGCGCCTACTACGGGACCCTGGGCGGGATCGTCGCGTTCCTGCTCTGGATCTACGTGGCAAGCTGCGCCTGCGTCCTCGGGACCTGCGTGTGCGCGGCGCGCGCCGGGGACCGTGGGAACGTTGGTGCATGACGCGTCATCGGCGAGGTGCGCGATGGAGCGTGCGAATGACCACGTCCGGCGCTTCACTACAGGAGTCCATATGAAGGCAACCCAGCAGTTGCACGATATCGGCCAGAGCCTCTGGCTCGACAATATCACCCGAGGCATCCTCGACGACGGGACCCTGCAACGCTACATCCGTGACTTGTCGGTGACCGGGCTGACTTCCAACCCGACCATCTTCGATCATGCGATCAAGCGAGGCGCCTTGTATGACGATGCCATCCGGGCGAAGGCGGCCCAGGGCAAGTCCGGTGAATCGCTCTTCTTCGAACTTGCCATCGAAGACCTGCGTCGTGCCGCCGATCTCTTCCGCCCGGTCCATGATCGAACCAACGGTGCCGACGGGTGGGTGTCGCTGGAGGTGTCGCCGCTGCTGGCCAACGACGCCGCCGGAACCATTCGCGCGGCGGCCGCACTGCACACCCAGGCAGACCGTCCCAACCTCTTCATCAAGATCCCCGGCACGCCTGAGGGGGTCCACGCCATTGAGGAGTCGATCTTTGCGGGTGTCCACGTCAACGTCACGCTGCTGTTTTCCGCCGCGCAGTACCGGGCCGCGGCCGAGGCCTACATGCGCGGGATTGAGCGACGACTTGCCGCAGGTCTCGATCCCGGGATCGGTTCAGTCGCGTCGATCTTTGTGAGTCGCTGGGATGTGGCGGTCCAGGACAAGGTGCCGGCCGAGCTGCACAATCGCCTCGGCATCGCGATCGCCAAGGCTACCTACCGGGAGTACCACGCGGTCCTGGCGTCGCCGCTATGGCGCGCGCTCGCGGCCGAAGGCGCCCGCCCGCAGCGCCTTCTCTGGGCCAGCACCGGGACGAAGGATCCGACCGCGTCGGACACGCTGTATGTCGAAGCACTCGCGGCTCCCGACACCATCAATACCATGCCGGAGAAGACGCTGCTGGCCTTTGCCGACCACGGCCAGCTGGCGGGCCAGCTGCCACCGGATGGCGGCGACGCTGACGCGGTGCTCGCCGAGTTCACTCGAGCCGGCGTGGACCACGCGGCGCTGGCGACCCGGCTCCAGCACGAAGGGGCGGCGTCATTCGATGCCTCGTGGCGGGACCTGCTCGATTGTCTCGCGGCCAAGCGGGCAACGCTGAGTTCTCCGGGGCAAGCTGCGGCAGGCCGACCGTGACCAACTCGAACCAGGAGACACCGCCACCCCTCACGTCGAGCCCCGCATGGCGCGCGTTGCGGGCCCACCATCAGGCGATCGGCGACGCCCACCTCCGGCAGATCTTTGCCGACGATCCCGCGCGTGGCACGCGGCTCACCGCCGAGGCCGCCGGGCTCTACCTCGACTATTCCAAGCACCGGGTCACCGACGAGACCCTCCGGCTCCTGCTGGCGCTGGCCCACGAGCGCGGGCTGGCCGCGCGGATCGAGGCGATGTTCACCGGCGAGAAGATCAATGTCACCGAAGACCGCGCCGTGCTGCACGTCGCCCTCCGAGCGCCCAGGAACGAACGAATCATCGTGGCAGGCGCCGATGTCGTGCCAGCCGTGCACGAGGTCCTCGACCGCATGGCGGCCGTTGCCGACGATATTCGCGAGGGCCGTTGGGTCGGCCACACCGGGCGCACGATCCGCAACGTTGTCAACATCGGGATCGGCGGCTCGGACCTTGGCCCCGTGATGGCCTACGAGGCGCTCCGTCATTACAGCCGCCGGGAGATGACCTTCCGGTTCATCTCCAACGTCGACGGCACTGATTTCGCCGAGGCGACCCGCGACCTTGAAGCCGAGGAGACGCTGTTCATCGTCTGCTCGAAGACGTTCACGACCCTCGAGACCCTGACCAACGCCCACTCGGCGCGCGACTGGTGCCTCCGGGCGCTGGGCGACGAGGCAGCCGTGCGCCGGCACTTCGTCGCGGTGTCGACCAATGCCAAGGGTGTCGCCGAGTTCGGCATCGATCCGGTCAACATGTTCGAGTTCTGGGACTGGGTCGGCGGGCGCTACTCGATGGATTCCGCCATCGGGCTGTCGACCATGCTCGCCATCGGCCCCGACCGCGTTCCGCGAAATGCTCGCCGGCTTCCACGCCATGGACCAGCATTTCCGGACCGCGCCGTTCGAGCAGAACCTGCCGGTGATCATGGGACTGCTCGCCGTGTGGTACGCCGACTTCTTCGATGCCCGTACGGTCGCCGTCCTTCCGTATGACCAGTACCTCAAGCGACTTCCCGCCTACCTCCAGCAGCTGACGATGGAGAGCAACGGCAAGCACGTCACCGCCGATGGGACGCGGGTCGACTATCAGACCAGCCCGATCGTGTGGGGTGAACCGGGGACCAACGGGCAGCATTCGTTCTATCAGTTGATCCACCAGGGGACGAAGCTGATTCCGTGCGATTTCATCGGGTTCTCACAGACACTCAATCCGCTCAACGGCCATCATGACCTCCTGATGGCAAACCTCTTCGCGCAAACGGAGGCACTCGCCTTCGGCAAGACGGCCGCCGAGGTCGCCGCCGAGGGGACGCCGGCGCGACTTGTGCCGCACCGCGTCTTCGAGGGCAATCGCCCAACGAGCACCATCCTCGCCGATCGGCTCACCCCAGCGATTCTGGGTTCGCTGGTCGCCTTGTACGAACACAGCGTCTTTACCCAGGGCGTCGATCTGGGGCATCGACTCCTTCGATCAATGGGGCGTGGAATTGGGGAAGGCATTGGCGCAGCACATCGGCGGAGAGCTCGAGGGCGCCGGCCCGCCGGCCGGTGGCCACGACAGCTCGACCATCGCGCTGATGCGGCGGTACATGCAATCGCGGACCCGGAGCACACGATGACCTCGCCGAACGGCACCCTGGACGAACTTTGTATCAATACCATCCGCACCTTGAGCATCGATACCGTCCAGAAGGCCGCATCGGGACACCCCGGCCTCCCGATGGGTGCGGCCACAATGGCCTACGTGCTGTGGACCCGGCACCTCCGCTGCGATCCGGCGAACCCGGAATGGATCAATCGCGACCGGTTCGTCCTCTCGGCGGGGCACGGCAGCGCCCTCCTGTACAGCCTCCTGTTCCTGACCGGGTACGGGCTCACCCTCGACGATCTCAAGCACTTTCGCCGTTGGGGCAGCTGCACCCCGGGTCATCCCGAACGCGGGCGTCACTCCCGGTGTCGAGGTCACTACCGGCCCACTCGGGCAGGGGTTCGGGAATGCCGTCGGCATGGCCATCGCCGAGCGATGGCTCGCGGCGACATTCAATCGACCCGGGCAACCGATCGTCGATCACCGCACGTGGGTCATTGCGAGCGATGGCGACCTGATGGAGGGGATCGCGTCGGAGGCGGCGTCGCTCGCCGGCGAGCTTCGCCTCGGCCGGCTGATCGTGCTGTACGATTCCAACCGCATCACCCTGTCGGCGACCACCAACATCACCTTCGCCGAGGATGTGGGTGCCCGCTTTGAGGCATTCGGCTGGCACGTGCAGGAGGTGGACGGCATGGACGTCGCCGCGGTGGACGCGGCACTCACTGCGGCGCGTGCCGATGAAGATCGGCCGTCGCTCATCATCGCGCGGACGCACATCGGGTTCGGGAGTCCGGACAAGCACGACACCTTCGAAGCCCATGGCGAGCCACTCGGTGTCAACGAAGTCCGCTTGACCAAGCGGGCCTACGGGTGGCCGGAAGACGCCGAGTTTCTCGTCCCCGAGGAGGCGCAACGGGAATTCGATCGGGTCGGCACGCGCGGTGCGGCACTGCAGGCCGAGTGGCAGCAGATGATGAACAGCTACCGCGCCGAGCAGAATGACCTCGCGGCCGCGTTCGAGCGCGCGATGGCGGGTCAGCTCCCTCCGGGTGGGATGCCAGGCTTCCAGTGTTCACGCCGAGTGATGGCGATATGGCCACGCGCGATGCTGGAGGAAAGGTGATGGCGGTTTTGGCCGAATCGGTGCCGACGCTGGTTGGTGGGTCTGCCGACCTTGATCCATCGACGCGCACCATGATGAAGGGGCAGGGGGACTTTCAGAGCGCCGACACGCCGGAGCGAGGGCAAGCGCCGCCGACCCAGGGGATGGCCGGCGGCGTCTGGGGCTACGCGGGACGGAACATTCATTTCGGCATTCGCGAGCACGCGATGACCGCCGTGCTCACCGGGATGGCGCATCACGGCGGGGTGATGCCGTTCGGGGCGACTTTCCTGATCTTCTCGGATTACATGCGCCCCGCCATCCGGCTGGCCGCGTTGAGCGCCGCCCATGTCATCTATGTCTGGACGCACGACAGCATTGCGGTTGGGGAGGACGGACCCACCCACGAACCGGTGGAGCAGATCGCCTCCTTGCGCGCCATGCCGAACATGCTCCTGCTCCGGCCCGCCGACGCCAATGAAACCGTCGAGGCGTGGCGCATCGCGTTGCGGCACACTGGTGGCCCTGTGGGGCTGGTGCTCACCCGGCAGAAGCTCCCCGTGCTCGACCGCAGCTCGCTTGCCCCGGCCTCGGGCACGGCCCGCGGCGCGTACGTGCTGATCGACGTGGACAACGATGGGCCGCCGGACCTGATCCTGATCGCCACCGGGTCGGAAGTCTCGCTCGCGCTCGCGGCCCACCAGCAACTCCGCGGCGAAGGCGTGCGGAGCCGGGTCGTGTCGATGCCGTCGTGGGAGTTGTTTGCGGCGCAGCCAACCGAGTACCGCGACAGCGTCCTGCCACCGGCAGTGCGGGCCCGGGTGAGCATCGAGGCGGCTTCCCCCTTCGGGTGGGAACGTTACGTCGGGCCCACAGGTGCCATCATCGGAGTGGGTCATTTCGGTGCGTCTGCGCCGGGGCCAGTGGTGATGGAGCACTATGGCTTCACCGTCGACCACGTGGTCACGGCGGCGCGCGCTGTCCTGGCCAGCAACCGGAGCTGAATGCGGTCGGGCACGAAGGCCGCCGTGCCGTGACCGCTCGGTACCTGCTTCCCATCTGCTTCCGTCAACACAAACGCCCCGCGAGCAATTCGCGGGGCGTTCAGTTGAAGATCAACCTTCGTAACAACTTACCAAATCGGGGCGCGGGGATTTGAACCCCGGACCTCCTGCTCCCGAAGCAGGCGGCGTCGAGATCCGCTGAGTTTCCGCGAGATGGCAACCAGCGTAGACCCAATGCCTTAGCCTAGAATGCTCTTCCTTGAGGTTCCGGGAAATACCGCTAGATTCCATTCCGGTGATTACTGGGTGATTACTGGACCCTTATCGGAACCGCCTGAAGAGGAACCTCGTGCCAATCCAGCGGATCACCAAACGAGTCGTCGACGCGACGCAGGCCGGCGATCGGGACGTCTTCCTGTGGGACGCTGAACTTGCCGGCTTCGGCCTCAAGGTGACACCAACCGGGAAGAAGACCTACGTCATCCAGTATCGTATCCCCGGTCTCGGGCGCCTGGGATACGCCAAACGCTTCTCGCTTGGTGAACATGGCCCCCTGACGCCCGAGGAGGCCCGCCGCGCGGCCCGCCGCGAACTCGGCCGGGTGGCACAAGGATCAAGTCCGGCCGCCGAACGCGCCGCCCTCAAGCACTTGATCCGCGTCTCGGAGCTCTCGGCATCCTATCTCGACGAAGTGGACCGGCGCCGGAAGCCTGGTACTGCAAGGGAATACCGCCGTCTCTGGACCAAGCACATAATTCCCGCCTTTGGGACGAAGCAAGCTTCAGCCGTGACACCCGCGGACATTCGGCGGCTTCACCGCTCGTTGCACGAGACGCCCTACGTTGCCAATCGTGTCGTGGCACGGCTCTCGACCTTCTTCGCGTACGCCATTGCCGAGGGCGCGATTCCGTCAAAGGAGAACCCTGCCCATGGGGTCGAGTTCTATCCCGAGCAGGGGCGTGAACGCTTCCTCACGAAGGAGGAGTTCGGCCGGCTCGGTGAGGCGCTCGCTCGTGCTGAGCGGGAGGGTCTTCCGCGCTCTCCGGAGCTTCGACTCAAGATCAAGAAGCCGGAGAATCGGAAGCACCGGCCGAAGAGCGCGGACACTCCGGTCCCTGCCAACCCCTTCGCGGTGGCTGCTATCCGTCTCCTCGCGCTGACCGGCTGCCGGGAGAATGAAATCCTGTCGCTGCGCTGGGATGCGGTGGACTTTGAGCGCGGCTATCTGCGGCTCGATGACACCAAGACCGGAAAGAGCGTACGCCCTCTCGGGCAAACTGCTGCGGCGCTCCTCGCCTCGCTGCCGCGCGTCCAAGGCAATCCCTATGTGTTGCCTGGCTTGAAGGCCAAGGGACACCTCATTGAGATCAAGCGAGTCTGGTACGCGGTGCGGCACGCTGCGAAACTCAAAGGATTGCGCCTCCACGATCTTCGCCATTCCTTTGCCTCGGTGCCGGCGGCGGGCGGAGAGTCTCTGCTGGTGGTCCGGTCGCTCCTCGGACACAAGAACGTGGCGACGACAGAGCGCTACGCGCACCTCGGCGATGACCCGGTCAAGCGGGCGGCAGACCGGACCGCCGAGAGTATTGCGGGATGGTTGAATGGCGAGTCGATGAATTCGCAATCCGCAACGAAGACTGAATCCGGAAGCCGTAACCATTGATCGATAAAAGTGGAAACGACCAACTTCTCACCTCCGCTAAGTCCTCGGGCACAAGTAAGCCTCAACGGCGGGAGGACACCATGCGGGACCAGTGTTCGAAGAGAAGTGCACTGCGAGGGAGGTAGTTTGAACCAGATCATAGCGTCGCTTGCTGAAATCACCGAGTCAGACAAGGAACTGACGCGGATCATCTCCGGAGAGGCGCTCAGCCATTCTAGAACGGCGAGGTTGGGTAAAGGCAAGTAGGCATACCAGTCGCCTTGAAGCATTCCCAGTGCCCAAGAAGATCTCGGGACGATTCAGCCCTCCGAGGAAGAACGTGAGGCCACACGCCCCGATCCTGTGGAGATCGAGGACTTGACTGGGGGCCGACTGATACGAATGCCGGCATCAGGGGTAGACCCGAGGGCCATCAGTTTGGGTACCGCCACTGCCACAGCCGTCGCGCCGCACCAACTCCTCTTCCCCTCACTCCTCGTTCCCAATACCCCCATATCCACACGGCCGCACTGGTAATTAGCGGGCCTATTGACAGGGCTATTTTTGAGTATAAATTACTCACCCGTTGATCAACACCGTTGTCTTGGTACGTGACGCTCAACGGAGGGGTCTGACATGGCCAGCAGAAAGGTCCAGCACAAACTCCCGCACTATCGCATCATGGAAAAGGTCAAGAAATCCGAGAAGACATGGTTGCGAGACGCGGTTGGCCGAACGACAACCGTTGCGACGATCACGATCACCGGGACCTGGGTGGTGGGCACGTTGGTCATCGTGCTCCTCGACGGGTTCGGGTACGTAAACCTTCCCGAGAGCACCTTGAAGAACCTGATCTGGTCGATTCCCCCGGTCACGGTTCTTGGGATGTGGCGCGGTTGGCAGTCGTTTGTCAGGAGGATGTAACTGTTGTTGAGGCGATGGATGGTAGGCTGCATCACATAATGAGTCACACTCAACCAGGAGAGCAGGAATGCTGAAGCTTTGCCGCAGACTTCGATGGTCAGTTTCATCGCGCGCTCGGCCGGTACGCACCTAGCCGCGACAACTGACCGTCCGGTGATCGGAGCCCCGTGCACCGCGGACTCGCGGCCGACGATGACGGGCCAGTGACATGCCGATTGGATGTCACCCGCCGGACCATATCCAGAGGGTAAACGACCATGCGTATCAATTTTGACGCGACCGACCGGTCCGTCACGCTACTGGAGCGCCTCCAGAAACAGACGGGGACAACCAAGAAGGGCGTGATTATCGCAGGCTTGCTCCACCTTAAGTGGTGCGTCGATCAGATCAATCAGGGGCGCGTTATCGTCGCCATTGATCCAGAGGATTCTCCTCGCCACGCGCATCACTTCGCGAGTGAGTTTAGTCTCACTGCCGAGAATCGGGCTGAGGAGGAAGAGTTAATGACCGCCCGGTAAGCTGAATTGGTTGCGGTCCTGACTTCCCATCTCGTGGCGCGAGTAGATGATAGTATCGTCTACTCGCGCTTCGTTGGTTATCCCCACGACGACGTCGACTTCCCTTTAACCTCCTGTACAATTGGCTGAGAAACCACACAGTCGTTCATTCAGGAGGAGTGCATGTCCATCTCAATCGTCAAAAGAGCCGCGGGAGCATTGCTCCGTTCAGAGGCGTTCTGGCTTAGTGTCATCATGATTGCTGTCAGCTTGAACTTATGGCCAGTCGCGCTTGTGGCATTGGTCGTCAGCATCGAGGACATCGTAGCATCAACTCGGCTCTAGCTGTGAGCGGAGCGCGCTCGACGCTCAGCGCCCCGAGACCCGAGATCAGACCCAGCATACTGTGCTGGGTCTTTCAATTCTTGAAGCCAAGAAGGCTCGCTCGGTACCAACTTCCGCCTCGTGCAAGAGGCGGTTCAGTAGCCATCCCTCTCGCCTCAGAAGTCCCCAATCTCCCCATATCCAACCAAAGCAGAGCGTTCTGACTAACCCGGCCACTGTTGGCACAGACGTCGCCATAGGAATACAATCCATTCGATGCTTGCCACATTGCAGGAGCCACATGACTTCCTTCAACGCCAAACTAATAGCCCTCGCCCGAAAGCAAGTAACTCTTGCCGGTCCGCGTTATTCGCCAGGGATTGATGTTAATGCGCCGAACATCGCTATTGAGCCACTCCTCCTTGCGTTGGGTGCTCTTGCCCTAGACGATCCGTATCGCAGCCGCCTGGATGAACTCCATGCCTCACTCGACGAATCCCTCCAGTATGCCACGGACGTCAAGGGGTTGTTTGCCAGGCGACGGCGATCGCCCGATGTCCTTCTTGCGACGCTCAGGGAGCTAAAGCAAGTCACTCCTGCCACAGCACAAGCATGCGTCACACGCGTGCAACAACTACTCAAAGCGGTCAACAATGTCCTGACAACCGAGCACGCTCGTCTGGACAATCAGCGTCAGGTGGCAACAACGGAGGAAAACCAACACCTGGTCGATTCAGCGATGGTGACCTTGCGACGCGTGCAGTATGCGATTGAAGAAGTTGGGCGGTTTGCTGAGTCTGCCGCTTTTCGGCTGCTCACCACCAATCGTCTTATGATCCTTGGCGAATGGGGAACAGGAAAGACACATTTTCTTTGCGATATCACGAATCAGCGGATCACCAAGACCCTTCCGACTCTCTTTGTCCTTGCGCAGCACCTGCCTCTGGGCGTCGACCCCCTGACCGCTATCTGTCAGATGACCGGCGTGGCCACATCCCCGAAGCAACTGCTTACTCTGCTCAACCAGGCGGGTAAGGCCCGATCAGCCCGGGCGCTTCTTATTGTCGACGGTATCAACGAAGGGGATCAAGCACGTTGGCGAAAAGCTCTCCTTCCTCTGAGTCATCAAGCGGAATCCTTCCCCAACGTTGGCTTCGTCTTGAGCTGCCGACGTCCTTTCGAGAAGCAGATCGTGAGCGCCCATGCGGCGGCCCGCTGGACACAGGTTGAGCACTCCGGCTTCAGCAACGTCGCGTTTGACGCTCAAATGGAATTCTTTCGCTATTACGAGATACCCGCACCAGAGACACCCCTCCTTACCGACGAGTTTAGCCGACCGCTGTTTCTGAAGATCCTGTGCGAGACCATTCGGGATCTCAGTACAAGGAGTAAGAAGACCTATCTGAAGAATCTCGCCTCGGGTCAAAAGGGCATGACGCGCGCCCTTGAGGATTTCGCCAAACATATCGGGGCAAAGATCGAGCAGGCGTTCAATCTCGGCCCTCTAACATGCTGGAAAATCATGAAAGGGGATGTGGTCAGTGGGCGGACGGTGGGCATTGCTCCAATCATGGCTTCTAACGTGCGCGACTATATAACGAGGCCAGAAGCAGTTGCCGTGCTGGGAGTGCTTGACGACCTGCACGCCCACTCAGCAGGACTCCCTACTTCACCGCATGCTGGCCGACGGTCTTCTGATGCAGAGCACGAGATGGAGCACCGAACAGGCCAAGCCATTTGAAGTGATCACATTGCCGTACCAACGGTTCAGCGACCACCTCATTGCGCGTCATCTGCTGAAATCGTTGAACACTAAATCGACGGTAGCCTTGAAACGTAGTTTTTACAAGAATCAGCCTCTTGGAAAGGTATTCGCGCTCGATCGGTGGGGACACAGTTTCGCCATGCCCGGCATCGCAACGGCAATCATGCTTGAGTTCCCTGAGAGGGTACGCCGGCTGCTCCCACTAGACGAACGGGAACTTGTCTTCTACTTGCCGAAGAGTCGGCGACTTGCCGCACCGACCCGTCAAGTGTTTCTAGATGGTTTGCACTGGCGAGCCGCTGATTCGTACTCCAGACAGACAACCAGTCTGATCAATACATTCCTGATGTCCTCGAATGAGTTTGCCCGATACGAGGTCCTAGAGATTCTTGTCGAACTGGGGACGCGCCCCGGTCACCCAATCTCCGCCGACCGCTTGCGCGCATTCCTCGTTCGGATGCCCGTTGCTCAACGGGATCTGTTCTGGTCGGAGTTCCTCCGCTCAAGGGACGACCAGTCCATCGTCTATCGCATCATGGCCTGGATTGAACGAACAAAGGACCGTCCAATTGACAGCGGCTCCGCAAGGGCCCTTGAGACACTATTGTCGCTTTTCTTGACCACGACCAGAAAGACGGTTCGCGATCAGGCAACACGAGGCCTCGTCCGTCTTGGCTTGCATCAACCGCAGGTCCTGTTCGACCTCGCGGCGGAGAGTTTGGTTCTTGACGACCCGTATGTTCCGGAGCGGATGTTGAGCGCGGCATATGGCGTTGCCATGAATGGTTGGGCCGATCCGAGCCATAAGGCCGTGCAGTTGGCGCTGCCCCAATTTGCGAGCCGGCTCATTGATGACATATTCGTACCAGGCGCGTCAGCGGCAACAAGACATGTATTGCTCCGCGACTCTGCGCTCGGCATCATTGATTTGGCCCGTCGTATCGATCGGTCATTCATCCCTCCGAGGAAACGCAAGTGGCTTCGTCCGCCTTTTGCGCAGATGCCGGAACGCTTTCCACTGCCTGCTTCCATCGATGACGGCGTTGCGAATGGAGTACAGAGCGTCTTGCAGATGGACTTTGAGAACTACACAATCGGTCACCTTGTTCCGAACGACGCAACTACGATGCGAACCACGCCGAATTCAATGAGGTGAAGAAGCAGATCCTCTGGCGTGTAGCAGATCTTGGGTACACGACTGCGGCCTTTCACAAGATCGACGATCAGATCGCCCGTATGGCGTCACTCACACGATCCCAGGAACCGGATCGCGTGGAGCGTTATGGCAAGAAGTATTCGTGGATTGCCTACTTCGAAATGTACGGATTGCAACAGGATCGCAACCGGTTGACCGACTGGCGCGACGAGACCCGGTGCTCCGACGTAGACATCGATCCAAGCTTTCCCGGACTCCGAGGAAATGGAAGCCGCCACTCGACAACGTGTTCGATAGTGCACCCCGAGCGCTTCGCGACTGGGTTGCCACCGGCCCAACCCCGAACTACGAGCACCTTCTCACGCCACCAAGAGTCGATGGCGTCGATGGTCCGTGGGTGCTTTTGGACGGCTTCGTACACCAAGGGCACCCGGATGGCAGAGAGGTGTTTACGTTCTTGCGTGGATTGCTCCTGAAGTCGGACGTTGTTAACCGCTTAATACAGGAACTGGTGGATAGGGAGTACCCAGGTAATTCAAGCATACCCGAGGGTGGAAAGGACCATTACACCTATGCCGGCGAGATTCCTTGGTCAGCCAAATACGCCCCTGGAATGTGGCGGCGAAACGGAAAGGCTGCACCGGAAGGGGATAAAGCTTTCACCAGGTACGTCGACGGTCGCTCGACCGGCGTGCCGGTTCAAGTACCAGTGCGCGAGTACGCTTGGGAGAGTTATCACAGCACGCTGAACAACGTCAGCGGTGTCACCACGCTGGCGCCCGAGATTGCCCAGGTACTCGGGTTGGTCAACCACTCTAACACCTGGGATCTGTTCGAGCGCAACGGACGCCAAGCCACGTTGTATGTCGAGTTCAGGGAGGGTTCAGAATTCCACGCGTCGCATCTGTTCTACATCCGCAAAGACCTCCTGCAGCGCTACGTGCGCGAAGCTAACATGGCTCTGGTCGTTGTGCCCTGGGGAGAACGCACCGTGCACTACACGATCCTGAACAGTTTGCGCAACGAGTTCGATGACGCTCATCGGCACTACGAGCATATTCACAAACGTATTCATGCGATTGTTCTTTAGTCCTCTGGAAAATGGTTCGAGTCCTCCTCGGTCGGAGCCCTCCTTGCCTGCGCCGTGACCTGTCCCGGACTTGGGCGTGAGGTCCTGGGGACTAGCCTCGAATTTGCTTGAGTTTCCGCTCCCTCACCCACCCCATAGCAACTTTGAGGTCAGACGTCCAGTCCTCATTGTCACCGGGGGCCACCGGCTGAAACTTCAGGACCCACGTGGCATCGGCGGGATCTGGGATAAGCCAGTTCGCGACGGTGTAGACAAAATCTGACCACTTCCCTCGCGCAGCCCCGAGCGAGACTCCGAGTAAGTCGAAATCCCCAAACTTGTAGGGGCGCGTGCTTCCGCCCTTCCCGTCAGATCCCGCCCGGGTCCGCTGGACCTCGACAACGAAGAAGTCAGGGGGCCACTGACGCGTGTTCTTGTATACCTCATTGGCCATCCAAGGCCGATGGCTCTTTCGCCTCTGCATCTTCACCTGCATCCGCACTGCGGGCTTTGGGGTGAGATCACCCAGCAGAAAATCATAGGCCGTGTTGGGTGGAGCATCGGCAACAGATATCCCCTTGACCATCGGAGCGACGTCCATCGCAAAGCTCGCCTCAGCGAGAATCCCCTCAATTCCTCGGATGGTGAGAGGGCTTGCGCGCCCGATGGCCTCAAGGACGACGTCGGCGTTCGCCATGAGTCGCGTCTCCATCGGGTGCGCCGGGAGAAGCTTCCTAAGCCGCGCCAGCACCAGGCGACGGTCGCCCTCTCCCAGCTGATCGATGGCCCGGAGCACAGAATTGACGTCGGTCACTGCTTTGGTGGGTTCAGTGCCGGGCGCCCGGCGGGCTTCGGCGTGAAGGCCAGGATATCGGCTCGGCTCACGAACACGCGCCCCCCAATCCTCAGCGTCCGAAGCCTACCCCGTTGGACGAGGCTGGCCACGGCCTGACGCGAAATCTTCCGCAATCGGGCCGCGTCGGACTGAGAGATCCAGTCGTCAGTATTCATGTAAATAGGTTGACAACGACAACCAAATACCTCATTATTCGCGTGAAATGGATGATAGTCCGTTCCACGCGAACGGCTAGATTGACACTGATCCTCAGTACCACGATGGGAGCCATTTGTGCATGTATCGAAGCAGGTTTCGTTGGAATTCACAGCGGCTGAACCGACAGAGAAGCTGCTGCCGCACCAAGAGCCTCTCTATACGACTGAGCGGGGCGCCGCGTATGTCGGTGATTCGCTCGCTCTACTCTCGGAACTTCCCGATAACAGTGTGAACCTGCTTTTCACGTCGCCCCCGTATGCCCTTCACTTCAAGAAGGAGTATGGGAACGCATCGAAGGCAGAGTATGTCGAGTGGTTTCTTCCGTTCGCTCGTGAGATTCACCGAGTGCTTCGACCGGATGGTAGCTTCGTCTTGAACATCGGGGGGAGTTACAACAAGGGCATTCCAACCAGGTCCGTTTACCACTTTCGGCTGATGCTCGCCCTTATCGACGACGTTGGCTTCCACCTGGCCCAAGAGTGTTTCTGGTACAATCCGGCGAAAATGCCGATGCCCGCCGAGTGGGTGACTGTTCGGCGAGTCCGCATCAAGGACTCGGTCGAATACTTGTGGTGGTTCGCGAAGACGCCTCACCCGAAGGCAAACAATCGAAAGGTGCTCCGGCCGTACAGTGCCGACATGATCCGGCTGAACCAGCGTGGGCTCCGTGCTACGACTCGGCCGTCAGGCCACCTTATCAAGAAGAGCTTCGAAGAGATTGGGTCGGGAGGGGCCATCCCAGGAAACCTGATTGACCCGAACGAAGCATCTGATCTACTGCGCCACGGCAACAATTCGGCGAATGACAACTACACCAAGCGGTGCAAGGAGAATGGGATCAAGATTCACCCAGCGCGCTTTCCTTCGGCGCTACCAGATTTCTTCATTCGACTCCTGACAGACGAGGGCGACTTGGTAATCGATCCGTTCGCGGGGTCAAACACCACAGGCGCGGTGGCGGAATCACTTGATCGGCGGTGGATTGGCATGGAACTCTCGGAGGAGTATCTCGGCGCGAGTCGATTCCGATTTGAATAGTTCACCTTAACATTAACATCGGGGCTAACCGGTGTATACTACATCGTGAACACTTTCTGGAGGAGTCAATGGCTTCTAAACTCGGCTCACTGATCCGGGCAAAACGGACGGAGCAGGAATTGACCCTTCGAGGCTTAGCAAGGGCAATCGATAAGTCACCCGCATTCATCACACGATTGGAATGCGAAGAGGTTTTCCCTGCGACGTCCCCGGACACACTCAGGGCGATCGCAAGAGTACTTGAGCTTGATTTGGATTCACTTCTGGTCTCTGCAGGAAGGGCTCGTGAGGTCGAGCCAAAAACGACCCTGGAGTTAGCCCTCTACCGGAAGGTCCAAAGCCTCCCCAAGAAACGACAGCAAGAGTTGTTGGACGATCTCAATAAGCGGGGGGCACAAGCGAAGTGATCTTCCCCTTCATTTCGAATGAAAGCATCGATGCCGAGGCGTCACGCCTGCGGATCGAAGCACTCCCGCCTCGCAGTATCACTGAATTGCCTGTTGACCTCGACGCGATCGTCTTCGACTACCTCTGCGAACGGGACGAGCTTGTTGTGGACTTCGAGACTGAGCTTGAGGATGAAGGGGGCGAGGAGGTGCTGGGCAAGACCCGATTCCTTCCAGGAAGAATTCAGGTGAACTCAAGGCTTCGTCAGGACAGCGGCCGTTTTCGTTTCACTCTCGCTCACGAGATTGGTCATTGGGTTCTGCACCGAGCTACAATCCTCGCAGCGGGGGACCAGATTGGCCTGTTCGGAGGGCCCTCCGCCAAGTTGTCCCTTACAACCCTAAACCGAAGCTTGACCGACCCACGCCCGCCGCGGGAGGAAATCCAAGCGAATCGATTCGCGGCCTCGCTCTTGATCGACCACACCATCCTTCGACGAGAAATCGCCCGTCGGTTCGGTGAGAATGGCGTTGAAGAAACCCTTCGCCAGATCGGCGCACTGGAACGGCCGCACCGCGAGCAGGCCAGGATTATCGCTCAAGCGGGCCCCAACCCCCATCTCGCAGCCCAATTTGCGGTCTCGCTGGAGGCGATGGCGATCGCGATCGAGGGGCGAATGCACTTCCAGTGGGCGCGACCCTCTTCGACGGTTGACTCGGCTGCACGTATCGTTTACTGTCTAGGTGACACTAAACGCTAAGTGGGGGCCATTTCGATGACCTCCCAACTTGAGGTCACCATGCCGAATATGCGCCACCATTTCGCAGCCCTGCTCGCCAAGGTCAACCCTCCCGCTGCAAGGCGCGACACTGCGGCCACCAAAGCGGGCGAGGTACGGGAATACCTGAGGGAGCACAAGTTCCCGACCGCCGCCCCACACACCCGGCTGTCCGGCTCGTATAGCCGGAACACGGCCATCGAAATGATTCCTGACGTCGACATCCTGACGTTCCTGCCAGAAGACCAATTGGAGCGCACCCCCAATGCCGTCCTTCTGGAACTCCACGCTGTGCTCAAGGGGTTTCCCGGGGGCACGATCGACACGCGCGGTCAGCGGCGGTCCGTCAGGATCTCCTTGGGGGCAGAAGACCTTCACCTGGACGTAGTGCCAGCCGTCGCGAACGCGGGCTCCGACAAGCCACTGAAGATCCCGGATCGACCCAACCAGGAATGGATCCTCTCTGATCCGGGTGGCTATGGAGCGCGCCTGTCCGAACTCAATCAGAAGCATGGCGGGAAGCTCGTGCCGTTGATCAAGTTGGCAAAGGCCTGGCGCGATGAAAAGATGAAGCGCCGACGCCCGAAGAGCTATGTCCTTGAGGTGATTCTCCTCGAAGGAGTGGAGGCTGGGGTTCTCGACCCGTGTGGTCGCAGCACCGCTCAGAATGTACATGACATGTTCGAATACATCACTGACCGGTTCGCGAAGCTCATGGACGAGGGAACGGAATCTCCCAGGATCCGTGACCCGCAAGTCATGGGCTCGTTCATCACTAGAGGCTGGGAGCGAGAGGCGTTCGAGGCTTGCATGAATAGGGCGCGCGAGGCTCGACGTGCCGCGACTCGTGCACTGAAAGCTGCAACCGAAATCGAAGCGGGTGAGCTATGGAAGCAAGTCTTCGGGACGCGGTGGCCCGATGACGAAGCAGTTAAGAAGTGTGCGAGCGAGGAAGCAGCAGACGTGAAGCCTGGGGAGGCGAAGATCACCCCGAGCGGATTGATCGTCGCTGGCGCGTTGGGGCTCGCTGCCGTTGCCCTGGCAGCACGACTCACTGCCAGTCAGCCCACCCGCTACCACGGGGGGTGAAATGCGGTCGGTCGCCCCTCGGGAGCGGGACGTCCCATCGCGTCAGTTGCGGGGGATGCGGGCGGCATTTCCGTCTTTTGCCCCGACCTTCACCCGTCGTGGCGGAATAGCATGGAACGGTACGCTCCAGCCGACGGAGGAATCACCTGCCTACCGAGTGGCGATCTACCATGAGCCTGACCGCTCTCCCAAGGTGAGGGTCACCGATCCGCTGCTTCGTCCGGGAGCGCCGCACCTTTACTCGGATGGATCATTGTGCCTGTACTGGCGCGAGGATTGGCACTGGGCACCACATGCCACGCTCGCGGAGACGATCATACCCTGGACTGCATTGTGGCTGTACTACTACGAAATCTGGCTGATCACAGGTGAGTGGTTGGGCCCAAGTTCGCCCCACAGCGCCAATCCACAAAAGGAGACGAAATGACTGTCGCCGCTGGAGGAAAGAGTATTCTCGACAGATTGTTCATGAGTCAACAAGCCGTCCTCCGGGCAGCACTGGCCGGAGCAAGGTCAGCCATCGACCACCCCACGCTGAAAGGTGATGCCTCTGAGCTCCATTGGCATGACATGTTGACAACGCACCTTCCGCGTCGATACCGGGTAACCAAGGGAGTGGTTGTTGACTCCCTCGGGGCCAAGAGCGACGCAATCGACCTGATCATTCACGACGCTCACTTCTGTCCGCTCTTGCTCGAAAGTGCAGGTACCTCATTTGTCCCTGCAGAAAGCGTCTATGCTGTGCTGGAGGTCAAACAGGCTGTTGGAGCGAAGGAAATTGCATACGCTGGAAAGAAGGCGCTTTCGGTCCGCCAACTTCACCGTACGAGTGCAGCGATTATCGACCGGGGAGAAGCGCGCGCAGCCCGAAGTCTCCCGCCGATTCTTGCTGGTGTCCTGGGACTGGAGACGGAATGGGCCGACGGTCTGGGCATCGCATTTCACCATGCCATGAGCGAGCTGCCTGAGAAGGAAACTCTGGACATGGGCTGCTTCCTAAATTCAGGCGCCTTTCTACGCGAAGCGAACGGCAGCCCCGAACTCAAAGTGTCCCCGGAAGGGATCGCCCTTGTTGCATTCTTCCTCGGCCTCGTTGCCCGCCTTCAACTGCTCGGCACTGTCCCGGCAATCGACTGGGCATCCTACTTGGCAGCCGTACTCGAGCCCTAGATCATCGCCTTGCCCATGCCTCCCTATGTCGCATTTTCCAGAACCGGGAGATCCGTAAGCCCGATCCATCGACACAACCCCATTGACAGCTCCTTACCAAAGTGGTGGTGGAAACACACTACCACTCTGGTAAGGGACCATGGCCCACACACCACACCGCCCAGACCTCATCAGCTTCGAACTCGGCCCAGGCTCCGTCCTGATCCTCCACCGGGAGATCTCTGGGTTCGACTGGCAGCACCGCGTCGGGCTGCAGGACTATTTGACTCCTATGGAAGCGGCTGTCGTCCTTCAATTTCACCGAGTGACGATGTATGACTGGATATCCAAAGGCCTGATTCAAGGGTATCAAGGGAACGACGGCGCAACGTGGCTGCTGTGGCGCGAAGTCTATGACTTTGGTCGCAACAGGGGCCTTTGGGGCTAGTCGCTCTCATGCCCCGGAAGCCCGCTTCTCCTGCCTCGCAGCGCCCTTCCACGGCGCTCGCCCAGTCCACGGCAATGCCGGTGTCCGCATACCGGGCAAGGGAGACAACGACCAAGATGGTCGCCAGAATGCGCCAAGCTTCGCAGAAGATCCGTCCGGGTATTGAAGATGAGAGCTTAGATTTGTCGAGGAATTCCTTCGAGTAGAACGTGATCTGGACGAATCGGAACACAACACGACATGATGACAGAAGGACCGTGAAGGCGACTATCAGCAGGATCGGGTGATCCCCCATTGCAACACCTTTCATGTTGAAGGGAACCTAGACCTGAAAGATATCACTCCGCTTTGGGCGCCTGTCGACCGCGCTTCCCAGAGATCCCTAAGGATTTGCGGGGGAGCAACGGACACCACGACGGCTTATCCACACAACAGCACGCCCCGTCAGTCGCGTAGAAACTGGCGAGGCAATCGGTAGGAATCATGGGCCTGGGAGGACTTGAACCTCCGACCTCATGCCAGATCAGTGCGAGGTCGGCGCTAGACGCGCGTCGCGGCATCCAGTACTCGCTCCCGCGGCTCAGGCCCCGACGGGGGTAGGACCACTTCACTTCGCGGCCGGCTCGTCAGGCGACATCACCACCACGGCAAGCGCAAGGGCATCGAAGATGTGCATCCGCTCATCCTCCGTTGTCCAGCTGCTTCCGTGCTGGCGGCATTCGCGATCGCAGCTCCGGAAACCTGTCGGCCAGTGCTTTGGCGACTTGCTCCTTGGTCCTGAATCCGAGGACGCGCTGGACAACGATGCGCGACACGTGGCAGGTGCCAAGGTGCCGTTCGTTCGCAATCATCATTGATGAAATCGCGTCTCCTTAGGGCGTTTTCCCTTCCTTTCGTCGGTGCGAAGTTTTCCAGTACGATGACCGTGGGCTGACCACGGTCGATTTTCGCACAGAGTCGTGCAGCGAAGGTCTCATCGTCTGCGGCGAGCACGGTGCAGAAGCCCCAATCAAGAAGGCCCAGCCGCCGATCAAGGAGGGCGAAGCCGAAACCTTTCGCGGTGAGATCGATTGCCAGTAGTCGTAGTGAGCTGTCGTTTCATGTCAATCAGTTAGTCGTACACCTCTTGATGATCTGTGCCAGGGCGGCGCGCTTCTCGTTGCGAAGCCGATCGTGCAGGCGATGAGCCAGGCTTTCGTGCAGTGTGTGGGCTCGTTTGCGCACGTCGTTCGCGACCTGGAGTCGCAGATCCTCGTAGATGTCGGCGGTGCCGGTTCCAAAGATGATTTCGTATGCGAGGGCGACCTCGAGGGGCGGGACGCATGCGCCGGTTTCGTGGCGAGAGACGCGGGTGCCGGTGTAGGTACCGAGCAGGAAAGCGACGTCTTCCTGGGAGAGCGCTGATCTTCGGCGAAGTGCGCGTAGGTATGGAGTGATGATGGTTCTTCTTTTCATGTTTCAAAGTCCAACTAGCTTATCAATCGTCGATCTGGACCCACAGAGGGACGAATCTCCGTGGAACGCAGGATCTGCGTCGGTCGATGAGCAGGGAGGGGGACGTGGGGATGTCGGGGATGTTCTCCGGAGGCGAACCGAGATGCATTCAAACACCTAGAACACCTGATCTGACGACGGGCCCTCCGGTGGGGACGGCTTCAGGTCGTCGGGTTCTTCTGAGATACCGTACCGCAGGAAGAGATTGTCGAGCTTGCGCGACTCAGAATCCGGCACCACGAACGTCCCGTGACTCTTTACCGTAAGTAGCGATAGCCTGCTTCGAAGCTGCGACCCGATCCATCGGGGAGTCACGGAGCGGGCGTGGTCGGTGCCGAATCGCGCAGTGAATCGCTCGGCCATCTCCTTCATGCTGAGAGGGATGGCATCTCGTCGTAACTCTGCAATGATATCAAGAAGTTGCGCCTCTGTCGTGGTGCCGCGATCCGTTCTGAGGATGCCGCTCGATCTTCGTGCGAGGTCGTATAGCCGCTCCTTCGCGCTCGGCATCAACGGCGACTGCCATGAGCGGCGCAAACACTTGCGCCACGCGTGGTTCGAGGTGCGGATCTCTCTCTGGAACGACGTTGCCGAGTGCAAGCGCCAGCGAAACCGATAGCTGAGAAGCTGGCGTTTGAGATGCTCAGCCTCATCATGGAAAGCTTCGGGAAGACTGAGGGGAATGTCCGGTCGAGGCGGGAGTGCCGTCATCTCCTCCGTAATGCACCGGCTTTCGAGAGCGCGATCATCAAACGAGCGCCTGGTCGCGATGATCTTCGGGCCGAAGACGTCAAAGGCCTTCGGGTTGAACTCCTTCCCGGGCGTGGCTTCGCTTCGCAAGTACTGGGAAGCCCTTGGCGTTGCCGTTGTTCAGGATCTTCACAATCTCCGTCCGTTCATCTGAGAATCGGAAATCGCTTTCGTCCATGACCAGCGTGCCGCGAAAGGCGTCAATGATGCGGAAGAGCGGTGAGACGGTAGAGGCGCCCGCTCGCAAACATCGGCTTGTAGCAGAGTGAGCCAATCGTCTGAAGGCAGCGCGTCTTGCCACTGCCGAAGTCGCCCTTGAGCCGCAGGTACGGGAGTTCATTGAACGCATCGAAGACCCAGGTAAGCAGGACATAGTACGCGGCAGCTTCTTCGAAGCCTCGGATAGATCGGCATATCGGTGGATGAACTGCCGGATGGACGATGCCAGTTCACTCTCTGTACGGTATGTCCCGCAGGCAGACGGAAACTGCACGACGCCGTGCACGAGAAGGGTGTTGTCTGGAGAGTACGGCCGGATCAGTCCCAGGTGCGGGACCGTAAGCGTCTGTCCGATCTCGCTGTTGCCACCATGAAAGCGGATGAGCGAGACAATCCGTTCGGGTCGAGAAACAAGGGTCTCAACGATGCTGCCATCATCGAGCACGGCTGACACAATTACTCGCGAGCGTTGCTTCAGGGGGCTCTGAAGTCATCGCCACAGCCTAGCATGCGCAGTTCGTCCCGACCCGAGGGAAAAGCTGCGCCGGGTGCGAGGAGTCGCTTCTGCCCATGCGAGCTGGACAACAGCGCGCCTTAATGGGACAATCGTAGCGGCGCTGCGATGGCCCGCGTGGAGTGCAATTGCGCGGCGCGGAGATTCCGCCCTCTGGGTGATTCAGCTGGCGCTCGGTACGCTCAACGAATGACGTTGAGCGAAGAGCAAGTCCAGTCCTTCATCGAATGCTGGAAGAAGGACTTCGGAGAAGTCCTGACTCCGGAGGAGGCGCGCGCCGAAGCGATGCGCGTTGTGGACTTCTTCGCCGCGCTCGCGGAGATGCTGCGGCATCCTCGGCAATCGCCGCCATCCCCACGAAGGGACGTCCCCACTATATGAACTACTTCATTTACTGTCGCAAATCCACTGACGCTGAAGAACGTCAGGTGCTCTCGATTGAGTCTCAGCTATCTGAGGCGACCCGTCTCGTGGCTGGCATGCCCGGTCTCCACGTCGTTCACACCTACGAGGAGGCGCAGAGCGCCAAGAGGCCCGGGCGCCCGATCTTCGATGAAATGCTTCGACGGATCGAAAAGGGCGAGGCGGAAGGAATCATAACCTGGCACCCGGATCGGCTCGCCCGCAATGCCGTCGATGGTGGCCGCATCATCCATCTGCTCGACACAGGCAAAATCAAGGATCTTCGCTTTGCCACGCACTCTTTTGAGAACAACTCGCAGGGCAAGCTGATGCTCGCCATGCTATTCGGGTTCTCCAAGTACTATGTCGACAGCCTCGCGGAGAATGTGCGTCGAGGCAACCGCACCAAGGTCGCCAAAGGGTGGCGCCCGTCGCGGCCCCCAATCGGCTACCTGACCGATCCCACCACGCGCACCGTCATTCCCGACCCGGAACGCTTCGATCTCGTCCAGCAGATGTTCCGATTGATGCTCACCGGCGCCTACACCCCAAGGCGCTTACTGGACAAGGCCACAAACGAATGGGGACTCCGGAGTCGCTTCGCCCCCGAGGCGGAGGAGAGTTCCTCCACCTCAGCTCGATCTACTCGATACTGGGCAATCCCTTCTATGCCGGCATGTTCGCTTGGGAAGGTTCGATGCACATGGGGAAGCACAAGCCGATGATCGATATCGGGGAGTTCGACCGCGTGCAGGAACTGATGGGGCGACCACGTCGACCACGACCCGTCCACCGAGACTTCGCATTCACCGGGATGATGCACTGCGGCGCGTGCGGGTTGGCGGTGACGGCGGAGCACAAGAGGAACCGCTATGGTCGCCAGTACGTCTACTACCATTGCACCCGGCGCAAACGCGGATCGTATTGTCGTGAACGATGCATTGCCTTGCCTGTACTGGAAGACACCATCCTCACATTTCTGGAGAGCTTGAAGGTCGCTTGCTGGAGCCGCGAATGGCTGGAGGTGAACTTCGGCGACCGTGATGCCGCCGTCGGGGATGAACGCGACGCGCAGCGCGCTGCAGTTGGCGACAGCCTGAGGCGTCTGGATCAGGAAATCAGCGTATTAACGGGCTTGAGAATCCGCAGCCTTATTGACGACTCCGAGTTTGCAGCGCAGCGACTGGAGCTCTCGGGTCGTCGTCTCGCGCTTGAACAAGGCCGAGATTCGCTGCGGGATCCAGCCGAGTGGATCGAACCTTTGGCGATGTTCTTCTCGTTCTGCAATAAGGCCGTGGATTGCTTCCGCAGAGGCAATGACGACCAGAAGCGCCTGATCCTGGAAACCGTTGGATCGAACCTCATGCTCGCGGACGGACAACTGCGCATTGAAGCCAGGAAACCGTTCGTAAGATGGGGCTCTGCCCCCTCCGATTCAGAACTGTGCACAGTTGCCCACGACGCTCGAACCTTTTTGGAGGCGAACGACATTGGGTTCACGGATATCATTACAAACATCAGGAAAATCGCTGGGGCCCGCACAGAACAACTCAAACATATTAGCGGTTCGGACGAAAAGGGTTAGCGACTAGCGCGTTTGTCAAACCAAGAGCAGAATTGCGACATGAACTACAGAGGAGCAGCAAGGCACCTAAGTCGCAACGCCCAAAGCGCGATGCTTGCGGCGATCGAGATCTACAACAAGCCAGCTTTCCAGTATCGAGACGAGTGTTTCGTCATACTGCTTCTCAACGCCTGGGAACTACTCCTCAAAGCAATCGTCTCCAAGAACGGGGGTTCGATCTACTATAGAAAACGGCGGCGAGACCCGACCTATCGGACACTCTCACTGAGTGATGCATTGAGCCGTGCCGAACCTCATCTAAAGGGTCCAATACAGATTGTGCCGCTCAGCCAGAATCTTGAACTGCTATCGACCTACCGCCACAACGCCATTCATTCTTATAACCAACCCGGTTTCAGTCACGTCGTATATGCGTTGGCTCAAACGAGCATCTTGAATTTCAAAATGGTGCTGGAACACGCTATGGGCGGGAACCTAGCAAAGCATATCACTTGGAGCCTGATGCCGCTTGGGCTCGAGACGCCAGTCGATCCAATTGCCTACATTAGGCAGGAGAGCACTCCGCCGAAGAACAACGCAGTCAGGCAATTCTTGGGCGCTCTGAAAGCCAGTATCGAGACCGTCCGTGAATCAGGTGCAGACACCGCCCAGCTCCTAACGACCTTTAACATCAGCCTAAAGTCGGTAAAGAAGATTGACCGCGCGGATGTGATTGTTGGAGTTGACGGCAGTGGTGCCGTTGCAGACGGACCACTTCTCATTACAAAGTGGAAGGAGGTACCGCGGGCTGGTTTCCCACCGGGCGAGGTATGCAAGCAGGTGAAAGAAGCTCTGAAGGACAAGTATCCAGCAGGATGGAAGTTCACCGGCAGCAGTCACCACGCGAGGGCTTGGAAGTTCTTCAAGATCCGCCCTTCACATTGGCCACCTCAAGAAGGAGAGGTCGACGAGCAATTCTGCTACTTCGACCCAACATTCAAGCAATACGCCTACACTCAGGCATGGATCGATCTGTTGATCAAAGAATTCTCTCGGGAAAAGCAATTTGAACAAGTGATGAGTGCTAGGTAGCTAGGTGCTGCAGTAGTGTGA
>CAWKMI010000004.1:0-91442 GCA_963850655.1 uncultured Gemmatimonadales bacterium
GACCGCCAAGCATCTGACTTGGGCTCTTCCGGCTCGGGTCGCTCGTCGTACCAAATCCAGCCAGTATTAAGAATCACAGGTGAGCGCGAAGTGCGCGCCCGCCAAAAATAATATCCTTCGTCGTTACCAATCAGGCGCCATGGACCGCCTGGTGAGTCGGGCGTGTTGTGTCGGAGAATTTTACGTCCCGCCGCCATCCAGTCTGCCGAGATGCACGATTTAATCGCAATAACAAGGAGTTGAAGTACTGGCGTGGGATATGCATGAAACCGGGTACTTGCAAGGGCGTAACAAGTCCACAAAAAGCCCAGAGTCACGCAACGAAAGGAAAGACCATGTTTATGCCCGTACTGTGTCCGATCTGTGGCACGCGCGATGGTTGAAATCCCGCGCGTCGGGTCGACGATTCCGCACGAGCTGATCGGCGAGCACGGTGCCGGGCGCGTGCTGCTCAAGCCCGCCGCGAGCGGTACCGGCGTCATTGCCGGCGGCCCCGTGCGTGCGGTGCTCGAGTGCGCCGGGATCACCGACATCCTCACCAAGAGCCTCGGGTCGAACAACCCGCACAACGTGGTGCGGGCCACGATGAGCGGGCTCCAGCATCTGGTGTCCGTCAAGCAGGTGGCCCGCGAACGCGGCATCGAAGTCGACCAGATTCCCTACCGCGCGCGCCAGGAGGCCTGAACCATGGGACGCAATCCAGTGGTCGGCCGGCAGGGCCCGAAGTTTCATGCGGCAACGATCCCCGATGAATCGGTGGCCAAGCGGCTGCGCGTCAAGCAGATCCGTTCCGGCATCGGTCACGCCGAGACGATGCTGCGCACGCTCCGCTCGATCGGGCTGAGGAACCACCAGTCGTCGACGGAGGTCGACAATACCGCCACGATGCGTGGCATGCTGTTCAAGGTGCGCCACCTGATCCAGGTGACGCCGGTGGGGGAGAACTGATGATGGCGGACAAGAAGCAGTCAGTCGAGCGCATCACGCTGTCCACCCTGCGGCCGGCGGTCGGCTCGCACCGGACCCGCAAGCGTCTCGGTCGCGGTCCCGGCTCGGGGCTCGGCAAGACGTCGGGCAAGGGCCACAAGGGCCACAAGGCGCGCACCGGCGGAGCAACCAATCCCGGCTTCGAAGGCGGCCAGATGCCGATGTACCGGCGCCTGCCGAAGCGCGGTTTCCACAACCCGGCCAAGGATCGCCTATCAGGCGATCAACCTGCGCGACCTCGCGCGCATCACCGGCGATGAAGTGTCGGCCGAGAGCCTGCTCGCCGTCGGCCTGGTCAAGTCACTCGATGAGCGCGTCAAGCTGCTGGGTCATGGCGACATCACCCGCGCGATCGTCGTGAAGGGGCATGCCGCGCCTCCGCGTCCGCGAAGGCGAAGATCGAGGCAGCAGGCGGCCGGGTCGAAGCCTGATGACCACGCCCACCGTCGCCGGCCTCGGCATGGATGAGGAGCTGAAGGACAAGCTCCTTTTCACGCTGCTGGCCGTGCTCATCTATCGCGTCGGCGCGCACATCGCCGCCCCGATGGTCGAACGCGACGGCGCTGTCCGACTACATCGCGCAATCAGCGGCGTCGACCCTCTTCAATCTGTACGATGCGCTCGGTGGCGGCCTGTCGCGGTCGACCATTTTCGCGCTCGGGATCATGCCGTACATCTCCGCCTCGATCGTCTTCCAGCTCGGCGGCGGTGTCATTCCGTCGATCGGCAAGATGCAGAAGGACGAGGAAGGGCGGAAGAAGCTGACCCAGTGGACCCGCTACCTCACGGTGCTGATCTCGCTGTCGCAGGCGTACACCTTCACGCTCTTCGTCGAGGCGATCCCCAACGCCGTGCCTGGCGTGGGGGTCATCTCGCAGCTGGTGATGGTGTCGACCTTGACCGTCGGCGCGATGTTCGTCATGTGGCTCGGTGAGCAGATCACCGAGCGCGGCATCGGCAACGGCATGAGCATCCTCATCACGGTGTCGATCCTCGAGCGTCTCTGGCCCGGCATGCTCCAGGGGGCGCAGTACATCAAGGACGGCCTGGTCCAGCCGATCCCGGCGGTCTTCTTCCTCGTCGTGCTGGTCGCGATGGTGGCGGCCGTGGTGGCGATGACGATCGCCGCTCGCCGGCTGCCGATCCAGATTCCGCGCAAGGTGATGGGCCGCGGCCGGGTCCGCGAAGGGCAGAAGACCTTCATTCCGATCCGGCTGATCACCGCCGGCGTGATGCCGATCATCTTCGCCCAGACGGTCATTATCGTGCCATCGACCATCGCCCAGTTCGCACGGGTGCCGTGGCTCTCGGAGGTGGCCGCGTTCCTCGCGCCGGGCTCGCTCCCCTACAACCTCCTGTTCGCCCTGTTCATCGTGGTGTTCAGCTATTTCTACACGTCGATCATCTTCAACTCCGTCGACCTGTCGGAAAACCTCAAGAAGCAGGGCGCCTTCATTCCGGGCGTGAAGCCGGGTGGCGCCACCGCCGACTACATCGATGCGGTGCTCGGCCGGATCACCCTGCCGGGCTCGCTCTTCCTCGCCATCGTCGCGATCGTGCCGATCACCATCGCGAAGATGGTCGGGATCCAGTCTTTCTCCTTCGGCGGCACGTCGATCCTCATCGTCGTGGGTGTCCTGCTTGATACCCTGGCCCAGATCGAACAACACCGCACCCTGCGCAAGTATGACGGCTTCATGAAGTCCGGCCGGGTGAAGTATCGCGGCCGTGGGGGCAAGTTCGGGATGTAGGAGGGCCACTCGACCCGCGTCGAATGGGAGGGTGGCTCTGGGACAGTGAGCCACCCTTCCTGCTATGATCTATCAGGGCGCAGAGCCCGCGAACGTACGTTGAACGACGGAAGCACGACACATGGACCTTCTCCTGATGGGCCCGCCGGGCGCGGGCAAGGGCACCCAGGGCGTCCGCCTCGCCGAGACGCTGGGCATTCCCAAGTTTGCCACTGGCGACCTCCTCCGCGAAGCGGTCCGGCTCGGGACACCCCTCGGGCGTCGGGCCAAGGCGGTGATGGAGGCCGGCAACCTGGTCAGCGACGACATCATTCTCGGCATCATGCGTGAGGAGCTGGCGAAGCCCCAGGCAGCCGGCGGCGTCCTGTTCGACGGGGTGGTGCGGACCATTCCGCAGGCCGAGGGCCTGGCCGCACTGCTCGCCGAGCGGGGCCGCCAGTTGGATCAGGTCCTCTTCCTGGATGTCACCGACGCCGAGGTTCTCGGTCGGCTGGAGAAGCGCCGGACCATGGAGCGCCGCGCCGATGATGACCCCGCCGCCGTCGCAGTCCGGCTCGAGGCATATCGCGAACAGACCGCGCCGGTAATCGCCTGGTACGAGCAGCACGGGTCGGTCAGGCGCATCGCGGCGGTGGGAACAGTGGCCGAGGTGGCAGCCCGGATTCGTGAGGCGTTGGGAACACCGTGATCACCATCAAGTCAGGCCGTGAACTCGAAACTATGGCCCGGGCGGGACGCATCGTCCATGACACGCTCGCCTTGATGCGCGAAATCGTCCGGCCCGGCATGACCACCGAGGACCTTGACCGCGAGGCGGAGCGGTTCATCCGCTCCCACCCGGGGGCGACGCCGTCCTTCAAGGGGCTCTACGGCTTCCCAAAGACACTCTGCACGTCGATCGACGAAGAAATCGTTCATGGTATCCCATCGGCCGGGCGAAAGCTGTCGGCGGGTTCGATCGTCTCGGTGGATGTCGGGGTGTGTGTCGACGGCCTCCACGCCGATTCGGCCGCGACGATCCCCGTCGGCGAGATCGCCGGCTCGGTCCAGCGCCTGCTTGAGGTGACGCAGCAGTCGCTGGTCGCCGGCATCGCCATGGCGACGGTCGGGAATCAGGTCGGCGACATCGGTTACGCGGTCCAGACGGTGGCGGAAGGAGCCGGATTCGGGGTGGTCCGCGAGCTGGTCGGGCACGGTATCGGCACGCGCTTTCACGAAGAGCCGCAGGTCCCCAATTTCGGCCAGCCGCACCGCGGGCCTCACCTGAAGGCCGGCATGACCATCGCGATCGAACCGATGATCACCATGGGGAGCTATCTCACCAGGACACTGAAGGACAAGTGGACGGTCGTCACGCAGGATGGGTCGCTTTCGGCCCATTTCGAGCATACGGTGGCGATCACCGGCGAGGGACCGCGGATACTGACGTGAGAGGCTCGATGATCGATCAGCAATGATCGATCATCGCGTCTCCTGCAGTTGCCCCATCATCCACTCATGCATCCACGGGTTCCCCGCCACCAGGCCGGTCTGGCGAATCTCCGCCGGCACGCCCGCCAGATCGGTCACGATCCCCCCCGCCTCCCGGATCAGGATGGTCCCCGCCGCGATATCCCACGGGGCGAGCTGCATCTCCCAGAAGGCGTCGAAATGCCCCTGGGCAACGTCAGCGAGGTCGAGCGCCGCACTTCCGGCACGCCGGATCCCGCTGGTCAATGGGATGATCGCCTGGAGCAGTTCGAGGTAGCGGGGGAGGTGCTCGAGCGCCTTGAAGGGGAAGCCGGTTCCGAGGAGCGCCTGGGACGGGTCCCGGACGGTGGAGACGGCGAGTCGCTCGGCACCGCACCAGGCACCGCCGCCTCGCCAGCTGGTGTAGTGATGATGGGTCGGCACGTTGAGGACGGTGCCGGCGACGAGGTCGCCATCGAGTGAGGCCGCAATCGAGACCGACCACCACGGGTAGCTATGCAGGTAGTTGGTCGTGCCGTCCAGCGGGTCGACAATCCAGACCAGGCCTGCCAGGTCGATGCCAGCAGGCGAGAACTCTTCCCCCAGGATCCGCCCGTCCGGTTCGGCGCGCAGCAGCTCTTCGGCAATCCCGCGCTCGGCCGTGCGGTCGACCTCGGTGACGAAGTCGTGATGTCCCTTGGCGGTCCATTGGGAGGCTTCGGGAGGCGCGGCAGTCCGGAGGAACGCCGCCGCCCGAGCCGCGGCTCGTTCGGCCAGCCTGGCGAGGCGTCGGGCATCATGGCTCATGTTGCCGCCCTCACGGCGGTCGGGTAGCTTGACGACATGGCACGAGTCTTCTCAGGCATTCAGCCCTCCGGCGAACTGCACATCGGGAACTGGCTGGGCATGGTCCGGAGCTGCGGTCGCGTTGCAGGACCAGTACGAGTGTCTGTACTGCGTGGTCGATCAGCACGCCATCACCGGGGGCTACGATCCCGGCCACCCTGGCCGAGCGGACCCGCCAGATGGCCATCGGTCTGATGGCCGCCGGCATCGACCCGTCCCGCTCGATCTCTGTACGTCCAGAGCCATGTTCCCGCCCACGCCACGCTCTCCTGGCTGCTGATGTCGATCACGCCGCTCGGCGAACTCGAGCGGATGACCCAATACAAGGATAAGTCGCAACGATTCGAATCCGTGCCGGCCGGGTTGCTGACCTATCCGGTCCTGATGGCGGCGGACATCCTGCTCTATCGCGCCGACAGGTACCGGTAGGCGAGGATCAGGTGCAGCACCTCGAGCTGTGCCGCGAGATCGCCCGGCAAGTGGAACGCCGATTCTCGCCGGGGCGCCGTTCTTTCCCGAGCCGCAGGCGATCCTCTCACAGCGCCAAGCGAATCGTCGGCCTCGACGGCCAGGCCAAGATGTCGAAGAGCCTCGGCAACACTATCGGCGTGACCGAGAGTCCGGCGCAGATCTGGGAGAAGCTCCGTCCCGCGATGACCGATCCGGCCCGCAAGACGCGGAAGGACCCGGGCACGCCGGAGATCTGCAATCTCTACGCGCTGCACCGGCACTTCTCGCCGGCAGCGACCGTGCGGAGGTGGCCGAAAAGTGTCGCACCGCGGGCTGGGGCTGCCTCGAGTGCAAGCGGGTCCTCGCCGACCAGATGATCACGACGCTGGCCCCGATGCGTGAGACGGTCGATCGAGCTCGCCGCCGCGCCCGGTGAGGTGGCCAGTATTCTTGCGGATGGCGCGGCCAGGGCGCGAGAACTGGCCGCGGCGACGCTTGCGGGGGTGACGGAGCGAATGGGCTTTCTGCCGGAGGGCAGATGATCACTTCACCGATGCTCGCACGGGTTCTCAAGGCCGCGGTGCTGCGCGGGGCATCCGATGTCCACGCCAAGGCGGGCGATGTCTTCCGTGCCCGGGTCCAGGGCGAGCTGGTGCCGCTCACCAAGCAGCGACTCACGCCGGCGCAAACCCGCGCCCTGGCAGGCGATCTTCGCCGGGATGGAACTCGACGACCCGCGGCTGGACCACCTTCGAGACTTCGATTGTTCCTGGGGGGTCTCCGGGGTCGGGCGCTTCCGCGTCAACGTATTGCGACAGCGATCATCGTTCATGGTGATCCTGCGGGTGGTTCCTTTCGCCGTGCCGACGCCTGAAGAGCTCGGGTTGCCGGAGGTCGTCTCCCGGTTCGCCGAGCTTCCCGAGGGACTGGTCCTGGTCACCGGGACGCGTGGTTCGGGAAGAACCTCAACGATTGCAGCGATGGTCCATCACATCAATCGCAGCCAGCAGCGCCATGTCCTCACCCTCGAGGATCCGATCGAGTTCCTGCATCGCGACATCTCGAGTTCGGTTACGCAGCGCGAAATCGGCACCGACAGCGAGGACTTTGCGCTGGCCCTGCAGGCTGCCGGGCGGCAGGATCCGGACGTCCTGGTGCTGAGTGAGCTGAGGGAATCTTTCGTGCTCGAGCGTGCCATCCGCCTCGCCGAGTCCGGTGTGCTGGTCATTGCGGATTTCAGCGCTGCCGACGTGCCTTCGGCGCTGGTGCAACTGTTGGCGACCCTCCCGGCTGCGGAGCGTGACATCGGCCGGTTGCGAGTCATCGGGGTGCTCCGCGGGGTGATCGCGCAGCGCCTCGTTTCACGGCCTGATGACACCAGGCAGCTAGTGGTCGAGTGGACCGAGGCAACCGACCAGCTCCGCTCGGCGTTGGCCGCCGGCGATGATCCGGCGCCCCTGCGCAAGGCGATCGAGCGCGCGGCCAAGGAAGGCCGGGCCGAGACGTTCGCCCGCGCGATGGCAGAGGCGGGTTTCGAAGCAAATTGACCGGCGAACCCCCAATCGTTAGCTTGGGGGGGAGCCGGATGCGCCCCGAAAGGGGCCGTTTTTTGTGCCCAGGGGAGGCGGGGAGATGTTCGATCGCAAGCACAATTGCCTCGTGGTGGTCGGTGCCCAATGGGGCGACGAGGGCAAGGGCAAGCTCGTCGACGTTCTTGCGGAGCGGGCTGACGTCGTGGTACGCTATCAGGGCGGAGCCAACGCCGGCCACACCGTCGTGGTGGGCGACCGGCAGTTCGTCCTTCACCAGATCCCGTCCGGCATTCTCCACCCGCAGGCGATCTGTGTCGTCGGCAACGGTGTCGTGCTCGACCCCGAGACGTTCTTCGCGGAATTCGATGACCTGGAGGAACAGGGAATCGCGATGCGCCGGCCGCCTGTTCGTCAGCGACCGAGCCCACGTGGTCCTGCCTTATCACAAGCTGCTCGACCAGGCCAGCGAGAAGCAGCAGCAGATCGGGACCACCGGTCGCGGCATCGGTCCCGCCTACGAGGAAAAGATCGGTCGCCGCGGTGTTCGGGTGACCGACATCATCCGGGGGACCGTCGCTCGCGACCTGCTGGCGTCGCGGATCGAACGCGCCAATGCCCTGCTCACCATGCTGGGTGCGACCATTCGCGCCGACCTCGCCGAGCATCTTGAACTCGCCGAGCGGCTCGGGGCGCGGCTCCGCCCGCTCGCGACGGATACCGGCCTTCTGGTTGCATCGCGCCGTTCGCGATTCGCGTCGCGTGCTGCTCGAAGGCGCACAGGGCGCCTTGCTCGACATCGATCACGGCACCTACCCATTCGTGACGTCGTCGAACACGACGGCAGGCGGGGCGGCCGTCGGCGCCGGAATCGGACCCACGGCGATTGACGGCGTGCTCGGGGTGGTGAAGGCCTACACGACCCGGGTCGGCAACGGGCCGCTGCCCGACCGAAGCTGGTGGCGAGGAGGAGGATGAAGCTGCGGACACTCGGCCACGAATTCGGGGCCACCACCGGACGTCCTCGGCGCTGCGGCTGGTTCGATGCCACGGTCCTGCGCTATTCCGTGCGGGTCAACGGCCTGACCGGCCTGGCGGTCACCAAGCTCGACGTGCTGGACACCTTTGCCGAGATTCCGGTGGGAGTTTCCTATCAACTCGATGGCGAAGTGTGCGCCGAGTTCCCCAGCGACGTCGAGTCGCTCGAGCGGGTCAAGCCGGTCTACGAGGTTCTTCCCGGCTGGCAGCGCCCAACAGAGGTGCCGCGCACGTTGGCTGATCTTCCGCCGCAGGCGCGGGCCTATCTCGACCGGTTGGAGGATCTCGCCGGGGCGCCGATTCGGTATGTGAGCGTGGGGACGAGGCGGGATCAGATCATCGAGGTCTAGCCGTGGATCGATGACCGATACCCGTCAATTTCCTCGCTTCCAGGTGCCGGTCGCATAGCTGTAGATCACCGTCCGTCCCGTGGCACGACTCAGGGTAACCGCTCGGCAATGCCGGCAGGTCGGATCGGCCTCGGGACCGGAGAGTAGAAGGTGCCGCGCGGGGTTGGCCGAGCCGTCGCGACGAAACGTCAGCGTCGTGAGCGCGGTCGGGTCGGCCGGTGCCGGGGTGTCCGGCATGGAGCCGCGCCCGAACTTGTAGCGATCGTCAAGGACGAGCATCCGGACGCGCTCATCCGAGTCGATCACGCCGTCGTTGTTCCTGTCCTCATGGAACTGCAATCGATTGCTGTCCGGCATCGTCACGATGACATTCTCCTGGAGGGAGACCGCCAGTCGCTGTCCTGCGGAGAGTTCAGCGAGCACCGTGCGACTCACGCCATCGGCCCGATACCGCCCCCAGTCGAGCCGTGAGGCGCAGATCCCCACCAGGATTCCGATCATGATCACCACGATCAGGAGCTCGAAGAGGGTCACGCCAGCCCGGGCTCTCAAGTGACGCTCAGCCGGAACGCAGCGCATCGGTGGCATGCACGAACGATAACCCCGGGGCAGGATTCCTGCCCCGCGCCCGTGGCCTGGGCCCCTGGTGCTGGCTATTGGGCCCGGAGCCGGCTGAAGAATTCGGAGATCGTGATCTGGTTCAGCCATACTGGATCAAGCTCGTAGTACCGGCTCTCGATGAACCGCCCGGTCGTGGGGAAATAGGGCGGCGGATTGACGGCCCCGCACGGATCGTAGGAGTGAGCCTCTGCCCAGCCATAGCTCCTGTCGCCATAATAGGTCGCATTGTCGACTCGGCCCTGGGCCAGACCGCCGGTGACCCGGACGCAGCCGTTGACCGCGGTGCCGCACTTCTGGTTGATCGCCGTGAGTCCCCGACCCGTTGGCCGAGGACGCTTCCTGGGTGGTGGGCCACCCCGCGGGGTATGATCCAGGGCGAGCTGCAACGCCTTCACCGTACCAGTTGCCGTTTGAGGGCCGCCGCTCGCCGGCGGCGAGCAGGAACATGTTGTAGTTGGCGTCGTTGGTGTCGTCGAAGCCGGCCCACAGACCCTGTTGTTCACTGGAACGGCGTCTGCAGGTTGTTGTCGTCGATGATCACGTCCTTGGTGGCAATCGCGCCGAAGATGTCGCCCTCGGCGTCACACTTGGTGCCGGGTGGATTGGTGTACGTCAGGTCATCGGCCATGATGACGTTGCCGGTGGCGAAGATGGAGACCCGGCCACGGAGCCGGCCGCTGAGCGCGACATCGCCCTGCACGAAGATGACGCCCTTGAAGTTCGGGTTGGCACCCAGCGGGATCAGGCGGGCGGCATCGCCTGAACGCACCGCGCTCAGGCCGGCCCAGGCTCCGGCGCGCCGCGGCAACCACCAACCGAAGCTGTTGCTCGCCAGCGGGGTGTTGGTCGTCAGCGAGTCAGGCGTGAGGTGTCGCCGGTCACGGCGCTGTAGATGTGCGGATCGCCACCGAGGTAGCAGCGGCGGGACGCGCTCGTCAGTGCGCTGCGCACCGCGGTCTCGCTTGTTGGTCGTGGTCCCGGTGGTGTTGGAGTAGATCGTGCTCGCGTCCCAGAAATGGTCGGCGCCGGCGCCGTTGATCTGGTGTCCGCGCCGCAGTTGCGCGAGATCATGTTGTGGTCGCTGCCGGATGGCCCCGCCGCCACCAAACGCCCTGGGCCAGCGCCGGCCGGTGGCGTATGCCAGGACGGAGTCGCTGGTATTGGCCGGCTTTCCAGACGCGCATGAAGCCCTCGTCCCACTCGATGACGCCATCACCGTTGACATCGATGGTAACGAACTCGATCCGCGTGGCCGGAATCCGCGAGCCGATGGTGCCGGCGGTGATGTCATAGTCGCCATCGGCGGCATCGGCATCCTGGGCGTACCTGCGCATCAGGTTGATCCGCGCCGGCGTCGGCCACGGCACCGGGGTGGTGCCGGTCTTGTACCCCTGCCTGAAGTTGCCGGAGGACACGTTGCTGATGGACCCGACGACGTCGACGGTGCCGCGAAGAGCGACTTTGGGGCTGGAACAGCCGCCCTGATCTTGAGCGAGTTGTTCGAGAAGAACGGCCCGTTGACCGATTCGCCGCAGCCATAACAGCGCGCTCCGCTCCAGTCATTGATCGCGACCGCGAACTTGGCCCACGATTCCTGGGTCAGTAGCAGCCGCCGTGCGGCGACCGCGCCGCGCTGGTCGCGGATGATCGAAATCGCGCTGGCGAAATTACTGCCGTACTGGCCGGCCGTGGCCTGGCCACCCGTCCGTCCGCCGGTGCGGCCGACATAGAGCGATCGGGTGATCCCGGGCAGCGCGGTGCCGTAGGCGTCGTCGACGGTCGCGCTGGACTGCCAGGGTGGTGTAAGCCGTCGAGCGGCAGCAGCGAGTCGAAATCGCCGCGGTTGAGCGAGTCGCGGATGATTTCGAGTCCGCCATTGGCGGCCGCCTGCAGCGAGGCTTCCCGGGCACTGAACCGCGTCGAGAGCTGGGCGCCCGATGGCAGTCCGATGGCCCCCATGGCCATCGCAGTGACCGCGAGGCTGACCAGCAGAAGCATCAGGATGAGCGAGCCACCTCGGCGCCCGTGAAGCGTGGCTGCGATGGGCATGCTGACTCTCCCTCGGACGATTATGGTGCAGTGCTTGACGTGACATTGAGCGTCCGGATAGTCGATTGTGATGGCGTGCAGTCCTGGGCGGCGATCCCGAAGGTGTAGGCTGTGCCCGGAAGGTTGTCCCCGATTTCCACCATGTAGCTGGTCTTGCCTGCCTCGGCGCGGACCACCACCAGCGGATCCACCCACGCGGTTGCACCCGCCAGCCGGCGGTAGAGGATGTACTGCAGCACATCGTCCTCCCCAGCGTCCTGGTCGGCGGAGTCGGTCCAGGTGAACCAGAGTCGACCACTCCCGGCCACCGTGTCGACCACGGTCAGGGCGCCGGGCTGAAGCGGGGCCCGGCCGCAGACCGTCGGGAGAGGGATGCCATTGTTCGGGAACCTCGATGGTCGAGGTCACATCGCGGAAGCGCTCGTGCTGCCCCCGTGTGCCCGTTCGTCAGGCGGAAGTTCATCCGCACGGCGCGGACCGAGTCGGGGCGGACGTAATCGGCACTGTCCGAGCGAACTGATGCCCGGCGATCAGCGGCCGCCGGATCAGCGGGATGACGGCGTTCGGTGCCGTGAGGAGCGTGTCGCCGCTCACCAGCGTCCGCTGGATCAGGTATTCGAAGAACGGCTTGCCGCTCGGGTGGGCCAGGATGTTCCGTGCCACGATATCCGGGGGGCCGTTGTTGACCCGCTGGTACAGGATGTAGTCATCGGTCCTCGAGGTCGAGGCGTCGCCGGCGAAGTAGAACATGTAGGTCTCCGCAGGCGACACGGTGCCGTTCCCGAGGTGGTAGGTGCTGTCGGGATAGGTGTACGTGCTATTGGGGATGACCGTCTGCGTCGGCCTCGGTCCCAGGCCTCGCTCTCACCGACCGGTGTATCCGGATTGAAGTACGTGGCCCACCGGGTGTCGACCGTGTCTGCTCGATGTAGTCGGTGTTGAAGGCGAGCACGTCGTTGGCGCCATACACCAGCATCGGCTGGTTGTTCGGCGTGCCGGCGCCCATGGTCCGGATGACGCGTTCGGACTCTTCCATGGCGCTGCGGGCATTCTGGATCGTGTCGAACCGGTCGACGTTGTCGCTGAACCCCCGCGACTGCGAGCGGAACAGCGAATAGGCGGCACCGGCGATGCCGACCGCCATGGTCATGGCGATCAGCAGTTCGATGAGGCTGAAGCCGGCAGTGAGCGCGGCCGCAGCGAACAGGCGGGGAAGTGGTCATCATGGGCTCGCAATGACGGCGGTGAGGGCGACAGTGTCCTTCAGGCCTGGATCGAAGACCCGGACCGTCACCGTGGTGAGGTCACGGGCCGGGGATCCGGTCTGGTCCCGGACGACCTTGGTGGTGCGGCGCATACAGGGATAGCCAGGAAACCCGGTGGTGTCGGAGACGCACCAGAGCTGTAGCGCGTGACCAGGCTGGTGTAGCTCGGGTCGGCGCGCACCAGCTCCAGTCGGTCGGAGGCGACACCGGCTTGCCACGACCCGGATCGAAGAGTTGGTCATGGCCTTGGAGAAGACGGCCGAGAAGCGAGCCACCGAACTGGCAATGATCACCAGAATGACCATGGCGATCATCACCTCAATGAGCGTGAAGCCGGCTTGCTTGCGCATCTGTGCTCTCGATTTCAGGTCCTGGTGGCTCAAGCCGCCCTCCGCGTGATAATGCCGATCAGGACGATTGCGATTACCAGCCCAAAGCTGGGCCGCTCCGCGACGGCCATCAACCCCCGGGGGGGAGGCGGCACAAGATGGAGCTTGCAGCATAACCACAGTTCACGCAAGAACCCTGCCCCCGCTGGCGAGGGCACCAACTATCGGCATGACATGAACTTATCCACATTCTGTGAAATCACCAGACACCCCCGTGACGGCGGAACGCAACACCCGCCAGCGATGGAGTCAAATTCCTTGACGGGTTACGTTTCCGCTCCTCGCGGCGCTGCCGCCGTTCCAATACCCCAGCCAGTATCGACCAATGGCCGAAGTTTCCGTAATGGACAAGCTGGTTTCCCTCGCCAAACGGCGTGGATTCGTCTTCCAGTCCTCCGAGGTCTATGGCGGGCTCGGTTCCGTCTGGGACTATGGGCCGCTGGGGGTGGAGCTCAAGCGCAACATCAAGGACCGCTGGTGGCAGGCCCTGGTCCATGGCCGGGAGGACATCGAGGGGCTCGACGCCGGGATCCTGATGCACCCGAAGGTCTGGGAGGCTTCCGGTCACGTGAGTGGCTTTTCCGACCCGCTGATCGACTGCCGCACCTGCAAGGCACGCTTCCGGGCCGACAAGCTCGCCGATGCCCGCTGTCCCCAGAAGCCGAGCAAGTTGCCCGGGGAGCATTCGGCCTGCGACCTGACTGAGCCGCGACAGTTCAACCTGATGTTCAAGACGTTCATGGGGCCGGTCGAGGAGAGCGCGGCGGCAATCTACCTCCGGCCGGAGACCGCGCAGGGAAGCTACGTCAACTTCCTCAACGTCCTCAATTCCTCACGGCAGAAGATCCCCTTCGGCATCGCCCAGATCGGCAAGGCGTTCCGGAACGAGATCACTCCCGGGAACTTCATCTTCCGGACCCGGGAATTCGAGCAGATGGAGATGCAGTTCTTCGTCAAGCCCGGGACTGATGAGGAGTGGTTCGAGCAGTGGCGCGAGATCCGGATGGCCTGGCACGTCGGCCTCGGTCTCAATCCCGCGAAGTTGCGCTGGCACCAGCACGGCCCTGGCGAACTCGCCCATTACGCCAAGGCAGCCTACGACATCGAGTACGAGTTCTCGTTCGGATGGCAGGAGGTCGAAGGGGTCCACAACCGGACTGATTTCGACCTGCGGCGGCACCAGGAGTTCTCCGGCAAGAAGCTGGAGTATTTCGAGCAGGCGACCAACGAGCACTACCTCCCCTATCGTCATCGAAACAGCGATCGGCGCGGACCGGGTCACCCTGACGGTGATGGCAGACGCCTACCGGGAGGAGACGGTGGATGGCGAAACTCGAGTCGTAATGGGATTCCGGCCTTCCATCGCCCCCATCAAGGCAGCGATACTTCCACTGGTCAAGAAGGACGGCATGCCGGAACTCGCTCGCGAACTGTATCACGACGTGCGAAGTCGGGTTCCGGCGTTCTACGACGATGCCGGTGCGATCGGCCGGCGCTACCGGCGGCAGGATGAGGTTGGCACCCCCTGGTGTATCACCATTGACGGAGACACGCTCACCGAGCGGAGTGTCACGATTCGCCACCGCGACAGCATGGCGCAGGATCGCGTGGGGCTCGATCAGGTGACGGCGTGGCTGAGTGAGCGTGTCGGCGAATAGAGGAACGTATATGAGCCACGATTCCAAGATGACCCGGATTGGCAATCACGCCCTTCGTCCCGAGAGCCTGATGATGGGGTTCGGGTACGATCCGTCGTTGTCCGAAGGGGCCCTGAAGTGCCCGGTCTTCCAGACGTCGACCTTTGTCTTCGAATCCGCCGAAGAGGGAAAGGCCTTCTTCGAGGTCGCCTACGGTCTCCGTGAAGCCGGGGCAGGCGAGGTGCCGGGACTGATCTACTCCCGCCTCAACAACCCCGACCTCGAGGTTCTCGAGGATCGGCTCTGCCTCTGGGATGAGGCGGAGGGTGCCCTGGTGTTCGCCAGCGGAATGGCGGCGGTCACCACATCGTTGCTGGCCTTCGTGCGACCGGGTGATGTGGTGCTCCACTCCACTCCGCTCTACGGTGGTTCCGATCACTTCCTCCGCCACGTGCTGCCGACCTGGAACATCGAGGCCATCGGTCTCCCCGCCGGTGAGGCCCCCGACTCCCACGAGGCCGCACTGCGAAAGCAGATCGGCGACCGTCCCATCGGCGCGGTCTTCCTCGAGACGCCAGCGAACCCCACGAATGCGCTGGTGGATATCGCGGCCGTGGCAGCCTTGGCCCAGCGTCTCGCCGTTCCCGGTCGCCGGCCGGTGGTGATGGTCGACAACACCTTTCTCGGCCCCCTCTGGCAGCAGCCGCTCAAGCACGGTGCGGATGTCGTGATCTACTCCGCGACCAAGTTCATCGGGGGCCACAGCGATACCATCGCCGGGGCCGCGCTCGGCAGTGCCGAGGTGATGGCACCCATTCGCACCCTGCGCACCTTTCTCGGTACCATGGCCAGTCCCTGGACCGGCTGGCTGCTGATGCGCTCGCTTGAGACGCTCAAGATGCGGATGACCGCGGCGATGAAGAATGCCGGCTACGTCGCGCAGTTCCTCAACGACCATCCGAAGGTCGAGCGTGTCCACTATCTCGGCAACCTGTCGGCGGAACACCCGATGTTCGAGGTCTACCAGCGACAGTGCCTTGGCCCGGGGTCGCTCATCGCCTTCGAAGTGCCCGGGGGCGAGGCGGCGGCCTTCCGAGTGCTCAATGCCCTTCGCCTGATCCATCTGGCGGTGTCACTCGGCGGCACGGAGTCGCTGGCGCAGCACCCGGCCACGATGACACACGCCGATATCCCATACGATCAGCGGCAGCAATTCGGCATCACTGACGGGATGATTCGACTGTCGGTGGGAGTGGAGCATTACGAAGACCTGATCGCCGACCTGGCCCAGGCGCTCGAGGCCGTTTCAGTGCCGACTGCCTCGGGTAAGCACGCTGAGCGTTTCCGCCCGTCGGGCGAGCCAGTGGTTTCCGCGACTTCCGGAGTGACCTGACGATGGTTTTCGAGACAACGACAACACTCTCGGCCGATGAAGTCTTCGTGCGCGCGAAGCGGTTCTTTGCCGAGCGTGTTCCCGCCACCTCCGCCTTTCCCGAGCAGGAAGGACCGGGCTTCCTGGTGCTCCGCGGGCAGGGCGGAGAGAAGGTGGCCCTTGCCGCATTTGCCGATGCCGGGGGGACCAGGATCAGGGGGTCGACGCTGCTGTTTGACCAGGCCGTCGACCGCTTTCTCTCCGGCCTGCCCACGCCGGACGGGGAACCAGCATGAGCAATTCGCTCCGGCTCCGCGTCACCGTGCTCGACAAGTGGGATGAAGTCGTCCTGGACCTGCCGGAATCGACCACGATCGCGGCGGTCAAGAGCGCGGCCCTCCTCGCCGCCAAGGTCACCGACTCCCCATCGGAGTTTGTCCTCAAGTTTCGGGGTGCCACGCTGCGCGACGAGACCTGCTCGCTCGCGGACGCAGGAGTTCCCGCCGACGCCGGGCTGATCGCCCTGCGCGAACGGCGACTCGCCGTGCGCTGAGGCGATGCAGGTCTTCACTGCTCCGGGCTGTGCGGAGCACGAGCCGGGTGTCGGGCATCCTGAAGCCCCCATCCGGCTCGCGGCGGTTCTGGCCGTGCTCCGCGGCGATCCGGCGGTTGCGGTCACCTTGTCACCGCCCGCGGCGCTCACTTCACTGCTCGCCCGCCACGATGCGAAGTACCTCGCCACCGTCGCGAAACGGTGTGCCGCAGGGGGTGGGGCCTTCGATGAGGACACGTCGGCCTCGCCGGCAACCTGGGGAGCCGTCCTTGGCGCCTCCGGAGCCGCCCTGGCGGCACTCGACTGCGCCCTCCGTGGGCGTGGCCATGCCTTCGCAGCGATCCGGCCGCCCGGGCATCACGCGCTCCGGGATCGCACCATGGGATTCTGCTTCGTCAATCACGTGGCCGTTCTTGCCGCCGAGGCACGGCGACGCGGTCACGACCGTGTGCTGATCGTCGACTGGGATGTCCACCACGGCAATGGGACGCAGGCAATGGTGGCGTCGGAGCCGGCAACGCGATTCGTCTCCATGCACCAATGGCCCTGGTGGCCCGGCACCGGGGCGGCCAGCGAGCGCGGAGTGGGGAACGTCTTCAACCTCCCGGAACCTGCCGGACTTGCGCCGACAGTCTATCTCGAGGCACTCTGGCACGGGATCAAGTCGGCGACCGACGACTGGACGCCTGACGTGGTCCTCGTGTCGGCCGGCTATGACGGCATGCGCGGCGATCCGCTCGGCGGCTTCACGCTTGAGCCGGAACACTACGCCACATGGACTCGACGCCTGCGGGAGCGATTTCCGGCGGCTCCCATCGCGATGGTGATGGAAGGCGGGTACGCCCCCGAACGGCTCGCCGCGGGAGTGCTGGCGACGGTCCGGGCGCTCGGGGATTAGCTTTGCCCGAGAGGCGCGTCTCTCGTCTCCCCTACGACACCCGATCACCGGTCGACGCCATGACTCTCCGCCTCACCACCGAACTCCTCTCGCTCCACACGACCCACCCGTTCATCATTTCACGCGGAGGTCGCAGCGAGTTTCGCACCGTCATGGTGAAGGTGACCGATGCCGATGGCGTCGAGGGATGGGGCGAGGCCGCGGCAACCGCGTTCTACGGCGAGACCCTGGAGACCGTGCAGGCGGCGCTGCACACCTACGCGCCGCTGCTCGGCGACGATCCCTTTGCCCTCGACGCGATCGAGCGGCGGCTGGAGTCGACACTGGCCGGCAATGCCGCGGCGCGCGTGGCGATCTCCACGGCCTTGCATGATCTCGTGGGCAAGCGGCTCGGCATTCCGCTGTGGCAATACTGGGGCCTCGATCGGACCAAGGCGCCGCGCTCGACATTCACGATCGGCATGGACACGCCCGAGAAGATCAGGCAGAAAGTGGCCGAGGCTGCCGGCTATCCAATCCTGAAGGTCAAGCTCGGTTCGCCCAACGACCGTGAGATTCTCGCGACCATCCGGGGGGCGACCGACAAGGAGCTTCGTGTTGATGCCAATTGCGGGTGGACGCCGGCACACGCGGTGCAGATGCTGCCGATGCTCACCGAGTTCGGCGTGACCGTCCTGGAGCAACCGGTGATGCCGGGCGACATCGCCGGGCTGGCCCATGTCCGTCGCCAGTCGCCGATCCCGATCATTGCAGATGAGAGCTGCGTCACGTCGGCCCACATCCCCGGGCTGGCCGGCGCCGTCGACGGCATCAACATCAAGCTCGCCAAGTGTGGCTCCCTGCGGGAGGCGCTGCGGATGATCGCCATCGCGCGCGCCCATGGCATGATGGTGATGGTCGGGTTGCATGATCGAATCCTCGATCGGGATCACCGCCGCGGCGCACCTCACGCCGCTGGTCGACATCGTGGATCTCGATGGCGCCGCGCTGCTGCGCGATGACCCGTTTGTGGGCGCGACGATTCCCGCAGGGCAGGTGACGCTGCCCGACGGTCCGGGACTCGGCGTGGCCCCGCGATGACCGAACGGTACGCGCACGTCGCGCTGCCGCTCCCGCTCGCCGACCCCTACACCTACCGGATTCCGGCAACGCTCGCCGATCGCGCGCTCCCCGGGGCGCGCGTTGTCGTTCCCGTCCGGACCCGTGAACTGGTCGGCATCATCACCGCCGTCGATGTCCCGGCGCCGGCGATGGCATCGCGCGACCTGCTTGCCACTCCCGATGGGTCCCCGGCGATGCCGGCCATGCTGCTCGCCCTCGCCGAGCGACTGTCACACTACTATGGAGCGCCACTCGGACTGGTCCTGCGCGCGATGCTGCCGGCGGCACTCTGGGGGCATTCGAGTGTCGACCTGGTGCTTGCTTGGCGGACGAGCCCGGGTGGGTGGTACGGCGGAGGAGCTGGTGCGCTGGCTCAGCGATCGCGGTGGGCGTGCCCCGATGCGCACCGCCGCGCGCGCGATGAAGCGCCCCCTCTGGGACGTCGTGGACCGGCTCCAGCGGGTCGGCATCGTCGCCCTGGACGTGCTGCGGCCAGACACGTCCGGCGGGATTGCCACGGTCCGGGTCGCGGCGCTCAGCGGCGATCCCCTCTCGTTGATCGAGCGCGCCAGTCGTTTCCGCCGGGCGCCGAAGCAGCGGTTGCTCTACGAATTGCTCGAAGTGCGCGGTGGACGCGCGGTCGTCGCCGATCTGCTGGCGGCAGCAGGGGTCACGGAGGCTCCACTGAAAGCCCTCGCGACGGGCGGACTGGTGCAGCTCGGGCTTGCCGAGACAACTCGTGATCCGTTCGCCAACCTGCCACATTCGCCGCCGCCGCCGCACATGACGACCGATCAACGCGACGCGCTCACCTGGCTCGAGGCCGTGCCGCCGGGAGAGTCGGCGCTGCTGTTCGGTGTCACCGGGTCGGGAAAGACGCTGGTCTATCTCGAGCGCATCCGCGAACTGATCGCGGCGGGTCGTGGCGCGATCATCCTGGTGCCAGAGATCGCGCTGACTCCGCAGACGGTCAGCCGAGTCCGTGCCGTGTTCGGCGACGACGTAGCCGTACTCCACAGCGCCCTCTCCGACGGCGAACGCGCCGATGCGTGGCGCGCGCTGCGTCGCGGGGAGCGCCGGGTGGCCGTGGGGGCGCGCTCCGCCGTGTTCGCGCCGGTGCAGAACCTCGGAGTGATCGTCCTCGACGAGGAGCACGAGACGAGCTACAAGAACGGCGAAACGCCGCGGTATCACGCGCGCACCGTTGCCGCGATGCGAGCCCGCCTTGAAGGCGCAACCCTGATCCTCGGCAGCGCCACGCCATCGCTGGAATCATGGGCGGGCCTGGCCCATCGCGGCCGAATCGTCCGCCTGCCGGAACGAATCGCCGCCCGACCGATGCCACCGGTCGACGTGATCGATCTCCGGGTGGCCCCGCAGGTGCGCGGCGTCTCGGGGTTGCCATGGAGCCAGCAGCTCGATGACGGGATCACCGCCGCGCTGGCGCGCCACGAGCAGGTGCTCCTTCTGCTCAACCGGCGCGGCTGGGCAGCGTTCGTGCAATGCCGCGACTGCGGCGAGGTGGTGAACTGTCCGCGCTGCAGCATTTCCCTGACGGTGCACCGCCAGCCCGCGGAGTTGCGCTGTCACTACTGTGATCATCGCCAGGCGATCCCAGCCCGATGTCCCGTATGCGGCGGTGAGGCCGCCAGGCCGTTGGGCGCCGGCACGCAGCAGCTGGAAGAACTCGCGGCGGCCCGCTTTCCCGAGGCGCGGCTGGCCCGGATGGATCTGGACACGACGAGCGGAAAGTGGGCCCATCATCGAATCCTCGATCGCGTCGAGCGTGGCGACGTGGACATCCTCCTCGGGACGCAGATGATCGCCAAGGGGATCGACTTTCCGAATGTCACCCTCGTCGGCGTGGTCGACGCCGACACCGCGCTGCACCTGCCCGACTTCCGCGCGTCGGAACGGACCTTTCAGCTGATCGCGCAGGTCGCCGGTCGCACGGGTCGGGGGCCGAAAGGTGGCCGGGTTCTGGTCCAGACCCGGCAGCCGACCCACCCCGCGCTCGAGTTCGCCGCCCGCCACGACGCCGAGGGGTTCCTGGAAGCCGAGCTGATTGCCCGGCAGTCACCGCCCTATCCGCCGCACGTGGCGATCGCCAACATCATCATCTCTGGTCCCGACCGCGCCACCGTCAGCCGTCGCGCTCTCGAGGTGGCCGAGTGGTGTGGGCGGGTGGTCGCCCATAATGCGCTGCCGCTCAGCGTCCTCGGCCCCGCACCTTGTCCGATTGCGCGGATCAAGGACCGCTGGCGGGACCACCTCATCCTCAAGGGGCCACCCCAGGAGCTCGGACGCTGGGTGCGCGCGGCGGCCCCGCAACTGGCTGCTGGACGTGGCGACGTGCGGGTGGCGGTCGACCGGGACCCGGTGAGCCTGCTCTAGCCGGGCGTTCCCCACTATCCTTGGCCAATGCTCATTCTCCAGCTATCCCGCGAACGATGCGCCCAGGAGTGACTCCCGGCGGTCCGGGCGAGGGTCCCCCGTGGCAACGCCTGGCGGCCTGGCTTCGTGACGCCCTGCCGGTGGAGGAGGTCGACGGGGTATGGGTCTTCCGGATCCTGCGACGCGATCAGCGCGAGTTCGGCACCGCCGTCCTGAGCCGGATTGACGGCGATCGCCGGCGCATCTACACCGCTCGCTATGTCGCCACGATCAAGGGCAAGCAGCGCGGCGGCTTCGAGGCGCACATGGAAGAGGTCGGCAGCGGTCCGATCGAGGCATTGCATGAGCTGCTGCAGCTGGTGCCGGTGCGGGCAGACGACGGGGAGCCGCCTCTGCCGGTCGACGTGCTGAGATGGTTCCCGGTCATGGCAGCGGTCACCGAGGATGAGCATCCCGATGTCCCAGGATGACAACGCCTCAGGGCACGAACTGCTGGAGCGGTTCCGCGGCTGGTTGCAGGAGCGCCAACTCCCGGCCACCCGACAGCGGGACGTGATCGCCGCCATCGTTTTGACCAGTCGTGAACACCTCTCGGTGGATGACATGCAACGGCGGTTGCGGGACGACGGGGTCCGCGTCGGCTTGGCGACCATCTACCGCGCGCTCGACACGCTGGTGGAGAGCGGGCTGGTGCGGGTCAACGATTTTGGTGAAGGGTTTCGCCGCTTCGAACCGATGCATGCCGGCGCGCGGCATGGTCACCTCGTCTGCTCGCGCTGCGGTGAAGTGACCGAGTTCGCCACCGAACGGTTCGAGCGAATCCTCCCTCTCGTCTCCGACGAACACGGTTTTCAGCACCATTGGCACCGGGTCGAGATTCACGGACTCTGTCAGGCATGTCGGTCCCCGAACCTCAGCGCGCCTTCACCCGCCGGACGGTCAGGATGAACGGCGAAGCGGCCATCGGGCCGGCAGTGGCGTTCCTTGGTGGGCTGTTGAGCTTCCTTTCGCCGTGCGTGCTGCCGCTGGTGCCGAGTTATATCGGCTTCTTGACGGGGATGACGATGGAGGAGCTGGGCGATCGTCGGCACTGGGCGGTGCTGCACGCTCTCCTCTTTATCGCCGGCTTCTCGCTCGTCTTCATCGCCCTCGGCGCCGGCGCCACCCAACTGGGTACCGCGCTGCGCTACAACAAGATCTGGCTTGCCCGCGCGGGGGGCGTGCTGGTGATCATCTTCGGGCTCTACTCGCTCGGGGTGATCCGGATCGCCGCGTTCGACCAGGACCGTCGCCTGCATCTCGAACGCAAGCCGCTCGGCTTCCTCGGGTCGGTGCTGGTGGGGATGACCTTTGCCGCCGGATGGACGCCGTGCATTGGCCCGGTGCTCGGCGGCATCCTGCTCATGGCGGGGACCAGCAACGACCTGCATCGCGGCATCCTCCTTCTGGCAGCCTATTCAGCCGGGCTGGCGGTGCCGTTTCTGGTGGTGGCAGTGGCGCTGGACGCGTTTCGCGACTGGTTCCAGCGCTTCCGGCGGTGGCTGCCCTGGGTGCAGCGTATCAGCGGCGTGATCCTGATCGCCATCGGCCTCTTGCTGGTGACGGGCGAGTTTGCCCGGCTCGTGACGCTGCTTCAGGCCGTCACGCCGGACTTCCTTCGCCAGCGACTCTGAGGACCTCGCGCGGCATCGCCAGCTCCGGACACCTTCGGTCATCTCACCTCGGGTGTGATCGAATCGGGGGCTCAGACGTCGTACTGGTTGCCGTCGGGCGGTGAGGTGCCGGCGTGCGATCCTACATACAGCAGGAGGAGTATTGAACATGCGATGGACCACCGATTCCCTGATCGCCCTGGCCACGGTCGGCCTGCTGGCTTGCGGCGGAGAGAAGCCGCCTCCCCAGATGGCGCTGGACAGTTCCCGTCTGAGCGACAGCATCATCCCCATCGTCGATGCCCCGTTGCCGGACACCTCCGCGCTGGTTCCGCCGCCACCTGAGCCGGTCGCCACGCCGCGCCCGCAGCCGACGCCGAAACCGGCGCCCCCCAAGGCGGTGGTGGCTGCGCCCCCGTCGGCCGCCCAACCAGCGCCACCGCCCGCCGCCGAGGTGCTCCCGACGCCGGTACCGACACTGGCGGCGGGAGTCGTGATCGCCACGACCACCCTGGACTCGATTCACTCACACCTCAACAAGGTGGGTGATTCGATCCGGGTACGGGTCGCCGCGGATGTTCCTGATGCGAGCGGCAAGGTGGTGATCCCTGCCGGCGCCATCGTGACGCTGCACATCGTGCAGATCGCTGAGGCATCGAATCGCGGGGAGAAGGGAACGCTCGTGCTGTCGGCGACCGACGTGGAGATCGACGGCGTCAGCTACCCGGTCGTCGCCCGGGCTTCGGACTATGCCTATGAGATGAAGGCGCGTCCGATCGGGGCAGGGGAGGTGGCCAAGACCGGGATCGGCGCGGCGGCCGGAGCCATCATCGGCCACGCCATCGGCGGCAAGACTGGTACGGTCGTGGGAGCGGTGGGTGGTGGGGCTGCCGGGGCCGCCGTCGCCGCCAAGAGCGCCAATCGCGACATTATCGTCCATGCCGGCAACTCGGTGACCTTGACCCTTCGCGACGCGTTCGTCCGCAAGCCCTGAACCGGCGGCGGTGTGCCGTCGGGCCTCAGTATCCCGACGGCATGCCTCCTCCTCGCGGGTCGCTCACGCCCTGCCAGCCGGTGGCCGTACGGATGATCGCCTGCACGTCCCCGCCCCCGCCGAACTTGATGGCGTGTCCCATCGCCCGCAGCGAATCCATGACCGCATCGAGGAACCCGCCGCGCTCGAGCTGGATCGAATCGGGGAGCGCCTGGTGGTGCAGCCGCGGGGCGGCCACGGCGTCGGCCAGCGACATGCCATGGTCGATCACGTTGCTGATCACGTGATAGACCTGGGTGATGATCGTCGGGCCGCCCGGCGTGCCGACCACCATCTTCAGGTGGCCGGCCGGTCCACCACGATGCTCGGCGTCATGGCCGAGAGCATCCGCTTGCCCGGCTGGATGGCGTTGATCTCGCCCTGGACCAGGCCGTACATGTTGGGCTTCCCCGGCGCGGTGGCGAAGTCGTCCATCTCGTCGTTGAGCAGGAAGCCGGCCCCGGTCACCGTCACGGCGGTGCCGTAGCTGTTGTTGAGCGTGGTCGTGGTGCAGACGGCGTTGCCGTCCGCGTCGACCACCGAGTAGTGCGTGGTGGTCGAGCCCGTCCTTGATCGCCGGGATCGAACGGCGGTGTCGGCGTGGCCTGCGTCGAGGTCGATGGTGGCGCGGACGCTCTTGGCGTACGGCTTCGACAGCATGCTCGGCAGCATCGGCAGGCTGTCGAAGTCGGGATCGCCCAGGAAGCGGTTGCGGTCCATGAAGGCCCGGCGCATCGCCTCGGCCTCGCGGTGCAGCAGGGCGGTCGACCCGAACGGCGGCAGCGGGCCGAATCCCTCCATGATGTTGAGGATCATGGCGAGCGTGGCGCCGCCTGAGGACGCCGGCGGCATCGAGTAGATCGGTGTAGCCGCGGTAGGCGATCTTGATCGGCGTCGCGCCACTTGGCCTGGTAGCCGGCCAGGTCGGCGTGGTGATGATCCCGCCGCCCCGCTGCATCTCGTCGGCGATCGAGTTCGCGACCCAGCCCTGGTAGAAGCCGTCGCGGCCATGGTCGCGGATCGCCTCGAGCGTGCGCGCCAGGTCGGGCTGCTTGAGGACCGTGCCCGGCGGCCGGGGCGCTGCCGTCGTTGAGGTACTGCGCCACCGCGGCCGGCGAAGACTGCTGGAACGGCGGACATGTCGCCGGCGATCGAGCGCGACGCGGTAGTGTCGACCACGAAGCCGTCGCGGGCCAGCCGGATGGCCGGGTCGATCACCTGCGGCGAACGGCAGGCGCCCGAAGCGCCGGTGCGCCTCCAGCAGGCCGGCGACCGAGCCGGGCACCCCGGCCGCGAGCGCGCCGTAGATGCTCGTGTTGGTCGGGCTTGCCCCTCGGCGTCGAGGTACATGTCGCGCGTGGCCGCGGCCGGGGCCGTCTCGCGGTAGTCGAGCGCGTAGGTCTTGCCGTCGCGCGTGCGGATGATCATGAATCCGCCGCCGCCGATGTTGCCGGCCTCGGGATGGACCACCGTCCAGCGCGAAGCCCACCGCCACGGCCGCGTCGACGGCGTTGCCGCCGGCCTGCATGATGTCGCGCCCGACCTCGCTGGCAATCGCGCTGCCCGAGACGACCATGGCGTGCTCGGCGTCGGCGACTCGCGGCCTTCCCGGCCAGGTGCCAGGTGCGAGGGATTCCGGTCCGCTGCGCCGGATCGGGCGCCAGCGGCAGGCAAGCGCCAGGACGAAAGGGCACGGACCAGCGAAGGCGGCGGAGCGAGCACGTTGACCTCGGGGGCGCAGAAGTGAGTTGGGACCGTTTTCGACTGCCCGTAAGTTAAGCTCCCATGATGGTCCAACTGCCATCCTGCCGGTGCTCCCTGCGGGCCACCGAGCGGCGCAATCCGCGCACCGCCGACATCGACACCGCCGAGCCGCTCCAGCTGGTCGATCTCTTCGTGGCGGAGGACGCGCCGTGCCCGCTGCCGTGGCGCGCAGGTACGGCCGAACATCGCCGCGGCATCGACCTGGTCGAGGCCGCCTTCCGGCGCGGCGGCCGGCTCTTCTACGTCGGCGCCGGCACGTCGGGCCGGCTCGGCGTGCTCGACGCCTCGGAGTGCCCGCCCACCTTCGGCACGACCGCCGGAGATGGTGCAGGGAATCATCGCCGGAGGATCCGCCGCGCTGGTCCGCTCGATCGAGGGGGCGGAGGACGACCTCGACGCCGGCGCACGGCGCTCGATGCCCGCGGCGTCACCGCCCGCGACGTCGTCGTCGGCATCGCCGCGAGCGGCACCACGCCGTTCGTCCACGGCGCGCTGGTGCGCGCGCGGAGATCGGCGCGCGCACCGTCTTCCTGACCTGCGCCGGCCGCCGCCGGTGGTCGCGCGACGCCTGCGACGTCGTGATCACCTCGACGTCGGCCCGGAGGTGGTGACCGGCTCCACCCGGCTCAAGGCGGGCACCGCCACCAAGCTGGTGCTCAACATGCTGACCACCGGCGCCATGATCCGGATCGGCAAGACCTACGGCAACCTGATGGTCGACCTGCAGGCGACCAACGCCAAGCTGCGCGACCGCGGCGAACGGATCGTCATGGAGGTGCTCGGGCGTCGACCGTGCACGTCGGCGCGCGACGCGCTCAGCGCAGGCGGATGGGCACGTCCGCACGGCCATCGTGATGCTGCACGACGGTCTGACGCGCGAAGCCGCGGAGCACGGCTGGCCGAGGTCGACCGTCGGCTGCGCGCCATCGTCGGTCCACCTCCGCCGGTGAGCGATGCATGACCGAAGCGCCGATGTTCCTGGTCGGCCTGATGTCGGGCACTTCGCTCGACGGCATGGACGCGGCGCTCGTCCGGGTCGACGGTCCCCTCGCGGTCGACCCTGATCGCATTCGTGCACCGCGACTACTCGCCCGGCGGAGCGCGGCCGGATCGAAGCCGTCCTTGCGGGCGGCGAGGTGGCCAGGGTGGCCCGCCTGCATGCCGCGCTCGCCGACTGGGCCGCCGAGGCGGTCGAGGCGGTCCTCGCGGCAGGCGCACGTGCGGGCCGATCGGCTCGGCGGCATCGCCTTTCCGGGCCAGACCATCTGGCACGAGCCGCCGGTCGTCTCCTGGCAGCTCGGCGAGCCGGCGGTGCTCGCCGAGCGCTTCGGCGTGCGCGTGGTGCACAACTTCCGGTCGCGCGACGTCGCGGCAGGGGGGCAGGGCGCGCCGCTGGTGCCCGCTCGCCGACGCGCTCTGCTTCGGCGATCCGGCACACCCGCGGATCCTGCTCAACGTCGGCGGCATGGCGAACGTCACCTGGGTGCCGCGACGGGCCAGCTGGAGGGCGTGGTCGGGGCCGACACCGGTCCCGGCATGGCGCATCATCGATGCCGTGGCGCGGCTCGTCGATCCGGCCTTGCGCTACGATGTCGACGGATGTCCTTGCGGCGTCAGGAAAGGTGCACGACGATGTCCTCGCCGACCTGCTCGATGATCCCTTCTTTCGCCTCCCGCCGCCGCGCAGCACGGGGCGCGAGCATTTCGGTGCGCGCTACGCCGATGCCTGCATCGTCGGGTGCCGGGTGCCGACGGCGTGCGCACGGCGGTGGCCCTCACGGTGGAGAGCATTGCGCGATGTCTGCGAACGCTTCCTTCCGCCGGCGCCGGAGGTGGTGGTTGCCGGCGGTGGCGCGCAACACCCCGTGCTGTTCGCCGAGCTCTGCCAACGCCTCGCCCAGCGCGACGTGGTGTTGCGACACTTTGACGAGCTCTTCTTCCCCGCCCATGCCAAGGAGGCGGTGGCCTTCGCCTTTCTGGCCTGGCTGACGCTTCACGGCCAGCCGGGCAACGTGCCGGCCGTGACTGGCGCCGAAGGGCTGCGGGTGCTCGGGAGTATCACGCCGCCCTGAACACCCGATCGGTCATGACGTTGCGGTGGTGGGCGAGGAGGGACGGTTCAGCGGGTCAGCAAGAGCAGCGTTGCGACGATCGCCATCGCAACGGTCAGCAGGCCGAGCACCAGGCCGGTGGGTGAGCGGCGCGTCGGTGGCGCACGGACTGCCGCTGGCTTGGCCGCCGGGAAGGCGGCGGTCGGCTGCAAGGCGGGTCGCTCGTCCGTGGTGATGAGCTCGTGATAGCCGGGCTCGTCCCCCCCGGTTTCCGGAAGATCGTCGCCGTCGAAGCGCGCCGCGATCACGGTGATGTTGTCCGGGCCGCCACGCTCGTTGGCCATCGTCACGAGGCGCTCGCAGATCGTGGCCGTGTCGGCTTGATTCCTGGACGACGGTCGCCATGTCGCCGCGCCGGACCACGGTGGAAAGACCGTCGCTGCAGATGATCAGGACGTCCTTGCGCTGGAGCGTCTGCCAGCTCAAGTCGACCTTCACCCGGGCGTCCGGACCCAGCGCCTGCAGGATGATGTTCCGGCGCTCGCTGGTCTCCGCCTGTTCCTCGGTGAGCTCGCCCACCTCCACCAGGCGCTGGGTCAGCGATTGGTCGCGGGTGAGCTGGCGCGCCTCGCCGTTGCGGACCAGGTAGCCGCGCGAGTCCCCGATCTGGGCCAGGATAGAGCCGGTCGCCACAGACACCCGCCACGGTGGCAGTGGTCCCCATCCCGCGCACGTCGGGATGCTCCCTGGCATAGCTGTGGATATGGAGGTTGGCGAGCTCGACAGCTTCGCGCAGGCGGTGGGCGAAACGGTCCTCGGATACGTCACGGTCGCTGCCCCAGGTGTCGATCATGTACTGGTAGATCTGCGTGGCCGCCATCTCGCTGGCAATCTCTCCGGCAGCCGCGCCCCCCATGCCATCGGCGACCAGATAGAGCAGCCCGCGTTCACCGATCTCGTAATCCTCGCTGCGCGAGGTGCGCAGCGGGACCCGGCCCGCGAGATTCGCGACGAGAAAGGTGTCCTCGTTGTGCTCGCGCGTCCGGCCGCGATCGGTGATGGCGTGTACGGAAACGCGGATTCGAGCCGTGGCGACCACTCCGGGTGAATGTCTACCCTTGAAACACGACCCTGCAAAGATAGGATCGGCAGCCACCCCCGGGACAGGGGGGTGTCTACCTCCCCGCGTTTCAGGCGTCTCCCGGGTATCTCCTGCTCGATGGGCATAGATTCTACTGTGATGAGTTCGCACTTCTTCCGCTGGCCAGCCTGCTTCGGCCTCGCAGCGCTTCTGGGCGCCGCGCCACCCTTGGTGTCGCAGTCCCCGGCCCAGCGCCGCGAACTGGTGGCCTTTCGCGATTCGCTGGCCGGCATGAACGACTCGACTCCGCTGCTCGGTCTCGAGAGGCAGCACATCCTGCAGGCCCGTCAGCCCGAACTCTATTCGCCACGGACCGCGTCGGACACGGCCCGGGCTGCGATCCTCCACCTGCGTCTCGGATTCGTTTCGCTGCGACTGGGGGAGCTGGGGGAGCGGGCAAACTACGACTCGGCGGCGTCGGAATTCAGTTGGGCAACGGAGCTGGTCCCGCGGTGGCCATACGGCTGGTTCGGGCTCGGCCTTGCCGAGCTGGGTGTTGGTGACGCCGGTAACTCGTTCGTGCGCGGCATGCAGACCATGCTTGGCAAGGACGCGCTCACTCGAGCCGCCAACGACTTTGCCCACAGTGCCGAGGTGGACTCGTCCTTCGTGGAGGGATTGGTCGAGCTGAGCACCACCGCGCTGCGGCAGCGCATCAATGCCCGGATGGATGTTGCGCTCGCTGCCCTCCGCCGGGCCGCCCGCAGTCCGGTGGCGCGCAATCCGGAAATCCTGCTTGCGCGCGGCCGGGTTGAGCGCGAAGTGGGCGACCCCGACTCCTCCCTCGTCGCGCTCAGCACCCTGCTCGACGCCGAACCGGACAATGCCGTGGCGATGCTCGAGCTGGCGCGCACCCGGTTTGCCGTGGGCCGGCTCGATGGGGCCGATCCCTGGTATCGCGGCCTCGCCTTGGCCGACAAGGACGCCTTGGCATTGTATCGGCTCGACCTCTCGTTCATCATGACCGACTCGATGCTCCGCCGCTTCGACGCCGCGACGCCTGATGGCCGGGTGGCCGAGGTGCGGAAGTTCTGGGACGTCCGCGACCGTGACGAACTCCACCGGCCAGGCGAGCGCTTGCGGGAACACTATCGCCGGCTCGATTACGCGGCGCGGAACTTCCGGCTCGTCTCGCCCAACCGGCAGTACAACATCGAGGAGCGGTTCCGCTCCAATCAGGTCGAGTACGACGACCGAGGAGTGATCTGGATCCGTCAGGGCCCGCCAAACGATCGCCGTCCTTACAACTTGCCCGGCCTGGAGCCCAACGAGACCTGGGTCTACCATCGCGAGAGCGGGGACCTGATCCTGCATTTTGTCGCGCGACAGGATGTCCAGGACTACCGGCTCGTCCCGAGCCTCTTTGATGTGATCGGCTTTTCGGCTTCGGTGCAGCTCGAAGGACGGGTCCTCAGTCCGGGAGCGTCGGACGGCAGGCTGATCAACTCCCTTCTCACTGGTGGCCGGTCGCCCCTGAACACCGATTCCGCCCTCCAGGCCATGAGCGACTCCCGGCTCTCGGCCATGACCGATGCCATCCTCCGCTCGCGTGAAGGGATCAATCCCATCTATGGGCGCCTGCTCACTGCCGGTCGCGGGGGGCGTTCCGCGCTGGTCGCCGCCGAGCGCGACCTCGGCCAGAAGAGCATTGCGGTGGGTACCCAGACCGATGCCTGGCCGTTGCGCTTCAACTCCCTCCTCAAGGCGAAGCTCAACGTGCTTGCCGTTGGGGCCGATTCCGCCGGACCACAGCTCCAGGTGGTCTTCGGGATCCCGGGGAGTGGGATCAGCCCGATCAGGGTCGCGGCAGGGATCGGGTACCCCATTCGCCTGCGTGTCTCGGTTCTCGCGCTGGATGGAACCGTGGTGGCCACCGTCGACACTTCGCCCACCCTGGTCGTTGCCGCGCCCGTGCCGGCGCGGGAGTACCTCCTCAAGCGAATTGCGGTCCGGGTGCCGCCAGGGGTCTTCACCGTGCGCGTCTCGCTGGAGACGGAGGAGGACGCCGGCCTGGTCTCGAGCCGGGACACCGTCAGGGTGGCCTCACCGCTCGGACCGGCCCTCGGGCTCTCGGACCTGGCCCTTGGCAGCCGAAGTGTGCACCTCGTCTGGCCCACCGCGAAGGGCGATACCGCCTGGTTCAACCCGTTGGGGTCGTTCCACGCCAATGAGCCACTGCAGCTCTTCTTCGAAGTCGCCGGACTGCCGCCCCGCTCACCCTACCATGTCGACCTCGAGATTCGTCGGCCGGCAGGGGGGTCCCTGTTCAGTCGGTTGCCGCTGTTCGGACGCCGGCGGACCTTCTTCCGCCTTTCCTTCAACGCCGCCACCAGCAGCAGCCTCGACCAGGTGCATCAGGAGATCCGGCTCGATCAGCTCCCGACTGGCTCCTACACGCTCCTGGTCACGGTCTCCAGCGAAGCCGGTGGCAAGGTCTCGCGCCAACGGGAGGTGACCGTTATCAGGTGAGTCGCAACCCCCTCATGGAGTGATTTGGGTCCGCCCCTGATTGTGGATAAGTTTCCATAGTGGTTGATTTGTGATGTGGATTCTGCTTCGTGCCGCTGGTGCTGCTAATTCCGGTGCATTGCTCCCCCGCTCGGCATTCTCTAGCTTGGTGGTCCGCGACACCGCTCGCGGATGGTCCACTGGCGTGGTCCTGACAACGGTGTCGCCAGAGCAGGTGCACAGGTCGGTCAGGTGATGGGCACCCCCGAGACACACCCTCAGCAGTGAGTGAACAAGACCCCATGGAATCGTCTCCGACGCGAGGCGCAGTTGAGCTGTCGCCCAATGCGATCACGGTGCTCGAGAAGCGCTACCTGCTCAAGGACGAGACAGGGGCGCCAGTCGAGAAACCTGCCGATCTCTATTGGCGCGTCGCCACCACCGTCGCGGCACCCGATGCCCGGTACGGTGCGTCGCGCGGCGCGGTGGATGCGCTGGCCGAGGCGTTCTATGAGGTGATGGCGAAACGGTTGTTCATGCCGAACTCGCCGACGCTGATGAACGCCGGCCGGCCGCTGGGCCAGCTCTCTGCCTGCTTCGTCCTCCCGGTCGATGACACGCTCTCCAATGGCCACAGCGGCATCTATGACACGCTGCGGGCCATGGCCCTGGTGCATCAGTCGGGCGGAGGCACGGGCTTCTCGTTCTCCCGCCTCCGGGCACGCAACGACATTGTCCGTTCGACGATGGGCGTCGCCTCGGGGCCGGTGTCGTTCATGTCGCTCTATGACTCCTCGACCGACGTGGTCAAGCAGGGTGGCACTCGACGCGGCGCCAACATGGGCATCCTCCGGGTCGACCACCCGGACATCCTCGATTTCATCGATTGCAAGAGCGATCTCACCAAGATCACCAACTTCAACATCTCGGTCGCCATCACCGATGCCTTCATGGCCGCGCTCGCGGCCGATGGCGAATACGATCTGGTTGACCCGCGCACCAAACTGGTGACCGGCCAGATGAAGGCCTCGGTGCTGTGGAAGAAGATCGTCCACGGGGCCTGGAAGACCGGCGAGCCTGGTGTCTTCTTCATCGACCGGGCCAATCACTTCAATCCGGTGCCAACGCTGGGCTCCTACGAGGCCACCAACCCCTGTGGCGAGCAGCCGCTGTTGCCATACGACGTCTGCAACCTCGGCTCGATCAACCTAGGCGCCTTCCTGACCGGAACAGACGAGATCGACTGGGATCACCTCCGGGAAGTCGTCCACCTCACGACCCATTTCCTCGAGAACGTGATCGATGCCAACCACTACCCGCTGCAGGAGATCAGTGATCTCGCGCAACGGATCCGCCGGATTGGCCTCGGCGTGATGGGGCTGGCCGACCTCTTTGTCCGGCTCGGGATTCCCTACGATTCGGACGAAGCAGTCGAATTGGGCCGCGAGCTGCAGCAGTTCGTCGATGACGAGGCCAAGAACGAGTCGGAGCGGCTGGCCACCCTGCGCGGGGTCTTCCCGGAGTGGGAGCGCAGTATTTGGGGTCCTGACGCCACTTGCGCCCGCGATGCGAAGGGCAATCGGATCCGGCCGATGCGGAAGCTGCGCCATTGCAACATGACTACGGTGGCGCCGACCGGGACCATCTCGATCATCACCGGGTGCTCGTCAGGCATCGAACCGCTCTTCGCCGTGGCCTTCATGCGCAACCAGGCCGGCGTCCTGATGCCGGATGTCAACGAGGATTTCGTTGCCATCGCCAGGCGCGAAGGGTGGTACAGCGAAGCGCTGATCCGCCAGATCGCCGAGCGGGGCAGCATCCGGCTTTCGGAAGTGCCGGAGAAGTGGCAGCGTGTGTTCACCACCGCCAACGACATCGCGCCCGAATGGCACATCCGGATGCAGGCGGCGTTTCAGGAGCACAACGACTCGGCGATCTCCAAGACATGCAACTTCGCCAATGCTGCCAGCGAGGAGTACGTCGAGCAGATCTATCGCATGGCCTATGACCTCGGCTGCAAGGGCGTCACCGTTTACCGCGACGGCTCGCGCGACTTGCAGGTTCTCTCGACTGGTCTTCAGGCCAAGAAGGTGGCCGATCAGGCCGTCTCGACCGGATCGTCGGAGGCACGCGCCGATCTCGGCTATCAGTCGCCAGACGCCGACCCGGATGAACGGCTGGCGATGGCGGACCTTGCATCAGAACTGGCCGAGGCGCACGCCGAGATCGAGCGCCTGCGGCAGTCGGTGCACGAGCTCGAGAGCGAAAATCTCCAGCGGCGCCAGAAGCGGTCACGGCCCGAATCGTTGCCGGGCACCGTGCGCCGCCTCTCCACGCCGCTCGGCGATCTCTACGTCACCATCACCGAGGACGACAAAGGACAGCCGTTCGAGGTGTTCATGTCTCTCGGCAAGGCTGGTGGTGCGCTGATGGCCGATGTCGAGGCGATCGCGCGGCTGATCTCCCTTGCGCTGCGTTCTGGAATTCCTGCCAAGGCGGTGTATCGCCAGTTGCGAGGCATCTCGTCTGACCGGGCCATCGGGCTGGGACCGAACAAGGTGCTGTCGGTGCCTGATGCAGTGGGGATCGCGCTCGAGAAGTACATGTTCGAGAAGCAGGGGATTCAGCAGGAATTGCTCAACACCACAGCCGAGCATCCTGCGGTACCGGCGCCTGCCGTGCTGGTGACCATGGAAAACGAACAAATGGCGCTCGGGGGAATGGCACACACCCTCACCGGGGCCTGTCCCGACTGCGGTTCGCAGCTCGAGTACGCCGAGGGCTGCATGAAGTGTCATGTGTGCGGCTTCTCGGAGTGCGGCTGAACTAGGTTTTGCCCATCAGGGTCGTGCGGGCGGGGGCGACGCATGCGTCACCCCCGCAGGTGCAGTCACCGGGGCTCCCGTCCCGGGCACGAAGGGGGATCTGGCCTCGCGGACGGACCCCCTTCGTTGCGCTGGTGAACGACCTTCCGCTTGACCTCGGCGTCCAATTGTGACAAAATGGCTCCCATATGTTCCGGACTCATGTTTGGCTGCATCGAGCGCTGGCGATGCTGGCAGTGTTGGGCTTGTCGATCGCGCCCCTCGCGGCTGCCCTTCATGCCCAGGGGGGCGATGGCCCCGTCATGCCGATGGCGATGCCGATGCCAATGGCGATGCCAATGGCGATGCCGATGGCGATGGACGCCCCCGGTCAGGGCGGCCACCATTCTTCCGGCCCGGACACCCACCACCCCTGTCCGGCGTCATGCTGCGATCTCTGCTTCGGTGGTTGCAGCTGTGCTACGGTGCCGGTTGCGCCTGTGGTCTCGATCGCTGGCCTGAAGCCGGTTGACAACACCTCCATCGACACCGCGCCTGAGCCACACCTCCTCCCGAGCCGAATTGCACCTCACGCCGCACCCTTCGCCCTCCCGCCGCCGGGCCCCGCCTCCGCCTGATCTCGCTGCGACCATGTGTCGTGGCGATTCCTTGCCCGGCCCACGGTCCTGCGTTCACGGAGGCGGTTGTGTGCTCACGTCACTGGTTAGTTGTGGTCTTTCTGGCCCCCGTTGCACTGGTGGCCCAGCAAACGACGCCGTCCCGACTCGATGCGCGACCCAGGGTGACACTCTGACGCATCGTGCCCCTCTCAAGCTCGAGGCGATCACGGTGCAGGCATCGCCGACCCCGGTCGACGTTCCTGTGAGTGTCATCCGGATCACGCCGCGAGTGATCAGCACCACTCCCGCCAACGGCCCCTGGGACCTGCTGCGGCTGACCGCCGGGGTGGAGATTCATGACCAGGGACAGGGACCGGGGTTCGCTTCCGATGCTTCGATCCGCGGCTTTTCGTCGGATCACTCGACCGACCTGGCACTCTGGATCGATGGGGTTCCCGTCAACGAGCCGGTGAACGGCCATGCCGAGGGGTACAACGACTGGAGCCTGCTGATGCCGTCGGTGATCAGCGACATGGAAGTGATCGAGGGTCCGACCAGCGCGCTGTACGGCAACTTTGCCATGGCCGGGGTCGTCACGGTCCGGACGCGCGAGCGGATGACGGGTTCGCAGTTCTCACTGGACGGCGGCACCAATGGGCGGGTCGACGGCACGCTTTCTTACCGGTCTCGATCGCGAAGGGCTCGGCCTGGTGGTCGGAATCCGCGGCATGCGCGACGGCGGCTGGCGTCCGAACAGCGAACAGCACCTGGGCCAGTTCTACGGCCGCTTGGTCCGACAACTCTCCGGTAGCGCCACCCTCGACATTGGCACACAACTCTACAGCGCCGGCTGGGACTCTCCCGGCTTCATCACCAGCGCTGCGTTTGCTGCCGGAGAGTTTGACCATGTCTCCGATGTGACCGATGGTGGCTTCAAGCGGCATGCGCTGGAGCGAGCCTCGCTCCGGGTGGTGGCGGTGGCTCGACCCTCTGGCGCACTACGCTGTACGCCACGCAAGGCAACTGGAACTTCTTCCTGACGATCCCGCCCGAGCCGGGTGAGGGAGAGGGAAGCGGCAGCCAGACACAGGAGATCGATCACCGCTCCGGTTGGGGGGCCACCAGCGCGCTGTCGTGGGCCAGCACCCGCACCGAACTTACCGTCGGCGGCCAGGGACGTCTCGACAACAGCGACTTCTCCCGCTGGTACACGACGACCCGCACGCAAGACTCCTCCGACGCCCTGCTGCAAGCCCGCCAGGCATCGGGAGCGATCTTCCTGCAGTCGAGCGCCGACGTCGGTCATCACGTCCGCTTCACGCTCGGGGGGCGCTATGATCTCCTCGACACGCGTTCGAGTCCTGATGGCGAAGCCATCCACGTCAGCCGCGAACGGGATCTTCTCGCCCAAGGCGGGCGTGCTGCTGCATCTCCGGCGCGTCGGCGCGCTCTATGCCAACGTGTCGCGGGGTTTCCGAAGCACCGATGGTGTCATCGACAATCCGACGCTGCCGTTCATCACCGAGTGGGCCTACGAATCCGGGCTGCAGGTGGGGGTGCGGCGGCTGAATGGCACGGTTGCGCTCTTCCGGACCGATGTCAGCAACGAACAGAGCTTCGATCCGATTCACCTCACCAGCACCACTGCCGGCCGCTCGCGGCGCCAGGGAGTGCAATTCTCGCTGGTTGGCCGGGTAAGCGACGCGGCTCGCCTGAGCGGCAGCTGGACATTCACGGACGCCAAGTATCTGGAAGCCACCACCCCGGATGGCGACACTCTCGATGGGACTTCGGTGCCCAATACTGCCAGGTATGTTGGCTCGGCGTCGCTCGAGCTCGGTCCTTCCACGGCGCCCTGGTTCGTCCGCATCAGCACGAATGTCGTCGGGCCATACACCCCGTTCGATGAGCCTGGAGTCGAGTTGCCGGCCTACGGACTGTTGCACCTGTCGGGACGGTACCAGATGAACTCGACCACCGCAGTGCGCCTCGGCGTTCGCAACCTCCTCGATCACTCCTATCCGGAACTCCGGGCCGGCGGCTTCGTGTCACCGGGTCAGGGGCGGGCGATCTATGCCGGATTGAGCTACCAGCGCTAGGCGGCGCCCGACCGGTGCCGGCGCAGGGCCGTCCCGAGTGTCCGACTGGAAACTCGCCGCCGGGCGACCCGGCCGAGCCGTGTTCGAGCGGAACGCTGCCGGCGGCTATATTACGAGCAGCCCGAGGTACCCGAATCACCCTGTGAGGAGCCCGACATGGCTGATGCCCCGCTCGCCCCGATTCCGCCCGCTCGCGCCGCCCAGGAACTGACCAAGCTGTCCGCCATGCGGAAGAGCGGTGAACTGGCCCAGGACGAGTACGAGCACAAGTTTTCGCGCATGGTCAGCGAGCTGCGCGATCGCCGCATCGGCGGCACCCGTGCGGAGATCATGGCAGCGCTCGAGCCGCTGCGTCTCAATGGCGTGATCACCGCTGCGGAATGGGATCGTTTCATCTCCCAGCTCGGACTCGGCTGACCAAGAGCTTCCGATGGCCGCCGTGACTCGGCGTTCCACCCCCACCGTCCGGATTGGTGGCGTGGCGGTGGGGTCGGCACATCCGGTGGTGGTCCAGTCGATGACCAACACCGACACCGCCGACGTCACCGCCACCGTGCGCCAGGTGGCGGAGCTGGCGCGCGCCGGCAGCGAGCTGGTGCGCGTCACCGTCAACAACGACGCGGCCGCGGCCGCTGTCCCCGAGATCGTTGCCGGACTCGATCGGATCGGCATCACGGTGCCGATCATCGGTGATTTCCACTACAACGGCCACCGCTCTGCTCACGCGCTTCCCCGAGTGCGCCCGGGCGCTTGCCAAGTACCGCATCAATCCCGGCAACGTCGGCGGCAAGCGGCACGACGAGCACTTCCGCGCCATCGTCGAGGTCGCGATCGCCAACGACAAGCCGGTGCGCATCGGCGTCAACTGGGGCTCGCTCGACCAGGCGCTGCTCACCGAGATGATGGACGGCCAACGCCGCAGCTGGCCGTCCCGCGTGCGGCGCGGGACGTGATGCTTGATGCGATGATCGCCTCGGCGCTGCGCTCAGCAGCCGCGGCCGAATCGATCGGACTGGCGCACGACCGCATCGTGCTCAGCGCCAAGGTCTCCAATGTGCAGGACCTCGTCGACGTCTACCGGCTGCTCGCCGCGCGGTGCGACTTCCCCCTGCACGTCGGGCTCACCGAGGCCGGGATGGCGATGAAGGGCATGGTGGCCAGTGCTGCCGGGCTCGCGATCCTCCTGCAGGAGCGGCATCGGCGACACCATCCGGGTGTCGCTCACCCCGGAGCCGGATGGGGATCGCACCGAGGAAGTCCGCGTCGCCCAGCAGGTCCTCCAATCGCTCGGCCTGCGGCATTTCACCCCCCAGGTCACCTCCTGCCCGGGTTGCGGCCGGACCACCAGCACCTTCTTCCAGTCGATGGCGGAGGAGATCGAGGGCTATCTCCGCCGTCAGATGCCGGTCTGGGCTGGGAGGTACCCGGGGGTCGCGGAGCTGAAGGTGGCCGTCATGGGCTGCGTGGTGAACGGGCCGGGGGAATCGAAGCACGCCAATATCGGGATTTCGCTCCCGGGAACCTTCGAGGAGCCGGTCGCCCCGGTCTTCATCGATGGTTGTCTGGCCACTACACTCCGCGGCGATAATATTGTGGCGGAATTCCTCCACCTCCTGGAGGCCTATGTCGAAGGCCGTTATGGGGTTGGTCCGGACCCGGCATAGCCGGGGGCTCTTGCGCGGCTGGCGTTGTGAGCAGAGATTTCGCCTCTAGGACCACCCCACACCATCGTGCCTCCCCTCAGGAGCTATTGCAATGCGCTTTACCCGACTGATTTCCGCGATCACGCTAGTCGCGGCGGTGACCGTCCTGGGCTCATGCGGAGGGTCGAGCGCGCCGACATCGGCGGGCACCGATCCGAGCGCGAACCTCGGCCCACGCGAATTCGCCCTCATGCCGAGTCAGATCAATTGGGACAGGGGCTTGGTGGGTGATCCCATTCCGACCGACACCAAGACGGTGTTGATCGCCGGCATCATCCCGCTGGCCTCGTATCCTTCCTTCGGGGCGCCGGTCTATTCCGGTGGGGCTGACAACTGGCTCGACATGGATCTGTCCCCAAACTTCTCTCGCAGCCCGCTGGGCTGGATCGCGAGCTTCAAGCTCAAGCAAGCGGCTCAAGACCTGCCGGAAGGGTCCTACACTGCCACGATCCTGGTGACGGTTCCGGCCGCCCTCAACAATCCGCAGATGATCACGATCTCCTTCGGCTGTCACCAACTCGAAGTCGATGGTCCTTACAAAGAGGGCAATCTGACTTCCGATACACCGAGGTGGGATCGTGATACCTACGAGTACAACAACGACGCCGCCGGCGGGTATGCGTACCAGGACTGGTGCGTCTTCGTCCCGCCCCTCACCAGGGTCTGGGTGTGGCAGCAGGGGGGATACGACGGTTGCCCAGGTCATGACGTTCTTGGCTACACGCTGTACGATTCGTACCTCTACACCTTTACCCAGCCGGATCATGAGTACGTCGAGAGTGACGACGACGGAGCCTGTGGGTACGATTCCCTTCTCGACTTCTACAATTCCTCAACGTCACCGAAAGAGTATCTGATCCGCTCCACGAGCTACGATACCTATGATGAAGAAGGGGTCGGCACCTACCGAATCCAGGTCAACACCTACGATCCTTACTACGGTGACGGCGAAGATCTGCATGCACCAGGCCGCGCAACGAAGCCGGTAAAGCCGCCGCGCCGAGCTCACTGAGCTGCTGCGCTGATTGCCGCGCCCCGGTGCCTTCACGGCACCGGGGCGCGGTGCGTTTGGGACCGAGCCTGGCCACGGTACATTCCTGCTGTGTTCACTCCCCCTGTTCTCGACCTCCTGAGTGGATCCCGGCTGCTTTCCCTTGGTGAGCTCTTTCTCGCCGGGGTGGCGACCTCGTTGACGCCCTGCATCTACCCGATGATCCCGATTACCGCCGGCGTGCTCGGCGGCGCCGGGGCAGGGCGGCGCTCACGACGACGGACGGCGCTGGTGACGGTGGTTTATGTCCTGGGGCTGGCCCTGGTTTATGCCTCGCTCGGGCTCATCGCCGGGCTCACGGGATCGCTTTTCGGGACCATCTCCTCGAACCCGTGGGCGTATTTTGTCTTCGGCAATCTGCTGCTGCTCGCGGCGCTTGCCATGCTCGATGTCTTTCCCGTCGCCGCACCGTCGCGGCTGGTGTCATGGGCCGCGCGGCTCGGCGGTGACTCACTCGGTGGGGCCTTCCTCATGGGGGCCACATCGGGACTGGTGGCGGCACCGTGCGGCGCCCCGGGGTTCGCGGCGGTGCTGACCTGGGTCGCGAGCAGCCAGAGCGCAGTGTGGGGGTTCGCCTACTTGTTCGTCTTCTCCATCGGGATGACTGCGCTCCTGGTGGTGGTGGGCCTGGTGGCCGGGACCGCCGCGGCCCTGCCCCGTGCGGGAAGCTGGCTGCTCTGGGTCAAGCGGCTCAGCGGGCTCCTGCTCCTCGCCATGGCCGAGTACTACTTCGTCAAGATGGGACAGGTGCTATGAAGGCTGGATTCTTCCTGCTTGCCGTCACCGTGTGTGCGGCGCCCTGCCGCGGCTCAGACGCGGGCCCCCGGGGTCGGGGATCTCGCGCCGGTCGTGCTGGTCAACGACCTCGATGGCCATCCGGTGCGGGTGGGCGTGGCACCGGGCAAACGAGGTGTGCTGATCGAGTTCTGGGCCACCTGGTGCGAGATCTGCAAGGCATTGATGCCGAATGTCGCGGCGGCGCACGCCAGGTATGGCGACCGCGTAGACTTCATCGGGGTCAACGTCACCGTCAACGAGAACCAGAGTCGCGTGCGCCGCTATCTCGACCAGCACAAGCCACCATTCCGTACCGTCTACGACACCGCTGGTGCCTCGCAGCGTGCCTTCGGGGCACCCGCCACCTCCTACGTCGTGATCGTCGATGCGAACGGCCGCATTCGCTACACCGGCAGCGGGGCCAGGCAGGATCTGGTGGCCGAACTGGCGAAGGTGGTCGGCCAATGAAGCGGCCCTTCCTGCTCGCGGTGGCGACGCTCTGTCTGGCCGCCAGCGTGGTCGCCCAGTCCGATACCGCCGGACGATCCGGCTTCGCATCGGCCTGGAGGAGGGCGTCAAGGTCGGGCGCCAGGCGCCGCAGCTGAAGCTTCCCTACGCCACGAAGGATGGACTGGGGCCAGCCGATCAACCGTTCGACCTTGCCAAGGAACTTGGCCGGGTGGTGGTGCTGGCGTTCTACCCGGGGGACTTCACCCCCGGCTGCGTGGCCGAATGGCAGGCGTTCCGGGATCGAGCTGCGACAATGTTCGGCCCCGACGTCGTCGTCGCCGGAATCTCGGCCGACTCGCTGGCATCGCATGTCCGCTTCGCGGCCGAATATGACCTGCCGTTCAAGTTCCTCAGCGACCCCGACCTGACCGTGTTGCGCCGATATGCTTTCGTTGACGGAACGCGGAGCCGCCGGGCCGTGGTGGTGGTGGGTCGTGACGGCCGGGTACGCTACGTCGATGCGGGGTTCGCCGCGCTGGACCCGCAGAGTTACGTTCACCTTGGCGCCGCCATCCAGGCAGCCAAGGAGCAATCATGAGCCAAACCGCTGGCAGACCGTGGGCCCGCGCCATTGTCCTGCTCGGTCTGCTGGCCACGGCTTCAGCGGCGGTGCATCGGCGTCTGGCGCCCAGAGCGTCACCGGGAGTCCGCTGGTCAACCTGCAGGACGCGCGGGGTGGGTTCTGCATCTGGTACCTGGTCGACCCCGCCATGGCTCCCGACGCTGGCCGAGAAGGGGACCGTGCTGGCCCCGGCTGGTACTGGCACCTCCCTGCCGGTTCGCTGGCCCAGACCATTCAGGGACGAGCCGCGGTTCACCGCGTGGATCCCGGCAGCCATCTGCGTCGGGTTCTACGGCCAGCATGACCATCGACGACCAGGAGCCCATCCTGGCGGCCGCCGACCACCCATTGACGCTGGTGACCCACCTGGTCGCCGCCCAGTCGACCCGAGGGGCCGGGGGAGGGGCAGAGGTACCTGCTGATCAAGCTCGCCAGCGACAGCCGGACGGTCCGAAAGCTGGAGGAATGATCGCGGGATTTCGGTCGACGGGAGTGACGATCGTCCCGGGAAAGGACCGTGGCACCACCGAGGACCGGGTGGAATTCCGGCTTGGAAGCGCCAAGATCCCTGGATTGGCCATCCATCCGGCGAGCCGAGTGTCGGAATGACACACTCGATGTCGTTCGGATACGCGGGGAGCCCATGGCACCAACTGGCGGGGTACCCTCGAAGCGCGCACGGGCGGAGACCCACGCTATGATCGGCGACCCTCCGGGTCGAGGGGAAGGGAACCCTCGGAAGGCGCTCAAATCCTCACCAATACGGGCTGTCGGCCCGATCGAGACCGGTGGCTCCGCGAGTCTCAGCTTCCAGATCGTGCCCGGCGGTGCCTGCGGCGGCAACTGAGCAGGCCCTTGCTCATTGGGAGGCCGGCGGGGTGCGTCCGGTCTCCCATCGGTAGGTTCGACCCATCCGGTGAGCATGCCCCGACCCGCTCGAGGCCCAAGTCAATGCGGAGCACAATAGACTTGACCAGGGTGCTTCTCGCCAAAAGTTGCAATGCTGGCCTCGCTTTCGGCCCAGTCGCGCTTGGCGTGACGGGACCAGGCGGGTGTCGGATTGACGCGGTTTCGGGGGTTCGTTTCAAGAACGACCCTGACGATCCCGGCCTTGCCACTGCGACCTGGTCGCCGCGGCGCCAGCAGTTCAGGATCTCAGGCAGTTGTTAGCACCAGTGGTTCACTTGCAGGACGGTCCTCACTTCGGGCCCACACACTTCAGGGGGATAAATGCTGAAGATTTACCGTAACGTTGTGACGGCTGGCTTGTCGGTCTCGGCCTTGCGGCCTGCGGCGACAAGGTCACCGTCACGCAGCCAGTGACGCCGATGCCGGGGGTTACCTCGGTTTCCGTTGCGCCTGCGAACCTGACGATCCCATTGACCAGCAGGTCCAGTACGCCGCCTCGGTCATCGCCGACGCCGGTGTCGCGACCTCGGTAACTTGGGCGTACGGGCAACCCGGCGATTGCGAGTGTTGACGCGAGTGGTATTGGTGAAGGGCGTCACGGCCGGCACCACGACGATCGTCGCGACCTCAACCGCCGATCCTGGCAAGCAGGGCATTGCCTCCGTCACGGTCTCGTCCACGCCGCCGAGCATCGTGTCGTTCACGATCACCCCGGTCGTTGCGACGTTGGCTCCGGGCAATTTCGTCCAGATCTCGCCGACGTTCGTCATGGCAGCGGGCGTTACGGCGCCGACACCGACCTATTCGGTGACCACCGGGACGGGCATCGTCACCGTTGACGCCTCGGGCAAGGTGGTCGCCGTGGCTCCCGGCACCGCAGTCGTCACCGCGACCGCCATCAGCGGAACCTCGACCCTGACTGCCACGCTTGGCGTGACGGTGCGGGACCTGGTTCCTGCGACGGTTTCGATCTCCAGCATCACGACGGGCATCCTCACCCTTCCGGTCGGTGCTGACCAACGTGGCCGGCCAGATCGAGGTGAACCTGAACTTCGATCCGGGCGAGCAGGTGATCGACTCGCTCGCCGTCTACATCGGGGCGATGCGTGCCGGCAAGTTCACGTACATCACGAACCCGGCTGCTGGTATCATCACCGTGTCCATCAACACTGCCAATTTTGTCAAGGATCCGGCGTTGGGCACGGCAACGGTTGATTTCCTCAACGGCAACTCGACGGTCAGCGCCGCGATCTACCCGCGCGGTGTCGCGACGGCGACGGCCACTCAGACCACGCCGATCGTGCTCAACAACGTCGATGGCTGGGCGGCTGACATCACCAAGCCGTCAGTCAACGCCAACAGCCCGGCTGGCCTGACCTACTGGGGCGGCCCGACCGCGCGACGTCACGGCCGAGATCTACCCGGTCATCTACACTCCGGGCCGTTCGATCGCGACCACGACGTGGACCCTTGGCCCCGCCGGCGCCCCGGGCTGCGCGCTCATTACGCAGACTGTGATGCCGTTTACGGCGACCTTCGGGTACACCGCGGCGGCGGGTGGCACGGCCACTGTCGGTTGCACCGGGTATGAGAACACCACCGGTCTCCTTGGCGTGCGCGACAACATCGTGATCACTGCCGCGCTTGATAACGCCAACAACACCTTCCCACTCGTGCTCGGGGCTGCTGGCCTGATCCCGAACATCGTGGTGCTCGGTGCAACGCCGGACTCGCTGCGTCTTGATTACGTGGCCCCGACGGTCAGCACGCCCTCGATCACCCGTTCGCTTCCGGCCGTCACCGGCTGGGTCAACGCGACGTTCTCCTTCCTCAACTTCGGGTCCACCGATGCGGGCGTTGGTCTCCGCACCGTGCGCGATCGTACCACGACCTACACTTCGGTCAACTGCCTTGCTGACGCCTCGGTGGGTGCAGCGATGGCGACCGGGGTTGGCGCTGACATTTCCGCCGGCGTTGCGTGTCCCGACAACAGCATCGGTGGAACGCCTGGCCTTGTTGGCACGGCTCCCTGGACGGTCAGTGGCCAAGAATCCGACCGCCTCGGCAACGTCGGCACCTCGGTCCCGACTGCGACGTTCGGCACCGATTTCACGGCTCCGTCGATTCGTTGGGGCCTGGCCGATGCGGGTATCCCGTTGCTCGCTGCCGTGAACCAGGCAGCGGCCGACACCATCTTCACCCTGTCGAAGCCGACGACCCAGACGTTCCGGGCCGAAGCTCTTGATGAGCGGTCTGGCTTCGATATCGGGACCGCCGAAACGCAGATGCTGTCGATGGCGAATCATGCCAACCCGGCGGGTTTCTGCATCATCGGTGGAGTTCCGGGCCCGGGTGCAACGTTTGTCACCTCGGCAACCTGCGGCTTGGCCACTGCCGCTTCCATTGCGACCGTCCGTCTTGATGGCTGGCGCGCCGGTGCCGATGTTCTGGTGCCGACCATGGAAGCGTACTACGGTTACCGTGCGATGTTCACCGACGCCGCGGGCAACGCTTCGGCGACGGTCTTCCGTCGCCTGCTTGTGAATGCCAATGCGCCGTTCAGCACTGGCTTGGGCGTTCCGGCAGTCCTGACGAGCACGGCGTTCAACTTCCTCGCCACCTTCTCCGACTCGGTTGAGATCATCAACCAGTCCCTGCAGGTGGTCTACCCGCTGGTTCCTGGCGCCACGGACTCGCTCCGTTACACCCAGGCCCCAATCGGCGTCAAGTTCGACGACTTCATCACGTCGCCGTTCGCCGGCAACATCGCTCCCCCGATCGGCGCACCGTACGTGCGCGGCATCGAGGTTGTCGATGGTACGCTCTTCCCCGGCGCGAACGTCGCTGCCTATCCTGGCACGCCGGTCAAGCCGACCAAGGTGCAGGCCTGGTCGTGGAATCCGAGCAACTTCTTCGGCGCTTCGCCGGAGATCGCGATTCCGACGCTGAACGTCGAAGATGGCAGTGGTATCGCGGCGTTCAACATTGCCGATCCGACGATGGCTGTCGTGCACTGGCGTGTGATTACGACCGTCGCCTCGACCAACCAGTTCGGCTCGATCACCCCGCTTCGTGCGCAGGTGGTTGCACCGACCAACTCGCCGAACGCTCCGTTCACGCGGGTTGACTTCTACCGGCTGGATGCCGGCGGCACGTGGTACAACTATCTCGGCAGCGTGGCGGGTGGTGCTGCCATCCCCACGGACCAGGGCACGTATCGCTCCTGGGTCTACGCCCTGCCGACCGCCAGCTACGTGCGGACATGGAATGGCACCGCGGCTGGAGGAGTTGCCGCGGGTAACGTGATCATCGCGGTGGGTGTCATTGGCAACGGCGACGCTATTTCCACCGTTGCAAGCACGATGATACCGTAAGTTTCGGTAGCGACACAACAGTGCAGGTGTAGGACCGGCGGCCCCGCGAAAGCGGGGTCGTTCGGTTTCCCCCCCGAAGAGAGAGGCGAACACGCGGGAGTGGTGATGGGTGACCGGTGACTGAAAAGTGCGTTTGAAGGTGCGAGTGAGCGAAGAGGAGATCCGCCTCATCCTGGAGTCCGCTGTTTCATTTCGGCATGGCTTCACATAATGACCTGATCGCCTGGCAATGCGCCCATGCCTCTGCGCTCGCGATCCACCGCTTCGCCGATGCCCACTGGAATCCACCAAGGGCGGCGGTCTTCGACCAGATTCGTCGAGCTTCCTTGTCTGTCCCATTGAACATCGCGGAGGGGTATGCCAGCGGTAGTGGGCCGCGATGTCGACTCCACTACCGGATAGCGTACGCCTCCGCAGTGGAGACCACCGAGTTGCTTGAGTTTCTCGAGGAGCCTGGCGCGAACGTCTGTGAGATGACGATTGCTTCCCGTCGGGTTCAGCGCCTGCTGTTTGGCTTGTGGAAGCACGCCAGGGGCTGACCTGGGGGCTGCCTCTATGTCACCAGTCACCAGTCACCAGTCACCAGTCACCAGTCACCAGTCACCAGTCACCCTAGTACCCGGTCCGCCCCATCGCTTTGAACGTCAGCACCTTCCCCAGCTCCACCCCCGGCTGGTCAAACGGATTCACGTCGTACCAGACGCCGGCGTAGCCGGCGGCGAGCTGGAAGAACATCATCAGGCGGCCGAGGTGGCGTGCATCGATCGTGTCGACTTCGAGGGTCATGCTCATCCGCCCCTGGGAGCGGAGGGCTTCCCGGGTGGCCTTGAACTCGGCGTCGAGCAGCTCGCCCATGGTCTTGCCCTGGAGGTAGCTCAGCTCGGGGCCGGCTCCGGGACGCGTGGGGATGCGCAGCATCTCGACGGTGTCGAGTACCCGGATGAAGGTGATCGTCTTGTCGAACGGTCCCTCGATGAAGAGCTGCACTTGCGAGTGCTGGTCGGTGGCGCCGACCGTGACGACCGGCGTCGGACCCCGGAAGGCCTCGCGGCCGCTCCGATCGACGCGCTTGCCCAGGCTCTCAGCCCACAGCTGGCGGTACCACTCGGCAAACTCCCGCAGGCGGTCGGAGTAGGGCATCAGGACGTGTACATTGGCGGCGCGGCTCACCTGGGCCTGCCACTGGAGCGCTGCCCAGCGGGCGGCGGGGTTGGCCGGCAGGGTATTGCTCTCCGCCTCGTCCACCGCTTCCTGGGCCCCGGCGAGCAGCTCGCCAAGGTCCATGCCGAGAAGCGCCGCCGGGACCAGCCCAACGGCCGTGAGGACCGAGAAACGACCACCGACATCGGGCGGCACCTCGAAGGCCACCAGCCCCTCCTCCCGCGCCAGGGCCCGCAGCGCCCCCTTGACGGGATCGGTCGTCAGCACGAAGTGTTCGCGGGCCGCCTCGGCCCCGACCGTGCGCTCGATCCAGTCGCGGACCACGAGATACTGGGCCAGCGTCTCGGCGGTGCCGCCCGACTTCGAGATCACATTCACCAGGGTCCGGCGCGGGTCGAACCGGTCGAGGGCCTCCTGCACGGTGACCGGGTCAACATTCTCGAGGACGGTGAGGGTGGGCCATCCGTCGCGCCGCTCCGCTGGCCACTCGTTCCACGCCGGCGGCCGCAGCGCGCCGAGCAGCGCCTTGGCGCCCAGGGCCGACCCGCCGATGCCAAGGACCACCAGGTGATCAAAGCGGCGGCGCTGGGCCAGGGCCCACGCCTCGATCGTGCTGACGACCGCCGACTGGTGCCCGAGCTTCAGAAAGCCGTACTCGCCACCCTCGCGGCGGTGCCGGACCTCGGCCTGGACGTCCGTGAAGCGGTCGGCCAGTTCGACCGTTGCGGCGGGGTTGATCCCGTGGAGGCCATCGAGCTTGTCGCGAAACATCAGTGCGTCATCGAGTCGCAGCGTCATTCCGGGATCTCCACGGTGAGACCGTCATAGCCGGGTTCGATTCCCGGAGGCAGCGCAGCCAGCAGGTCGTGATGGCTGGTCTCGTGGGTGAGGTGGGTCAGGTACGTCCGCTCGGCCCCGATCGCCTGGGCCGTCTCGATCGCTTCGCCGATGGAGAGGTGCGTCGGGTGTTCCCGCCACCAGAGCGCGTTCAACACCAGCACGCGGACACCGGCAAGCTGCTGACGAATGTCAGGCGGAATGCGCTTGACATCGGTGATGTAGGCGACCGGCCCGACGCGGTAGCCGAACACGGTGGCATCGCCGTGATCGAAGCCAAGCGGCAGCACCTCGACTCCGGCGATGACGACCGGCACCCCGGCCACGATCGGGTGCAGCTGCAGGGAGGGCTTCGATGTTCCGGCCACCGGAACGACCGCGCTATCAAAGATGTAGTTGAACGAGTGACGGAGGTGAGCCAGTGTCTCGGCCGGACCGTAGAGCGGCAGCGGCGCATGCCGCGTGAGCGTGAACGAGCGAAGGTCGTCGATCCCGTGGACATGATCGGCGTGCAGGTGAGTGTACAGCACGGCATCGACCTGGGTGATGTCGGCGGCAAGCAGCTGCAACCGGAGTTCCGGCGGGGTATCAATCAGCAAGTGCGTCGATCCAGCCTCGATGACCGCGCTCGTCCGCGAGCGCCTGTCCCGCGGATCGTCCGAGTGGCAGACCGCGCACCCGCACCCGATCTGGGGAACTCCCATCGAGGTCCCCGTGCCCAGGAGCGTGAGCCGCATGCTCAGAGGGTCTCGACCTTGAGGAGATTGGTGGTGCCAGGGATGTCGAACGGGACACCGCAGGTGACCACCACGCGCGATCCCTCGCGAGCCATCCGCCGCGCGAGAATCTCCGTCCGGGCGATTGCCCACATCGGGTCGTAGTACTGGAAGTGGGGGATCAGGATCGGTACCACTCCCCAGGAGAGGGAGAGCTGGTGAAAGGTCTCCGGCTCCGGTGTCAGGGCCAGGATGGGCACCTTGGGACGGTATGACGATACGGTGCGGGCGGTGAATCCGCTCGACGTAAAGCAGACTACGACCTCCGCGCCGAGGAGATCCGCCGCCGCCGAAACCGCCACGGCGATGGCATCCTCGCTGGGCGTGTGCCCCTCCTTGGTTCTCGCGAAGTGCGGGGCGGGAATCTGCCAGCGACGTCGCTCTCCATCCGTGGGGCCGAGGCGGTGCGCCTCGACCTCGCGGGCGATCCGGTCCATCGCCAGCACCGCCTCGATCGAATAGTTGCCCACCGCCGTCTCGGCCGACAGCATCACGGCATCGGTGCCGTCGAGGATGGCGTTCGCCACGTCCGAGGCTTCTGCCCGGGTCGGGCGCGGATTCAGGATCATCGATTCGAGCATCTGCGTCGCCGTGATGACCGGTTTGCCATGACGGTTGGCGAGCTTGATCAGGCGCTTCTGCACCAGCGGGACCTGCTCGAACGGCAGCTCCACGCCGAGATCGCCGCGCGCGACCATCAGCGCGTCCGATGCCTCCAGAATGCCGTCGATGTTGGCCAGGGCGGTGTCCTTCTCGATCTTGGCGATCAACCGGACGCTGGAGGGGATCAGGCGCCGCAGGTCCTGGATGTCCTCCGGTCGGCGGACGAACGACACCCCGATGTACTCCACGCCGAGTGCCACGACCCGGGCGACCTCCTCGCGGTCGAGGTCGGTCACCGCTGGGGCGCTCACGTTGGCCCCGGGGAGGTTCATCCCCTTGTTGGACTTGAGCAGTCCGCCGTAGCGCACGCGGCCCTCGACGCGGTCTCCCCGCACGGCGGTGACGTCGACGGCGAGCAGGCCGTCGTCGAGGAGGATCCGTGATCCGGGAACCACATCACTGGCGAGCTCGTCATAGGTGGTCGGGATGTCGTCGCCGGTGTTTGTCGCCTCCGGGACGAAATGGACGACCTGCCCAGGGGCGAGCGGGACCGGTTCGGCCAGCTTGCCCACCCGGATTCGCGGCCCATTCAGGTCCACCAGGATTGCGGTGGCCGACCGTCTCTGCTCACGGACCTTCTGGATCCGGCGGATCCACGTCTCCCGGATCTCGGGGCTGCCGTGGGAGGCATTGACCCGAATCAGGTCGACCCCGGCGTCGAGGAGGGCGTGCATCCGCTCCTCGCTCTCCCAGGCCGGCCCCAGTGTTGCGACGATTTTGGTTCGGCGAATCGGTTCACCGTTTGTCATTGGGACAAGATAGCGGTGGGCCCGATGGTCCGACACCGCCGGGGGCAGCAGGTGATCAACATTTCAGGGCGTCTGTGGGCAACTTTCCTCCACATGCCCTGGCCATGCAACTTCTTGTCAGGCAAGGGACTGGGAGCCGGATCCTCGGGACTCCCACACTCCCTCCACAATCGTTTCAACCTCGAGATGGGGGAGCGAAATGATCTGCAAACATCTGTGGACGGGAAAACTTTCCCACACGACGTGGTGGGGAGAACTGCCGCTCTTCGCGCGCAAGCGCTTGTCCTGACCCTGAATCAAAGCCATCGCTGATTTCCACCTTCGGCCTATTTCCGGGCGGAAGAGTCCACATTTGATGCACACGCCGGAGCGATGTTGACAATTTGCCGATTCTGGGAGCCCGTGATGTGGATCACTGCCTCCAATCGTGCGACGCCGGTTTGGCGGTGAGTCTCTTCGTCAGATAGATTGCCGAGATCAGATTCCCCTCGACACATGGAGACGCGATGCAGTCCGTTCTGGGACAGGAAGCCGCGAGACTCAATGGAGCGGTTCGGGTCACCGCGCACGGGATCGATGTCGTGAATGCCGACACGCTGCAGTCCGAGGCGATGGACGATCTGGTCCGCGACGCGGTCTTCGGTGACGAGGCCATCCGAGGCGGTGCGCGGGCGCTGCTGTGGGAACTCGGGGCTGCGGTCGGCGTGCGTCCTGCCTCGATTCACGACTTGTACCTGGCGCGCGGGCGAGGGGAATGCGGCGGCTTCACCGTCCCGGCGATCAACGTCCGCATGATGGCGTACGACACGGCACGGGCCGTCTTCCGCGCGGCCCTCAAGTGCGAAGGCGCGGCCATCATCCTGGAGATCGCCCGCTCCGAGATCGCCTACACCGACCAGCGGCCGTCCGAATACGTCGCTGTGATGATCGGCGCGGCCCTGCGAGAAGGTTACCACTTCCCGCTCTTCATTCAGGGCGATCACTGCCAGGTCAACGCCAAGAAGTACCAGGCCAATCCCGACACTGAAGTGGCCGAGGTGAAGAAGCTCATCGCCGAGGAGATCGCGTCGGGCTTCTTCAATATCGATGTCGACACCTCGACCCTGGTCGACCTCTCGTTTCCGGCCCTCGCTGAGCAGCAGCGGGCCAACTACGAGCGCGCCGCGGAAATCACCCGCTACATCCGCAAGCACGAGCCCGAAGGAGTGACCGTCTCGGTGGGGGCGGAGATCGGCGAGGTAGGGACCAAGAACTCGACGGTCGAGGAACTCGATGCCTTCATGGGCGGATTCAACCGCACCCTCGAAGGCATGGGCCACTTCCCGGGCATCTCGAAAATCTCGGTGCAGACGGGCACCTCCCACGGGGGTGTGGTGTTGCCGGATGGCTCGATCGCCGAGGTCAAGCTCGACATCGCCGCACTCGAGGCCCTCTCCACGCGAGCCCGAGATGGCTACGGCCTGGCCGGGGCGGTGCAGCACGGCGCGTCGACGCTGCCTGCCAACGCCTTCGGCAACTTCGCCCGGGTCGAAGCCTGCGAGATCCACCTCGCCACCAACTTCCAGAACATCATCTACGATCATCCCGCGTTTCCCGCCGACCTGCGTGGCCGGATGTACGCCTGGCTCGATGAACACGCCCAGTCGGAACGGAAGCCGTCGGACTCGGTCGAGCAGTTCTACTACAAGGCGCGCAAGAAGGCGATCGGTCCGTTCAAGCAGGACGTCTGGTCGTTGCCGGCGGCAGTGCGTCAGGAGATCAGTGGCGACCTCGAAGAGACCTTCACCTTCCTGTTCGAGCAGCTGCGGATCGGCAAGACGGCAGAGCTGGTGCGCCGTCTGACCAAGGTTTCCCCGCTGCATTATGGGATGATTGCCCCTGCGGGCGTCCTCGCCGAGGATGATCCCGATGCTGGTGAGTAGCTCAGGAAAGGAATAGACATGTCTGACGATCGCGAAGTGACGATCATCGAAGCCGAGGGTGCTTCCGGCTTCAAGTGGTTTCTCGTCGGGGCGGCCTTCGGGGCCGGCCTGGCGCTCCTGCTGGCACCCCAGTCGGGGGAGCGGACCCGTCGCGACCTCTCCCGGAACGCGCGCCGGCTGAAGCGACAGGCCGGGGCGAAGCTCGAAGAATTTGCCGACGAGATCGAGGATCGCGGCCGGCAGATCAAGGAGTCGGCCGCTGAGTTCATCGAGGAGGTCGAGGATCGCGGGCGCAGTGCCAGGGCCTCGGCCGAGGACTTTGTCGAGGAAGTCGCGGACGGTGTGCGCGACACCCACCGGCGGATCGAGCGGAAGGCCTCGAACGCCCGCGACGAGCTTGATCGTCGGCTGGCCGAGGCCCGGGCCCGCCGGCGCGCGGCGCTTTCCCCGGACGAAGACGCGACGGACGAGGAATCAGAACCTGACGAGAAGGAGTGAGCGAGCCGTCGGATGGTCCAGGGGAAAGCCCGCCACCAGGCGGGCTTTCCCCGTTGGCGCATCTCCCCCTACCGATCCAGCGACTGCTGGAGACGCTCGACCGCGCCAACCTGCCGATGCTGGCTTCGGCACTCACCTTCGATGCCATGCTGGCCATCATCCCGCTGGCGATCCTCACCGTCGCGGGGCTCGGGTTCCTGCTGGCACGAATGACATACTTCGACGCGGCCGATCCAAGCGCGATGTTCGTGGGCTTCCTGCCGAATCACGTCCACGGCGGCAACGGGGTGGATCCCTTCCTCGTGGTCGAGAGCGTCCTGGCCAAGATCCGCGGCTATCGCAGCCAGCTGACGCTCTTTGCTGTGCCGACGTTCATCTGGTTCAGCACCAGGCTGTTCGGCTCCATCCGCGTTTGCCTCACCCGGATCTTTCATGTGCGGCAACGCACGGTGCGCGGCCACTTTGTGGTGTCCTACATTCTCGGATACCTGCTCGCCAAGCTGCGCGACCTGGTGATGGTGCTCGTCGTGCTCCTCCTCGCGCTCGTCAACACGGTGCTTTCCGCCGGACTGGCGATCTTCACGACGCGAGGGGTGACCCTCTCGGCCCCGTGGAGCTTCTTCGTGAGCCTGGGGGGGAGGTTGCTCGGAACTGCGGTCGCCCTGTTCTTCGGACTGGCGCTGTTCGTGACCATGTATCGGTACGCGTCGCCCAAGCGACTCGCCTGGTCTGGAGCCCTCCTCGCCGGTGGAGTGGCCACGGCCGGCTTCGAGATCGCCAAGCGGTTGTTCGGACTCTACCTGGCGCGGGCAGTGCAGGGCGGCCAATTCACGCTGGACGTGAACATCGGTGCGGTGCTGTTGCTGATCCTGTGGCTCTGGTACATGTCACTGGTGTTCCTGATCGGGGCGGCGGCGGCAGATGCCTGGGACCACAGTCGCACAGCCCGGATGGCAGTGCACTAGGAGAGATGTGAGACGAGAGTAGGGAGAAGGGGGACCGGCATCCGGAGTGTGCCCAGGGCCCCCACCCGGGATCTGATCGACCTTGCCAGGCCATCGTTCTCGTCTCTCGTCTCTCGTCGGGCTATATTCTCGTTGCCCCAGGTCCGAAGGATGCTGGCGTGCGAACCGCGTCAGGACCTAACGGTAGCAGCGCTAAGCAATGTCCAGTGTCGCTTCGGGGTGCCTGGGGCATTTTTTTCTCTCCGTGCCGGACCTGCCCATGACCATCGCGCTCGCCCGCCGCTATCGCCCCCGTCGATTCGCCGACCTCCTCGTCCAGGACCATGTCGCGGCGGCCCTGCGCGGGGCCGTGGCCAGGAATCGCGTCGGGCACGGCTACCTGCTGACCGGGCCGCGCGGGGTCGGCAAGACACCGCCGCCCGGATCCTGGCCATGGCACTCAATTGCGAGAACCGCGCACCGGCGATGGCGAACCGTGCGGTGAGTGCGCCACCTGCCTGCGAATCTGGAACGGCTCGGCGACCCTGGACGTGGTGGAGATCGATGCGGCCAGCAACCGCGGCGTCGATGACGCCCGCGACCTGCGTGAGCGGGCGATGTACGCTGCGTCGCAGGAAGGGCATCACAAGGTCTACATCATCGACGAAGCGCACATGCTCACGCGTGAGGCGTGGAATGCGCTGCTGAAGATTCTCGAGGAGCCGCCGCCGGGAGTGGTCTTCGTCTTCGCGACGACCGAACCGCAGAAGATCGCCAACACCGCGGCCCCGGTCATGTCGCGCCTCCAGCGCTTCGATTTCCGCCGCATCGGTCCCGCGGCGATCGAGTCGCGCCTCCGCGCGGTGCTCCTGGCCGAAGGGCTCGAGGCCGAGCCGATGCGCTGCTGCTGATCGCCCGGCACGCCGACGGCGGGATGCGCGACGCCCTCTCGGTGCTCGACCAGTGCCTCTCCTTCGGCGAGGGCTCCCTCGATGCCGCAGCGGGTGCGCGAGGTGCTCGGGCTGGTCGGCGACGATTCGTACGCGGCACTCCTGACCCTGGTCGCCAACCGGACGCCGGGCGGGGTGTTCGCCGTGATGGATGCCGCTGGTCGACGCCGGCGCCGACCTCGCCGAGTTCGCCTCGGGTCTTGCCGAGGTGCTTCGCGCGCTGGTGATGCACCATTACGGCATCGCCGCCGAGGCGATCCCGGAGTCGACCCAGGCGGTCATCACGACGGCGGCGACCGGGATCGGTCCCGAGGACGCGGTCCGGATGCTGAAGCTCCTCGGCGAGGCCGAGCCGGCAATCCGCCGCAGCGCCAATCCCCGGATCGTCCTGGAGACGCTGCTGCTCCGCTGGGCGATGATGGACCGGGCGGTCGACCTTCGGGCCATCCTTGAAGGGCTCCCGACGCCGGCCGTGCCGCCGGCTCGCGCCTCAGTCGTCCCCGCCCGGCGCCGATACCAGAGAAGTCGGCGCCCCCGGCGAGGGCGCCCCGCAAGGCACCGGAAACGGCTCCTGCCGCAAACCCGTCGGCGGAACCGGTGCCGATGCCCGGCGCGATCCGTCGAATGCACCACGGAGGCGATTACGGCGGCTTGGAGCGGCATCCTGGCCGCGGCGGCCCGGCCAGAGCCGCCTCGTCAGTCAGGCGCTTGAGCACGCCAGACCTACGGTCCCCGAACCGGGGGTGGTGGAGCTGGCCTTCGGGCCGGACAGCGCGGTGTTCCGCGAGGGCGTCGCCAGGCAGCTGGCCACCGTCGAGGCGATCCTCGGGTCGAGCGTGGGGGCCACGGTGGTGGTGCGGATCGTCGAACGGACCGCGGCCGCCGGGACCGCGCCGATGAAGCCTGAGCGGATCTCCCGAGAAGGAATCCGGGACGAAGCGCCTGCAGCAGCTCCGTGCCCGGGATCCGGCGCTCGATGCCGCGGCTGACGCGTTAGATTTGGAGCTCGTCGACGAGGGATAGGTTCCCCCGTCCTTTCCGCGGAAGGCAGGGGGACGTTGGCTGATCAACCGAGCAATTCACCGCTGCAGAAGCGGGTCGTCAATGAACTGGTGCGGCTCGACGCCGAGCTGGCCGCCGGAGCGCCGAGGCAACTGCCGGGGGCGGCTTGGTGCGTGTCCGGGTGGACGGCCACCAGATGCTTCGCGAACTGGTCATCGATCCCGACGTGTTCGAGGGTCGTGATCCCGACCTGCTGGCGGACCTGATCATGTCGGCGATCGCCGAGGCGCAACGACGGGTGGCTGCGAGCGCCGACGAATTGCCGGCCAGCGTGCGCAATCTGGACGCAGCGGACGGGTGAAGGTGTGAGCGCCCTGGAGACGCTCATCAGCGAGTTGGCACGGTTGCCCGGCGTGGGGCGGAAGACTGCCCAGCGTCTGGCGTATCATCTGCTTCAGCAACCGCGTGAACGGATGTCGGCCCTGGCCGAAGCGCTGGTCGCGGTCGGCGAACGGGTGCATCCCTGTGCCGAGTGCGGCCAGCCGACCGAGGAGACCGTCTGCGATATCTGCCGCGACCCGCGGCGCGACGCGTCGCTGCTCTGTGTGGTGGAGGAGCCGTCGGGGATGGCGGTGCTGGAACGATCCGGCGCGTTTCGCGGACGATATGTCGTTCTCGGCGGCCGGCTTTCCCCGCTCGACGGGATCGGCCCGGAAGCGCTGCGGATCGGGCTGCTGGAGCGCCGGCTTGATCAGGGTGGGGTGCGCGAGGTGATCCTGGCGACCAACTCCTCGCTTGAAGGCGAGGCGACCGCGACCTACCTGCAGCACTTGCTGGCCGGGCGTGGCCGGAGTGAAGGTTTCGCGCCTGGCCCGCGGCTTGCCGGTAGGTGGGGAGCTGGAATACGTAGATGGGGTGACCGTGACCCATGCACTGACCGCGCGCGAGGAACTGTGAGTACTCGTCGCTCGTCGACCACCACGCTGTTCGTCGGGGCCGCTACCTTGGGCGTCGTCGGGGGCTGGCTGCTGGCCAGGCGATGGGACGCGTCGCATCGGCGCGAGCTCTTCTCGCCCAGGCCGCACCGGCGCCTCGCGGCGCTGGGGTGGCTCGAGGGTCGGAATGCGACCCGGCCACCCTCCCGCTGGTGCAGGACTACCTCGCCTGGGAGCCGAAGCCGGCGTTGCGCTCCCGCGGCCGTCGCCTCGCGAGCGCGCTCGAGGCCGCTACCTCGTGACCGCGCCGCGGGCGGCGTCATGGGCCTTTCACGAGGAGGACTCGGACCGGATTCACGGGGTCCTGCTGCGAGTTCCTCCGCGAATCGTCATCGCGGACGGCGCTGCTGGTCGATCGGGCCGGCCAGATGCTGGTTACCGTCGGCGAGCCGCCGACGTTCGATCCGACGGCGTTCGCGTCGCTGACGGCGGCGGATTTTTCAGCGCCAACGACCAGCTCGCCCGTCTGCTCGGCGAGTCGGAGTTCGGAACGCTGTTCCATCAAGGGGAACGGGAGTCGCTCTATCTCGCGGATATTGCGCGGCGGGTGATCCTCGTGGTGCTCTTCGACAACCGGACCACGCTCGGTCTCGTCAAGCTGCGGCTCCGTGCCACGGTCGGCGACCTCAGCTCGATCTTCACGGCGATGTTCGCGCGCGACACCGGCACCAGCGGCCACGTCGATGCGGAGTTCGTGGGCGAGGCGGAAGACGAGATGGACAAACTGTTCGGCAGCTAGCGAGGACGGCGGATGTCCCTGATCAACTACGCATCACGCGAAATCAACTGCAAGCTGGTCTACTACGGCCCGGGCCTGGGCGGCAAGACCACGAACCTCGAGTACGTCTACGAGAAGGTGGCGCCTTCCTCGAAGGGCAAGATGATCTCGCTCGCCACCGAGACGGAGCGCACGCTCTTCTTCGACTTCCTCCCGGTCGACCTCGGGACCATCCGCGGCTTTCGCACCCGGTTCCATCTCTACACGGTGCCGGGGCAGGTGTACTACAACGCCTCGCGGAAGTTGATCCTGAAGGGCGTCGACGGCGTGGTGTTCGTCGCGGATCAGCAGATCGAGCGGATGGAAGCCAACCTCGAGGCGATGCAGAACCTGTACGACAACATGACCCAGCACGGCTACGACCTGACGCAGCTCCCCTTCGTCATCCAGTACAACAAGCGCGACCTCCCGAACGCCGCGCCGATGGCCGAACTCCATGCCGCCCTCAACCCGGGCTGGCCGATCGACGATCCGGACAAGAAGAAGCTCACCCCCGATCCCTACCGGCCGGGCGAGTACCTCGTCAAGGAGATCGATGGCATCTGGGTCGAGCGCGTGCCGAACTTCGAGGCGGTGGCGCGTGCGCGGCGAGGGGGTGTTCGACACCCTCAAGGCCGTGAGCAAGATGGTGCTCAAGACGCTCGGATGAAGCCGCCGACGGTCTGGACCCTGCCCAACATCCTGACGGTCGCCCGGATCGCCATCACGCCCGTCATCGCCCTGCTGCCGTTCATCGAGGGCTACTGGCCCAAGCTCGCCTGCTTTTGTCATTTTCGTTGCGGCGGCCGTGACCGACGTGTTCGACGGGCACCTGGCCCGGCGCACCAACCAGGTCACCGACCTCGGCAAGCTGCTCGATCCCATCGCCGACAAGCTCCTGCTCCTCGCGACCCTGGTCCCGATCTACTGGATCTCGCAGCAACGGCACGATCTCTACGACATCCCGATCTGGGGCAGCATTCCCCTCTGGTTCTGCCTGCTCCTGCTCGGGCGCGAACTCGCCATGACGGTGCTGCCGCTGGTGGGCGCAGCAGCGCGGCGTGGTCATCCCGGCGGGCCAGTGCCGGGAAGCTCAAGACGGTGCTGCAGAACGTCTTCATCGGCGGGGTGCTGACCTGGTTCGCCTTCCGCGACGCGGTGCACCCGCTCGGCTGGGAGCACTCGCGCTTCGCCAGCTACTGGCACCAGTTTCACGGCGGTTTCGTGGCCGCCACGCTCGGTCATCGCCATGACGCTCACGGTCTACTCCTTCGTGGTCTACCTGGTGCAGTACCGCCGACTCTTCCGGTAGCCGGCGCGTGACATCTTCGCCGCGCGCCACGACGGATCTCGAACTGGTCACCATCGGGACCGAACTGCTGCTCGGCTTCACCGTCGATACCAACTCCGCCTACATCGGCCGATTTCTCGCCGACCGCGGCATCCGCATCACCCGCCGGACGTCGGTGAGCGATGACCCTGCGGCAATCCGCGATGCGGTCAGCGCGGCCCTCGCCCGGACCGGTGCGTGCTCACGACCGGCGGGCTCGGCCCGACCCGGGACGATATCTCGCGAGAAGGTCGTGGCCGAGTTGCTCCAGATGCCGCTTGGGTTCGACGAGTCGGTCTGGGCTGGCGCTCGTGGATCGTTTTGCGCGACTCGGCCGCGTCCCGGTCGAGTCCAACCGCAGCCAGGCGATGGTGCCGCAGGGCGGGACGGTCCTGCCCAACCGATGGGGCACGCGCCCCGGGCCTCTGGCTTGCGGCTCGCCGCGAGGATTGGTCATCATGCTCCCCGGGGTGCCGGTCGAGATGCGCAAGCTGCTCGAGCACGAGGTGGCGCCTCGGCTGGCTGATCGTGCCGACCGGTCGCGTGATCCGTTCGCGCGACGTTACGAACCACCGGCGTGCCGGAGTCGACGCTCGCCGAACGGATCGGGGCGGTCGAAGACGAGCTGGCACCGCTCGGGCTGGCCTATCTCCCCGGGCTGTCGACGGCGTCGACCTCCGCCTGACGGCGTGGCGGCTTCTGCCCGACGAGGCCGACGCTCGGCTCCGTGGCGGGCTCGACCGGCTCCGCACGGCGTCGCGGGGCCAGCCGTCTACGGCGAGGGCGAGGCCGATCTCGCCGCCGTGGTGCTCGACGCTGCTGCGCGGCCGGGGACTTCATGCTCGCGCTGGCCGAGTCGTGCACCGGAGGCCTGGTGGCGGGGCGCCTGACCGCGATCCCCGGCATCCTCTGAGGTGTTCCTTGGGGGCATCGTGGCCTACGCCGATCAGGCCAAGATCGACCTGCTGGGCGTGCCGCCGAACGTGGTTGCCAGGCCACGGGGCGGTCTCCGCGGAGACCGGCCGAGGCGATGGCCCGGGGCGCCAAGGAGCGCTTCGGCGCCGACCTGGCCGTCGCGGTCACCGGGATCGCCGGACCGGGCGGCGGCACCCCGGAAAAGCCGGTCGGGACGGTCTGGTTTGGGTTCGCGGATCGGGGGATGGCGGTGGACTCCCTGAAGCGGGCTGTTCACGGGCAGTCGGAGCGAAATCAGGGCGCCGAGCGGCGCAGGCCGCGCTGATGGGGGCGTATCCGGACGGATTTCGGTGTAACCTGCCATCGTCGGCTGGCATTGCGCGGGGGCACATGCCTTGCGTTCCTTTCATGCTTCCTTGGCTTCCGGAGCACGATGCGCCAATGACGAAGTCGCACAAGTCGACCACAACCACCCGGACGCCAAGCCAGTCGAGCTGGATCGAGGTGCCGCGGAGCAGGAGCGGAGATCTACCGATCGGCGAGCCGGAGGCGGCCTCGGACGAGTGGCACCCAGCGAAGCCGTTCCGAATTGCTGAGGTCGCGGGCAGCCATCGCGGCCCTGCGAAGACCGCTACCTGAGGCTGGCCGCGGAGTACGAGAACTTTCGCAAGCGGACTCATCGGGAGAAGCTGGAGTCGTTCGATCGCGGCGCGACATCGCTGGTGCTCACGTCTGCTCGACGTGCTCGACGATCTCGATCGTCTCGCCGCCAGCGACGCCGCCACATCCCCCGGGACATTTCGTGCTGCATTCGAACTGACGCAGAAGAAGCTCCGCAAGGAACTCGAAGTCGGCCGGCCTGGAGCGGCTCGACCCGGTGGGTGAAGTGTTCGATCCCGAGGAGCAGGAGGCCGTGGCGGTTGCGGCCGCTCGAGTCGCCCGAACAGGACCACACCGTGAAGGCGACGTTCCAGACCGGGTACCGATTCAAGGGAATCGTGGTGCGGCCGGCCCGGGTGCAGGTCTACACCGATCCGGATCGCGCCTGAGTGGCGAACCAGGATTTCTACCCGGTGCTCGGCGTGCCGGATTCCGCGACGCCCGCTGAGATCAAGAAGGCGTACCGAAAGCTTGCCAAGCAGTACCATCCGGACGCCAATCCCAACAATCCGCAGGCCTCGGAGAAGTTCAAGCAGATCTCCGAGGCCCACTCGGTCCTGTCCGACCCGGCGAAGAAGGAGAAGTACGACCAGATGCGACGCCTGGGGGCGTTCACTGGGAGCCGCGGCAGCTCGCCGCGCGGGGGCCCGGGGCGTGGCGCTGCGGGTTCGTCACCGATGGACGAAGGGCTCGACCTCGGCGACCTGAGCTCGTTCGGTCTCGGCGACATCTTCTCGTCGATCTTCGGGCGCGGTCGCCAGAGCGGGCAGGCCCCGCCACCCGAGCATGTCGAAGTCACCGTCAGCGTGCCGTTTCGGTCGGCCGCGATTGGCGGCAAGGTCCCCGTCGGTTTCGCGATGACCGACGCGTGCGCGACCTGCGGCGGCAGCGGCGCCGCGCCCGGCGCCACGCATGTCGACCTGTGCGCGAGTGCGGTGGCCGGGGCACGATCTCTTTCGGTCAGGGCGGGTTTGCCGTCAATCGTCCCTGCCCGGCGTGTCGGGGCCGTGGCAAGGTGCCCTCAGAACGCTGCCCGACCTGCCATGGCAGCGGCGAACAGCGCACCGAGAAGCAATTGCTCGTGACGGTGCCGCCCGCCACCGAGACGGGGACTCGCGTTCGCCTCAAGGGTCAGGGACCGCGCACCAAGGCGGGCGGTCCGGCGAGCGACATCCTGGTGACCTTCCAGGTGGAAACGGATCGCTTCTTCGCCCGAGAAGGGCTCGACATCCGCTGTGAGATTCCGATCGACCTCTCCCAGGCGATGCTCGGCGCCACCATCCAGGTCAATACCATCGGCGGCGCCAAGGTGCGCTTGAGAATTCCGGCCGGCACGCAGCCGGGGCGCGCGTTCCGCATCAAGGCGCAGGGGCTGGAGAAGGGTGGCCAGCATGGCGACCAGGTTGTCACCGTGAACGTGCGGATTCCCGAAAAGCTCACGCCCGAACAGACCGAGGCGTTCAAGGAGTTCGCGGCAAAGGCCGGGTTGCGGCGGTAACCGGCCTACCCGGCAGCCCGTGCTCGGTCAGCACGCGTTGTGTTCCGCGCTCCGGCTCGCCAGGGGCGGGCTGCCGCTGGATGTAGCTGCCGTCGCTCTGCATGTCCCACGCCTGGCGGTTGTCATGAGCATCACATCCATCACCTGGCGGATCTCGGCGCGATGCCGCGGATTCTCGATCGGGATCGCCGCCTCGATCCGGCGATCCAGGTTGCGTGGCATCCAGTCGGCCGACGAGATGAAGACCTGCTCGTCGCCATCGTTGTGAAAGAGGAAGGCGCGCGAGTGCTCCAGGAAGCGGCCAAGCACCGAGATCACGCGGATGTTCTCGCTCACGCCGGGGAGGCCCGGGCGCAGGCAGCAGATGCCGCGCACGATCAGGTCGATCTGGACGCCGGCCTGCGAGGCCTGGTACAGCGCCCGGATGACCTCGGGATCGACCAGCGCGTTCATCTTGGCGAGGATGCGGGCCGGCCGCCCCTCGCGGGCATGGGCGGCTTCGCGTTCGATCAGCGCGAGGAGGTGGGGCTTCATCCATTGCGGCGCGACGAGCAGCTTCCGGTAGCCCGTCGGGTGACCCGAAGCCGGTGAGCACGTTGAACAGGTCGGTCAGGTCGGCGCCGAGGTCGGGGTCGGCGCTGATCAGGCCGAAGTCGGTGTAGTAGCGGGCCGTGCGCGCATTGTAGTTGCCGGTGCCGATGTGCACATAGCGGCGAATGGTGTCGCCCTCGCGGCGGACCACCAGCATCACCTTGGCGTGGGTCTTGAGCCCCGCCACGCCGTAGCTGACGTGCACGCCGGCATCCTCGAACCGCTTCGCCCAGATGATGTTGTTCTCCTCGTCGAAGCGCGCCTGCAGCTCGATCAGCACCGCCACCTGCTTGCCGCGCTCGGCGGCGTTCGCCAGCAGCCGGGCGATGTCGCCGCCGGTGCGGTAGAGGGTGATCTTGATGGCCAGCACGTCGGGATCCTCGGCGGCGACCGCAATCAATCGCTCGACCGAGGTCTGGAACGAGTCGTAGGGATGATGCAGGAGGATGTCGTCCTCGCGGATGAGTCGAAAGAGGTTGCGCTCCTCGGCGAGCCGCTTCGGGTACCGGAGAAGGGCGGGTCGCGCAGGGCCGGGAGGTCGAGCGAGGCGAGCGACCAGGTCGGCGGCGTCGAGCAGGCCGGGCACCTCGTAGATGTCGTCCTCCAGCAGGGGCAGCCCTCGCCCGCGTCGGCCTCGTTGAACTCCTCGAGCAGCAGCTGGCGCAGCCACTTCGGCATGGACGTGTGGACCTCGAGCCGGACCACTTCGCCGAACTTGCGGTTGCGGACTTCTTCCTGGATCAGCTCCAGCAGGTCGTCCGCCTCATCGTTCGGCCCGCGGCCGATCGAGATTGAGGTCGGTGTTGCGGGTGATCCGGAAGGGGTGCCAGCCGCAGGATCTCGATGCCGGGGAAGAGCGCCTCGAGCTGCGCGCCGATCAGGTACTCGAGCGGGAGGAAGTCGTTGGGCCGGAGGAGCGGAACCCAGCGCGGCAGCAGCTTGGGGACCTTCACCCGGGCGAACGCGTTCTCCCTGCCGCGTCCGGAGCGAAACAGCCAGCGAGAGGCAGAGGTTGGAGATGTAGGGAAAGGGATGCCCCGGATCGACCGCCAGCGGCGTCAGCACCGGGAAGACATTGGACTGGAAGTACCGCTCGAGATGGGCGCGTTCGGCTCGTCGGGCAGATCGTCGAAGCGCTCGTGAATCACGATCCCTGCTCCGCCAGCGCGGGCAGGACATCGTCCACCAGGCAGCGCGAGTGCTGCTGCGACCAGCTCGCGGACCACTTCCGGAGTGGCCGGGAAGCTGCTGCGGCGGGGATGATCCGGTCGGCGGAGTGCTCCAGCGAGGCGGGCGGCCACCTGTTCGCGAGGCCGGCGACGCGGACCTGGAAGAACTCATCGAGATTGCTCGCGAAGATGGCCAGAAACTTGACCCGCTCGAGCAGCGGCGTCCGCGGATCGAGCGCCTCGTGCAGCACGCGGCGATTGAACTCGAGCCAGGCCAGTTCGCGATTGAGGTAGAGCGACGGGTCGCGCAGGTCGCGGTCGTGGCCTCGGTGTCGGTGACGGTGGGGGCGGCACTCAATGACGTTGTGCGCCGGTCTTGTTGTCGAAAAGAGCGTGAGCATCAAGCTGCAGATACCGATCACCAGCCCGCCCCAGAAGGCGGCCACAGGCCGTCGACGCGAAGTGCAGCCCCAGCGACTCCGAAAGCCAGCCGTGACAAGGAGCATGATGCCGTTGATCACCAGGGTGAAGACGCCAAGGGTCAGGATGATCAGCGGGCACGTCAGGAGGTGAGGATGGGCTTGAGGAAGGCGTTCACCGACCGTGAAGACCAGCGCCACGCCGAACATCGCGACGACGCCGCCGGTGAAGTGGATGCCGTCAGGAAGCCGGGTCGCCGCATAGATCGCGGCGGCGGTGATCGCCAGTCGCACCACGCATGCGGTTCACGCCGCATCCCGGATCACGCCGCCACCGAGCACCTGCTCGTCGGCCGTAGAGCACGCCCGACTGCCCCGGCGCGACCGCCCGCGCCGGTGTCGGGCAGGTCGAGATGGATCATCTCGATGATGCCGCGCCGACCCGCGCCGGGAGCGCCGCGGCGCGGTAGCGGAGCTGGATCGGCAGTGGTCGCCCACCGCCAGCGGCTCGGTCAGCCAGTTGCACTCCTCGAGCACACCGATGGCCGCATCAGGTCCTCGGCGTCGCCGACGACGACCTCGCGGCTCTCGGGGCGAATGCCGACCACAAAGAGCGGCAATGCCCGTCCGCCCGGGAGTCCCTTCCGCTGGCCGATGGTGTAGCGGGCGAACCCTCGTGCTGACCGATCACCTCGCCGCTGGTCGTGACCATCGGACCCGGGCGTGAGCGGCGGGGCGTCGGCCGGCAGGTGCTGCTCGAGCACGCCGACGTAGTCGTCGTCGGGCACGAAGCAGATCTCGACGATCTCGGGCTTGTCGGCCGTGGCGAGGCCGAGCGCGCGGGCGCGCTCGCGGGTCTCGCTCTTGGTGAGATCGCCCACGGGCGTCAGCATCCGCGCCACCACCGCGCGGTCGATGCCCCAGAGGAAGTAGCTCTGGTCCTTGCTGCGGTCATCGCCGCGGTAGAGCCCGCCATTGCGCGCCACGGCGTAGTGGCCGGTGGCGATGGCGTCGCAGTCGAGCGCATCGGCGTGCGCCAGCAGGTCGCGGAACTTGGTGAACGAGTTGCAGCGGACGCAGGGAATCGGGGTGCGGCCCTGCGAGTACTCCGACACGAAGTTCTCGATCACGCGCTCGCTGAAGCGGTCCTCGAGATTCAGGACGTAGTGCGGGATGCCGAGGCGGTGGGCGACGGCGCGCGCGTCGTTGATCGAGTCGAGCGAGCAGCAGGGGCGGTCGGGGACATCGTCGCCGTAGCAGAAGAGCTTCATCGTGGCGCCGACCACGTCATAGCCCTGCTCGACCAGCAGGGCCGCGGCGAGCGAGCTGTCGACGCCGCCGCACATCGCGACGAGCACCTTGCTCCCGCTTACGCACGCCCAAGGGAACTGCTCAGCTCTCTGGCACCGCTCGACGATGCCGGGAAAGACCTCGACGACCTGATCGATGTCGGCGTCGGTCGTCTCGTGGCCGAGGCGAGAAGCGGACGGTGCCGAGGGCCAGCGCGCGGTCGATGCCCATGGCGACCAGGACGTGCGACGGCTCGACGGCGCCGGTGGAGCAGGCCGACCCGCCGGAGCAGGCCACCTCGGCCAGATCGAGGTGCATCAGCAGCGACTCCGCCTCGGCGCCGGGACCGAGATGGAGAGCACGTGTGGCGCGCGCGCGGTGTCGGCCGCGTTGATCACGATGTCGGGGACGGCGGCGGTGAGCCGCGCGGCGAGCGAGTCGCGCAGCGCAGCGATGCTGCGCGATGTGCGCATCGAGTTCCTGACGCGCCAGCGACGCCGCGCGACCGAACGCCACCGCGCCGGCGACGTTCTCGGTGCCGGGGCGGATGCCGAACTGCTGTCCGCCGCCGTGGATGATCGCCTCGATGATGTGACGGTCGCGCACGATCAGCGCGCCGATCCCCTTGGGCGCGCCGATCTTGTGGCCGCTGATGGTGAGCAGGGTGCAGCCGACGGCGTCGAGGTCGATCGCGATCTTGCCGAACGCCTGCACGCCGTCGGAATGTGAAGCGGCACTCCGGCGGCCTGACAGCGGCGACCGATCTCGGCCATCGGCTGGACCACGCCGATTTCGTTGTTGACCCACATGACCGAGACCAGGCCGGCTCGTCGGCGAGGGCGGCGTCGAGCGCGTCGAGGTCGACCAGGCCGTTCTGGTCGACCGGGAGGATGGTCTCCTCGCCACCGAGCGCCACCACGGCGTGCGCCGCCGCGAGCACGGCCTTGTGCTCGATGGCCGTGGCACCGATGTGCATCGGCTCGCCGCGGGCCCGGGCGGCCAGGGCGGCGCCGATGACGGCCAGGTTATCGGCCTCGGTGCCGCCGGAGGTGAAGATCACCTGGCTCGGGGCTGACGCCGAGGGCCTGGGCGACCTCGCGCTTGGCCTGCTCGAACCCGGCCCGGGCGGCGCGGCCGAACCGGTGGGCGTGGACGGGTTTCCCCAGGCGGTGCTCAGGAACGGGAGCATCGCCTCGAGGACCTCGGGGCGCACCGGGGTGGTCGCGGCGTGGTCGAGATAGACGGGTGGCATGGTCGTAAATCTAGCCGTCGGGCCGACGGTTGCGGCGCGGAAGCGGGGCGCTCGTCCCGACCAGAATGGCGCGGCATGCAAACCGAAAGGCGGAGGGGCGAAGAGCTCCAGGACCTCTACCTCCGCTACCAGGGGCTCCTCCGCCCCGTCCTCCGGGTCGGCCCGATCTTCGGGGGGATCGCCCTGATCTTCTGGCGGGTCCGGGAGACCCGGGTGCCGGTCACGCACCAAGGTCGATCCTCATCCCGCCGCTGGCGATGAGCACCGGCTTCTTCATGTTCTTCTCGCCGCTCACCCGGGTGCCCTGGAGCTGGGCGATCGTGTCGTTCCTGCTTCGGGGTACTGGTGCTCTCCTGGCCGATCTCCAGACCTCGCGGCTCGAGTCGCGCGACGGCGTGGTCTACATGCAGCGCTCGCGGTGGTTCCTTGCGATCCTGCTCATGCTGCTGGCCATCCGACTCTGCTGCACGACTACATCGGTCACCTGATCTCGCCGCTGCAGACGGCGGCGGTGTTCTACCTGCTGGCGTTCGGGATGATCGTCCGCTGGCGAGTGGGGATGTACCTGGAGTACCGGCGGATTACCGGTGCTGGGAGGCGCATTTGTGCCCCGCGTTCGGCTCGATCTTCTTGCACTTTGGGGGCTGGCCTGCGTCACGGCATGCGATCATTCCGTACCATTCACTACGGGAGGATACGGTGCCGAGGGTCCCTTCGCGGGTCCGCCGGAAATGTCCCAGCTCACGGTGGCTGGGGCCAGCGGCCCAGCCTGGACTCCTCGATGGCAAGGGGATCTTCTACGTCCAACCGGAACAGCTCACGATCCTTCCGGCAGCAGGTGGAAGCGCCGTATGGGAAGGCCTGGAACTCCGCGCAGCGGTCCGATCCGATTCTATTCCGCTCTTCGAGGCGGCCGCAGTCGACAGGAACGGCCGCGTCCTCGTGGCCGAGGCGGTGGCCCCAAAACCTCGCTTCGGAGTTCCGTTGCCATTTCCGCTCCACTACAAGGCCACCCTGTGGTTGTCCGATACAGCGTCTCATCTGAGCGATCCCCGCCGGGGATTATCGGTATACCGCTCCATTCAGACTCCTCCGGCATTCCCGTGGTTCCTTCGAGTCGGATGAGCTCCTTGGCTGCACACAGCTCGAAATGGACGGTGGGCGACAGTCGTCATGGCGGTCGCGGAAGACCTGAAGCCAAGCGGCGAGTTGGCCTGCAAGCGGCATGTTTGCGGTCAGTGATTACCGCAGGGGCAACGCATTTCACGCAGCTCGCAGGGACCAGGTTCGCCACGATTCGGAATTACGGGAAGGTTCGGGGTGCATCAGCCATTTATTCGGGCAGGATGTCACATTTCGAGTAACGGTCTGGGACAGGAGGGGGATACGCCTCACGTCATGGTCGATCCTCCCGTTGGAGCGCATTCCGGGAAGAATGGATAGCTCCGAACTTTCGGGCGGGCAACGATCTCCGCATGTCATGCCTCACACTTGAGGGGCAGTCGAAAGGTCGGGATTTCCCTTCGCGATTGCACCAACTAGAAACATGGTCCTGGGTGAGACGGCACTGTGGGGTTGCGACGCCGGAGCTACCGGCAATGCAACATCCTTCCAACATGGGGCCGAGTCGGGGACGTTCAGTGTTCCGAGCGGCGTGTTCTTCTCTCTGGTGTCCCGGTAGACCCGTGGGGTTCTGACCGATGACGAGGCGCCCTGGCATCTCGTAGGGGTTTCTCCAAGAACTTTGAGGGGAGCAACAGGCCTACAGCGTCGCCACTCCAATCCCCACCACATCGGTCACCCGCATCGTCTCTGCCGTCCAGAATGGCTCGCCATACGCGCAGCGGATCTGTGACCCGGTGGCGGCGTCCTGTGTGCGAATCAGGTCGATGAGCGGCTGGCCCGTGGGGTAGAGCTCGCCGGCCTGTTTGGTGGTGCCATCCCACTGCGATGCGAAACACGCCATCGCCTTGAGTTTCCGCTCGAAGCCATCGGTCGTATCGACGATGAACGTCGGCTTGACCACATCTTCGCGATAGGAGAGCACGAAGGCCACCTTCTCGGGCCGGAACCGGTCGCCGTCGGCAGGGTAGTTCATTAATCCCGACAGGAAGCAGGCGTCGCGAACCAGTTCACTGGCCGCCCGGTGATCGGGGTGCCGCCCAACGAGATAATGGGTCAGCACCACGCGCGGCCGATGACGACGGATCGCCTCGATCACCGCGCGACGAGTTGTCTCGTCATTCGTCAGGCGACTGTCAGGCAGGTCGAGGCACTCCCGCGAGGACACCCCCAGCACCTCGGCAGCTCGCTTCGCTTCCTCGGCCCTGATCTCGGGCGTCCCCTTGCTGCCGAGCTCGCCGCGGGTGAGGTCCACGATGCCGACGGAGTGCCCCAGGTCGACGCTGACGGCGATGGTGCCGCCGCAGAGCAGTTCGGCATCGTCGGGATGGGCGAACACGGCCAGGAGATCAGTGGTCATTCGTACCTCAGGGCTTCGACCGGATCCATCTTCGCCGCCCGGTTGGCCGGGATGACACCGAAGACCAGCCCGATCGCCACTGATGCCCCTGTTGCCACCACGGCGCTCCAGAGCGGCGGGCCGGCCTTGATGTCGAGCACCGACTTGAGCACCTCGCCGCCGAGGATGCCGACGATGATGCCGAGCACGCCGCCGAACGCGGTGAGCGTGGCTGCCTCCACCAGGAACTGCCAGAGAATCTCGTTGTGCGTGGCGCCGAGTGCCTTGCGGACGCCGATCTCGCGGGTGCGGTCGGTCACCGACACCATCATGATCGCCATCACCCCGATGCCACCGACGAGGAGGGCCACGCTCGACAGGGCGATCATCACCAGGAAGAACGCCGAGGTGAGCTTGTCGATGGTCTCGAGAATCTGGTCCTGCGTCAGGATGTCAAAGGAATTTGGCGCCGCCGGTCGCAGTCCGCGGGACCGGCGGAGCGCCGAGGTGGCCGCGTCCTTGGCCACGTCAACCGACACCCCGCGTGCGGCGGAGACGGCGATGAAGAGCGAATTGGTCTCGTCGTATTCGAAGCTCTGCTGGGCGGCCAGAAACGGGACCACGCCGCCATCCGACGCCCCGGGTGGCTGGAAGACATTGTCCGGCTTGGCAAAGATGCCGATGACCGTGAACGCCTTGCCGCCGATGCGAACCACCCGGCCGATTGGTTCCTCGCGCCCGAAGAGATGGGTCGCGACCTCGCTTTCAATCACCACGACCGGCCGTCCGCTCGCCATCTCGGCGTTGGAGAACCAGCGACCGGACAGCAGGGTGCCGCCCTGGACGTCGAGGTAGGAATTGTCGGCGCCGTAAATCATCAGGCCCTGGGAGCGCATGGCCTGGTACTCCATCCGCTGGCTGACCTGGACCCAGAGCCCGGCATGCCGGATGGCCTCCACCCGCCGAAGCGCATCGACGTCGACCTGGCTCAGCACCGGCCGGATGCGCACCTCCGCGGGGAGGTTGTGCGGGTTGACGCCGGTCGAGGAGAAGAACCGCATCACGTAGAACGTCTGCGGCGAGGAGTTCTGGATCGAGGCAAAGATCTGTCCGCGGATCCCCTCGACCAGCGACGCCATCAGCATCACGGTCGTCACGCCGATGACGACGCCCAGGACCGTCAGGCCGGACCGGAGCTTGTTGCTGCGCATCGAATCGAGCGCGAGGAGCATCCCCTCGCCGACACTCCGGATCCGGATCGCCACCCGCTACTCCTTGTGCAACGCAGTGATCGGGTCGAGCCGGGCAGCGCGCGTGGCCGGATAGACGCCGAAGATGATGCCGGTGCCGGCGCCCAGCGCGAGCGCCACGCCGACCGACCAGAGCGTGACCGTGGCCGGCAGCGGTGTCCAGGCGCGCACCGCCTGAGCCAGCAGCCAGCCAGCCGCCACGCCGATCACGCCGCCGAGCGCGCTGAGGATCACGGTCTCGACGAGGAACTGGCGCTGGATGTCACGATGGTTGGCACCGACCGCCTTGCGGATGCCGATTTCGCGGGTGCGTTCGCTCACGGACATCAGCATGATGTTCATGATCACGATACCGCCCACGACGATCCCGATGCCGACCACCGCGGGAATCACGGCGAAGAGCAGTGAGGTGAGCGACTTCCAGAAGGCAACCAGGGCATCGGCCTTGTCGACGGTGAAGTCGTCCTCCTGCCTTGGCCGCAGCTGGTGCGCCACGCGCATCGCCTCCTCGGCCCTGGCCATCGCACCCTCGACGGCGTCGGCGTCGCGCATCTTGACCGAAACCACCGTGGTGCTGCGCCGGCCGTAGATCGACTCGAACGCCGGCAGCGGCAGCAACACAAAGGCATCGAACGACTGCCCGAGTTGCTTCCCCTTGGCAGCGATCACTCCCTTGATGGTGAATTCCGTCCCGCCGATCCGGATGGTCGAGCCGATGGCGGTTTCGGGCGAGGCGAAGAATTTGTCGGCGATGTCGTACCCCACCACCGTCACGAACCGCTTCCCCCGGAGGTCCGGTTCGGCCAGCGGTTGTCCGGCGACGAAGCTGTAGTCCTGCACCGACTGGTAGGGCGGGGTCACGCCGAAGACGATGACACCGACCAGCTCCTTGCCGCGGTAGGACACCCGCTCGACCGGAGGCGGCCAGCCTGACTGGATCGCTACCGCCTCGGCCTCGGGAATCGCCCGGGCCACCGCCTCGCCGTCCTCGCGGGTGATGCGGGGGCGCATTGCCACCCGCCTCATGGTCGAATCCTCGAGCAGGCCGATCGACGATCGGAGTGCGCCGGACCTGGAAGGCATTGGTGCCGATCATCGCCCCGGTGAGGTTGTCCTTGACGTAGAAGTTCATCCCCTGGATCACGGCCACCACCGTCACCAGGAAGCCGACGGAGACGATGATGCCGAGCAGGGTAAAGAAGGCGCGGAGTTTGGCTCCGCGAATGGTGGCGATGGCGAGGCGGAGGGCTTCGCTGTAGGGCATGGGGGAATATATGGGGGTGGGGCAGGGGCGTCACATACAGGGGCGACGCCGGCGTCGCCCCTGCAGCTGGATCATTCGTATCGCAGCGCCTCCACCGGGTCCAGCCTCGCCGCCTGGTTCGCCGGATAGATTCCGAAGAAGATCCCGGTGACGGCCGAGGCGAGGATGGCGGCCGCGATCGACCAGAGCGGGATGGCCGCAGGAATCGGCGTGAAGGCCCGGATGCCCCACGCGATCATCGCCCCCAGCGCCATGCCGCAAAGCCCGCCGATGACGGTCAGGGTGACGGCCTCGACGAGGAACTGGAAGAGGATCTCGCCCCGGGTGGCACCAAGCGCCTTGCGGACGCCGATCTCGCGAGTGCGTTCCGTCACGGAGATCATCATGATTGCCACCACGCCGATGCCGCCGACCATCAGGCCGACACTCGAGAGCACCAGCATGACCAGGAAGAAACCGGCGGTGATGCTGTCGAAGGTCTCGAGGAACTTGTCGCCGGTGACGATGTCGAAATTGTTCTCCTGGGCCGGCTTGAGGCCGCGCCGCGTCCGCAGTGCGATGGTCACCTGATCCATCGCCTCGGCCTGCGAGACGTCCGACCGCGGGAAGACGGCGATGTTGATCCAGCCGCGATCGAATTCTGCCACCTTGGTGAAGGTGGTGTGCGGCACGACAATCTTGGGCGAACCGCCACCGTCCTGGAACAGCCCGGCCGGGTCACGATAGAGGCCGACGATGGTGAAGGGAAGGCCGAAGATCCTGATCCGCTTCCCGATCGGATCCTCGCCGTGCCGGAACAGCGTCTCGGCCGCTTTGTCGTTGATGACCACGACATAGGCCCCGGCCACGGCCTCCATCGGCGAGAAGTTGCGTCCCTCGATCAGGTCGCCGCCCTCGACCCGCAACCAGGTGGCATCGACACCGTCGACGCCGACCGTACCCAGGTCGGTGTCCCGGTATGCCACACGCGACGAGCCGAATTCATGCACGTTCACTTCCGAAATGGCCGGCAGCCGGCGAATCAGCTCGGCCTCGTCGCGGGTCATCCGCGGACGGCGCCGCCAGGGCGACATCTCATCCGAGCCGTCCGACACCTGGATCCCGGCGCGGAAATACCGCATCACGTAGAAGGTGTTCGGGCCGGATTGCATGATGATGTTGCTGACCGAATCCTTGATGCCGGTGATCATCGAGGCCATGGCGATGACGACCATCACGCCGATGGCCACGCCGAGGATCGTCAGGGCCGCCCGCATCTTGGCCGCGCGCATCGCGCCCAGGGCGAGCGCGATCCCTTCGTAGGCCCTGGCGAACAGATTGCCGCGCAGCAGGCGATCGTTGCTCATTCATGCCCCAGGGCGACGACGGGATCCATCCGGGAGGCCTGCCGCGCGGGATAGACGCCCGCGACCATGCCGACGAGGACGCCGAGGCCGACCCCCACGCCGATCGACCAGGGTGCCACCGCGGCCGGCAACGGGGTGAATGCCCGGACCGCGAAAGCGAGCATGAGGCCGGTGCCGATGCCGATGCCGGCGCCGGTAACCGACAGCGTCGCCGACTCGACCACGAACTGCGCCATGATGTCGCGACGCTTGGCGCCGAGCGCCTTGCGGATGCCGATCTCGCGGGTCCGCTCCGCCACCGCCATCAGCATGATGTTCATGATCACGATGCCGCCGACCACCAGCGAGATCGCCACCAGACCCGGCAGCGCCATGAAGAGGATCTTGGAGATCTTCTCCCACTCCGACAGCGCCGCTTCCGCGCTCTCCAGGTGGAAGGTGTTCGGCTGGCTCGGCCGCAGCCCGCGCCGAGTCCTCATCAGCACGGTGACCTCCTCCATCGCGGCCTTCATCTGGTCGGGATCTTCCGCCTGGATGTGAAAGTCGTCGATGACGTGCGGTCGGTTGACCAGGTTGCGCACCGGCGAGGTGAGCGTCGTGATGGCGAACTTGTCGAGCGAGATCCCGAACAGCGTGCCCTGGGGCGCCACGACACCGATCACCCGGTGCGGCAGGCCGCCCAGCATGACGGTCTGGCCGAGCGGGTCACGACCCTCGAAGAGCTTTGCCGCCAGGTCATGCCCGAGCACCACCACCTGCGATCCGGCATTGACCTCCTGTTGCGAGAACGCGCGCCCTTCCTCGATGTCGTAGTGCTTGATCGTGAAGTATTCGGCGTCCGTCGTCTGGACCCCGATGTCCTTGGCGATCTTGCCGCGCCACTCGACACTGAGCTGGTCGTAGCCGACCCGGGCGAAGCGCGCCGGGGTCTTCATGTGCTCCTCGACGTAGGCCGCATCCTCGATCGTGATTCGCGGATTGCGATTCCACTGCCGCCACTGCTCCTCGGAGACGTTGCCCATCACGATGTTCGGGCGGGAGCGGAGCTGGAAGGTGTTCACGCCGATCAGGGCGCCCGCGAACTTGTCGGTCATGTAGACGTTCATTCCCTGGACGATCGAGACGACCGCAATCAGGAAAGTGACACCGATCATCACGCCGACCGCCGAGAAGAAGCTCTTGAGCTTCTGGGCCCGGATCGAACCGAGGGCAAGGAGCACCGCCTCGAAGATTGGCACGTCAGGCCGCCTCGGTCCCCGCCGCAGGTGGCGTGAGGTGGTCGGTGTCGACCCGGCCATCGCGCAGCACCACGACCCGGTGCGCGTGACGGGCGATGTCGGCTTCATGCGTGACGATCACCACCGTCTGCCCCTGCGCATGCAACGAACCGAACACACGCATGATGTCCTCACTCGTCGCCGAGTCGAGATTGCCGGTCGGTTCGTCGGCCAGCAGGATCGAGGGGTTGTTGACGAGCGCGCGGGCGATCGCCACGCGCTGGCGCTGGCCGCCCGAGAGTTCGTTGGGCTTGTGGTGCATCCGATCGCCCAGGCCGACCCGGGCAAGCGCGGCCGAGGCCCGGCGGTGCCGTTCCTTGCCCCCGACACCGGAGTAGACCAGCGGCAGCTCGACGTTGGCGAGGGCCGAGGCGCGCGGCAACAGGTTGAACGTCTGGAAGACGAAGCCGATCTCGCGGTTCCGCACCTGCGCCAGGGCATCATCGGTCATCCGGGACACCTCATGGCCGTTGAGCCAGTAGTCCCCGGCGGTGGGGGTATCCAGGCAACCGAGCATGTTCATCATGGTCGACTTGCCGGAGCCCGACGGTCCCATGATCGCGACATACTCGTTGCGAGCGATCTCGAGGTCGACCCCGCGGAGTGCCAGCACGCGCTCGGTCCCCATCTGATACTCGCGGGTGAGGCCCTTCAGCCTGATGATTGCGTCGGTCACGGCTTCTTCACTCCGGCCGTCATCTTCGGCGCTTCCTTGACCTTGGCGGAATCCTTCATGTCGCGGATCGCCTGGTAGCTGCCGGCGACGATGGTCTCGCCCTCCTTGAGTCCGGTGAGCACCTCGAAATATTCATCGCCCGCGATCCCGACCTTCACCGGCCGGAAGCTCGCCACGCCATTGTTCACGACGAACACGCCCTCGCGCTCCTTCGGCTTCTTGTTGGCGGTGGTGTCGCTTGACGCCGTGGCGCCGCCAGCCGGAAGGGCCGCACCCGGCGTGTTGTCGCCGCCCAGCGCGCTGTCGGCGCGGGCGGTGAGCGCGATGATCGGGATGCTCAAGGTGCCCTTCCGCACGTCGGTGATGATCCGCGCGGTCATGCTGAGGTCGGGGCGGACATCCTTCGGCGGGTTCGGCCAGCGTGACCTCGACCTCGAAATCGACGGCGCGATCGGTCGACTGGCCCGCGGCGCTCGTCGCCGACGCGCTGTTGCCGATCTTGGTGACGCGGCCGATGAAGGTCGTATCGGGGAAGGCGTCGATCGTCACCGAGACCGAGTCGTTCAGCGCCAGCCGGACCACATCGGTTTCATCGACCTTGACCTTGGCCTGGATCACCGACAGGTCGGCGATCTTCATCAGCAGGCCGACGTCGCGCGAGAACGCTCCCGTCTGCGCCACCTCGCCCTTCCTCCACCGCGAGACGGACGACCTTGCCGGAGATCGGCGAGTAGAGCTTGGTGCGCTTGAGGTTATCCTGCGCCTCCTTGAGCGACGCCTTGGCCTGCTCCACCGAGGCATCGGACGACCGGACCAGGGCCTCGCGCCACGTCAAAGGCGTTTTGCGAAGTTTCCATCGACTCGTCCGACACCAGCGTCGGTGTGGAGCGCTTCAGTTCGTTCTGGCGGTCGAGTGCCCGCTTGGCCTGGTCGCGATTGGCGCGCGCCTGCACGTTCGAGGCGTTGGCCTGGGCGAGCTGCGCCTCGCTGCGGTCCACGTTGCCCTTGAACTGGACCTCGTCGAGTTCGACCAGCAGGTCGCCCTCGCGCACCACGTCGCCTTCCTTGACATGGATCTTGAGGATGCGGGCCGTCACTTCCGAGGAAATGTCGACCTGCTTCTTGGCCTCGATCTGCCCGCTGGCCGTCACGGCCGCGACCAGGTCGCGCTTGCTCACTTGCTCGAGCCGCACTTCAACCGGACGATTCTTGGCGTTGGCGTTGCTGGCCAGCTTCAAGCCGCCGACAACGACCACGAGCAAGATGATCCCGATGGTGATCTTTCCTTTACCAGACATCGCGAGGTCCTCTTCCGCTCAGCGGAGGGGGCGACCGACGGCGGCTTCGAGGCCGACGACGGCGAGATGATAGCCATACAGCGCCTGCACATAGGTGGCTTCGGCCTGGGTCACGGCGTTCTGGGCATCCGCCACCTCGAGGGCCGAACCGTTGCCAATCCGGTACTTCTGTTGCGCCAGCTGCAGCTGGTCCCGCGCGGCGACCCGGTTGGTGTCCTGAATCTGGGCCGAGCGGTAGGCGGTGCGCACTTCGAGCAGCCGCATCTGGATGGTGCCGTCGACCAGCAACTGCTGGGCCCGCACCCCTTCGCGAGCGTCCTCTTCCTGGGCCCGTGCCTGCGAAATTCGCAGCGACCGGGAGAATCCGTCCCAGAGCGGCAGGTCGATCCCCAGCCGAATCGACCACGGCTGCCGGGCAAAGCTGAACGGGAAGGTGTTGTTGTTGCTCCGGATCGCGTCGGCGATCGATGGCTGCAGCGCGGCACCGCTGGCGTCGAGCCCGGCGTAGTCATTGCAGTCGGCGATGATGCCGCCGTTGGGCGCCGGGTGCGGTGAGGTCAGGCGGGAGAGAATCCCGTTCTGGAATTCGCAGTTGGCCTGCGTCCCTTGGGCACTCCGCAGCGCATTGCTGAGGAGGACATTCTCATTGGTGAACTGCTGCGTGTACCCGCTCAGCCCGGTGCTGATCGAGAACGACGGCAGGCGATCCCCTTTGGCGGCCCGCACACTGATCGACGCCGCATCGTGCTGCGCCTCGACGGATTTCAGGGCCGGATTCGACGAGTGGGCCATCGACTTGAGCTGATCAAGGTCGAACGCGGGCTCGGTCAGCGGGAAGGACTCCGTCAGCGTCATCGCGTCGACGTCGCTCCCTGCTGGCAACCCCATCCGCCGCAGCAACTCGATCTTCGCCTCGGTCTCGGCCTGCTCCGCCTGGAGCAGCTGGACATCGGCGTTGGCCTTGGTCACATCGGCCTGACGGACGTCCAGCATGTTGGCCTGCCCCACCTGCTGCCGGGCCCGGGCCAGCGCCACGAACTCCGCGTTCCGGGCCACCTGCTGCCGGGCCACCTCGAGGGTGGCGGTGGCGCGCATCACGGCGAGGTATTGTCCAGTCACGTCCGAGATGAGGTTTACCCCGGCCGAGGCGATGTTTTCCTGGGTCGCCCGCTCCTGGGCCTTGTTGATCGACGGGGTCAGAAAGGTGCGGAGACTGAGTCCCCAGCTCGCCGAGAGCGAATAGCTCGAGGAGATGGTCGGGGAACTCTGGTTGAACGTGGTGCCGCCGAAGGTCGAGCGACCGGCACCGCTGTAGCCCAAGCCGCCGCCCGCGCCGATGGTTGGGAAAAGCGCTGCTTGCGCTTCCTTGACCGCCATGCTCGCCGGCCCGGCATCGTTCAAGGTCTGCCGGTAGCTGGGACTGTTCAAGCGGGCCAGGTCGAGGGCCTGCTTGAGGGAGAGCTGCCGTGGGACCTGAACCGGGGCCTGGGCACCGAGGGCTCCGGCTCCCGAGCAGAGCAGCAGACTGAGGGACAACCCGATCCGACGCCTCATGTGCCATCCTTCACGGTGGGGTGAGATTAGTTGTGGGGACATACGATGACTCGTCGATGAAGTTTCAGGCTGTTACGGTCGTTCCGCGGATCCCACTCTGGCTTGGAGTGGGCGCCGTGGTGCTCTTGGCAGGCGAGGCTGCCCTGCAGGCCACATGGGGCTGGCTTGCCATGGCCACCATCGCGACGGCCATCGTGGCGATTGCGGCCTTTGTGGGTGACCGACGCCCTGAGGGGAGGGGACTCGCCCTCGGCCTGCTGGTGATGGCCGGCCTGCTGGGGATTGCCACCTGGCGTAGTGGACGGGTGGCGCTCCAGCCCGGCGTCGTCGCGGCGGATGCTGTTCAGGTCGCCATCGCGGCCCGGGACCGGGATCTTCGTGCCGCCATCGCGGGAGCAAACCGCATTGCCCGGCTGGCGCTCTCCCGCGTCGACACCTCCTCGTTCGGCACCCCCCATTCGCTCGACGATCTCCTCAGCGGTAGTGATATCGAACGAGCCATCGTGGTGCTGGGGGGTGACACGGTCCTGGCGGTGACCGGTCCGCAACGTGTCTCCCCCATCGCCGGTCGCGCACCGATCCTGCTGGTGTCGACCCCCTTCACGAGGTTGCTGGTCGTTCGTGCGGTGCAAGGTAATCGTGAAGCCCAGGTGACCCTCCTCGTCGATGCCGCTCCCGGTGTTCCCGTCGCCAACAGTTCACTCGCCGATCTCGCCGGCGGATGGAACGATCTCGCCTGGGCGTGGGCAATCCCCCGTGGCGAACAGGAGTTCCAGAACAGCGAGGCAGCCGTCACGGCGATCCGCGCGGCGATGCAGCCGGTGGCCCCGGACGCCTCCAATCTTGTGGTACGTGAGGCCCGACTGGCACGTTGGCTCACTGGCGCCGGATTGGCGATCCTCGCCGTCGTCATTCTGCTCACGGCATCCCACCCGGCGGCCCGCGCTGGCGCCCTGCTGCTGCCGCTCTGGGCACTGATTCGCTCTGGCGTCGACACCGGATCGCTTGGGTTGCCGGCGATCAAGGCGCTGTTGGCGGCAGTGGCGCTCCTGATCGCCGCCGTGGTCCTCTGGCGACGACCGATGCGCCGGAGCGCGATGGGTTTCGCCGCCTCACTGCTGCTGCTCGGCACTGCCCCGCCGCTGATCGTGATGGTGGCCCGCTTCGTGGTGCCGAAGCTGGAATCGGGCTCGCTGATCACCATGCTCGGGTGGGAGGTCGCCGTCGCGCTGGTGGCGGCAGGCCTCTTCGCCGTGGCAACCGCCCCGCTCCGAACCCCCAATGATGAAGAGGCCAGTCGGGTCTGGGGCTTCGCCGCGACGATCGCCGCAGCGGTCGTCGGGGCCATCGGTGTCGGGGCGTGGACGCCGCAGGGAGTTGGCGGATGGCCCGTGTGGTACATCCTGCTCTGGCTTATTCCGGTGGCGTTGATGCTGCCGACCACTTCGCGGCGCACTCGCCGGCTCGCGGTGGCGACGACCGCGGCCGTGCTGGCCGCCCTGGCGACGTGGGGTGCCTCGCTCGACAGCCAGATCGGGTTGGCGCGCGCCGATCTCGATCGCCTCGCCGCCACCACTGATTCGGCGGCCGCGTCGGCACTCGACGGCTTCGCGATCGAGTTGAAGCGAGCGCACGTGACCCGGCTGGACGACCTCTATGCCGCCTGGCGTGCCTCGGCATTGGAGCGGCAGGGAATTCCCACCCACCTCGCCGTCTTTGGTGCCAACGGGCAGGCTCGAGAGAATGTCGCCCTGGACGAATTGAGCGTCACCTGGGAACAGGACCTGATCCCGATGGTGCGGGCTGGTGGCGACACGGCACGCCGGGTTGGGGTGCCGCGCGGTTACGGCCACCATGAGGTGCTGATCGTGCCAGTGGCGCCGGATACGATCCTGACGGTCGCCATCGGTCCCCAGTCGCGCCTGATCGCCCCGAGCCGTTTCGGGCGGCTGGTTGGCTGGCGGAATCCGGCCCAGCCCCAGTACCGCGAATCCGTTGTGAGCGACGATCCGGGCCGGGTCGATACCACCGTGCGTCGCGCCGGCCGCTTTGTCCGACAGCAACGGCTGGTGAGTGCCGGCAACGTTCCTCGCGTGGTGCGGGCCGAAATCGAAATATCCAGGCCGGAACCCTTCGCCGTTCGTGCCGCGCTCCTGGTGCTGCTCGACATGGCGGCGATCCTGGCGCTCTGGCTTGCCATTCTCTACTGGCTTGGCGACTCGCTGCGCCTCTCGCCCAAGGTACTGCGCCGGTCGTACCGTCGCTCGCTGGCAACGACACTGGCCGCGTTCTTCATAGTTCCGGCGACGCTCTTCACGCTCTGGTCGGTGGTCTGGGTGCGACAGGACGCGACTCAGGAGCGGCTCGGTGAAGTGCGCCGCACGCTGGCCGAGGTCGCCGATGTCGGCAACGGTTTCGGGATCGTCGGCGCCGGCAGTCCGAGTCGAGACTCGCTCTCGCTGACCGCAGACAGTGTCGACGCCGAGGTGGCCATCTACCGCCGCGGTCGGCTCCTGGCGGCCAGCACTGGCCTGCTCGCGGAGCTGGGCATCCTTCCGCCGGTACTCGATCCCGCGGTGCGGCCGGTGATCGGTGCCGCTGCCGCGGCGCTGCCGGCAAGCTTCCCGGACATCGGTGTGCGCCTGGGGATCGAGGCCGCCACCCCGAATGGGACCATGGTGGTTGCGGCACTGCCGGGCAGCGATAGCGCGCTGGCGCTCGAGCAGGTGGAGCTCGCGCTGCTCCTGCTCCTGGCCGTGGTCGGTGGTACGGCGGCTGCGGTGGTTGTGGCCGATGCCGTGGCCCGCGCCCTCGGCTATCCGATCGACATGCTGCGCCGCACCGCGCTCGCGATCGGTCGACGGGAGCCGGTGCCTGAAGTGGCCGAGGTGCCGGCGGAGTTCGAGCCGGTGTTCAACGCCATCCACCAAATGGAGCGTGACCTGCGCGAGAGCACCGCCGAACTCGAAGCGGGTCGCTTGCGAACCGCGGCCATCCTTTCGACCGTCGCGACTGGCGTCATCGGTGTCGATGCAACCGGCGCGGTGATTCACGCCAACCCGCGCGCCTGCGCCATCCTTGGCCAGGCGATCACCGTCGGGATGCCGGCGAACGCGCAATTGCCGCCGGCGTGGGAATCGGTCGGGGCGGGAATTGTCCGGCTGCTCGGTGCGAACACCCGGACGCCGGAGAGCCGCGAGGTGGAGGTCGGCCAGCGGCTCTTTGCGGTGACGCTTGCGCCGCTGGGTGACGGCGGCCTGGTGCTCGCCATTACCGACATCACCGAGGCGTCGCGTGCGGCGCGGGTGCTGGCATGGGGAGAGATGGCGCGGCAGGTCGCCCATGAGATCAAGAACCCGCTCACGCCGATGCGCCTGGGACTCCAGCATCTCCGCCGAGTGCGAGCCGACAACAACCCCGAATTTCCCGCGCTGGTCGAGGAGACCACCCAGCGGCTGCTCAACGAGATCGACCGCCTCGACCGGATCGCCCGCTCCTTCGCCCGCTACGGCACGCCGCCGGCAGTCGCGGAGGCGTCGCTCGAATCGATCGATCTCCGGGCGATCGGCGATGAGATCGCCGGGCTCTTCCAGCTCTCGGCCGAGCGCCCAACGATCGAAGTCGTCGGGGAGGGACCCAGGATGGTCTCGGCCCGGAAGGAGGAACTCGTCCAGGTCCTGCTCAACCTGCTCGACAACGCCCGGCAGGCCGGGGCATCGAAGGTCCGGTTGTTGATCGGCGATTCTCTCCTTCAGGTAGAGGACGACGGCCAGGGGGTTCCGACCGACCAACTTGGCCGAATCTTCGAGCCCAGCTTCTCCACCAATACCAGTGGGACGGGGCTGGGCCTGGCGATCGTCCGGCGGTTGGTGGAGGGGTGGGGGGGGAGCATCGGGGTGGAGAGCAGGCCGCCCACGCGGGGGGCGACCTTCACCATCCGCTTCGCCCCGGGGGGTAGCCCCGACTCCCGAGTCAGCCCGGGGGCTCAACCCGTCGAGGTCGGTTAGCGTATCATTCAACTGAGCCCTACTGGGCCGCCGATTCCCGGCGCCCTCCGCAGGGTCAACCTGAATACTCGGAGTTCCTGCTATGAAGTCACGTTTTGCACTGATGGCGATGATGGTCATTGCTGCGGCCCCTCTTGCTGCCCAGGGCGGCGGTGGTGGTGGCATGGGCGGGATGGCTGGTGGTCGCGGCATGGCGCGCGGCATCAACAACGACTCGTCCATGGCCGCGATCCTCGGCCTTTCGGCTGACCAGCATGCCAAGTACAGGGCGACGCTGGACGCCTTCAACACCGCGAACATGAGCCTGTCGACGTACATGCGGGCGCAGCGCACCGCGCAGGAAGAGGTGTCGGCCGATTCGACAACGAAGCAGACCGCCCTGCGCGAGAAGCTGACAGTTGACTTGAAGGCCATCCTGACGGCCGACCAGGCCAAGCTGTTCGACTCGGTTGTGGCAGCCACTCCGCAGCGGCGGGCGTGGTGGACGTGGCGGCGGCGGGGGCGGCGGCATCTGATTCGTCGCGGTTTCGTTGTTGCGTTGCTCTTGTCGGCCGGGTGTCGGGGCACAAAGGCTCCGGCCCCGGCCGCAAGTGATTCCCCCCTGCCGGACGGGGCGGCGCCTGCCTCCTTCTCGGAGGTTACCCCGGGGGACACGGTCGATCTCATTGCACTGATGCGTCGCACCATGAGCGACATCGATGCACGGCTCGACAGTCTCGACCGGCGCGACACGGTATTGTCGGTCGACACCGCCAAGGTGAGCGACTCCCTGGCCGCCGCAGATTCCACGGTGCCACGCCGCCGACTTACCCTCTGGCTGGACCAGGGCACGCCGATGAAGCTGCTGGTGAGCGAGCCCGGGAAGTTCGGCGAGGGGATGCTCGAGACGGCCTACTGGTTCCATGGTGGGGAGCTCGCGGTGGAATACGGGCCTGACGATGCCTGCGCGGTCGATGGTGGGCGAATCATCTTCTGGGCCGACCGGGCGCTGCTGCCGATCGGCGATTACAACGGTTCGGACCGGATCGGCCGAGAGACCGAGCTGGCGGAGCAGGCGCGGCGGTGGCTGGGGGTGTTTGGCATCGTGATTCCGTGAGGATGGGTGGGACGGACGAATGAGTCGATCATCGATGATCGATCATCGAGGGCGCATCGGATCAGACCCGCCGTCGCGGCAATTCAAGACCCCTGACATGGATCGAGTTCACTAGCCTCGGTGAGCGGTCATCCCCGAGGTCTCACTGCTTTCTCGTATCCGATCTGCCGCCGTGCTCGGCGTCGAGGCCTTCGCCGTCGATGTCGAGGTGGACATCACCAATGGCCTGCCGTCGTTCACCACGGTGGGGCTTGCCGCTCGGCGCGGTGAAGGAGGGGCGCGAGCGCGTGGCCGCCGCGCTCGGCAACGCCGAGTTCGTGGTGCCGCTGCGGCGGATCACGGTGAACCTCGCGCCGGCCGACATCCCCAAGCGCGGCGCGGCGTTTGACCTCGCCATTGCGATCGGCATCCTCGCGGCGAGCGGGCAGATCGCCAGTGCGGGCTTCGAGCGGGTGCTCTTCCTGGGCGAGCTCGGCCTCGAGGGCGACCTCCGCCCGATTCGTGGCGCCCTGCCGATCGCGCTCGCCGCCGAAGGCGATCGGCTGTGATGAGTTGATCCTGCCCCAGGCGAATGTCGCCGAGGCGGCGGTGGTGGAAGGGATTACGGTGCGCGGCGCAGCGATCGCTGCGGGCCGTCTGTCGGCATCTCGCCGGCGCAGGAAGTCCTCCCGGCGGTGCGGACCGACCCGACCGCGCTGATGCGCGAGCGGCCGCTGGACGATCGTCGACTTCGCCGAGGTCAAGGCGCAGGGGGCGGCAAAGCGGGCGCTGGAGGTGGCGGCGGCCGGGGCGCACAATGTCCTGCATGATCGGCCCGCCCGGGGCGGGGAAGACGATGCTGGCGCGCCGACTGCCCAGCATCCTGCCGTCGCTCACTCTGGCCGAGGCGCTCGACGTCACCCGGATTCACTCCGTGGCCGGGCTGCTGCCTGCGGGACGCGCGCTGGTCACCCGGCGGCCGTTCCGTGCGCCGCATCACACCATCTCCTATGCCGGGCTGATCGGTGGCGGTGCGGTGCCGCGACCGGGCGAGGTGTCGCTGGCGCATCATGGCGTGCTCTTTCTCGATGAGGTGGCCGAGCTGCCGACCAATGTCCTCGAGGTGCTGCGGCAGCCGCTCGAAGATGGTCATGTCACCATTTCGCGCGCCGCGATGACGCTTGGCTATCCCGCGCGAGTCCTCCTCGTCGCGGCAATGAATCCCTGTCCTTGCGGCCATGCTGGCGATCCGACCAGCCAGTGCATCTGTCCGCCGATGGCGGTGCAGAAATATCTCTCGCGGCTTTCCGGGCCGTTACTCGATCGGGTCGACATACATCTCTCGGTGCCGCCGGTGGCCTATGAGGATCTCGCGACGCGGGTACCTGCGGAATCGAGTGCGGCGGTGCGTGCGCGCGTCGAGGCCGCGCGGGCTCGACAACTCGAGCGATTCGAGGGATCACCCGGGATCTATGCTAATGCGCACATGGGGCCGCGAGAACTGGCGCGTTTCGTCAGAACCGATGCCGCGACCGACGCGGTGCTCAAGCGGGCGATCGTGCGGCTGGGGCTCTCGGCGCGTGCGTATCATCGCGTGCTCAAGCTGGCGCGAACGCTGGCAGATCTCGAAGGCACCGATGAGATCTCGCCGGGGAATGTGGCGGAGGCGATTCAGTACCGAGTGCTGGATCGGGGGGAGGGGTGAACAATGAACGGTGAACGGTGACTAGTGAACGGTGACTGGGGAGCGGCGAGATGACTTAACAAGGGGAGGGAGTCAGCGGCGCAATCGAACGCAGCATCTACACGATCCGTGGCGAGCGGGTGATGCTGGATGCGGATCTGGCCGCTCTGTATGGTGTGGAAACCAAGGCGCTCAACAGAGCTGTGATGCGAAATCTGGATCGATTTCCGTCGGATTTCGCATTTCAGCTCACGGAGGAAGAGGCTGCCATCTTGAGGTACCAATCTGGCACTTCAAGTCCGTCGCATGGGGGGCGGCGCTACCTCCCCTATGCGTTCACGGAGCAGGGCGTTGCCATGCTCTCTTCGGTGCTGCACAGCCCGCGCGCCGTGGCGGTGAACGTCGAGATCATGCGCGCCTTTGTCCGGCTACGGGTGTTGCTGGCGACCCACGCCGACCTGGCTCGAAAGCTCGAGGTCTTGGAGCAGAAGTACGACGGCCAGTTCCGGGTGGTGTTCGACGCGATTCGGCTCTTGATGGCGCCGGGCGTGGCCACGGAGCGGAAGCGGATCGGGTTCTAATCCGAGCGATTGAGTTGGGTTTGACAAATTCGGAGGGGGGGGCAGATACTGTGACATACGGTATGAAAATCAATGCGCGCCGCACTCTCGCCTGGTGTCTAGCACGGCGTCGACGGAACGGGGTCAAGTTCACACCAATCGTCCTTTCCGATACCTGAACTTGGGAAACTACACGCACGATCATTCGTTCATCCTCGCTCTTCCACTGAAGTTACCGAAGGACTCATGCAGTAGGGCATTTACCCTGAAGATGACATGAAACGAGTATCGCTCTGCAGGTCCCGTTTGCGGCGGCGCATCGCGCCCTTTTTGCCTCACGTGAGGCTGTCTCGCGCGGCATGTGGGGAGTGATTGCATCCGAAGCGGGGATATCCGACACAGCCAGCATTGTCGAGTGTGTGCGGAAGAGGACTTATGAAGGCGTCGTGGCAGAGGACATCCGCTTGGCGAACGCTCTGCGCCTTCGTCGATCGCCATCGGTGATGTTGGACGGCAAGCTGCTTGGGGCGACCCCCAATCTTGAACAGATTGCTGCGGCCGGGGGTTTCGGTAGAAGTTCCGCACAGCACATCAGGCCCTCTCAGAGCGATGCGGGGCAGTTGTAACATGATCCTGAGGTCTCGCGTATCGCTCCGTATCCGTGTCTACGCTACCCTCGTGCTTGTCGCGGTGGCGACCGGGTTCTGGATCAATCAACGCGGTGACCGGGGTCGGACTCCACCTCCCGGGCAAGTGGTATCCACGTCGCTTGATGCTCTGCTCCCAGAGTCTACCCTTCCGCCCCTGAACCTTGTCTCTATCAGTCTTGCAGCGGAAACATTTCGCCTCGGTATCAACCCGAGGGACGAATTGGAGGAATTCGCCGGAATCAAGGAAGGTATTATCCTGAGCGACGGCACCATTGTTGTGAGTGATGCGCTCAAAATGCGGCTCGTTCGTGCGGACCCCACCACCAGCCAAGTCTCGACTAGTGGTCGCCCAGGATCAGGCCCCGGAGAGTATCGCGAGTTGCGCAGCATGTTTCCCGGACCTGACGACCAGATCCGTGTGATTGATAATGCACTTCGTCGAATGACAATGTTGTCGACCCGGGGCGAGGTGCTCCAAGTTGTTGGGACATCGCCAACCGTCGGAGAGCCTTACACCGCCTGTGGCTGGGAGGACGGGTTTGTGTCGCTGGAGTACCAGCCTGCACTTCAACGGACGCTGCACTGGCACCAGTCAAAGCGGGTGGTGTCCTTTGGTCCTGCACTCACGGTGGGATCGCATAGATTGAACGACGCGGTCACGACAGGCGACCTGATTTGTGATCCAAGGTCGGGGTTGGTCTTCCTGGCCGCCTCGTCGGGTGATGTCGTTGGGTATCGATTGGGTGGGGCACCACAGTGGCGAGTGCGGATCGACGATTATATCCCTGTTGAGGTAACTGAACGCGGGGGGGGTGTCATTCAGTTCAGGACCGCACCACCGCCTCTGAACCGCTCACACTCCATCGCGGGGTTTCTGCGGCTGAATGACTCGCTCGCGGTGCTCCAGTTGCGCGTCTTTGAGAGGGTCCCCGTTGGAGACCGAAGCGTTGTCAACCAGATTGGCATTGATTCCCGCGTGCTGGATCTCCGCACAGGTCAGCAAGTGGGACGGCAAGCGGATCTTCCAGTGCTGCTCTTTGTCAATGACACTCTGGCGCTGACGACCTCGAATGATCCCGAGCCCTGGGTTGCGCTCAGAGGCATCACGCTCCGAATTATTCCAGCTGATCGCTGAATGGAGTCGCTTTGCTTTCGCACCATCCCGAATGATGGGTCTCTGCGTGGCGTGACCCCCAAGGACTCTTGAATTCCTGGCCAATTGGGACCGAAGTTCGCTCGGTGGCTAAGTGTCGCCATGATATCTGGGTTCTCCGCGCGGCCTAGCGCCCTCGTTGGGTGTCACGTCAGACCCCTTACCCACTCGACTCGGTGCGCGGCAGCAGCGGTAGGTCGAGTGCCGCTACGATCCTGTCCACCCTTCTCCTCGCCATCCTACGGTGATCCCGTTCCAGCCGGGCAACTGTCGCCGGGTCGACCCCCGCCTCTCGGGCCAGCCGTGCGATTGACCACCCCCGGCTCTGCCGCTCCCGTCTGACCGCCTGGCCGAAGGTCCTCGGCTCGGGGAGGGGGTTGTAACCGATGACCTCGATCAGGGCGGGGTAATACCTCAGCTCGGGTTCCGCGTGGTCCCTCTCCCAGTTGTGGATAACCTCCTTGGTGACCCCAATCCGAGCCGCCACCTCCCGCTGCAGCAGCCCCAGTTGATCCGCCGGGCCCTGAGGTGGTCCCCTAAGTGCTTGAGCTGCTTTGGGTAATGCTGCTTCGGGGTGGGTGCAGTGAATCGCCACGGTATTTGGGCAACGAAACCCTGTCCCTGCTCTCACGCGGGCGATCCAACTCGGCAATGCATCTGTCCGCCAACTGCGGTGCAGAAGTATCTGGCGCGGATCTCGGGACCGCTGCTCGATCGGGTCGACATTCATCTTTCCGTTCCACCGGTGGTATATGACGATCTCGCGACCCGGGTGCCGGCGGAATCGAGTGCGGCGGTGCGTGCACGCGTGAAGCGGCACGGGCCAGCAACTGGAGCGGTTCAAGGGATCACCGGGCATCTATGCCAACGCGCAGATGGGGCTGCGGGACTCGCGCGTCACGTTCGGACCGATGCGGCGACCGATGCGGTGTTGAAGCGGGCGATCGTGCGGCTGGGTCTCGGCGCGGGCGTACCATCGGGTGTTGAAGCTGGCGCGAACGCTGGCGGATCTCGAAGGCACGGACGACATCACGCCAGGAAATGTGGCGGAGGCGATCCAGTACCGAGTCTTGGATCGGGGGAAGGGTGACCGGTGAACGGTGGACGGTGATTGGTGACTGGGGGTGAGGAGCGAGATGGCGAAGCAGGGCTGGAAGTCGAGGAGGCAGCCTTCCTAAGGTCACAGATTGTGACCTTCGCGCCGCGAGGACCCGGTGCGCATCGGAAGTACCTTTCCTATGCTTTCACGGAGCAAGGCGTCGCCATGCTATCCTCGGTGCTTCGTTGCCCGCGTGCGGTAGCCGTGAACATCGAGATCATGCGCGCGTTTGTCCGGCTGCCGGGGCTGCTGGCGACTCATGCCGACCTGGCGCGGAAGGTCGAGGTCTTGGAGCAGAAGTACGACCGCAAGTTCCGGGTGGTGTTCGACGCGATCCGGCTGTTGATGGCGCCAGGAGTGGCGGCGGAGCGGAAGCGGATTGGGTTCTAATCCGAGCAATCGAGTTGGGCTTGACAAATTCCTGGGGGGGGGGCACATCCTATGCCATTCCCTACAGCAGCAGTGCAAGCCGCGCGATCGCGGGCTGTTGGGTGCGGTATCCGTCAAACCGAGGCAGGCTCAGATGTAGCACAGTGCACTCGTGAGCCTTCGGGCCGGAGAAGACTTTGATAGGGGGAAGAGTCAGGTTCGTGGTGAGGGACATCACCCTCACACGTCATACGCGCGACATCGCGCGCTCGCGCCACTCAAGGAGGACAGAATGCAGCACAGCGGACTCGCAAAGGTGTTCTTGGCACAGGTAGTGGTTGCACTTGCCCTCGCGGCCGCGCTTGGTGTAACGCCGGCCAAGGCTTCCCAGGCGGAGTGCACGAATCTTCCCGGCAGTGGGTACCGGGGTCGCTGCCAGACCGAAGGCGGGATCAGCCCTTGCATCTCGGACGGATCGCACTATTGCATCTTTGGTCAGATTTCCGGCGAGTGCTTCACGGGCACCTGCACGGGTGGCAACTAGTTTCTCAACGCGCTCGGTGCTGGGTCGTCCCGGACGATCCAGCACCGAACGTCCCCCCGTTCAGACCGTAGGATTGTCATGCCATTCCGATTCAGGTTGCGGACGAATCTTCTTGCGATACCATTCCTGATGTCCTCTTTGGGTTTCCTATACTACGCGCTCAGATACCAGACACCCCAGATGCCGCGGAATCATGGAGAGTACATTCACGGACGAGAGTGGCAACTGATCCTTATAGCCAGCTCTCATTGCCCAGCTTGTAACGCACCAGGGGTACGGCCGGCCGTGATCGAAGTGGCGAATGAGTTCGACCGGCAGGTCCGTGCCTCAGGCGACAAACCTACAACGCTGGGAGTGATTACTGATGATGATCAGCGTGCCGCGTTCAAGTACGCGGAGTCGCTCGGGCAGTTTGACGAGCTTCAACTAGGGCGCAACTGGCTAAATCAATCCGTGATCAGGTACATGCTGCGCGATGCCGTCGGACTAGGAGCGACCCCGACGGTACTGATCGTAACTCGCGTGATCGATTTCACAAATCAAGGCAATTACAGGATTGGGCCGGACAGCGTTGTCGTGCGACTCGTTGGACCGAGTGAGATCATCGACTTCGCATCGTGGTTGAAAGGCAGGTTGAGCGGTCCGCCTGGGCTATCCGATCAGGTCATTGACTCGAACATGACAACCCCGGGGCCACTATGACTCAGGAACGTCCGCCCACTCTCCTGGCCTATGTACATAGGCATCGTGGCAACAAGCGTGTGTGTTCTCGCGCTGACAGTACTCCTTGTCCGTCGTGAGCGTGTGGTGACATTCCGCGAGTTTCAGACCGACCAGCTAGTGAGAGAGTGGGAAGCTCTAGTCGATGACTCGTCGTATCTTGGGCAAGCTGATGCCCCTCACACGCTTGTTGTATTTACTGACTACGAGTGCAAGCGTTGCCGCGATTACGATCTACTCCTCCGGGACCTGTTGACAAGGTACCCAGCACAGTTGCGGATTGTAATTCACCATGATCCATTGCGGGCCATTCATTCCGGCGCCGACATGGCGGCCGTTGCCGCGGAGTGTGCAGCAGCGATGGGTGAGTTCCCGCGATACCACGCGGTCCTGTTTTCGAAAGGCGACTCCTTATCGAACCCACACTGGGGTCGCTGGGCTCTGGAGGCGAGTATACGTGATACGACAGAACTGGTGTCTTGTGTCGCCGATCGCAAGTCACACCTCGCTGTCACCAAGGATATCGTATTCGCTCAGAGGCTGGAACTGACCCACTCGCCGTCGGTAATGCTCGATGGGGTTCTGATGGGATCCCTACCCACCGAGGACGACATTGTGCGACGGATTGAGGGAAGAGTTGGTGCTACCGATCGATAGTATGTGTATGTCCCGACGCAGGCTGCCGACGGAAAGAGCGAGGGCCCCTCGGTCAAGGGGCTGGTTCCTCTGCGCGGCGTGTGGGGTAGTATGTGCCGGATGTCCGCCGAGCAACGGCTTGGCGGATCGTGTAGCGCGTGAAGAGGCTATGGTAAAGACGTGGCAGGCAGCTCGTTACGCGCCGGTCGGTGAACACCCGCTGAAGGTGGTAATACTCAGAGCAGACAGCATGGGAAGGCGACTGGGACTTGCCCCAAATTCACGGGCAGAGGAATTCGCTGACATTCGCAATGGGTTGCTGGTGTCGGAATTGAGCGCGGTTGTCAGTGACATCGGCAACAAGCGTCTGGTACGCGTCGATCAGTCAGGTAAGGTGGAGGTGCTGATTGGTCCAGGAGTGGGCCCCAAGGAACTTTCAGAGCCTACGTTCCTCCTGAATATGGGCAAGGGAATTGTGGAGCTATGGGACAATGCCCTTGGGCGCCGGACGATGTTAGACGCCACATTGCCGGCTGCTCAGGCTGTTGAGCGATCTGAGCGATATGATGGAAGTCCGGCCCGTGGATGTCGGCTAGGCAGTGTTGTCGCACTGCTCGGGTACGATCCAGTGGCCGAACGTCTCGGACGGTTCGTTCCTGTCGTCGGTACTAGCCGGGCTCGCCGTGCCTCGTGGGGTCTTCCGTTGGTTCAGGGCAGCAATGCTCTCAACTATGTCATCAGCGATGGACCCCTGAGCATGTGATGGTGGACGGGAGCAACTGCTATTCGCACCCGGTACCCTCGGGGAGATCCATTCGTACTCCTTGGTTGGCATCCTGAACTGGCGTGTCCGAATCGCGGATTTCCACCCGATCGGCGTTGCGGAGCGATCCGGACACATTGTGTTCACGTACGCCCCGCCGCCCCAGAATATGGCCACGGTGCCTGTCGGGATCCATGTATTGGATGATACTCTGGGTGTCCTCCAACTTGTGATTCAAACACGAACTGAACGAGAGGGCGTTGCGCAGTTCGATTGGGAAGCGGGGATTGATACGCGGATCTTCGATCTCCCCGGACAGGGCAGGCTCTCCCCGGACGCCAAAGGGACATCCCGAGGATACTGTCTCTGCGGTCACGCACTGCCCTGGCTAATGAGTCAAGATCCGGAGCCGTGGGTGGCGTTCTTGTGGTTTCACCTCTCGGCGGAATCACTTGCCGCTGGGCGAGACTGACGTCGCAGGAGTGATGTTGCCCGGTTCTCATCACTTTGTGTGGAAGGGCTAACGACGGTCAAGCACACCCGTCCCCTATGAGTTTCCCTGGCGGCTGATCGCTCCCGTCGGGCTTGGACTCGAACTTGCTCATGGAGAGCACGGCAGCAGCGGGAAACCAAGTGCCACTAAGATCGTGTCCACCCCTCTCCTCGCCAGCCTACGACTATCCTGTTCAAGCCGGACGACGGTTGTCGGATCGATCCTCGCCACCTTAGCCAGCCGGCCCATGGACCACCCCCGACGGACCCGCTCTACGCCTTTCCACCATTGGTACGGCAGTCGATAACTGGAGTAGCATTGGTCTCGGTGGTCCTGACGCTTTCCGGTGTGGATTCGGAATTTCCCACTCCTCGGCAGGAAGGGCCCGAAGACGACTGATCACCACCTGCAATCTGTCAGCAGTCCCCCCGGCTGATCGCCGTGTCTGGGCGGCACCGGCCCCTCTTGGAGAAGCGCGCGGGCAGTGGCTAGAGACCCAGTATCTGTGCGATCCTGTCCACCATTCTCCTCACCATCCTACGATGATCTCGTTCCAGGCGGCTACTGTCGCCGGGTCGACCCTTGCTCCTCTAGCCAGCCGGGAAAACGGGACTATCCCCGACTCATCCGCTCGTGCCTGACTGACCCCTGACCGAGTGTCCTCGGTTCGGGAAGTGGGTTGTAACCGACGAACTCGAACAGGGTGGGGTAGTACCTCGCCTCCGGTTCCGCGTGGCCTCTCTCCCATTTGTGGATAACCTCCTCGGTGACCCCGATCCGAGCCGCCACCTCCCCTGGGTCGGCCAATTGGCCGTCCGCTTGGCCTTGAGGGTGATGACCTAAGTGCTTAAGCTTGGGGTAACCGGGCCTTGGGGTCGGCCCCATGGTAAGGCGGTTACTCGGGCAACGAAACCCTGTCCTTGTGGCCATGCTGGTGATCCGACGAGGCAGCGCATCTCTCCACCGCTGGCCGTGCAGAAGTATCTCGCGCGGCTTTCCGGGCCGTTA
>CAWKMI010000005.1:0-263057 GCA_963850655.1 uncultured Gemmatimonadales bacterium
CGATCTCCTCGTGCTCATCGTGAGCGTGGCGGCAGCGAACATCTGGGCACAAAGCGGCCTGAAAGGCCGCGATGCAGCGATCCTTGCCGGCCTACTCGCGGTCTATGACCCGATCGCGACGAATGTCCTGTCGCTGACCGGGTCGGTGTTCTCGCGCCTTGACGACGTCCCGTTCGCGCCGATCGTGGCGTGGTCTGCCGGGAGCGAGTCGCTCTGCATCGGTCAAGGTGACCTCATCGTCGCGACGCTGCTCCCACTTTGCATGTACAAGGCCTACGGGCGATCCTCTGGCGTTGTGACCGCGGCGCTGACTTCATCATTGTGCGTCGCGTCGCTCGCGCTCGCGACGACCGGCGTCCTGAACGCCTACGTGCCGGTCATGGCGCTCGTCGGCCCCGCTGCCATCGCGAACTACGCCTTCTGGCGTCGGCGACAGCCACGAGAACGCAGCACGTTCGAGTTCAGGTCGTCAATCATCCAACGGCGCGGACTACGGCCTCGCGTCCCCGCGGCGGCGAGGCTGCGGACCACGCTCACGGCACCTGACGATGGCTGAGCCGGAGGCTGAGACGTCGAGCTCAGCCGCGCGGCTCGCAGTCGCGCAGCTGATCTACGTTCACGCCTTCGACGCGGCCCGACGCAGCGACGAGACCGCCGCGACCGGCTGGCCGCCCTCTACCCTGGCCGCGCCGCCGCTGGGTAGGCGCCGTGGCCCCCGCCCCGTCCCCGAGGCGTCGTGCGGGGGGCGAGCTGCTCTCGTGTAGGCGCGGGGGGCACGGCGACGCGTGGCCCCCCCAGGGGGAGGGAAGATTCGGGCGGTCGGAGGCGTGGAGTCCCGGTGTGGCTCGGAGTTTTCATGACCTACGCGGGCTCGATGAGCGATGCGCTGCGCAGGTGTGGCCTTCCGATCGGTGGAGATGTGGTGGGGGGCTGCTCGCGGGTACGACGACACCGACGCGTATCGCCAACGCTGGGGGCAGGTACCTCACGGCACTTCGGTCACATGCGACTCGCACCCCCGCCGCTGAGCCTCCGACACCGCTCCGGCGCAGTAGTCCTTCACGGCGTCGCTGGCGCCCTCGGCTCGGTCCAGGTCGTCCTGCTCGAACTCATGCGACTCCGTCCCGTCCAGCTTGGTCGGCGTGGAATCGATCTCGTCCGAACCCGTGGACGATGCGGGCCGCTCGGAGTTGGCCTTTTCGGTGGCCTGGCAGCCACCGCACATCAGCACCGCCACGAGGGCGCCGAGCCGGAAAAGGGATCGACCGGTCATCTGACGACCACTGTCCATGACGCGACCCAGGCCGTGGGAGCGACTCCGAGCGTCCGGGCGCTCAATCCGGTTCGCAGGCGTCCCGGAGCACGGCGTTGTAGGCCCTGATTGATCTGTTCGCCGCCTGAATCCTGCTGTCGCGTTCGATCGCGCAGATACCTGTATCGGTCGTAGTCCTCCGGGGCCTCCCGGCCGCGGCGTCGGGGTCGCACCCTGATCTTTCCGCCGCGCACGACCCTGACGCGTGCGGCATCCTCGTGCCGGTGACCGGCATGGTCGTGGAGCGCGACGCGGAGCTCGCGGCGCTGGGCGAGGCGATCGCCGGGGGCGGCGTGCTCGTCGTCGCGGGCCCGCCCGGCATCGGCAAGAGCACGCTGCTGCGCGCCGCGGCGGCCGGCGCGGCGCAGGACGGGACGCGCGTCCTCGTCGCCGCGGGCACCCCGCTCGAGCGCGGGTTCGCGTTCGGGACCGTCCGCGCGCTGCTCGAGGCGCCCGTCGCCGCGCTGCCCGCCGACCAACGCGCCGCACTCCTGGCCGGGGCCGCTCGCCACGCGCTGCCCGTCCTCGACCCCGGCGCCGCCGAGGCCGGGCCCGGTGACCTGCATCGGACGCTCCACGGCCTGCACTGGCTCGTCGCCGGCCTGGCCGCGGACGGGCCCCTCGCGCTCGTCGTCGACGACGCCCAGTGGGCCGACGAGGCGTCGCTGCGCTTCCTCGCCTACCTCGCGCCCCGCCTCGAGGGCCTGCCGGTGACGCTGCTCCTCGGCGTGCGTCACGAGAGCGGACCGACCGGGGTCGCGCCGCTCGACGCGCTGCTCGGCGCGGGCGCCCTGCGTCCCGGGGCGCTGTCGCCCGATGGCGTCTCCGAGGTGCTGGTGGAGGTCCTGGGGGACGAGCCTGGGCCGGCGTTCACCCGCGCGTGCGCCGCGCGGACCGGCGGCAGCCCGCTGCTCGTCCGCGAGCTGGCCGAGGAGCTGCGCGCCGCGGGGATCGCGCCCGACGACGCCCACGCCGGCGAGGTCGCCGACGCCCTGCCGCCGGGGGTCGAGGAGCTCCTGCTCCACCGCCTCGCGGGCGTCACGACCGACGCCCGCGTGCTCGCGGAGGCGCTCGCCCTCCTCGGCGAGGACGATCCGCCCGGCGCGGCGCGGGCGCTGGCCGGGCTGGACGCACACGAGGGCGCGGCCGCGGCGGCCGCGCTCGCCGACGCCCATCTGCTCGATCCCGCCGACGGGCGCCGCCTGCGCCACCCGCTCCTGCGCGACGCCGCCGTCCGTGCGCTGCCGCCCGCCCGCGCCGGGCTCCTGCACGGCCGCGCCGCGCGGCTGCTGCACCGCATGGGCGCGCCGTCCGCGCGGGTCGTCGCGCACCTGCTCGCCTCCGACGCCGGCGACGGCGACCCGTGGGCGGTCGGCCGCCTGCGCGACGCCGCGCACGAGGCCATGGCCCAGGGCGCCGCCGCCGCGGCCGCCGCGACGCTGCGGCGCGCGCTGGCCGAGCCTCCGTCGGCGGGCGAGCGGCCCGCCGTGCTGCGCGAGCTGGGAGAAGCCGAGCTCGCGGCGCTCGAACCGGCCGCCGCCGAGCACCTCGCGGTGGCGCTGCGCGAGGCGCCCTCGATCGACCTCGCGGTCGCGCTCGCCACCGCGCACTACCACGCGGCCCGCCACGCCGAGGCCGCCGACGTGCTGCTCGCGGAGATCGACCGGCTCGCCGACGACGCGCGCGAGGAGCGGCTGAACCTCGAGGCGATCCTCGGCGTCCTCGGGCGCTACGGGCTGGAGACCGCGCCCCGGCTCGCCGGCCGCCTCGAGGCCGCCGCCGAGGGGCTCACGGGAGCGACGCCCGCGGAGCGCCACGTCCTCGCCGTCCTCGCCGAGCAGCGGCCCGGCGAGGAGGCCGAGGGGCTCGAGCGGGCAGCGCTCGCCGCCGAGGAGCTGATCGGGCACGGCCTCATGCCCGGCCCGTCGGAGGGCGTGGGGACCGTCGCGATGCACCTGCACGCCGGCCACCCCGATCGCGCCGAGGCGCTCGCCGGTCGGCTCGAGGCGATCGCGATCCAGGCCGGCTCGCCGATCCGCCACGCGTACGCGCTGGCCGCGCGGGTCATGGTCGATTTCGACCTCGGGGACCTCGCCGCGGCCGAGGAGGGCTCGCGGGTCGCGCTCGCCGCCATGGAGGGGATCGGGCTCGCGCCGGTCGCGACGACCGCAGGATTCCTGCTGCAGGTGCTCGCCGAGCGAGGAGAGCTCGAGGAGGCGGAGACGATCGAGTCGACCTACGACCTCGGCGGCCCCGTTCCGGAGTCGATGGTCCTCAACCCGCTGCTCTACGCTCGCGGCGTCCTGCGCCTCGCGCAGGGTCGCGACGCGGAGGCGGCCGAGGACATGCGCGAGCTGGGGCGCCGCCACGCGCGCTGGGACATGCACCGGCCGAGCCCGCCCTGGCGCAGCGGCGCGGCGCTCGCGCTGCTCGCGCTCGGCGACCGGGACGAGGCGCGCCGGCTCGCCGACGAGCAGCTCGCCCTCGCCCGCGCGTGGGGCACCCCGCGGTCGCTGGGTCCCGCGCTGCGCGTGGCCGCGCTCTGCGGGGCGGCGGAGGAACGCGCCGCGGGGCTGGCCGCCGCGGTCGCCGCGCTCGACCGGACGCCGTGGCGACTCGAGCTCGCCCGCGCCCGGTGCGACCTGGGCGCCGCGAGCTGCGCCGGGCGGGCAGCCGCCGCGAGGCGCGGGCCGAGCTCGAGGCGGCGATGGGCCTAGCCCACGCCTGTGGGGCGGCCCCCCTGGCCGATCGGGCCGCCGAGGAGCTGCGCGCCAGCGGCGCCCGGCCGCGCCGCCGGGCGATCACTGGGCTGACCCCGCGCCAGTACAAGGAATTTCTGGACCGGAAGGAAGCCGATTTCGGCATCGGTGTGCCGGGGATCGGCCGCTTCCGCACCAACGTCTACCAGCAGCGCGGCACCGTTGCGTTGGCCTTCCGGCGCGTGCCGTACGAAGTACCGACCATCCGTGACCTGCTGCTCCCGCCGGCTCTGGAAGAGGTCGCCAGCCGCCCGCGTGGGCTGATCCTGATCACCGGAGTCACCGGCAGTGGCAAGTCGACCGCCCTCGCCGCCATGATTGATCACATCAATCGCGCGCGGCGGGTCAACATCATCACCATCGAAGACCCGATCGAGTTTCTCCATCGCGACCAGCTGGCGAACGTCTCGCAGCGTGAGATCGGCAGCGACACGCTCGTTTTGCCGACGCGCTGCGGCACGTGTTGCGCCAGGATCCTGACGTGATCCTCATCGGCGAAATCCGCGACATGGAAACGATGGACACCGCCCTCAAGGCTGCGGATACCGGTCACCTGGTCCTCACCACCATCCACACCACCGATGCCACGCAGACGATTTCGCGCGTGCTGTCGTTCTATCCGCCCCATCAGCATGCCGAGGTCCGGATGCTGCTCTCGACCGCGCTGGCGGCGGTGATCTCCTTGCGCCTGGTGCCGCGCGCTGACGGGACCGGGCGAGTGCCGGCGGTCGAAGTCCTGATCAACTCGGCCGCCGTGGCGGACAGCATTCGTGACATCCAGAAGGGCCTCGACATTCCCGGCCTGATCGCCCAGGGTGGTGTGACCTACGGCATGCAGTCCTTCGACCAGTCGCTGATGCGCTGGTATCAGGACGGGGTCATCACCTATGAGGAGGCGGTCTTCCACGCGACCCATCCCAGCGAGTTCGCCCTGCGCGTCTCGGGGGTGAGCGCGGCCTCCGATCGCACCTTCACGGACATGCCGGGCGGAGAATCGCGCTGATGTTCCGTAAGGTCCTGATTGCCAACCGCGGCGAGATTGCGCTGCGGGTCATTCGCGCATGTCACGAACTGGGTATCCGGACGGTCGCCGTGTACAGCGAGGCTGACCGCGAGTCGCTCCACGTGCGGTTCGCCGACGACGACCTCTGCATCGGACCGCCCCAGGGACGACTCTCCTACCTCAAGATCCCGGCCCTCATCGCCGCTGCCGAGCTGACCGGTGCCGACGCGATTCACCCGGGCTACGGCTTTCTCGCGGAGAACGCGGAATTCGCCGACACCTGCCGTGCGTCGAACATCGTCTTCATCGGCCCGACCGGCGAGCAAATCCGGGCGATGGGCGACAAGGCCTCGGCGCGGCGGCTCGCGGCCGAGGCCAACGTGCCGACCGTGCCGGGGTCGCCCGGGATCATGCGGGATGTCGAGGAGGCGCTCGCCGTCGCCCAGGGAATCGGGTTTCCGGTCATCATCAAGGCGACGGCCGGCGGTGGCGGCAAGGGAATGCGGATCGCCCATGATGCCGAGACGTTCAGCCAGCACTTCTCGCTGGCGCAGAACGAGGCGCTTTCGGCCTTCGGCAACGGCGAGGTGTATGTCGAAAAGTACCTCAGTCGTCCGCGACACGTGGAGATCCAGGTGCTTGGCGATCAGCACGGCCGGGTGGTGCACCTGGGCGAGCGCGACTGCTCGGTACAGCGCCGACACCAGAAGCTGATCGAAGAGTCGCCGTCGCCAGCGCTGACGCCGGAGCTGCGGAACCAGATGGGGGACGCCGCCGTGCGTCTCGCCGCGGCCATCGGATATTCGGGCGCCGGCACGATCGAGTTCCTGCTCGACGAAGACGGCGCGTTCTACTTCATGGAGATGAATACCCGGATCCAGGTTGAGCACCCGGTCACCGAAATGGTGACCGGGCAGGATCTTGTCAAGGAACAGGTGCGCGTTGCAGCCGGTGAGCGTCTCTCGTTCGGCAAGGTCCGGTTCTCGGGGCACGCCATCGAAGTGCGGATCAACGCGGAAGATCCGTTCCGCAACTTCCAGCCATGCCCCGGACTGATCACGGCGTACCATCCGCCGGGAGGTCCCGGCATCCGGGTCGACACGCACGTCTACGCCGGGTACACCGTGCCGCCGTATTACGACTCGCTGCTCGCCAAGCTGATCGCCCATGGCCGCGATCGCGCCGAGGCCCTCGCCCGGCTGCGCCAGGCACTCGACACCTTCATTCTCGAGGGCGTGACCACGACGATCCCCTTCCTGTCCCGCGTGATCCGCCATCCGGACTTCGTGGCAGGCAGGATCGACACCAAGTTTCTCGAGCGCGAATCGCACCTGCTGCGGCCCGAACACTCCGAGGGATGACGCTCGACGTCGTGTTCTTCCCGCCTGGCCTCGCGCCGGGCGACTGTGCCGGACGCACCGTGCTCGTCGTCGATGTGCTCCGGGCGACGACGACGATCTGCACCGCGCTCCACCACGGGGCACGCGCCGTGATCGTCGCCGAAGATGCGAGCGATGCCTCGCGGATCGCCCAGGTCCTCGACACCACCGACGTGCTCCTCACCGGCGAACGTCAGGGCGAGCGGATTCCCGGGTTTGACCTGGGCAACTCTCCCTCGGAGATGGACGAGGCGTCGGTGAAGGGGAAGACGCTGGTGATGACCACGACCAACGGCACCGATGCACTACTGGCGACGGCTGGCGCCCGCGAGGTCATTGTCGCCGCCGGGGTCAATCTTTCCGCGGCGGGCGCACGGGCGCGCGCGGCCTTCGATGGCGGGGGCGACGTCCTCGTGCTCTGTGCCGGACGCCACCACGGGTTCGGTCTCGACGATGCATATCTCGCGGGACGACTGGTGGTCGAGGTGCTCGGCGGGAGTCGCCGACGGCGGGGGCTCAACGATTCGGCCCTGGTGGCGGTCGACCTGGTTCGCCGTTATGGAGACCGGATGGAACAGGTCCTGGCCCTTTCGGCGGCCGGGCGCGCGTTGGGCGCAATCGGCAAGCGCGACGACCTGCTGGCGGCCGCGATGGTGGACCACCACCCGGTCGTGCCGATCTACCGCGATCAGCGCGTGACGCTTGGGGACGTGGGTGGTCGGCCGTGATGGACCAGCTTGCCCGTCGTCGATTCGGGGCGGTTGCGGCGATGGTGGTCGGGGCGTTCCTCGCCCTGGCCCTGCTGCCGCTCGATGTCACCGGCCCGCTCGGGATTGTCATCGGCCCGGCGCTCTGGCGCACCCTCGGTCTCGGAGCCATTGGCGCTCCGCTGCTCGGCGTACTCATCGGGCTCGCCGGGTTCGACCGCCTTCCGCGGCTCGACATGAAGCGGGCTGCCATCCTGGTGCTCGGCGGGATGGTACTCATTCCCTATGGCATCGGGGTGATCACCCGGGTTGACCAGGCGGTGTTCCTCTCCGACCTCTCGGCGTGGGGCTGGCCGGCGCGCCTCACCGGCTGGCTGCCGGGTCTGCTGGCGACCGCGGCCCTCGATTCCATCGGGGTGGCAGGAGCACTCCTCGCGGGCTTCGTGGTGCTCACCGCCGTGACCCTGGGCACCCTGGCGTGGCATCCGCTGCAGCGCCTCGAGCGCAGCGGCACCACTGCCGCGCCGGCTGTGCCGGTTCACCATCCGACTGTCGCCGAGGCGAGGGATGGTCGGGCGGATGAGGCCGACGCCGACGGTGAGGAGGCGATGCCAGCCGGTCGCTCGGCAGCGAAGCCCTCCCGGAAGGCGGCGCGGTCGGTCGCCGGCCGTGCCCTTGATGATGTCCTGCCTCCGCTCGACCTGCTCGATCCTCCCCGCCCTGGAAATGTCGATGCCGACCAGGCCGAACTGCAGCGCCTGGGCCAGCTCCTCCTCGACACGCTCAGGACCTTCAAGGTCGAATGCACCCTGGCCGGCATCACCTCGGGGCCGACGGTGTCGCAGTTCGAGGTGGTGCCCGCCTCCGGGGTGAAGGCCGGGCGCATCATCGCGCTGGCCGATGATCTCGCCATCACGATGCGCGCGGCGTCGCTGCGCGTCGCGCCGATTCCCGGCCGCGGTGCCGTCGGGGTCGAAATCGCCAATCCGTCGCCGCGCCTGGTGACGCTTCGCGAACTGCTGGCGAGCGCCGAGTTCCAGGAGTCTTCGGCGGTGATCCCCATCGCCCTCGGGCGCAACCTCGAAGGTCGTCCGGTGATCGCCGACCTGACCCGGATGCCGCACCTGCTCGTCGCCGGGGCCACGGGATCAGGCAAGTCCATCGCCATCAATACCATCATCACGGCGCTGATCTACAAGTTCACGGCGAGCGAATTGCGCCTGCTGATGATCGATCCGAAGATGGTTGAATTGTCGGTGTACAACGACCTGCCGCACCTTCGGCTGAAGGTCGTCACCGACAACAACGACGCGGCCAAGGTGCTCAAGTGGGCCGTCTACGAGATGAACCGCCGCTACGCCCTGCTCAACGCCAACAGCGTCCGCAACCTCGCCGAGTTCAACCTCAAGGTGCGCGAGGGGAAGCCGCTCAGGAATCCGCCCGGGGCGCGGCCGACCCTGTCCACGATCGCCCGGGAAGATCCCGACACCCCGCCAGAAGCAACCTGGGAGGAGACGTACGGCGAAGGCCCGTTGCCGATGATCGTGCTCTTCGTCGATGAGCTCGCCGACTTGATGATGACGGTGCAGGCGGAAATCGAGACCCCGCTCGCCATGCTGGCGCAGAAGGCGCGCGCCATCGGCATTCACCTCATCCTCTCCACCCAGCGGCCCAGCGTGAATGTCCTGACCGGGCTGATCAAGGCGAACTTCCCGAGCCGGATCGCATTCCGGGTGGCGAGCAAGGTCGACTCACGCACCATCATCGACCAGAACGGTGCCGAGGCCCTGCTCGGCAATGGCGACATGCTCTTCCTCCCGCCCGGTCGCAACGAGCCGATGCGCCTGCAGGGCGCCTTCATCTCGACCGACGAGACCGAGCGACTGATGAAGTGGTACGCCGAGCGACGCGATGCCCCCGCCCATGTCGTCGCGAACGAAGCGGACATCCTGGAGATCATGCGGGTCCAGGAGGAGGCAGAGGATGGTGGCGGGGCAGGGGGCAGCGCCGGGGAACGCGATGCGCTCTTCCGGCAGGCCGCCGAGACCTGCATCCAGAACCAGGGAGGATCGACGTCGCTGCTGCAGCGACGCCTCGGCATTGGCTATGGCCGGGCGGCAAGAATCATCGACCAGCTCCACGATGCGGGGATCCTCGGGCCGCCCAACGGTTCCAAGCCGCGCGATGTCCTGATCGGTCTGTACCAGCTCGACGAATACCCATCGTGAGCGCTCCGATCGTCGCTCAACCGGGGAAGCCGGATGCGGCGGGATTGCCCCAGTTGCTCCGCCTGTTGATTGCCGGCGCCTGCCTGGTGGTCATCGTGGCCGGCGTCAAGGCCGTGGCGCCGATTCTCACCACCTTCCTGCTGGCGCTCTTCCTGGCCCTCATCCTGAGCCCGATGATGCTGTTCCTGGTCCGCCGCGGGGCGCCGGGAGGTCTTGCCGCGGCGCTGACCCTGCTGATCGTCCTCGTAGGCGGCGCTGCCGTGATCACCCTCGTCGGTGTCTCGGTCACCGAGCTCTCGCATCGCCTGCCGGCGTACGGACAACAACTCGCGGTGCTGCGCGACCAGCTGTTCGGCCTGCTGCAGCGCCTCGGCGTCGACACCTCGGCGCTCAACAGCCTCGACGTCCTCGATCCCGCCGCGCTGGTCCGCCCGGCCGCGGCCCTGGTCGGCCGGCTGCTTGCCGACATGGGACACGGCTTCTTCGTCTTGCTGATCACGGTGTTGCTGCTGGTTGAACTGGGGGTGCTCTACCGCGAGTTGAGCCGGGTTGATCGCAGCCGGAGGACGTTGCTGGTGCGCTTCGGAGAGATGAGCGCTGATGTGCAGAAGTACATGGGCATCACCGCGCTGGTCGATCTGGTCGGGGCGGTTGTCTACTCGGTCCTGCTCGAAGCCATGGGGGTCCCGTTTGTGGTCACCTGGGTGGTGCTCTACTTCCTGCTCGGCTTCATTCCGGCGATCGGCGGGGTGATCGCCCTCATCCCGGTCTTTCTGGTGACCGTGCTGGAGCACGGGATCGAGCGGGCGACGGTGCTGGTGGTGGTCTTCGCCGTCCTGAACTTCCTGCTCGGCGATGTCCTGAAGCCACGCTTCATGCAGAAGGGCTTCGAGATCTCGATCGTCGCCATCTTCGCGGCACTGGTGTTCTGGGACTGGCTCCTCGGCCCGGTGGGCATGGTGCTCGCCGTGCCGCTCACGGTCACATTGCGCAAGCTGTCGCAGGAGTTTGCCGTCGACGTCCGCCGGGCGGTGTTCGACTAGGCGATGGTCGATCACCATGGGCGATCGCCCTCAGCCTCCGCTGCCTTGAGCTACAGCGAAAGGATGCCCTTGGCCGCCAGCCACGGCAGCAGCAAGTACAGCGTGACGTCGCGGATCAGGTAGAACGCCACGAATCCCGCGACCACCCGCCAGCCATAGGTCTTGATCAGCCCGCCGAACCCGTTGGCGCGGAACACCGCCACGGCTTCCTGCATGCGAGCGGTCGCACCGACCTGCCACATCAGCGCGGCCCAGAAGGCCGCCGCCATCAGGGCGGCTGCGATCAGGAACGGCCGGGCGATGCCGAAGACGTCATACAGGAACCCGGCCAGGGCGGGCCCACCACGCGGGCCAGGCTGCCGGCACTCTGATACACTCCCATCGTTGCGCCACGACGCTCGGGTACGGCTCCGTGCGACGCGAGACTCATCAGGGAGGGGTTGGTGATGCCATTGCCGAGCCCGAGCACCGCCACGCCGATCATCAAGCCGGAGAGATGCAGCGCCTGGGCCATGAGGACCAGCGCGATCGCCATCATGATCGTCCCGGCAAGGATCAGTCGGGCTTCGCCGAATCGATTGGAGAGCCGGCCGATCAACCCGCCCTGAACGACCACCATGATGATTCCCATGAATGCCAGCAGCCACCCGGTTCCCTGGGCCTCGAATCCGTAGCGCGCCTGCATGAACAGCGCGAACGTCACCTCCATTTGCGTGATCGCCACGGTGGCGATGAAGAACAGCAACACCGCCATGCGGGTGCGCGGGTCGCCCATGGTTTCCCGGATGGCGTTGCGATCAAAGCGCCGGTCGCGGTGCTGGGCCCGCAACTCCTGGGTGCCGGGCGGCTCCGCCAGCTTGAAATAGGCGAACACGATATTGGCGAGCGACAGCGCGGCCGCCGCGAACATCGGGACACTGTACCCGAAGCGGGAAAGCACGCCACCGATGGCCGGCCCGAAGATGAAGCCGAGACCGAACGCCGCCCCGATCAGTCCCATGCCCTTGGCACGGTCCTTCTCCGAGGTGACATCGGCGATGTAGGCCGTGGCCGTCGAGATGTTCGCGCCGCAGATGCCCGCGAAGGCCCGTCCGATGAACAGCCAGAGCAGTGACGGTGCCAATCCGAGGATGACCATCGAAAGCGCGATGCCCGCCATGCTCCCGAGCAGCACGGGCCGCCGCCCGATGCGGTCGGAGAGGCGTCCCCAGATGGGCGCGAAGATGAACTGCATGGCTGAGTACGAGGTCATCAGCCAGCCCAGCATCGTCGCACTCGCGCCGTACGTCTTGGCGTAGTAGGGCAGGATGGGGATGACGATCCCGAACCCGACCAGGTCGATGAAGACAACAAGGAAGATGATGAACAGGGGGCTCTTCTTCACCCCGAAAAGTAGCGTCGGTCGCTTCCCGCCTTCCGTCCTGTCTGCAGTTCCGGGCGCCCCGTTGCGTTGACCGGGTCGCCACCACCCTGGCTGGCGTCACCATCATCCCCGACATGGCCGCCCGCCGCACTCCCGTCGAGCAATGGACTGACTCCCGCCACCGTGACGGATGGCAGGGAGAGATCCTCGCGGCCGAGTGGCTGCAACGGCGCGGCTGGCAGCTCGAATCCCATCGCTTCGCGCTCGGCCACCATGATGTCGATCTGGTGATGCGACGAGGGCCCCTGGTGGCGTTCGTCGAGGTCAAGGTGCGGCGGTCACCACGATTCGGGGCCGGGGAGGAGGCGATCCCGCTGCGCAAGCGGAGGGTCATCGAACATCTGGCCTGGGCCTGGATCCTCCGGCATGGCCGCTCCGGCGACCAATACCGGTTTGATGTCGTCGCGTTGGCGGGCCCGGCCCGGAAGCCACACCCTCAGGCACATCGAGGATGCCTGGCGGCCGGACTGGAGGTAGGAGGATTGCGATTGAAGTGGAGCGAAACACTGCACAGCGATACTATTGCTTCGGGAAAGGTTCGGTTATACATTGCAGATGTGATGTCGGTGGAGCGATTTCATCCACTTAGTCGTAACCCAGTCACCCGCATGCCAATCACGGTCCAGTCCACTTCACCCTCAGGAGACTCCATGGCCGCCGACGAAACCCGCCTCGAGGCGGACAAGCGCAAGGCACTCAACCTCGCCATCTCCCAGATCGAAAAGCAGATCGGCCGGGGCGCCATCATGCGGATGGGAGCCGACCGTCCGCGGGTCCGGGTGGCGGCCATCTCCACCGGTGCCATCAACCTCGATGCGGCCACCGGCATCGGCGGGGTACCGCGGGGCCGGATCTCCGAGATCTACGGACCGGAGTCCTCCGGCAAGACCACGCTCTGTCTCCATCTTCGTCGCCAACGTCCAGAAGGCCGGCGGGGTCGCCGCCTTCGTCGACGCCGAACACGCCCTCGACATCGAGTACGCCAAGCGGCTCGGTGTCGACATCGAGAACCTGCTCGTCTCGCAGCCCGACACCGGCGAGCAGGCCCTTGAGATCGTCGAGATCCTGGTCCGTTCCGGCGCGGTCGACCTCGTGGTGATCGACTCGGTGGCCGCCCTGGTGCCGAAGGCCGAGATCGAAGGCGAGATGGGCGACTCGCCACATGGGGCTGCAGGCGCGGCTGATGAGCCAGGCGCTGCGCAAGCTGGCCGGCGCCATCAATCGCACCAACTGCGCGGTGGTGTTCATCAACCAGCTGCGCGAGAAGATCGGCGTCATGTTCGGCAATCCCGAAACCACCACCGGCGGCAAGGCGCTCAAGTTCTACGCGTCGCTCCGGCTCGACATCCGCCGCATCGGTCCGGTCAAGGAGCGCGATGCGGTGATCGGCATCGCACGTGCGGGTCAAGGTCGTGAAGAACAAGGTGGCGCCGCCGTTCAAGCAGGCGGAGTTCGACGTCATGTTCGACGAAGGCATCTCGCCACACCGGCGTTGGTGGTCGACATCGCTGCCGAAGCCAACATCATCCAGAAGTCGGGGGCCTGGTACTCGTACGGTGATCAGCGGATCGGGCAGGGCCGGGAGAACGCCAAGCTCTTCCTCAAGGACAACTCCCGCCCTGATGGCTGAGATCGAGACCAAGGTGCGCGAATCCCTCGGCGTGGGCGGCGGCCGGATCGCCGTGGCGGTCTGACGAGGACGACGCCGAGTGATCATCGAGGGGCTCGTCCCCGATCCCCGTCGGCGCGCGAGCATCCGCATCCAGGTCGGGGGCCGTCCAGTCTGGACGGTTCCGTCCGATGTGTCGGGAGCTGGGCCTCATCGTTGGTGCCGCCCTCCCGGCCGAGCGCATGGGCGGCTCGACCGGGCGGCTGATGAGGAGGGGGCCTTTCGCGCGTCGTTGCGCGCCCTGGAGCGGAGGGCTCACGGACGCGAGAGCTCGGCCAGAAGCTGGAGCGGAAAGGGCATACGCCGGAGGCGGTCGAGGCCGCACTCCCGACTGCTCGGCCTCGGGCTGCTCGATGACGCGGAGTTCGTCTGCGCCTACATCCGGGCTCGCGCTGCGAGGGGAAGGGGACCGGTCCGGTTGCGGCACGACCTCGCGAGCTCGGCGTCGCGCGCGATCTCGTGGAACAGGCGCTGGCCGAACTCGCGCAGAGCGGGGACGACCCCTCGTCCGCGCACGTGCGCTCGCCGAGCGACGGCTCAAGTCGCTCGGCGGGCCTGCCAAGGAGGCCCGGCGCCGGCGGTTCGTCGCCTTTCTGGCCCGTCGCGGCTATCGCGCCGAGGCGCGCCAGATCATCGAGCAGCTCCTCGGCGGGCCGCTCCCCTAGAAGCGAAACACCAGTCCGAGCGATAGCACGGGCCACACCGGTAGCCAGGTGTTGACGTCGTGCTGCGTCTGGGTGACCTGCGTCTGGATGTCCGCCGCGAGTTGCGAGCCACTGGCAGCGCCCGTGGCGTCGAGGGCCACCGTGGGCTTGCCGATGAGCACCCCCAGGTCGAACACCAGCTTCAGCGATCCCTTGCTGCTGGCGGGCGTTCCCAGGCCCAAGCCGGCATATGGCACCACGCTCGAGTACTTGCCGGAGCCGGTCAGCGTGCCGACTTGTGCCGCGGTGTAATCATTGCCGTTCAAGGTGAATGTGCCACTGGTGCTCGGGACCCCGGTCGCGCTGATCTTCACTGGGTTGGTGACCAGTCCGCCAGTGAAGTGGAAGGACCCGCGCGGCGAAGGATAGAGGTCGAGAAGTGCCGAGAAGGACTGCATCTTCAGTTCGGCATCGAAGGTGACGTCCGAGGAGGTCTGGGTCTTTGAAATCTTGAAGGTGTTTCCCCCGACCCGGATGCCCAGATGGTTGGTGAGGAGCTTGGAGGCCTCCAACCCGAAGCCGAGCGTGCCAGCCCGGATTCCGATCGAAGCGTCGGCGCCGTGACCCGAGGGTCTCTGGGCACCGAGATGGAGTGGCGCCACCATGGCGAGGCAGCTGGCGACATAGAGGGTGGACAGTTGGAGGCGCATGCTCTCTCCCCGGCGAACCGGTGTTGGCAGGTGAACGATGAGGACCGTGGCAACCATCCCGCAAATTGCTTGCCCGAGCGGTCGTTGCGCCCCCTGCGGGAAGGGCGTTCGGACACCGCCGGACCGACCTTCGCCCTCCCGGCCTTCGCGCGGGTCCGTTAGATTGCCGGGATGCGTGCTGCCGAGATCCGCCGGAAGTTCCTGGACTTCTTCGTGGCCAACGGTCACGCCGAGGTCCCCTCATCGTCGCTGGTGCCGGCCGACGACCCGACCCTGCTGTTTACCAATGCCGGCATGGTGCAATTCAAGCGCACCTTCCTGGGTCAGGACCCGCGCCCCTATCGTCCGGGCCACGAGCTGCCAGAAGTGCGTCAGGGCCGGGGGCAAGCACAACGACCTGGAGCAGGTCGGGCTGACGCCGGCGGCACCTGACCTTCTTCGAGATGCTGGGCAACTTCTCCTTCGGCGACTACTTCAAGCGCGAGGCGATCGCCTTCGCCTGGGAGTTCGTCACGTCGCCCGATGGACTGGGCATCAACCCCGACCGGCTCCGCGTCACGGTGCATCACAGCGATGACGAGGCCCGGAAGCTCTGGCAGGAGGTTGCCGGGCTGCCCGCTGACCGGATCTATGGCCTCTCCGACAAGGACAATTTCTGGCAGATGGGTGACACCGGTCCCTGCGGGCCGTGCACCGAGATCTTCGTCGACCTGGAGTGGCGGACCGGCAGCGAGGTCGAGCTGGTGTCGCAGGCCGAATTTGAGACGTTGGCCGAGGCGGGCCGGTTCGTCGAGATCTGGAACCTGGTCTTCATGCAGTTCGACCGGTCGGCCGACGGCACGCTCACGCCGCTGCCGAAGCCGAGTCGTCGACACCGGCGCGGGGCTCGACCGGATCGCCGCGGTGTTGCAGGGCAAGGACGACAACTTCCATTCCGACATCTTCATGTCGCTCATCGCCGACGTCGAGCGGCTGGTCGGCGCGACGTACCCCGGTGGTCCCGCGGGGACGGGCATTTCGTATCGCGTGCTGGCCGATCACGCCCGGTCGGTGACCTTTCTCCTTCTCGATGGTGTCTACCCGAGCAACGAGGGGCGCGGCTTCGTGCTGCGGCGCATCCTGCGGCGGGCCGTGCGCCACGCCTGGCTGCTCGGTCGTCGCGAGCCGACCCTGGTCCACTTGGTGCCAACGGTCGTCTCGCTCATGGGCGATGCCTATCCGGCGCTTCAGCAGGAGCGTGGGCGCATCATGGAAGTGGTCCAGCGCGAGGAGGAGAGCTTCTACGCGACGATCGATGCCGGGCTGGAGCGGTTGGAGCAGGTTCGCGCTTCGGGCGCCACGCAGATCGCCGGTGACGAGGCATTCAAGCTGTTCGACACCTTCGGTTTCCCGATCGACCTGACCGAGCTGATTGCCGGGGAGTGGGGTATCGCGGTCGACATCGCCGGTTTCGATCGCGCCATGCAGGAGCAGCGCGAGCGGAGCAGGGCGGCACGGGGCGGCACCGCTCTTGGCGGCCAGGCCGCGCGCGCCGGCATCGGTGAGGTGACAGCCGTCGTCCGCCACCCGGGAACGCAGCGCTTCGTCGGGTACGACGCCGTCGCGGTCGAGACCGACTTGCTGGGCTACGCCGTCGGCGATGGGCATGCCGAATTGACCCTGCGCGAGAATCCGTTCTACGCGGCGGGTGGCGGTCAGGTGAGCGACACTGGCGTCGTGGTCGGCGAGGGATGGACCCTGCAGGTGACCGACGTCATCAAGGATCCCGAGCTGGGCAACCGGGTGACTGGCACGCTGAAAGGGGAGTTCGTGCCGGGGTCGGTGCGGGTCCAGGTCGACGAGTCCCGCCGGCGCGATGTCGAGCGCAACCACTCCGCAACGCACCTGGTGCACCTCGCGCTGCGGCGCGCCCTCGGTGCGCACGTGCGCCAGCAGGGCTCGCTGGTCGAACCGGGGCGGCTGCGCTTCGACTTCTCGCACCATGCGCCGATCTCCCCGTCACAGCTCGACGAGATCGAAGGGGCGGTCAACGAGCTGGTGCTGGCCAATGCACCGACCGAGACACGTGAGATGGCGCTTGCCGAGGCGCTCAAACTCGGCGCGATGGCGTTCTTCGCCGACAAGTACGGTGACGTCGTGCGGGTCGTCCAGATTGGCGATGCCATCGAACTCTGTGGCGGAACCCACGTCCGCAGTGCCGGCCAGGTGGGGCTCTTCCGGTTCGCCTCGCAGGGCGGGGTCGCCGCCGGTGTCCGCCGCATCGAGGCGGTCACCGGACACGGAGCCTACGCCGGCGTGCGCCAGCTGGACCAGCGCATCACCTCACTGGCCGAGTCACTGCGTGCGCAACCCGACCAGCTCGAGCGCAAGCTCGAGGCCCTGCTCACTGACCGTGAGAAGCTCGTGGTGCGCCTCGAGGAGGCGACCAAGGGCGGTGGCACCGCTGCGGCTCAGGAGCTCGAGGCGGGTTCCGTGAAGCTCTGCGTGCAGCCGACGGTCGTCGAGGATCGCGCCCAGCTGGGTGCGCTGGCGGATGCGTTCCGCCACCAACGGAAGACCGGGTCGATTCTCGCACTGGTCAACCCGACGAGTCCGTCGTCGGTGTCCTTCGCCGTGACCGACGACCTGGTGAAGGCCGGGAAGGATGCCAACGGGTTGATGAAGCTGTTCACCGCGCGATTCGGTGGGCGGGGCGGGGGACGGCCGACGTTCGCCAGCGGATCGGTCGGTGCGGGCAACGCCGAGCAGATCGTGGCCGCGGAACTGCCGGCCATCCTTCGAGAGTGGGTCGACGGCTGATGCCGGACGCCGACCACGACTGGCGTGCCGAGCGCACCGCCAAGGCGCCCGAAGTGCTGCGGGCTCGCGCAGAGGCCTATGTCCGTGAGGCAGCGGACGAGGGGAGGGTGGCCCGACTGGCCAGGGCCGGCGAGCGAGCGCTCGAATCGGCGATCGACGCCGGGGAGAACCGGGCTGCCGCGCTCGACCTTCTGGCTGCGGACGCGTTGATCACGCTGGCATTGCTCGCCCAGGCCGAGGGCGATCCTGCCAGGCTCGGCGAGGCGGCTCGCGCGCTGCGACTGCGAGCGACGGCATGATCGACCTGCACAATCACCTGCTGCCAGGCGTGGACGATGGTTCGCGAAGCGTGCAGCAGTCGGTGCGTGTCCTGCGGGCGTTCGTGGGTCAGGGCGTGACGGACGTGGTCTGCACGCCGCACCTGCTCGCCTCGCGCGCCGAGCACGGCTGGCCCGAAGCGTACGAGGCCGCCTGGAGCGACCTGATGGCGCAAGTGCCGGAGGGAATGACGCTCCATCGTGGCGCCGAAGTGATGCTCGACCGGCCGGTCAGTCCGCTGATCTCCGAACGCAAGGTGACGCTCAATGGCTCTCGGTACCTGTTGGTGGAGTTTCAGCGGATGGTTCCCGCCGAGATCGTTGGACGTGCCCTTGCCGACGTGACCCGACACGGCTTGATCCCGTTGCTCGCGCACGCCGAGCGCTACTCGTCCAGCTCGGTCGAGAGTGTCCGGGCGTGGCGCGATGTGGGGGCGCTGATCCAGGTCGACGCCACGACGATGACGCTGCCGCGAAGCCGGGGCGAGCGGGCCCGCGATCTCGTCCGCGAGGGACTGGCCGATGTGCTGGCCGCCGACAATCATGGCGATGATCGAAGCGTCGCCACGGCGCTGGACTGGCTCACCGAGCACGACGCTGGCCAGCAGGCGATCCTCCTGCTCGATACCAACCCGAGGGCGATCCTCGAGGACAAGGCAACCTATGAGGTCGATCCGCTGCCGATCCGCCGCACGGTCTGGAATTCGGTACGCCGCATCCTGGGGACCGAATGAGTGACTTCGAGTCGATCGCCAGCGGACTTCGCTCCCTCGCCATGCTGGCCGAGGCGACGGCGGGCCGGGCCACCGAGCTTGGCCCGATGGTCGACGCCATGCGGAACTGCCTCAAGCAGGGAGGCACGCTCTTCTTTGCGGGGAATGGCGGTTCCGCCGCCGACGCGCAACATCTGGCGACCGAATACGTGGTCAAGTACCATGCCAAGCAGCCTCGTGCCCTGCGCGCACTGGCGCTGACGACGGACAGCTCTTCGCTGACGGCGGTGGCCAATGACCTTGGTTTCGAAGCGGTCTTCGCCCGGCAGCTCGAAGCGCTCGCCCGGCCGGGTGACGTGCTCGTGCTCCACAGTACCTCCGGGAACAGTGCCAATTGCATCCGTGCCGCGGAGCGGGCGCGCACGCTCGGCGTGATCTCGGTGGCCCTGGTCGGCGGTGATGGTGGCCGCCTGGCCGACGCGGTGGATCATGCGTTTGTCGTCGGCGACACGCGAGTTGGCCATGTGCAGGAACTGCACCTGGCCATCCAGCACCAGATTGCGGCCATTCTGACGGCGGAGCTTGGCGGCAGATGATCTCACTCGCTGGCAAACGGGTATTGGTCACTGGCGGCTCGCGCGGCATCGGGCGGGCGACCGCGCTGCTCTGTGCCAGGGCCGGAGCCGACGTCGCGATCACCTACCACCGGCGGCGCGCTGACGCGGAGGAGGTGGCTCATGCCGTTCGGGCGATGGGGCGGCGCGCCTTTTTCGGCGGGGGAGACCTGGGTGAGGAGTCGCGAGTGCACCAGCTCTTTGCCGAGGTCAAGGCGGCCTTCGGCGGGTTGGACGGCTTCGTACTCAATCATGGCATCTGGCCGGTGGCCGAGACGCCGCTGGCGCAAATGGCGCCTGAGCGCTGGCGCGAGACGCATGCGCACCAATCTCGATGCGGTCTACCATTGCACTCGCGCGGCGCTCGGGCTGCTGGGCGACGGTGGCCGGGTGGTGATGGTGTCGAGTACCGCGGGGCAGCGGGGCGAGGCGTTTCATGCCGACTACGCCGCCAGCAAGGGGGCGATGATCGCGCTCGTCAAGTCGCTCGCGGTGGAGTGCGCACCGGCAATCACGGTCAATTGCGTCGCGCCGGGTTGGGTCGATACCGAAATGTGCGCCGAGTCGTTCATGGGGACCGGGCGCGAAGAGATCGCCGCCGCCATTCCGCTGCAGCGCGTGGCGACGGCTGATGACATCGCTGGCCCGATCGTCTTCCTGCTCTCCGACCTTGCCCGCCATGTGACCGGCGAGATCCTCAACGTGAACGGTGGCAGCGTACTCTGCGGCTGAGCCAGGAGGGACGCACGACCGCTCCCCGACCATTTCCTGATCGCCTCCCGATTCCCGACGCGGTGGTCGGCCTCCTCCGTCGGCTCGAGGAGGCTGGCCACGAAACATGGTGCGTGGGCGGGGCGATTCGAGACGCCCTGCTCGGCGACCTGCAGCAGGACATGGATCTGGCGACCTCGGCCCGTCCCGAAGAGGTCCAGCGGTTGTTCCGGCGCACGGTTGCTGTCGGCATCGAGCACGGCACGGTGGGCGTATTTGACGACCAGGGCGTGCTCCATGAGGTGACGACCTTTCGCCGGGATGTCGTCACCGATGGCCGCCACGCCGAGGTCGAGTTCGGCCGCTCGCTCGACGACGACCTCGCCCGGCGCGACCTGACCATCAATGCCATCGCCTACCATCCGCTGCGCCACGCCTGGCGCGACCCGTTCGGCGGCCGTGACGACCTGCATCGGCGTATCGTGCGCGCGGTCGGCGATCCCGCGGCGAGGTTTCGCGAAGACCGGCTCCGGATCCTGCGGACCATTCGCTTCGCGGCCCGGCTCGATTTCCACGTCGATCCTGCCACCTGGCAGGCGGCGTGTGCGCAGGCCGGTGACACGGCCCATCTCTCGGCCGAACGCGTCCGCGATGAGTGGTCCAAGAGCGTTCGTACCGCGAGGCTGCTCGATCGACTGGTCGGTCAGTGGCTGGAATCCGGCGTGGCGGCGGTCTGGCTGCCTGAGCTGTTGCCAGCCACATCGTGGCATCGCACCGGCGGACCTGACGTCGTGCTCGCCACGGCGTTCGTCTGTTCCGCTTGCGGACCGGTCATGCGCCGTTTCAAGGCCTCGAACGCGGAGATTCGCCGGGCGGAGGCGATCGATCGTGGTCCGGCCCGGCCGCTGAGCAACGCACCGGTCGATGTGCGCCGCTGGATGGCGGCAGTGGCAGACGCGACTGGCGACCTGGTGACCTTGGCCATGTGGCGCGGACTGGACGATGATGGCTGGACCAAGGAGGTCGCTGCCGTCATAGCCCGGGGGGAGGCAACGTCTCGCGGGGCGCTCGCCGTCAACGGGGACGACTTGCGAATCGCCGGTGGCGCTGCTGGACCGGAGATCGGGCTTGCGCTCGGGCGCCTGCTGGAGGCTGTGCTCGAGGATCCCGCCTGCAACACCCGCGAGCAGTTGCTGGCCCTCGCCCGGCGGCCGGGGTGAGCGACCTGGGGCTGTTCAGCACTCCGGAACCGCTCGCGGCGCGGATGCGCCCTCGGACGCTCGAGGAGTTCGTCGGCCAGGATCACCTGCTCGCGCCGGGCAAGCCGCTGGGGGACGCCATCAGGCGGGGGGATGTCGGCAGCACGATTCTGTGGGGTCCCCCCGGCACCGGCAAGACCACCTTGGCCCGACTGGTCGCGCACTACACCGATCGGGAGTTCGTCGGCTTCAGCGCCGTGACCGAGGGCGTCTCACGGGTGAGGGAAATCCTCAAGGAGGCCGAGGACCGTCGGCGACTCGGTCGGGGGACGATCCTCTTCTGCGACGAAATACACCGATTCAATCGTGGCCAGCAGGACGCGTTTCTCTCGGCGGTGGAGCGGGGACTCATCACCCTCATCGGTGCCACGACCGAGAATCCTTCCTTCGAGCTCAACAACGCACTGCTTTCGCGCTGCCGCGTGTGGGTGCTGAGCGTGCTCTCGCCGGCGGACCTGCGTCGCTTGATCGACGGCGCCCTCGTGGATGGCGATCGTGGTCTTGGCCGGCTGGAACTCGAGGTGCCGGATGAGGCTCGCGATGTCCTCGCCGAAGTCGCCGACGGCGACGCGCGCCGGGCACTGACCGTGCTGGAAGCGGCGGCACAGCAGGTCGGGATGCACGGCACCATCACGCGCGAGATCGCGCTCGAAGCGATGGCGCGCCGGCTCGCCGTCTTCGACAAGAACCGCGAGCAGCACTACGACATCATCTCGGCACTGCACAAGTCGGTGCGCGGCAGTGACCCCCAGGCCACCCTGTATTGGCTCGCTCGCCTGTTCGCCGGAGGCGAGGACCCGTTGTATGTCGCGAGGCGGCTGGTGCGGATGGCCACCGAGGACATCGGTCTGGCCGACCCTCACGCCCTGGAACTGGCGATCGCCGCGAGAGAGGCCTGGCGCTTCCTTGGCAGCCCCGAGGGAGATCTTGCCCTGGCGGAAGCGGCGGTCTACCTGGCCACCGCGCCCAAGTCCAACCGCATCTACCTGGCGTGGCTGTCGGCACAGGAGGCGGTGGCCAAGACGCCAGCCGCCCCGGTGCCGTTGCACATTCGCAATGCACCGACCGGGCTGATGAAGGACCTGGGTTATGGGTCGGGGTACCAGTATGCCCACGATGTTCCCGCCGGGTATGTCGCGCAGGAATATCTTCCCGACGCGCTGCAGGGCTCGCGATTCTACGAGCCGGGGGTGTTCGGGCATGAACGGCGGATTGCCGAGCGCCTCAAGTGGTGGAGCGAGCAGGGTGGTGCCGGAGATTCAACGTGAGTGCGAAAACCGCCGGGCGATCTTCCGCCCTGACCGTTGGCCATGGAGGCACCGTATTCGTCCGCTGATCGAAGTCGCGCCACCCCGCGAACGCGTCATCCTCGTCGCGGCACCGCGCAAGGGCTCTGCCGATGCGCTGAAGATGGAGGAGCATCTTGCGGAGCTCGGCCGCCTGGTCGACACGGCAGGCGCGGATGTCGCCGGCAAGCTGACCCAGCAGATCGCCGCGGCGAATCCCGGGACCCTGATCGGTGAAGGAAAGGTCGAGGAGTTGCGCGCCCTGTTGGCGCAGGCCAAGGGGACCCTGGTGGTCTTCGACGAGGAACTCACCCCGGCGCAGGGGCAATCGCTCGAGGAAACGCTGGGAACGCGCGTGATGGATCGCGCCGAGATCATCCTCGACATCTTTGCCACACGCGCCAGGTCGAGCGAGGCCAAGCTTCAGGTCGAGCTGGCCCAGTTGCAGTACCTGCTGCCTCGGCTCACCAGGATGTGGAGCCACCTCTCGCGTATCCGTGGCGGGATCGGCCTGCGCGGCCCCGGTGAGACCCAGCTTGAAACAGACCGACGGATGATCCGGCAGAAGATCTCGCTGTTGCGCGAGAAGCTCCAGGATGTCGAGCGGCACCGACAGACGATTCGTTCCAGTCGAACCCCGATGCTTTCCGCCGCGCTCGTCGGTTACACGAATGCAGGGAAGTCGAGTGTCCTGCGGGCGATTTCAGGGGAGCATGACATCTTCGTGGAAGATCGCCTGTTCGCGACACTCGACACACTCACGCGTGAAGTGGATCTCGGGGACAACCTGCGCGTGCGGATGAGCGACACGGTCGGATTCATCCGGAAACTGCCACACCACCTGGTGGCCTCCTTCCGGGCGACGCTGGAGGAAGCCGGCGAGGCGGACATCCTCCTGCACGTCACAGACGCCTCCCACCCTGAGTGGGAAGATCACATGCGCACGGTCGAAGAAGTGCTCTGTGAACTCGGCCTGGAGGAGCGTCCCAGACTCGTCGTCTTCCACAAGCTCGATGCGCTCGCCGACCCGACCGGCTTTGCGACCTATGCCCGCTCGATCCATCCTGATGCCATCTTCACGTCGATCATGCGGACCGATGGCCTTCAGCCGCTCCGCTCGGAGCTGCGCGGGCGGGCCGAGGCGGTCCGGCCGGTGGTGCGAATTCGCCTTGACCCCGCCGATGGCAAGCGCCTCAGCCAGATTCATCGGGTCGGCGATGTTCTGGGGCAGTCGCTCTCCGGCGAGTACCTCGTCGTGACGGTCCGTCTCGAGCCTTGGCGCGCGGAGCAGTTGCGGCGAGAAGGTCTGGAGCTCGATCCGGCCTGAATCGCGCTGTCGCGATTGCAGCTGGCGGCCGTCAATCGCCCGGTGCCAGAACCTGGCGCCAGAGTGAGGCCATCTGTTGCGCCACTGCCCGGTTCGAATAGACCTCCGCCACGCGGGTGCGTGCCAGCGCCCCGAGCGTGCGACAGCGGGTCGGTTCGTCGACAAGCGCCCGGAGCGCTCGGGTCAGCGCCGGTTCGTCTTCCTCGGAAATCACCAGGCCGGCCCCCCCCACCACATCGGGCAGGGCGCCTGATCGGCTGACGATCGCCGGGACGCCATGCGCCATCGCCTCGAGCACGATACTTCCCGTGGGTTCGACCCACTCGGCCGTGGAGCGCGACGGGGCAACGAGCGCGTCGGTGTCGGCCCAGAGGTGCGGCAGTGACCCCCGGGGCAGTGACCCCAGCCACTCGATCCGGGACGAGAGGCCGAGTCGCTGAGCCTGGGCTTCGAGTTCCTCCTGCATCGGGCCCGTCCCGGCAATCCGCAGGCGCCAGTCCCCGTACGTCTCGGCCAGCGAGTTGAGCAGCAGGTCCACGCCTCGCTCGCGCACAATCCGGCCCACGACGGCCAGCTTCACCGGCGAGGTCCTCTCGACCCGCTTGGTCAACGGCGGCAGTGTCATCCCCGCCAGAGGGAACACCGCGGTGGGCTTGATTGTACTGACTCTGCCGAATCGTTCGAGCGCGGGCCGGCCGATTCCGGCCAGCCCCGCCGCGCCTTCCCGCACTCGGTCGGCCTGCCATCTGGCGGTGAGGCCCTTCGCGCTCCCGTGGCTGGAAGTGGCCACCACCACGTAGGGGAGGCCGTGTTTCCTGGCCGCCGCTGCTCCTGCCTCGGCGGTGGGAGTCCAAGGGTCGCCGACCAGGTGGAGCACGGCGGGAGCAGTGTCCCGGATCACCGCCCGCAGGGCCTTCCGTGACCACCGCAGGTCAGTGGGGTTCAAGGCATCGCCTCGAGTGGCGACCCGAATGAAACGGATCGCACCATCAGTCGCGCTCGCACCTCCGTGGCGGACCACCAATGGGACGATGTCGAGCCCGACCAGGGCGTGCAGCAACTCGGAGGGTGGCTCGTGGGGTGAGACGATGAGAACGCGCATCCGCCAAAGATGGGGGGGTGATCGTTTACTTTCACCCCATGCGGATTCTTCACCTTGCCAAGTACTACTGGCCGCGCTCAGGAGGAATGGAGCGCGTGGTGCAGGGATTGGCGGAAGGGGCGGCCGAACGGGGCCACGAGGCCGAGGTGATCGCGATCACCGCCTTCGGCGATCCGCCTCCGGGGAAGCGCCGCCGGACGCCGGTGAAGCGGGCTTGGTCGTTCGCGCCGGTTGGCACGCAGGAAATCGCGCCCACCTATTTGGCGGCGGCCTGGAGACGGGCCGACGTGATCCATCTGCACCATCCGAACTCCCTGGCTGACGTCGCCTATGCCCTGCGACCTTCGCTGGCCCCGCTCGTGGTCACGCAGCACGCCGACTATCCCAGCTTCAAGTACAAGCTTCCTTCCAAGTACGCCCTGTGGCGGGCGGAGGCGATCGTGGTACCGAGCCGGGCCCACATCGCCCTCTGCACCGAACTGAGGGGATTCGAGGAGAAGGTGGCGGTCATTCCCTTCGGCATCAGCGAGCGTCGCTGGGAGCTGGTTCCGCCCCCCCCACCTGGGAATCCCCCTCGGGCGCTGTTCATCGGGCGCCTCCATGCGTTCAAAGGTGTGGATTTTCTGCTTCGAGCCTTGGAACTTGTGCCTGACCTGCGGCTCGACATCGTTGGGAGCGGGCCCCAGTCCAACCGTCTGCGGACCCTCGCCAGAGCCCTGGCGGTGGAGGACCGGGTCAAGTGGTACGGTGAGTACCCCGACGAGGACCTGCCGCGCAGGATGGCCGATGCCGACTTCCTGGTGCTTCCTTCGGTGAGCGTGGAGGAGATGTTCGGGATGGTCCTCCTTGAGGCGATGGCCGCTGGCCGTCCAATCATCACGACGGATGTTCCCTCGGGGGTCCGCGAGGTCAACGCGCCGGGGGTCACCGGACTCGAGGTGCCGATGCGGGATGTGGTGGCTCTGGCAGAGGCCATGCGAACCCTGGCGGAGGACCCCGAACTACGCGATCGTCTGGGCAGGGCAGGGAGGGAGCGAGTGCGGCAAAAGTTCTCCCTGGCAGCGATGCTTGATGCCCACCTCAAGCTGTACCAACAGGTGAGGGCCCCAAAACCGACTTTCAATGTGGGAAAGTAGCGATATGGGCACTCAATTGATGGGGGAGGGGGTATCGCCACGGTGGCGTGTTGATAACAAACTAGTTGAGTTGTTGCGAGTAAGACAATAGACAGTAAAGTGTTAGGCCTCGTAGCTCAGGTGGTTAGAGCAGCGGACTCATAATCTGAAGGTCGAGGGTTCGAATCCCTCCGGGGCCATGCAGTTGTAAGTCGAAAGAAAGGGTGGTATCATAACGCCCCTGCTATTGCAGGGCGATTAGCTCAGCTGGTTAGAGCGCGCGCCTCACATGCGCGAGGTCGGGGGTTCGAGCCCCTCATCGCCCATTCGGCCCGAACCGTCCCGCTGGGTGGGGCTGGGTCGCCGAGTCAGTCCCAGAGTGGAGCCTCCCGGGCTGGCTCGGAACGATGATAGCAACTGGGCCGCCATCCTTTGGGATGGCGGCCCAGCTGCTTTGTGGTTCCTTGGGGCAGGATGCTCTGGCCGAAGCTTGGTCCGGATTGTGGAAAAGTGTATTGTGGATAAATCAGGTCGCCACTTCATCCCGGTCCCAGGCCTCCAACACCTCACCCTGAGAGACCGCCGCCGCACCCAACTTCCCGACCTCCACTCCTGCCGCCAGGTTCGCAAGCCAAGCAGCCTCCTCGATCGGGACTCCTGCCCCCAGCCCGGCAGCCATCCAGGCGGTCACCGTGTCGCCGGCGCCGGAGACATCGAACACTTCCCGACTGATGGTAGGGGCGCGCCTGATCGGCTCTCCGGCTGAGGCCAAGGCCATCCCCTCGGCGCCGAGGGTGACCAACAGGTGGTCCACCCCGAGCCGCTCGCGGGTCACTTCGAAATCGCTGTCCTCATCGGTGAAATGGCCGCCTGTGGCCGCTTCCAACTCCCGCCGATTGGGCGTGAGCAGTGTCGCGCCGCGGCAGGCGTTCAGCTGCTTCGGTTTCGGGTCCACCACCACGGGAATTCCGCGTTCGACGGCAGTCCGGATCAGCTCCTCGATCAGCGCCGCGTCGAGGACACCCTTGGCATAGTCGGAGAGCACCAGCACATCCGATTCCGGCAGGGCATGGTGCGCCGCAGCGAGGACCGCGTCCCGGTGGCGATCGGGAAGGGGGTTGGAGACCTCGCGGTCGATTCGGACGACCTGCTGGCCGCGGGCGAGGATTCGGGTCTTGCTGGTCGTCGGCCGACCGGGCACCGTGATCAGCCCATCTTCCCCGAACCCCAGGGCGGTCAGGAGTTGCCGCAGGCTGTCTCCGGTGGCGTCGTCGCCGACCACACCGATCAATCGCGGCCTGCCGCCAAGGGCAAGGACGTTTGCGGCGACGTTGGCAGCGCCACCAGGGACATCCCGCTCGTCCTCGACGACGACGATCGGGACCGGCGCCTCTGGCGAGATTCTCTCGACGTCTCCGAGCAGATATCGGTCGAGCATCACGTCGCCGACGATGGCCACGCGCACATGGCGGAACTTCGCCAGGATGCTGCCAATCCGGGCCCGGCTGACACTCGGGATGGTGAGGCTCATGCCTGAAGTTACCCCGGCAGGGATAACGGGCGCGACCGCTCCCGGGTATCTTGGCCCACCATGTCTGACTTCTCCGTGGTCGCGACCCGTGGCCGGCTGGCTGAATCGGTCCACCCGGTCTGCCTGGCCGTGACCGACACAGATGGTCGGTTGGTGGCCCACGCCGGCGACCCCGAAATGGTCACTTTCTGGCGATCGGCCCTGAAACCGTTCCAGCTCTATCCGCTCATCGCCGGTGGGGGAGTGGCGCGGTTCGGGCTCGACACGTCGATGGTGGCTCTTGCCTGCTCTTCGCACAATGCCGAGCCACGTCACCGTGAGGTCGGCGCACGCTGGCTCGAGGCGCTCGGCCTGCCGGAGGAGTCCCTCTCATGCGGTGGGCACCTCTCGCTCTGGTCGGTGCAGGCCGATGCGATGATCCGCGAGGGGATCGCGCCCTCACCGCTGTGGAGCAATTGCTCCGGCAAGCACGCGGGCATGCTCGCGCTCGCCATGATGCACGGCTGGCCGATCGAAGGATACAACGCCTTCCCGCACCCGGTGCAGGCCCTGGTGTCGGCGTCGATCGGGAGGTGGACCGGATTGCCCGAAGACGAGCTGCAGTGGGGTGTGGATGGCTGCACTGCGGCGGCAGTCGCGCTGTCGCTTCGCGGCATGGCGACGGCGTACACTCGCCTCGGGACGAGCGCTGACGCCAGCCTGCGGCTGATTCGCGACGCGATGATCGCTGAGCCCTTCATCATCGCTGGAACGGGCCGGCTCGAGACGGCACTGATGCAGGCGTGGCCCGGGCGGGTCATGGCGAAGGTCGGAGCCGAAGGGGTGTACAGCGCGTCACTGCCTGGTCTCGGGTTGGGGCTGACCCTCAAGGTCCTCGATGGCGACATGAAGGCGGCGGACGTGGCGCTGGTGGCCGTGCTCGACCAGCTGACCCGACGCCTTGGAACCGGGCAGGACTGGCCGCTCGACGCGATGGGGCGGTGGCATCACCCCGAGATCCGGAATACCCGAGGCATCGCGACAGGTGAGTACACCGCGGTCGGGGAGCTCGAATTCGCATGAACACCGCTCTCGACCAGCACACCGGTGCGCTGGTCGGCCTGGCCGGTGCCATCGCGCTGGGCCAGGAGGGCGAGTTGCGCCAGCGGATCGGCGCAGCAGAGGCCGCGGGTGTTCCGCACCGCTGGGTCGATGAACTGCTGCTGCAATCGGTGCTGATGGTCGGATGGCCGCGGGCCCTCGTGGCGGCCGGATTGTGGCGAGCGGCCGTGGAGACCACAGCGGAAGGCGGGGAGCTCGATCTGGACTATGCCGCGGCCGCAGAGTGGCGCCGGCGCGGCGAGGCAAGCTGCCGGATCATCTACGGCGACAACTATGACAAGCTGCGCCGCAATCTGGCGGGACTCCATCCCGTGCTGGACGAATGGATGGTCACTGAGGGATACGGCCGGACGCTGTCGCGCCCAGGGCTCGACTTGAAGCGGCGGGAACTGTGCACGGTTGCGCAGACGGCCGTGCTCGACACACCGCATCAATTGCATTCCCACCTGCGTGGGGCGCTGAACGCGGGCGCCACCGCTGACGAGGTCGAAGCCGTCATCCACTTGGTCAATCCGCTGCTGCCCCACGAGGACTGGAATGCGGTAAAGGCCCTCTGGGACCGAGTGCGTGAAGTCTGGAGCGAGCGTACATGAGTTTTGTCGATCGGGTCGTCGTGGAGGTGTGGGGCGGTCGCGGCGGTGACGGCGCCTCGTCGTTCGCGCGCTTCAAGTTTCGTCCGATGGCGGGACCGGACGGGGGCGATGGCGGCGCGGGCGGGGCGGTATATGTCCGCGCCGAGAGCAACCTCGCGACACTGCTCGATTATCGGTATCACAACGCGTGGCGCGCTGAAAAGGGTGTGCTCGGCAAAGGAAAGAACATGACCGGAGCCAGCGCCCCGGATATTGTCCTTCCCGTTCCGCCGGGTACGGTGGTGCAGGATGAGGAAACCGGCCAGAGCCTGGGGGAATTGCTGAGGGTCGGCGATCGTCTCCTCGTCGCTCGTGGCGGTCGAGGAGGGCGCGGCAACGCGAGATTCGCCACCTCGACTCACCAGTCTCCGCGGGAATGGGAACCAGGGGAGGAAGGGGGGCATCGTCGCCTGATCCTCACCCTCAAGCTGATTGCCGATGTCGGCCTGGTGGGCGAGCCCAATGCCGGGAAGAGCACGCTGCTTTCGGTGGTGAGCGCCGCGCGCCCCAAGATCGGTGACTATCCGTTTACGACGCTCGAGCCGAATCTCGGCGTGGTGGGACTGAGCGGCTCGCGGACCTTCGTGGTGGCTGATGTGCCGGGCATCATCGAAGGCGCGCATGCAGGGAAGGGGCTGGGGCTCAAGTTCCTCCAGCATGTCGAGCGCACGAGAGTGCTCGCCTATCTGGTGCCGCTCGATGCCGAGGACCCGCAAGCCGTCTATCGCGGGCTGCGGCATGAGATCACGCAGTACAGCCCGGCGCTCGCGGAGCGACGGCACATCGTCGTGCTGACCAAGCGTGACCTGCTCGCCGCCGATGCGGAGTTGCCGGCACTGGACGCTCCCGAGGCGGTGAAGGTCGTGGCGATGTCGAGTGCGTCGGGGCAGGGGATCGAGGAACTCAAGGAGTTGTTGTGGACGGTTGTATCGGCTGCGCGCAGTGAAGAAGGCACCGACGCCGACGGGTTCGACCCCGACGACTTCGGCCGCGCCCCCCATCCCTCCGGCGATGCCGATCCGGGGGCCCACCCGAGCTGATTCCAGCGAGCGGCTGGCCTACATCGCACTCGCCCTCACTCCCGGTCTTGGTGGTCGCCGCCTTGCGGCGCTGCTCTCGCGCTTCGGCTCGGCAACCGACGCCCTCGCGTCATCCCGGCACCTGGTGACTTCCGCCGACGGGCTCGTGCGGAGTGCCCTCGACCTCGTCCCCCATGCATCGCTGAGCGCTGCCGAACGGCTGGTAAACCGTCTCGTCGGCAAGGGAATCACCATTGTCACGCCCGCCGACGACGCGTTCCCAGCGTGCCTCCGCTCGATCCCCGATCCCCCCGCGATGCTCTTCCTGCGCGGTCGTCTCGAGCTGGTTACCCAACCTGCGGTGGCGATTGTCGGCAGTCGTGACCATACCACCTATGGTCGGGACGTGGCGCGCCTGCTCAGCACCGCCGCCGCCAACGCCGGGGTGTGCGTGGTCAGCGGGATGGCTCGCGGCCTCGATGCTGTGGCGCATGAAGCCGCACTCCAGGCCGGCGGTGCGACCATCGGCGTGCTGGGGAACGGCATCGGCGTGATCTACCCGGCGGCCAATCGCGAACTCTACCAGCAGGTCGAGACCCGCGGACTGCTGCTCACCGAACACCCGCCGGGAGAACGACCGACCGCGGGAGCGTTTCCTCGTCGCAATCGCCTCATCAGTGGCCTGGCAGACGTGCTGGTCGTCGTCGAGGCGGCGAAGGGTTCGGGGACGATGCTCACCGTTGCCGCGGCGCTGGAGCAGGGGCGCGAAGTCATGTCGGTGCCGGGTCCGATCACTTCACCGACATCGGCCGGCACCAATCAACTGCTGCGTGACGGCGCTGATCCTGTCCTGCATTCCGACGACCTGCTGGCCAAGTTCGCGGTGGCCACCTCCGCGCGGAGTGCAATGTGCGGACCGCTGGATCCCCCGCCGTGTACCCTCTCGCCGATTGAGGCGCGAGTGTTCGACGCCCTCACCGTCGATGCCAGGCATGTCGACGACCTCACGCTCGCGATCGGACTCCCCGTCGGCGAGGTGCTGGGTGTTCTCTGTGGTCTGGAACTCGGTGGACTCGCCGAGCAGTTGCCCGGCAGTCTCTTCCGGCGGCTGCCGCGCGCCTGGTGAGCCGGATCGTCGGTCGCTCGGGGTATCGCCTGACGCCTTGGGGTCGATAGCATTCGCCCATGCACGTCTACGTTCACGTCCCGTTCTGTGGCCGCCGGTGCTCGTACTGCGATTTTGCCATTGCCGTGCGCCGGGTCACGCCCGATGCCGAATTTCTTGCGGCGGTGCGGGCCGAGTGGCAGGTGCGGCGTGAACACCCGGCATGGTCGGCCTCGCCTCGGGTCGAGACACTCTACTTTGGCGGCGGTACTCCGTCGCGACTCTCGCCATCATCGCTCGCCGAACTGATCCAGATGGTGGCCGGTGACTTCGGGCTGACCGCGGACGCCGAAGTGACCATCGAGGTGAATCCGGATGACGTCACGACGGCGAGTGCCCAGGCGTGGAGGGCCGCGGGTGTGACGCGTGTCTCGCTCGGCGTGCAGAGTCACGATGCCGCCGTGCTCGAGTGGATGCATCGTACCCATCGCGCCGAGCAGGTGGCTCCTGCCATTGGCATGCTCCGTGAAGCGGGACTGGAGAACATCTCCATCGACCTGATCTTCGCATTGCCCGATTCGCTCCACCGCGACTGGCCTCGCGATCTCGCGCTGACGCGGGCGCTCGACCCCGCGCATCTCTCCCTCTACGGCCTCACTGTCGAGTCGCACACGCCACTGGGGCGCTGGACAGCGCGCGGCGAAAACGTCGCGACGCCCGATGAGCGATACGCCCGGGAGTTCCTCGACGCCGATTCCGAACTTGCTGCGGCTGGATTCGAGCACTATGAAGTCTCGAATTTTGCCCGGCCCGGGCGACGGTCACGTCACAACAACAGTTACTGGTCGGGCGCGAATTACATCGGCCTGGGGCCGTCGGCGCATTCCCACCTCGACGGGGTCCGCTCCTGGAACGTGCGGGACTGGGCCGACTATCAGGCGCGGACGAGAGCAGGCCAGCGGATCGAGGAGGGTTCCGAGCGGGTTGACGGGGGGGGCAGCGGATCGAGCAGCTCTACCTGGCCCTGCGGACATCGGCCGGAATTTCGGAGGCCGAACTCCCCGCCAAGGCGCGCGAGGACTGGCTCGCCGCCGGGTGGGCCAGCTTGAGCGGAGCCCGGCTGAGACTCACCCCGGAGGGGTGGCTTCGCCTTGATGCGCTGGTGGCAACTGTCGCGGATTCCTAAGTTTCCGCCCCATGAGCGACCTGGAATCATTGTCCGAGCGTGAACGGCGCGTGCTCGAGGCGGTCATCGAGACCTACATCGCCACCGCGGAGCCCGCCGGCAGCCAGACTGTCGCGCGGCGGTCGGGGCTGGGAATGTCCCCGGCCTCGATCCGCAATGTGATGAGCGAACTCGAGGGAAAGGGGCTCCTGTACCACCCCCACACCTCGGCCGGGCGCATTCCCACCGACCGGGCCTACCGCGTCTACGTCGATTCGATGGTGCTGCGAACCCCTCCGGATTCCCAGGCGCGGGAACAGCTCGAGGCCGAGCTCGCCAGCGCCACGGCCAGCGACACGTTGCTGGAGCGCGCCGCCCAGGTGCTGGGGATCCTGACACAGGAACTCGGCGTGGCGGTTTCGCCCGACTTCGAGGACATCATTCTCGAGCGCCTCGACCTGGTGCCCGCGTCGTCCGATCGGCTGCTGATGGTCTTCAACCTCGACAGTGGCGCGATCCGCACCATCTACGTCCGCCTCTCCATCGCGCTGCTGCGGGAGCAGGTCGATGAGGCGCAGCGCATCCTCAACGAGCGGCTTGGCGGGCTGACGCTCCGCGAGATCCGCGGGATCGCTCGTCGAGCGCCTGCGCGACGTGAGCACCACTCCCGACGCCGGACACCTGCTCGACATCATCCTGGCCGAGGGCGAAGGGCTCTTCGCCGGCGAGACGCGCGAGTCGATGCTGCTCGGCAGCACCTCGGTCCTGATCGACCAGCCGGAATTTGCCTCGAGCGAGCAGATGCGCACGCTCGTCACGCTGACTGATCGGCGCGACGTGCTGCGCGAGGCGCTGGCGCAGCGGCGGCGCGAGGGACTCACCGTCACGATCGGCGGCGAGCACGGCGACGCCGGGCTCGCCGGCTTTACTCTCGTGACCTCCACCTATCACCGCGGTGGGGCCACTGGCCTCATCGGCGTCCTGGGACCAACCCGCATGCCCTATGACAAGATCATCGGCCTGGTTGAGCATACCGGCCGACTGGTTGAAGGACTGCTGCAGTGAGCGATCTCTACCAGCTGTTGCGAAGTGGAGCGAGAGGCGAGCGACGAGGAAATCAAGAAGGCGTATCGCAAGCTCGCGATGCAGTATCACCCCGATCGTAACTCGGCGCACGACGCCGAGGAGAAGTTCAAGGAGATCTCGGAGGCGTACCAGGTCCTGAGCGACCCGGAGAAGCGCGCATACTACGACCGCACGGGCGCGGTGCCGGGCACCCAGGGTGGCTATGGCGCCGGTGGATTCCACCATATCGACCTCAGCGAAGCGCTCAACATCTTCATGCGCGATTTCGGCGCATTCGGCGGATTCGAGAGCATTTTCGGCGGCGGGCGCGGGGCGACCGAAGCCAATCGCGGCCAGGACATCCGCGTGACCGTCAAGCTGTCGTCTGCAGGAAGTGGCCCTCGGCGCACGACGGAGCATCGGCTCAAGACGCTGACCGCATGTGCCGAGTGCGCCGGCACCGGCGCCGCCAAGGGCACTCGCCCGATCACCTGCACCACCTGCGGCGGCTCGGGCGAGGTGCGCCGCGCTGCGCGCTCGATGTTCGGGCAGTTCGTGCAGGTCGGGCCGTGCCCGACTTGCCACGGTGAGGGATCGATCATCGCGACGCCGTGCGAGGTCTGCCGCGGCGAGGGCAGGGTGAAGGGCGAGCGCACCGAGACCGTCGACATTCCGCCGGGCGTTTCGTCGCAGAACTACATCACCCTTCGCGGCAAGGGGACGCCGGGTCCGCGCGGCGGCCCCAACGGTGACCTGATCGTCGATGATCGAGGTGAAGGACGACGAGCGCTTCGCAGCGTGATGGCGATCACCTGATCGTCGAATCTCCCGCTCTCGTTTTCCCAGGCCGCGCTCGGCATGGTGGCGAGCATCCCGACTCCCTATGGTGACGAGCGGCTGACGATTCCGGCCGGAATCCAGCCGGGCACCGTGCTGCGCCTCAAGGGGAAGGGGCTGCCGCGCCTTGGGGCGAGCGGATCGGGGGACCTCAACGTGCGCGTCTTCGTGTGGACGCCCGAGGACCTCAACGACGAGCAGCGCGCGCTCTTCATCGAACTGGCCAAGCACGAGGGCGAGGGTCCGAAGAAGAAGGGGACCTTCTGGGCCAAACTCAAGGAAGCGCTGGGCGCGTGACCGGCCCTTGGTGGCGCGTGGCCATCCGTTGCCGCGCTGAGGATCGTGATGCCGTCGCGGCGTTCCTCGTCGGCATGACTGGGCAGGGCGTGGAGGAGGCGGCCGACGGGCTGATCCACACCGTCGCCGAATCCAGGGAAGAGGCCGGCGTACTCATTGCCGAGGTGGCCGCCGCCTATCGCAACATTCAGGCGTACGACGAGTCGGCTGGACCCGGTCGACTGGCGGGTGCACTGGCGCGACGGGATCATCACCCGGAAGTTCGGGCGGTTGATCGTCACTCCGACCTGGCTGCCCGCGATCGCGCAGGCGTGGCGAAGTGGTGGTGACGCTCGATCCGGAATCTGCGTTCGGCAACGGGGAGCACGGCTCCACGCGCGCCGCGCTCACCCTGCTCGAACGACATATTCGCCCGGGCGACCGGATGCTCGACCTTGGCAGCGGCTCGGGGATCCTCGCCATCGCGGCGGCGCTGCTCGGTGCGAAGTCGGCCGTCGGGCATCGAGGTCGATGAGGAAGCACTGCCGATCGCCGAGGCGAACGCCGAGCGCAACGCCGTGGCCGATCGTGTCACCCTCCTCGTGGGTGATGCAGTTGATCTCGCGGGGATCGTGGCACCAGCCGAACTGATCTGCGCCAATATTCTCCGCACCGTCAACACGATCCTGCTGCCGACCATTCACGCCTCGCTCGTGCCCGGTGGCATCGCCGTCTTTTCCGGGATGGAGGAAGCCGAGGAACCACTCTTCCGGCCGGTCCTCGAGGCGAGCGGCTTCGCGCCCTTCGACGAGGTACGTGACGACGGCTGGTGGGCGGTGGCGGCGCGCCGACCATGAGTGGGCAGCGCGTGTTGGTGGACGCCGGCGCACTGAGCGTGGGCGCCGCGGTTCGCATCGACGATGAGGAGGCGCATCACCTCCGCGTGCGCCGGGCCGAAGCCGGCCAGGGCGTGAAGCTGTTCGACGGCGCGGGCGTCACCGCGTTCGGCCCCCTGGAGCGAACGGCAAAGGGGTGGCTGGTGGGGGTCGCCGACATCACCCGGCACCCGGCGGAACCCGTGCTCGTTCTCGCCGTTGGCGCGGGCGATCGCGATCGATTCCTTGCGCTGGCCGAGAAGTGCACTGAACTCGGGGTGACCCGGCTGGTTCCCCTCGTCACCGAGCGATCGGTTCAGGTCGAGACGCGGTTGCGCAAGTCCGGCGTCGAGCGTGCACGCAAGCGCGCGCGAGAAGCGTGCAAGCAAAGCGGCAATCCGTGGGCGACGATTGTCGACGACCTGACCCCGATTGGTGCGCTCGCAGATCGCCTCCCGGGTGTGAGGTGGCTGCTCGCGGATCCGAACGGCGCTCCGGTCGGTTCAAGGGCGACTGATGCTCCCACCGGTTGGCTGATCGGGCCGGAGGGAGGCTTTACCGAGGTGGAGGCCGAGGCCCTGAAGGCGCTGCTGGGTGCAGCGGCCGCGCGCTTGGGCCGGCACGTCATGCGGTTCGAGACGGCGGCAGTGGTCGCCGTTGGGGTGTCCAGACTGGGGCGGTTTGGGGAACGGTAGCAACGCCGGTCGCGCCGCTCAGGGTCGATCCTGCAGCTCCCGTTGGGTCGCTTCCACTGCGGACCGCTGCGAGAAGAAGATGTCGAGCAGCCGGGGATCGAATTGGCGACCCCGTGCAGACTCCATCATCTCGTACGCCGCGGAATTGGGGAGTGCTACGCGGTAGGGCCGATGGGTGGTGAGCGCGTCGAACACGTCGGCGATCGCGCAGATCCGGCCGAACAACGGGATCGCCTCGCCGGCGATTCCACTCGGGTAGCCAGTCCCGTCCCAGTGCTCGTGGTGGGTGAGCGCAACGAGTTCCCCCATCTGCAGCAACTCGGAAATCGAGCCATGCAGCAGGCGGGCGCCCATCGTCGTGTGCTGCTTCATCACCGCCCATTCGGCGTCGTCCAGCTTTCCCGGTTTCAGCAGGAGGCCGTCGGGAATGCCGATCTTGCCGACGTCGTGCATCGGAGTGGAATAGCGGAGCAGCTCGACCTCGTGCGGCGCCAAATCGAGTCCCTGACCCAGCAGCGCGGAGTAGATCCCGATCCGCTCGATGTGTGCCCCCACCTCGTGGTCCTTGTACTCCGCCGCCAGAACCAGCCGGTGGATGGTATCGACATGTGCCGCCTGGGTGTTCCGCTGTGCCTCGACCATCTCATCCAGCGCCCGCCGCAGATCCGCCGTGCGGCTGGCGACGGCATGCTCGAGATCTGTCTGGCGCCGTTTCAGTTCGTCAGCCGCCTCCTTGCTCTTGAGTAGTGAGGTGGAGCGCACGCGCAACTCGATCAGGTCACACGGCTTGGCGATGAAATCATTGACACCCGCCTCGACCGCCCGAAGTCGCGCGCTCCTGCTGCTCTGCCCCGTCACCATGAGGATCGGCAGATCACCGAACTCGGGATCTTGCCGAACTTGCTGGGCGACCTCAAAGCCGTCCATCAGCGGCATATCCGCGTCGAGCAGGATGAGGTCGAATCCCAGCCGGAGCTTGGCCAGCGCCTCGACCCCGTCGCGAGCCATATCGACATCACATCCCATGCTGCTGAGCGCACGCTTGAGTGTCTCGGCAACTTCCGGCTGGTCGTCTACCACCAGCACCCGCTTCGCGATCTCGGTCGGCATGAGTGGCTATTCTGGCTCCGGAAGGCGGCCGCCGGCGGCTCCCTTCGCAGGTGCCCTTGGCATGACGTCCCTGATGGGCTGAGCCAGTACCTCGCTGACCACCGCCAGGAGTTCGGCCGGAGTGAACGGCTTCCGGAGCGTTCTTGCGGCACCGAGGAGCACGGCCTCCTTCCGCAGATCCATCGCTCCAGTCCGGTCCCCTCCCGAGATCGCGATCACCCTTACCTCGGCGAATTCCCGGCGCAATTGCAGGATGGTCTCGAGCCCGTCTTGCCCGGGCATGAAGATGTCGGTGACGATCAGGTCGGCAGGCTGTTCCCGGTGGGCCCGAATTCCCGCGCTTCCATCGGCGACGTCCACCACCGAATGACCGGCACGCTCCAGCGTTTCGCGCAGGATCCCCCTGATCAGTCCATCGTCATCGATCACCAGAACACGCGCCATGGAGCATCGCCGTGGTTGGTCGAGCGTTCTTCGCACCGGTTGCGCGGGCAAGTCCCGCGCCGGCGCCGTTCGCCTCCCGGCAGGAGGTCGCTAATCGAGCAGGCGGCGAGTGAGGTCCGCCGCTCGCCGACCAGCCTTGAGGATTGCTTCCAGCGACTCCCCGAGCGGGCTTCCCGGCGGCAGGTCACTGGCGGAAAGTTCCGCCTCCCCGAGGATCACCACGAGGGCGTTGTTGAGATCGTGGGCCACCGCGCGGAACGGCTGTCCGGTCGACGCCGTCGCCTGCCCCTGGCGGAGTTGTTCCTCCAGCGCGCATTGCTCCGTGATGTCCCTCGAGACGCCCACGGCCCGAGCCGGGGAGCCTTGTCCATCAAGGAAGACCCGGCCATCAACCTGAAGCCAGTGAGTCGTTCCGCTCCCGTCCAGCGTCCGGTGGCGCGTCGAGAAATCGGCGCCCGTCTTCACCGCGTGGTCGAATACCGTATGAAAGGAGGCCCGATCGTCGGGGTGGACCTGCTCGGTCCAGGCATCGCGGGAGCCCACAAGGATGCCGGGCGCCGAGCCGTAGTGCGATTCGAAGGCCTCGGACCAGTGACATGCACCGGTCGAAAGGTCAATATCCCAGACCCCGAGTCCGCCGGTCTCAAGGGCCAATCGGGCGCGCAGCAATTCGGCGACGAGTGCTTCCCGTGTCGCGGCCAGAATGCTCATGATCTCTCCCGTCATTGGCAATCTGATGCCAGGAGCCCGGAACTGGTAATACGCGAACCCGAGTGGACAGTATGTCAAGAAATCGGAGAAAGCCAGTCCCCATTACTGTGGCCGTGAGGGCCGCTGGCTGTCACCGGGCGCGTCTGCCGCAATTGAATTCCCCATCGGGTAGGGTTCACTTTGAAGGTGACCGAAGCAGGAAAGCCTCCGAAACGTCGAGTGCCCCGCCACGGTCGCTGAGTTTCCACTGGGCGGGGTCTCACGCGCAGGCCATGCCCCCCGACAAGCGCGCCCTGCGCGCCGGAGAGTTTTGTGCCCCAATTCAGGATCGCATGGTTGCCAGGCGACGGCGTGGGCGTCGATGTGATGGAGGCAGCGAGGATCTGCCTCGACGCCGTGAAGTTTGATGCGCAGTATTCCCATGGTGACATCGGCTGGGAGCTCTGGCGGACGGAGGGCGAATCGCTTCCCCAGCGGACCGTCGATCTCCTGAAGCAGAGCGACGCTGCGCTGTTCGGAGCCATCACCTCGAAGCCGGTGAAGGACGCCGAGGCCGAACTGGTGCCCGCGTTGCAGGGGAAGGGGCTGGTCTACCGCAGCCCGATCGTGCGGATGCGCCAGATGTTCGACCTGTACACCTGCCTGCGTCCCTGCAAGGCCTACCCCGGCAATCCGCTCAACTACAAGGCAGACATCGACCTGGTGATCTTCCGCGAGAACACCGAGGATCTTTACGCCGGGCGTCGAGTTTTCGCCGGTGCCCGACGAACTGAAGACGACGCTGACGAAGTTGAGCAAGCCGTTCGCCCACTTTGCCGGCCTGCCGGGCGACGAATTCGCGATCACCTGCAAGGTCAACACGAAGAAGGGTTGCGAGCGGATCATCCGCGCGGCGTTCGAGTACGCCCGGCAGCATGGCTACCCCAAGGTCACCGTCATCCACAAGGCCAATGTCGTGCGGGCGACCGAGGGGATGTTCCTCGAGACCGGCCGTCGCATTGCGAGGGAGTTTCCGGAGATCGCGATGGACGATGCCAATGTCGATGCGATCACGATGTGGCTGCTGAAGAACCCCAGGAATTACGGCGTCCTGGTGGCGACCAACCTTTTCGGCGACATCATCAGCGACCTGTCAGCGCAGATGGTCGGTGGCCTGGGATTCGCCTGCTCGGCAAACATCGGCGCCAAGCTGGGCGTCTTCGAACCGAGCCACGGCAGTGCGCCCAAGTATGCGGGCCAGTACAAGGTGAACCCGATCGCCACCATTCTCTCCGCGAAGATGATGCTGGCCTGGCTGGGTGAAGTCGAGAAGGCGGCGCGGCTTGAGGCCGCCACGGCGGCGGTCATTCGGGAAGGCCGGGTGCGTACCTACGACATGGGCGGCACGGCGTCCACGCTCGAGATGGGTGAAGCCATCGCCCAGCACCTCTGATGGGAGCCTGCTGATGGCCCCCGTCCTGATTCATGAAGTCGGGCCGCGCGACGGTCTGCAGGTCGAGCGAGCGGTGGTTCCGCTCGAGACCAAGCTCGATTGGATCGGGCGAGTCATCGGCAGTGGCGTGGACATCGTCCAGGTCGGCTCGTTCGTGCATCCCGGGAAAGTGCCGCAGATGGCGGACACCGACGAATTGTTCCGTCGCCTGACGACCCCCGCACGTACGTCTGGCGCCATCCTGTCCGGTCTCGTCCTCAACGAGAGAGGGCTCGAGCGCGGGATGCACTGCGGCGTGGAGATGTTCTGCCTGGGCGTGTCGGCCTCGGAGACGCACAGCCGCAAGAACACCGGCATGGGAACCGAAGAGGCAACCCGTCGCATCATTGCCACTGCGCTCGAGGCAACGCGGGCGGGGAAGGAAGTGCAGGTCAGCGTCCAGAGCGCGTTCGGTTGCGGCTTCGAAGGCCCGGTTCCCGAGGATCGGGTGATGGGCATTGTCGCAGAGTACCTGGCTGCCGGCCTCGACGCGGTGAGCCTGGCCGACACAGCCGGCCAGGCCGTCCCCGAACAGGTCTCGGCGTATGTGGGGCGCGTCCTGGCGATGGAGCCCAAGGCCAGGGTCACCGCTCACATCCACAACACCTATGGCCTCGGGATGGCCAACATCTACGCGGCCATGGGCGCAGGGGCGATGGCCATCGAGACCTCCTTCGGCGGACTCGGCGGTTGCCCGTTCACGAAGGTCGCCGCGGGGAACGTGGCGACCGAAGATCTGGTGCACGGCCTGCAACGCGCGGGACATCGCACCGACATCGCGCTGGACGCGCTGATCGCCTTGGCGCGTGACGTGGCGGCGTTCTTCGGGCGGGAGCTTCCGGGCTGCGTCTACAAGGTCGGGGCGATCGCATGAGCCGGCGCATCCTTGAAGGGATCAAGGTACTGGACCTCACCAACGTGCTCTCCGGGCCATTTACCACGCTGCATCTGGCTTTTCTCGGTGCCGATGTCATCAAGGTCGAGAATCCCAGGGACGGTGACCTGGCGCGCAAGCTCGGCATTCTCCCCGAGCTCAACAAGCGCCTGATGGGCACCTCCTTCATCGCGCAGAACTGCAACAAGAAGTCGATCACGCTCAACACCAAGAGTGCCGAGGGGAAGGCGATCTTCCTGCGCATGGTGAGTGACGCCGACGTGGTGGTCGAGAACTTCCGTCCGGGGGTGATGGATCGCCTGGGCATCGGCTATCCGGTGCTGGCCGCCGTCAACCCGCGGCTGATCTACTGCGCCATCTCGGGGTTTGGGCAGACGGGGCCTGACGCGCTGAATCCAGCGTACGACCAGATCATCCAGGGGTTGTCCGGCGAGATGGCGGTCAACGGCGACGAACGGCTCAGCCCGTTGCGAGCGGGCTTCCCGGTCTGCGACACCGTTGGTGGGCTCAACGCCGCATTTGCTGTGATGGCAGCGCTCTTCCACCGGGAGCGCACCGGTGAGGGGCAGTCGATCGACATCGCCCTGCTCGACAGCATCATGCCGTTGATGGGCTGGGTCGCGGCCAACCTGCTCATCGGGAAGCAGCAGCCGGTGCTGATGGGGAACGACAATTTCACCGCGGCGCCCAGCGGCACCTTCGTGACCCGGGATGGCCACATCAACATCGCCGCCAACAAGCAGGAGCAATGGGAAGCCGTGTGCGATGTGGTGGGCGTGCCGGAACTCAAGGGCGATCCGCGCTTTCAGGAGCGTGACACGCGCAAAAAGAACCGCAAGGCGCTCACGCCGTTGCTCGAGGCGAGGCTGGCCACGAAGACCACGGCAGAGTGGGTGGCGGAGCTCAACGCCGCGGATGTCCCCAGCGGGGCGATCCTCACGCTCGAGGAGGCGTTGCGGCAGCCGCAGGTTCGGCATCGAGACGTGCTGAAGAGGGTTCCGCTGGATGGGTTCGGCGACGTGGAGATCTTCGGTCTCACGGCACGGTTCGGGAAGACGCCTGGCACGGTGGATACGCCCCCCCCAGCGCTGGGCGAGCACAATAGCGAGATTTACTCGGCGCTCGGTATTTCGGACGCCGAACTGACTGTATTGAAGACCAAGGGCGTCATCTGAGAGGTGGCAAAGTGGGAATGACGGTTGCAGAGAAGATCCTGGCGCGAGCGGCGGGACGGCCGTCGGTGGCCGCCGGGGATGTGGTCGAACCGAAGGTCGATCTCGCGATGTCTCACGAGAACGCGGCTCTGGTGATCAACCAGTTCCATGAAGTCTTCCAGGGCACCGGTCTCGAGCCGAAGATCTGGGATCCGTCCCGCGTCGCGATCATCTTCGATCATCGCGTCCCGGCCGAATCGCCCAAGACGGCGACGAACCAGAAGAAGGTCCGGGAGTTCGTCGCGGCCAGTGGCATCACGAAGTTTCATGACATTCGCGGCGATACCGGCGGCATCTGCCACCAGATCCTGCCCGAGTACGGCTATGTGCGTCCCGGCTTTGTCGTGGTGGGCACCGATTCCCACACCACGTCGCATGGCGCGCTGGGTGCCTTCTCCTTTGGCATCGGCGCCACCGAGATGGCGTCGGTCTGGAGCCTGGGATTCGCCGTCAACATCGAAGTGCCGGAGACGATCAAGGTTGTGGTGACGGGTGAGTTCCCCCCGTTCGTCAGCGCCAAGGACCTGATCCTGAAGGTGATCGGCACGCTCACCGCCCAGGGCGCCAACTACAAGGTGTTGGAGTTCCACGGCGAGACGATTCGCCGGTTGAACACGAGCGGTCGCATCGCCATCTGCAACATGAGCGTCGAGGCGGGCGCCACCTCCGGGATCGTGCCGGGGGATGAAGAGACCGTGCGCTATCTCCGCGAAGAATCGGGGGTAACGGATTCGAGCCCGTGTGTCGTGCCGGACGCCGATGCGCACTACATCCGCACGATCGAGATCGATGTGTCATCGCTGGCGCCGCAGATCGCCTGCCCCCACACCGTCGACAACGTCAAGCCGATCAGCGCGGTGCAGGGCACCCGGGTCCAGCAGGTCGTGATCGGCAGCTGCACCAACGGCCGACTCGACGACCTCGCGATTGCGGCCGGCATCCTGCGCGGCAAGAAGGTGGCGACGGGCACGCGCATGCTGGTCTTTCCGGCGTCGGGCCGGATCTTCGCTCAGGCGCTGGAGAAGGGGTACGTGCAGGACTTCATGAAGGCCGGCGCGGTGGTGATGAACGCGGGCTGCGGACCCTGCCTCGGCGTGCACGAAGGAGCGCTCGGCGACAACGAGACAGCGCTCAGCACGACCAATCGCAACTTCAAGGGACGCATGGGCAACCCGCAATCCGCCGTCTACCTCTGCAGTCCTGCCGTGGCCGCGGCCTCCGCCATCACCGGCGTCATCACCGATCCGAGAATCAGCTAACGCCGCAAGGCAGGAGTCTGTTGTGGCCAAGGTCATCATGGTGCTCGGGAACGACATCAGCACCGACGACATCTACCCGGGGCGCTTCATGGCCACCGTGCTGCCGTCGGAGACGCCACAGTTCGCCTTTTCGGATCGCACGGAATTCAACACCAGGCTGCGGGCGAAGGAGTTTCCAGCGGGCAGCATCATCGTCGGTGGCGAGAACTTCGGCTGTGGTTCCAGTCGCGAACAGGCCTGCTCGACACTCAAGGGCCACGAACTCACCATCGTGGCCCGGTCGATCTCACGCATCTTCCTGCAGAACAGCATCAACCTTGGCCTCAAGGTGGTGCTCTGTCCGGGCATGGAAGCCAGCGAGGGCGACGAACTCGATATCAGCGAGGACAAGGTGCTCAACAAGACCACCGGCAAGGGGTTCGATCAGGTGACGCTGCCCGCCTCGCGGAAGGGCATCATGGATGCCGGGGGATTGATCCCCTATACCCGGACGCTTCTGAGGGCGCGCCGGTAGGGACCCCATGCCGATTCCCCCGCGTTCTCCGCGACGGTCGAGCTGGAGTGTCCCATGCGCCCTGGCCGCGGCGCTCCTCCTGTCCATCTCGACCGCGTCAGCCCAGACCGCCGACGGCCGCCGCTTCGTGGACTCGGTTTTCCGGGAGATCGGCCGGGCGACGAACAGCGGAGATTTGCCGGCGGCTACCCGGTGTGGCGCCCGCGGCGGCTCGCTGCAGCGGCTCTGCGAAGGACTGATCCTCGCCAAGCGGGCCGAATTCACCCTGGCGGTCGGCGACGCGGACAAGGCCGAGCACCTGCTGAGCCGGGTTGCCGACGAGGAACCGGACTGGCCGATGGGGTGGTACGGACTGGCGATCGCTCGGTTGCAGATGGGCCGTGCCAACATGGTTTCTCGCGCGGGACCGCTTTCGCCGGTGGGGGTCAGTCTGGAGGCAGGGGCTGGGTATGCCCTGGTCCGGGCCCTCGAGCTCGATTCGACATTTCAGGAGGCCGTCGAGGCTCTGGCGATGGCGCCGGTGCCACGTGAGGGAGCCTCGCGACTCGGCGAACGGCTGGCGATGCTGGAGCGATTGCAGCGGCTCCTCCCAGGAGCTGCACGGTACGCCACCGGGATGCTCGAACTGGAGGCGAATCACCCCGACAAGGCAGTCACCTTCCTTCAGGAAGCGCTCGACCAGCGCGGCGTCGACAGTGGCGTGGTCCAACTTGCACTGGCGCGAGCACTCTATGCCACTGGCGAACCGGAACTGGGACGCGCAGCGCTGTTCGCCGGTGCGGCCGACACCTCCGCTCTCACCGGCATGGCGTACCGGCGCGAGGTCAGCTGGGTTGCGTCACCGGCCGAGCTGGCCGAATGGGACTCCCTGCCCGGGGGCGGGCGAGCCGACTGGTTGCGGGCCTTCTGGGCTCGTCGCGATGTCCAGGACGCCCGGCCGGACGGGGCGCGGTTGATCGAGCACTACCGGCGAATGGAATACGCCTTGACGGCCTACCGCATGGTGCTGCCGCGCAGCGGGCGCAACAAGGCGGCGGGGCAGGCCACGACCGTCGACTGGTTTGCCGAGGAGATGCTGCAACGCTACCCGGCAGACTATGGCGGTTCGCAGGACGTCGCCGACATGGCGATGACCGCGAAGACGATCGGCGCGTCGAGTCCGTTTCACGCTTTCCGGACCTTGCAAGCGCTGCTGGATGACCGCGGCGCCGCCTACATCAGGCACGGCAAGCCGGACGAGATCGCCAAGACCAAGGCCGGCATTGCGGTCGAACTCTGGAAGTATGAGCGTTCCGGCGACCCGCTGCTGCTGGGCTTTACCGAGGTGGACTTCGACGGGCAGGTCGGTGCCAGCAAGATGGTGCCATCACTTCTCTCGATCAGTCCCCAGCTACGCGATCAGCTCTGCCACCTCGATACCCGGCTCTGTTCGAGCAGCGCCGATCCGACGGCGCCGAACCTGATCACCGACGTCAACGCAAACAACGTGCGGTCACAGACCGGCTCGTCGGCTCGCGCCCTCAGTGCCGACCAATCGCGCAACGGCGTCAGCCAGCTGCAGTCGTCGGCACGGAAGGGCGCCGAGATCGTCAGCATGGCCATGACGACCGACGACTACCCGCGCAAATTCACCCACGAAGTCCATCCAGTGGTCCAGGTGTATGGTCTGGACCGGGCCAGCGGTGGTGAGCCGAGGCTGGTCGTGGCGTTCGCCATTCCAGGCGAGGAACTCGCCTACTCCACTCCCCCCGCCGCCGCGGGCCGGGCCGTGTATCCGGTCGAGTTCCACGTCATGGCGACGCGCCAGTCCGACGGCAAGCGCCTCGAGCTCGATACGCTGCGGCAGTTCGCGGTGCCGCGTCCTCTCGTGAGCGGTGAATTCATCACGGGGATGCTCGAAATGAAGGTACCTGCCGGGAGCTACGCCTCGGCGGTGCTGGTCTCGCAGGCGGATGGCCGGGGCGCAGTGGCCAACGTGATCGCCGTGGCCACACCGCGAGCCGACCCGGTGTTGCAGGTGAGCGATCTCGTGCTGGGACAGGAGAAGAGCTCGGTCCACTGGAATTCGGGCAGCCACGCTGTCCCCCTGAATCCGCTGAACGCCTTCCCGAAGGGCGGCACCGCTGAGGTGTACTACCAGCTCTGGGGCCTGAAGGCCGGAACCAGTTACGATAGCCGATTCGAGTTCTACAAGGCGGGAGAGACGAACAAGCCGGCCAAGCTCAGGCTGGCGTTCAAGGAACAGGCGCCCGGGACGCACGGTGAGGTGACGCGATCACTCGGACTCGCCAATCTTGACCCGGGGCAGTATCAGATCCGGTTCGTGATCTCCGGCGGGGGACAGGAGGCCAGCGCGACCAGCTGGCTCTCCATTGCGTCGAAATGAGTCGCCAGGATCCTCAACCCGTGGGAGGCGATCGATGAGCCCCTCCGAACCCGGCTGCATCTTCTGCCGCATCGCTTCCGGCGAAATCCCGGCCAGGGTTGTCGCCCGGACCGACCACGCCCTGGCCTTTCATGACCTCACGCCCCAGGCGCCCGTCCACGTCCTGGTGATCCCGACCGGCCACCTGGGATCAGTCGCGGAGGCCTCGGGCGGGGAGGGGGAGCTGCTTCTCGGCCGGGTGATGGCGATGGCGGTCGAAACCGCGGCCCAGCTGGGTTTGGCGGAGGATGGCTACCGTCTGGTGATCAACACCGGTCGCCACGGTGGCCAGTCGGTCGGGCACCTCCATGTCCACCTGCTGGGTGGCCGGCAGATGCACTGGCCGCCCGGCTGAGTGGTTGACGTAAGTGCTGGTCACCCCTAGCTTTGCAGGTCTGTCAACCAGCCGCTCCTTGACCGGAGCACGAGAGGGGTGATTTCAGTACATGTCGGAAGTAATCATCCACGATGATGAAAGCTTCGAGCGGGCGCTCAAGCGCTTCAAGAAGAAGTGCGAGAAGGCGGGTATCCTCTCTGACCTGCGTAAGCATCGGCACTATGAGAAGCCGAGCGAGAAGCGCAAGCGGAAGATGAACACGGCCCAGCGGAAGACTCGTCGCGGCCCAAAGTCGCATGTCTGAGATTGCCGCTCGCCTCCGCCGCGACCAGGTGGTCGCCCGGAAGGCTGCGGACAAGGACCGGACCCTGGTACTGGGGACGGTCCTTGCGTTTTTCAAGAACCGGGAGCTTGAGCTCGGTCGCGATTTCACCGATGACGACGCCGTCGACGTGCTGCGCAAGCAGATCAAGCAGCGCGATGATTCGGTCGAGCAGTACACCAAGGCCGAGCGAACCGACCTCGCGGCCAGGGAGAGCTACGAGATCGGTATCCTCCGCAGCTACCTGCCGCCAGAAGCCGATCCGCAGGAAATCCGCATTGCGGCTGCCGAAGCCGTGGCGGCCGGCGCCGCCGACCTGGGCAAGCTGATGGGTGTGCTGATGGGCCGCTTCAAGGGGAAGGCAGACGGCAAGGTGATCAACCAGATTGCTCGCGAGGCACTCGCGCAGCGATGAGCTCGGCATCGATGGTCAGGCACCGGGTGCCGTCCTCTCAGGGGGACGGCACCCCGTCCACGTTGGACCCCGTCATGTCGGCCGACGCGCTGGCGTCCCTCGAAGTCTCGGCCGTCCTGGCCGTCATCGCCGATCATGCCGTGGGCCCGCTCGGTGCCGCGGCGGTGCGGGCCAGCCGCCCGTCGGATGATCTCGCGTGGATCCGTCACGAGCTGCTCCTGGTGGGGGAAGTGCTGGCACTGTTGCGCCGTGGCGAGCGGCTCGAGGTGGCGCCGGTGCCGGTGCTCAAGAGCGCGCTGGGTCGGTTGCGGATCGCGGGTAGTGTTCTCGAGGTCAACGAGCTTGCCGAGATCAAGACCACGCTGGCTGCCGGGCGGATCATCGCCTCGGAACTCGAGCGAGTCGAGGAGATGGCCCCGCACCTCGCCTCCCTGGGCGTACCGCCTGCTGCGCGCCCGATCGAACGGACACTCGAGCTCGCCATCGGGGACGACGGCGAGCTGCTCGACACGGCGAGTCCGGGCCTGGCGGCCGCGCGGCGTGAGGTGCTGGCGGCGCGGCAGCGGCTGATTCGCCGGCTCGAGTCGATGCTGCGCGATCTCGATCCGGCCGCGTCGCCAAGCGGTGCGGGCGTGACACTTCGTGGCGGCCGGTATGTCATTCCCGTCCGTCGCACGGCGCGACAACGACCTGACGGCATCATTCACGATGAATCGGCGAGCGCGGGGACGCTTTTTGTCGAGCCGACGGTAGCGATCGAGCTCGGCAACGCCCTCCGCGAGGCGGTAATCACCGAGGAGCGCGAAACCCTCGCGGCATTGCGCGCCATCACCGAGAAGCTGCGGCCTGAGCGCGAGGCGATCGCTGCCCTCCATGCGATGGCGGTGGAGGTCGACAGCATCCTCGCCCGGGCACGCTGGGCGGTCGCGACCAATGGCGAGGTGCCCGAGATTGGCGAAGCGGGCGGCGCCCTGACCCTCAACTGCGCGCGCCATCCGCTGCTGCTCGCGCGTGGAGTGGCGGTCGTTCCGTTCGACCTGGTGCTCGACGCGGATGAGCGGACGCTGCTGATCTCCGGCCCGAACACTGGCGGCAAGACCGTGCTCCTCAAGGCGACCGGCCTGGTCATCGCGCTGGCGCAGTCCGGCATCGTGCCACCGGTCGGACCGGGAACCACGCTCCCGATCGTGCGTCGCTTCTTTGCCGATATCGGCGATCATCAATCCCTCGCGGCGGACCTGTCCACATTCTCCGCCCACATTGCCGAACTCCGCCGGATCCTCGAGAGCGCAGACGACGCCACCCTCGTGCTGCTCGATGAGGTCGGGTCGGGGACCGATCCCGCCGAGGGCGGTGCGCTGGCCATGGCAGTGCTGCAGTCGCTCACGGGACGGGGCACGCTCACCCTCGCGACCACCCACTTGGGTTCCCTCAAGACGCTGGCCACCAGCGTTGCGGGAGTCGTGAACGGCTCGCTCGAATTCGACGCCGCGACGCTGTCGCCGAGTTATCGCTTCACCAAGGGCATCCCGGGACGCTCCTACGGGCTCGCGATCGCCAAACGACTCGGCCTTGACCCGACGGTGCTCGCGACCGCCGAGGGCCTCGTGCCGGATGCCGAGCGCGAGCTTGACCGGTTGCTCGCCAACGTCGAGGCGCGCCGCCAGGCGCTGGCCGGGCAGGAGGATGACTTCGCCATTCGCAGCGCCGACCTTGAGCGCCGGGAGGCCGTGGCGGCGCAGCTCGCGGAGGCGCAGGCCCTGCGTCAGGCCGAACTCACCCGGCTGGAGAAGGAGGGCGAGCGCGAGCGAGCCCGCCAGGCCAAGGCCTACCTTCTCGCGGCGCGCAAGAAGGTCGAAGAAGCACTGGCGCTTGCCCAGGGCGCCGCGGACCAGGGCGTGGCCCGCGAGGCGCGAAGGCTGATCGAGGATGGCGTCCGCGAAGAGTCACGTCGTCTTGCCGAAGACCCAGTCGACGGCGCGCCGGTGGCCGGTGGACTGGCAGTGGGGGGGCGCGTGCGCCTGACCACTGGGGCCGTCGGCGACCTGGTCGAGCTTCGGGGCGATGGTCGAGCGGTGGTCATGGTCGGCGCGATGCGGTTGATCGTGACGGCCCAGTCGCTGGTGCCCCTCGGACCGGCAGCTGCACGCGCCAAGCCGGTGACGCAAACCAGTGCTGAGCCGGTCCGGGAGGCCGCCTGGGAAATCGACCTTCGCGGCATGCGCGCCGATGAGGCCGAAGCGATGGTGCTCGCGGCGATCGATGGTGCCACCCTCGCCGAGCAACCGCACCTGGCGATCATCCATGGCATGGGCACCGGTGTGCTACGCGACATGGTGCGCCGGCTCCTGGGTGCCGACAGGCGGGTGGCGTCGTTCGACTTCGCCGCCCGGCAACAGGGTGGCACCGGTGTCACGATTGCGGTGTTCCGCTGATGGGCAGGATCGCCGACGACGTGATCGAGCGGATCCGTGATGCCGCGGATCTCCTGGAGATCGTGCAGGAGAGCGTGCAACTCAAGCGCACCGGCAGCGACTGGCGCGGACCGTGCCCCTTCCATGGGGGGACGCACCGCAACTTTGCCGTCATCCCCAGGAAGAACTGCTTCTACTGTTTCGTCTGTCATGAGTCGGGGGATGTGTTCTCCTGGTATCGCAAGAAGTTCGGGATGGACTATCCCACCGCCGTGCGCGAGGTGGCACGGCGCTATGGCATCCCGATCCCGGAGCAGGGCGAGCGCAGCGGGCCCGACCCGCGCGAGCCGCTCTTCCAGGCGTGCGATGCCGCCCAGGGCTGGTTTGCCACTCGCCTCCGCGAGTCGCCCGATGCCGAGGCCGCCCGCCGCTACCTGCAGGATCGCGGCATCCCGCTGGACGAGGCAGGCCAGCTGGGGCTGGGCTATGCGCCTCGGGGCGCGGAGTTCGTGGCGGCGATGGCCCAGCTCGGCATCGCGGAGTCGGTGCTGATCGAGGCGGCCCTGGTGATGCGGCGGGACGATGGCACGATGGTGCCGCGGTTCCGGAGTCGGCTGCTCTTCCCGATCCACGACCTGCGTGGCAGGGTGGTGGGTTTCGGCGGCCGGATCCTCGGGGCAGGCGAACCGAAATACCTGAACTCGCCCGAGACCCCCGTGTTTCACAAGGGTGAACAGCTTTACCACATGCATGTCGCGAAGAACGCCATCCGGAAGGCGGGATACGCGATTCTCGTCGAGGGGTACTTCGACGTTCAGCGCCTCGCGCTTGCCGGCATCGACCACGTGATTGCGCCGCTGGGAACCGCCCTCACCGAGGCGCAGGCGACCCTCTTGAAGCGATATACGAACGAGGCGGTGCTCCTGTACGACAGCGACGCGCCAGGACTCAAGGCCACATTCCGGACCGCCGACATTCTGCTGGCACACGGCATCCGCGTCCGGGTCGGGACCATGCTACCCGGCGAAGATCCGGACACCGTGGTGCAGAAAGGTGGCGCCGAGGCGATCGCGGTGATCATCCGTGATGCCATCGATGTGATCGAGCGGAAGTTGCAACTGCTCGAGGAGCGGGGCTGGTTCGCCGATGTGCATCGCGCGCGCGAAGCGCTCGATCGCCTGCTGCCGACGGTGAGGGCCGCCAGCGACCCGCTGACGCGCGAGTTGTATATCTCGCGCGTGGCGGAACGGCTGGGTGTTTCCCGTGACGTCGTTTCCAACGAGGCCAAGTCACCGGCTCCGCGAAGCGCGCTGGTGCCCGTACCGCACGCTCCCGAGCGCCAGGCGGCACCAACCAGGCCGGCTGGTGCTCGCGCCCCTGGAGCCGAAATCGAGCGAAAACTGCTTCGGATGTTGCTGCTCCAACCGGCCTGGCTCGAGCGGGCCCGGGACGGAAGTGTCGCCGGATCGATTCACGTGGGCACGTACCGGCGGATATACGAAGCGCTCCTGGCCCTTCCCCCCGGTGCGCCAATCGGCGACGCCCTCTCCGGACTTGACGAACGCGGCCGTGAGGCGTGGACCAGGCTGGTCGAGGCTGCCTGGCCGGCGACGCGGCTACGATGCGGATCGGGAGTATGTCGGGGCGCTGCAGGCACTCGAAGAGATCCAGCGCCTTTCCGGACATTGCCGCCGAACCCGACCCGGATCGCACGCCAGCGCCGGTGGAACGCGCTGAGCAAGGAAGGTCAGGCGCGATATAGGTTGTATCTTGCCACGGCCGCGCGCACGCGCAGCCGCGCCCAGTCGTCCCCCGAGGAGTGAGAGCCTGATGAACCCCGATCTGCCGAAGTTGCTGGACCTGCAGGCAAAGGATGGCCGCGTGGCCGAATGCGTGGCGCAACAACGGGCGGTGGACGCCGAGATGGCGGTCCATCGATGCCGCTCGGGACCGGATGCAGGCGGAAATTGTCCAGGCGACGCGGACGGCCGAGGAGATCGGCCGTCGCCGAGACGAGGCCGCTGCGAAGCTCGAGAAGCAGCGGATCCTGCATGAGAACCGGCGGCAGCGACTGGAGCAGGAACGCAATCCACGCGTCGCCGCGCAACTGATGGCTGATGTCGATCTCGGGCGCAGCATCCTGGCCCAGGAAGAAGGCGACTGGATGCGATTGGCAGACGACGCGAGCGCCCGGGCGGCTGGGGTGGCTGCCGCCAAGGAGCGGCTGGCGGCGCTGCTGTCGGAGCAGGAGGCCGACCGGGCGGAGCACGCCGCGAAGCGGGCGGAGATCGACGCGCTGCTGGCAGCGGCGCGGGCCGAGCGTGAGGAGTCGGCCTCGAAGCTCGATCGCACGCTGCGCGTTCGCTACGATCGCCTTCGCAAGTCCCGGCAGGTTGACATCCTCGTCGTCGCCCAGAACGCCATCTGCACGGCCTGCTTCACGTCGATTCCCAGTTCGCGGATCAGCACCCTCAATGCCGAGGGTGTCCTGATCGAGGGCTGCGAGATGTGCGGGGCGATCATCTACCTCCCCGAGGTGGTGGTCTGATCCCCAGGGCGCCGCGCTGGCGCCTGATGCCGGCACCGGATCCGGCGGTTGCGAGGGCGCTTGCCGCAACGCTTTCCGTGCCGGTGCCTTTTGCGCGCTGCTGTTGCAGCGCGACGTCGCCTCCGCCGCTGCCGCCCGCCACTTCCTCCGGCCATCGCTCGACGCGCTCGCCGATCCCCTGTCGCTCGCCGGAATGGCCGAAGCGGTCGCAATCATCGTCGACGCGGTGGCCGCCGGCACGCCGATCCTGGTGCATGGCGACTACGATGTCGACGGCCAGTGCGCGACCGCCGTGCTGACCCGAGCGCTCCGCTTCGGCGGGGCAGTGGTGCACCCGTTCGTCCCCCATCGGATGACTGACGGCTACGACTTCGGGCCGGCCGGCCTGGCCGAGGCGGCGCGAGCTCGGCGCCGGCCTGATCGTCACCTGCGACTGCGGCATCACGGCGGTCGACGCGGTGGCGCGCGCCAAGGCGGCGGGGTTCGCGTCGTCGTCACCGATCACCACCTGCCCGGCGCCGAGCTCCCCCCCGCCGACGTGATCGTCGATCCCCAGCGTGCCACGGACACGAGTCGGTCTTGGGATGCTCTGCGGCACCGGCGTCGCCTTCAAGCTGGTGCAGGCGCTGGTCGGCCCGCTCTCGCCTGCCGGCAGCACTGACCGCATCACCTGCTCGATTTCGTGGCGCTGGCCACCGTGGCCGACGTGGTGCCGCTGCTGGGCGAGAATCGCGTGCTGGTCAAGCACGGACTCCGGGTGCTCGCGGAAACGCGCTGGCCGGGCCTGCGCGCGTTGCTCGACCGTGCCGGGCTCGCCGGAAAGAGCTGCGCGCGGGACAGGTCGGGTTCATCCTTGCGCCGCGCCTCAACGCCGTCGGTCGGATCGGCGACGGCACGGATGGCCTCCGCCTGCTGCTGACCGACGACGTGGCTGAGGCGGAATCGCTCGCCGGAGAACTCGAGGTACTGCAACGGCGACGGCAGGCGATCGACCAGCGCATTCTCGAGGAGGTCCTGAACGCCATCGCGGGAACCGGCGACGCGGACGATGCCGCGAGCCTCGTGCTCGCCGGCGACGACTGGCATCCCGGCGTGGTCGGGCATCGTGGCCTCGCGGGTCGTCGAGCGCTTCGGGCGGCCGACGTTCCTGATCGGCCTCGAAGGGGAACTGGGGCGGGGAAGCGGGCGCAGCATCGACGGCTTCGACCTGCATGCTGCCCTGCAGGAGTGCGGCGACCTGCTCGAACGCTTTGGCGGGCATCGCATGGCGGCAGGGTTGACGATTCGGCGCGGAGCGGATCGACGCGTTTCGCGAGCGATTCGATACGCATTGGCGCGAGCCAGGCTCGCGCCCGAGGATCTCGGGGCCTCACAGCGCGTCGATGTTGCCGTCGGTCATGAGCGAGGTCACGCCGGAACTCGAGCGCTGGTGCCGCAGTCTCGAGCCATGCGGCATGGGCAACCCGGGGCCGGTCTTCGGCGTGCGCAGATGCCGATCTGCGCAACGTGCGGACGCTCGGCCGGCAAGCACCTCAAGGCCACGCTGCACGGGCGAGCACCGGCAGCTGGACGCCATCGCCTTCGGCTGGGCCGACCGGGTATCGTGGCTTCAGGGGCGCGCGGACGCCGCCTTCCGGCTGGAGCAAAATGCCTGGCAAGGTCGCACGTACCCTGCAGGCCCGGCTGGTCGCGCTCTCGCCGCCTGGCAGCGCATGACCCGGATCGTGAGCGGTACCTGGCGGGGCGGCGGCTCGCGGTACCCAAGGATCGCGCGGGTGCGACCGACGGCCGAGCGGGTGCGCGAGGCATGGCTCCAGATCCTGGGCCGACGAACTGCCAGGCGCCCGGGTGCTCGATCTCTTTGCCGGCAGCGGCGCGCTGGGGCTGGAGGCGCTGTCGCGCGGCGCGGCGCATGCCACGTTCGTCGAAATGCACCCGCCATCGCTCCGGGCGCTTCGCGACGAACATCGCCGCGCTCGATGCCGGCGCGATCGGACGTCGATCGAGCAGCGGCGATGCCCTGCGAATGGCGCCGGCCTCGATCCGGCAGCCTTCGACATCGCCCTCGCCGACCCGCCTTTCACGATCGACTATGCCGAACGCCTGGCTGCCCTCTGGCGCGATCGGCCCTTTGCCCCCATTCTCGCCATGGAGCATTCGCGCCAAGACCGTCCTCCCCGGTGGCGAGACGCGCCGCTGGGGTGATATCGCCGTTACCTTCTTTCGGGTCACCATGACGCGCATCGCGATCTATCCCGGTTCGTTCGATCCGCCGACCCGTGGGCACGAAGACCTCATCCGTCGGGCCCTCGGGCTGGCCGACCAGCTGATCGTGGCCGTGGCCATCAATCCGAACAAGGCCCCGCTCTTCTCCGTCGAGGAGCGGCTGCGATGCTCCGCGAGGCAGCCGTCGGCGACGACCCGCGGATCGAACTGGCCTCGTTCTCCGGGCTGCTCGCCGACTTCGCGCGCAGCCGGGAGGCGACTGTCGTCGTGCGCGGCCTGCGCGCCGTGAGCGACTTCGAATACGAATTTCAGATGGCGCTGATGAATCGCCGGCTCAACCCCGACCTGGAAACGGTCTTCCTGGTGCCGGCGCTCGACCTGACCTATCTCTCGTCCTCGCTGGTGCGCGAAGTCGGGCCGATTCGGCGGCAACCTCGACGGGCTCGTCGCCCCGGCGGTGGCAGACGCGCTCCGGGAGCGGTTCGGCAAGTGAGCTTTCGCACGACGCTGCGGGCCCGGGCGGGCGGTCGAAGGGCCCGGCTGGTCTTTCCCGAGGCGGCGGACCCGCGGATCCGGGCAGCGGCCGAGGAGCTGAAGCGACTGCACATCGCCGATCCGATCCTCCTCGGGGTGAGCGGACCCGAACCAGCCCAGGATCCGCGGCTGAGGCGCGTGGCGGAGTTCCTGCGACAGCGCCGTCCGCAGGCGGTCAAGGACGGGCGCCATGCGCTCGACCTGGCAACCGATCCGATCCGCTTTGCGGCCGCGCTGGTCGCGCTCGGGGAGGCCGATGGCTGCGTGGCCGGAGCCGGTGCGACGACACCCGAGGTGGTGCGCGCCGCGCTCTGGGCCATCGGCCCGCGCCCGGAAGCTCCTCGGTCAGCTCGGCGATGTATCTCGGACTCGCCGACGGCCGGGTGCTGACCTACACGGATATCGGGGTCGTCCCGATGCCGACGGCGGAGCAGCTCGCCGAGGTCGGCATGGCAGCCGCTCGCGATCGGGTGATTCTGGTCGGGGATGCTCCTGTCGTCGCCTTTCTCTCGTACAGCACACGAGGCAGCGCGAGCGGCCCGGAAGTCGATCGGGTCGTCGAAGCGGTGGCGCGATTCCGGGCCATGGCTCCGGGGATCACCGCCGATGGCGAACTGCAGCTCGATGCCGCGATCATTCCCGAAGTGGCCGCCAGGAAGTGCCCGGACTCGCCCGTCGCTGGCGCGGCCAATGTGCTGGTCTTCCCCTCGCTCGACGCAGGGAACATCGCCTACAAGCTCACCGAGCGGCTCGCGGGGGCGAGTGCGGCGGGACCGCTGCTGCAGGGGCTGGCGCGACCGATGTCCGACCTGTCGCGCGGGGCAGGGGTGGACGATATTGTGGACGTGGCAGCACTGGTGGCATTGCAGGTGGCCGCCACCCCCTGACTTCAGGAGCGAATTGCCATGGCGTTCCAGACCAACCGGACGGATGACGGGATCACGGTCGTGCGAGTCGAAGGCCAGCTCGTGGTTGGTAATCGGCAGGAGCTCAAGGAACTTGTCCAGGACGCCGTCGAGCACGGCGACCGCAAGTTCCTCCTCGATTTCACGCCGACAGCCTACATCGACTCCTCCGGGCTCGGCGCGCTCGTCTCGATCAGCAAGCGGGTGCGCGAGGCTGGTGGGGACCTCCGTCTTGCTGGCCTGAACGAGGATCTGCGGTCGCTTGTTCGAGCTCACCAAACTCGACACGCTCTTCCCGATCGCGGGATCAGCGGCCGAGGCGCTCGCGGCGTTCTGAGGTTCGACCGATGAGCGACCGCGAGCTCGTCCCGGCCGCGGATCGGGCAGGGAGTGGTCGCTTTCGCCTGGTCCTGGCGACCGACATGACCCGGATCGCCGCGGTGGTCGAAACGGTCGCGGCCTGTGCGCTGCCCGGCCGGTCTGCCTCGCGCCAGACCCACTTCCGCCTCCGCACCGTCCTGGCCGAGGCGATCACCAATGCGATGGTCTATGGCAATCAGGGTGAAGCTTCGCGACTCATCACGATCGAGGTCGAGTTGCACGACGACCGCCTCGTGATCGCCGTGTCGGACGAAGGTGATGGGTTCAATCCTGCATCCGTCTCGCCGCCCACCGCCGAGGAGCGCCTCAGCGCCACGCGTGGCCGGGGACTCTTCCTGATCCGGCGGCTCGCCGACCACGTGGCATTCAACGACCGAGGAAACACCATCTGGATGACACTGCCCCGCTCCTGAATGTCCTGCGAGGTGTCCTGTCGCCGCTCGGCACACTGGCGGTTGCGACCCTCCGTCTGTGGCGGTTGACCGACGAGCGATGGGAACTCGTCGGGGGACCGCCGGAATCGTCACGTTCGACGACCGACCGGACTCATCCGGTCGTCTCCAGGCTCGCGATCGAAGGTGTCGCTGGACTCTACCTCGAGGTCCGCCCGGAACGGGCCGAGGTCACGGCAGAGGAGATTGGCCGCCGGATACTCCCCGTGCTCGAGGCCCTCCTGGAAGCTCAGCGAGCGGTCGCCACTGTCACTGACGAGCTCGCCGCCAGATACGAGGAGATCGACCTCCTCTATTCGATCGGCCAGCTCCTCGGGCGCCGGCACGCCGTCGAGGAGGTGGCCTCGGTGATCCTGCGCGAGGTGAGCGCCGTGGTCGGCGCGCGTCGGGCCGGGCTTCGCATCTTCGACGAGGAGCATCGGGTGCTCCGGATCATTGCCCTCAGCGGTCCACCGAGTCCGACGATTCCACCCGAAGTCTCCATCGACGATGGCGACCTGCTCGTCGTGCGCTCCTTCCTGACCGGACGCATCGAGATCGGTCCCCTCCCCGGATGGGTCGACGGCGAAGCGTTGGTCGTGCCCGTCATCTACTCCGCCGTCGGCAGTGCTCCCCGTTCGGTCGGAACGCTCTCACTGGCCGAGCGTGCGGGAGGGGGATCCTTCACGAGAGAGGAAACCAAGCTCGTCGCCGCGGTGGCGACGCAGGTCGGCGCGGCGCTCGAGAATGCCCGGCTTGTCGCCCGCGAGGGAGATCGCGAACGCGTGGCTCGCGAACTCGAGTTGGCGCACGATCTTCAGGTGAAGCTGTTTCCGACACCGGCTGTGCTGCACGGGGCGGCGGATGTCGCGGTGCGCTCGAGTCCAGCTGAGGCAGTTGGTGGCGACCTCTACACCTTCGTTCGCCTCGGGCCTGGCCGGGTCGGCGTGATGATCGGAGACGTGTCATCCCATGGTTTTGCCGCCGCGCTGATTGCCGCGCAGGTGATGGCCGCCTTCGGCATTCACGTGCGACCGACGACTCCCCCGGCCGAAGCGCTCGAATTGCTGCGCGGTTCGCTGAGCGCTGATCTCGAGCGGACCGAGATGCACCTGTCGCTCTTCTACGGGGTGCTCGACCAGCCCAGCGGGCAGCTGAGTTACTCCAACGCCGGCCACCCGCACGCGTTTCGTCTGCCGGCGGTGGGGCCGGCCGAACGACTGGTGACGACCGCGCCGCCGCTGGGCCTGTTGCAGGGCGGGGAATTCGGCCTCCGGACGATTCCCTGGAATTTCGGGACGCGACCTGCTCGCCCTCTTCACCGACGGATTGGTTGACCAGTGCGATGACGAGGGACAGCGCTTCGGCGAGGAGAGGATCGTTGCGCAACTGGAGCAGGGTCGCGCGATATCACCCGAGGAACTGGTCCAGTCCATCTGCGAGGAAGTGTCCGGGTTCGGTGGGACAGCCGGGGACGACCGTACCCTCCTGCTCCTGCGGATGTGAGCGGTGCGGGCGAAGAAGTCGCTGGGTCAGCACTTCCTCAGGCAACCCGCGCTGCTCGCGCGGATCGCCGAGGCGACCGGTGCCATGGCAGGCGATGTGGTCCTCGAAATCGGGCCGGGAGAAGGCGGACTCACCGAGGCGCTGCTCGATCGCGGCGCGGTCGGTCGTGGCCATCGAGCGCGACGAGAGGATGCTGGTGCCGCTGCGGCGACGCTTTGCCGAGCGGGACCTTGTCGTCCTCCAGGCCGACGCCCTCGAGGCGGAGTGGAACGAGCTGGTCGCGCCGTGGACGTCGGTTGGCCGGCGGTGGATCGTGGTCGGCAACATCCCCTACTACATCACCTCGCCACTGCTGGAGAAAGCGCTCACCCTCCCGATGGCGGCCTCGGTCACCTTCCTCGTGCAGCAGGAGGTGGCGGACCGCATTACGGCGGCGGCGGGAGCCGAGAACTATGGCGCCCTCTCGGTGAACATCCAGGCCGTCGCCGAGGGGAAGCGGCTCTTCACCATCGGGCGCGGGGCGTTCGTCCCACCACCCAAGGTCGATTCGGCGGTGCTGCAGCTGATTCCCCGTCGGGAACCGCTCGTCGTCCCGGAACGGCTCGCGGAGTTTCGCCGGCTGGTGACCTCGCTCTTCTCCTACCGGCGCAAACGGCTGCACCGCGGGTTGCGCCAGGCGACCGGCCTTGGCACCGAGGACGCAGGCACCGTCCTGGCCAGGGCGGGACTTGATCCTGACGTCCGGCCGGAGCGGCTGACCCCGACCGACTTCGTCCACCTCCTCGACGCCCTGGCGGGATAGCGGGCGATCTGGGGGTGGTGGTTGCCTCGTCGCCCCGCTCGTGAAACATTTCACAAATGCTCTCCCGGAAGATCGCCGACTCCACCGTCCGTCGATTGGCGATCTACCTTCGCCTGGTCGAGGAGTTCGACGATCAAGGCGCAGCGACCCTCTCTTCAGAGGTGCTCGCCCAGCGTGCGGGTACGACCTCGGCCCAGGTGCGAAAGGACCTTTCCTTCTTCGGTTCCTTCGGAAAGCGGGGGCTCGGGTATGATTCCCATGCCCTCGCCGTCCAGCTCCGCGAGATCCTCGGCCTCACCCGCCGGTACCGGGTGCTGCTCCTCGGGGCCGGGCGGCTCGCCGGCGCGCTGGTGCAGTACGCCCGGTTCGCTGAAAGCGGATTTGACATCGTGGCCGTGGTCGACAAGGATCCTCAGAAGATCGGGAACCGCTGGGGCGGGTTGGTGGTTGAAGATGTCGGCGACCTGGAGAAACTCGTCAGGCGCGGTCGCTTCGAGATTGCCATTCTGGTCACGCCGGCGGATTCTGCGCAGGACCTGGTTGATCGCCTGGTCAAGGTCGGGATTCACGCGATCCTCAATTTTGCGCCGATTCAACTGCACGTTCCCCACGACGTCGAGGTGAAGAACGTGAATCTTGCGGTCGAGCTGGAGACGCTTTCCTACGCCTTGCACCGGCGCGCGACGAAGTGACCGGGCAGTGAGCGGGCTCAGCGCCCATCCGGGCGGGACCTTGGTCGAGCGTGCGATGGAGCTGCTTGCGGCCGGCCCGGCCACAGCCGGTACCCTCGCAACAAAAGTGCTCGGCCTCCCGAACGCCCCGCTCGCCGTCGCCGAACGAATTGCTGCTGCCTTGCTCGGCGCTGACCCGCGTGTCCGCCAGCAGGTCGATGGACGCTGGGCGCTGGTGACCGTGGCGCAAGGGTCGCCGCTGCTTGACGAATGCGCGTTCGCCATCGTGGACGTCGAAACCACCGGCATGCGCGCGGCCGAGGACGACCGGATCACCGAGATCGCCGTGGTGCTGATGCAGGGCGCGCGTCGGGAAGTCGTGTTTGATTCCCTGCTGGATCCCCGGCGTCCCATCCCGTCTCGCATCACTGAGCTCACCGGGATCAGCGACGAGATGGTGCGGGGCAAGCCAACCTTCGCCGACGTGGCCGATCAGGTGCTCGCCGCGCTGGCCGGCCGGGTCTTCGTGGCGCACAATGCCCGGTTCGACTGGGGCTTCGTCGGCGCCGAGATCCGGCGGGCCCGCGACCTGGAGCTCGACGGCGCCCGGCTCTGCACCGTGCGCCTGGCCCGGAGACTCATCCGGCAGGAGCCATCCTATTCTCTCGGTGCGCTTGCCACCCGTTTCTCGCTCGAGTTCCCGGCGCGCCATCGTGCGGCGGGTGATGCGATCGTCACCGCAATGCTGCTCGAGCGGCTGCTCGATGCGGCTCGGGACCGGGGCGCCCGAACGCTGGCCGATCTCGAGAGCCTTCACCGGGCTGCGATCAACGAGGCTGCGGCATGAGCGGAGTGACCACTTTCCGAATCGGACGCCTTACCGTGCACGCCCTCGAGGGTGGCATCCAGAAACTCGATGGCGGGGCGATGTTCGGTGTGGTGCCCCGGCCGCTCTGGGAGCGACGCATTGCGCCGGATGCGCGCAACCGGATCGCACTGGCCATGCGGTGCCTCCTCGTGGAACACGACGACGGACTCGTGCTGGTGGACACCGCGCTCGGCAACAAGGAAAACGAGAAGTTCCGTGACATCTACGGCGTGGAGAATGACGGCGCCCACGGCCGGACCATGCTCGAGGACTCGCTGGCGCTGCTTGGCCATCGGCCGGAAGACATCAGGACCGTGCTCAACACGCACCTGCACTTCGATCACGCTGGCGGCGATACCTGGATTGCCGGCGATGATGCTCAACGGCGGCCGCAGATCGCGTTTCCGAACGCCCAGTACGTGGTGCACCAACGGGAAGTCGAGTGGGCTACGCACACCAACGAACGGACGGCTGCGAGCTACATGCTGGGCAACTTCATGCCGGTGCTCGAAGCGGGACGGTTCCGGCTGCTCGACGGCCCGGCCGCGACCGTGCTTCCCGGGATCGAGGCGATCGTGACTCCCGGGCACATCCCCTGGCACATGGCGGTGCTGATCGAGAGCGAGGGTGAGGCGCTGCTCTTTCCGGGTGACACCATTCCGACCGCGCACCACCTGCCGCTTCCCTGGATCATGGGGTACGACGTGGAGCCACTCCGCACCCTCGAGAGCAAACGGGCGCTCTACGAGCGGGGGACCCGGGAAGGGTGGCGGGTGGTGTTCGAGCACGACGCCAATACGGTCGGCGGCCGGATGGTGGCCGGGGAGAGGGGGGTGGAGCTCGCCGATCTGTCTCATCGTGGAACAACGCCCCTTGTGAACCGCCCCCCACCTGACTAGTATAGGTGCTATCAAGCGAGCGGGTAATCCGCTCCACCCCGAGCTGGCAGGATCAGGCGAATGGGTCTGGGGAGACATAAGCATCCGGGCCTCCGGGCTCGCGGTGCACCTCTTCGGACACCCCGCCAATCAGTGGGGTGTTCGTGTTTTCGGCTCCTGACGAGGTGACGGCCCACTGTCCAGTTTCGAACGCGAGCGACGGGTACGAGTGAACCGGCAGATCCGCATCTCGCCGGTTCGGGTAGTGACGGCGGAGGGCGAGCAGCTGGGCGTCCTCCCGATCGAGGAAGCACTGGCGGCGGCAGTGGAGCGTGGTCTCGACCTGGTCGAGGTCGCCCCGATGGCGCGGCCGCCCGTGGTCAAGATCATGGACTACGGCAAGTACAAGTTCGAGGAGGCGAAGGCCGCCCGCGCCGCGAAGAAGAAGCAGCACGTGATCCATCTCAAGGAAGTGAAGTTCCGTCCTGGGATCGATGACCACGATTTCGACTTCAAGACGCGGCACGCGCGCGAGTTCCTCGGCGAGGGCAACAAGGTGAAGGTCACGATGATGTTCCGTGGCCGGCAGATCGCCCACACCGAACTGGGCAAGGCGGTGCTCGATCGGATCGCGACCGCCCTGGTCGACATTGGCAAGGTGGAGCAGGAGGCCAAGCTGGACGGCCGGAACATGGTGATGGTACTCGCGCCGAAGTGAGCGCGTCTGGCGGAATGAGGAATCGGAGAGAGCAATGCCGAAGCAGAAGACCAAGCGGGCGGCGATGAAGCGCTTCACGGTGACTGGCCGTGGCAAGATCAAGCGGGGCCATGCCAACAAGCGCCACATCCTGACCAAGAAGACCACGAAGCGGAAGAACCAACTCGGCAAGTCTGGCGCTGGTGAGCTCGGCCGATTACCCGCGCACCATCAAGCTGCTTCGAGCGTAAGGAGCTAGACAATGCCAAGAGTCAAGAACGGTCCCGCGCACCATGCGCGGAAGAAGAAGATCATGGCGGCCGCCAAGGGCGGCGTCGGCGCGCGAAGCAAGCTGTACAAGGCCGCCAAGGAAAACGTCGAGCGCGGCCTGGCGTATGCGTTCCGCGACCGGCGCAAGAAGAAGGGTGATTTCCGCCGGTTGTGGATCACCCGCATCGGCGCGGCTGCCCGACTGAACGAGATCAGCTACTCGCGCCTCATGGCCGGGCTGAAAGCGGCCGGGGTCGAGATCAATCGCAAGGTGCTCGCCGATCTTGCGGTGCACGATGCGGCTGCATTTGCGAAGATTGCTGAGGTGGCAAAGACGCACCAGGCCTGATCCGGCCTCGTCTTCATCCCGTGTGGGGTCGGCCGTCGCTGCGCGGACGGCCCCACGATTGTTCCCGCCACCCTTCCCGGAGTGGTCGTGACCCAGATGCCCGATCATCCCGTCCTCATCGCCCTCCGCACACGGCTCGCTGCCCTCAGCGAACTCGACGCGGCGGCCCTTGAGGCGGAAGAGATCGCGATCCTCGGCCGGAAGCAGGGGGCACTCACCCACCTGCTCCGGGACCTTGCCACCCGCTCGCTGGAGGAGAAGCGCACCCTTGGCCGCGGGCTGAACACCCTCAAGCTCGAATTCGAGGCTGCCATCGTCGCGCGGCGCGCCGACCTCGCCGGGGCCGCCCGCGCCGCCGACGCCCGGGACGTCGACCTGACCATGCCCGGGCGCGCGACCTGGATCGGGACACGGCACCCGGTGACCCTGGTCGTGGAGGAGATCGTCGCGATCTTCCGCGGCCTGGGTTTCGCCGTGGCGGTGGGGCCCGAAGCCGAGAACGAAGAGCGCAACTTCTTCGCGCTCAACTTTCCGCCCGATCATCCTGCCATGGACCTGCACGACACCCTGTTTCTCGATCCCCAGGGGGGCGCGGCGTCCGATGGCGGGCGCGTGTTGCTGCGCACGCACACCTCGCCGGTCCAGATCCGGGTGATGCGCGCCGGACCGCCGCCCTACCGCGTGGTGATCCCCGGCCTCGCCTACCGGAGCGATCCGTTCGATGCCTCACATGCCCCGGCGTTCACGCAGATCGAAGGACTCGCCGTCGATGAGGGTGTGTCGTTCGTCGACCTGAAGGCCACGCTGCGGCACTTCGCCGAGCGCTTCTTCGGCGTCGAGCGTCAAGGTGCGTTTCCGTCCGTCCTTCTTTCCGTTCACCGAACCGTCGGCCGAGATGGATGTTTCCTGCCAGATCTGCGGTGGAACGGCTTGCCCGGCCTGCAAGGGCACCGGCTGGATGGAAATCCTCGGTTGCGGCATGGTGCATGAGAATGTCCTGCGCAACTGCGACGTCGATTCCGAGCGCTGGACCGGGTGGGCGTTCGGCATGGGACCGCACCGCATCACCATGCTGCGTTACGGATTGCCGGACATCCGCCTCCTCTATGGTGGCGACATGCGCCTCCTCGGGCAGTTCGGGGAGCTGGGACAATGAACGTCTCACGGCGCTGGCTCGAAGCGTTCCTTCGTCGTCCCCTTGATGCATCCGACCTGGCCGAGAAGCTCGCCATGCTCGGCGCCCCGGTCGATGCCGTCGAGCCGATCGGCGCCGAACTTGCCGACTTCGTCGTCGGTCAGGTCACCGAGCTCAAGGCGCATCCCAATGCCGACAAGCTGCGGGTCGCCACCGTCGATGACGGGACGGGCACGCTGCACAATGTCGTCTGCGGCGCCCCGAACGTCATGGTGTCGGGCAGGTATCCCTTCGCCCGCCTCGGGACGAAGATGCCGGGTGGCATGGTGGTCGAGAAGCGGAAGCTCCGGGGAGAACCGAGCGAAGGGATGCTCTGTTCGTCCCGCGAGCTCGGGCTCGGCGACGATCATGACGGGTTGCTGACCCTCTCGTCCGACGTCGCACCAGGCACATCGCTCCTCGAGGTGTTGCAGCTCGGTGATGACCGCCTGGTGGTCGATGTCTCGCCGAACCGTGGCGACCTCCTTTGCCACAAGGGAATTGCCCGTGAGCTCGCCGTCGCGTACGGCATCGGGTACCGCCTGCCGGCCCTCGAGGGCGAGGTTGAGGTGGACCTGCCGACGCCGACCCGCTTCGCCGCGGAGGCCATCGTTGGCGGCGTGAAGCTCGCCATCGCCGATCGCGTCGGGTGTCGTCGCTTTCTCGGCGCCGTGGTGCGCGAGGTGCAAGTGGGCGCATCCCCGGACTGGCTGCGTGATCGCCTGGCGAGTGCGGGGGTCCGCTCGATCAACAATGTGGTCGACGCCACGAACTATGTGATGCTCGAGCTCGGTCAGCCAATGCACGCGTACGACGCCGCTACCTTGCACGGTCCCGCGGTGGTGGTGAGGGCCGCGCTGGCTGGCGAGATGCTGGTGACCCTTGACGGCGTCGAGAGAAAGGTGCCGGCCGGTGCCCTGGTGATCGCTGATGCCGATCGCGTTATCGGGATTGCCGGCGTGATGGGTGGTCGCGACACGGAAGTGACCAATGGAACCACCACGCTCTTCCTGGAGTGCGCCTCCTTCGATGCTGCCCGGGTCCGGTCAACCCGGACCGCGGTCGGATTGTCAACCGATGCCTCCCACCGGTTCGAGCGCGGGGTCGATCGGTGGGGTGCGGTCGACGCCTTCCGGCGCTGCCTGCGACTGATCGTCTCGCTCACCGGCGGAAGCGTGAACGATGAGGCTGTCGACTGCTTCCCCGCACCCGACCATCCGCCGAGGGTCTCCCTCCGTCCGTCCCGCGTGGCGCAGGTCCTCGGGATCACGCTGCCGTGGGCCGAGTTGGAGAGGCAGCTGGTGGCCATGGGCGCGACCATCGTCAGCAAGCCGGACGACGGCCGCATCGCGGTGGACGTCCCGGGATGGCGATCGGATGTGGTCAGCGAGATCGACCTCATCGAGGAAATTGCTCGTCTGCATGGCTACGCCAGGATCCCCGACGACCTCCGTCCATTCCGGCCGGGGCAGCTGCGAGACGCGGCGGCCTGGACCGCCGGGGTTCGCATCCGACTTGGCCTCGCCGCGATCGGACTCTCGGAGGTCCAGACCATGCCACTGGTCGGGGATGGTGGCGAGCATGGACCTCGCCTCCTCAATCCGCTGTCGACCGAACTCGCCTTCTTGCGCTCGGCCCTGCAGCCATCGCTCGTCAGGATGGTGGAGGCAAACTGGGCAATGCAGACCGCAAACGTCAGGTTGTTCGAGGTGGGTACCGTCTTCTCGCAGCGCCAGCCCGGCGCCGAGCCGGTAGAAACCCTCCGGGCGGCCTTTGCGGTCACTGGTGCCCGCGCACCGCTCCATTGGACGGACGGGGGCAAGTCGAGGCGATACGACCGTTGGGATGCCAAGGCGCTCTTCGAGCACTTGGTGGATCTGGCGCATCCCACGGCGACCGTTCAAGTTCAGGATGATCACTGGGTGGCCCGACGCTCCGATGGCACGCCGGTTGGCGAGTGTGGTCTGCTGCAGAGCGACGCGCCGGCCTGGGCGGGTCCGCTGTTCGGCGGAGAGGTGACGGTGGCGGTGGAGCCGGTGGCGCAGGCCGGCTATCTGCCCTTGCCCACGCATCCGGCTGTGCTGCGTGACCTCGCGCTGCTGGTGCCGCTCGGTCGATCGGTGGCCGAGGTTGCCGCCCTGCTCCGGCAGCGGGGTGGGAGGCATCACCTGGAGTCCGTGGCGGTGCTGGACGAGTTCCGTGCTGCGACGCTTCCAGCGGGAATGCGAAGCGTGATGATGCGGTTGGTGTTCCGCGCGGCGGACCGTACCTTGGTCGATACCGAAGTCGAGCAGACGATTGGGCGCCTGCTGAATTCTCTGGAGCGCGAGCTTGACGTCACCCTACGTACGACCTGATCAGGCTTCGTTCGCCGAGCTCGAGCGAGTGCTTCGGCACGTCGCCGAAGAACTTTCCGGGTGGCGACGCCGCGGCCTGGCCGCGGAAGGGGAGCTGCAGGGACTCAAGGCGCAGGAAGGGATGGTGCCGGGGCAGGAGTTGCTCGGATTCCGGGCCCGGATCCTCGATCTTGAGCGGGAAAACATCGAGTTGCGTTCGCGTGTCGAGCGCGCCCGGGAGATGGTGACCCGGTTGCAGGAACGGCTGGTCTTCCTCGAGGAAGACGTGGACGCGGGGGCGCGGCGATGACAACGGCGCCCAAGCAGACCGTGCGCGTGACCGTCGGCGGCGAAGAACTTGCCGTCCGGTCCGAGGCAGCCCCAGAATACACCCGCGAGGTTGCGTCCTATCTTGACGACGCCCTCCGGCAGATCCGGGCGATGTCGCCAACACTGGAAGCACACAAGGCGGCAATCCTCGCGGGCCTTGCAGTCACCGACCAGTTGTTCCGTGCCCGTCGAGGGGATCACGAGCTGGCGACGCAGATCACGGCGCTCGCCGACGACTTGGCGCGTTTGCTGCCACCCGCCAAGCGCGGGACGAAGGCCAGCGGCGCCGACTGACCAACAACCTGGCGCCAGAGGTGCCAGTGGAGACATACATCCATGGATACCAATCTCCTGCTCGCCCTCGGGGGCGGTGCAGTACTGGGTCTGCTCCTCGGGATCCTCATCTGGAACCAGATACTCGCCTCGCGGGGCCGGTCACTCCGGGCCCTCACCAACCAGGCCCATTCGGACATTGCCTCAGCGCGCGCGGCCGGCGAGCGCGAGGTCGCCATCCTGCGCGAGCAGCAACTCGTCTCGGCGCGCGAGGAATCGCTGGCGCTCAAGGAAGAGGCGGCCCGAGAGGCGGCGAAGCGCCGCGAGGAAGTCGACCAGGGTGAACGTCGACTCGCCGAGCGCGAGGCCCAGGTCGGCGAACGCCAGGATCGGCTGCGGGGCGAGGAACGCGCCGTCGAGCAGCGGCGGGGAGAGCTGGCGAAGCGCAGCGAGGCGATCGATGCGCGGGCGGCTGCCGCGGAAGCAGAACACCAGGGAATCCAGCGCCAGCTCGAGCGGGTGGCCGGGCTCACTCGTGATGAGGCCGCGCGCGAGGTGCGCCAGCAGGTCGAGGACGAAGCGCGGACGCAGGCCGCGGCCCTGGCACGGGAGATCAGGGAGAAGGCCCGCCATGAGGCGGAAAAGGAGGCCCGCCGCATCATCGCGATGACAACCCAGCGCCTCGCCTCCGAGCACACTGCCGAGACCACGGTCGCCGCCGTCACGCTGCCCAACGATGAGATGAAGGGGCGCATCATCGGCCGTGAAGGTCGGAACATCCGCGCGTTCGAGCTCGCGACCGGCGTCGACGTGATCATCGACGACACGCCCGACACCGTCGTCGTCTCCTGCTTCGACCCGATTCGCCGCGAGGTGGCGCGGCGCGCGCTGGGTGCGCTCATCGTCGACGGCCGCATCCATCCCGGTCGCATCGAGGAACTGGTCGTCAAGGCGCGGAAAGAGCTCGATGCCGAACTCGGAGAGCTCGGCGAGCGCGCCGCCTACGAACTCGGCGTGCACGGACTGCATCCCGAACTGGTGAAGCTCGTCGGGCGCATGCGATACCGCTCCTCCTACGGGCAGAATCTCTACGAACACTCGAAAGAGGTGGCCTGGCTCGGCGGCATGATGGCGGCGGAACTCAAGGGCGACGTGACGCTCGCTCGGCGCGGCGGCCTGCTGCACGATATCGGCAAGGTGCTTACGCACGAGCACGAAGGCACCCACGTGCAGCTCGGCGTCGAGGTGTGCCGCCGGCATGGCGAGTCCGCCGCGGTACTGAACTGCATCGAGGCGCACCACGACGATGTGCCCGCACGACAGCATGGAATCGGTGCTGGTCCAGGCGGCCGACGCGATCAGCGGGTCGCGCCCGGGGCCCGGCGCGAGGCGTTCGAGAGCTACATGAAGCGGCTGACCAAGCTTGAGGAGATCGCCGGCGGCTACGCTGGCGTGGAGAAGGTCACGGTGATCCAGGCGGGGCGCGAGGTGCGGGTGATCGTCGATGCCCGAGAAGATCACGGACGACGCGGCACAGACGCTCTCGGAGACGATTGCCCGGCGCATCGAGAACGAACTGCAGTATCCCGGACAGATCCGGGTTACCGTCATCCGGGAGACCCGTGTCATCGGACATTGCCAAATGAGTGCAAAACTGATCGACGGCACGGCGATCGCGCAGGGATCCGCGCCGAGGTCACCGAGCAGGTGGCGTGCTCTTCAGCGCGCGTGGCGTGGTACCCGGACTCGCCGTGGTGCTGGTCGGGGAGGACCCGGCCTCGCAGGTCTACGTCCGCATCGAAGGGGAAGGCCTGCCTCGATGCCGGCATGCATTCCGAGACCATCATCCTGCCGGCGGAGACCACCGAGGCGGAGTTGCTGGCGGTGATCGACCGGCTCAACGCCGATCCGGCGATCCATGGCATTCTCTGTCAGTTGCCCGTGCCGGCAGCACATCCATGCCGAGCAGGTGCTGCACCGAATCGACCCGACGAAAGGACGTCGATGGCTTTCATCCGCTGAATGTCGGCAAGGTCGTGCTCGGTGACCCGACCGGTTTCCGTCCCGCGACCCCGTATGGCGTGCAGCAGATGCTGATCCGGTCCGGCATCGGGAACAAGCGGCGCCCACGTGGTGATCGTCGGGCGGTCCAACCTCGTCGGGCAAGCCGCTGGCGAACATGCTCTCGCGCCCGGCGCTGGCGGCGACGCCACGGTGACGCTCGCCCATTCGCGCACTCGCGATCTTGCCCGGCGTGTGTCGCACCGCGGACATTCTGGTCGTCGCCATCGGGCGGGCGGAGTTCATCGGCGTCGATGCGGTCCAGCCCGGGCGCGACGGTCATTGATGTCGGCACAACGCGCGTCGATGACGCGACGCAGCCGCAGGGCTACCGCCTGTCCGGTGACGTCGCCTTCGAGGCGGTGCGCGAGGTGGCCGGCGCGATCACCCCGGTGCCGGGCGGCGTCGGTCCGATGACGATCGCGATGCTGCTGGTCAACACGGTGCAGGCAGCGCGACCCTCGCTGGCCGATCGCAGTGACCGCCTTCGACGAAGCCTGGACGGTCTCGCGACTCGCGCGCACCATCAAGCGCCGGGTCGAGGAGGACTTCCACCGCGGTCTGGGTTCGCGGCGAACTGGTCGGCGTCAAGCGATATCCCAGCGGGCACTCTACTTCTCCCTCCGCGATTCCACGGCGAAGGTCGATTGCACCATGTGGCGCTCGGCGGCCGGCCGGCTCAAGGCGCCGCTCGAGGAGGGGGCCGAGGTCTTCGCGCTCGGGACGGCCAGCGTCTGGGAAGAGCGGACGGCGCTTCGCTTCAACGTCGTGCAGGTCCTGCCCGCCGCGGCGGTGGGCGCGCAGGCACAGGCGCGTCGAGCGCATCAAGCAGGCGCTGCTCGCCGACGGGCTGCTCGATCCTGGGCGCAAGCGGCCGCTGCCGCGAATTCGCGGCGCGTATCGCCGTGGTGACGTCTGTCGCCGGGGCGGCCGTGCACGACATCATCACGGTCGCGCGCCGTCGCTGGCCGTGCGGTCGAACTGCTGGTGGTCAACAGCGCGGTGCAGGGCGACAATGCCGCCGGCGAACTGGTGCGGGCGATGCGCGATCGTCTGGCCGCCCAGGACGATCGACTGCTGCATCGTCGGGTCGGGGCGGCGGCGCAAGGAGGACCTGGCGGCATTCAACGACGAGGCGGTTTGCCGCGCCATCGCCGCCTGTCCCGTGCCGGTCATCTGCGCGGTCGGGCACGAGGTGGATGTCACGCTCGCCGACCTTGTTGCCGACGTGCGTGCGGCGACGCCGTCACAGGCGGCGGAATTTGCCCTCCCCGATCGCGTCGAGGTCGCGGGTCCGGGTGGCGCGCGACCGGATGGCGCTCATCGGGCGATGCCGCGCTGGTCGAGTCGGCGCGCGACGCCTCGAGCGCACGCGCGATCGGATGGGGGTGGCAGGTGCTGGAGCAGGCGCCGGAGCGGAACGGCGCATCCTCACTGCTCGGGCCGGCTGGCACCGGCGCTGCATGCGCGCCGTCGCCAGGCCCCGGCGAGCAGACTGGTCCCGGCTTCCAGCTGCGGCTGGAGCCGGCCCTGGCCAGGTTCATCACGGCCTGTCGTGCCGACCTCTCCCGCTTGCCGCACAGCTCGACGCGCTGTCGCCGGTCGCCGTACTCGGTCGCGGGTACGCCGTGGCGCGTGACGCTCGGGGTCGCGTACTGCGGCGCATCGCTGATATCCCGCCCGGCAGCGATTCATCCTGACCCTGCTCGACGGCGACCTGCCGGCTCGCGTGGAGGAACGATGAGCGAGACCCGCAACGCTGGGCGACGACCTCAAGCGGCTGGAGGAAATCGTCCGCCGGCTCGAAGACGAGACCTCGACCTCGAAACGGCACTGGCGCTCTTCGAGGAAGGTGTCAAGCGACTGAAGACGGCGCAAGCCCGGCTCGAGGCAGCCGAAATCCGGGTGCGCCAGGTGCTCGTCGATTCGGCACCACCGGCGAGGGCCAGCTGCGGTCGAACCCCTCGATGGTGGCGAGCGCCAGCGGCGAGCGCGCGCGGCGCTGCTGGCCAGGCGCGTGCACTCGTCGATGCCGAGCTCGAGGCCTGTGCCGGCTGGAGATCTTCGGCAGTCGCCCGGGCGCCTGGGCGAGGCGCTCGGCCTACGCCCTGCGCAGTCCCGGGAAGCGGGTCCGTCCTGCGCTGCGTGCTGGCGGCCTACCGGGCCGGCCGGCGGGACGTCCGCCGGCCATCGCCGGCCTGGCGACCGCGGTGGAGATCGTCCACACCTATTCCCTGGTGCACGATGACCTGCCCTGCATGGACGATGACGACATGCGCCGCGGACGAGCCGACCGCTGCACCGCGCGTACGACGCGCGCCACCGCCACGAGGGTCGGCTATCTGCTCGTGCCGTCGCGGCCGAGCAGCTCGCCAAGGCTGGCAAGGCGCACTGGGTCTCGCCGCCGACGACGGATAGGCCGCCTGGCCGTGGAGCTGTTTGAGGCGGGGGGAATCCGCGGGATGGTCGGGGGGCAGTGGCTCGACCTGGAGGCCGAGGGGCAGCAGCTCGACCTCGACGGACTCGACGGCGGTGCATCGCGGCAAGACCGGGGCACTGATCCGGGCCGCCGTGGTGCATCGGCGGTCTCGCCGCGGGGGCCGAACCCCACGGTGATGGCCGCGCTTGCGGGCCTACGGCGAGGAAATCGGCCTGGCGTTCCAGGTGGCCGACGACGTGCTGGACGCGACCGGAACCTCGGAGGAGCTGGGCAAGACCGCCGGCCGGGACGCCGAACTTGCCAAGTCGACCTATGTCTCGCGTCCTCGGGGTCGACGGTGCCCGGGCCGCAGCCGAGCGAGCACCGGCGATGCGGCCGTCCAGAGCCTGCGCGGACGCCGGCCTCGCGACCGGGTCGCTGGTGGCCTTGGCCCGGTATATTGTGTCGAGACCATCTTGATCCGTGCTCCACGGGAGGGTAACCGTGTCGCTGCTTGGCGAACATCAACGGCCCTGCCGACCTCAAGCGCTGTCCCGCGAGCCAGTTGCCCGCAGCTGGCGCAGGAAGTCCGCGACCGGCTCATCGATTGCGTCGTCCGTCACCGGCGGCCACATCGGTGCGTCGCTCGGTGTCGTCGAACTGGCCATCGCCCTCCTGTACGAGTTCGATTCGCCCACCGACAAGATTCTCTGGGATGTCGGGCACCAGGCCTACGCCTGGAAACTGCTCACCGGTCGCAACGCGGCGCTTTCCGACGCTGCGCCAGACGGGCGGCATCTCCGGCTTCCTCAGGCGCGATGAGAGCGAGCACGATCAGTTCGGTGCCGGCCACGCCGGGACGGCGATGTCGGCGGCGCTCGGCATGGCGACCGCGCGCGACCTCAACGGCGAGGACTACAAGGTGGCCGCCGTGGTCGGGCGATGGTGCGCTGACCTGCGGGCTGTCCTATGAGGGCATGAACAACGCCGGCCATTCCGATCGCGACATCCTCCTGATCGTCAACGACAACGGCATGAGCATCTCGCCGAACGTCGGCGCGATCGCCAAGCTGCTCGGCGGCATCGTGGCCAATCCGCGCACCGATCGGCTGCGCGAGCGCATCAAGCGCGCTCACGATCCGGCTCGGCGGTGTGTTCGGCGATGGCGTGGTCGGATTCGCGCAGGAACGTCGAGGAGTCGGTCAAGAATCTCTTCTCCGAGGGGATGCTGTTCGAGGAGCTCGGCTTCCGCTATTTCGGGCCCGATCGACGGTCACGACCTCGACAAGCTGTGCGACACCCTCGCGTTCGTCCGGGTCCGATGAAGGGGCCGCGCGTGCTGCACGTCCTGACCGACCAAGGGCAAGGGCTTCTCGTTTGCCGAGGCCAATCGCGAGAAGTGGCACGGCCTCGCGGCCTATGACCCGAAGACGGGCGAGGCGCGGAAGAAGCCCAGCGGGCCGCCGACCTGGACCCAGGTGTTCGGCGATGGACTCACGGCGCTGGCCGAGGAGCATCCCGAGATAGTCGCGATCACGGCGGCCATGCCGAGCGGCACCGGCACGGCCATCTTCGCAGAAGCGCTTCCCGGAGCGGTTCTTCGACGTCGGCATTGCCGAAGGGCACGCGGTCACCTTCGCCGGCGGGCTCGCGACGCAGGGCATCCGTCCCGTCGTCGCGATCTACTCGACGTTCCTGCAGCGCGCCTACGACAACATCATCCACGACATCGCCGTCCAGCGGCTGCCGGTGATGTTCTGCATGGATCGGGCAGGGCCTGGTCGGCGAAGACGGCCAGACGCACATGGGGCTGTACGACATCGCCTACATGCTGGCCGTGCCCGGCATGACCGTGACCGCTCCCAAGGACGCCGACGAACTCGTCGGCCTGTTGCGCACCGGCGCTGGCGCACGACGGTCCGTTCTGCACTCGTTATCCCCGCGACAAGGCGCCACTCGATCCCAATCCGGTGCAGAGCATTCCCGCCGTGCCGTACGGGACTTGGGAAATGCTGCGAGCCGGGCGGGGGTGGCGATTCTCGGCGTCGGCACGATGGCGCTGTCCCGGCCTCGCGGCGGCGGAGATGCTCGCCGCGGAGGGCGTCGATGCCGCGGCGGTGAATGCCCGCTTCCTCAAGCCGCTGGACGAGGCGATGCTGGCCGAACTGGTGCGCGGTTGCCAGCTGCTCGTGACGGTCGAGGAGGGAACCGTGGTCAACGGCTTCGGGGCAGTGCTGGCGCGGCGGCTGCAGGAATCGCATCCGGACGTTCGCGTGCTCGCGCTCGGAATTGCCGATGAGTTGATGGTGCAGGCGCCGCGCGCCGAGCAGCTGCGAGCGGCAGGGCTTGACCGCCGTCGGGCATCGCGGCAAGCGTCACGGGCGCATTCTTTCTCCGGCTCCCGTGCGCTGAGGCCATGCTCCGGATCGGCTGATCGGCAACCCGCGCTACCCGGAGCTGCGACACCGCCCTTGCGGAGACGGTACAGCTGCGGCCGGGCGACGGCTGGGAACTCTGCGCGCGATCCGGCGTTGGCTGCGCTCTCGCCGTCGCCGCTTGCGGCCCTCGATCCCGATGCCATCGACCTGCTGGTCACCTTCGGTGGTGACGGCACGCTGCTGCGTGGCGCGCGACGACTGGGCGGGCGAGAAGTCCCCGTGCTCGGCGTCAACTTCGGGCGCGTCGGGCTTCCTCACCTCGGTCGATCGTGACGGGGTGCACTGCGGCGCTGACCGCCTTTGCCGCCGGGACGCTATCGGCTCTCGCCCCGTGCCGCCCTGCTGGCCAGCCGACACGGCCGCCGACCATCGCATTCGTGATGAGCATTTCGCGCTCAACGATGTGGTCCTGCACAAGGGCGGCATGGCGCGCGTCGTCCGCTTCCAGGTCCTGCTCGATGGCGAGCCGATCGGTCCGGTGTCCGGCGACGGGCTTGTGGTTGCGTCGCCAACCGGGTCCACGGCCTATTCACTGAGCGCCGGCGGCCCGGTCGTCGTGCCACATCTCGACGCCATGATCGTCACGCCGATCTGCGCCCATTCGCTCGGGTTCCGGCCGATTGTCGTGCGCGGCCGATGCGGTGATCCGCGATCGAGCCGATCGCCCCGCACGTGCATCGACCTGCTCGCCTCCTTCGATGGGCAGGAGAGCATCACCCTTCAGCCCGGAGAGGCCATCGAGGTGCGCACCGCCCCGTGGCGAGTGGTCCTGGTGCGGTTCGGCGAACCCGGATTCTTCCGGCGCGCTGCGCGAGAAGCTGCACTGGGGCGACCTCTCGGATCGCGAGCAGGTGATGCTCGACCACGCTGCGGGTCCGGGATCTCGCCACGATCGGCGAGGTGTCTCTTGATCTCGGCCCCGGCCTGAACGTGCTCACCGGTGAAACCGGGGCAGGGAAGTCGCTGCTCGTCGACGCCCTCGCCCTGCTCCTCGGCGATCGGGCCGATCGCGCAGTGGTGCGCCCCGGCGCCGGTCGGGCGGTGATCGAAGGCGTGCTCGACGCGGTGCCCGCGCGCGTTGCCCGCGACTGCTGGAGGCCGCCGGGCTCGACGTCGAGGAACGCTGGTGATTCGCCGGGAGGTGACGGCCGAGGGCCGTTCGCGCGCCTGGATCAACGGGTCGCCCACCACCATCGGCGTGCTGGCGGCGCTCGGCGAAACGCTGGTCGACCTGCACGGCCAGCACCAGACGGTGCAGTTGCTCGACGCGGCGATGCAGCGCGACCTCCTCGATGCGTATGCCGATTCGTGCCGCCGATCTCGGCCGCCGTCCGGCGCAGCGCACGTGGCGCTGGCCGCGTTGCGTGCGGACGAGCAGCGGCTGCTCTGCCCGCCGCGACGAGGCGTGCCGCCGCGCCGACTGGCTTCGGCTTCGTGGTCGCAGGAGATCGATGCGGCGCGGCTCCAGCCCGGCGAGGAAGAGGGGCTCGATCGCGAGTCGATCCGGCTTGGCGCAGGCGGGCACCCTCGCCGAGCAGGCGCGCCAGCATCGTCGCATCGGTCGATGACGACGAGACCGGGCGCGCGCCGGCCATCGCTCGGGCCGAGCGCGCACTGCACGCGCTCGAGCGCCTCGACCCCGAGACGGGCCGCGTGGCGCGAACTGCTCGATGCGGCGTTCGCTCAGCTCGACGAACTCGCGCGACGCGGCCGGGCAGTACGCCGATGGCCTGGCCGAGGATCCGGACCGGCTCGCCCAGGTCGAGCGCCGGCGCGATCAAATCGACGCCTTGAAGCGCAAGCACGGCGCGACACTCGCGGACGTGCTGCGGACCGCGACGCGCGCGCGCCGAACTCGACCTGCTTGACACCGCTGATCTCGACTTGCGCGAGGTGGCGCGCGGATATCATCGGGGCCGAACGCGCGCTGGCGCCGTCGCGGCCACCGAGCTGAGCGATCGGCGCGCGAACGGCGGCCGGAACGGCTGTCGCGGGAGGTGTCGCGCCTGCTGCCGCGACTCGGGCTCGGTGGCGGGAGCGTTCACGGCCGCACTCGATCCCTCGCTGAGGCCGGTCCGGATGGTGCGGAGCAGGTGGTCTTCGTGGTGCGGCTCAACCAGGGAATGGAGCCGCGTCCGCTGGCGCGAAGGTCGTCTCGGGTGGCGAACTCTCGCGGCTGATGCTGGCGCTCAAGGTGGTGCTTGCGCGTCATGATGCGGTCCCGACGCTGGTGTTCGACGAGGTGGATCAGGGCATCGGTGGCGAGGTGGGACGCGGGTGGGCGAGGCGCTCGGCCGTGCCGCGGAGCGGCATCAGGTGCTGGTGATCACCCACCTGCCGCAGATCGCCGCGCGGGCCGATCGCCACCTGCGGATCGCCAAGGCGACGCGCCGGGGACTGGCCACCAGCGATGTCGCGGTGTTGCACGGCGAGGATCGCATCGAAGAACTTGCCCGAATGCTCGGTGATGCCGACGGCGATGCGGCGCGCCGCCTGGCGCAGGCGCTGTTGTCGCCGGGTCAGTGCGTGAAGATCGACTTGTAAACGCGGAACGTCATCCGCGTGGTCAGCGGAGGACGGCGCAATCCCCCGTCCGCTGATGACCGTCCGTTCGATCGCCAGCCCCGCTTCTACCGGCATCGTCCGGGAATCGTTCCGCATCCCGCCCGGGTGGACGTAACTCAGTCCCATGCCCACCTGAAACGCATCCGCGGCCGTCCCAGTCACAAGTTCTGACAACGAAGCGCCGGCGAATCTCGCCCTGGCCCGTGGCGTAGTTGTATCTGTCGGCGCCCTTCCGCCAGTAGGAGGCCATGCCGGCGAGGGCGAGATGGGGTGCCAGTCGGAAGAACGGTCGCGCGGTGAGCAGGAGCATGTCGCCCAGCTTCCGCTTCAACGCGGCCGAGCGATACGTCGGCAGCAACAGTTGGTCTGGTCCGCCGATGGTCCCGAGCACGACCCGTGCAAACTGGTGGGTGTAGGTCAGTTCGCCGCGGAGGCCGAGCGATCCCCGCCCGAATTCGACGATGCCGGAAAATTCGGCGTCAAATTGGCGATCGCCGGTGCCCTGATCGAAGAGTTGGGCGGTCCTCGGGGCAGGGAGCCGTTGGGAAAGCGCATCAGGGCCCTGGTCCACAGCGACAGCCACCGATCTCCCTGCTGGCCGTGCTGCAGCCAATTGCACGGCCACGCCGGCCTCGATGTCACCGAGTGCCGTGCGGGGCCGGTCATCGGCGGCCGCGATCCCGAAGCCATCCGGGAGGTGAGGAGGGCATTGAACGATTGCGCCGTAAGCGGCGCGTCGGGCAGTGCCGGCATCGAGGTGAATCCGCTCCACGCCAAGTTGCTTGCCGAAGATGTTCCGAAGCAGTTGATTTCGGCCAGCAGGGCGACGCCGTCACTGCTCGTTGCGGTTGGCAGCACCGGCATGGCGCTGGTCGGGTCGACCAGCAAGCCGTACAGGGCGCTTCCGGAGCGCGGCCCCGTCGGTGAGCGTCTGCTGTGCGAGCGCGAGCGTCGTCGGCTCGTTCGTCGAAATCGCCGCGAGCCTTGCGCGCGCTCAAGGTCGCCAGCGCCGTGTCGAACTCGCGTGAAGAAGGTGGCGGCCTGGCCTGCCCGGCAGCGTTGCCCAGCGTAGGGTGCGACGGGTTGAGGCCGACCGAGGCTCCGGTGGTGTCATACGCCATCTGGTAGCGCGAGCGGACCATGACAACGGAACGGTCATGAAGAGCGACATGCGCGAGGTGACGCCGAGGCCGAGACCGATGCTGCCGATGCCGCGTTCGTGCTCGGCGGTCGCGCTGCATTCCCCCCAGGGACAGGACGCTGGCCGGGTGGCCGGTGAGGTCGGCGAGGCGGCTCGACAGGTCGGCGATCAACGGGGTTCTGGCTGGACCCAAGAATGGTTGTCGTGAGCAGCCCGCCCAATGGCTGTCTGGTACCCCCAACCCACTGCTGCAGGGTCGGGAAGAACCCGCCCCCGAATTCGATCCGCAGCGTGCCGGCAGGGACGGTGATCAGCGGCAGCTGGGCCGCCAGGCCCGGCGCGGCGAGCAGGAAACCAGCGAGGGCAGGGAACAGTCGTCGCAGCATCCGGGGAAACTAGCGATACCGGCGTCACCTGCCATATTCAGGGCCAGCGGCTCGGGTGGCGAAATGGCAGACGTAGGGGTCTTAAACACCCTTGGGGGAAACCCCATGCGGGTTCGAATCCCGCCCCGAGCATCGTTGGCGGCGTCGTGTCAAACAGCGGGTCAACTCAGGATCGGGACAAATGGCAAAGATCCCCGCGGAGCCAGTGGAGTCCGCCAGAGGATTTGGGTTGATGCTCGCGACCGGGCTGGCGGTGGTACTGATCGCTGCGGTGCTGTTGCGGGCGGCTGTCGGTCGGAACGAAGCCCGCCATCGGCGGCAGGCTCTCCTTGCAACGCTGGAACAGCTTTCCGAAGCCCAGCAGGACGCGTTCGCACGCGATGGACGATACGCGGCGCACCTGGAGCGGATTGGCGGGGTTGATACCGCCCAGTTCGTTCCGTCCCCAGGAATTGCCCTGAAGTTCGAGTTGCTGGGGAGCTCAGCCTGGCGTGCCGTGGCAACGGACACCGCGTTGCGCGCTGGTCCGCGCAGCTGTGGCATCTTCCGCGGAGAGGCCTACGCCTCGCCTCACCGCGCCGTGGTGAGGCCCGGTATTCCGGCCTGCTGGTAGGGCCGACTCGCAGCCAGCGCGGCGAGGCTGTTGCCGAGGAAGGAATCCGCCGACATCTCGCTGCTCAGCCGCAGCCCGATCTTCCCGTCGTGCCCAATCAGCGTGTAACGCTTCCGGCCATTCGCTTCGAGCATGATCGCCAGGTCGTTTGTGCCAGCCTCCCCGGCATACCGCGGAAGCCTGGCGGCTGATCGCCTGAAGTCTTCCACTTGGCGGTGAGCCAGCCAGAGACCGAATCGGAGGGAGGCCGTCTGCAGTTCCGTCGGGGGTGTGAACGCGCGATCGATGTCGGTGCGCGCGATCGCAGGCTGGGACAGGAGCAACCACGCCAGGAAGAGCCAGGACGCCGCCGCGGCGAACAGCCACCCGACCGGTTTCGCCGGTGAGGCGAGTTGGCCGGTCGCTGCGCGGCGCTGCTCATGATCCTCGACCACGGTTGCGAAGAGCCCTCGCATCTCCTCCGACATTTCGAGGTCGGACCTCGGAGCGCCTGATGCCGGCCTTCCCGCGGGGATCTCTTCAGGCATTCGTGGGCATTTCTCCTGCCAGCGCCTGCGCCACCTGGTCCGGGAACTTCTTGATGTCGATCGGTTTCGAGATGTAGCCGTCGAAGCCGGCCTCCAGCGCTCGATCACGATCGCCCGCCATGGCGTGCGCGGTCAGGGCGATCACCCGGAGATCGTTGAACTCCGAGGCCCGAAGCTCGGTGAGCAGGGCGTAGCCATCCTTGCCGGGCATCTGGATGTCCATCAGGATGAGATCGGGCCGCCCCGCCTCCAGCGTGGCGAAGAGGTTCTCTCCACCGGGCAGCTCGATGATCGTGTGACCCTTGAGGCGCAGCACGGTGCGAAAGAGCATCATGTTGTCCGGGCTGTCTTCGACGATCAGGATCCTGGCCATCATCAATCCAGGTTGGTGCGTTTGAGGACAGCCTTCACGCGCGCGAGCAGCGATCGAGGCTGGAAGGGCTTTGTCAGGTAGTCCTGCGCTCCAAGCTCGAAGGCCTGGCTCTCGGTGTTGTCGGTGCGCGCGGTCAGCATGATGATGGGCGTGCCGGCGGTGCCGAACTTCGACCGCAGTTCCTCAAGGACCCCCAGGCCGGTCAACCGTGGCATATCCTGATCAAGAATGACCAGATCGAGGTGGTGCCCGCTCACGATGTCGAGCGCATCAAGGCCATCGGCTGCTTCGAGCACGCGGAAGCCGTCCCGCTCGAGCACGCTCTTCACCAGCCGGCGCATCTGGGCGTCATCATCGGCGAGCAGGATCGTCAGCCGTTCGTCGGCCCCGCGGGTGGGAAGCGGCGCGTTGCCGGCCCGCTGAGCGCGAGCGTCCGTGGTCCCCTCATTCGGCTGATCATCCGCATGCTCCTGGGTTTCTCCCAGGACGCGGTGGATCTCCTCATACGAAGTCACGCCGTTCCAGAACCGGATCAGGCCGCTCTCCCACAAGGTCCGCAGGCCATGGGGCTTGGCAGCTTCGAGGATCGCTTCAGGGGGCGCGCTCTTCTCGATGAGCTTCGAGACGGCGCCTTCGACCGGCAACAACTCCATGACGGCGACCCGACCGCGGTAGCCGCCTCCCCCGCAAACCTTGCACCCGACGGGTCGCTTGGGGGTGAAGGTGCCGGCATAGCCTTCGGGCGGGCGGACATCGGCAGGCAGCTCCTCAACCGGCACCGCTTCCGCACACTTGGCGCACAGTCGGCGCACCAGGCGCTGGGCCAGGATGCCCCTGAGCACCGAGGCAATCTTGAACGAGTCGATCCCCATGTCGCGCAGGCGCACGACGGCGGAGACCGCATCATTCGTGTGCAGGGTCGAGAAGACGAAGTGCCCGGTCAGGCCGGCCTGGATGGCGATCGTCGCCGTCTCACCATCACGGATCTCCCCCACGAGCACGATGTCGGGGTCCTGGCGAAGCACTGAGCGGAGGGCCGTCGCAAAGGTGAACCCTTGTGCCTCGTTGACCTGCATCTGCGAGATGCCGTCGACGTCGTACTCGACCGGGTCCTCCACCGTCACGATGTTCACCTTGCCGGTTCGCAGGTGGTTCAACACCGCATACAGGGTGGTGGTCTTGCCGGAGCCCGTCGGACCGGTGACCAGCACCATCCCCTCGCGATGCCCGAGCATCCGGAGCAGGACTTCCTCTTCCTCGGGTGGCAACGCCAGGTCGGCCACCGAGCTCCGCAGGTTCGACTTGTTCAGGATCCGGATGACGAGCTTCTCGCCCTTGCGCGCGACCGGGGCGGTGGCCACGCGCAGGTCGACCTGGTCGCCGTCAACCCGGGCGGTGCTGCGACCGTCCTGGGGCGTCATCGAGTTGGTGACATCGAGGCCGGCAATGATCTTGACGCGCCGCACCAGCGATGGCCCGGCCGCTTCCGGCAGCCGCATCACTTCGCGCAGGATGCCGTCGACGCGGTACCGGACCGCGACGTGGGAACCGTCAACCTCGGAATGGATGTCGCTGGCTCCTGCCCGAACGGCGTCGGCAATCATGGCATCGACCAACTTCGACATCGGGGCATCCAGCGCCGGATCGCGTTCTTCTTCGGCGAGCTGTGTCTCAACCCGGACGGAAGTCGGCTCGAGACCCTTCAGCAGCCTGTTGATGGCGTTCTCGGGCCGGTAGAGCTCGTCGAGCCGATCGGCGATGCGGTGTGGCGCGGCCAACTCGAAGTGGACGGCGCGCCCGGTGACGAAGGCAAGCGTCTGCTCTGCTTCGAGATCTCGCGGGTCCGCGGTGGCGATGCGCACCGAGCGATCGTCGAGGCCAAGCACGACCACCTGGTACCTTCGGGCGACCGACTCCGGCACCACCGCCGCGGCGTGACTGTTGGACTTCGTCAGGTCGGCCGCCCCGAGCTTGAATCGCTTGGAGATGGCGCCAATGATCGCGTCATCTGACACCTGGCCACTGTCCACCACCGCTGTCCAGAGGCGTCCCGTCACCCCGACCGAGAGCGCCTTCACCTGCTCCGCTCCGAGCAGGCCCGCATCCACGAGGATCGGACCAAGCCATGAGTCGGGGCAATCGGTGGTCAGCGGAGAAGTCATGAGAGTCCTGGTAGGCATGTCCGGACAACGTCGCGTCGGGGGTGCCTGGGGAACCCCTGAACCCGGAAAGATACGATTTCGGGCCGCGATTTCATCCTCTTGCTCGCGAAATGGGTATTCTCCGCGTCATGCCGACGCAAACGGTCGTCTCCGGAGTGCACCGGGTTCCCGGCGACAAGAGCATCACCCACCGCGCGCTCCTGTTGGCAGCGCTGGCACCGGGAAGATCGACGCTTCAGGGGGCGCTGACAGCGCTCGATGCCCGTTCGACCGCCCAAGTGCTCCGGCAACTCGGCGCGGAAATCTCTGCCCTCCGTCCCGCTGGGCCCGTCCGGATCATCGGCCGGGGACGCTGGCAGCCCCCCTCCCGGACCCTCAACTGCGGCAATTCCGGGACCACGGCGCGGCTCCTCATGGGAATATTGGCCGCCCAGCCAATTCGCGCGAGGGTTTCGGGCGACGCCTCTCTTCGCCGCCGACCGATGCGGCGGGTCACCGAGCCCCTCCAGTTGATGGGGGCGACGGTCGAGGCCGGAGCGAATGGCGGTCTCCCGCTGACCATCGCCGGCGGCAGGCTCAGGCCGCTCTCCTGGACGCTTCCCGTGGCGTCCGCCCAGATCAAGAGCGCCCTCCTGCTGGCCGGGGCCGTCGGGGGTGTCCCAGTCGATCTGGCCGAACCTGGGGAGTCACGCGATCATACCGAGAGGCTGTTGCGCCACTTCGGTTTCGACGTCTACCGGAGCGGCCAGCATGTGCGGCTGGATCCGACCGGGTCCCTCAGGCCGTTCGTGATGCGGGTGCCGGGCGATCTCTCGTCGGCGGCGTTCCTGATTGCGGCCACCCTGCTTGCCGGCACGGGGGAGATCCGGATCGGCGCGGTGGGACTGAATCCGACCCGCACCGGCTTCCTCGGGATCCTCGCCCGGATGGGGGCGACCATCGAAACCGTCGCCGGTGGCGAGTCGCTGGGGGAGCCCTATGGCGATCTCGTGGCCTGCCCGGCATCCCTGAAGTCGACCGTGGTTTCCGCCGCTGAGGTGCCGGGCGTGATCGACGAAATTCCAATCCTCGCGATTTTGGCCGCGCGGGCGGAGGGGACGACGTGCTTCCCTGGCCTGGGCGAGCTGCGCGTCAAGGAGAGTGACCGCCTGAATCTGCTCGCGACGAACCTGAGAGCCATCGGTGCGTGCGCCGAGGTGCGCGGCGACGATCTTCTGGTGGCGGGGAGTGACGCCCCGTTTCGCGGGCGAGTCGCTACCCACGGTGATCACCGGATTGCCATGGCGTTCATGGTGCTCGGCTCGCAACCGGGCGCGCGGATTCAGGTTGACGATCCCGCGTGTGCCTCGGTCTCGTTCCCGCACTTCGCTGACAGTCTGGCGGGATTGTTCACGGGGCGACGGTGACCACTCCGAGGATCGTGGCGATCGATGGTCCGGCCGCGTCGGGCAAGTCGAGCACCGCCGCATTGGTGGCGAACGCCCTCCGGCTCGCCCACATCGACTCCGGGGCGGTGTATCGCGCCATCACCTGGGTCGCGCTGCAGGGGCAGCTCGACGACCCGCAGGGGATCGTCGCCGCGGCAAACGCGAGTGCGGTGACCCTCCAGCGAGTCGGCCAGGGGTTCCTCGTCTTCGCTGCTGGTCGCCCGATCGGAGAGGAGATTCGTCGCGGCGATGTCACGGCCCGGGTCTCGGCCGTTTCAGCGATGTCCCCGGTCCGGGACTGGGTCAATAACCGGTTGCGGAGCGCCGCGCGGGAAGCCGGCGGGGCGGTGGTTGATGGTCGCGACATCGGGACCGTGGTCTTTCCAGCCGCGCCGGTCAAGGTCTTTCTGACGGCGACACCGGCCGCCCGGGCCAGGCGTCGCTTGTTGCAACGTGCCGGCGAGGTCGACCAGGAGGAGCTCGCTCGTGAAGCCGCCCTGCTTGAGGAGCGTGATCGGCGGGACTCCACCCGGGCCGTCGCGCCATTGCGGCCAGCAGCCGACGCCCTCGTGCTGGACACGACGGACCTGACCATGGAAGCCCAGGTCGCGGCGATCATTGCCTTGGCGGGGCATCGCGGCTTGTCGGCGGGTTGATCAGCCTTTATTCTTCAAGGCTGGCCTGAGATATCCTCGGGCCAGCCTGAGGACTTACCCTCAACCCGCGCGGCTCGAGTGCGCGGTATCTCGCTCGCGTTGGGACCTCCTTCCGTATGCCTGATTCCGAAACCGAAATCACCCCGCCGCCTTTGCCCTCGTCAAAATCCCCGATGGTCCGCGTCCGGCAGGACCTCTATGACGAGGACTACTCGGATTCCGAGTACGAAACCATGCTCGCACTCTACGAGGGGACCATGTCCCAGATCGTGGAGGGCGAGATCGTCAAGTCGAAGGTGCTGCGCATCACCGAAAACGCCGTGATCCTCGACGTTGGATTCAAGTCTGAGGGATCCGTGCCGCTCGACGAGTTCAAGGATCCGCAGAACCTCCAGGTCGGCGACGAGGTCGAGGTCTTCCTCGAGCACCTCGAGGACCAGGAAGGCGCCGTCGTCCTGTCGAAGAAGAAGGCCGACTTCATGCGCGTCTGGGAGAAGATCCGGGTGGCGCACGAGGGCGACCAGCCGGTCGAGGGCACCCTGATGAAGAAGATCAAGGGTGGTGTGGTGGTGAACCTGATGGGCGTCGACGCGTTCCTGCCGGGGTCGCAGATCGCGCTGCGCCGCGTGCCGAACATCGACGAGTTGCTCGGGCAGAGTTACGAGTTCAAGATCATCAAGCTGAACAAGCGCCGGCGCAACATCGTGGTCTCGCGACGGGTGATCCTCGAGAACGAGCGCGCCCACAAGCGCGAGTACTTGATGAAGGAACTCGAAGTGGGCCAGGTGCGGAAGGGCATCGTCAAGAACATCACCGACTTCGGGGCGTTCATCGACCTCGGCGGCGTCGACGGCCTGCTCCACATCACCGACATGTCGTACGGTCGGGTGTCGCACCCGAGCGAGCTGGTCACGATCGGCAAGGAAGTCGAGGTCAAGATCCTCGACATCGACTGGCAGCGTGAGCGCATCTCGCTCGGCATGAAGCAGCTGCAGTCCTATCCCTGGCAGAACGTCGCCGAAAAGTACCCGGTCGGCGGGCGGGTGCAGGGCAAGGTGGTCTCGATCACCAACTATGGTGCCTTCATCGAACTCGAGCCGGGCATCGAAGGGCTGGTGCACATCTCCGAGATGAGCTGGACGCGCAACGTCCGCCACCCTTCGAAGATCGTGTCCATCGGCGAGACGATCGAGGCGGTGGTGCTGAAGGTCGACGAGAGCGATGAGAAGATCTCGCTCGGCATGAAGCAGACCGAGCAGGATCCGTGGATGATCCTGCCCCTCAAGTTCCCGGTCGGGACGCGGCTCACCGGCAAGGTGCGCAACCTCACGTCATTCGGCGCCTTCGTCGAGATCGAGCCCGGGATCGACGGCCTGATCCACATTTCCGACATGTCATGGACCAAGCGCGTGCAGCATCCGTCGGAAGTGGTCAAGAAGGGCGACACCGTCGACGTCGTGATCCTGAACATTGATTCCGACAACAAGCGGATCTCGCTCGGCCTGAAGCAGGCCACCGACGATCCCTGGCTCACCATTGGCGAGACGCTGCCGGTGGGCATCGAGATGCGGGCGAAGGTGCTCCGACCGGTCGACAAGGGCATCGTCCTGGATCTCGGCAATGACATCGAGGGCTTCGCCCCGGTGTCGCAGATGGGCATCGGGCAGGAGCAGAATCCCGAGGATGCCGTCGTGATCACGCAGGAGGTGATCGCCAAGGTGCTCGAGGTCGACCCGATCCATCATCGCGTGGTGGTGGCGATCATCGACTATCCGGCGGACGGCATTCCCGCCCCAGAGGTCGTGGCGGCGGCCAAGGCCGCCGCCGAGGCCCAGGCGGCGGCGGCCCAGGACGACGAGGATGGCTCGGAAGGTGCCGATCCGGTCGATGCCCCGGACATGGGAACCGAGTAACAACCCCCCGCGACCATCAGGCGACGGGCATCAGGGAAGGCCGGCGTTCCAATGGGATGCCGGCCTTTCGTGTTTCGGGTGGCGGCACCGGGGGCATGGCGCCCCCGGTCGCTCAGCTCCTGTATAGATTCCCCGGCATGGCCAACAGCCCATCGCGACTCGACGACCTGCACCATCGGCAGGCGGAATCGGAGCAGGGGGGGGGTGCTGCCCGCATCGCCCAGCAGCACAAGAAGGGGAAGCTCACCGCCCGTGAGCGGCTCGACCTGCTGCTTGACCCGGACAGCTTCGTCGAGCTCGATCGCTTCGTGACCCATCGCGCAACGGAGTTCGGCATCGATGCCGACCGGCCCCTCGGCGATGGCGTCGTCACCGGGTGGGGCCGTGTCGATGGCCGCCGCGTCTATGTCTTTGCGCAGGACTTCACCGTGTTCGGCGGGTCACTGTCGGAGACCCACGCGGCCAAGATCTGCAAGGTGATGGAGCATGCGGTTCGCAACGGTGCACCGGTGATCGGCCTGAATGACTCCGGCGGCGCGCGGATCCAGGAGGGGGTGGCATCGCTCGGCGGCTACGCCGACATCTTTCTCCGCAATACCCTGGCGTCCGGTGTGGTCCCGCAGATCTCGGCGATTCTCGGTCCCTGTGCCGGCGGTGCAGTCTATTCCCCGGCGATCACCGACTTTGTGTTCATGGTGCGCGGGGTAAGCTACATGTTCGTCACCGGGCCGAACGTAGTGAAGACGGTAACCCACGAGGAAGTCACCTTCGATGCGCTCGGCGGTGCCGATGTGCACGCCGAGACCTCCGGCGTCGCGCACCAGGTGTTTGCGACCGAGGTGGAGTGCCTTCAGGGCATCCGGACGCTGCTGAGCTACCTCCCGTCCAACAACATCGATGATCCCCCGTCGGTGATGCCGACCGACCCGACCGACCGGCGGGACGAACAACTGCTCGACGTGATCCCTGATGCTCCCAACAAGCCCTACGACATGCACGACATCCTGCGCCGGGTGTTCGACGACGGCGAGTACCTGGAGATCATGCCGGCGTTCGGGGGGAATATCCTCACCGCCTTTGCCCGGCTTGGTGGCCGATCGGTTGGAATCATTGCCAGCCAGCCTGCCGTGCTGGCCGGCGTGCTCGACATCAATGCCTCGGTCAAGGCCGCCCGGTTCATCCGCTTCTGTGATGCCTTCAACATCCCGCTGGTCACCTTCGTGGACGTTCCGGGCTTTCTCCCTGGGGTGGCGCAGGAACATGGTGGCATCATCCGGCACGGCGCCAAGCTCCTCTATGCCTACTGCGAAGCGACGGTCCCCAAGCTGACGGTGATCACCCGCAAGGCGTATGGCGGGGCGTACGACGTCATGAGCTCCAAGCACATTCGGGGCGACGTGAATCTCGCCTGGCCGACCGCGGAAATCGCGGTGATGGGGTCGAAGGGCGCGGTGGAGATTCTCTACAAGGCCGAAATCGCCACAGCGGTCGACCCTGCCGCCGAGGCCTCGCGGCGTGCCGACGCATACACAGCGGCGTTTGCGACACCATACCAGGCCGCAGCGCGTGGCTACATTGATGATGTCATCGATCCCCGGGACACGCGGCCGCGTCTGATCGACGCGCTCGACATGCTGCGGACCAAACGTGACACCAACCCGCGCAAGAAACACGGATGCATTCCCCTGTGATGCCCCGACGAGGTTTGTTCTCCCTCCTGATCGTGCTGTTGCTCGCCGCTGGCGCGGCACGGCGCCTGATCGCCCAGGACCCGCCGGGGCCGATCGGACGCGCCGAAGCGTTGCTGCGTGAAGGACGCATCGAGGAAGCCGAGCTCCTCCTGAACCGGCATGTCGCTTTGAAGCCCAATGACGGAAAGGCCTGGCTCTTTCTCGGGCGGATCTACCTCGATGAGGCGCGCAACTGGCACCACACGGGACACCCCGGCGCTTCGGGACCGATCCTGCTCGATTTTGCGACCCAGACCCTCGATCAGGCACAGCAGCTGCTGACCGATTCGGGGAGTGTCTTTCGCGTGGTGGTCGAAGTGGAGCGCGCGACAAACCGGATCGAGGAGGTTGGTTGGGAGCGGGGCATTGCCGTGGCCATTCCGCCCGAGGACCTGCCGCTCCCGCCGGTGTTGCGCGAGTTTGGGCGGAACCTCATCGCATCATGTCCTGAACGAGGTGTCCTGATCACCGGCGGGCTTGTCGAGGCCGCCGCTGCGTGGGGCTCGCGCCTGCTCGCCAACGTCCGACCGGATCTGATCATCCTGCGCCCAGATCTCTATGCCAGCGACGAGCGCTATCGCGCCCCAATGGCCCATGCGATCGGGGCGGATCCGGGCCAGGACCTCGCTGCCGCCCTGGTGAGCGCGGGTGCAACCCGCCCGATCTGCCTCAGCCCGACGCTCGACTCGCTCGCCGTCGGTCCTCTGGTTTGGCACCCGATGCGGATCGCACTGGTGGCCGGTCGACTCCGTGATGCGGACAACACGACGCCGATGTCGGTCTTTCAGTTGGCGCGGGTGGGGCTGAGCGGATCGGTGTGGAGCGTGCCGACGCGCGATCTCTACGAGCTTGCTGCCCGGCGCAACCGGAGCTTGTGCACCTCGCTCTTCGTCAAGCCCGATGCCCAGGGGCTGCCGCCGATCTCTGCCTGTCAGCAATGAGCCAGAGCACCATCCGACGAGTGCTCATCGCCAATCGCGGCGAAATTGCCCTGCGCGTCATCCGGGCGTGTCATGACGAGGGACTCGAGGCGGTCGCCGTGTATTCCGAGGCTGATCGGCATGCGCCGTTCGTGCGAGCCGCCGACTTCGCCGTGGCCATCGGTCCTCCCGCACCGGCAGAGAGCTATCTCCGCATCGATCGCCTGATCGAGGCCGCCCGTGAATCCGGCGCCCAGGCGATTCACCCAGGGTACGGGTTTCTTGCGGAGCGGGCCGAGTTCGCCAGGGCGATCGAGGAGGCCGGACTCATTTTCGTCGGCCCGCCATCGAGCGCCATCGCCGCCATGGGCGACAAGACCTCGGCGCGTCGCCTGATGCAGGCGGCCGGTGTGCCGATCGTCCCAGGTGCCGTCACCGCGCTGACCGATCCGGACGAGGCGCGCCGGCTCGCCCAGGCGATCGGCTACCCCGTGCTGGTGAAGGCGGCAGCTGGCGGGGGGGGCAAGGGGATGCGCGTGGTCCACACCACCGCGGGTCTTGCGCCGGCTCTCGAGATGGCCTCGAGCGAGGCGCGGAAAGCCTTCGGCGATGGCAGTGTCTATCTCGAGAAGTTCATTGAACGCCCGCGGCATGTCGAGATCCAGATCCTCGCTGATGCCGACGTGACCATCCATCTCGGCGAGCGCGAGTGCTCCATCCAGCGCCGCCACCAGAAGCTCGTCGAGGAATCTCCTTCGGTGGCCGTCGATCCCGTACTGCGAGCGCGCATGGGTGCCGCGGCGGTTGCGGCAGCACAGGCGGTCGGGTACCGCGGGGCGGGGACGTGCGAGTTCCTGCTCTCCGCCGATGGCACCTTCTACTTTCTCGAGATGAACACCCGGATCCAGGTCGAGCACCCCGTGACCGAAGAGGTGTACGCTGTCGACCTGGTGCGGGAACAGCTTCGGATCGCCGGGGGATTGCCGATGACGATCTACCCCGGCCCGATGTCGCCGCGCGGCTGGTCGATCGAGTGCCGCATCACGAGCGAGGATCCGGCAAATGGTCTGTTGCCGAGCGCCGGGACCATCCGCTGGTTGCGGCCACCGGCCGGTCCCGGGGTTCGCTGGGAGAGCGGGGTGGAAACCGGCAGCGAGGTGACGCTGCACTACGACTCGATGCTGGCCAAGCTCATCGTGCGAGGCCCGACGCGGGCGCGGGCACTCGACACGATGCGGCGTGCCCTTGATGAACTCGTTGTCGTCGGCGTGGCGACGAATGTGCCGTTCCATCGCCGTCTCTTCAACGACCCCGATTTCATCGCCGGTGCCATCGACATTCAATTCCTCGAGCGCCGGCCCGATCTCCTCGGCATCACGGATGACGAAGCGACAACCACGCGGCTGGCCGTGACCGCGGCGCTGCTGGAAGAGGAACGACGTCGGATTCGGCGTCCGCCCCGACAGGCCACGCCCGGCGAGGATCGGACATCGACCGATACGTCGAGCCGGTGGCTCGACGCAGCGCGGCGCGACGGCATGCGGTGACACCGACCGCGCCGGAGGTGACCGTCCGCGCCATCGCTGCCGGGGGAGATGGGGTGGCCACCCTCCCCGATGGGCGGACAGTCTTCGTGCCGCGCGCCGCGCCAGGAGACCGCTTGAGGCTTCGCGAGGTTCGCTTGCACAAGCGGTTCGCGCGTGCCGAGATCGAGGCGGTCCTCCAGCCCGGCCCCGATCGCGTTGCGCCGCCCTGTCCACACTATGTCGCCGATCACTGTGGCAGCTGCCAACTGATGCACCTCTCGGCCGACGCCCAGCGAACTGCCAAGGCGAGGATTGTCGGCGACGCGCTGCGGCGGATTGCGCGTCTCGAGGTGCCGGACCCTGAGGTGGTCAGTTCGCCCTCGATGCTTGGCTACCGCACCAAGGTGACGTTCGCGATGGCAGGTGGCCACCTCGGGTATCACCCCGTCGGCGATCCCACCCGGGTCTTTGACGTTCGCGACTGTCTGCTTGCCGAGTCCCGGCTGCAAGGTCTCTTCCGGGCGGTTGCGGATGCCCGGGCGCTGCTGCCGGCGGCCGGGGGCAGGATTGTCCTGCGCCGTGACCGCCACGACCAGCTGCATGTGATCGTGCGCACGGAGCCCGATACGCCGGTCTGGGGCGGGGCGAAGCGGCTGGATCAGGCACTGAGTGACGCGGGCTGGCCGGCGGTGATCTGGGTACAGCCCGCGGGTGGGGCACCGCGGGTCCTCGCCGGCTCCGAAGAGCAGTGGCCGGCCACCGTGTTCGAGCAAGTTCACCCGTCCATGGGCGCACGGGTCAGGGCCACTGCGGTCGCCTCGCTGGGGGAGCTTGCCGGAGTTCATGCCTGGGACCTTTTTGCCGGGATCGGCGAAACGACCCGAGCCTTGGTGGGGCGCGGAGCGTCGGTCGAGAGCGTGGAGTGCGATGGGCGGGCAGTGGCCCTGGCCGAAGGGCTCGGCCCAGCGGGGCCCCGTCGCCTTGTGGGACGGGCCGAAGCGCTGCTGTCCCGGCTGGGAGCGCCCGGTGTGGTTGTCACCAACCCACCGCGTGTGGGCATGGCCTCCGAGGCCGTCGCCAGTCTCGCGGGCTGCGGGGCCGGGCGGATCGCCTACATCTCGTGTGACCCGGCCACCTTGGCGAGAGATCTGACCGGATTGCTCGCGACCTACCGGCTGACCGAGGTCACGGCGTTCGATCAGTTCCCGGAGACCGCCCATGTCGAAACCCTCGCTGTCCTGGAGCACCGATGAAGTATTTCGTCACCGTTGGCGAGCGCACCGTGGTCGTCGAACTCGACGGGGAGAGCGCCCGCATCGATGGCCAACCAGCGAGTGTCTCCCTCGAATCCCAGCTCGGCTCGCCGGAGGTCCGGTTGGTGATTGACGGTCGGGCGATGACCCTCGCCGTCGAGGGTCACCAGGAGGGGGTCTGGCGGCTGGTCGACCGCGGGGCTGTCCGTGAGGTCGGGATCGAGGATGCCCGGAGCCGGCACATTCGGGAACGCGCCGGCACCGGCCGGGCGGTCAGTACTGGGGCCGTGGTCCGGGCGCCGATGCCCGGGCTGGTGGTCCGAATTCCGGTCACTCCAGGGGACCGGGTTGCTGCTGGGGCTGGCTTGTTGGTCCTGGAGGCAATGAAGATGGAAAACGAGCTCAAGGCGGCCGTGGCAGGGGTCGTCACGACCGTCCTGGTGAGCCCAGGGCAGGCGGTCGAGAAGGGCCAGGTCCTCATCGAGCTCGGTCCGGCGGCTTGACGCAACGTGTTATCAGCGGCTAGCTTTCACGTCTGTCTTTGAAGTGGCATTTTCGCAACCAGTGGCAGGAAACCCGGAGCCCATGAAGACGTTTACCGCCAAGCCGGCCGACATCTCTCACGACTGGCACATTGTCGACGCCAGCGACGTGCCGCTCGGCCGGTTGGCCAGCATGGTCGCGCAGCTGATTCGTGGCAAGCACAAGCCGACGTTCACGCCCCACATGGATGGTGGCGATTTTGTCATCGTCGTCAACGCCTCGAAGATCAAGCTGACCGGCCGCAAGATCTCGCAGAAGACCTACTTCAGCCACACCGGGTACATGGGGCATGAGAGCCACACCCCGGCCCGTGAGATGCTGGCAAAACATCCCGACCGCGTGATCGAGAAGGCGGTGTTCGGGATGCTGCCGAAGAATTCGCTGGCCAAGCAGAAGCTGCGCACCAAGCTGAAGGTGTACGGGGGCGCCGAGCATCCGCACGCGGCCCAGTTGCCCAAGCCGTTCGCGATCATCACGAAGTCGAAGGAGAACTGATGGCGGGAGTCCCGGAGTTCCGTTGGCAGGCCGTTGGGCGGCGCAAGACCAGTGTCGCGCGCGTCTACATCACGCCGGGCACCGGCAAGTGGGACGTGAACGGCCGCACGCTCGGAGATTATTTTCCGCGGCCCTCGCTGGTCCAGCACATTCAGCAGTCGTTCACGGCCACCGACACGCTCGGCTCCTTTGATGTCAAGGCGCATGTCGATGGCGGGGGGGTCAGTGGGCAGGCCGGGGCGATGCGCCATGCCATCGCGCGGGCGCTCTGCAAGGCGGACGAAATGCACCGCCCCAAGTTGCGCACCGCCGGGTTGTTGACTCGCGACCCGCGAGCGGTCGAGCGCAAGAAGCCGGGCCGTCCGGGAGCCCGCAAGCGGTTCCAGTTCTCCAAGCGGTAGGAATCATCAGCCGGGGCGACGCATGCGTCGCCCCGGCCTGAAGGGACACCGGCACCACCCCGGGCCGAGGGAGCAGCGCCGGCCGCACCATACGCGCACACCACACGGGTGTGCGACGACTCACGTCTCCTGATGCCGTCGCGGGTGCCCCTCGGGGTCGCGATGGTGCGCGACGGACGACGGCCGATCAACCGATTGAGGATTCGCACTTGGCACTGCCCAGCCTGCAGGACCTGCTCGACGCCGGCACGCACTTCGGCCACCAGACTCGCCGGTGGAACCCGAAGATGCGCCGCTTCATCTTTGCGGAACGCTCCGGCATCTACCTGATCGATCTCCAGAAGACGCTCAAGCAGCTCAACACCGCCGCGGAGCTCCTGCGGTCCGTCGCGTTGAAGGGCGAGAACATCCTCTTCGTCTGCACCAAGCGCCAGCTCAAGGCCGTGGTGGAGGCCGAAGCGCGCAACGCCAACTGTCACTGGGTCACTGAGCGGTGGCTGGGCGGCACGCTCACCAACTTCCAGACCATCAAGAAGCAGATTCACCGTCTCCGCGACCTCGAACAGGGCGCAGCCGAGGGTGATTTCGAGAATTACACCAAGAAGGAACAGCTCCTCTTCTCGCGGGAGCGCGTCAAGCTGTCGCGCAACCTCGAGGGCCTCAAGCAGATGAGCCGCCTTCCCGGCGCGCTGTTCATCGTCGATGCGAAGAAGGAAAAGATCGCGATCCAGGAGGCCAATCGCCTGGGGATCCCGGTCGTGGCCATCGTCGACACCAACGCTGATCCCGACGTGATCACGGTGCCGATCCCAGGCAACGACGATGCGATTCGTTCGGTCTCCATGATCACCGGTGCGCTGTGCGAGGCGCTGCGGGAGGCCCGGGCGCAGATGCCGGTGCGCGATGCGGCCACCGACGAAGACGGCGAGACGTACTCGGCCGGCGAAGGGGACGGCGCCGACGAGGACGAGCGCAAGCGGCGCCGGCCGAAGCGCCATCGCAAGGCGCGGCCAGAGGCCATCGCGGCCCGGCTCAAACCGGATGGCAGCGCGGCGGCTGAGCCCGGCGAAACGGTCGGCTGATCGGAGACAATGGCAGAACTCCTCTTTCCGCCGTCCGTTGGGCCGCAAGGCCCCGGGCGGCGGTTTCACACACAGACCCCGGCATGCAGGAAGCAATGACATCACGGACCATCAGCACCAAGGACATCTCGGATCTTCGCGCGCGCACCGGTGCGGGGATGATGGATTGCAAGAAGGCCCTCGAAGAGGCGAACGGCGACATCCCGTTCGCGGGCGAGATCCTGCGAAAGAAGGGCATCGCCAAGGCGGAGAAGCGCGCCGGGCGGGATGCTTCGCAGGGCCTGGTCCGGATCGAGAGCACCGCCGATGGCAGGGGGGCCGCCATGCTCGAACTCAACTGCGAAACCGACTTCGTGGCTCGCACCGAAGGGTTCCAGCAGATCGTCGCCCGCCTGACGACCCATGCGCTCGACCGCTCGCCGATCGGCGTGACGCTCGGGGCGCTGCTTGCCGAAGAGATGGACGGCAAGGCGATCGCGGAAGTGGTGCAGGAGTTCTCGGGGAAGACCGGAGAGGCCGTCACCCTGAAGCGGGTTGCCCACTTTGGCGTCGACAGCGGCACCGTTGGCGCCTATCGTCATCATAATGCGCAGGTCGGGGTGATCGTCGAGCTGGCGGGGGCCAGCGACGAGGCCGCCCGGGCGCTCGCCGCGGAGATCGCGCTGCACATTGCCTCAGCCGATCCGGTCGCGGTGTCGTCCAGCGACATCCCGGCCGACATGCTCGAGCGGGAGCGTCGCATCGCCGAGGAGCAGGTGGCGCAGGAGGGGAAGCCTGAGGCGATCCGCGCCAAGATCGTCGCGGGCAAGCTGAAGAAGTTCGCCTCCGAGCGTGCCCTGCTCGAGCAGCCGTTCGTCAAGGATGAGTCCACCACGATCGGGCAACTGGTCGCCAAGGTGCCGGGTGCGAGGGTGGTCCGCTTCGCGCGCTTCAAGGTGGGTGAGGCGACTCGATGACCCAGCCCTACCGACGCGCACTGCTCAAGCTCTCCGGCGAGGTTCTCGCCGGCGGCAAGAGCGGAAGCTTCGATTACGAGGTGATCGAGGCGCTGGCCCGCGAGATCCAGCAGGTGCAGTCGCTGGGGATCAGCCTCGGGCTGGTGGTCGGTGGGGGAAACATCGTTCGTGGGGCGGCGGCCAGCACCCACGGCCTCGACCGCGTCTCTGCCGACTACATGGGGATGCTCGCCACCGTGATCAACGCGCTGGCCCTGCAGAACGTGCTGGAGACCCTGGAGGTGCAGACGCGGGTGATGACGGCGATTCGCATGGAGTCGCTGGCCGAGCCCTACATCCGCCGGCGAATGATGCGCCATCTCGAGAAGGGGCGCGTGGTGATCTTTGCCGGCGGCACCGGCAACCCCTTCTTCTCGACGGACACCGCCGCGGTGCTCCGTGCGCTCGAGATGGAAGCTGAGGTGGTCTTGAAGGCGACCAACGTGGATGGCATCTACACGGCCGATCCGCGCAAGTCACCCGACGCCAAGCTGCTTTCCGAACTGACCTTCCAAGAGGCGCTCGTCAATGGCTATGCCGTGATGGATGCCAACGCCTTCGGCCTCTGTCAGGCGAACGCCCTCCCCATTGTGGTCTTCAACGTCAACGAGCCCGGCTCCATCGCCAAGGTACTGCGTGGGGAACGGGTGGGGACCATCGTCCAATGACCATCTCCGAGATCGTCAAGGCGGCGCAGGACGGGATGCACAAGGCCGTCGAGAACACGCGGCACGAACTCCACACCATCCGTTCCGGCAAGGGTGGGCCCCAGCTCCTCGAACTGGTGAAGGTGGAGGCCTACGGCTCCCTGGTGCCGCTGGTGCAGGTGGCCATGGTCAGCGCGCCCGAGCCGCGGATGCTCACCGTGCAGCCGTTCGACAAGGGGCTCGCGAACGTGATCGACAAGGCGATTCGTGACGCCGGCCTGGGCCTGAATCCGCAGTCGTCGGGCGGAGTGATCCGCGTGCCGCTGCCGCCGCTGTCCGAAGAGCGGCGCAGGGAGCTCGTCAAGCTCTGTGGCAAGCTGGTCGAGGAGGGCCGCGTGGCGGTGCGCCATGCGCGCACCGACGCGATGGGCAAGCTCAAGAAGACCGAGAAGGTGCCGGAGGACGAGAAGACTCGGGCCGGGAAGGAGATCCAGAAGCACACCGACGCGGCGATTCATCAGATCGATGAATTGATGAAGGCGAAGGAAGCCGAGATTCTCGAGGTCTGAGTACGCCCGACATCGACTCGCTGGATTCGACGCGCCCGGGCGCGATCCCGCGACATATTGCCGTGATCATGGATGGCAACGGTCGCTGGGCGGTCGAACGCGGCCTGCCACGTCCCGCGGGGCATCAGGCCGGAATGATCGCGGTTCGCGAGGCAGTGGAAGGCTGCTTGCAGGCGGGCGTGGAGGTGCTGACCCTGTTCGCGTTTTCCCAGGAAAACTGGCAGCGTCCCCCGGAAGAGATCGACGCGCTGATGGTCCTGCTCGAGACCTACATCGCCAAGGAGGCCGAGGAGCTTCGCAGCCGGGGTGTGTCGGTCCGGATGCTCGGCGACCTGGATCGCCTGGCCCCCTCGGCGCGGGCCGCGGTCGATCGGATCGAGACCACCACCGCGGGGGGTGACGGGCTGGCACTCAACATCTGCCTCTCCTACGGCTCGCGCGCGCGAACTGGTTCGTGCCGCGCGGTGCCTGGCGGAACGCGTGGAACGCGGCGAGATGTCCGTCGCGGAAATCACCGAGGCGGCGGTTGCAGCAGAGCTCTATACGGCTGAGTGGCCGGATCCCGACTTGCTCATCCGCACCTCGGGCGAGCTGCGACTCTCCAACTTCCTCCTCTGGCAGCTTGCCTACGCGGAGCTCTATGTCACACCGGTTCGGTGGCCCGACTTCACTCGCGATGACCTGCTCGCCGCGATCAGGGAATACCAGCGCCGCGATCGCCGGTTCGGCCGCGTGACGAACTGATCGGCAGCATGGACCGGAATCTCGTGCGTCGCATCGCCTTCGCGGCCGTGGCCATCCCGATGGCAATCCTGGTGGTCTGGGTTGGCGGCTGGCCACTGGCGCTGCTGGTGGCCACCATCGCCGTACTCGGGGCAGGGGAAGTCTTCGATCTTGCCCGGCATCAGGGGATCGAAGCACTCCGCCCGCTCGGGCTGGGCTTGGCGGCGCTCATTCCATTGGTGGGCTACCTCCAGCTGGTCAACATTGCGGCGGCAGACTTCCTGGTCGACTGGTCCGCCTACCTCGTGCCCCTCCTCGTGGTGATCCTGCTGACGGCGGCCCTCGCCGCTCGGCCGGCGACCGCGCGTCCTCTTGGCGCCATCGCCGTTACCGGCTTCGGTGTGGCATACGCCGGTGTGTTGCCCGGCTTCCTGGTGCTGATTCGCCACGGCGCGTGGCCTGTCCGCTCCTGGGGTGGGACTGCGCTGGTCTTTTTTCCCCTGGTCGTGGTCTGGGTGTGCGACACCGCTGCGATGTTCGGCGGACGACTCATCGGGGGCGCGAAGCTCGCCCCGGCGATCTCGCCCGGAAAGACTCGCTCCGGGGGGATCGCCGGCCTGGTCGGCGGCGTTCTGGTGGCACCAATCTTCGCCTTCTGGGTCTTCCCCAGGGCGGGGATCGAACTCTCCGTGGCAGCCGCATGTGCGCATGGCTCTGGGCTTCTCGGTGGTCGGGCAGGTCGGTGACCTGGCCGAGTCACTGCTCAAGCGCGAGGCCGGAGTGAAGGACTCCTCCTCCCTGATTCCCGGCCATGGTGGCGTGCTCGACCGGCTCGACTCGCTCTACTTCGTCATCCCGGCCGCCGCGGCCTGCTACCGCCTGGCGGGGCTGCTGTGATCCATCCAGCTGGTCCGCGGCGTCGCGGGGTCGCGATCCTGGGATCGACCGGCTCGATTGGCGTCAGTGCCCTGCGCGTGCTCGACCGCCAACGCGAACAGTTCGACCTGGTGGCCCTGGTTGCCGGAGCGAACCGCGACCTGCTCGAGGAGCAGGTGACGACGTGGCAGCCCCGCTTCACGGGGTTGGCGTGCGGCAATGGCGATGCGCCGATCGCGACCGGCCCGGAATCCCTGATCAGGCGGCGACGCATCCCGATGTCGACATCGTGATCAACGCCGTCGTCGGGGCGGCCGGGCTGGATGCGACGCTTGCGGCGCTGCGTGCAGGCAAGCGGGTGGCGCTCGCCAACAAGGAAAGCCTGGTGATGGCGGGCGACACTGGTGCGCGGCGGCCGCGCGGGAGGGTGGCGGAGAATTGGTGCCGGTCGATTCGGAGCACAGCGCCGTGCTGCAGTGCCTCGCGTCACGAAGGGACTGCGCCCGAGCGCGGCTGATCCTCACCGCGTCCGGGCGGGCCGTTCCGGACATGGTCCAGCGAGCAGCTTCGGCGCGCGCACGGTGGCCGAGGCGCTGCAATCACCCGACCTGGCGCATGGGGTGCCAAGATCACGGTGGATTCCGCGACGCTCGCCAACAAGGCGCTGGAGGTGATCGAGGCGCATTTCCTCTTCGGGCTTGACTACGACTGCGCTCGAAGTGGTCGTGCATCCCCAGAGCATCGTCCACGCATTGGTCGAGTTTCCCGGATGGGAGCGTCCTGGCCCAGATGGGCTTTCCCGTCCATGGAAGGCCCGATCCTCTACGCCCTCACGCATCCCGGCCGAGTCGCCGACGACGGCGTGCGCCGCTTCGATCCGGTGGCGGCCGGTCCGCTGACGTTCGAACCGCTGCGCCATGATGCTTTCCGGCGTTCGGGCTCGGCGTTGCCGCCGGGCGGGCGGGTGGAACGTGCACCGGCGGCGTTCAACGCCGCCAACGAGGTGGCCGTGGCGGCGTTTCTCGGAGGCGCGCATCCCGTTCGGCCGGATCAGCGGGGTGATCGAGCAGGTGCTTGCTGCGTCACCCGTCCGCGGCGGCCGATTCGCGTCGACGCCGTGCGGGCTGCCGATACTGATGCCCGGCGTCTGGCCGTGGAGGCGATCGCGTGAGCAACGTCCTCTTTACCATCGCGATCCTTGGCCGTCGTGCTCGGCGTGCTGGTGTTCGTCCACGAACTGGGGCACTTCCTGGCCGCCAAGATGTTTCGGCGTCTGGGTGCATCGCTTCGCCATCGGGATCGGCAAGCCGGTTCCCTGGCTCAAGTTCCACGGCGGGCGAGACCGAGTGGGCCATCGCGTGGCTGCCGCTGGGTGGCTACGTGAAGATGGCGTCGCGCGAGGAGGATCCCGCCTCGTCGGTGCTCGAAGGACACTCGTGCCGCCGATGTTCCGCCGGATCGGGTCTTCGAGGCCAAGCCGATCTGGCAGCGGATGATCATCATCCTCGCCGGCGTGACGCTGAATGCGCTGTTCGCCTGGGTGGTCTTCACCGGCTGGCCTGGAAGAACGGCCGCCACTACAACCCGACGACCACGCATCGGCCACGTCAACTCTCGCCGCGCTGCCGCCCGAGGCGAAGGCGCTGGCCTCGGTGCCGCGATGGGACGCGCATCGTCGCGATCAACGGCCATGCCGGTGCACTCCTGGGACGACGTCATCGACCAGATCACCGCCAGTTCAGAGAATGCGATCGACTTGACCTTCGCGGGCCACCCACCGGTGGCGATTCCGCTGCACCGGGACGCCCTGCTGCAGCGGGCCCAGCTGGCCACCGAGGCGCTCGAGCCGCTGCAGACTGCGGTGCTCGGCGCGATCTGGCGCCGGGCTATCCGGCTGCGAAGGCCGGGCTTGCTGTTGGCGACTCGATCGTCGCGGTCGACGATGCTTCCGGTGGCGATGTGGTCCGATGCGGTCGAGCAGATCAAGGCCGCCGCCGGACGCGAGATCACGCTGACGGTCATCCGGCACGGGAGTCCGGTGAGGGTCGCGGTGACGCCACGGGCCGAGCGAGAGGTCCCCGGCGACTCCACCTCGGCGATGATCGGTCGGATCGGGCTCGGCGCCGAGGAGCGATTACCAGACCGAACCCCTGGCCCGTTCGGCGCGGTCGAGGCAGGCGGGATGGCGACGGTCGACGTCGGCGGGGACGATCTTCCGGACCCTGCGCGGGACTCTTCAGCCGCAATGTGTGCGATCAGCAACGTCGGTGGCCCGATCCTGATCGGCCAGATGGCGGCCGGATCAGGCGCGGCGGGGCTGGAACCGCTGCTGGCCTTCATGGCGATCATCTCGATCAACCTGGCCATCGTCAATCTGCTGCCCATCCCGGTGCTGGATGGCGGGGCCTTCCTGATCCTGCCTCGTCGAGGGGATCATCCGGCGGCCGCTGCCGCGCAAGCTGCGGGAGGCGGTTTCGCTGGTGGGGCTGGTGCTGGTGGTCCTGATGATGGTGGTGGCGTTCAAGAACGACATCGTGAGGCTGCTCGAGGCCCTGAGCCCGGCTCCCAGCCACTGGCGCAGCTTCGGGGGATTGTCGCCCCCCGAGGGCTCGGGTATATTCAAGGGCTATCAGACGACCTAAGTGTAAGCGCAGCTTGACCCAGGGCAGGATACGGCATGATCGAGAAGCAGCCCGTCATTGAGAAGCACCGCCAGCACGAAACCGACACCGGGTCCGCCCGGGTTCAGGTTGCCCTGTTGACGGCCCGCATCAACGACCTCACCGACCACTTCCGGACCCACTCCAAGGACCATCACGGTCGGCAGGGGCTCCTGAAGATGGTCGGAACGCGGCGTCGACTCCTCAACTACATGAAGAGTCGCGATCTCTCGGCCTATCGTGCCCTGGTGACTGAACTCGGCCTCCGGAATTGATTCGGTGCTGAAGCTGCAGGGCGTCCCACGCGAGCACCGTGGGGCGCCTTTTGTGTTCTGGAGTGCTCATTCGCATTGAAGGATTGATCGTGCATCGAATCGAAACGCAGTTCGCGGGCCGCCCGCTGGTCATCGAGACCGGCCGCCTCGCCAAGCAAGCCGCTGGATCCGTTCTGGTCCAGTACGGCGAAACCGTCCTCCTCGTCGCCGTGACGGTCTCTCCCAACTCTCCTCGCTTCCGTTCTTCCCGCTCACGGTCGAATATCGCGACAAGCACTACGCCGCGGGCAAGATCCCCGGCGGGTTCCTCAAGCGTGAAGGGCGCCCGACTGACGACGAGATCCTGTCGTGCCGGCTGATCGACCGGTCGATCCGGCCGCTCTTCCCCGAGGGCTTCAAGAACGAAGTCCAGGTCTTCGTGACGGTGATGTCAGCCGACCAGGAGAACGACGCCAGCATTCCCGCGCTGATGGGGGTGTCGGCTGCGCTGATGATGTCCCCGATGCCGTGGAACGGGCCCGATCGCCGCCGTGCGCGTCGGGCAAGATCGAGGACAAGTGGGTCCTCAATCCGACCTTTCAGCAGCTCGAGTTCTCCTCGATCGACCTCACCGTCAGCGGGTCGGATGACTCGATCCTGATGGTCGAGGGCGGCGCGCTGGAGATTTCCGAAGCCGAGGTCGTCGAGGCGCTCAAGGTTGCGCAGGTCGGCATTCGCGAGCAGGTGAAGATCCAGCTGGAGCTCATTGCCAAGGATTGCAAGCCCAAGATGGAATGGACGCCGGCCCCACGGGACGAGGCCCTGGTCAAGAAGGTGCGCTCCCTGGCCGAGAAGCCCCTCGCGAAGGCGATGAACGGGAAGGACAAGGCGGGCCGCGCCGCGGCGCTGGCCGACCATCCGTCACGACATCGTCGGCGAAGCTTGCCGTGGACTTTCCGGACCAGGCCAAGGCGATTCACGGCGAAATCGAGGAAGTCGAGTACGCGGTGATGCGCGAGCAGATCCTCACCAAGGGGGAGCGCGTCGATGGCCGTGACGGCGACACCGATCCGGCCGATCACGATCGATGCACACGTCCTGCCGCGTCCCCACGGCTCGGCACTCTTCACCCGCGGCGAGACCCAGGCGCTGGCGGTCGTGACGCTCGGCACCGCCGACGATGAACAGCGACTCGACGGCATCAACGTCGCGGGAATGCACACCAAGTCGTTCATGCTCCACTACAACTTCCCGCCGTATTGCACGGGCGAGGTCAAGCCGATTCGTGGGACCTCTCGCCGCGAGATCGGGCACGGGGCATTGGCCGAGCGGGCGCTGCAGCCCTTGCTGCCGCACTTCGAGGACTTTCCCTATACGATCCGGCTGGTCTCAGAGGTGCTGGAATCCAACGGTTCCTCGTCGATGGCGACGGTGTGCGGTGGATCGCTGGCGCTGATGGATGCGGGCGTGCCGATCAAGTCGCCGTGCGCCGGTGTGGCCATGGGACTGATCAAGGAAGGCGACCGGATTGCGATCCTGACCGACATTCTCGGGACCGAGGATCATCTTGGCGACATGGATTTCAAGGTCGCCGGTACCGAGGCGGGCATCACCTCGATCCAGATGGACATCAAGATCCACGGCCTCTCGCTCGACATCATGAAGGAAGCGCTCGACAAGGCGAAGAAGGGTCGCCTGCACATCCTCGGCGAGATGAACAAGGTGCTGGCCACACATCGGCCGGAGATGTCGCCGTGGGCGCCCCGCATCTTCACGATCCAGATCAAGCCGGACAAGATCGGCGATGTGATCGGCCCGAAGGGCAAGACCATCCGCGGCATCCAGGATGCCTCGGGGGCGAAGGTGAACATCGACGACACCGGCCTGATCACCATCGCTGCCGTTGGCGCCGAGGCCGGGGCCAAGGCGAAGGAGATGGTCATGGCCATCGTGGCCGAGCCGATTGTCGGCACCATCTATGAGGGTCCGGTGAAGAGCATCACGGCCTTCGGTGCCTTCATCGAAATCATGCCAGGCGTCGAGGGGCTGCTTCACATTTCGGAGCTTGACCACAAGCGAGTCGAGAAGACCGAGGATGTGGTGAAGAAGGGGGACATCGTGCAGGTCAAGCTGCTCGAGGTCGACGAGCGCGGCCGGATGCGGCTGTCCCGGAAGGCCCTCCTCCCGAAGCCCTGAGCGGCGCCCCGTGAGCACCGTCGCTCTCGACGCTGCCATTTTCCGCACTGACCTTCCCAATGGTCTCGTGGTGGTGACCGAACGCCTCCCCGGCGTTCGGTCCGCCGCCGCCGGGGTATGGGTGCGCACCGCCAGCGGCCACGAATCACGCGACAAGATGGGTGTTTCCCACCTGCTGGAACACATGGTCTTCAAGGGAACCACCACGCGGTCGGCCCGTGACATCGCCCTGGCACTCGAGTCCCGCGGCGGGTCGCTCGACGCCTACACCTCCCGCGACCAGACGTCGTACCAGGCTCATGTCCTCGACCGCGACCTTCCCCTGGCGCTGGACGTGCTCTCGGACCTGGTCCGCTCACCGCTCCTGCGGCAGGGCGACCTCGAGCTCGAGCGCAAGGTCGTGCTCGAGGAACTCAGCGGTGTGCGCGACACGCCCGATGACTTCGTCTCGGAGCTCTGGAGCGAGACCCTCTGGCCGGAACATCCCTACGGCTATTCGATCCTCGGCACGCCGGAGAGCGTCGCGGCGCTCGGCACCGCGGATCTTCGGGCGGTTCACGAGGGCGGCTACCATCCCGGCAATACCGTGATCGCGGTGGCGGGCAACGTCGAGCATGCTGCCGTGCTTGCTTCGCTCGAGGCGCTGGGCTGGTTCACCGGGGATCCCCGCCCGGCGGTGCCCGCCGTGGTACCGGGCCTGGCAGCTCGCGGGCTCGACCATGTCGAGCAGGACGACCTGCAGCAGGTGCATGCGATCCTCGGCACGGACACCGTGGCGGCCGTTGACCCGCGACGCTGGGGCCTCGCCCTCATCGCGACGGTGCTCGGCGGGGGGATGTCGAGCCGGCTCTTCCAGAAGGTGCGCGAGGAGCTCGGGCTGTGCTACGCGGTCTATGCCTGGCACTCGTGCTATCGCTCGGCCGGGACCTTCGGCGTGTACGTCGGGACGAGTCCGCGAACAGCTGCGCAGGCACTCGCCATGATCGGTGATGAGGTTAGTCGGATATCGCGAGAGGGGATTTCGCCCGAGGAACTGGCGGATGGGAAGGGACAGCTGCATGGCCAGGTGCTGCTCAGCCTCGAGAGCACGGTGAGCCGGATGTCCCGACTGGCCTCGCACGTCTTGAATGACGATCAGTATCGCAGTATTGATGAGGTGCTTCAATTGGTAGATGGGGTGACAGTAGACACGGTGGCCACCTTGGCTACAGAATTCCTCGCCCCCGAACGGATGACGACGGTCCGCCTCGGACCCGTCAAATAACCTCCACCGCGCTTCCGGGCGCAGGCAAGCGAGTCGGCCATGCAGATCGGCGTTCCCAAGGAGATCAAGACTAACGAGAACCGTGTCGGACTGGTCCCCGCCGGCATTGAGGTTCTCGTCCACGAAGGTCACATCGTCAACGTCGAGACCGGAGCTGGCATCGGCAGCGGATTCTCCGATGCGGCGTATGTTGCCGCCGGGGCGACCATCCTTCCGACGGCCGACGCAGTCTGGGCCAAGGCCGACATGATCGTGAAGGTCAAGGAGCCGATCGCGGTCGAATGGCCGAGGATGCGCCCGGGCCTCGTCATGTACACCTACTTCCACTTTGCCGCCGACGAGCCGCTGACCCGTGCCGTGATGAAGTCGGGCGCCATTGCGGTGGCCTATGAGACCGTGCAGCTCGCCGGGGGCCAATTGCCGCTGCTCACCCCGATGTCGGAAGTGGCCGGTCGCCTCGCGGTGCAGGAAGGCGCGAAGTACAACGAAAAGCTGTACGGGGGACGCGGCGTGCTGCTCGGTGGCGTTCCCGGCGTGCCGCCGGCCAAGGTTGTGATCATCGGTGGCGGCGTGGTCGGCATCAATTCCGCCAAGATGGCCGCCGGGCTCGGCGCCAACGTCGTCATTCTCGACAATTCCCTCGATCGGCTGCGCTACCTCGACGACGTCCTTCCGGCGAATGTCAACACGGTCTTTTCCAACCGGCACAACATCCTTGACGCCGTCAAGGACGCCGACTTGATCATCGGTGCCGTCCTCCTTCCGGGGAAGAAGGCGCCGCACCTGATCACCCGCGAGGACCTCAAGTCGATTCCCGACGGCTGCGTCATCGTCGACGTCGCCGTCGACCAGGGTGGCTGCGTCGAGACGATCAAGCCGACCACGCACGAGAACCCGACCTACTTCGTCGAGGGTGTGCTGCACTATGCGGTCGCCAACATGCCCGGCGCCGTTCCGCGGACGTCCACGCTGGCGCTGACGAATGCCACGCTCCCCTATGCGGTCAAGCTGGCCAACCTCGGCTGGCAGGACGCCTGCCGGCAGGACGGGGCGCTCAAGCTCGGGCTGAACATCGTGAATGGGAAGATCGTCTACGCCGGCGTGGCCGAGGCCTTCGGGCTCAAGTCATTCGACGTTGACAGCGTCCTCTAGGTGACGGAACCTGTCGAGCTCCTCATCGTGCGCTTGCCGCACGGTGAGGGGCTGCCCCTGCCGGCGCGTGCCACGCCAGGAGCGGCCGGGATGGATGTGGTCGCGGCGCTGGATGTGACCATCCCCGCCGGGGGCCGCAGCTTGGTGCCGACCGGCCTGACGGTGGCCGTTCCGGCTGGGTATGAACTGCAGCTGCGGCCGCGGTCGGGTCTCGCCCTGAAGCACGGGGTGACCCTTCCCAACACTCCCGCGACCGTGGACAGCGACTACCGTGGCGAGCTTCAGGTCATCCTGATCAACCATGGGATGGGTCCCTTTGACGTCCATCGGGGCGACCGGATTGCCCAGTTGCTGGTCCAGCGAGTTGAGCTGGTGGTGTTCCGCGAGGTGTCTGAGCTACCTCCCTCCAGCAGGGGTAGCGGGGGGTTTGGGAGCACTGGGGAGAAGTAGGAGAGTGGTCGCTCAGCGACCCTTGTGAGCGGGTGCTCACTTTTTTGTTCTCCCAATCCTGTTCACGTGATGCCATCCAACTCCGCATCCCGCAATGCGTTGCGCTTGCCGAGTCCGGAACGCTGCCTTAAACTTGGCCGCAACGACTCTCCGGCGGCCAGCATCGTGAAACTCCCCAATTTCGGTTCCTTTTTCCCGGCCAATGAAATCGCGGTGGACCTCGGCACAGCCAACACCCTCGTGTATGTCAAGGGTGAAGGCATCGTGTTGAACGAGCCATCGGTCGTGGCGATCGAGAAGGCGACGGGTCGCATCAGGGGGATCGGCCTCGAGGCGAAGCGAATGCTTGGCCGCACGCCGGATGGGATCATGGCGGTCCGTCCGCTGAAGGACGGTGTGATTGCCGACTTCGATGTGACCGAGAAGATGTTGCGGTATTTCCTCAAGACCATCATCGACAAGCACTTCTTCCGCGTCAAGCCGAAGGTGATCGTCGCGGTGCCATCCGGCATTACCGAAGTGGAGCGCCGTGCGGTACGTGACTCGGCGGAAACCGCCGGTGCGAAGCAGGTGTGGATGGTCGCGGAACCCATGGCCGCGGCGATTGGCGTCGGTCTTCCCATCGAGACGCCGACGGGGAACATGGTGATCGACATCGGCGGTGGCACGACGGAAATCGCCGTGATTGCGTTGTCGGGCATCGTGTCCGACACATCGATCCGCATTGGCGGCGACGAACTCGACCAGGCCATCGTGCTGTTCATGCGCAAGAACTACAATCTCCTGATCGGGGAGCCCACGGCCGAGATGATCAAGATCAAGGTCGGTTCGGCCTATCCGTCGGGCGACGAGCGGGAAATGGAAGTGAAGGGGCGTGACTTGGTCTCCGGGATCCCGAAGACGGTGCGCATTCATTCCGCCGAGATCCGGGAGGCAATCCAGGAGCCGATTGCGCAGGTGGTCGATGCCGTCCGCCGCGCGCTGGAAATCACCCCCCGGAGCTCGCCTCGGACATCGTTGATCGTGGGATCGTGATGACCGGTGGCGGTGCGCTGATTCGCGGCCTCGACCAGTTGCTGTCGCAGGAGACCGGGCTGCCGATCCACATCGACGAGGATCCGCTGACCTGCGTGGTGCGAGGCACCGGGCGGATTCTTGATGACTTCGAGAAGTACCGCAGCGTCCTGGTGACCTGACGATGCGGGATCCGTCGGGAAGGGAGGCGGCCCGCGGAGACCTGTTGCTTCTCGGCGGCTGCGTTGTGCTTTCCCTGCTCGCCCTCATGATCCCGCGCCCGTGGGCCAGTGCGTTCAGCTCCGCCATCCGCCAGACCGTCTTCCGCCCGATCGTCCTGCTGCAGTCTCGTGCGGTCGTGGATCGCACGTCGCGCTTCCGGCTGGTCGGCATCGAGCGCGATCGCGACTCGCTTGCCCTCGTGGTCATGGATGGCGAGGCGCTGCGGCGCGAGAATGAGAACCTCCGAGCCCTTCTGGCCTTGCGCGGGCGGCTGGCGAGGCCGTATCGCGCCGCGAACGTGCTCCATCGGCCAATCGCGACCGACAACAGGATGTTGCTGATTGACGTTGGAAGCGCCGACGGGGTGGCTGAATTCGATCCGGTGGTGACCGGGGAAGGGTTGCTCGGATCGGTCTGGAGTGTCGACGCGCATTCCAGCGCCGTGCTGACCTGGCTTCATCCGGATTTTCGGGCTTCCGCGGTGACGGCCGATGGCAGCATCCTGGGCACGCTCATTCTCGCGCCATCCCCTCTCGGCTTCGCCTCGCACACCATCCTCGAGCTCAGTGGCGTGCCGTTGCACGATTCCCTGGCGCTTGGCACGGTCGTCTACACGTCGGGAATCGGCACCGTCTTTCCGCGGGGAGTCCCAGTCGGCCGGATCTCTGGCATCGGTTCGGAAACCCAGGGATGGGAGCGCGTCTATCGGGTGGCCCCGTTCGCCAATCCTGGTGATGCGACCGCCGTGATGGTGCTGACGTCGCCGCATGATTCGGTATTCCTCCCGATTGCGGTCAAGCGGGACTCCATCCGATGACCGGGGCGCGGTTTGTAGACCGGCGACGCCGGGCCGGCGGCCTGAGCGATCGCGGCGGCGGGTTCCGGGTCGCGGCGGTGGTGGTCGTCCTCCTGTTCGCGGAATTCTACCTGCGCCCCTCGCTGACGAATTGGCCTGGGATGCCGGATTTTCTCGTTCTGGCGCTGCTCCTGGTCGCAATCCAGCAGCGACCCGGTGCCGCCGCGGTGACCGGCTTGGTGGCCGGTCTGCTGGTGGATGTGCTGACGCCGGCGCGGTTCGGTGCCGGGATCCTCGCGCATGTGGTGGTGGGATGGGGGGCATCGTGGGGTCGCCGGATCTTCTTCGCCGACAATGTGATCGTTAATGCCGCGCTCTTCTTTGTCGGTACCTGGGTGCGCGACGTCCTGGTCCAGCTCCTCAGCGGGACCTCGCTGACGCAGCTGTGGGTCATGGCCGTCTGGTGGGCGCCATCCAAGGGGCCACCACTGCTGCCATGGGCGTGGTGATCGTCATGTTGTTTCGTGAGTGGTTGGCGATCCGGATCGAACCATGAGCGCATTTTCGTCCTGGGAACTGGAGCGGCGAGCTGGACAGGCCACTGGCTTCCTGGCCTTGGCGTTCTTCGTCCTGGCGGGCGCGTTCTTCCGGGCGCAGATCGTCCGAGCACGAGCAGTTCCGACTGACTTCCAACTCGAACCGCCTCCGCGGCATCTCGCTGGAGGCGCCACGTGGCACGATCTTCGACCGGAACAACCAGGCCATTGCCGTCAACATCGCCCGGGTACTCGGTCAAGGTGCTGGCCTTCGACTCGCTCACCTTGCGCACGGTGCTGACCCGGTTGGCTGCGTTGGTGCCCGAAGATTCGATCGACATCGAGCCGGTCATGCGCAGGTGGAAGGCGTCAAAGTACGAGCCGGCGCTGGTGTTCGCGTCGGGCGAGACCCGGGTGATCGCGAAGCTCGAGGAGCACCGCGCCGCGCTTGCCGGGACTGCTGATTCAGGCGGAGCCTCGGCGACTTTACCCCGACAGCACGGCCGTTGCCCACCTCGTCGGATACGTGGGGCAGGTGAGCCAGGCTGAGCTGGATGCGAAGAAAGTTCACCGAAGCCAAGCCGGGCGACATCGTCGGCAAGATCGGACTCGAGGTCGAGTACGACTCGATTCTGCGCGGGCAGCAACGGGTTGCGCTATGTCGAGATGACCTCGACCGGACGCATGGTCCGCGAGCAGTCAGGCGGCGGCTCCATCGCGCCCGTGGCGGGACGACCGATGATCACCACCATCGACCTGCCATTGCAGCGGTTCATCGATTCGATGTGGCGCGCGGACTCTCCGGCAAGCGCGGGGCAATGGTGGCGATGACCCCCAAGGGAGAGGTCCTCGCCTATTACTCATACCCCAACTTCGATCCCAACGCCTTCATCGGCCGGGTCGATCCGGCGATGTATCGGGCGCTGTCAGAGAATCCCGACAAGCCGATGTACAACCGGGTGATCCAGGGGTACTACCCGCCGGCGTCGCCGTTCAAGCTGGCCATCGCCGCCGTGGCACTGAAGCTCGGGCTGGTGACGATGGACTGCCGAATGCGCCAGCCATGCAGTGGCTCGTATCAGCCTCGGGAATCGGTCGTGGAAGTGCTGGAAGAAGGAGGGGCATGGCAGCCTGACCTTGCGCGAGGCGATTGCGACGTCGTGCGACGTCTACTTCTACCAGCTGGGGCGGCTGATCGGTGCGGACACGCTCATCAAGGAGCTGAACTGATGGGCTTCGGATCAGCGAGCGGGATCGACCTGCCCAATGAGTCTCGCCGACGCTTCCCGGCGAGTGTCAAGAGTTATGTCAACCGGCGTGGCGTGAGTACTGGAGCGGGGGAGAGGTGCTCAATCTCTCCATCGGCCAGGGCGCGAATGCCCAGACCCTGATCAACATGGTGTCGTTTTATGCCGCATTGGCGGGGGATGGGATCAAGCGGACGCCGTATCATCATCCCGGGTCGGGTTCAGGGCCCGTCGCACGACCTGCACCTCACCTCCGATCAGCGCCTCGGCCTCCGGGAGGCGATGCGGCCGTCGTGGCCAGCGGGACGGCAACCGCGGGCCTCGTGAGCGAGGCGGGGGTCAGTGCGCTCGAAATGGCCGGGAAGACAGGATCGGGCCAGGTGGCGGGGCAGCAGGATATCGCCTGGTTCATGTCGTTCGCCCCGGCGAGCAATCCCAAGATCGTCGTTGGGATCCAGGTGGAGGAGGGAATTCACGGTGGCCGGGTGGCCAAGTACGCCTTCCGCGCCATCGCCAAGTACTTGACGGGCAAAGCGCTCAAGATCGAGGCGCGCGACTCGACGGAGGACCTCACCCCCGTCCCGGACTCTGCCATCCCTGGACACGACGCGAGGCCGGGCCGCAGCGGGAGGCCGGTTGTGAATCGGGGCCTGAGCCGCCAACTCCTGGTCATGGTGATCCTGCTCTCGCTCTACGGCCTCCTGATGGTCTACTCCGCCGGCCAGGTCGACCTTCGGCAGCGGTCCGAGGCCGTTCTCGATCGGGAGTCTCCACGACATTCACTGGAAGTGGCTGTGGCATAGGGCCTAGCTCCTGATCGCAGTGGCTGCGGCCGCGCTGAGCTATCGCAGCTCCTTTCGGCTGCTGGAATGGGCCACGCCCTGGCTGTATGGCATCGGCCTCGCGCTCCTGATGGCACGCTCGTGGTCGGGACCGGTGCCGGCGGGGCAAGCCAGCAGCAAGAGCTGGCTCGCGATCGGTTCGATTCGGATCGGCCAGCCGGTGGAATTTGCCAAGCTGGCCACCATCCTGATGCTGGCGTTGTGGTTCTCTTCGCGCCGAGTAGCACCGACTTCCCTGCGGGGCCTGATTACGCCGATCCTGATCGCGCTCATTCCGGCCCTCCTGGTCCTGAAGCAGCCCGATCTGGGCAGCGCCATGGTGTTTGGCGGGACGATGTTCGCGGTCTTCTTCTGGGCCGGTGTGCCCGTCTCCGTCCTGGTGCTGCTGGCGTCGCCGGTGATTTCGTTGCTCGCTGGCCTGGAGCACGGTGCTCTGGAGCGCATGGATGATCGGGCTCTTTATCCTGCTGTTGATCTGGCGCCCCTTCATCCTCGAGGCGATCACGGTGTACCTGGCGAACGCGATGATGGGCGTGCTGGCCATCCTGGTATGGAATCACTTCGACAAGTACCAGCGAGCCCGAATCACCTCGTTCATCAACCCCGCAATGGATCCAGCACATACCGCGTACCAGGCGATCCAGTCGAAGGTGGCGATCGGTTCCGGCGGCTGGTTCGGCAATGGATTCACCCTCGGTCCACTCAAGCGAACAGGCTTCATCCCGGAGTGGAGCACCGACTTCATTTTCTCGACCGTCGGGGAGGAGTTGGGGTTCATCGGAGTTCTCGTCGCTCTTGGGCTCTTCCTGGTGCTCCTGGTGACCCTGGTGCAGGATCGCCCGGCGCTCGAGCGACCCGTTTGCCTCGATGGTGGTGTTTGGCATTGCGGGGCTGATGTTCACCCACATCTTCGAAAACATCGGGATGACGATCTCGATCCTGCCGATCACCGGAATTCCGCTGCCGTTCTTCTCCTATGGCGGCTCTTTTCTGCTGGCGACCTTTCTGGCCCTGGGGCTGGCATTCCGGGCGGCTTCGGAGGAACGCGCTGCTGGCTATGTGTAGGTAAAACAATAACTTAGCTGTCAAGGTCTTGCGCTGCCGCCGCAATGGGCGCACGTTCAATGCATCCGTCGGACCTTCCGTGGCCGACCACTCCAGGACCCTATGACCGTAATGGCGTGGTTCAAGAAAGAGCGCAAACTCCAGAACGGTCGAACGGGAACGTCGCGAGGTGCCAGCGGACGCTTGGGAGAAATGCGAGTCCTGCGGCCACATCGACATCAGCGAGAAGTTCGAGAAGGCGCTCAATGTCTGCCCCGAGTGCGGCACGCACAAGCGATTCTCGGCCGAGGAGTACATCGAACTGCTGACCGACGAAGGCAGCTGGAGAGAACTCTACGGCGATCTTCGATCCGCTGATCCCCTCCGTTTGAGCACTACGCCGACCGGCTGGTCCTGGCCCAGAAGAAGGCGGGGCTCATCGGATGCGATCTTTACGGGCGTGGCCAAGCTCGAAGCGCGTCCACTTCATCTCGGGCGTGATGAACTTCCGCGTTCATGGGCGGCTCGATGGGTTCCGTGGTCGGCGAGAAGATCGCCCGCCTGGCCAGACGCTCGGCCGACAAGCGAATCCCTCTGGTCCTGGTCTGCACCTCGGGTGGTGCCAGAATGCAGGAGGGGGCTCTCTCCCTCATGCAGATGGCCAAGACCTCCTCGGCCATCGCCACAATGAAGCAGGTGGCGGTACCCTACATCTCGATCCTGACCGATCCGACCACGGGCGGCGTCTCGGCCTCGTTCGCCATGCAGGGCGACGTGGTTCTCGCGGAGCCTGGCGCGGTGATCGGCTTCGCCGGCCAGCGCGTGATCAAGCAGACCATCGGCCAGGACCTGCCGGATGGATTCCAGACGGCCGAGTTCCTGCTGGAGAAGGGACAGGTGGACGACGTCGTCCCGCGCGCCTCGCTCCGCGAGACCACCGCCCGCCTCCTTCGCCACATGCAGCGGCGCACGATTCCGCCGCGCGCGGCCGACGTCGCCTGAACAGGAGGCACGCCCTCCCCGCTGGACCGATCCGCCCCGCTGCCGCCCTGGAGCGGGGCGTTCCTGCCTTGCGGGGCGACCCATGGCGCTGACGTACCAGGAAGCCCTCGACTACCTCTTCCCGCGCACCACCCAGATCAAGTTCGGGCTTGAGACCACGCGCCGACTCCTCGCCGCCGTGGGGGAGCCACACCGGCTTTTCCCGACGATCCACGTGGCGGGCACCAACGGAAAAGGCAGCGTGGCCACCCTGATCGCCAGCACGCTGCAGGCGGCCGGGTGGAAGGCCGGGTTATACACCTCCCCGCATCTGGTCTCGTTTCGCGAACGTATCCGGGTTGGCGCCATCCCGATCTCCGAAGAAGCGGTGGCGGCCTGGACGAGCCACCTGCAGCCATTGATCGAGGAAACCGGGGCCACATTCTTCGAAATCAGCACCGCGATCGCTCTGGCCGACTTCGCCGCGCGTGAGGTCGACATCGCGGTTATCGAGGTCGGACTGGGTGGTCGACTCGATAGCACGAACGTGATCACTCCCCTCGCCAGCGTAATCACGCATATCGCGCTCGACCACCAGAAATACCTCGGCGAGACAACGCAGGACATCGCTCGCGAGAAGGCAGGGATTGCCAAGCCGGGAGTGCCTCTGGTGATTGGTGAGCCCGAGCCCGGTCTGGTCGAAACCCTCCTCGAGGCCGGGAAGGCCGCTGTGGAGTCGCTGGATGCCGACGGGAGCTTCCTCGCCGTCGTCGTGCCCCCCGATGCCGTATTCGGCGGTCTCCTGGGTCTCCTGGGTCCGCACCAGCGACGGAACGCGGCCATCGCGGCCACCCTCCTCGATCTTCTGCCGGCACCGTTCCGTCCTGCCGCGGCGGTGAAGGCACTGGCGTTCGCCCAGGCGCGGTTGGCTGGTCGGTTTGACCGTCGTGGGCGCTGGCTTTTCGATGTCGCCCACAATCCCGATGGGATGCGGGCGCTGACCCGGGCGATCGGGGAATTGCAGCCGCCGCGACCGATCCGGGCGCTGGTGTCGATCCTGGGCGACAAGGCGTATCCGGAAATGCTCGTTGAGCTCGACCAGGTGATTGACGTCGGCGTGCTCACGGTCGCCCCGACGGCCACCGGCCGGCGGTGGGACACCGGTTGGCTGGAGCGGTGGCTGGCCGATCCGGGACGTCCGCCGGCCAGGGCGAAATGGCGGCTGGAACCGGACTTCTGGCACGCGCTACGGGAGGTGGAAGGGGGGCAGGGGACGATCCTGGTGACCGGATCCTTCCACACGGTCGGTGATGTGATGGCGGCCAAGGGCTTTGATGTCGGGTGAGCCCCGCGACGGAGATAGCCTGACCATGTATTTTGCGCCATGACTTCCAAGGGCCTCCCCGGTTTTCGCGACTTCGCCCCCGCCGATCTTGCCCTTCGGAATTACATCTTTTCCGTCTGGCGTCAGGTCGCGTGTCGCTATGGGTTCGAGGAGTACGACGGTCCCCCGCTGGAGCCGCTGGAGCTGTATACGGCCAAGAGCGGGGATGAAATCGTTGGTCAACTCTATAACTTCCGCGACAAGGGCGACCGCGAGGTGGCGCTTCGGCCCGAAATGACCCCGACGCTTGCGCGGATGGTGGCCGAGCGCGCCAACGGCCTGAAGAAGCCGATTCGCTGGTTCTCCATGCCCCAGCTGTTCCGCTATGAGCGGCAGCAGAGGGGCCGCCTGCGGGAGCACTTCCAGCTCAACTGCGACCTGATTGGCGAAGCCGGGCCGCTGGCCGACGCCGAGATCATCGCCCTTGCCATCGACCTGATGCGGGGCTTCGGCCTGGGTCCGACGGACGTGCGCGTCCGGCTGAGCGACCGCCGTGCCCTGACCGCGCTGCTGAAGCAGCGCGGTGTCCCAGACGAAGGCATGGGTGCGGCCTACCAGTTCATCGACAAGCTCGAAAGGATGCGGGGCGAGGAGATCGAGCGGCTCCGGGACCAGCCGCATGCCTTCGCGCCGGCAACCATCGCCGATCTTCAGGCCGTCGCGACGATCCGTGGCATGGTAGCCGTCGAGGAGGCGCTGAAGAGCGCGCCGGGCGGTGACAGTGCCATCGCTCCCTTGCGGCGGACGCTGGCGGCGCTTGATGCCATGGGACTTGCCGAGTGGATCGATGTCGACTTCACGGTGGTCCGGGGCCTGGCGTACTACACCGGCACGGTCTTCGAGCTGTTCGATGCCCAGCGCACTCTGCGTGCCATCTGCGGCGGTGGCCGCTATGACACGCTGCTCGCCTCCCTCGGCGGCGTCGATCTTCCCGCCCTCGGCTTCGGCATGGGTGACGTGGTGCTGGGCGAGCTCCTCAAGGACCGCGACCTCCGTCCCGCGGTCGGGCCGACAGTTGATGTCTTCCTCGTGGCCGTGACCGTGGAGGACACCTCACATGTCCTTCGTCTGGCGCATCAGTTGCGCGACACGGGTTTGCGGGTCGAGTATGCCTTCGCCCCCAGTGGCGTCGGCAAGCAGCTCAAGCTGGCCGATGCACGCGGGGCCAGGCTCGCCGCCGTCGTCGGCCCGGACGACCGCGCCCGCGGAGAAGTGCAGTTGCGGGACCTGGCCGGCAGCACCCAGTCGAGCGTCGCCGTCGGCTCCTTGGCACTTCGTTGCCGCGAACTTCTGATGAGGACCGGATAACAGCATGGCAGAGTCCAAAGCCATCACGCCACGCGCCAAGGATTTCAGCGCCTGGTACAACGATCTGATCATGCGGGCCGAGCTGGCGGACTATTCGCCCGTGCGAGGCTGCATGGTGATCCGGCCCAATGGCTACGCCATCTGGGAGCAGATGCAGCAGGCGCTCGACCGGATGTTCAAGGACACTGGCCACCAGAACGCCTACTTCCCGCTCTTCATTCCGCAGAGCTTCCTGGCCAGGGAGGCACAGCATGTCGAGGGGTTCGCCCCCGAGACTGCGGTGGTGACGCACGGTGGCGGCAAGGAACTTGAGGAACCGCTGGTGGTTCGGCCGACATCGGAGACGATCATCTACGCGATGTATGCCAAGTGGATCCAGAGCTATCGCGACCTGCCGGTGCTGATCAACCAGTGGGCCAACGTCGTCCGCTGGGAGTTGCGCACGCGCCTCTTCCTGCGCACCACCGAGTTCCTCTGGCAGGAAGGGCATACCGCACACGCGACCGAGGCGGAGGCCGAAGCGGAAACACTGCTGATCCTGAATCTCTACCGGGCGTTCATGGAAGAGTGGATGGCCATGCCGGTGATCACCGGGCCCAAGACCGATTCGGAACGGTTCGCCGGGGCGCTGCGCACCTATGGGTGTGAAGCGCTCATGCAGGACAACAAGGCGCTGCAGGCCGGGACCTCCCACAATCTCGGCCAGAACTTCGCCAAGGCCTTCGACGTGCAGTTCCAGACCGCCGAGGGCGGGCTCGATTACGTCTGGAGCACCTCATGGGGCGTCTCGACTCGACTGGTTGGTGGCCTGATCATGACCCATGGTGATGACAAGGGTATGGTCTGCCCGCCGCGCCTGGCGCAGTGGCAGGTCGTGATCATCCCGATCTGGCGCACGGATGAAGAGAAGGCGCAAATGGTCGTGGCGGCCGACGCGATGGCGAAGGAATTGCGCGGGGCAGGGATCCGCGTGACGACCGACACGCGCGACATGAAACCGGGCGCCAAGTACTACGATTGGGAATCGCGCGGAACTCCCTTCCGGCTTGAACTCGGGCCCCGGGACCTGGCGCAGCAGAGCGTGATGCTGGCCCGTCGTCTCGGGGGCAAGGAAGCGGTGCCGATGGCGGGGCTTGCTGCCCGACTGCACGTGGAGATGACGGCCATGCAGCAGGCGATGCTCGACGCGGCCCGCGCCCGGCAGGAAGCGGCCACGCTGCGCAACCCGAAGAGCAAGGAAGAGTTCATTGCGTTCCTCGAAGGCAATGGTGGCTTTGTCTTTGCCGGCTTCTGCGGTGACCCGGAGGTCGAGGCCGAGATCAAGGCCCGAACCAAGGCCACGATCCGTTGCCTGCCCGATCCCGAGTTCCGGTCCCCGGTTGCGCCGACCACCTGCATCTGGACTGGGCGCCCCGCCACCGCCGAAGCGGTTTGGGCGCGAGCATACTAGCGGCGCGGCTGGCCGAGTGCGGCCTGGCGCGCGAGGCGGGCGGCACGCTGCTCATGCGAGGCATCTCGCTCGCTGACATTGCCGCCCGGGAGGGCACGCCGACCTACGTCTATGACGCCGCGGCGATCCGCGAGCGGTATGCCGCACTGGATGCAGCGCTTGGCGACCTGCCCCATCGCATCTGCTTCGCGGTCAAGGCCAACGGCAACCTGGCGGTGCTCCACCTTCTCTGCCGGATCGGCTCGGGCGCCGACATCGTCTCGGGTGGGGAACTGCTTCGCGCGCTCGCCGCTGGGTTTCCCCCTGATCGGATTGTCTTCAGCGGCGTGGGAAAGAGCGATGAGGAACTGGCGGGTGCGATCGCCGTCGGCGTCGCGCGGATCAACGTCGAGTCGCTCTCTGAGCTGCAGCGTCTGGCGTTCCTCGTGGGGGCAGGCGTCGGTGCCTGCACCATCGGCATCCGGATCAATCCCGATGTGACGACCGAGACCCACCCCTACATCGCCACCGGCAAGGGCGGGCTGAAATTCGGGATTCCTCTCGATCAGATCCCTCGTGCCCTGGCGCTCCTGGACGAGGCGCCAGCGCTTCATCTCGGCGCGGTCGCGATGCACCTCGGTTCCCAGCTGCTTGAGGTAGCGCCATACCTTGCTGGGCTCGATCCGCTCCTGACTGCCCTCGAGGCGGTGCGGGCGGCGGGTCATACTCCCGACAGCCTGGGACTCGGTGGTGGACTGGGCATCAGGTATCGCGATGAGACGCCCGTCGAGCCTGGTGACTGGATGGCGCCGCTGCGAGCAAGGCTGGCGGCTACCGGGTGTGTCGTCGAGGTGGAGCCGGGCCGATATCTGGTCGGGAACGCTGGAGTCCTCGTGACCCGGGTGCTGCATCGCAAGCATTCGGGGGGACGCGAGCTGGCGATCGTGGATGCCGGGATGAACGACTTGCTCCGCCCGGCGCTCTATCAGGCCTGGCACCAGATCGTGTCAGTCGAATCCGGCGCCGCAGGATCGGTGCCCATCGACGTGGTCGGCCCCGTCTGCGAGACGGGCGACTTTCTCGGGCTGAATCGGGAGCTGCCGCCGGTTGGCCCCGGAGATCATCTTGCCGTGCTTGGGGCCGGGGCGTACGGTTTTACCATGAGTTCGAACTACAACTCGCGCGCTCGGCCCGCCGAAGTCCTGGTCGACGACGGTCGCTGGGCTGTCGTCCGGCCTCGCGAGCGATTGACTGACCTGTTCCGCGACGAATCCGCCGATCCCTTTGCCGACGAGCAGCCGTGAACCACCCCGATGGCATCCTCATTATCGACTTCGGCTCACAGTTCACCCAGCTGATCGCCCGGCGGGTCCGGGAGCAGCACGTCTACTGCGAGATCCACCCGCCATCTCGGGAGATCGCGTGGATCCGGGAGTGGCATCCCAGGGGGGTGATTCTCTCCGGTGGACCGTCTTCGGTTTACGAGGAGGGAGTGCCAACGGCCCAGCCGGAACTGTTGGGATTGGGCATCCCGGTTCTGGGGCTCTGCTATGGGATGCAAGTGCTGGCGCAACTGAGTGGCGGCAGCGTGATCGCCGCCGACCGCCGCGAGTACGGTCGTGCCGACGTCAAGGTGATGGGGGGCCGCCTGTTCAGGGGATTCAGTCCCGGGGCGACGACGCCAGTCTGGATGAGTCACGGCGATCACGTCGAGAGCGTCCCGCCGGGATGGCGCCTCACGGCGTCGAGCGAGAACTCGCCGATCGCAGCCATCGAGCATGCCAGCCTTCCGCTTCACGCGGTGCAGTTCCATCCCGAGGTCGCCCATACCCCGCGCGGCGGGGAGATCCTCGCCAACTTCCTGTTCGAGATCTGTCACTGCGTCCCCGACTGGACGGCGGAGCATTTCGTCGAATCGGAAGTTCAGAAGGTCCGGGACTTGGTCGGCCCCGATGTACGGGTGATCTGCGGTCTCTCCGGCGGTGTGGACTCCGCCGTGGCCGCTGCCCTGGTCCATCGGGCCGTGGGCGACCGGCTGACCTGCATCTTCGTCGACCATGGCCTCCTGCGCCTCGGTGAGCGTGAGCAGGTCGAGCGGACCTTTCGAAGCGCGCTCGGGATCGACTTGCGGACGGTCGAGGCTTCGGCGGCCTTTCTCGAGGACCTTCGCGGCGTTACCGATCCCGAAGTCAAGCGGAAGCGCATCGGTCATCGCTTCATCGACGTCTTCGAGCAGGAAGCGAAGCACGTCGGGAATGATGTCGGCTTCCTGGTGCAGGGGACGCTCTATCCCGACGTGATCGAGTCGTTCTCGCCTCGTGGTGGACCGTCGGTCACCATCAAGACCCACCACAACGTCGGCGGCTTGCCGGAGCGGCTCCCCTTCAAGTTGATCGAGCCCCTCCGCGAGCTGTTCAAGGACGAAGTGCGCCAGGTCGGTCGCGAGCTCGGTCTCCCGGAAGACATGGTCGGCCGTCACCCGTTCCCGGGGCCCGGGCTGGCGATCCGGATTCTCGGCGAGGTCACCGGTCCGCAGCTCGAGATGCTGCGCCAGGCCGACGCGATCTTCATCGAGGAGATCCGGGCCGCCGGCCTCTATGACCAGATCTGGCAGGCGTTTGCCGTCCTGCTGCCCATCCGTTCGGTGGGAGTAATGGGTGACGGCCGGACCTACGATCAGGTCGTGGGGTTGCGCGCGGTCAGCTCACGGGACGGGATGACGGCGGACTGGTTTGCGTTTCCCCCCGAGGTGCTTGCCCTGATCTCCAACCGGATTGCGAATGAGATCATTGGCGTCAACCGGGTGGTGTACGATGTCAGCAGCAAGCCGCCGGCGACGATCGAGTGGGAATAAAGGTCTCGAGCTAGGCGTTCTTCTCGTCGAGGAGGGAGAAGAAATCCTCGGGTCGGCCGAGCCGTGCCAGCCGCTCGGGGATGTCGGGACCCTTGGCGAACTGGGCCAGGCGGCCCAGGGCAGGGAGGTACTGGTTCGAGACCTCCAGTGGCGGGGCGACGATGAGGAAGAGGTTGTAGACCAGCCCGCCGTCGATCGCATCATAGGGAATGCCGGTGCGTACGCGGCCGAAGGCCAGGCGAAGCTGGGGCACGATCGTCGCCCGGCAGTGCGGAATGGCGATGCCCTGGCCAACGCCCGTTGACCCCAGCTGCTCGCGTCGGATCAGGATCTTGAGCAGCGTGCTGGCCGACTCCTGGTCGACACCGAGCAGGTCCACCATGGCTGGCAGGGCCTCTTCTCGAGAGGTCACCTTCAGGTCGAGCCCGATGGCGTCTGATGCGAAGTAGTCGCGTAACCGCATGGCGGAGAAGGCTAACGGAGGCGGGGTCCCGGTTCAACGCGCTATCTTTCCCCGATGAGGTTCCCTTACCCAACCGGCGACACCGCCATCCCGCTCTTCCTGGCTCCGATGGCCGGGGTTTCGGAGCCCCCGTTCCGGCGGATCTGCCGCGGGCTCGGGGCGGACGTCCTCATCACCGAGTTCCTCAACTCCGAGGGACTGCGGCGGCGGATTGCCCGGGTGCTGGAGGGGTGCGAGTTCGACGAGATCGAGCGGCCGGTGGGCATCCAGATCTATGGGGCGGACCCGCGGTCGATGGCCGAGGCCACCGCCCTGGTGACCGAGCGCTATCAGCCGGATTTCATCGACATCAACTTCGGCTGTCCCGTCAAGAAGGTCGTCCAGCGCAACGGCGGGTCAGGCTGCCTGCGCGACATGGCCCTGGTCGATCAGATCATCCGCGCCTGCGTGGCCGCGACGCACCTCCCGGTCACCGTCAAGACGCGAAGCGGCTGGTCGGAGGAGGCGCGCGATCCGGTCGGCATCGCCCTCCTGATGCAGGACGCCGGGGCGCGGGCATTCACTCTCCACGCGCGCACTCGGACCCAGATGTTCAACGGCAAGGCAAACTGGGATGACATCGCGGTCGTCGTCGAAGCGCTGGACGTCCCCGTGATCGGCAATGGCGACGTGAACACGGGCGAGGATGCGCTGCGGATGCAACAGCATACCGGCTGTGCCGGCATCATGATCGGACGCGGGTCGTTCGGGAATCCCTGGCTATTCCGGGAGGCGCGGGCATTGCTCGGCGGGCTTCCCCGACCGGCAGCACCGAGTGCCCAGGAACGCTTCGATGTCGCCCTCCAGCACGCCAGGCTGGCGATCGAGCTTCAGGGAGACACCCGCCACACGGTCGTCGAGTTCCGCAAACACTTCGGGTGGTACACTCGCGGCCTGCATGGGGCGACCAAGCTGCGCCAGCGGCTCTTTCAGGTTGAGACGATGACGGAAGCCGAGCGGGTGTTCGAGGATTACCTCGCAGGGGCCGAGGTGGCGGGAGTCAACTGAGGCTGCGACCCGTCCCTGGAAGCTCGGGATCGCGTCTCTCCGTCAGTAGCAGGCCGGGACACCAGCGACGTCGACGTTCTTGTTCGGAGAATAGCTCGAAGGGCCGACAAAGATCCCGCAGGTCTTCGGCTTGGTGACAAGACTCTTGTTCGTCATCGTCGCATTCCAGCCGCCGGTGCCCTTGCGCTTGAGCTTGAGGGTATTGCCCGGAGAGACCAGATAGGCAATCGTGCCATTCGAGCTCTTCTTGCCCACGCTCTCAATGCTTGCGGTTTTGGCGGTGTAGTCGTTATTTGCCGCAAAATACGACTCCTCTGCCGTGATCAGATTCTTCAGGTCCGAAACCATTGATGCGCGAGTGCCCTTGTCGCGGATGGCCGCAATCCTCAGACTGGCCATCCCGGCGAGGATGCCGATGATGACGATGACGATCAGCAGCTCAATCAACGTGAAGCCGCGCTTGTTCATGGAACCTCCTCGTCCGGTGATCCATCCCGCGACCCAACCTGGGTTGGTGCCGGTTCCGATCCGTCTGGCGGTGACCCGACGCGGCGTGGCACGCCACTAGGCCCCCCCGTGAGGGAAGGCCCTCGGACAGCCCTCCTGGGGTGAGGGCTGTGCAAATCCGGTGCCCAATCGACTATATTTCCCCGCTATGGGGGCGACTGGCTTCGACGGGTTGGTAGAAGGCTTCGCCGCGTGCCCAGGTCCGAGGTCCTGGATAATCCCTTCGGAAGAACCATAATTGCCAACACTGATCTGGCGATGGCTGCGTAAGCTGAGCTAACGCTCGCTTCACGCTCCTCCTGTGAACAAGGCCTGTCCGGGGCGTTGCCACGGGATCGAGAATCCGGACTAGTCGACGGTGGTCCTCCACCACCCGAGATGAGCACCACAGGAGGTCAACGTCGGGAAGGCTGGCTCTCCGCCGGCCCGACGCCAAGCTCAGAGGGGAGCCTACGCACGTAGACGCGGTCCCGGAAAGCAGCTCGGACCAGGGTTCGATTCCCTGCGCCTCCACTATACCAGGTAAGAAGCGAGGAGCGAGCGGGTTTCGCTTCTCGCTTCTCGCTTTTCGCCATTTCTTCCTGAGCAAAGGTCCCCATGTCCCTGCGCCCGCCCCTCGCCGGACCTCGCCCTGTCGCCGTGACGCATCATGGCGAAGCACTGGTCGACGAATTCGCCTGGCTGCGTGATCGGGACGATCCCGCCGTCCGCACCTATCTCGAGGCCGAGAACCGCTACGCCGAGGAGGTCCTCACGCCGACGAAGGTGTTGCAGGAGCGGTTGTACGGCGAGATGCTTGGGCGGATCAAGGAGACCGATCTCACGGTCCCGGTACGCCGTGACGGCTATTGGTACTACACGCGGACCGAGGCGGGGAAGCAGTACCCGATCCACTGCCGTCGTGCCGGTTCGATGGAGGAGGGAAGCGAGGAGGTCCTGGTCGACTTGAACCAGCTCGCCGTCGGCAAGTCATTCCTCTCCCTCGGCGATTTTGCCGTCAGCGATGATGCCAGGTGGCTGGCCTATTCCACCGACGACACCGGCTACCGGCAGTATGCCCTCGTGGTCAAGGACCTCGGCACGGGGGACCATCTCGATTTCCGGCGCGAGCGCGTCACGTCGGTGGCCTGGGCGCGCGACAACCTCACCCTGTTCTACACGGTCGAAGACGCCGTGACCAAGCGGTCGCATCAACTCTGGTGCCACCGGTTCGGGATGCCCGAGTCGGTCCTCGTGCTTGCCGAGCCCGACGAGTTGTTCTCGGTGGCAGTCAGCCGGACGCGCGACCGGGCGTGGCTGGTCGCCTCGTCCCAGAGCCACACGACCAGCGAGTGCCGAGTGGCCCGGGCCGATGCACCGCAAGCGGCTTGGCGCATGCTGCTCCCGCGATCTCCTGACATCGAATACGATGTTGATCACCACGGGAGCGATTTCTACCTCCGGATCAATGACACCGGCCGCAACTTCCGAGTGGTCCGGGTGCCGGATGTCGATGTGGTCGCGAGGCGGTTCGTCGAAATTGTGCCGCACCGGGACAGTGTCATGCTCGAGGGTGTCGACTGCTTTGCGAAGCACCTGGTGATCAGCGAGCGCGAGGCCGGCGTCCCGCAGATTGCGGTGAGGCGGATCAGCGATGCCGCAACCCACCGCATCACGTTTCCCGAGTCGGCGTACGAGGCCGGGATGTACGCCAATCCCGAGTGGGACGTCGACCGCATCCGGCTCGCCTATCAGTCGCTGGTGACACCACCATCGATCTACGACTACGATCTCGAGCGGCGGGAGCGGACGCTGCTGAAGCAGCAGGAGATTGTCGGCGGCTACGAAGCAGGCCGGTTTGTCTCCGAGCGCCTGCATGCCCGCGCCGCGGACGGCACGCCGGTCCCGATCTCGCTCGTGCGCCGGGCTGACGTCGCTGCCGATGGCACGGCGGCCTGTCTGCTCCAGGGGTACGGTGCGTATGGCTACCCGTACCCGGTCAGCTTCTCCTCGCTCCGCCTCTCCCTCCTCGAACGAGGCGTGGTCGTCGCGATCGCGCACGTCCGCGGTGGCGGGGAACTCGGCAAGCCCTGGCATGATACCGGGCGAATGGCGAACAAGATGCACAGTTTCACCGATTTCATCGCGTGTGCCGAGTATCTGGTGGCAGAAGGACATGCATCGGCGGAGCGCCTCGCGATCGAGGGAGGGAGTGCCGGCGGCCTGCTGATGGGGGCGGTGACCAACATGCGTCCCGACCTCTTCACGGCGGTGGTGAGCCAGGTGCCCTTCGTCGATGTCCTGAACTCGATGTCGGATGCGACGCTGCCACTGACCGTCGGCGAGTACGAGGAATGGGGCAACCCCGCGGTTCCGGAGGAGTACGCCTGGCTGCGAGCCTACTGTCCGTACACCAACCTGCGGGCGGCCAAGTACCCGGCGATGCTGGTGCGGACGTCTTTCAACGACTCGCAAGTCATGTACTGGGAGGCTGCTAAATACGTCGCGAGGCTGCGTCACCTCAAGAGGACGCAATCCCCGCTGCTCCTCGTGACCAACATGGGAGCCGGCCACGGCGGAGCCTCAGGACGGTACGACAGGCTCCGGGAAATTGCGCTGGATTATGCCTTCATACTCGGCGCGGTTGGCGCGGACCAGGCGGAGCTCGGGCCGCCTGCGGCGGCGCCGTTCCGGGCTACCGGGCGAGGAAGCTCCACGCAATGAGGGCGGTGTCGAGCGCGAGCTTCGGTGTGTCCGCGACGGCGGTGAGGTGGCCCATCTTGCGGCCGGGGCGGGGCTCCCGCTTGCCATAGAGGTGCAGGCGGATCCTCGGCATCGACAGGGCGCGTTCCCAGTGGGGCTCGCCATTGCGCCAGAGATCGCCCAGCAGGTTGACCATGGCCACCGGGGCAAGGGAGGTCGTGTCTCCAAGCGGCAGGCCGGTCATGGTGCGGACCTGTTGCTCGAATTGACTGGTCAGCGACACGTCCAGCGTCCAGTGACCGCCGTTGTGTGGCCGGGGCGCCAGTTCGTTCACCAGCAGCCTGCCGCCGTCGACGACGAAGCACTCCACTCCCATCACGCCGACGAAGTCAAGCCGCTCGACGATCCTCTCCGCGAGGGCACGGGCCTCCAGCGCCGTTTCCTCTGGGATTGACGCCGGGACGGTACTGGTGTGGAGGATGCCGTCGCGATGGGTGTTTTCGGCGACCGGCCATGTGGTGACCCGCCCGTCGAGGCCGCGCGCCACCATCACCGAAATTTCCCGCTCCAATGACATCCGTCGTTCGAGGATGCACGGCACATTGCCAAGCCTTACCAGGGCAGCGGGCAACTCCTCGCTCGATGCGATGAACTCCTGGCCCTTGCCGTCGTATCCCAACCGTGAGGTCTTCAGGATGCCTGCCCGGCCGCCGATCGCCCGCCAGGCCTCCCCGAGCGTCCCCCCGCTCCGCACGGCGACCCACTCTGCGGTCGGGACGTCCATGGCATTCAGGAAGCGCTTCTCCTCGCAGCGATCCTGGGTGATCGCCACGGCATCGGCCTTGGGTCGCACCGGGACGTGGGCGGCCAAGGCACGAAGCACATCCGTGGGGACGTTGTCGTACTCGAGGGTGACGGCGTCACAGAGTCTGGCGAGCTCCGCCAAGGCGTCAGGGTCGCCCCAGGATCTGGCAATGTGATGATCGGCGAGTTGGCCGGCAGGGGCTTCTGGTTCGGGGTCGAGCACCACGACGCGGTAGCCCATGCGGCGGGCCTCGGCCGTGAACATCCGGCCGAGCTGGCCGCCACCCAGCAAGCCGAGCGTCGCGCCCGGCAGGATCACGAGGGTTCGGGAAGGGTGAGTGCCCGGACCTTGGCGCTCTGGGCGTCCCGGAAGGCCCTCAGGCGACGCGCCAGATCCTGATCCTGTCGCGCGAGAATGGCCACGGCGAACAGCGCCGCATTGTGGGCCCCGGCATCCCCGATGGCGAACGTGGCGACGGGGATGCCGGTTGGCATCTGCACGATGGACAGCAGGGAATCGAGTCCCTGCAGGTGTCGGCTTGGCATCGGAACGCCCAAGACGGGGACCACGGTCTTCGCGGCGAGTACCCCGGCAAGATGCGCTGCGCCGCCGGCGCCGGCGATGATGCACTGCAGGCCGCGTCCTTCCGCCTCGTCGGCGTAGGAGAAGGCCAGGTCGGGTGAGCGGTGCGCCGAGATGACGCGGGCCTCGTAGGGGAGGTCGAATTCGGCCAGTCGTGCCACGGCGTGCTGCATGACCGTCCAGTCCGAGTCGGAGCCCATGACGACACCTACGACTGGTTTCCTCATAGGGTCGCCTTGGTGCGATCAACGGTGCCGCGGGCGGAGAGCGCCGCCTGGGCGGCAGAGAGCCTGGCGATCGGAATGCGGTACGGCGAGCACGATACGTAGTTCATGCGGACGGTCTCACAAAACGCAATGGAGGCAGGGTCGCCGCCGTGTTCGCCGCAGAGTCCGAGCTTCAGGTCTGCGCGGGTCTTCCGGCCGAGATCGCAAGCCATTTGGACGAGCTTGCCGACTCCGGGCAGGTCGAGTGTCTGGAACGGGTCGGCCTCGATGATGCCCGACTCAATGTACTCCGGCAGGAAGCGCCCCGCATCATCGCGAGAAAGGCCCCAGGTGGTTTGGGTCAGGTCGTTGGTGCCGAAGGAGAAGAACTGCGCTTCGCGCGCGATTTCGTCGGCGGTGAGCGCTGCCCGTGGCAGTTCGATCATGGTGCCGATGAGATAGGGCACGGTGAGTTGCCGTTCCTGGAACACCGCCTCGGCAATCTGTCGCACCAGGAGGGCCTGTCGCCGGAATTCCACCACCGAGGCGATCAGGGGAATCATCACCTCCGGCATCACTCTCCCTTTCCTGGCCGCCACTGTGCAGGCGGCTTCGAAGATCGCGCGGGACTGCATCGCCGTAATCTCGGGGTAGGTGATCCCGAGGCGACAGCCGCGCAGCCCGAGCATCGGGTTCACCTCGTGGAGCGCATTGACCACGTTCCGCAGGTGCTCGATCGGTTTGCCCAGCTCGGAGGCCAGCAGGACGAGCTCGGCCTCGTCCTTGGGGAGGAACTCGTGCAGCGGGGGGTCAAGGAGCCGGATGGTGACGGGGAACCCCTCCATGGCCCGGAAGATGGCCTCGAAGTCCCTGCGCTGCATCGGCAGCAACTTGGCTAGCGCAACCTCTCGCTCCGCGGTGCTCTCAGCCACGATCATCTCTCGCATTGCGGTGAGCCGGTCACCTTCGAAGAACATGTGCTCGGTTCGACAGAGACCGATTCCCTCGGCGCCAAAATCGCGTCCGCGATGGGCGTCGGCTGGCGTGTCGGCATTGACGCGGATCTTCATCGGGCGGATGCGATCTGCCCAACCCATCAGTCGCTGGTAATGCTCGCCCATCAGAGGAACCAGGAGCTTGGCCTTCCCGAGGTAGACCGTGCCCGCCGAGCCGTCGAGCGTGATCCAGTCCCCCGTCTTGATCTCCTTGTCGCCAGCCCGGATGACGCCGAGCTCCTCGTCGATTTCGAGCTCCTGTGCCCCCGCGACACATGGCTTGCCCATGCCTCTCGCCACGACCGCCGCATGCGAGGTCATCCCGCCGCGGGCGGTGAGGATGGCCCGAGAGGCGACCATGCCGTGGAAGTCCTCCGGCGAGGTTTCCCGGCGCACCAGGATGACGGCCTCGCCTCGGCCCCCGAGTTCGGCCGCACGATCGGCGCTGAACACCACCGCACCCGATGCAGCACCAGGGGAAGCCGGGAGACCGGTCGCGATCTTGTCGAGGGCCGCACTGGGGTCGATCATCGGGTGCAGCAGCTGATCCAGCGCGTAGGGCGGGATGCGGGCGACCGCCTCCTCCTCGCTGATGGTCCCTTCCTCGACCATTTCACAGGCAATCCGGAAAGCAGCCTGGCCGCTCCGTTGTGCCCGCCGCGTCTGCAGCATATAGAGGCGGCCAGCTTCGATGGTGAACTCCATGTCCTGGACGTCGCGGAAATGGCGCTCGAGGGTGTTGGCCATCCGTTCAAGTTCCAGGTAGGGCCCCTCAAGCTGGTCGTGCAGGGCGCTGATCGGCTCGGGATTGCGGGCACCCGAGACGACATCCTCACCCTGTGCGTTGGCAAGAAACTCCCCGTAGAGCTTCCGCTCCCCGGTCGACGGATTACGCGAGAACACGACTCCGGTGCCCGACTGCTCCCCGAGGTTTCCGAAGACCATCGTCACCACGCTCACGGCGGTGCCCATCGAATCCGGGATGTCGTGCAGCCGTCGGTAGTCGATCGCCCGCCGGGTGTTCCAGCTCTTGAAGACGGCGGCGATGGCTCCCCAGAGCTGTTCCATCGGCTCTTCGGGAAAGGGCTGTCCGACGTGATCGTTGACCAGGGCCTTGAATCGCGTGACCAGGGTCTTGAGGGCGGCGATGGGAAGATCAATCTCGCGCGTGGTGCCATGGGCCTGCTTCGCTTCGTCCAGCAGGATCTCGAACGCCGACTTCGGGACCCCAAACACGACGGCGGCGTACATTTGCACGAAACGCCGGTAGGAATCCCACGCAAAGGCGGGGTTGTGGCCCAAGAGGGCAAGCCCCTCCACCGTGCGGTCGTTGAGGCCGAGGTTCAGGATGGTCTCCATCATCCCGGGCATCGACACGGCGGCTCCGCTGCGCACGGAGACGAGAAGGGGGCTGCGTTCACCACCAAACTCCTTGCCGGTGGCGGCCTCGAGCCGCTGCAAGGCCCTGCTCGGCCTGGGCCCGAAGGCCCGGCGGAAAGGACTGCGTCTCCAGGTACGTCTGGCACACCGGGGACGAGATGGTGAAGCCGGGGGGGACCGGGATGCCGAGATTGGTCATCTCCGCGAGGCCGGCCCCCTTGCCGCCAAGCAGGTCCTTCATGGCCGAGGTGCCGTCGGCATGTCCCTGGCCGAAGAAGTAGACCAGGGGTTGTTGCGCAAATGGATCGTTCATGTTGCCGCCGCGACGAGAGGGGCAGAGTGTCGCCCCTGTCCAAGGGTGAGTTGCACTGGTGTTGGGTAATCTCCCGAGAAGCATGCGTCGCACCAGGGGACGTGGCGTCCGGCCGCCTCGGTCATTTCCTCGAGCGTCAGGTAGGCCAGGGAATCCACGCCGAGGTACTCGCGGATTTCCTCGGTCGTATGGGTCGCCGCGATGAGCTCATCCCTGTTCGGGGTGTCGATGCCGTACTGGCACGGCCCGGTGATCGGCGGCGAGCCCAGGCGGAAGTGCACCTCCCGGGCGCCGGCGGCGCGGATCATCTGGACCAGCCCCTTGCTGGTCGTGCCGCGGACGAGGGAATCGTCAACCACCACCACTGACTTGCCCTCGATGACACTGCGAACCGGATTGAACTTGATGCGTACCTTGACGTGCCGAAGCGCCTGCGTCGGGTTGATGAACGTGCGGCCAACATAGTGATTCCGGATCAGGCCGTTTTCGAGGTTCACCCCGGAAACTTCGCTGTACCCAAGTGCCATCACGTTGGCACTATCGGGGACGGAGAAGACCACGTCCGCTCGCGGCACCGGATGAAACCGCGCCAACTGCCGACCAAGCTCGCGGCGCACCTTGTCGACCGGGACGCCGAAAATGGTCGAGTCGGGTCGAGCGAAGTACACCAGTTCGAAGATGCAGCGACTCACGCGGCGGGGAGCGAGGCGAGGCAGCTCTTCGACGTGACCGTCGCGGATGCGGACGAACTCACCGGGCTGGAATTCCCGGACCTCCGTGGCACCGACCAGGTCGAGCGCACACGTTTCCGAGGCCACGACGATCCCCGCCTCCAGCTTGCCAAGAAACAACGGGCGGAAGCCGTGTCCATCCACTGCGGCGTAAATGGTGCGCCCGACGCTCAGGACCAGGGAATATGCCCCCTGCGCCCGCTCGAGCGCATCGCGGATCTGGCCCTCGATGGTCGGCTCCTGCGAGCGCGCGATCAGGTGGACCAGCACTTCGGTGTCGCTGGTCGAGGAGAAGATCGCTCCCTGGGACACCAGTTCGCTACGCAACTCCCGGGCATTGACCAAGTTGCCGTTGTGGGCGACGGACAGGGGGCCGGCATGGTAGTTCACCAGGTACGGCTGGGCGTTGGCCAGGACGGTGCTTCCGGCGGTGGAGTAGCGCGTGTGCCCGACGGCCGTATCGCCAGAGAGGTGGTGCAGGACCTCCTCGCCGAAGGAATCAGCCACCAGTCCCATGCTGCGGTGGATTCGTGCTTCCCCGGTCTGGTCGATCGCGACGATCCCGGCGCTCTCCTGGCCACGGTGTTGCAGCGCGTAGAGTCCGAGATAGGTGATGTGCGAAGCGTCACGGACCCGGGAGACACCGATCACACCGCACATCTCTCAGCCCTCCCGGTCGGTGAAGGCGTCGTCCGACATGCGACGCGGAATCGCTGCCATGTAGACCTGCCGAAGCCTGCGAGCCGGCCATTGCCAGTGGCGGGCGCCTCGCGCAATCTCGAGCAGTCCTTCCCGCTCGCCCACGTGGCCAAGGTGATCACTGTCCACTCCCAACTCGCTGCCGAGGCGGCGCAATTCCGGTACGTCCCCTGCGGCGCAGGACACGATCGCGCGCGCGGCATCCTCGCCAAAGAGCCACCCGGGATCGGAGATGCTGTGGGTGTCGCAACTGAGCGAGATCCGGGCTCCAAGTACCTGCGTTGACCAGGGTCCACCCATGCAGCATTCCGCGAGTGCCACCGCGAGGCCGCCATCTGAAAGGTCATGTGCCGACCGAAGGAGGCCTCGCTCGGCCGCCACCACAAGGAAATCCTGCACTGCGCGCTCCGCTACGAGGTCGATCGGAGGTGGGGCGCCCGCGACGGTGTCGAGGACTTCGGCCCAATAGGCGCTTCCGCCCAGGTGACCGTGCGTGGGGCCCATCAGCAGAATGGCATCGCCGCCTGCTGAAAGTGGCTCGGCACGGCCTTGGTTACGTCAGTGATCAGCCCGATCATCCCGACGGTGGGCGTCGGGTCGATGGCGCCGGTCGGGCTCTGGTTGTAGAGCGACACATTGCCGCCGGTGACCGGCGTCCCGAAGGCCACGGCATGCCTCGGCAATGCCGCGACATGCCTCGGCGAACTGGAAGTAGATCGCCGGCTTCTCCGGGCTGCCGAAATTCAGGCAATCGGTGATCCCGAGAGGGCGTGCACCAGTGCAGGCAATGTTGCGGGCCGCCTCCGCAACGACGCCCTTGCCGCCTTCATAGGGGTCAAGCAGGACATGTCGCGAATTGCAGTCCACCGTCATGGCGATACCGAAGGCCCGGTCTGCGACGCGAAGGATGCCCGCATCGCCGCCCGGTGTCACCACGCTCCCCGCGCGAACCGTGCCGTCGTACTGCTCGAAGACCCAGCGCTTGCTGGCGATGGTCGGGGCATCGAGCAACAGCTCGAGCGCGGCGACCGGGTCCGGCTCCGGACGCGTTCGGGTGGCGGGCCCGGCGAGCGCTGGCCTCGGCGCCTTCCATCGCCGGCGGGCGAATAGCGCGGACAGCCATCGATGAGTGCCTGTCCTGGGAGTGCAGCGACGATTCGGCCGTCATGGACAATCCGGAAGAGGCCGTCGTCGGTGACCCTGCCTATCGGCGTCGCGTCGAGATCCCACTTCTGGCAGACATGCGGATCGCCTCGATCCGACCGGGCTCGGCGACGACCAGCATCCGCTCCTGCGATTCGGAGAGCATGATCTCGTAGGGGGTCATTCCCGGCTCGCGCGTGGGAACCTTGCTGGTGTCGAGCTCGACGCCGACGCCGCCGCGCGCGGCCATCTCGGCCGATGACGAGGTCAGTCCCGCCGCTCCCATGTCCTGAATGGCAACGATGTAGTCCCCGGTGATCAACTCGAGCGAAGCCTCCAGCAGGAGCTTCTCGGTGAACGGGTCACCCACCTGCACCTGAGGCCGCCGCTTCTCACTCTCGGCGGTGAGGTCTTCAGAGGCAAACGAGGCGCCGTGAATGCCATCGCGTCCGGTCTTGGCCCCGACGGCCAGGAGGATATTGCCGACGCCCTCGGCGCTGGCCCGGATCAGGTCGGATTCACGCAGGATGCCGACGGCCATGGCGTTGACGAGCGGATTTCCGCTGTAGCACGGAGCGAACGACACTTCGCCGCCCAGCGTCGGCACGCCGATGCAGTTGCCGTAGTCGCCGACTCCCCTGACTGCGCCGGCAAAGAGGAAGCGGTTGCGCGCCTCGTCGAGCGGTCCGAAACGCAGCGAGTTGAGCACGGCGACTGGCCGCGCCCCCATGGTGAAAACGTCACGAAGGATGCCCCCGACTCCCGTGGCCGCTCCCTGATGCGGCTCCACGGCGGTCGGATGGTTGTGCGATTCAATCTTGAATGCGACGGCCCAGCCATCGGGAAGCCGGAGCACGCCGGCGTTCTCTCCCGGTCCCTGAACCACCTGGGGACCATCGACGGGGAACCGGCGCAGGATGTGCTTGGTGTGCTTGTACGAGCAGTGTTCTGACCAGAGCGCGGAGAAGATCCCCAGTTCGGTCAGCGTCGGGGCGCGGCCCAGCATCGCCAGAATGGCAGCGTACTCGCCATCGTTGATCTTGTGCTCGCGCACGACGGCTTCGGTGACGGCACGCTCGCCGGGAAAGGGCTCGGCCACCACGGCGGCCGTCACGTCGTCACCCTGTTGTGGAGCGAGGCGACGATCGAAGTGAAGAACCGATGTCCGGCATCCGAGCCCAGCATGCGGTCGGCTTGGCGCTCAGGGTGCGGCATGAAGCCCACCACCTTGCCGCTGGCGTTGCAGATGCCGGCAATGTCGTGGAGCGAGTCATTGGGATTGTGCGGCGCGTCGATGCCGGGAACCGCGACGTAGCGCAGCACCACGCGCCCTTCGCCTTCGAGCATCGCCAGGGTGCTTGGATCGGCCACGTACCGACCTTCGCCGTGAGCGATCGGGATGCGCACGACGTCTCCCTGATGAAAGTCGCCGGTGCACGCGGTCTCGATACGCTCGATTCGCACATCGACCGGCCGTGAGGCGAAGCGGCGCCGAGCGTTCGGCAGCAGGGCTCCCGGGAGCAGTTGCGCCTCGCAGAGGATCTGGAAGCCATTGCAGATCCCGATGATCGGGCCTCCTGCGGACGCGTGCGCGGACACCGCCGCCATGACTGGGCGCAAACCTCGCGATCGCTCCCGAGCGCAGGTAGTCGCCATAGGAGAAACCGCCGGGGAGGATGACGACGTCGGCCCCGCCCAGCGAGGCGGTCCGGTAGTCGAGCAGTTCAGCCCGACCACCGGCCCGCGCGATGGCGGCGAGGGTTTCGGTTTCGCAGTTGCTGTCCGGGAAAGCGGATCACCGCCACGTGCGCCATCAGGCGTCGACCTCGATCGCAAAGTCCTCGGTCACCGGGTTGGCGAGGAGCTTGTCGCACATCCGGCGCACCGCGGCTTCGGCGGCTTCGGGGGACGGCGCTTCGACCTGCAGCTCGATCGCCTTGCCGACGCGGACGCTGGCGACGCCGTCGAATCCAAGCGATCCGAGTGCGTGTTCGACCGCTTGGCCCTGCGGGTCAAGCAGTCCCGGGCGGGGAATAACGCGGACATGCACCCGCCACGTCATTCGGCACTCCCGCTGGCGGCGGGCAAGGTAGCGGTCGCGGCGGGCCTGGGAGACAAGGGTCATCGGGGCGGATTCTCCGTCATCATCGTCGTCTCGCGGTCGGTCAGGTTGTGCACCGCCGCGCGCAGCACGCCATAGCCGACATAGGTCAGCCCGACCGGAAAAAGGAAATACTGCGGAATGAGGATTCCGCCGGCCAGAATGACCAGGTAGAGCGACGTCCGATCCAGCTGGGAGGCCGTCCGGAAGCCGGCCGAGGGAAAGCGCGGGTACTTGACGTTGCTCACCATCAGCACGGAGAGCAGCACGATCAGGAAGACCAGCCCCTGGTGCTGCGATGTTGAGATGGGACAAGCGAACTCCGGTACCATTCCGTCTGGGAGAAAGGGAAGAAGACCGCCAGGGTCATTCCCGGCTGCCGGGGAGGGAAGGCCGGTGAACCAGTTGCTGTGCCGGCCGCCCTGCGCCGCGATGACGTTGAATCGGGCGAGTCGGACGGCCGTCGCCATCACGTAGACGAAGCAGACCACCCAGGCAGAAGCGGCCGACGTCGCGAGTTCGAGGAAGTAGACGATCAGCGCCGGCGCCATGCCGAACGAGCTGACGTCGACCAGCGAATCGAGCTCGGCGCCGAATCGCGAGCCGGTGTTCGACGCGCGGGCCACTCGGCCATCAAGGCCGTCGAGCACGCCGGCGAACATGATGAACCACGCGGCCCACATGTAGTTGCCGTTGTAGGCCGAGACGATCGCCCAGAATCCGAAGAACAGGTTGCCGAGCGTGAACGCGCTCGGGATGACCACGACGACGCGGCGCATGCCCTTGCGCTGATCGACTGGCTCGGGAGTCAGGTCCATTCAGCGATTACCGTGACGCCGGCCTGCGTCACGTCTCCTTCCTTGACCAGGATGCGGGTGCCGCCCGGGACGAAGACGTCGACTCGGGAGCCGAAGCGGATCAGCCCCATCCGCTCCCCCTGGGAAACCACGGCGCCCTTGGCGTGGTCGGTCACGATCCGCCGGGCGATGCTGCCGGCAATCTGCCGGATCAGCAGGGTGCCGCGTGGGGATGTCGACCCCGACATCGGCATGCTCATTCTGGGTGGCGGCCTTTTCGTCGGCCGCGTGGAAGAACTTGCCGCTCGCATGCTGCGAGAGGGTGATCGTGCCGTCGGTCGGATAGCGGTTGACGTGCACGCTGAAGACGTTCATGAAGATCGAGATCCGCATGGCCTGCCCGTTGATCACCCGCGGCTCGTGCATCGGGATGATGCTGACGACCTCGCCGTCTGCTGGCGCGATGATCACTGGTCGCCGCGGGGGCCGTGGCGCTCCGGATCGCGGAAGAAGGCGACCACCCAGATCGCCAGGGGGAGCCAGACCACCGCGAGGTACCACGGCGACCAAAGCCAGCCAGGATGAGCAGGACGATCCAGCCAATGGCGATGAATGGCCATCCCTCCCTCGCAACGCGCATCACTCCCTCCTCGGGAGGTGCGGGCCGACGAGTCGGCGGTAGGCTTCGCGATAGCGCGCGCTGGTCGCGGCCACGACGGCATCGGGAAGCAGGGGCGGTGGCGGCGTTCCCATTCCACCGACCGGCGACGCGCTCGGCGGCAAGCCAGTCACGCAGCGGCTGCTTGTCGAAACTGGGCTGGCTCCGGCCAGGCCGGTACTGGATCGGCGGGCCAGAAGCGCGACGAATCCGGCGTGAGGACCTCGTCGATAAGGATCGGCGTTCCGTCGGGCCCGATCCCGAACTCGAACTTCGTGTCAGCGATGATCAGGCCGCGCTCGGCGGCATAGGCGGCGACCGGCCTCGTAGACCGCGAGTGAGATCTCTCGCAGTCGCCTCGGCGAGCGAGGCACCCAGTTGCGGTGCGCATCCTGTCGTAGGCCACGTTCTCGTCGTGCCCGCTCTCTGCCTTGGTCGCCGGAGAGAAGATCGGGGGATCGAGGCGATCGGATTCGGCGAGTCCCCTGGGCAGCGGTTCGCCCGCGAGTGTGCCGGAGCGGCGATACTCCCCCCACGCCGAGCCGGCGAGGTATCCGCGAACCACGCACTCGAAGAGCACCGGCTCCGTCCGGCGCACCAGCATGGCGCGGCCGGCGATCTGGGCGCGGTGGCTGGCGAGTTCCGGCAGGTCCCGAAGGATCTCGGCGGTGTCAGCAGTGAGGAAGTGCGACGGCGTCACCGACCCGAGCATGCTGAACCAGAATGCCGAAAGCTGGGTGAGGACGCGACCCTTGTCCGGCACAGCCTCAGCCATCACCACATCGAACGCGCTCACCCGATCGCTCGCCACGATCAACAGCTGTGATTCGCCGACGGCGTAGACTTCGCGGACCTTCCCGCTCCTCAGCAAGGGGAGCGGCAGTGCGCTGATGCGGAGCGGAGAATTCAAACGGTCACCTCCGAGTGCTCGGCCGGGGCGGCGATGCCCCGTGCCTGGCTGACGAGTGGATCGAGGTACTCTTCCAGGAATTCGCTCACCTGCTCGCATGCCCGGCCGGTATACCGGCCGGGATCGAGCTCGGCGCTCAGCGCGGCCCGGTCAACGCCGGCAAATGCCGGGTCGGCGCTCAGCAGGTCGAGCAGGTCATTCCGGCCCCCGGTTGCCACCGTCTCGGCGGCTTGCATTGAGTGGCGCCTGATCACTTCGTGCAGGGCCTGGCGATCACCGCCGGCTCCGACCCCGATCATCAGCCAGCGCTCCGTGGCCATGAAGGGCATCTGCTCGGCGACATGTCGGGCGATTGCCACGGGACGCACCTCCATGCCGGAGGCGATGTTCTGCCACAGCAGCAGGATCGCATCGACGGCGAGAAACGCCTCGGGAAGGGTGAGCCGACGATTGGCCGAGTCGTCGAGGGTGCGCTCCAACCACTGCGATGCCGCCGTGTGCGCCCCGTTCGCCTGCAGCGAAATCACGTGGCGCGCCAGCGCGCCCATCCGTTCGGCGCGCATCGGGTTGCGCTTGTACGCCATGGCACTGGAGCCGATCTGCTCCGCCTCGAAGGGCTCAAGCACCTCGCCCTCGTGTTGCAGGAGGCGCATGTCGAGCCCGAACTTGGCAGCCGATTGGGCGATGCCACTGAGCGCATCGAGCACCTGCGCATCGGCCTTGCGCGGATACGTCTGTCCCGTCACCGGAAATGCGCTCGCGAACCCGAGCCGGCTTGTGATGCGCCGCTCGAGGTCGCGGACCTTGGCGTGGTCGCCGGCGAACAGCTCGAGGAACGAGGCCTGGGTGCCGGTCGTGCCCTTGCAGCCGCGGAGGCGCAACGTGGCGAGGCGGGGCAGCAGTGCTTCGACGTCGAGCGCGAGATCCTGCATCCAGAGGGTCGCGCGCTTCCCGACGGTGGTGAGCTGGGCCGGCTGGAAATGCGTGTAGGCAAGGCAGGGCAGGCCGGCGTGGCGCCGGGCAAAGTCGCGGAGGGCGTCGAGGACCGCCAGCAGCCGGCCGAGCAGCAGCGCCAGCGACTCGCGCATGAGCATCAGGTCGGCATTGTCGGTGACGAACGCACTGGTCGCACCCAGGTGCAGGTATGCCCGGGCGGCCGGGGCCTGCTCCCCGAACGCGTGCACATGGGCCATGACGTCATGGCGAAAGCGGCGCTCATACGCCGCCGCGGCGGTCAGGTCTGCGTCGTCGAGATGTGCCCGCATCTCGGCGATCGCCGCATCGGGAATCTCGAAGCCAAGCTCGCGCTCGGCCTCGGCAAGCGCAAGCCAGACGCGCCGCCAGCGCCCGATGCGATATGGCTCTCCCCAGAGGCGCTGCATCGCCGACGAGGCGTATCGGGTCGTCAGCGGAGACTGCCAGCGCGGATCGTCGCTCATTTCTGCAGGTCGATGTAGAAGCGAGTCCCCTGGCGCTCGGCCACGAGCCGGAAGACTGTGCCGCTGCGGATGCGCTCCAGCACGGTCCGGAAGTCCTCGGCGCTCGTGATCCGGGCCTGCCCGATGGCGAGGATCACATCGCCCTGCTGCAGTCCGATCTGTCGCGTGAGCGCTTCGGGGATCTTCGTGACCGCCGCCCCATCGGTGCTCTGGATCTTCAACTGTGCCCGGACGGCCGGCGTGAGGGTCACCACCTCGATGCCGGCCACCTGCAACCTCGTGCTTGGAATGTCACCCGTGAAGATCCGGTGTGCCGCCGTGCCGCCGGCGGTGCGCGCGCTCACCACGACGGAATCGCCGACATGGAGATCGAGCGCCACCGCCTGCCAGTCGAGGTAGTTCCGCAATGCCTTCCCGTTCGCCTGCAACAGCACGTCGCCAGCTCGGATTCCTGCCTTGGCCGCCGGGCCGTCGGGAGCAACCTGCCGCACCGTCACGCCGCCGGTCCGCTTCCAGTCCCCCATGGTGCTCGGCCCGGTCACGTCGAGTCCAACCCAGGCGCGCCTCACACTGCCATTCTTGATGATTTCATCGGCGACACGCACGGCGCGCTCGATGGGAATCGCGAAGCCCAATCCGACCGACTCACCGGTATTCGAGAAGATCGATGAGTTGACGCCGACCACCTCGCCCAGGGCATTGACCAGCGGACCGCCGGAGTTGCCCGGATTGATGGCGGCATCCGTCTGGATCATGTCGAGGTACTCGCCGTTCATCTCGCCCGTGGGCAGGATGTTGCGGCCGGTCCCACTGATGACCCCTGCCGTCACCGATGGCTCAGAGTTACCGAGCATGTAGGTGTAGGGGTTGCCGATGGCGATGGCCCATTCGCCGATCATCAGGTCACTCGAACGCCCGACCTTCACGACCGGGAGCCCGCTCCGGAGCACCTTGATCACCGCAATGTCGGTCAGGGGATCATCGCCAAGCAGCGTCCCCTCGAGATCGGTTCCATCGGCGAGCGTAACGGTGATCCGCTGGGCATTGGCCACGACGTGCTGATTGGTGAGCACAATGCCATCTGGTCGGAGCAGAAACCCCGTGCCGAAGCTCTGCGGCGCGTCGGGGCTCTGGCCGTAGAACCGATCGAACATGGTCGGCTGGGGGCGGGGCAAGGTCACGCGGATTGACACCACGGCGGGAGCCACCCGCGCGGTGGCGTCGACCAGCGCGGTGCGGCGCTGCTCGTCAATGGTCCGAGAGATCACCTGGCGCGTGGGAGTTGCCGGCTGCTGGGCGCTGGCATCTTCCCCACGACCGCAGGCCGCCGCGAGCAGGGCGAGAAGCAGGCGGGTCGTGCGGCGCCCTACCATGCGGCCCGTTCCGGCAGGAGCAGTCGTTCGGGGAATTCCGCCGAGACGAAACTCAGTCCGGCGGCTGGAGCCGGTGGACTGGTCTCGTCGTTGCGGGGCAAGGACAACAGGTGCGCCATGTCGCTCTCCGATCGGCGGCCGAGGCCGATATCCACCAGGGTCCCGACGAGCATCCGCACCATGTGGTGCAGAAAGCGGTCTGCCGAGACGGTGAAACGCACGCCCGCTGTGTCCAGCGGCTCCCATCGCGCCGCGGCGACGCGACACCGGTAGTGCGGCTTCGGTTCGCCGGTGACCATGAACGCCCGGAAGTCATGTTCTCCCGGAAGCTGCTCGGCCGCCGAACGCATGGCCTGGAGGTCGAGCGGACGACCAAGTCTCCACTCGACCCGCCCCCGAAACGGCGACCGGCAGGACGCATCCAAGCCGATGTCATACCGGTACGACCGACTCAGCGCCGACCGTCGGGCGTCCAACTCGGGCGAGACAGCGCGAACTTCGCGGACCGCCACGTCCGGCGGCAGAATGGCGTTGATTGCCCTCAGCAACTCCACCGCCGTCCAGCGCGAAGTCACCGAGGTGCTCACCGGGAGCCCCAGCGCGTGGACTCCCGCGTCGGTTCGCCCGGCGGCGGTGGCCCGTCGAGGGGAGCCTGTCAGTCGAGCCAGGGCCTCCTCGAGGATCAGCTGGACCGACCGTCCCTCGGACTGCCGTTGCCAGCCACAGAAGTCCGTGCCGTCGTACTCGACAATCAGGAGAAAAGTGCGCTCCATAGAGCCCTGAAATCTAGCCGTCCGTGGTAGGCCCGGCAACCTGCGTAAATCGTTGCCACTTGTGGACTTTCCGGGCTCATCCACGGATTGGTGGCTGCCGATCAATCCAGGGTGGCATCTCAGGCCGTCGGGGGAAATGAGCCGAAGTGAAACCCCATGGACGCCAATAGAACATGGCCGAGCGCGAAGGGGAGAAAGCCCATGCTTCATCGCGCCCGGGGGGCAAGGCTCAGGTTGACAAGAGCGCACCGGGGTTCCTACGCTTGCCGCTGCAATGACCAGCCTTCCGCCTCCTGAGTCGATCCCTGATGCCCTCCGGCGCGCATTGGCTCGCGTGAAGGCCGGTCACGTTCTGGATGAGGACGAGGCACGGTTGGCTTTCGACGAGATCCTGCTGGGTGACACACCCCACACCGCGATCGGAGAGCTGTTGCTGGCCCTGGGTGCCCGCGGGGAAGCCGCCTCGGAACTGGCGGGTGTGGTTGCCGCGCTGCGTGGGGCGATGTTGCGGGTTCCCTTTGACTCCCCGTCACTCCTGGTCGACACCTGCGGTACTGGTGGTGGGACGTGCGCACACTCAACGTGTCGACTGCCGCGGCGTTCGTGGCTGCCGGAGCCGGGGTGCCCGTCGCCAAGCACGGCAATCGCAGCTTCTCGTCCCGGTCCGGTTCGGCCGATGTACTTGAGGCGCTCGGGGTCGACATCCGACGTGGGCCCGGATCCGGGCGGGAGAGATCCTCAGGCGACGTCGGGATCGTCTTTCTGTTCGCGCCGGACTATCACCCGGCCATGCGCCATGTGGCGGCAATCCGGCGTGAACTTGGGGTTCCCACCATCATGAATCTGGTCGGGCCACTGGCGAATCCGGCCTGGGCTGGTCGTCAGGTGGTCGGCGTGGCCGATCGTGACCAGGCCCAAGCCATGGCCGAATGCCTGCTGCGGCTTGGAGCGGCGCACGCGCTGGTGGTCCACGGTGAGATCGGACTCGATGAGATTGCGCCAGTCGGGCTTGACGCGTGTCTGGGAGGTGTTGAATGGCACCGTGCGAGAATGGCGCCTCGATCCGGCAGACCTGGGGCTCGACACGCCGACGCTCGATGGACTCGAGGGTGGCGAGCCCTCGGAGAACGCCATGCGCATTCGGGCACTCTTCTCGCAGCCCCACCTGGCTCCCGCTGCCCTCAGGGCCGCAGTGCTGCTCAACGCGGCGCAGCGATCTATGTGGCTGGCGCCCGCTCGATCATGGCCCGATGCAGTTGGCCAGGCATGGCGAGCACTGGAGAGCGGTGCCGCCTTGGCGCGGCTGGAGGCGCTTGTTGCGGGCTAGTACCGCCGGATGACGCCGACGACGATGCCCTGGATCAGGACGTCGCTCTCCTGGTAGCGGAGGGGCCGCATCGTCGGGTTGGCCGGCTGCAGCCGGATCCAACCGCCGGGTTCTCGGTAGAAGCGCTTGACGGTGGCTTCGTTTCCGCTCACAAGGGCGATTACCATTTCGCCGTTATCCGCGCTGTCGCGACCGTGTCACGACGACGAGGTCGCCGTCGCGGATCTGCTCGTCGATCATCGATTCGCCCCGAACGCGAAGCGCGTAGTTGGGACCGCGGCGCGGGAGCATCTTGTCGGGCACCGGAGACGACTTCGCCGGTCATCATCGACTCGATCGGCATGCCGGCGGCGACGGAGCCAAGCAGCGGGATTTCGGTGGCGCCGGTAGTGGCCTCGCGGCGGGAGGACTTCGATCGCACGGCTCTCGTTGTAGCCTCGGCGGATGTATCCCTTCCGCTCCAGATTGCTGAGGTGCTCGTGCACGGTGGCGAGGGATTGGTAGCCGAACTGTTCGGCGATTTCCTCGAAACTTGGCGCGTAGCCGTTCCGGTCGATGGCGACGGTGAGATAATCGAGGATTTCGCGCTGCTTGCGAGTGAGCGTCACGCCCGGCCCCCGGGTTGATGGCGAAGAGACACCGAACCGAAGCTACCCGAAGGGAAACCGAAGAGCAAGATGCCCCAGCTCGAAGCGATCCTCGCTGCCGCCCGCGCGACCCTGCCCTGCCCTGCGAAGCAGGGCCCGGGCATCTGGAAGCGGCCGCGCCTCCAGCGCCCAGCGCCCGCCGATTTGGCTGCCGCGCTCCGGGGCAGTCGCGTGGGGGTGATCGCCGAGGTGAAGCGGCGCTCGCCCTCGGCTCGGATGCGATCAACGAGGGTCTCGACCCGCGGCGCTGGCCCGGTGCCTACGAACGGGGCGGGGCGAGCGGCGATTTCGGTGCTGACCGAAGGGCCCGATACTTCGGCGGCGCGATCGCCGACCTCGAGGCGGTGGTGGCGGCGATCGAGTGCCCCGTCTTGCGGAAGGACTTCATCCTCGAGGAAGTGCAGTTGCTGGAGGCGCGAGCGAGTGGCGCGGCGGCGGCGCTGCTGATCGTGCGGGTCCTTGACCGATACAAGTCTGCGCCGCCTGATGCGGTTCGCCGACGAGCTGGGCCTTGCCACGCTTGTCGAGACGCACACCGCCGGCGGAACTCGATCGGGCCCTCGCCGCGGGGGCGCGGATCATCGGGGTCAACTGCCCGGAACCTCGACACCTTCGCCATCGACACCGCCGGCGCCTGGGCACTGCATTTCCCGAGATTCCCGCCGGACCGTCATCGCCGTGGCCGAGAGCGGGATGGCTGCCGCGACCGATGTTCGAGCCGCGGCCGCATGCCGGTGCCGATGCGGTGCTCATCGGGACGGCGCTCTCGGCCTCGGCCGGCGAACCTGCGGCGGCCGTCCGGGCGCTTGCGGGCGTGCCGCGTAATTGGCCGTTGACGCCAAGATCTGCGGCCTGACGCGGCCGGCCGACGCCGCGCTCGCGGTTGCCCACGGCGCCTGGCGTCTCGGGGTGGTCTTCGCCGGTGGGCCGCGAGCTGGTGATCAGCCGCGGTCGCTCGTGAAATTGTCGCTGGCGGCTGGCGGGGTCCCGGTGATCGGCGTCTTTCAGTCCCATGATGTGACGACGATCCTTGAGATCGCGGGCGCATGGCCGGCTTGCGCGGAGCGCAGCTGCATGGCGCCTACTCGGACCGGCGGATCCGGCAACTCTGCGCGCCGCCGGGCTGGAAATCTGGCGGGTCGTGGCCGATCGAGGCCGGATCGGCCGGTGCGCGGATGCAGCTCGTGGTGGGACCGCAGGCGCCGATGTCCTGCTGGTGGAGCCGCGGCATCCCGATGGGAGCGGCGGGGCGGGCATCGCCCTGGATCTCGACGGCGCGCGTCAGGCGCGACGGGCGGGTCCGGGGGATACCGTCTGCGCCTCGCCGGCGGTCTCGACCCCCGAGTCCGTGGCCGAGGCGATCCGGGTCGTCGGCCCGGATGTCGTCGATGTAAGTTCCGGCATAGAAAGCGCGCCGGGCATGAAGGACCCGGTGAAAATGGCTCGTTTCCTGGAGCAGGTCCGTGACGCACACCCTCCCGCCTGAAACCGCCGTCGCCGGACGCTTCGGCCCGTATGGTGGGCGTTACGTCCCCGAGACGCTCGTCGCGGCCCTCGATGACCTGACCGTGCTCTATGACGCGTGTGCGGCGACGATCCGGCGTTCTGGGCCGAGTTCGATCACCTGTTGCGCGACTTCGTCGGGCGGCCATCGCCGCTCAGCGAGGCACCGCGCCTCAGCGAGCTGGTCGGTGCGCGCGTGCTGCTCAAGCGCGAGGACCTGAATCACACCGGCGCGCACAAGATCAACAACACGATCGGCCAGGCGCTGCTGGCGCGGCGCATGGGCAAGCGGCGGATCATCGCCGAGACCGGTGCCGGGCAGCACGGCGTGGCGACCGCGACCATCTGCGCGCGTTTCGGGCTGGAGTGCGTGGTCTACATGGGCGAGGAGGATGTCGAGCGGCAGTCGCTGAATGTCTACCGGATGCAGCTGCTGGGCGCGACGGTCGTGCCGGTCGAGTCGGGCACGCGGACGCTGAAGGACGCCACGAACGAGGCGCTGCGCGACTGGGTCACCAACGTGCCGACGCACGCACTACATCATCGGTTCGGTCGTCGGCCCCGATCCCTATCCCCGCATGGTGCGCGATTTCCAGTCGGTGATCGGCAGCGAGGCGCGCGCGCAGGTGCTCGAGCGCGTCGGTCAGCTGCCCGCAGACGGTGGTGGCCTGCGTGGGGGGTGGGTCCAACGCGATGGGGATCTTCAGCGGATTTCTGCGGGACGCGACGTCGAACTCGTCGGCGTCGAAGCCGCCGGCGAAGGCATCGACACCTCGCCGGCACAGCGCGACGCTCTCGGCTGGGCGCCCCGGCGTGCTGCACGGCTCGCTGTCCTACCTGCTGCAGGATGCGGATGGGCAGGTTGCGCCGGCGCATTCGGTGTCGGCGGGCCTCGACTATCCCGGCGTCGGTCCGGAGCACAGCTGGCTGCGCGATACGGGCCGGGTGGAGTACCACGCGGTCGACGATCGCGAGGCGCTCGATGCGTTCCAGCGATTCTCGCGACTGGAAGGCATCATTCCGGCGCTCGAGACGGCGCACGCGATTGCCTGGATCGATCAGAGTCGACGCGGCCGGTGGGCCAGCCGACGACGTTGTGCTTGCTCTGCCTCAGCGGCCGGGGCGACAAGGATGTCGCGCATGTGGCCGCGCTGCTCGGGGGCACCGGCGTGAGCAGCCCGCCCGCGCCGGCGGCGACCGAGCTCGACGTCCGAGTCGATCGAGGAGCTGCTGCGTGACCTGGTCAAGGGGCAGCGCGCGCTGCAGATGTACCTCCCCAACAATCCGATGTACCGCCGCGGCCTGGAGCAGGTGGCTGATGCGTTCCTTCCGGTCTGGGGCATCACCGGTCGGCTGGTGCTCGACATCCAGGAGTCCGAGATCCTCTGGGAAGGGGTGCCGGTCTACCAGCAGGCGGCGCAGACCGATGGGCTGGCGTGGCAGCTCTACAAGGATGGCCTGCGACGGCTGACCCTGCTGCCCGGTGTTGAGTCCGAGGAAATCATCCGGTTCCTCGCGTGTGCTGAACTCGCGTGCGCATGCTCCCGGCCGATGCGAGCGACGATCTGCTCACGCTGCTCTGGGAAGCAGGAGTTCGTGCTGATCTCCTACACCTTCATCGAGGTGATGGGAGAGGGCATCGAGTTTCTCCAGGAGTCGCCGAACGCGGGAGCTGGCGGCGGCACCGCGGCTCGGCACGCGCAGGAGGTGGCGACGGCCAAGGACGCGCCGACAGGACCAGTCCTCGAAGGTGGCGCGCCGGAAGGACTGGTCGACCTGAGCGATTACGACGCCACGCCCTACTTTCTGGACGAGGCGGAAATCCGGCTGATCCAGAGTGAGCTGGTGGAGGAGTATCGCGCGACATCCGCGACTCCGCCCTCGATGCGCTGCTCGACATTCTCGAGACGCAGCGCGATCCGGCGATCCGCCACGAAGTCGCTGGACCTGCTCGAAGATGATCCTGCCCGCGCAGCTCGCCACGGGCGGATTCCGCGCGGTGGCGCATGTCCTGCGGGAGCTGCGCATCATCGCCAGCTCGCGCGCGATCAACTCGATGCCGGAGCTGCAGGACGGCGTCCTCTCGTTCGAGGACCGGCTTGTCGCAGCCCGACATCCTGGAGCAGCTCTTCCGCGTCCTCGAGGATCCGACGACCCGCCCACCGCGAGGAAGACATCGGCGAAGTGCTGCGCGAGCTGAAGCCGGCTGCGCTCCCGCTGGTGCTGGCGCACCTCGGCCGGACGATCGATCCAGCGGTGCGCCGCGCGCTGGAGCCGAGCGTCGAGGCGCTCGTCGCGGCGCAGCCGCAGAAGCCTGGCGACGCTGCTGGAGAGGTGGCGACCGCGAAATGATCGAGCCGGCCATCGCGCATGGCCGTGCGCCTGGGGCTGCCGCAGCTCGTTCCGGCCGTCGATCGTCACCTGGCTCACGGGATCGCTCGCCGGTGCGACTCGCGGCGGTCCGGGCGCTCGGCGCGTTCGCGACCCCCACCTCCATCGGCGCGATCGAGCAGGTGCTCGACGATCCCGACCGTGCGGTGCGGCAGGCGGCCCTGACGGTGCTGCATCGAGCGCGGCGGATCGGCGGGGCTCGTGCCGCGGCTCGAAGCGATGCTGTTCGACGGGGAGGAGCACGAATGGGAGCGCAGCGAACGCCGGAACCTGTTCGAGGCGTACGGGCAGCTGGCCGGCGCGGCCGGCGTTCCGCGGCTCGCCGAGCTGCTCGAGCCGCGAGGGATGTTCCGGCGGAAGGAGTCGCCCGAGGTGCGGGCCTGCGCACTCTTCGCCCTCGGCAAGGTCCGCAGCTTCGAGGCGCGGCTGCTGGCCGACAGGTTCACCGCCGACAAGGAGCCGGTCGTGCGCAGCGCCGCGAACTCCGTTCTCCGGGACTGGGGACCGTGACCGGCCGCCCGCCGTCGCCGACGACCTGCTGCTGCGCCAGGCCGGCCGGGCGCTGCTGATCGCGATCCACAGCACCCAGCGCTCGCTCAAGCTGTATCCGGTCGAGAACACCGCCGTGCAGCGCGCGCTCGACGAACTGCTCGGGCACGGCGGTGGCGCTCTGCCAGCCTGGAGGGCATGGTCGAAGATCGAGTCTGTCGGGCGACTTCATCTTCATCAACCAGACGCGGCTCCGGCTCGGGCTCGACAACTTCGCCGCGTTCAGCGGGTTCGTCGTCGCTGATGAAGGGCTGCGGGATCGGCATGCTGCGGATCGAGGAGGGCGTCACGCGGCGGGAGTGGCAGGCGTTCCTGTCGCGCCCTCGGCGAGCTGCCGGCCGATCGGTGAGCCCGAGGAGCGACTCGAGCTGCTCCGGGAGCGGATGCAGCAGGCCGACATCGTCCGCCTCTCGGTGGATGCCGTCGGCGAGGGCAGCGCGGGGCCACGGCAGTGGCGAGGGCGATGAGGCGCTGGAGCGTGCCAAGCGGACCTATGCGCACGGCGTGGCGGTCGCGCGGGACGTGGTGCAGGGGGTGCGGATGGGGCGCACGCCGAACACCCGCCGCCTGAAGCGCGCGATCCAGCTCATCGTCGACCAGGTGATGGAGAACGAACTCTCCATCACCGGGCTGACGACCTTGCGCGACTACGACGAGTACACCTTCACCCACTCGGTGAACGTCTGCATCTTCTCGGTGGCGCTCGGCAAGCGGCTCGAACTTCGATCGGCTGCAGCTCTACGATCTCGGACTCGCCGCCCTGCTGCACGACATCGGCAAGGCCCGGCTCGACACCGGCCTGCTCAACAAGGAGGTCGCCGCTCGACGACGCCGAGTGGCGGCGCATGCAGGCGCATCCCTGGCTCGGGACGCTGACGCTCGTTCAAGATGCGCGAGGGTGAGGACTTGCCGTATCGCGCGATCCTCGCGCGCGCACGAGCACCACATGAAGATCGACCTCAGCGGCTATCCGCGGCCGATGCGGCCGCGGCGGCTCGGGCTGTTCACCCGGCTGGTCGCCATCGCCGATGGCTACGATGCGGCGACGACGCGGCGCGTCTACCAGAACGAGCCGTGGAGGCCGAAGCCGTGCTTCGAGGAGATGTGGCTCAATCCGGGCCGCGGGCTACGACCCGACCCTGGTGAAGGCGCTGATCAACCTGCTGGGCATCTATCCGGTGGGGACCTGCGTGATCCTCGACACCTTTGAGGTGGCGATCGTCGCCGGGCCGAGCCCCGATCCGGAACAGCTGCACCGCCCGCTGGTGCGCATGGCGGTCGACGCCGCGGCGGTCCGCATCGAGCCGCCGGGCAACTCGTCGACCTCTCGCATCCCGTCACCGGACGGCTCCTATCCGCGCAGCATCGTCAAGGTCACTTCACCGGAGCGGTATGGGCTCGTCGTCGGTGACTATTTCGTCTGAATCGCCGCTGACCGCGACGTGGGCCGCGCTTCGCGCGTCGGGGCGCTGCGGCTCTGGTGCCCTACCTCACGGCGGGCTTTCCGACCGTTCGCGGAATCGCGGGCGGCGCTGCGCTGGCGGCGGAGCGCACGCCGACGTGCTCGAAGTCGGCGTGCCGTTCAGCGATCCGCTGGCCGACGGGCCGACCATCCAGGCGTCGACCTTCGCGCGCTCGCCAACGGCATGACGCTCGCCGGGACCCTCGAGATGATCGCCGAGCGCGGAACTCGACCGCCCGGTCGTGCTGTTCTCCTACCTGAATCCCGTGCTGCAGTACGGCATCGATCGGCTGCTGCGGGACGCGGCCGAGGTCGGCGTCGCCGGGTTGCTGCTCACCGATCTTCCGGCCGGGGCCGATGCGGCGCTCGAGGGAGCGGTGCAGCGATCCCGCTCGACCTGATCCGCCTGGTGGCGCCAACCACGCCGCACCGAGCGAATCGGCGAGGCGGTCGAGCGGGCCCAGGGATTCGTGTACCTCGTCGCGCGACTCGGGGTGACCGGCGCGTCGACCGACACTGGCGGGCGACCTGGCGGAGTCCGTCGATCGCGTCCGCGGCTGCGACCCCGCTGCCGATCGCGGTCGGCTTCGGCGTCTCGACGCCGGCGCAGGCGCCGCGGTGGCCGGGCTCGCCGACGGCGTCGTGGTGGGCAGTGCGCTGGTTGATGAGCTCGGCGCGCAGGGCGTGGCGGCAGCGGGCCGGTTTCTGGCCGGCCTCCGTGCGGCACTCGATCCAGCATGAACCGCCGTCGGTCATGGCCTACATCGCGCTGGGCAGCAACCTCGGCGACCGGCGGATACCTTGCCTTCGCCCGGGAACGGCTCGCCGGGCAGGACGACGTCACCACGCTGGCCGCTATCCGAATCGAGGAGACGCTGCCGCTGGGCGGGCTGGACCAGCCGGCCTACCTCAACCAGATGGTGGCGGTGCGGACGACGTCTGGAGGCCTGGCGGCTGCTTGTCGGTCTGCCACGACGTGGAGCGACGCGGCCGGCGGCGGCGGTCGACCAAGTGGTGCTCGCGGACGCTCGACCTGGACCTGGTGCGCTACGGTGACCTGCTGTGCGATCTGCCCGATCTGGTGCTGCCGCACCCCGGGCTGCGCGACCGGCAGTTCTGGGCGGCGAAATTGCCCGAACTGGAGGCGCATGGCTGAGCCCCCGCTGACCATGCCTGATCTTGCCGTGCGCAAGGCCGCGGGCGGAAACTCGTCATGCTGACCTGCTACGATGCGCTGTTCGCCCGGCTGCTCGACGGTGGCGGGGTCGACCTGCTGCTGGTCGGCGACTCGCTCAACCAGGTGCTGGCCGGGCGGCGCTCGACCCTGAGCGCCACCCTCGACCAGATGATCTATCACGCGGCCAGCGTGCGTCGCGGGGCGGCGCATCGCTGGTCGTCGTCGATCTGCCGTTCCTCAGCTACCAGGTCAGCATCGAGGAGGCGATCCGCAATGCCGGCCGTGTGATGGCCGAAACCGATTGCCATGCCGTCAAGCTCGAGGGCGGCGCGGCGATGGCGCCGACCGTGCGCGCGCTGGTCGACCGTGGAATTCCGGTGTTCGGGCACCTCGGATTCACGCCGCAGTCGGTCAACACCTCGGCGGATACCGCGTGCAGGGACGTGAGGAGAGCATCGGCAAGCAACTGCGCGGCGGATGCCCTGGCACTGGAGGCTGCGGGCGCCAGCGCGATCGTGCTCGAACTGGTCCCGCAGCTCGCTCGCCAGGGAGATCAGTTCCGCGCTCCGGATTCCGACCATCGGCATCGGCGCAGGGAACGGCTGCGACGGGCAGGTGCTTGTCCTGCATGACATGCTCGGACTCAACGAGGGCTTCGCGCCGAGGTTCCTCAAGCGCTATGCGGAGCTTGGCGGGACGGTGCGGGCGGCGGTGGCGAGTTCGCCGCCGAAGTCCGTGCCGGCCGCATATCCCGACGACGCCCACAGCTTCGACTGAGTGCATGAGCACTCGCCACGATCGCCGCGCTTCGCGGGCGCGCTCGCGGCCGGCCGGAGGCAGGGAAGGCGCGATCGCCCTGGTGCCGACGATGGGCGCGCTGCACGACGGGCACCTGGCCCTGGTCGATGACGCGCAGGCGCGATGCCGACCTCGTGGTGATGAGCATCTTCGTCAATCCGCTGCAGTTCGCGCCCGGGGGAGGACTTCGACCGATATCCCCGCGACCTCGCGGCGGATCGCGACCTCGCCGACCGGCGTGGGGCGTGGACATTCTGTTTGCGCCGACCGGTCGAGGAGATGTATCCGGTCCGGCCGCGAACTGCGGATCGTCGCCGGCGACACCGCGACGCTCTGGGAAGGGGCGGTCCGCCCGGGGCATTTCGACGGTGTGCTGACGGTCGTCGCGAAGCTCTTCAATATCGTGCAGCCCGACGCGGCATGTTTCGGGCAGAAGGACATTCAGCAGGTGACCCTCATCCGGCGGCTGATTCGCCGAGCTGGATTTTCCGGCCGAGTTGTCGTTATCCCGACCGTCCGGGAAGCAGACGGTCTTGCCCGCAGTTCCAGGAACGCCTTCCTCTCCCCGGAGGATCGCCGGACTGCCCTGGTGTCAGCCGGGCGCTGAGGACAGCCGCCGGCCGCTGGGATGCTGGTGAACGCGTGGCAGCCGTGTTGGACGCGGTCGTCACGGCAGTTCTCGATGACGCGTCCGGCGTGACCACGGACTATGTGGCCGTCGGTCGACGGCATCCCGCATGTTGCCGGTGGATCGCGCAGATCCCGGGACGGTGATCGCGGTAGCCGCCCGTGTCGGTACGACTCGACTGATCGACAACGTCATTCTTGGCCAGCATGGGTGGTGAAGTGCACGAACTCCCCAGCTGGTCCATCGTGACGCACGATCGGCGAGCCCACGTGGAACGGGTGGCTGCTCTGCTCCGCGAATGGGCCACGGCGCTCGGCCTGGATCGGGCTGAGCGCGATCGCTGGCTTCGGGCAGCGTATCTCCATGACGCCCTCCGTGACGCTCCCGAGGACGAGATGCGCCGCTGGGCGCCACTTGTCGAGGGACCGGTCGAGTTGCGTCACGGACCGGCGGCGGCGGCACGGGCCGAGCTCGAAGGCGAACGCGACGCCGACGTACTCAGCGCCGTCCGCTGGCACTCGGTGGGCTGGGCGGCCTGGGGGCCGTCCGGTCGTGCCCTGTATTGCGCCGATTTTCTCGAGCCCGGGCGCCCGTTTGATCGCACAGAGCGATCGGCGCTCGCGCGGACTTTCTGTGATGCCCCCGCTCAGGTGCTGCGCGAGGTCGTAACCAAACGGCTGGCCTACGCGGAGAAGCAGGGGTGGACGCTGCCGCCGGAAAGTATCGCGTTCCGTCGGGTGGTATGCGGCTGATGCGCCCTCGTGGTTCGGCAGGCTCCGCCCTTCTCCGACTGGCCCTTCTCCAACTGGCCCTTCTCCTCGGCTGTCGTGCATCGACCGATGATGGCAAGCGGCCGGACCCCTCGCAATTGGTGGAATCTCGACGAGTGGTCCTGGAGGTGCTCAACCCGGGGCGACAGGTCGGTGCTGCCAGGACGGCCACACTCCGGCTCCGGCGGCAGGGGCTCGACGTGGTCTACTTCGGCAACCTCACCGACACGGCACTTGCCAGGCGGGAGCGGAACCTGGTCTATGTCCGACGGGCTGATACCACCGGAATCGGGCGGGTGATCGTCGCACTCGGCGATGCGGAGATCGTCGACCGCCCCGACGCCTCGAGGCTGGTTGACTTGACGGTCATCCTGGGGAGGCAGTCTGGGACTCGGGGGGATTCCATTGCCGTGGCGGTCCGTCGGCAGAGCGCCGACAGCCGCTAGATATTCGGCTGACGGATCGCCAGCACCAGGTCCATCACATTCGTCCCGCTCATCCCGGTCCGCAGCAAAGCGCCCGCCGCGTTGAGTGCACGGTAACTGTCGTGCTGCTCGAGGGCGCGCACTGGGTCGACGCCGTGGGACTCGCTGATGGTCCAGGTAGTCTGGTCGACGATCGCCCCCGCCGCGTCCGTCGGGCCATCTCTCCCGTCGGTGCCCGCTGCGAGCACGGCGAAGCCAGCCCCACGGCCCGCCAGGACCTGAGCGGCGGCAAGGGCGAGCTCCTGATTGCGTCCGCCCTCGCCATGGGGCTTCGCCAGCGCCACCGTGGTCTCCCCTCCGTAGACGAATACCCTGGGTCGGCCCGCCTCGCCCAAGGTGTCATCGATGCCGAAGCGACCGCCACGAACCCGCAGCAGCGCCTGCGCAATTCTTTGTCCGGCTTGTCGGGCCGGTCCGGCGAGCGGCCGGGGCATCGCCCTGGCATGGCAGCCCAAGGCAATGGCGCAGGCGCGCGCCGCCTCCATGGCGACACGGTTGCTCGCGACAATCTCGGTGCGCTCGGCGTCCGCACTCGGATGTCCCGGCTTCGGCGTCTCGAACTCGAGCGCTGCGATCACTGCAGAAGGGAGCTGCTCGAGCAGTCCCTCCGAGCGGCAGAGCGCGATCACGTCTCGCGCCGACCAACGGTCTCCGAGACAGGGCCCCGAACCGATGGCTGCTGGATCGTCGCCGGGAACATCTGAGAGCAGCCAGGCGACGATCGGCCGCGGGTGCAGGGCGAGTGCGAGCCTCCCCGCGGTCCAGCGTGCCACCCGCTTGCGGACCGCGTTGCTGCGATCGATGTCGAGGCCCGAATCCAGCAGGAGCTGGAAGGTGCGCGTCAGGTCGTCCATCGACAGTCCGGGGAGCGGGCCGGCAAGCAGCGCGGTGGCGCCACCGGAGATCGCGACGTGCAGCTCGGCGTCGAGCGGGAGAGCGGTCAGCCAGGCTGCCAGGGCGTCACTGGCAACTCGTGATCGCTCGCCGGGAAGCGGGTGGTCCCCGAGCATGATGGTCAAGGCGGGGTGAGGAGAGGAGCATCCCTCCGGCGCCACGATCAATCCGCCCGCGGGCTCGCGACGGTGCCCGGCAAGCCAGGTGACCAGTCCCCTGGCCATGCCGGTGGCAGCGTTGCCCGCAGAGATCAGATAGATCGGCTGAGCCGAGGGAACCGTTCCGGCGAGCGCACGCGCCATGGCCCGGCTCGGTTCGACGGCGTTGAGGGCCGCGGCGTAACAGTGCCTCAGGACAGCCAGGCCGGGACTCGGCGACAGGGACACGGTGACTCCGGAGGGGTTCCCGTCAATATTACCTCAATGAACCGACCACGGATTCTCGTTACCCGCAGACTGCCGCCGGCAGTCGAAGGCGCCATCCAGGAGCGTTTCGATGCCGTGCTATCGACCGATGACCACCAGATGGGTGCCAGCGAACTGCAGCGCGCCCTGTCCGATTCTGATGGCGTGCTCTCCACGCTCACGGATCGCTTCACCGCGGAGGTCCTCGCCGCCTACCCGATCCGAGCCAGGATTATTGCGAACTTCGGCGTCGGCTATGACAACATCGACCTCCTCGCCGCCGAGGCGCACAACATCGTGGTCACCAACACCCCTGATGTCCTCACCGAATGCACGGCGGATCTTGCATTGGCCCTGATCCTCATGGCGATGCGTCGCACCGGTGAGGGAGAGCGTGAAGTGCGCGGGGGCCGGTGGCTGGGCTGGCGACCGACGCACCTGATGGGACATCGGGTCAGCGGGCGTACGCTCGGCCTGGTGGGCATGGGACGCATCGCGACTGCGTTGGCTCGGCGAGCGCATCACGGCTTTGGAATGCGGATCCTCTGCTACGATCCCACGCCGCCGTCGCCGGTCGAACTCGCCACGGTTGGCGCGGAACCGCGTGCTACCCTCGAGGCGTTGCTGGCTGAATCGGACATTGTGTCCCTCCATTGTCCGAGCACGCCCGAAACGCGCGGGATGATGAACGGGTTGCGGCTGGCACAGATGAAGCCGGGCGCCTTCCTCATCAATACCGCACGAGGGGACATCGTTGATGACGACGCCCTCATCGCGGCCCTTCTCTCCGGACACCTCGCAGGTGCCGGGCTGGACGTGTTTCGGGGCGAGCCCCATCTCGATCCCCGGTATCTCGGCATGGAAAACGTTGTCCTCTCGCCGCACCTTGGCTCGGCCACCCGCGAGACCCGCGAGGCCATGGGGTTCAGAGCGCTCGAAAATCTCGAGGCGTGCTTCGATGGCCGGCCCGTTCCTGACCGGGTCGCCTGAGGGATGCGGTCATGCACGGAGACGGTTGGCCGTCGGCCAGGACCGACAGGGGCCGTAGTTCTCCCTTCTTCAGGAGGGTGGTGATGCGCACCACGACCGCGCTTGCTTTCGTTGTCATGCTGGGTTCGGCCTGCAACTCACCGGTCGGGGTCAATGAGCTTCCCACCATCGTGAGCCTCGCCGTCGGGAACCGCGTCTCCCTGGCGCCGCAAGGTGTCACGCTCCAGTTCGATAGCGTCGTGACCGACAGCCGCTGCCCCCTCGGCGTCCTCTGTATCGTATCCGGACAGGCGGTACTTTCCTTCTCGCTGACGGGACGAAATGCCCCGGCAAGCGGCAGGCTGCTGCTGGCGAGCGACCGGCCCGACTCGAGCCTGGGGGTGGTCCTCAGCGCGGAAGAGGTCACGCCGTACCTGCAGATCAACCAACCCCCGCCAGATCACCGGGCCTATCAGGTGAGGCTGCGGATCGGGTCGCTCTAGCGACCGGCGGGGGGCCGGGCTTGTGTTGAGATAATTAGGTAAATATCTTATTAGCCATGCTCGACCAGACCTTCCGTGCCCTCGCCGACCCGACCCGTCGGCGGATCCTCGCGCTACTCCGCGACGGCGATCGTGCGGCGGGTGAGTTGGCGAGCGAATTCCCGATCGCCTTTGCCTCGGTGTCACATCACCTTCAGGTGTTGCGCGACGCCGACCTGGTACTGACGCGGCGCGAGGGCCAGTTCATCATCTACTCGCTGAACACCACCGTCCTGCAGGACGCCCTCCAACACTTGCTGGATATTGGTCCGGGCAAGCGCCGTCACCGGAAGAGGGAGGCTCGCGATGCGTAAGCTCTGGCCCGGTCTGCTGGGATCTGCCGCGGCAACGCTGTTCGCCCTGGTTTCGTGGCCCCGGCTCCCGGAACGGGTGGCGTCGCACTGGAATATTCACGGTGCCGTCGATGGGACCACGTCGCGAATCTGGCTGGTGCTGATGATGCCGATCTTCGCCGTGGCGCTGGCCGGCATTCTGACCATTGCGCCGAAGATCGATCCCAAACGCCGGAATTTTCCGTTGCATGCCGGCGCTTACTGGGTTGTCGCGAATGCGGTCTTGCTCTTCCTGGCCCTGGTCCATGTCCTGGTCGTTGGCTACAACCTCGGCTGGCCGATCCGGCTCGAGGCCGTCATGATGCCGGGACTCGGCATTCTCCTCATTGTGATCGGCAACGTGCTGACCCGTGTGCGGCCGAACTGGATCTTCGGGATTCGCACGCCATGGACGCTCTCCAGTGAGGTATCGTGGCGTGAGAGCCACCGCATCGGTGGCTACGGCTTCGTGGTGGTCGGCGTGGCGGTGGTCATCACCGCGGTGATCAATCCCGCGGCAGCCATCTATGTCATGCTGGTCGGCCTCGGGATCGCAACGCTGGCAACGGTCGTGTGGAGTTACGTCGCGTGGAAACGCGACCCCAACGCACAGGGAAGGGGCACATGAGGCACTCCGTGAGCGCATCGATGGTGATGTCGGCGACGCTGGTGTGGGCAGGCGTTGGCATGCTGGGCGCACAGGCCTCGCGGGAGCGCGGCGCCTTCCTGATCCTGGCGGGATCGGACACCGTCGTGATCGAGCATTTTGCGCGTGTTGGCAACACGGTGCAGGGCAGCCTCAGCATCAAGGGTCAGCCGCGCCAGGACTATGTCGCCACGCTGGGACCGCGCTTCACCATCGACACCCTACGGCTGAAGCTGTTTCGCGCGGGCACGTCAGACAGCGTGCCGCTGCAGAGTGTCCGCATCTTCATGGTTGGCGACAGCGCCTTTGCCGAGATCAACGGCACCGTTCAGCGCATCGGGACGACCGCAGGCGCCGTAGCCTTGCTCAACAACTCGTTTGCGCTGGGAGAACAGTTCACCCGGCGCGCACGAGCGGCCGGCGGGAGCGCCGAGATCCCGGCATGGGCGCTGAGTGGCGGCTCGACGATCACGGTCTCCATGCGGGCAATCGGCATCGATTCGATGACGTTAACCGTCGCGGGGGTGGAGGAGCGATTGCACGTCGATGCGACCGGGCGGATCCTTGGTGGGGCGATCCCTTCTCAGCACGTCGCGGTCATTCGAGTCGACTCCGCCGCGGCGGCGAGACTGGAGCAGAATCCGACAGCGGTTGCTCCCGCGCCGCCGCTCCCAACCGGCGTCACCGAGCGGGCCATCACCGTTCCGGGCCCGGTGCCCTTGCCAGGCACCCTTACGCTCCCGGCCGGGAAGGGACCGTTCCGGGGCGTGGTCCTGGTACACGGTTCCGGCGCGGGCGATCGTGATGAGACAATCGTCGGTAACAAGCCGTTCCGCGACATTGCCTGGGGACTCGCCGAGCGAGGGATCGCCGTCCTGCGGTACGACAAGCGGGCAAACGTCTCGCCGGGTTGGTTCGCCAAGCGCGGCTTCACCGTGTATGACGAGACGATCCAGGATGCGCTCAGTGCGTTGAACGTGCTGCGGCAACAGCCGGAGGTTGACGCGACACTGACGGTTGTGCTGGGGCATTCGCTCGGCGGGATGGTTGCACCGCGCATTGCGCTGGCAGATCCGAAGCTGGCTGGCGTGATCATCATGGCTGGGGCGACCCGCGTCGAGCTGCCGGCGCAAATGGAGCGCCAGTACCGCTATATCGCGTCGGTCTCCGGCGCGGACTCCACTGCCGTGATGGCCGAATGGCGGACCAAGCTTGCCCCGGCGATGGACCGGGTGCGCCAGTTGACTCCCGCGGATTCTTCCGACATCACACCGATCCCGGATCTCGGCGGGACCTCCCCGAAGTACTGGCTCGACCTCGCGGCGCACGACCCGGCGGTGACGATGAGGAAGGTTACGATCCCTGCGCTGGTGTTGCAGGGAATGCGGGACTACCAGGTGCCGCCCGACCAGCTGGATGACTGGCTCAAGGTGCTGGGGCCGCACAAGGACCTGACGGTCAAGCGCTATTCCGCGCTGACCCACCTGATGATTGCCGGCACTGGGCAGCCGCGTCCCGCGGAATACGCCACTGCGGGGCACGTCGACACGCTCGTGATAGCGGACATTGCGAGGTGGCTGCGGGGCATCGCGCCCCGGTAGGCGAGACTAGTTCTTCTGCTCCGGTCGATAGAGCCTGACCTTCACCTTCTCCAGGGTGATCAGTCCGCCGCCGATCATGGTGTCGAGTTCGGGGAGAATGCCCTCGACCTTCTCTTCGGTGTCGACACACTCGACAGTGATCGGCAGGTCGAGGGAGAGGATCTCCAGGCGGTCGGTTCGCATTCGCGCACTCGCGCCGAATCCCATGATGCCGCGATAGACCGTGGCCCCGGCGAAGTGCCGTTCACGGAGCATTTCCACGATCGCCTGATACAACGGGCGGCCATGCCACTGGTCACGCTCGCCCAGGTGAATTCGCATCAGCAACCGCTCTCCGACCTGACTTTCCAGGTTGGTCATGCCACCCTCCGGATGAGGCCGAGCAACTGGCGTGCGGCGAGCGCGCCGATCCAGATTCCTGCCAGGCCGGCGATCACGCTGCTGCCGACATAGACCATTGCCCGTTGCAGGGCACCTTCTTCTGCCGCGCGAATCGTCTCCATCGCGAACGTGGAGAACGTCGTAAAGCCACCACAGAACCCGGTGGTGAGGAGTGCGCGGGTGGTCGGCGAGAATTCCCCGGTTTCGAGGACGAGATAGGAAATGAAGCCGAGAGCGATGCAACCGAGCACGTTGACGACGAGGGTACCGGCCGGGAACGAGGAACTCCACCGGTCCTGCACCACGGTGGTGAGCAGGAAGCGCGCGACACCGCCCGCCGCACTTCCTGCGGCGATGGCAACGATCAGGGCTGCGGAGGAAGGCGTCTGCGACACGTTACCTCCAGTCTAGGGCCGCGTCGGCGAGGCGATCAAGGTGGCTCACGTTCCGGTCGCGCCGGTCCGCGCCATCTTGACTCGCAGCTGTCCACAGGCGGCATCGATATCCAGGCCGCGACTCCGGCGTACCACCGCTTCAATGCCGCGGATGGTGAGGTAGTCACGAAACTCGCGGATCCGCGCCGGGGCCGTCGGGGCGAGCGCGTCACTGCCGCCCGGGTGCAGCGGCAGCAGATTGACATGTGCCCCCAGCCGGCGGGCAAGCGAGGCCAGGGCGAGGGCATCCTTGTCCCTGTCGTTACGACCGGCGATGAGGACGTACTCGAAGGTGATGCGATTGTGGAAGGCCTTGGCCGCCTCGATCACCTCCGTGAGATGGTACTTCTTCTCGATCGGCATCAGCTCCTGGCGCTCGGCCTGAAAGGGCGAATGCAGCGAGATCGCCAGGCGGAACTGTTCCGGCCGAGCGGCCAGCGCCTTCATACCCGGGAGGATGCCCACGGTCGAGATGGTGATGTGCCTCGCGCCGATTCCGAGCCCATCCGGGTTGTTGAAGATGGTGAGCGAGCGGTCCACCGCCGGCCAGTTCAACAGCGGCTCACCCATCCCCATGAAGACAATGTTGGTCGGCTTGTCATCAGCGTTCCTGAGGATCAGTTCGCGGGCCTGCCCCGCGATCTCGCTCGGCTGCAGGTTGCGACGGTACCCCATCAGTCCGGTGGCGCAGAAGACGCACCCCAGCGCACAGCCAGCCTGGGAGGAGATGCAGAGGGTACGGCGCGTGGCGCTGGGTATGAGGACCGACTCGACCTTCTCGCCGTCCGCCAGGGCCCAGAGGTACTTGCGCGTCCCATCGGCCGATTCCTGCCTGGTGTCGAGGGTCAGGCGTGGCAAGGGAAAGTCGCGGTCCAGCCGATCCCGCAGGGGTTTGGGGAGCTCCGTGGCATCCTGCCAACCGGCCACCGGGTCAAGCCAGAGGCGCCGGAGGAGCTGAGTGGCGCGGTACTTCGGCAGGCGTTCGGCCGCCCCCCAGTGGGTGAGTCGGGCGGCGGCATCGGCGGGCGTGAGGTCGAGCAGGGTGGTCGTGGTGTCGCTCATGGCTGGATAATAGGCGAGGAGGAGCCAATCCCTTCGATCCAGGGGATGCTCGGCGACCCAGTGGCTTTGTTGCTGGGGCACCAGACCGACGGTTAGGTTCCCGGGTTTCCCCCATCCCCGGACCCGAGCTGATCCCCTGATGGCCAGTACAACTCTGCGCACCCACCGTTGCGGCGCCTTGACCAGCGCCGAAGTCGGATCGACGGTCCGCCTGGGTGGTTGGATTCATCGGCGCCGCGACCTCGGCGGCATTGTCTTCCTCGACCTCCGCGACCGCGACGGTCTGGTTCAGCTCGCGTGTAACCCGTTGTGGACCCCGGCGGCCGTGCTGAGCCTGGCGGCATCCGTCGGCGTGGAGAGTGTCGTCCTGGTCGAAGGCGAGGTGACCCTGCGCGACGAGCCGGGCCGTGATCCCAAACTCGCCTCGCGCGAGGTGGAAGTCCGGGTGACGGTGTTGCAGGTGGTCGGGGCGGCGGTGACGCCGGCGATTCCGGTGGCGCGGCGCGAAGGCGAGGAGCTCGCCGCGGAGGAGTTGCGGTTGCAATACCGGGTGCTTGACCTGCGGCGCCCGGAACTGCAGGCCAACCTCATCCTGCGCCATCGGTTGCTGCAGCGCGCGCGACGGACCCTGAGCGACCTCGGCTTCCTCGAGATCGAGACGCCAATTCTGACCAAGCCGACGCCTGAGGGTGCGCGCGACTACCTGGTGCCGAGCCGCGTGCACCCGGGTGAGTGCTATGCGTTGCCCCAATCCCCGCAGATCTACAAGCAATTGCTGATGCTGTCCGGATTCGACCGGTACTTCCAGATCGCCCGTTGCTTCCGCGACGAGGATTTGCGCGCCGATCGCCAGCCGGAGTTCACCCAGATCGACCTTGAAGCATCCTTCGTCGCCGAAGCAGATGTCCTGGCGGTCGTCGAGGCGGTGTTGCACGATCAGTGGGCGGAGGCCGGGCACGCCGTCGAGGTGCCGTTTCCGCACCTGACGTACCGCGAAGCGATGGACCGCTTCGGCATCGACAAGCCCGACCTGCGCTTCGGGCTGGAGATCTCGGACCTCACCGATCGCGTCGGGGCGGGGGCGGCCGCGTTCGTGCACGAGGGCATCGAACGGAATGGCCGACTGCGGGGAATTGTCGCCACCGACACCGCGCTGTCACGCAAGGAGCTCGATGGCCTCGCAGCAGCTGCCAAGTCGGCCGGGGCGGGCGGGTTGCTCTGGGCCCGCTTCGGGGAGGCAGGCTGGGAAGGGCAGGGGGTGAAGGCGCTCGGTCCTGAGCTCCTCGAGCAGACCACGACTCCGCCCGGTTCGATCCTCCTGGCGGTGGTCGGTCCCGACGCCGTGACGTCGCCGGCGCTGCACGCGATCCGGACCCGGCTGGCACAGCGCCCCGGGGTCGCCCGGGCCGTTGCGCATGCCTTCGCCTGGATCGTCGACTTTCCGCTGTTCGAGCAGGATCAGGCGACCGGCGAGTGGATCTTCACCCATCACCCGTTCACGTCGCCGCATCCGGACGACATCGAGTTTCTGGAGACCGAGCCCTGGCGTTGCCGGGCGCTGCACTACGACGCCGTGTACAACGGGAACGAACTCGGCAGTGGTTCGATCCGGATCACCGATCCGCTGATCCAGTCCACCGTCTTCCGGTTCCTGGGGATCTCGGCCGAGGAGCAGCGGCGCCGCTTCGGGTTCCTGCTCGATGCCCTCGCAGCGGGCGCGCCGCCGCATGGAGGCTTCGCGCTCGGTTTCGACCGCATCGCCATGTTGCTCGCCGGGGCGTCATCGCTGCGGGACGTCATCGCATTTCCCAAGACGACCGCCGCCCGGGCGTTGTTCGAAGGGGCGCCGATCACGGTCAGCGCGAAGGACTTGGCCGCCCTGCATCTGCGCACCCTCGGCGAGGAGGCGGGATGATCGCTGACGAGTCGCGGCAGCACCTGAACGCCGAGGGCGCCGACTCCCTGCTGCTCGCCGGCGTGAATGACGCCAATTTCGCGGAGATCCAGCGGGCGATTGGTGTCCGCGTCTCGCAGCGCGGTGACGCGGTCACCTTGCTCGGGACCGCCAAGCAACTGGAGCGGGCCGTGCCGGTGGTGCAGGCGTTGATCGACATGGCCCGGATCGGACAGGTGTTCGAGGCCGAGGATGTCTTCCGGATTGCGCAGCATGGTGAGATTCCCGATCCGGTACCGATCGGCGATGCGAGCAGAATCCACTTTCCCGGCTTGCGCCGGGCGATCATCCCGAAGACCGCTGGGCAGCGCGAGTACATGCGCCTGATTCACGAGAACGACATCGTCATCGGCATTGGTCCTGCCGGGACGGGGAAGACCTATCTGGCGGTGGCGAAGGCGGTCGAGGCGCTGGCGCGGAAGCGCGTCAAGCGCATCATCCTCGCGCGGCCGGCCGTCGAAGCAGGGGAGTCGCTCGGCTTCCTTCCGGGCGACCTGCAGCAGAAGGTCGACCCCTATCTGCGACCGCTCTATGACGCGCTCGAGGACATGATGCCGCCTGAGCGGATCCAGAAGGCGCTCGAGTCACGCGTGATCGAAGTTGCGCCGCTGGCCTACATGCGTGGCCGCACCTTGAACGACGCCTTCATCATTCTTGACGAGGCGCAGAACGCCACCGGCGCCCAGATGAAGATGTGCCTCACTCGCCTTGGCGTGAACAGCAAGATCGTGGTGACGGGAGACAAGACGCAGATCGACCTGCCACGACGCGAGGAATCGGGTCTCGTCCAGGTGGAGCGCATCATGCCGGGCATCGAGGGACTGGCGTTTCACTACCTGACGGAGGTGGATGTCGTGCGGCACCGCCTGGTCAAGGACATCATCCGCGCGTATGCCGAAGACCAGGCCGGCTGATGCCTGCGGGGCCACGCGGCGGGATCACCGTCGCCGGCAGCAGGGGCGCTCCCGGCGCGTGTCGTGGCCCGCGTGGTGGAGCATGTCCTGGCACGGGAACGGCAGCAGGCGACGATCGCGATCACCTTTCTCGGCCCCCGGCGGATGCAGGCGCTCAACGCCCGGTTTCTGCACCACGATCGGCTGACCGACGTGATCTCCTTCTGCTTGCCGCAACCTGACGGTTCAGTGGCCGGGGACGTCTACGTCTGCCGCTAAGCTGCGGCCCGGCAGGCGCGCGACCTGGGCGTGCCGCTCCGCACCGAGTTGGTGCGACTGCTCGTGCACGGCACCTTGCACGTGCTTGGTTGGGATCATCCGGCCAGGGCGCCTCGCGCACCACTTCGCCGATGTGGCGGCTGCAGGAGCGGTACGTGAGACAGGTCGCATGACGGAGCTCTTTCGAGGGCTTCCCCCGCTGGCGGGCCTGGTGATGCTCTGCGCCGCCATCGTGGCGCTGGCGGGGGAGGGCGAAGGCGGAACTCGGTGCCCGTGCGTTGGCGCGCGATCCCGGTGACGAGGAACTCTCGCCGGCGCGCACGCTGCGCGTCATGCACATCACGCTCCTCATCATTGCGGCCGCGGTGGCGGCCACGTCCGTCGGCTGGTGGGCGTACCAGCCGGGTAGCGCGTTGCTCCGCATTGTGCTGGTGACCGCCCTGGTGTGGGCGGTCGGCGACCTGGCGCCGCGGCTTCTCGCCGCGCTCGCCCCCGAACTGGTCCCGCTCGCGCTCCGGGCCGCACTGGCTGCCGCGCCAGTCTTTCGCCCGTTGCTCTGGCTGACGGCGACCCTCGAGCGCCATGGCCGGGCGCACAATGCCGCGCACGGGGCATGGCGACGGGCCGTCGCCCCGGGAGATGGCCCTCGGAGTGCTTCTCGCTTCACGAGATGACGGTTTCCGAGGTCATGACCCCGCGCATCGATGTCATCGCGGTTGATGTGGCGCAGGCGGAGGAGGAGGTCATCGCCACGCTGCGCAGTAGCGAGCATGCGCGACTCCTGGTGATCGACGGACACTCCGACGTCGGTCGTCGGTATCCTCTACGCCAAGGACATCCTCCCCCGGTCTGATCGATGCCAACGTGCCGCGCGAAAAGTGGCAGGAACTGATACGACCCGCGGCGTTCGTTCCCGAGGCAAAGCGGCTGGACCGGCAACTCCGCGATTTTCAGCGCGGGCCCGGGCATCTCGTGGTGGTGGTCGACGAGTTCGGCGGCACCGCCGGGATCGTCACGCTCGAGGATATCCTCGAACAGATCGTGGGCGAGATCCAGGACGAGTACGACGGTCGAGGAAGCGCCCGCCGCTGCTGCGCCACGAGGATGGCCACTTCAGCGTGCAGGGCGGCCTTCCGCTGGCCGATCTGGAGGCCGAAGCGGAACACGACTTCGGTCGCGAGGATGTCGCCACGGTCGGGGGCCTGATGCTGGCCGAATTCGGCCGCGTGCCGAAGACAGGGGAAACGTTCGAGATCGACGGCTGGCAGTTCGTCGTCGAACTCATCGTCCGCCGCCGAATCCGCCGCGTCTCGGTCTGGCCGCCGCACCAGTCAGACGAACCCCACACCGGCGTGGGGGCTTCATGACCTGGGCCATTCTCGCCGCCGGCTTCCTGATCGCCTGCATCGGTTCGGCCGGGGCCGCGTCGCTCGTGGCGACCGCTCGCAGCGTGCTGGCGGGCGTGATATCACGCCGGCTTCGCGGGGGCGCCGATTCGCTCGACTGGGTGCCCCGGACCGAGCGCGAAGTCGCCGCGGCCATCGCCGCTGCCTCGTTTGGCGTGGCCCTCATTGGCGCGGCGATCCCCGGGCTGTTCAGTACCGCGACCCTGCCCGTGCTCGGGCTTCCTGGTCGTGGCGATCGTGGTGCCTGCGACCCTGCTCGGGGCCCACCTGCTCCCCCGCTGGATCACCTTCTCGCGCGCCGATCGGGTGGTCGCCGTGCTGCGTCCGTTGCTGCAAGGATGGGCGGCCCTGCTCGGCTTCGTCTTGCCATCGCGCGAGGACGATGCCGCCGAGGATGTCCGCTCGCTCGCTCGTGAGGGACGGGTGAGCGGCCTGGCAGGTGACGAGCTGGTGATGGTCGGCGGCGTCATGTCCTTCGCCGAGCGCCCGGTCCGGGCCGTGATGACCCCGCGCACCGAGGTGGTGGCGGTCCCGCACGACGCCTCATACCGCATGGTGATGGAGATCTTCGCCGAGAGTGCCTATACCCGCGTTCCGGTCTACCGGAACACCCTCGATGAGATCGTCGGGATGATCCACGCCTTCGACCTCTTCAAGCTGCAGCCCGATGATGCCCTTCCGGTGCGGCCGGTGTCGTTCGCGCCGGAGTCGCGGGCCGCGGGCGACCTGCTCCTCGACATGCAGCGCGAGCGGCGGCACCTCGCGGTCGTGCTCGACGAGTTCGGCGGAACGGCAGGCATCGTGACGCTCGAGGACCTTCTCGAGGCACTGGTCGGGGAGATCGCCGACGAGGACGAGCCGCCGCCGATGTCTCGCCGGCGTCCGCCGAGTTGCTGGAGCTGGACGGTGCCGCCGCGCCGGACGTGGTGAGCCGAACATTTCGATGTCATCCTTCCCGCAGGCGAGGCCGCCACGTTTGGCGGCCTGCTGGCCGAGCTGGCCGGCCGCATTCCCGATGGCGGGGGAGCGCTTCTCTGTGCCGGGCTCGAGATCGAGGTGCTGCATGCCTCACCGACGCGGGTCGAGCGCCTCGCTCGTCCGCCGCGCTGGCACCCCGATCAAGTCACGCTGACGCGGATCGTCCCGTGACGCCGCCGAGGTGCCAGCGGCCTCGACGAACTCGTCGCCCTGGTTCGTGAGGGACGCCTCGAAGCGTTCATCGAACGGGCCTATCACCTGGAGGCCGCCTGATCTCGCCGACGTGCTGGCCTCGCTCGACGATGACGAGCGCCTGACGCCTCGTGCGCGCGCTGCCCGCCGGAGCTCTCCTCGCAGGCGCTGATCGAACTGCCGGCCGACGAGCACCCGGAGTCAATCGTCGCCGCGCTCGATTCCATCGCAGGCCGCCGAGATCGTCGAGGAACTCGAGGACGACGACGCGGTCGACCTGCTCGGGCGAACTGCCGCCGTTGCCGAGCGGGAACGGATCCTTGCCGGGCGTGCCGGAACACGGCGACCTCGATCGACTCCTCAGCTATGATCAGGAGACGGCCGGCGGCCTGATGACCACGCACGTGGTGACGGTCATGCAGCTGGACACCGTCGGCCTCGCCCTCGAAGCCGTGCGGCGGCAGGCGGAGGATCTGGATGACGTCGGCGAGATCTTCGTGGTCGATGCCGAGCGACGGCTCGTCGGCCTGCTCGCGTTCAAGCACCTCGTCGTGAACGCGGCCGGGCGACTGGTGCGCGAGGTCATGGAGCCGGCCCCGCTCAGCGTGCCGCCGGAGCACCGACCAGGAAGACGTCGCGCGACTCATGGCGCGATACGACTTGCCGGCCTTGCCGGTCGTCGACGTGAGCTGGCCGACTGCTCGGGCAGGTCACCTATGATGACGTCATTGACGTCACCCAGGAGGAAGCCACCGAGGACCTGCTCGCGGTTCGGCGGCGTGTCCCCCGACGAAGAACTCGGCGCGCGATGGCGCGCCGCAGTCCGGAGCCGGCTCCCCTGGCTGTACCTCAACCTGCTGACGGCCTTTCTCGCCGCCTCGGTGGTGGTGTATTTCCAGGGCGCGATCGAGCGGATCGAGGAGCCTGGCGGTCTGGATGCCGATCATCGCCGGGATGGGAGGGAATGCCGGGACGCAGGCGCTTGCCGTGTCGGTGCGGCGACTCTCCCTGGGGCAGATCTCGGTGGATCGTGCCCGGACCATCATCGTGAAGGAGACGCTGGTCGGCCTGATCAACGGCTTGGCGATCGGCGTGGTGGTTACCGGGGTCTCCGTGCTGGTCGGGCAGCCCTGGCGGCTCGGGTTCGTGGTCTTCCTCGCCATGACGCGGGAATCTGCTGGTGGCCGGTATTGCCGGGGCGTCCATCCCGGTCATCCTTGAGCGCTTCGGGATCGATCCGGCCGTGGCGTCCTCGATCTTCGTCACCACCTTCACCGACGTCTGCGGCTTCGGTCTCCTCTCGGTCTGGCCACCGCCATCCTGCTCTGAGTACCGCCGCACCGCTTTGCCCTAAGTCGTGCACTGGTGGTAATTTCCAGCATGACAGAGGCGCCACTGTTCGCCGAACTGATCGAGGGAAAGACCGCCGCCATCGCGCGGGCGGTCTCGATCGTCGAAAATGGCCGCGCCGGGTTCGAATCGCTGCTCTCCCGGCTCCATCCCGCGGCTCGGCCGCGCCCGTCGGATCGGGATCACGGGCCCCCCGGGCGCCGGCAAGTCGACGCTCACCGAACGCCTGGTCACCGCCTTTCGCGCCGCAGGGACACCGGGTGGCGGTGGTCGCGGTCGATCCCGACCTCGCCATTCAGCGGCGGCGCGCTCCTCGGCGACCGGATCCGGATGGAGAGCGTGGCGCTCGACCCGGGCGTCTACATCCGGTCGATGGCCACGCGCGGCTCCCTGGGCGGGCTGGCCACCTCGACCCGCGAAGTGTGCGACGTCCTCGACGGCGCAGGGTTCGACCGGATCATCATCGAAACGGTCGGGGTCGGACAGTCGGAGCTCGACGTCACGCACATGGCCGACACGACCGTCCTGCGTCTTGGTGCCGGAATCGGGCGATGGCATCCAGGCGCTCAAGTCGGGCGTGATCGAGGCGGCGGACCTGCTCGTGGTCAACAAGGCCGACCGGCCCGGGGCCGAGAAGGTGCGCATGGAACTCGAGCTCGCCCTGGATCTGCGGCTCGGCACGGCCGGCCGGCAGGTGCCGGCGCACCATGGTGCGCTTCGCTCCGGCCCGCCGGGAGGTTGCCGAGGCAGCCGGACGCGCGTTCGTGGCGCCCGCCCGTGCTCGTTACCAGGGCGGTGCAGGGCGGTGGAATTGCGGAGTTGGTGGCGGCCCTCGACCGGCACTGGGCGTGGATGCTCGAGGCCGGTGAACTGCGAGGAGCGGCGGCGTGCCACGGCTTCGCCTCCGGACCCGCGAAATTGTCGAACGCGCGATGCGTCGCTGGGTCTGGCAGGAGTCGAACGCCGAGGAGCTGATCAGCAGCCGGCTGGATGACGATCACGGCCGGGCGGAAGCAGTCCATACGAGGTGGCCGCAGAGGTGGTCGCCACGCTGAAGGAAGGGGCAAGGGTATGACGTCCACCGCTTCGCGGGACGCGCTGCTGGAGCGACTCGCCCTGCGCGAGGCCGAAATCGCACGCCTGCGCGAGGAGATCGCGGCATGGAAGGTCAGGGTGGCGGCACTCCCGCTCCGCGAATGACACCGACTTCACCACCATCTCGGGCCGCGACGGTCGAATCGGCGTATACCGCGCTCGATGTCGGGCCGCCGGAGCCGCTGCCGGGAGAATACCCGTATCACCCGCGGCATTCACCCCACGATGTATCGCGGGCGGCTCTGGACCATGCGGCAGTTCGCCGGGCTTCGGCACCGCCGAAGACACCAACCGGCGATACAAGTTCCTGCTTCAGCGTGGCCAGACCGGACTCTCGGTCGCCTTCGACTTTCCCACCTTGATGGGCTACGACTCCGACCATCCCCGCTCCGAGGGAGAGGTCGGGAAGTGCGGCGTCGCCATCTCCTCGCTCGCCGACATGGAGACCCTGTTCGACGGGATCCCGCTCGACCAGGTGTCCGTCTCGATGACCATCAACGGACCGGCGGCGATCCTCTTCTGCTTCTTTGTCGCCGCCGCCGAGAAGCAGGGCGTGGCCATCGCGCAAGCTGCAGGGGACGCTGCAGAACGACATTCTCAAGGAGTTCGTCGCCCAGCATGCCTGGGTCTTCCCGGTCGAGCCGTCGCTCAAGTTGATCGTCGACCTCTTCGAGTGGACCAGCGGCCATACGCCCGTCATGGAATTCGATTTCCATCTCGGGCTACCATATCCGCGAAGCCGGGGCGACGGCCGCGCAGGAACTGGCATTCACGCTCGGGAACGGGTTCACCTACGTCGAGCGCGGCATCGCGCGCGGGCTCGATGTCGACCAGTTCGCCCCGCGCCTGTCGTTCTTCTGGGATGTTCACAACGACTTCTTCGAGGAACTCGCCAAGCTCCGCGCCGCGCGCCGGATCTGGGCGCGGCACCTGCGCGAGCGCTATGGCGCGCAGCGACGAACGATCGCTCAAGATGCGGTTCCACTGCCAGACTGCCGGGGTGTCGCTCACGGCGCAGCAGCCGATGAACAACATCGTTCGCGTGGCCTATCAGGCGCTCGCCGCCGTGCTCGGCGGTACCCAGTCGCTGCACACCAACGCGCTCGACGAGACACTGGCGCTGCCCACGGAGCAGACCGTGCGCGTGGCCTTGCGGACCCAGCAGATCCTGGCGTACGAGACTGGCGTGGCGAACGTGGCGGATCCGCTCGGCGGCTCGTACCTCGTGGAGGCGCTGACCGATCAGCTCGAGGCCGAGGCCGAAAGCATCTTTGCGCAGGTCGAGGCAATGGGCGGGACCGTGGCGGCGATCGAGGCCGGGTGGTTCCAGCGCGAGATCGCCCAGTCTGCGTCGCGCTTTCAGGCCGAGGTCGAGGCCGGGCGCCGCACGATCGTAGGCGTCAACGCCTTCGTCGAAGAGGACGAGCCGCCGATCGAGATCCTCAGGATTGGCGAGGTCGGCCGAACAGTCGCAGCGGCAGCGCATGGCAGGCGATGCGGTCGACACGGGATCACGCGCTGGTGGCGCAGCGCCTCGCGGCCCTCGGCGCGGCCGCGCGCGGAGGATCGCAACGTCATTCCCGCCATGCTCGATTGTGCGCGGGCGTATTGCACCCTGTTTGAAATTCGGCACGAGCTCGAGGCGATCTGGGGCGCGTACCGGGAACCTGTCTTCTTCTAGCACCGAGGACCACGCATGGCAACTCCTCGCAAGCGCCACGGAGCAATCGCGACCTGCTCCGGATGAAGCCCGGTAGCCGATCCGGTCGTCACTTGTTACCTGAAGCTGGAGTCCCGGGATCGCACGCGGGGCAAGTACCTCACCAAGGTCAAGAACCGGGTCAAGGCGATGGAATACGCGCTGCCCTCATTGGGCTGGGACAAGGCGCGCCAGGACCAGATCCGTGCCGATTTCGCCCGCATCGTGGACTATCTCGCTGATCCGGATCGGCTGCCGGGTACCCAGGGGGTGGCGCTCTTCGCCTCGAAGGCGCTCGGCCTCTTCGAGGTGCGTGCCGCTGCCGCGCGTTCATCGGTCGCGCCTGGTCGTCGACCGCACACCGCTGGTCCGCGAACTGGCGGCGAGTGAGGAGGAATTTGGCCGGCTCTTCACCGTCACCCTCGATCGGGCCACCGCACTGATCTGGGAGGTGACGGCCTTCGGCGCCAGGGTGGTCGAGAAGGTCGCGACGCCGGTGACGCGGGGCGGGCGGTACCATGGGCGGGGCGCCCGCAACGCCGCGACCGGCGAACACACCTTCCACAACCGGATTCGTGACGAGCGCCGCCGGCATCTTGAGCGAGTCGCCCGGGCGCTCTTCGATCTCGATCGCAGTTCACCGGGGCACCAGATCTTGGTCGCTGGGGCCGGGAACGACGCGGCGGCCCTCGAACCGTACCTGCACAACTACCTCGCCGACCGGCTGATCGGTCTCGCGCGGCTGGCTCCGAAAGACGCTACGCCAGGCGCCGTGCTCGAACTCACCATGGAAGTTCGCGAACATCACCTTCGCGCGTCCGAGGTGCGTCACATCGGGGAACTCGCCGAGGGGCTGGGCACCTCGTGGGCAGTCAATGGCGTTCGCGAAACCCTGAAGGCGCTCTGGCGCAGGGCCAGGTCCGGCTGCTGCTGGTCCGCGGGGACGCCGTCGTCCCGGGATTCCGGTCAATCAAGACCGGGCGGCTCTCGACCCTGGTGAGCGACCTTCGGGCTGATGGCGAGGTCGTGCCCTCGCTCGACGTCATCGACGACGCGATCGAGGAAGCGCTGCGGCAGCACGTGGCCCTCGATGTGACTTGGTCGCAGCGAGGCCGCCGATGCGATCGACGGCCTCGCCGGGCTGCTGCGTTTCAAGTGAGCCCTCGGGCGGAAGCGAACCAGAAGGAAGGAGTGTCGCCATGATGGCAGCTGCTGGTGCGGGCACGCCCACTCGGCCGATACGGGTGCTGGTCGCGAAGCCAGGACTCGACGGACATGATCGTGGTGCCAAGGTGGTCGCGGCCGCGCTTCGTGATGCCGGGATGGAGGTGATCTACACCGGCCTGCACCAGACGCCGGAGATGATCGCCACCGCCGCAGTCCAGGAGGACGTCGATGTCGTCGGCCTCTCGATCCTCTCCGGCGCGCACATGACGCTCTTCCCGCGAGTGCGCCAACTCCTCACCGAGATGGGGCGGCCGGATATCCTCGTCACCGGCGGCGGCATCATTCCCCAGGAGGACATGACGGCGCTGCAGGCCCAGGGAATGGGACAGCTCTTCGGCCCCGGAACCCCGACCACAGAGCTGGTCGCGTACGTGCAGGACTGGGCTCGCACGCACCTGCGGAACTGAGCCGCGGATGAGCGGCCAACCCGCCGGGGCCAGTCGCCCGTCGCGCTTGCGGGGCCTGACGGATGAGTACCTCGCCCTCGCCGAACGGCTGCGAGACGGTGGCGGCGCCAAGCGTGTGGCGAAGATGCACGCGCAAGGGCCAGCTCTCCCCACGCGAGCGGGTCGCTCAGCCTGCTCGATCCGGGGGCACCCTGGTTCGAGGTCGGGCTCCTGGTCGCCCATGATCGCTACGAGGGCGAGGCACCGGCAGCCGGCGTGATCACCGGTGTCGGCGTCGTGTCCGGTCGCGACGTGGTGGTTGTCGCCAACGACGCCACGGTCAAGGCTGGCTCCTGGTGGCCTGAGACAATCACCAAGATCCTCCGTGCCCAGGAGATCGCGATGCGCGAGCGCATCCCGATCATCTACCTTGTCGACTCGGCCGGGGTCAACCTGCCGTATCAGGGCGGAGTGTTCCCCGGACAGTACGGCGCCGCGAGGATCTTCTACTACAACTCCATCATGCGGCGGTACCTGCACGTACCGCAGATCGCAGCTGTCATGGGGAGTTGCGTCGCCGGCGGGGCCTATCTGCCCGCGCTCTCCGACGTGATTTTCATGGTCGACGGCACCTCGTTCATGGGCCTGGGCGGACCCAACCTCGTCAAGGGCGCCACGGGCCAGGTGGTCGACGCCGAATCACTGGGCGGGGCGAAGACGCACACCGCGACGAGCGGCGTGGCCCACTATCGTGCGGTCAACGACGGAGAGTGCCTCGTCCGGATTCGTGAATACGTCGCGCGCCTCCCGCGCAGGGCGGCGATCGAACAGGCCGTCGTGGCATCGCGCCCGCCGAAAGCCGATCCCGCAACCATTTACGACATCCTGCCGCACGATCATCGACTCTCATATGACATGCGGCACGTCCTGGATTGCCTGCTTGACGACGGGGCGCTGGACGAGTTTCAGCCTGACCTGGCGGGCGAGATGCTCTGCGGGCACGCCCGCATCGAAGGCCGTCCCGTGGCGCTGATCGCCAACCAGCGCGGCATTATCAAGTCCCATGGGAATGCGCGTCCGCGCTTCGGGGGGATCGTCTACGCCGAGAGCGCCGAGAAGGTGGCGTATTTCATCGAGACGGCCAATCGGGAACGGCTGCCCATTTTTTCGTCCAGGATGTCAGCGGATTCATGGTCGGCCCCGAAGCAGAACACGAAGGCATCATTCGCGCCGGCGCACATTTCGTCGAGGCAATGGCCACGGCGATGGTGCCGAAGTTCGTCCTGACTGTCAACCATGCCTCCGGCGCCGGATACTACGCGATGGCGGGCCAGGGATTCGACCCGGACTTCATCCTGTCCTGGCCGACCGGTCGCATGGCAGTGATGGAAGGCGAGGCGGCCGTGATGGCCGTGCACGGTGCGGCGATCGACAAGGCCGCAGGCCGCTGGGCAGCCCGTCGAGTCCGCGCGCAGGACCAGTCGATGGCCTCGATGCGCGAGCGACTTCGAGCAGCAGCTCGATGCCCGGTACGCGGCGGCACGGGGGTTCGTCGATGCGATCGTCACGCCCGAGGAAACCCGCGACATGCTGGCATTTCTCCTGCGCGTGGCGGCGTCCTTTGACGGTCCGCATCTGGGGCCGTTCGTCCTCGACGGGAGAACATGATGACGGCTGGTCGCAAGATCCTCTGGTTGGGTGTCCTCCTCGTCACTGCACCGGCAGCGGTCGCGGCGCAGTCCCTGCCGACGGCGAGTGCGAGCCTGCCGACCTGGCGGTCGATTCAACCAAGCGGGTGGTGCCGCCGGGCGAGGCGTACCGCCGCGGGTTCATGGCGCTCAAGGATGCCGGAGTGGATCGCTTCGCCGCTGAGCATCCGGCATGGGATGGTCGCGGGGTCCTGATCGCGATCCTCGACAGCGGGATCGATCCGACCGTCCCCGGACTGCAGACCACCAGTGATGGCCTGCGGAAGATCGTGGACTTGCGCGATTTCTCCGCGAGGGACGCGTCGACCTGCGGCCGGTCCAGCGTCTGGGCGACACCCTGTGGTCGCCGGGCGACGTCTGTTGGGCGCGACCACGGTCGCGGCCCTTCCGGCAAGGGCGTGATCTGGGGCGGAGCGATCGCGGAGCTTCCCTTGGGCGCTCCGCCGGCCGCCGATCTCGATGGCAACGGCAGCATCAGTGATACCCTCCCGGTCATCGTCGTGCGGGCGCCATCCGGTTGGGTCGTCTTCGCGGACACGCAGGAGGACGGCACGCTCGTCAACGATCGCCCGATTCGTGACTACGCGGTCGCCCGGGAGTCGTTTGGCTGGAACCGGGGTGGACATCCGACTCCCGTCCATCTGGCGGTGAACCTGTCGGATTCCTCCGGCACCCCGGTGCTCGATCTGTATTTCGACACGAGCAGTCACGGAACCCACGTCACAGGGATCGCTGCCGGCCACTCGCTCTATGGCGTCCCCGGATTCGATGGCGTCGCACCCGGAGCCAGGATCCTCGGGCTCAAGATTGCCAATGATGCTCAGTCCGGGGTGACGGTGACCGGCTCGATGGTCCATGCGCTCGACTATGCCATCGCGTTCGCTGAGGCGCGCGGCCTGCCCCTCGTGGTGAACCTCTCCTTCGGGGTCGGCAACGAGATCGAGGGAACGGCCCGGATCGACGCGATGATCGACTCGGTTCTTGCCGCACATCCCGACGTGGTCATGACCGTGGCCGCTTCGAATGACGGTCCGGGACTTAGCACTGCGGGATTCCCCGGCAGTGCCTCACGCGTGCTTTCGATTGGTGCGACCGAGCCACGCGTGTTCGCCGGGGCATCACCGACCGACAGCGCCCCGTCGCCGCTGGCGGCGTTCTCCAGCAGAGGCGGTGAGCTCGCCGTTCCGGACATTGTTGTGCCGGGCGTCGCCTACTCGACGGTGCCCAATTTTGCGGTTGGCGAGGAGCAGGAAAGTGGCACCAGCATGGCGTCGCCGTACGCGGCTGGCCTGGCTGCACGACTGCTCTCTGCGGCGGCAGCCGGCGCTCGAAAGGTTCCGGCCGCAGCCGTGGCGCAGGCCCTCCGCGCTTCGGCCCACTCGCACTACGGGACAGCGGCCGTTGAAGCCGGCGCCGGCACGCCCGATTTGTCCGCCGCCTGGAAGTGGCTGGACGCCCGGCGCGCTGTGCCCGCACTGGCCGTGGACGTGGGAGCCGTGCGAGGGCGTGGCGGGGTGTTCATCGCGACGTCGCCACTTGTGGGCAACCAAGCTCCTGCCAAGGCGACGGATTCAGGGGGAGACGCCACGACGGTCATGCTCCGCCGCCTCGACGGCACGGCGCCCCTTGTCGTGCGGCTCGTTCCCACGGAGCCATGGATCAAGGTGCCGGCCACCGTGACGCTCGGCGGAGGCGTCGGGCGTTTCGAGGTGACGATCGATCCGGCGGCGAAGGAAACACCGGGCGTTCGAACTGGCGCGATCAGGGTTACAACCCGGGATGAGGAGCCTGGCTCCCTCGTGGTCATCCCGGTCACGGTGGTGGTGCCGGTATCGGCGTCGTCCCGGACCGCGACGGAATCCCTCTCCGTGGCAGGTGGCGGTACGGGCCGGGTCTTCGTGCCGGCGGACACCGGCCGCGGCGTGGCAATCAGGGTCGCGACGACCAACGCCACTGCGCTGGTGATGGCGATGCTTCACGAGCCCGGCGGCATGCCGTTCCGGGATGGCGCCGGAACGCCTGCTGGATTCGGCGAACGGGCGGGAACGTTCGACATCGCCGCGGAGGATGTCGAGAGCGGCCTCTATGAAATCGATGTGGTGACCACGCCGAGCCGCGGCGAGCAGGCGATCGTCACGGTGCGGCGCGCGCCGGTCAGGTTGAGTGCTTCGCTCCAGCGTGACACGCTGCAGGTGCTCGCCACCAACGTGAGCGAGAGTGCGGCCTCGATCAGGCTGCGCGTCGGGCTGATTGGCGCCGAACAGCACTACGCGGTACAGCGCCAGGACGACAGGCCATTCCGCGTCGTTCTCCCGGTGCCGGGTTGGGCGGCACAAGTTGTCGTCGATTCGCGGATGCCGCGAGAGGCATGGTCGCGATTCACCGATTTCGGTGTCACCGTCGAGGATGCGAGCGGCCGCCTGATCGAGACCGAACCGCTCAACTACGCCTTCGGCCGCCTGAGCGCCGAGGTGCCACCCGCCGTACGTGGCGACTCGATCATCGTCCTGCTCGCGCCCGGATTTGCCGATGCTGCCGCGAGCCAGGCCTGGACGCTCGACCTCACCGTGCGCTTCCTGCTTGACAAGCCTTACGGGCTCGACGACGGCGGTTCCCCATTCCGGCCGCTGGCGATTGCCGCCACGCGTGTCGAGCGATACCCCCTCTCCAGGATGCCGATCGTGATTCCGCCCGGCCTGGATCCGCTGATCGTGGTCGTGGCGCTTGAAGGCGTAGATTACGTCTGGACGCGGCAGGTACGCCTGCGCCTCGACGGCGGAGTGCCGAAATGATCGGGGACAAGATCGTCCGGATCGCTGCAGGGCAGGGATTCTGGGGTGACTGGCTCGAGGCCCCACTGCGCCAGGTCAAGGGTGGAAGGATCGACTACCTGATGCTCGACTACCTCGCCGAAGTCACCATGTCGATCCTCCAGAAGCAACGATCGCGCGACCCGGCCCTGGGATATGCCCGCGATTTCGTCACCCAGATGGAACGAGTCCTTCCCGACGTGGGCGAGCACGGAATCCGGGTGGTGTCGAACGCTGGCGGGGTGAACCCGCGCGCCTGCGCCGAAGCGGTTCGCGCCGCGGCAGATCGCCTCGGCCTCGGCGACAGGATTCGGATCGGCCTGATTGTCGGCGATGATCTCCTCGACCGGCTCGACCCGATGATCGCCGCGGGCGAAATATTCGCCAGCATGGATACCGGGCGACCATTGAGCGACGTTCGACCGGCAGTTCGCGCCGCGAACGCGTACCTCGGGATGGCACCGGTGGTCGAAGCACTGTCGCGGGGTGCGAACATCGTCATCACCGGACGGGTTACCGATACCGGGCTGACGCTCGGGCCGCTGGTGCACGAGTTCGGCTGGTCACCGACCAACTGGGACCTGATGGCTGCCGGGACGATCGCTGGCCACATCATCGAATGCGGCGCCCAGAGCTCCGGCGGAAACCTGCTCAAGGATTGGCGAAAGGTCCCTCGACTCGAAGACGTCGGTTTTCCCCTGGTTGAGGCGAAGGCGGACGGCTCCTTTGTCGTGACCAAGCATCCGGGTACCGGGGGAGTGGTCAACGTCGCGTCGGTCACTGAGCAGCTGGTGTACGAGATGGGCGATCCCACCAACTACATCACGCCGGACTGCGTCGCGGATTTCACCTCGATCCGGTTGCGGCAGACCGGGAAGAACCGCGTCGCGGTTTCGGGAATCACCGGGCGGCCGCGCACCGGGATGCTGAAGGCCTCGATCGCCTGGTTCTACGGCTACAAGGCGGTCGGCACCCTGGTCTACTCCTGGCCCGATGCGCTCGACAAGGCCAAGGCGGCCGATCGAATCCTCCGGAAGCGGCTGCGGGCCCTCGGGCTCGAGTTCGAGCAGGTGCTCACCGAATTTGTCGGTGTCGACGCAACCCACGGCCCGCTCGGCGGCACACCTTCGCCCGACCTGGCCGAAGTCATGCTGCGAGTCGGCGTTCGCGCACGAGAAAGAGCACCCGTTGAACGGTTCACGCGGGAGATCGCTCCCCTCGTCCTGACCGGGCCGCCGAGCGTGACGGGATTTGCTGGGGGGCGACCACAGGTCGAGGAGGTCGTCGCGTACTGGCCCGCCCTCCTGGCGCGGGAGAAGGTGGAATCCTCCGTCTGCGTGGAGATGGTCTGATGCCAGGCGTCCAATTGCAGCTTCGCTTTCTGGCGCACGCCCGCTCGGGCGACAAGGGTGATTCGGCCAATGTCGGCCTGATTGCCCTTGAGCCGGAGTACTACCCCCTCCTCGTCAAGAGCGTCACCCGCGCGCGTGTCGCCCGCCACTTCAAGGGGATGGTGACCGGGGTCGAACGGTACCTGCTTCCCAACCTCAACGCACTGAACTTCCTGTTGCATGGGGCCCTGGACGGAGGCGGCACCCTCTCGCTCAAGACGGATGCCCAGGGCAAGGTGTTCTCGACCGCTCTGTTGCGGCTGGAGATCGAGGTTCCCCGCGCGTTGGCCGCACGTGCCAGAAAGGTGGGGCGATGAGGGACAGCGTCCTGGTCGAGCTCGCTGATGGCGTCCTCACCCTCACGCTCAATCGTCCCGACAAGCGGAACGCGCTTGACACCAGCGTGATCGATGGACTGGCCGAGGCGATCGCACGGGCCGACCTTGACGGTGCAGTACGGGTCATCGCCATTCGCGGGGCGGGCAAGGACTTCTGTGCCGGGGCAGACCTTGATGAGTTGCTCGCCTCGGCTGATAGCACCGTTGCGGAGAACGAGCGCAGTGCCCTGGCGCTCGGAGAGCTGTTTCTCGCCTTGCGCCGATTGCCGAAACCGACCGTCGCGGTGGTCCACGGCCGCGCTCTGGCCGGCGGCGCCGGACTGGCCATGGCCTGCGACATCGTTGTGGCTGGCGAATCAAGTCAGGTGGGCTATCCCGAAATCGCGCGCGGCTTCGTGCCGGCCATGGTCCTGACGCTGTTGCGCCGTGTGGTGGGCGAGAAGGTGGCGTTTGATCTGGTGGCCACGGGTCGACTGCTCTCCGCGCGGGAGGCGGCCGGGGCCGGATTGGTCAGTCGGGTGGTGCCCGATGACCAGCTCGCCGCCGCATCGGCGGCGTTGCTCCAGGAGTTGGCCAGCCGGAGCGTGAGCGCGCTTGCCCTCACCAAGCAGCTCTTCATGGAACTCGATGGCCGGGCGTTCGAGGAAGGGATCCTGCTTGGAGCCCGGGTCAATGCAATGGCTCGCACGACGCCGGAGTTCCGCAGGTCGATCGCGGAGTTCCTCAAGTCGTGATGCGCCTCCGCTGGGCTGCCGTGGTTCTGGGTGTCGGGCTGGCGCTCATCGCCATCCGCCTGGATGACAGAAGGGCCGCCTGGGCGGCCCTGGGTGTACTGGGCTTCGCGCTGGTGCTCCGCTTCGCCATCCCACACCCAGAAGGGTCGCCAGGTGATGATGGGGAAGAGCCGCCGGACATGTCCGGTCCGAGCTCCGCCGCGTAAACTCGAATCAGTCGCGCGCTGGTGCGCACCGCGTGCCCGCACGGTGGGCGCGCTTCATTCGGCATGTCGCTCGCCCTGGCACGAGACGTGTTGCGTCGGACATTCGGCTTCCCGGATTTCCGGCCGCTGCAGGCTCGTGTCGTACACCACGTGCTCGCGGGACGGGATGTTCTCGCGGTGCTGCCCACTGGCGGGGGCAAGTCGCTCTGCTTCCAGGTGCCCGCGCTGACCTCGAGCGGGCTGACGGTCGTCGTTTCGCCGCTCATCGCACTGATGCAGGATCAGGTCGGTGCACTCGCCGCGCGAGGAGTGGCGGCGGCTGCGCTCAATAGCACGCTCGACGCGGCACAGCAGCGGGCGGTGTTTGCCGACGCGGCGTCCGGTGCACTCCGTCTCCTCTATCTCTCCCCGGAGCGTCTCCCCAGGCTGTGCGACGACCTTCTCGGCCAAGCGGTGCAGGTTGGTCGCCTGGCCATCGACGAAGCGCACTGCATCGTGGAGTGGGGCCACGATTTTCGGCCGAGCTACCGCCTGCTGCGCCGGGCGCGGGCCGCGCTGGGATCGCCGCCTTGCGTGGCCCTCACTGCCAGCGCGACGCCGGCCGTGCGGCGGGAAATCCGGTCGGCGCTGGGCCTTCGCCGGGACACCGTTGAGATCGTGGCTTCCTTCGACCGCCCAAATCTCCGCTTTGAAGTCATCCCCGTCGTCGGCCAGGACGATCGCCTCGCGCGTCTGGTGGTGCTGGTGCGCACCTCACGTGGTCCGGCCATCGTGTACGCCCCGACCCGGGGCCTGGTGGAATCGCTCACCCGGGTCCTCATCGAAGGAGGAGTGGTTGCCGCGCCATATCATGCCGGCATGCAGATGGACGAGCGACGCGACGTCCACGAGCGCTTTCTCGACGACCGCGTGCGCGTGGTGGTGGCCACCTGCGCGTTTGGCATGGGGATCGACAAGTCCGGAGTGCGGCTCGTGGTGCATTGGACGGTTCCGGCCACGCCCGAGTCGTACTATCAGGAGGCGGGACGTGCAGGGCGGGATGGCCGGGAGGCGCGCTGCGTCCTCTTCTTCCACCCAAGCGACGTGGCGCTCCCGCGCCGGCAACTCGCGGTCACCTTTCCCCCGGAACGGCTGCTGGAACAGCTCTGGCGTGAGCCCGCCTTGCGAGCGCGACACCCTGCCGCCGTGGTGGCCGCCGCTGACCGACTCGCCGTCGAGCTGCGGCCGGATCGTGGTATGGTCGAGTGGTCCGGAGTGCGCCGTCGACGGCGCGAGGCGGAGCGCCGCCTCGAAGCGATGGCCGCCTACGCAAAGCTGCGCGAGTGCCGCCGGCGCACGCTGCTCGCCTGGTTCGGCGAGACCGTCTCTCGCTGTGGCGGGTGTGATCGGTGCGACGCCAGGCCGAAGCGCCGCTGAGGCGGTCGAACTTCAGGGAATCCTGTGCACCCGCCCGTCCGGAGTCACCTCGAAGATCGCCTGTTGCACCACGTCATTCAGCGGGGTCGCAGGTCCCGCCAAGGCGAACGGCGTCGTGAACAGATTGCCGGCAAACGAATCCGCGGCATCGAAATTCACTGAGTATCCCAAGTCCTGGAAGGTCGCGATGGTGAGCTTCGAAAGTGGCATCGGGACACCGGGTGCCTCGATGAACCCCGTCATCAGTTCGGCGTGAAATACGCTTTCGCGCCAATGGGTGTCGCGGGTACCGGCACCGCCGACATCCGCCAAGGGGATCGGCCGGCCGGTGTAGTGGAGCGTGGCGTTGAAGCTTGGCCAGAGCGATATCGCCGAGGGTCCGACATAGATCGGGTCTGTCAGTCCGATGTCGACGGTGACGCTGTCGGCCCACGAGGTGCCGAAACCAAGCACGTGACCCATTTCGTGCACGATTGTCGGGACCAGGCGGCCGGTGTTTTGGAGCAAAGCAAGATCGTCCTGGTCGAAGTGCATCTGACCGATCACCGTCAGTCGCGACTCGCTGCGCCGAACGCACGGGCCGGCACTTCCGAGCACGTTCCCCGGGCCATCGATCCCGACGACCGAGGCATAGATGACGAGGTCGTCAACGGTCTCGTTGACCGCCGGCTGTCCGCTCGTGCATGATCCCGCTGCCAGCGTCAAGGGCTGGGCTGGCAGATCGCCCACGATGATCTGCATCCACCGCCGTGCCGCTGCGACAAACGCGTCCCGCGAATCGGCCGACATCGTGGTCAGGAAGCGGAGGTCGACGATGAATGGCGTGGCCACACCAGTGGCGTGGAAGCTGAGCTGCGGCCCGGGGAACCTCGGCATCGAGGCCACGATCGTACTGGATCCGGCGCCAGGACCCAGGCGCCAATCACCCGGCGAGGCGATGCCGTCGCTTCCGGTGGTGTCGATCGCATGAGTCAGCGTTCCATCTCCCCCGGCGACGGCGAACGCCACGGCGATGTTCGCCATGGGCGCTCCGGTTCCGTCCGTCACCCGGACACGGGGAATGGCCGTCACCGGAAACGCCAGGAAGCCATCCTGCTCCGTCGCGGTGGTGGCCGTCAATTGCGGCGGACCATCCAGGCCAATGCCAGTGAACACGACACTCGTGCCATCGCTCGTGCTGGCCGTCAGCTGGTTCTCCCCGGGAGTCGAACCGAGCGTCCAGGAACTGACCTGCGCCTGTCCCTGCGCGTCGGTCAGGACCGTGGCGCCAATCACCGAACCATTGTTCTGCGTGACGGAGAATGTCACCGGAACAGTTGGCACCGGGTTTGTGTATGCGTCAAGAACCTGCACGGTGGGCGAAGGGGTGACCGCATGCCCGGCCAGCTCAGTGAAGGTCTGCGCGCCGACGGCCCTGATTGCCGCCGGTGGGCCTGCCACAGCCGTCGCGTAGAAGACGGTTCCCGAGGTAAATCCATCAAGGAACGCCGCCAGGGAGTTCCCCCCCGGCGTCGTTCCGAGGACCCATGCCCCCACCGTGGCGAGGCCGGAACCGTCGGTCATCGCCGAATCACCGGTGACGATTCCGCCACCATTGGCAAGTGCGAAGCGCACGACGGTGCCAGGGACGCCTTTGCCCCGGGCGTCCAGGACTCGGACCGATGGTGGGACGGCCACCGCCGTTCCCACCACCGCCTGTTGGTTGTTGCCGATGACCACGACGACCTGCGTGGGCGGGCCCGGGGGGAGGTCGGCCCCCACACAGCCGGCGAGGAGCAACAGGAGCGGAATCGGGCGAAACCGAATCGAGGGAAGGGCCTGCAGGACCGGCATCGAAGTCCGCGGGGAAGAATGGTGAGGCTGGAAAGCTAGCGAGGGGCCGGGAGCGTTGAGAAGGACGCCGGTCGCCAGGTGCTGGTCACTTGTTCTAAGTGTCACAAGGGCATAGATTTATGCCCATGCTTGCCACTCTGTCTCAGTCCGGGACTGGCTCTGAGCGCCAGTCGTCATGGAGCCTCGGGTGGCTGGTGTCGGTATCGCTTGGTGTTCTTCGCCGGTTGTTCCGCGCATCCCATGCTGGTCGCCTCCAACCGAGGCGCGTGATCCGATCCGCAACTGCGACGTCAGGCACGTTGGACTCCCTTGAGCCAAAACGCTCTCGGGCGCCCCATGGTGCGCGTCTCGGTTGGCGGAGGTCGGGTCGCTCGCTTGCGACCGGCCCTCGTGTCCGCAGTCCATCGGACAGGGTGTCGTGGCTCGACCGGTCAGCGGACGTCGTGACACGACGCTCCGTCTTGAACCCTTACTACCCGGCCGGCGTGCCACCCAGGTGTCGCGCCCCGGAACGAGACCCCCGTGAAACGCGAGATCCTCATCTCCGGAACACCGCGCGAGACCCGCGTGGCCATCCTCGAGGACGATCAGCTGGTCGAACTCCTGGTCGATCGACCCGATCAGCGGCGTGCTGTTGGTGACATCTATCTCGGCCGGGTAGAAGCGGTCCTTCCGGGCATCCAGGCTGCCTTTGTCGACATCGGGATGGAGAAGAGCGCCTTTCTCCATGCCTCCGACCTGCTCGAATCGGATGCCGATGAGGATCCGGACGAACGCGATGACGACGACGATGAGACCGTCGCCGAGAGCGAAGCGGAGGGAGAAACCGAGGTTGCCGAAGCAACCGCCTCCCGGCGGCACCGCGGGGACGGCGGCAAGCGTGAGCGCAGCCCGCGGCAGGCAATCCCCGATATCTCCGAGCGGCTCAAGAAGGGAATGACCCTCCCGGTGCAGGTCACCAAGGAACCGATCTCGACGAAGGGTTGCCGAGTCACGGCCCAGATTTCGATGGCGGGCCGTTTCCTGGTCTACACGCCGTACGGCACCAAGGTTGGCGTGTCCCGCAAGATCGAAAACCGTGAGCAGCGGGTGAAGTTGCGGGAGCTGGTTTCGGGACTCATGCCGGCGGATTCTGGAGGCGTGATCGTGCGGACCGTGGCCGAGGGCGTGACCGAGGATCATTTCCGGCGGGAGATCCAGTCGTTGCTGGGTGCCTGGAGGAAGATCAAGCGCAAGCAGCTCTACAATCGCCGCGCACCAGCCTCCTGCATCGGGAGGCGTCGCTTACCCGGAGCCTGGTCCGCGATGTCTTCTCGGCAAAGGTCGACGCCCTCTGGGTCGATTCTCGCGAGCTGCACCATGAAATCCACCAGTACCTCGAGCAGATCGACCCGGAGTTGATCGAGCGGGTGCATTTCTATGACGAGTCGGCTCCGTTATTCGATCGCTTCAAGATCGAGGAGGAGATTCGCGACCTCTTCAAGCCAAGGGTCGACTTGCCCACCGGCGGGTATGTCATCATCCAGCCGACCGAGGCGCTGATCTCGATCGACGTGAACACCGGGCGGTATACCGGCAAGCGCGACCCGGAAAAGACCATCCTGCGGACGAACATCGAGGCGGCGCGGGAGATTGCCCGCCAGATCCGGCTCCGGGACCTCGGCGGAATCATCGTCGCCGACTTCATCGACATGGAAACCAAGGGCAACCGGGACCGTGTGCTCCAGGAACTCCGCACCCACCTCGGCCGCGACCGGGCTCGCACCCGGGCCTTTGCTGTCTCGGAACTCGGCCTGATCGAGATGACCCGGCAGCGGGTGCGCGGGTCCCTCTGGGCCTCGATGACGCGGCAGTGCCCGGCTTGCGAGGGCACCGGGCGGATCTTCTCGCCGGAGATCGTGACTCGGAGGCTCGAGCGGGCCATCCTGAGGGCCGGGATCGACAAGAAGGAGCGCCGGCTGGCCGTTCGCCTTCACCCCGACGTGGCGCTCTATCTCCTCGAGGAAGAGCCGAAGCTGGTCGCCACGCTCGGCAAACAGGGCGGGATCGAGCTCGAGGTTCGGGATGACCCGATGCTCCGGCTCGACGAATTTCGGCTGATGTCACGCCCGGCTGGCCGGGACGTCACGGCGCTGTATGCCGTGGCGTAGCTTGGGGTTGCCCCAGTAGCGAGGGCGCGCTATCCTTCACGGCTAGCCAGAGGAAGCGACCAGGACTGGAAGGGTGGCCATGTACGCAATTTTTCAGGCATTGGGGAAGCAGTGGCGCGCCGAGACGGGGGCCACGCTTCGCATGCCCTTGATGGCGGAGAAGTCCGCCGGCGACACACTGACATTTGAAGAGGTCCTGCTGACGTCGGTCGGCGACACCGTCCAGGCCGGGACCCCGACGGTCAAGGGGGCCACGGTTTCGGCGGAAATCATCGGACACGGCAAGGAAAAGAAGATCTACGTCTTCAAGTTCAAGCGTCGCAAGGGCTACCGCCGGAAGACCGGCCATCGCCAGAAGTTCACTGAAGTTCGCATCACTGACGTAGTGGTGGGGTGAGGCTGCCATGGCACATAAGAAGGGTGTCGGCTCAAGCCGGAACGGGCGCAATTCCAATCCGCAGTACCTCGGCGTCAAGCATTTCGGTGGCGAACGGGTGACCGCGGGAAGCATCCTCGTGAAGCAGCGCGGAACCAAGTTCCACGTTGGCAAAAACGTCTTCCGGGCCAAGGACGATTCGCTGCACAGCTACATCGACGGCATCGTCAAATTCGAGCGCAAGGACCGCGATCGCCAGAAGGTTTCCGTCTATCCGGCGGTCGAAACGGGCGCCTGAACGCGACCGGTTGGAAGGGCAGGTTCTGTGGGGGTGAAGCCAAAAACGGCCTCACCCCCTTCTTCTGGTCATCGCTTCGGGAGCGGCTGCCGCAATCGGTCAGGCCAGTCGCCACAGAGCATGGTCACTCCGAGGCGGACCAGCTGCCTCGCCTGAGCCGCCGAGTTGACGGTCCAGGCAATCAAGGAGACTCCGGCGGTGGCACATGCCTCGATCAGCGGACGATCAATCAGTGCCCAGGCCTGCCAGAGGGTGTCAGCGCCCGCGGCGCGAACCGGTCCGATCGGGTCGACGGGGTAGGAACTGGAGAGGACCCCGGTCGAAAGCGTCGGCCACTTCCGCTTGAGCCGGGCCACGATCCGGTGGTCGAAGGAATGCACGTGCAGGCGGTCCGGATGGGGCGCCGATTGCACCAGATTGAGTAGCTGTTCATCGTGCGGCTGGGGCAGGTTCTTGACCTCGATGAAGACCGAAGTCTCTCGGACAATTGCCAGGACATCCTCGAGCGTGGGAATCACCGAGCCATCCGGAAGCAGGTCGCGTTGCATCACCGCGAGGGTCAGGTTGCTGATTTCATTGCCCGATCCGAGTATTGAGTCATGGTGGACTACGAATTCTCCGTCGCGGGTGACCTGAAGATCCAGCTCCACCCCATCACAACGGGCCGCTCCCTGGCTGGTCGCGTTCCTGAATGCCGCCATTGAGTTTTCGTAGGCCGGCCCCGCGCCGCCTCGGTGACCAATAATGAATGGCCACTCACTTGTCCGGTTTTGTGGAAAAGTCATGTTGGTTCCGTGTAGACCGCGTGGAAATCACTTCACATTGCACATGATATCAACAATGTTGATATGCAGTTGTGCCTTTTGTTCACAATCTTGGAGCTGATCGGATGCCTTCCCTCGCCGCCTGCGTCCCAGTCGCCAAGGATCCGAAGCGGCCCGCTCGCCGGTTAACATGGCCGCCCGTTTCCCGTCCTACGAAGCGATGACGGTGTCGGCAGCGGACTTCCCGAGTGATCCGGAGCTCGTGGCCGCGTGGCACGGCGGCGATGAGCTGGCAGCTGCCCAGTTGGTCCGTCGGTACGCCGCGCCACTGACACGGTATCTCGCCGGGGCCGGCGCCGCCAGCGCGGAGGTGGATGATCTCGTCCAGGAGACCTTTTTCAAGGCCTTCAGGGGGTTGGCTGGATGGCGGGGGGATGGGTCGCTCAAGGGCTGGCTCTTCCGGATCGCGAGCAACCTGCTCAAGGATCGCTTCCGGCAGAATAAGGGACGGGTGTTCGTCGAGGTTGCCGATCAGGATCTTCCGGATCACTCCGATCCCGCGAGTGAACTTGCCGCCGCGGAGGCCGAGATCGAACTCAAGAATGGCCTGGGCCGATTGCCGCACATGCAACGCGAAGTGTTCCTGTTGCGGGTGCAGCAGGGGCTGGATTATGGGGACATCGCCCGCGTGCTGGGAACATCCCCTGGGGCGGCGAGAGTGCACTACCACCACGCGGTGAAGCGCCTGAAGGAGTGGATGGGATGATCAACTGCGACGAAGTCAGCGACCGGATGCCCGTCGTGGTGAGTGGACGGGCGGCGTGGTCGTCGGTCGAGGCGGCCCACCTCGCCGAGTGCGCGGACTGCGCGGCAGAGTGGCGTCTTGTCCGTGCCGGCTACCGCCTCCACGCCGGCCTTGCCCCCGATTCGGAAATCGTGGTCCAGCAGGTTCTCGCCAGGCTTCGGGCAGCTGCAACCGTCGTTCCCCTGCGGCGGCTCCCATGGCGGAATTTCGGTCTGGGCCTCGCGGCTGCGGCGAGCATCGCGCTGGCGGTGTGGGTGCCGAGCCGCCGGCACGAGACCGTGGCGGTGAACTTGCCAAGCCGGATCGGGCCGAAGCTCCCGACCTTGAGCAGCGTGACGACGGAACAGCTGGATCGGATCAGCTTGGCGAGTGAACACCGTGTCCTTGCCAGCGATCCCGGGTCTGTGCCGCACCTTGGTGACCTCACTGAAGGTGACCTCGAACAGTTGTCCGGTTTGACGGAGAACCCATGACCAGGACCATTCGGAACATCGTGCTCCTCGGCTTGCTGATCCTCGCCTTTCCCCTTGCTGCACAGCGAGGGCGGGGTGGCGCAGGAATGGGAGGAGGCTTGCGGCCGGCTCAGGTGATGGTGCGGGAGCGCATCGTCCAGATTCTCATGAACCAGGCCCAGAACACGCTGGCCCTCACCGGAGATCAGTTGCCGAAGCTCCAGCAGGTGGTCAGTGACTGGGCGCAGCAGCAGCTCCTGCTGGAGCAGGAGGAGCGCCTGATGCGAGATGCCCTCGACGCCCAGATGCGGCCGGGAGTGGCCGCGATCGTCGACAGCCTGCCGAAGCTCGTGTACGGGATCAGCGCCAACCGGGTTCGGCAGGCACAGAAACTCGACGAGGAGACGCGCCAATTGGGGACGGTCCTCTCGCCGCTTCAGCTGGCGCAGTTCCAGCTCATTCAGGAGCGGCTGCTGAAGAACATCCGGGACCTGCCGAAGGGCCGCCAGGCGCCTCCCAATCAGGACCCTCCGCCCTTCTGAACCGGGCGACATTCCGCCCCGAACGCGCTACACTTCGTCCGTCTCTCGAAGGAGCGCGTCGGGGTGGTTGATCCGGCTTGGTTCCATCAGGTCCTGGTTTTCGTCTCCAGTCCATACGTGGCACCGCTACTGCTCTCTGTCGGTGTGATCGGTCTTGTCCTCGAAATCAAGGCGGGGGCGTTTGGCCTGGGCGGGCTGGTCTCGCTGGTTTCCTTCGGGCTCTTCTTTGGCGCGTCGATCGCGACCGGGCATGCCGGGTGGCAGGAAGTCATCCTGCTGGGGCTCTCGCTGATCGCGCTGGGCGTCGAGGCGTTCATCCTGCCCGGATTCGGCGTGGCGGGCATCCTGGGGGTCTTCTTTCTCCTTGGGGCCGTCGTCACGGCCCTTGCTGGTCCTGCCCCGGCGGCGGGCGACTTGCTCGGCGCCCTCGGTGTGCTCGGCGCGAGCCTGGTGATCACGAGCGCCGTGTTCTATGCCTGGATCCGCCATCTTCCCAACTCGCGCCGGTTCGCGGGGTTGTTCCAGACCCACGTCTCCGAGCGCGCCCACGGGTACGTCTCCGCGCCAGAGCGCAAGGAGCTCGTCGGGCAGCAGGGCATTGCGCTGACCGACCTCCGCCCTTCGGGCATGGCGGAGGTCAACGGTGAGCGTATCGATGTGGTGACTGAAGGGGAGTTCGTGAGTGCCGGCGCCTCGATCACCGTCGAGCGCGCCGAAGGCTATCGTCACGTGGTCCGGCCCACGCGTCCCCCGTCTCAACTACCGGCGTAGAGGAGGTTGTTCGCGATGAATGCAGATTCCGGCAACATGGCCATGCTGTTTGTGCTGGTGATCCTTGGCCTGATCATCCTGACGATCTTCTTCCGCTTCTTCCCGATCGGGTTATGGGTGCGGGCGGCCGCATCCGGGGTGCGGGTGCCGTTCATCACCCTGTTCGGCATGCGGCTCCGCAAGGTGGATCCGGCCGCATCGTCGATCCGCTCATCACGGCCACCAAGGCCGGACTGGAACTCGGGATCAACGCGCTCGAGGCCCATTTCCTCTCCGGCGGCAACGTGGCACGCGTGGTGAACGCGCTGATCTCGGCCGACAAGGCGGGCATCCCGCTCGACCTTCAAGCAGGCCACCGCGATCGACCTGGCCGGCCGCGACGTCTTCGAGGCGGTGCAGGTCGAGCGTGAACCCGAAGGTGATCACGACGCCCAAGGTGGCGGCGATGGCCAAGGACGGCATCCAGCTGCTCGCCATGGCCCGGGTCACGGTGCGGGCCAACATCAATCGGCTGGTGGGCGGCGCCGGCGAGGAGACCATTCTGGCCCGCGTCGGCGAGGGCATCGTCAGCACCATCGGCTCGGCGGACGAGCCACAAGGCGGTGCTGGAGAATCCCGACATGATCTCCAAGACCGTGCTGGCCAAGGGCCTCGACGCCGGCACCGCGTTCGAGATCCTCTCGATCGACATCGCCGACGTCGACGTCGGCAAGAACATCGGCGCCGAGCTGCAGACCGATCAGGCCGAGGCCGACAAGCGGATCGCCCAGGCCAAGGCGGAGGAGCGTCGGGCCCTGGCGGTGGCGATGGAGCAGGAGTTCAAGGCCGAGGTCGAGCGCGAGCGGGCCAAGCTGGTCGCCGCCGAGGCGCAGATCCCGATGGCGATCGCCGAGGCGTTCCGGAGCGGCCACCTGGGCGTGATGGACTACCAGCGCTACAAGAACATCGAGGCCGACACCGAGATGCGCCGGGCGATTGCTGCCGGTGGCGACGGCACCGTGTCCGAAGGGCAGGGGAGCTGACGCCCGCCATGGGTAGTCTCGGTCCGCTGCTCGTCGTGGCGATTGTCTTCGGGTTGATCGGGCGGATCGCCAGTGCGGCGAAGCGCCAGCAATCGGCGTCCCGAACGCTCGGCGGATCCGCCGACGGAGGCGCCTCGTCGCAGCCCATGTTCGGATTGCTGGCCGAGATGCGCAAGGAAGTCGAGCTGGCGCGCCGTCGTCAGATCGCGGCGTCGCGAACAACCCATCCGAAGCTCATCGAAAAGTCGCGACGGGCACGGCCGAGTGCCCCACCTCGGCCGTCCCGCTCCCCCGTGGTGGCGGTGGAAAGCATCCGCCCGGAGCGTGAGGTCATTGACTACGACCTCGAGGCCGCCGGTCTCGTCGCCTCGCGCACCGCGGCCGCCGAGCTCACCGCCGAAGGCCGGCCCGCGGGAGCGCACAAGGCCTTTGATGCGCGCATCCGCGAGAAGAGTGTGCCGGTTGCACCACGATCCCATCCGCTCGGCCGCCTGCGGACGGCGATGATCTGGCGGGAGATTCTCGGGCCGCCGGTTTCGCTGCGACCGCCGGGGGAATGACACCCGCTCGGCCGGCGGCCGGCGAGGCTTGCCCGAGCCTTCCGCCCCGGTAATCTTCGGCGCAGCCCGAGTGGCGGAACGGTATACGCAGCAGACTCAAAATCTGCCGTCCTCACGGACTTGAGAGTTCGAATCTCTCCTCGGGCATCTCCCACCTGCTTGGCACGTGGCGCTGAGAGTGCGCTGCAGGGTAGCCGCGGTGCCGGCCGGCATCCCCTCGCCGACCGGCAGCGGCTTTCTGCTTCAGTCGCCTGGAATCGCGTCCACCTGCTTCCAGCGCATCGTGGCCATCAGACCGGCATGATCCGACGGCCACAGCCCGTTGACCGTCCGCTCGCTCAGCTCATCACCGAAGATCGCGAAGCTGAGCGGGTGCAGCGTGGTGCGGTTGCCATGGCGTTCCGGCCGCACCATCACGAAGTCGATCCGCTTGAAGAGGAGCGAGGCCGGATTGCGAAGGTCCGCGTCCTGACAGCAGGTGACGCCGGTCCCCGTTTTGGGGCCGTTGCGCTCCAGCCACGAGTCCAGGAAGCCGGCCGCAAGGAGCTGATGGTAGGGGCTCATTGCGGAGGGTTCGTTCGGATCCGTGTTGAGGTCCCCGGCAAGGATCACCGGATCACCGCTCTGATCGAGAATCGAGAGCAGCTCCGCTGCCTGGGCCGCCTGCAACTCGAGTGCGGTCTCCCGCGGCTCAAAGTGGGTGGTGACAAAACGTACCGAGCGCGCTCCCGTCGAGGCGGTGAATGCCACCCAGCCCCGCTTGACCTCGAACGATCCCGCCAGACCCAGATCGGCCGTGAAGCGTGCGGCGTAATTCCCGCTGCGAACATCAGAGAACACCAGTCCTCGGCGCACCAGCACGACATCGAAATCCTGGAGGCGGAGCGCCGGGCCGCCGAGGTTGAGGTTCGCGTCAGTGTCGGCGATCAAGCCGGCCACGACATAGTCCAGTTGACGCGCGACAAGCGCTGCCTGAAACACCGGCAGGAAGGCCATGTGCGTGTCGGGGAAGTACGGCTCCAGGCCGCTGACATCGAGGGTCGTGATCTCGTTGAGCGCAATCACGTCCGGCGCGGTGCGCTGGATCTCCGCGGCCATGGCATCGGCACGCTCCGGCCAGTTGGTGGCGAGGAAGGTGCCCAGCGCCGCGAAGAGGCGGTCCTGGAGTTCGGCCGGCGGTGATGCCAGCACGGCATCGACGTCGGTTCCGACGTAGACGTTCTGGGAGTAGACCACCAGGTCCCTGTCGGCCGTAGCCTTCTTGGCGAGTGCGATCTGAGCGGGACCTGCCTGCGCGGACGGGATGGTGGGACTTTCCTTTCCGCACGCGGCAAGGACCAGTGCAAGGATCAGCCCGAGTGAGACTACACGGTTCAGCGGTCGAGGCATCTGACTCCTCCTGTGGAAAGGCGGCCTTGGGCCGCGGGTTGGACTCGCCCCATCATGGCCGGGCGCCGTCAAGCCCGAGTCAAGCGGACCTCCGGTTCGGCAGGTATCTTGAGGCTCGGACCCCGTCGCCCTCCATATGACAACGCCAGTGCTCCGTGACCGTCTGGCGGCGCTGCTCGCGCCGCGCTACATCCTCGATCGCGAGCTCGCGGGCGGGGGGATGGCGCTCGTCTTCCTCGGGCACGACCCCGCCTTGGGCCGCGACGTGGCGATCAAGCTCCTCCCGCCTGAGCAGGCGACCGCTGTGGCCCGGGAGCGCTTCCTGCGCGAGGCCAGGCTGCTGGCCCAGCTGGCCCATCCCCATGTGGTGCCGATCCTCGAGGTGCAGGAACAGGAGGGGCTGCTCTGGTTCGTCATGCCCCACATCGAGGGCGATGCGCTGTCGCATCGCATCGGCAATGGCGCCCTCCCGCTCCGCGAGGTGCAACGAATCGGGATTGAACTGCTGGATGCCCTTGCCTTCGCGCACAGTCATGGGGTGATCCACCGCGACGTCAAGCCGGCCAACGTCTTCCTGCAAGGCAATCACGCGTTGCTCGCCGATTTCGGTGTGGCGCAGTTGCGCCATCCAGATGAGGACACGCTCACCGAGGCGGGTCGTCTCTTGGGTACGCTGCGATACATGACCCCGGAACAGCTCACCGGCGCCGCTGCGACGGCTCGTAGCGATCTGTACAGTCTCGGCGCCACGCTCTATGAGGCGGTAGCAGGCCGGCAGTGGAGCCCCGCGCTGCATCCGGTCGCCGCCACGTGGCAGGGAATCGAGCCTCGGTTCGCCGCGGTACTGCGCCGGGCGCTGGAACCGATCCCTGAACGGCGCTGGCCGGATGCAGCGAGTTTCCGGACCGCGCTGGAGCACGCGGGAGGGAGGCGCGTGTCGCGGCTCGCAATGGCCACCGGGATCGTGGCGGTAACGACTGCCGTTGCACTGACGGTGTTCGTGCGCCCGAGCACGGTTCCGGTCAGGCGCTATGACCTCGCCGTCCGGCAATTCGGGGGCGTGGACAGCGCGACGGCCAGCAGCCTCACCAAGTTCACCACCAACGTGCTTGAGGGATTTCCGCAACTGACGGTGATGCCGTGGCCCTACGCGTTCGATCCGGCCTCCGGGCCGCGGCATCCCTCCGCGACCTTCAACGTGTACGTCACATTTGAATCAGGAGCCTCGGGGGCCGGATTCAGTGTCGAGGTGCGCAGCGACGGTGCCGATGTGTTGGGAAGGTTCTTCCTGGCATCGAGTGCCGCCGCCGAGCCGCAAGCACTGGGTGCCGCGATTGCTGATTCGCTCGTGAGGCAGCTCTATCCGAAAGCGCTCACCGAGTTCCGCCAATGGAATCTGTGCAAGAGCGGGCAGCGCCGGCCGAATGTGTGGCAAGCCTACTGGGAGGGTGAAGTCGCTTTTCAGCAGTCGCGCTGGGAAGCTGCCGAGCGGGCGTTTCGGAAGGCGTGGCGGCTCGATACCACCTTTGCGACCGCACAGTGGTACTACAACCTGTCACAACAATTCAGGCGGGTGGCGTCGGACAGCGATCTGACGGAGTTGGCGCGCCACAGCGACCGCCTCTGTGCACCGCTGGGGAAGCTGGTCCGCTTCCAGGTCGAGCCCGACCTCGAGGTCCGAATGGCCGGGTACAAGGCGCTGGCACGAGACGATCAGGAGTATCCTCCGGTGCGCTTGCTGCTGGCGAATGAGTTGTTCCATCGTGGCCCATTGATTGGTCGGCCGCTGCAGGAGGGCGTGGACACTTTTTGGAACAGTGCGATTCAACTCGCCGATCTCGATCAGGCCACGACCTACATGCAGGTGATCTGGGGGGCGCTTCGCATTGGCAACGAGTCGATGGCACGCGAAGCGCTCTCGCGCAGGGCGGCGGTGACCAGTGACGAGTACAGCCGATTCCTTCGTCTGGCCACTGAGGGACGATTCCGGCCCTGGTTGGCCCGCCCACTGCTCGCCGTGACGTTCTGGTTCGCCGACAGCGAGTTTGTTGCTGAAGCGGGTAGACTGGCTCGCGTCGGCCTTGAGGTGGACGCCCCGCACGAACAACTTGCCGTCGGCCGTCTGCTCGCCAGTGCCAAACACGGTGCCACCGATCGTCGCAGGGCGAGCGGTTTCGCCGCGGAAGCGACGGCGCTCCTGCTGCTGGGCCGGCCAATCGAGGCGCTGCGCCAGCTCGACTCTGGCGCGGCCCTCCCCCGATCGGGTCCGAGCTATCAGTTGCAACCCTGGGAATGGCGGGTGCTTCTGCCGATCGCCGGCATGCCGATCCCGAAAGACGAGATCGCAACGGGCCGCCGTGTCCTTGCCGCAGTCGCCCCGACCGACCCGCGTTGGCCGCGGGCGGTGTGGGCCCTGATTCTCGACGCTGATCAGCGGCGTGATGTCGCCGTCCGCGATCAACTGCGCACGGCGCTGCGTGCGCGCGGTCCCGGTGACTCGGTAGCGGAGCACCTGGCGCGGTTCGCCGATGCCATCGCCCTGGGGACCGACGGCCTGGTCGACAGTGCCCTCGCGCTTTCCCGAGCGATTCACCGTGAGCCCAGCGACTCGATGGGCGCATGGCGGGGACCGTTGGTGCGCGCCCTCGTCTATCTCAAGCGGGGCGAATGGCAACTGGCGCGAGGAAACCTGCCCGGGGCCAACCTTGAATGGCTCTGGCACGAGAACAACGATTTTCGCGGCTGGCCCGATGGGGAGCCGCAAGAAGGGGAGCTCGACGCGGCGCTGTCAGCCTTGGTGCGTCTCAAGCGGGCGGCGAATTTCGCCGCGCTCGACGAACGACACCGCTTGGCCTGCCCGCTCTATACCCGGGTCCGCGAATTGTGGCGCCACGCCGAGTCGTCGTTCGATGGCCTGCGCAAGGCGGTGCAGAAGGAGGTCGATCAATGTCGAACCTGATCGCCGCACGCCTTTTTGGTGCGCCCGAAATCACCGTTGATGGGGGACCCGCGCCGGCCGAACTGCTCTGGCGCAAGCATCTCGCGCTCTGCCTCCTGCTTTGGGGCGGCAACGAGCGTCACCAGTCACGCGACCAGTTGATTGGAATGCTCTGGGCCGACAAGGATGAACGCGCGGCGCGCCACTCCCTGAACGAGGGCCTGCGAGTGATCCGCCGCGTCGCCGGGGATGATTCGATCAAGGCAGATGGAAACAGCGTCCGGTGGGTCGGAACGCTCGACCTCGACACCGATCGCTTCGCGGCAATGGAGCGCGATGACCCGCTGGCCGCTGCCGCACTGGTGGCCGGTCCATACTGTGATGGCTTCTCGGTGCCGGGGTCGGAGGGATTCGAGCAATGGCTCGACGTCGAGCGACGCAGTTGGCAGCCGCGGCTGGTGAACACGCTGGTGCGGGCTTCACTTCACGCCGCTGATCGCGCGGAGACGACTGAAGCCCTCGCTCTGGCTGATCGGGCGGTACGAATCGATCCACATAGTGATGCCGCTGCACGCTCGGCCATCACGGCACGCTGGCTGCTCGGTGATCGGGGCGGGGCAGTGGCATTCGGCAGGGCGTTCGCTTCCCGAATCGAGAGTGAGCTTGGCCTGACGCTCAGCCCCGCACCGCCGAATTGCTCCGCCGGGTCGCGCAGGCACCGCAACCGGCAGCTGCCGGGACCGGTCCCGTGGCACATCGTTCCCCGCTATTCGGTCGGGATGCCGTGTTGGCGCAAGTGCTCCGTCATCTCCGGGGCGCGATGGCGGCGCCGCACCCCACCTTGTTGACCATCAGTGGCGATCCCGGCAGCGGCAGATCCCGGCTGCTCAAGGAAGTGACCACCCGCGCCATGCTCGACGGGGTGAGCGTGGCCCGGATGCGTGCGCTCGACGCCGATGTCGGCAGACCCCACGCGGTGTTGTTCGGTCTTGCGGTCGGCGGTCTCGATCGGGCGCCAGGTCTTGCCGCCGCGCCCTCGAGTGCCCTGGCGACGCTCGGAGCGTACCTGCCGCAATGGCGGGAGCGCTTCCCCGCAGCAACCAAGATGACGGGACTTCCCCTTCGGGACGCTCTTGCCGCCGTCCTGCGCGCGGTCGCCGACGAGCGGCCCGTCATGCTCGCGATCGACGACGCCTCTCGACTCGACCAGGAATCCCTGAAGGACATCCCGGCCCTGCTGCGGGACACGCCATCTCTCCCGGTGACATGTGTCCTGGTGCTCGACCGCGCCGGCACGCCGGCGACCGACGAACTGCGCCGTGCCGCGGAGCGGGATTTTGCCGGCGTTGCCGTCCGGGTTGAACCACTCGGTCTGGCGGCGCTGGAGCAGACTCGTTGACTGGGGACTCAGCGGGTGGTCGACCGAGGCGAAATCGCGGCTGGCGCGTCGGCTGCTTGCAGAATCGGCCGGGGCACCCGGTATTGCCGTGGAATTGCTGGGCGCGGTGGTTCACGGACTCGAATTGCGCGATCCGGGGACGATTTGGCCCGCCCCGGATCGAACTCTCGATGCCACGCTCCCCAGTCCCATGCCCGAACCGTTGGTCGCTGCAATTCGCCTGGCCTTCGGTCGGCTCCCGGCAGAGGCGCGCCAGATGCTCCTTGCCGCCGCCCTCTTGCCCGAGCCGTTCACGGCCGACCAGCTGAACGAGATTGATGCTGAACTCGCTGATCCCGCAACACGCAACGGATACCTGGACGCCCTCGAGTGGGAACGCTGGCTGGTGGCAGACGGACGCGGCTACTCGTTCGTCGCCCGGGCGGTTCGGCGGCTTCTGGCCGAGGAGATGCTGACCCCGGGACAACGCCGCCGTCTGCAGGCACGGATTGACGGTCTCGCCTGACTTGGGGGAACGGCGCTTGCAGTTATCTTCCGGCCCGGTTCGTTTCAGAGCATTCCTCCGGTCCTGACCCTCGCCCTTCCGCGGGAGCCGTATGGCACTCAGCGTTGTCCACCGCACAGCGAAGCCAGCCAGCATTGAAACCCCGCTCCTCGTCCTGTTCGCCACGAAGGGCGGGTTTCCGGGCTACCTCGGCGGCCTTGACACCACCCTCGCTGGCGCCCTGACGCGCTGCTGGAGTTCAGGCGATTTCACCGGCGCGCGAGATGAAACGGCGCTGCTCTATCCTGCAGGAGCGATCGCGCGGGTTTTGCTTATCGGTCTCGGGTCCCCGGATGAGGTCAACGACGGCGCCCTTCGTCGCGCGGCAATGATCGCCGGGAAGCGGGCGCGAACCGTTGGAACGCCCGCCGCGGTCCTGGCCTACTTTGCGGCGGTCGCTCCGCGGGTCGCGCCCGGCGAGCGGGACAGGCGCTGGCCGAGGGCGTTCCGTTTGGCGCGTGGCATTACCCCGACATGAAGCGTCCGCCCGAGTCTCCCAAGCCGCCCTTCGAACAGTGCGACCTGCTCACCACGGCGGCCGATGCCGAGTTCGCCGCAGGGGTGGCGCGCGGCAACGCAATCGCCGCGGGCCAGGCGTTCACCCGCGGACTGCAGGTGCTTCCGGGCAACACCTGCACCCCGGAGTTCCTGGCGCAGACCGCGCACCGACTGGCGGAGCGCCACGGATTCGCCATCACCGTCCTCGACAGGAAGGCGATCGTCAAGGAAGGGATGCAGGCGTTGATGGCGGTGGCCCAGGGCAGTGCCCTTGAACCGCGCTTCATCGTGCTGGAGTACAAGGGGCAGCGCGGCGCCGCCGGTGGTGCTGGTGGGCAAGGGCGTCACCTTCGACACCGGCGGCATTTCGATCAAGCCGGCGCCGAACGATGGAAGACATGAAGTACGACATGTCGGGTGCGGCCGCGGTGCTCGGCACGTTCGAGATGCTCGGGCGGCTGAAGCCGAAGCATGCACGTCGTTGGCCTGATCCCGCGGCCGAGAACATGCCGTCGGGCACGGCGTACAAGCCCGGGCGACGTGGTCGGTCGCACTTCGGCAAGACCATCGAGGTGATCAACACCGACGCCGAGGGCCGTCTGATGCTGGCTGACGCGCTGTCGTGGGCCCGGCGCTACTCGCCGCCGCGTGATCGACTGCGCCACGCTGACCGGCGCGATCGTGATCGGGCTGGGGCACACGGCCAGCGGCGTGATGGGGACCGATGAGGCCTTGATCGAGGAGGTGCATCGCGGCCGGGGAGCGAGCCGGCGAGCGGGCCTGGCCGCTGCCGCTGTGGGATGAGTACCGCGACCTGATCAAGTCGGACATCGCCGACGTGAAGAACACCGGCGGCCGTCCGGCGGGCAGCATCACCGCCGGGCTGGTTCCTCAAGCGAATTCGTCGAGGGCTATCCCTGGGCGCACCTCGACATCGCCGGGCACGGCCTACACCGACCGCGAGTCGGCGACGCAGGTGAAGGGCCCGACCGGCATGGTGGTCCGCCTCTTCGCCGAGTTCCTCCTCGGCCGAAGCTGAGATCATGGTGCGATCGCGGATCGCCGTGGACCTGCTGTTGGTGCTTCTCGTGCCAATTGCCGGACTCGCGGCGCAGGTCGTGGTGCCTCCCGACAGCGCCCGGGCCGATTCGCTCCGCAAGCGGCCCGACACCCTGAGCACGACCGATCAGCTCATCAAGAATTCCGCGCTCGGGCAGGTGCAGCTTCAGCCGGCGCCGCTGACCGGTGTCAGCGCGATGTATCCGCCGGGTGCGCGGCGCGTCTTCACCCGGGATTCGATCGACTGGATCGTCGCCCAGACGGTCGGTGACCTGCTCGCCACCGTTTCCGGAGTGTATGTCCAGCGGGGCGGTGGGTTCGGTCGACCGGAGATGCCCAGCTACCGCGGCGGCGGGGCGGGGTCGGTGGAGTTCGTGGTCGATGGCATGCCATACGACCCGGTCGGCCACGATACGCTCGCGGTGGATCCCTCCTTCTTCTCCCTGGCCCTCTTCGACCGGATGGAGGTTCTGGCGTCGCCACGCGTGCTCCGCGTGCAACTGTGGACGCGGCGGCACGATCGGCAGGCTCCGCGCACGAAGATCGGATTCTCCACGGGTGACCTGGGGTTGACGCGATACCTCGCTTCCTTCGAGCGTCGTTATCCCAGTGGCTGGGGGTTGAGCCTGGCCACCGATTACTTCGGCATCAATGCGCCGCCAAGCGGCACTGGGGCCAGTCGAGTGACCAACGCGTTCGCGCAGCTCGGCTACCTGCCCACGGCGCGTTTCGGAGTACAGGCCCAGCTCCTGGTTCAAGCCATCCGTCGGGATGTGCTGCTGTCGGATGGAACCGACGTGCTCGACACGCTTACCGATGAACTCAAGGGCACCAGGACCGATGGCCAGATCCGGGCCTCGTGGCACCGGAACGAGGACGGCCTCGGGCCGCACATCGATGTGATCGCGGCGCGGACGACCTGGCGCGGAGATTCCGTCAGCCGGTACGATCGGTCACTTCGGCGCGATCGCCGCGTATCGCGAGCCGACCTGGTCAGCCGACCTGACGGCATGGAATCAGACCGAGTGGACACCCCTCGACGCACGGCTTGCGCTGGGGTGGGCGCCGCTGTAGCGCGTCAGCGGCTCGTTCGAGCTGGTCGACCAGCGCCACGACGGGCGATCGCAACAGCGCCTGGGCGACGGCGCGCGCGGGCCTGCGGATGCCATTGGGACTGGTTGCGTCCGCGACGAGTCAGTGACGGTCACCGCGTGCAGGTGCCCGCATTCCGCGACGACCGCGTCCGAGCGATTCACCGACTCCGGTGCGCGTCGCGTTCGACTGGCGCAGGTTCGCCGTCGATGTCGGGTATGTCCGAAACGACGCCTGGCGGCCGAAGGCGTTTCCCGAATTCCGGCGATCGCCAGCTGGCGCCTCAGCCGGCTGGTGGAGTGGGCCCGGTGCACGCCGGCTTGCGCCGTGCTGGGCTGGCTCACGCTCGAGAGCCGCTATGACCATCCGCTGAACAACCTCTCCCCGATGGGACCCCGCCGCATCACGCCATTCTCCACGGCGACGATCAATTCGCGCTTCCTGCACAACTTTCCCAGCGGCATCTTTCGGCCTCAAGCTGCAGGGGGTCGATGGAGAGCTGGAGCCCCGGAATCGGCGGCCGGGACACCGCGGGGGTGGCGATCCCGCTGCCGGGGGCGACCTACTTCCGGGGCGATCATCCAGCTCCGGATCGGGCCGTTCATCGCCTACTACGACCGGGTCAACATGCGGGCGAGCAAGGCGGGCTATCTCCCCGGGTACCGCCTCCCGAGCCTCGATGAGCACCTACGGGGTCCGCTGGGAGTTCGCCAACTGAGGCCTGCGCGGCTATGTTTCCCGGCTATCCCCGGACGGGAGCAGCGCCCGTGGCACTGAGCATGACCGGGTTCGGGGCGGCGAAGGCGAGGTGGCGGGTCGGCGGCCGCGGGTCGAGATCCGCACCGTCAACCATCGCTGGTTCAACCTCTCGGCCCGGCTGCCCGGCGAGTGCGGGGCGGCGGAAGGCCGAGATGCGCGAGGCGCTCCGGAGGGAGTTCGACCGGGGCCATGTCAGCGTCTCCGTGCGGTGGGTCGACGAGGTCGCCGGCGGGCCGGCGGTCGACTGGGCTCGCGCGGGGGCGGTCGGTGGAGGTGCTGCGTGAGCTTGCGCAGCGGTCCATCTCGAGGGTGACGTGACCGTCGAGACCGGTGGCGCGGCACGCCGACATGTTTGGCGCCGGGGCGTCGATGGCGCACCGTCGTGATCTGGTCCGGATCTGCGCGCCGGTCGATGGCGGGCGCGGTCGCGGCGTGCCAGGCGGCACGCACGGCGCGAGGGGGACGTGCTGCCGCGCGAACTGCATCGGCCGGCTGGCCAAATTGACGCGGCAGTCCGAACGGATCGCCAGCTGGGGCCGGCGAGGCTGGAGCGCGAGCGGGACCGGTTGCGGGCGAACGTGGCGCGCTGCTCGACGGCACGGGCGGTCGACGAGGCGCGGCTCGCCGCAGGAGATCGCGATCGCGGCGGACCGGCTCGACGTCACCGAGGAACTGGTCCGCTTCGCTGCGCACCTCGCGGCGGCGCGCGCTGCGCTGGCCGGCGACGGCACCGGTGGGCAAGCAGCTCGGGTTCCTTGCCCAGGAAATGGGGCGCGAAGTCAACACGATCGGGTCGAAGGCCAACGATGCGGAGATCGCCCATGACGTGGTGCGGATGAAGGGCGCACTGGAAAAGCTGCGCGAGCAGCTGGAGAACCTCGAGTGACGCCGCTGGTCGTGGTGCTTTCTTCACCGTCTGGTGGCGGCAAGTCGAGCATCACCCGGCAAGTGTTGCCGGAGCGCGCGCGACGCGGCTATTCGGTCTCGGCCACGACGCGGCCGCCGCGCGCGGGCGAGAAGGACGGCGAGGCGTATTACTTCCTGTCACCGGACGGAGTTCGAGCGGCGGGATCGAGGCGGGGAGTTCCTCGAGCACGCGACGTACAACGGGCATCGCTACGGCACGCTGGCGAGCGAAGTGCGGCGGGTGACCCAGGGTGGCCGGCACGTGCTGCTCGACATCGAAATCGAGGGTGCGCGGCAGGTGCGCGCAGCGCTTCCCGGATGCGCGTGCTGGTGTTCGTCGTGCCGCCGAGCGGGGCAGTGCTGGTCGAGCGGCTCCGGGGCCGCGGCACTGAGACGGCGGAGGTGATGGCCGGCCGGATGCAGCGGCGCTCGACGGAACTCGCCGCCGCGCTGGAGTACGATTACATCGTGGTCAACGACGACCTCGAGAGGCGGTGCAGCGTCGTCAACGCCATCCTCGACGCAGAATCCGCGCCGGACCAGCCGGCAGCGCGATGCGGCGTTCCTGCTGGAACGGATCCGGAACGAAGATCTCGGCCGAGCTGACGCGGTCGCCACGGCATGCACTGAACGACGGAGAAGCCAGCATGGAAATCTTCACGCCGCAGGAAGTGGCGAAACACAGCGGCTCGAAGTACCGCGGCGTGCTGGTGGCCGCCAAGTTCGCCCGCTACCTCAACGAGTTCCCGCGTGAGGCCGTGGCGAACTGGGAGCGGGCCGAGGGCGTGAAGAAGCTCACGACGCTCGCGCTGCAGAAGCTCACCAGCGGGGAACTCACCTTCCGCGAGCTGCGCCGACGCCGCACCGAGGCGTGAGCATGTGGCAGGGCCGTCGTGTCGTCCTCGGCGTGACTGGGGGGATCGCGGCCTACAAGAGCGTCCTGCTGGCGCGCGCGCTCACCGAGCGCGGTGCGCAGGTGGACGTCGTCCTGACGCGCGGCGCCCGGGAGTTCGTCGGTCCGGTCACCTTCGAAGCGGTGACCCGGCGCCCCGTTCGCACCTCCCTGTGGGAGCGCGACCGGGCGCTTGATCATGTCACGGCTGGGCCGCGACGCCGACCTGGTCATCGTCGCGCCGGCCACGGCCCACCTGCTTGCCCGCGCGGCGGCCGGGATGGCCGACGACCTCCTGACGGCGATGCTGCTCGCCCGACTGCGCCCGTCCTGGTCGCCCCGCCATGAACGACGCGATGTTCGCCAACGCGGCGACCCAGGCCAACCTCGCCGCGCTGCCGGCTCGCGGCTGGACATTCGTCGGTCCGGACGTCGGCGCGCTGGCCGAGGGTCCCTCCGATCGCCCCGGCCGGATGGTGGAGCCGGACGAGATGCTGGCGCAGGCCGAGCGGGTCGCTCCGCCGCGACGGACCGCTGGCGGGCCGCCGGGTGGTGGTCACCGCCGGCCCGACCCGCGAGCCGATCGACCCGGTGCGGGTGCGTCACCAACCGCTCGAGCGGGAAGATGGGGTACCGTCTGGCCGAGGCGGCGTGGCGCCGGGGGGCGGAAGTGACGCTGATCAGCGGACCCGTCACCCTGGTGCCCGCCGGCCGGAGTTACGTTGGTCCGGGTGGAAACCACCGCCGGGATGGCGGCGGCGGTGGCGCAGGCAATGGCGGGGGCGGACGTGCTGGTCATGGCCGCTGCTCCGGCCGACTTCCGGCCCGCGACGCGCCGGGCAGCCGAAGAGACCGCGGGCGAAGGGCGGCATGATCGCTCGAGCTGGAGCCGACGGCCGACATCCTGCGTGCGACCGATCGGCCAGTCGGCCGCCGGCGATGACTGTCGTCGGGTTCGCGCTGGAGACCGGCGACGCGGTGGAGAAGGGGCGGGCGAAGCTGCAGCGCAAGGCGCTCGACCTGATCGTGGTGAACGATGCGCTGCGAAGCCGGCGCCGGATTCGACGGTCGACACGAATCCCGTGACGATTCTCGATCAGCAGGGTGGCGGCGGAGTGCGGTGACGCTGCGCGAGCAAGGCAGGCCGTCGCGGAGGCGATTCTCGATGCGGTCGAGCGCTATCGTGGATGACGCGGCGCGGGGGTGGCTCGGACTGCAGCGGGATCTCGGCGGCGACGAGGTGCATCCTCGACGAGCCGCTTGCGAGGCGCGCGGCACAGGTCGCCGACGCGGTGGCATACCCGCTGTCTCGCGGCCCGGTAGCGCCGCCGACTGCTCGCGAGCCGCTCGCCGACGCCGACGGCGTGGCGCAAGGGCGCCGCCGTCCGATCCCCGGGCACACGGGATGGTGGTGACCCTGCCCCCGTCTGCTGCCGATCGGGCGAAGCCGCATGGCGACCCTCGATGCGGTGGCCGCGATGATTGCCGGCTGCCGCCATTGCCCGCTGTGCGAAGGCGCGCACCAAGACCGTGCCGGGCGAAGGCAATCCGCGCGCGCGCGGCTGATGCTGGTGGGCGAAGGCCCGGGCGAGAGCGAGGATCGGACCGGGCGCCCGTTCGTCGGCCGGCGCGGGCGAGCTGCTCGACCGGATCCTCGCGTCGATCGAGGATCCGCGCGGGACCGTGCTTCATCGCCAATGTCGTGAAGTGCCGGCCGCCGCAGAACCGTAAGCCGCTGCCGGACGAGCGCGAGGCCTGCCTGCCGTACCTGCGCCGCCAGATTGAGCTGGTCCGCCCAAGGTGCTCCTCGCGCTCGGCGGCACCGCGGCCGAGGCGCTGCTGGGCGTGAAGAAGCCGTTGGCGAGTTGCGGCAACGGTGCATCGCTGGGGTGATATTCCCCTGGTCGTGACCTACCATCCTGCCGCACTGCTTCGGAACCCGAACTGGAAGAGGCCGACCTGGGATGACGTCCGTATCGCCCGACAGCTCCTCGACCTTGACCGCTGACCCGTTCAGCGGCCGCGCGGTGCCCTGGAGCCAGGAGGCGGAGCAGGCGGTCCTGGGCGCCATGATCATCGATGGCGACGCCGCGCTTCGCGCGGCGGAACTGCTGGACGACAGATGTTCTACCGGAGGCGCACCGCCGGCTGTTCCGCGCGATGCGTAGCCTCGTCGAGCAGCGGACGGTCATCGACTACGTCACGCTGCGCGACGAGCTGCTGCGGCGCGGCGAACTCGAGCTGGTCGGCGGGGTCGAGTACCTCGCCGAGCTGGTGAACGTCGGTCCCGACCGGCGGCCAACCTCGAGTACCACGCCCGGATCGTCAAGGACAAGGCGATCCTGCGGCGGCTGATCGAGGCCTCGACCCAGATCATCACCGAGGCCTACGACGGCCGGTCGACCGCCGCCGAGCTGCTCGACGAGGCGGAGGGCAGGATCTTCCAGATCGTCGCAGCAGCGGCGGGACGAGGGGTTCACGCCGGATCAAGGAAATGCTCTGGCCGACGATGGAGCGCATCGAAACGCTCCAGCGGAGCGGCAAATCGATTACCGGCGTGCCGAGCGGCTTCGTAGATTTGGACGACATGACGACCGGGTTCCAGCCGTCCGAACTGGTCATCGTCGCGGCGCGGCCCTCGATGGGCAAGACGGCCTTCTGCCTCAACATCGCCACGCACGCGGCCGTGGAAGGGCACGGGGTCGCCATCTTCTCGCTGGAAATGTCCAAGGACGCGCTGGTGCAGCGGATGCTCTGCGCCGAGGCGCGCGTGGACTCCCAGGCGGTCCGGCGCGGTCAGGTGCGCGACGCCGACTTCACCCAGCTGGCCCGGGGCCGGGCGTGCTGCAACAGCTGCCCCGTCTGGATCGACGACACGCCCGGCGCTGACACTGCTCGAAATGCGCAGCAAGGCGCGCCGGCTGAAGGCGGAGAACGACGTGCAGCTGATCGTCGTCGACTACCTCCAGCTGATGCGGAGCCCGGAGTATGCCGAGAACCGGGTGCAGGAGATCTCGGACATCTCCCGCTCGCTCAAGGCGCTGGCGCGCGAACTGGACGTGCCGGTGATCGCGCTGTCGCAGCTTGTCCCGCGCGTCGGAGCAGCGGGGCGGCGAGCGGACGCCGATGCTGTCGGACCTCCGCGATTCCGGCGCGATCGAGCAGGACGCCGACCTGGTGATCTTCATCCACCGCCCGGAGATGTACAAGGACCTCCGCGACAAGGCGGAGGAGGGGGCACGCGAATCGAGGGGAAGGCGGACATCATGGTGGCCAAGAACCGGAACGGCCCCACCGGCGACGTCGACCTGTGCTTTCACAAGCAGTACACCCGGTTCGACAGCCTCACCGAGCGGAACCGGAGTAGCGATGGCGCGGGCGCAATCGGTCTGGCGGTGCACGGAGTGCGGCCACGACCATCCCAAGTGGGTCGGCCGGTGCGAGGGATGCGGCGCCTGGAACAGCGTCGCCGAGGAGCCGCTCGCCGCCAAGCCGCCACGTGGCGGCGGGCGCGGTGGCGACCGCGGCCACCGTCGTGCGCCTGCGCGACGTCATCGGCATCGCGCCTCGAGCGCTGGACCACCGGCCTCCCCGAACTCGACTTCGTGCTCGGCGGCGGCATCGTGCCGGGCTCGATGACGCTGATCGGCGGCGAGCCCGGCATCGGCAAGTCGACCCTGCTGCTCCAGGCCGCCGCGCGGCTGGAGGCCGGCGGTCGCCGGGTGCTGTATGCCAGCGGCGAGGAATCGGCCGAGCAGCTCCGGCTGCGGGCCGACCGGCTGGGCGACGCCGCCGGCAATGTCAGCGTGCTCGGCGAGACCCGCCTCGAGGCGGTGCTGGAGGCCGCCGCGGGCGTTGGTGCCGCCGTGCTGGTGCTCGATTCGATCCAGACGGTGTACACCGAATCGCTCGAGAGCGCGCCCGGCAACGTCGGGCAGGTGCGGGAGTGCGCCGGCGCTGCTGATGCGCTTCGCGAAGGAGAGCGGGATGGCCGTGATCGTCGTCGGCCACGTCACCAAGGGCGGCGGCATCGCCGGCCCCAAGACGCTGGAGCACATCGTCGACACGGTGCTCTACTTCGAGGGCGAGGCCTCGCTCGACTATCGGCTGCTTGCGCGCCACCAAGAACCGCTTCGGCTCGGTCGACGAACTCGGCGTCTTTTCGATGACCGAACGCGGTCTCGTCCCGGTGCCGAATCCGTCGGCCGTGTTCCTGGCGGCCCGTGCGGCCGGCACCAGCGGGAGCGCGGTGACGGCGCTGATGGAAGGGACGCGGCCCGTGCTGGTCGAGGTGCAGGCGCTGGCGGCGCCGTCCGGGTACGGCACGCCACAGCGCGTGGCGACCGGGCTCGACCCCAAGCGACTGGCGGTGATGCTGGCCGTGCTCGAGCGGCGGGCGGGCGCATCCTTCGCCAACCTCGACGTGTTCGTCCAGGTCACCGCCGGGGTGCGCCTCACCGAGCCCGGGGCCGACCTGGCCGTGGCTGCGGCGCTGCTCTCCTCACGGCACGACAGGCCCGCTCCGGCCGACGCGCTCTTCCTCGGCGAAATCGGCCTGGGTGGTGAGGTGCGGCCGATCGGCGGGCTGGAGCGCCGGCTGGTCGAGGCGGCCCGGCTTCGGATTCGCTCGGCCTTCGGCTCGGCGCGGGCGAAGGTGAGCGTGCCGGGAATCCGTCATCGCGGCCTGGACCACGTCGACGAACTGGTGCACACCCTTGCCGCGTGACGTGGGCGTCATCGTCGTCGCCGCCGGGAGGAGCATCCGGTTCGGCGGCGACGTCCCAAGCAGTACCGCGAACTGGCGGGCGCCCCGATCCTGCTTCACGCCCTGCGTCCCTTCACTTCCCATCCCGACGTCGCCCAGGTGGTCGTGGTGCTGCGGCCCGAGGATGCTGGTAGCCCGCCCGAATGGCTGGCCGCGCTGCAGGGCGAGTTGCTGCGTGCTTGTTCCGGGCGGCGCTACGCGAATGGAATCGGTGGCGGCCGGTCTCTCGGCGCTCGGCGCGGAATGCACCGTCGTGCTGGTGCATGATGGCGCGCGCCCGTTTCCCCCGCGCGAACTGATCGACGAGGGAATCGCCGCCGCGCGACGCGGCAGCTCGGCGGTTCCGGCGCTTCCTGTCGCCGAGACCATCAAACGGGCCGACGACTTCGGTCGCATCATCGGCAGTGTTCCGCGCCAGGGACTCTGGCTCGCCCAGACACCGCAGGCCTTTCCGACGGGATCTGCTGGTGCGCGCCCACCGGGCAGCGCGCAATGACGACGTCATCGCGACGGATGATGCGATGCTGGTCGAGCTGCTTGGCGCTCATGTCGACCTGATTCCCGGTTCATCCCGGAATCTCAAGATCACCACCGCGAACGACCTGGCCCTGGCCGAATTTCTACCTGGGGTCTGCGCTGATGCTGCCGTTCCGCACCGAGGCGGACGTGCTCGCCGCCGCGCCGCAGGTGAAGGCACACCTCGCCGCAGACGGTCTGCTGGCATACCCCACCGAGACGGTCTACGGACTGGGCTCAGGCGCCGACTGAGCGCGGCCTCGATCGCCTGGCCCGGCTCAAGGGGCGTGCGCCCAACAAGCCGTTCCTGCTGCTTGTCAGCGGGACGGCGATGCTCGAAGCGTGGGGACTTGTCGCTCGGTCGGCACGGGCGGGCGCTCGCACGCGAGTTCTGGCCGGGTCCGTTGACACTGGTTGTTCGCGGCGGCGAGGGGAAGCTGCCGGACCGACTCCGGGGCGCAGGAGGGCGGGATCGCCGTGCGCTGGACCTCCCACGCCGGCGTGGCGAAGCTGATCTCGATTCTCGGGCACCCACTGACTTCGACCTCCGCGAACCGGCCCGGCGGCCCGGCAGCGCCGGGACCGGAGCGCATCGGCGAGCTCTTTCCCGAGGCAGTGGCCAACGGGCGAATTGCTGATTCTCGACGGTGGGGCATTCGGGAACGTGCCGCCCTCGACACTCGTCGATTGCACCGGTCGGGTGCCGCGACTGGTGCGAGAAGGTGCCATCCCGCTGCGCGAGCTCCGTCGCCGCGCGGGATCGATGGCCCCCTGATGGATAGCAGAAGACCCTGATGCGCATCCTGATCGTCTGCTCGGGCAACACCTGCCGCTCGCCGCTCGCGGCGGCCATGCTGAATGCCAAGCTGAAGGCCACGCCGGGGCTGGACGGGATCGAGGTAACTTCGGCAGGCACCGGGGCCATGACCGGGGCACCAGCATCCGCAGGATCCTACCTCATTGCCCTGGAGCGGGGGCTCGATCTTTCCAGCCACCGCGCGCGCCTGCTCACCCAGACCCAGGTGAGTCCGGCCGACCTGGTTCTCACCATGACCGAAGCACAGGCCGCGCGTGTCGCGAAGCTCGGTGGGATGACAAAGGTCCATACGCTCCCCGCCTTCGCGCACTACCCCGATTCGCGGCGAGAAGTGCGTGATCCCTTCGGGCAGGAGGTGGAGGGCTATCGCGAAGTGGGGCAACACCTCGACCTGCTGCTCGAAGCTGTCGCCGCCCGCCTCCTTCCGAGCGCGCAGCCGGATGATCTCCTCCAGCACCAGGGTCTTCGCGCTGCTCGGGGATCCCGTGGCGCACTCCCTCTCCCCCGGGTTCCAGAACGCGGGATTTCGTGCCGCCGGACTCGATGCCGCATACGTCACCCTGCGGACTGCTGGGGTAGATCTCCCAGTCATCATGAAGACCCTCGTCGATGCCGGTGGCGGTGGGAACATCACCGTTCCGCACAAGCAGGCAGCCGTGCTGGCGACAGCCCAGCAGAGCCCTCGCGTGCAGCAGATCGGCGCCGCCAACGTGTTCGCGGGATTGAACGGAGCGCTGGTGCTCGAGAACACCGATGTCGATGGGATCCTTGCGGCCGCTGACCGCCTTGAGGCCGGCGGGCATCGACTGGTGCCTGTTCGGCACCGGGGGGAGCGCGCGTGCGGTCGTCGCCGCGGCGGCGGAACGCAGCGCACGGATTGCGGTACAGTCCCGGTCTCCGGACCGGGCGACGGAACTGGCATTGTGGGCCGAAACCCTCGGCGTCCATCAGACGACCCCGGCCAGCTGTCAGGTGCTCGATCAACGCCACGCCGCTTGGACTCCGCGATGACGATCCGCTTCCGGCCGAACCGCACGCGTTTGCGCGCGCGACCATGGCGCTCGACCTGACTTATCGATCGCTCGGGGACGACGCCGTGGTGTGACGCGTGTCGTTCCGCCGGCATGCACGCAACCGACGGAAGGGAAGTGCTGCTCCATCAGGGTGCCGCTTCGTGGCGCCTCTGGTTTCCCGGGCTCGAACCTCCCATCGAAGTCATGCGAGCTGCCCTCAATGGTCAGATGGCGTGATCAACTCCGTCGGGCGGAGCGGTGGCTTCTCCCGACGGAATGTTTCTGCTGCCAGCAGCCTGTAAGCGGCGACGATGATCCGCTCGTCTGCTCGGTATGTCGGCTCCGCTGGCGCTCCCTGCCCGATCCACGCTGTCAGGTCTGCGGCGAGCCTGCGCCGCTCGGGCTTGCGTGCCGCGTCTGTGCGGCATGGCCGGCCGGGTTTGCGCCCGTCCGGAGCGCGGTGTGGCTGGATCGTCCCGCGCGGGCGATGGTGCATCGGTTCAAGTACCAGGGCTGGTGGCGTCTGGCCGAGAGCTTCGCCCGCCGCATGGCGCCGCTGCTGCGGGAGTTTGGCGACGCTGATCTGGTGCCGGTTCCGCTGGCCGCCGGACGACGCAGGGCGCGCGGGTACAACCAGGCCGAATGTCTGGCCGACGCGCTCGGGGCATTGACCGGGCATCCGGTGCGCCCCGGTCGGCTCTCTCGTGTCCGGGAAACCGGGACCCAGACTCGCCTCGCCCCCGAGGCGCGCCGAGCGAACCTCGCCGGTGCCTTCGCGGGGCGAGACGCGCCGAGAGCGGCCATCCTCGTCGACGATGTGTTCACGACTGGCGCCACGTTAACTTCCGCAGCGATGGTACTTCTCGACGCCGGGGCCGCCTGGGTGGGCGGCGTCACGTTCGCGCGGGCCGAGCCGCCTCTGATCGAGGCGGGCTCGCGGCTCGGATCGATCACCATGCAGCAGGATGAGGGCAACAGATGAGCATCCGCGTAGGCATCAACGGGTTCGGTCGCATCGGCCGGAATGTCCTCCGTGCCGCCAAGGCGGCTGGCATTACCGACATCGACTTCGTCGCGGTCAACGACCTCACCGATACGAGGACGCTCGCGCACCTCCTCAAGTACGATTCGGTCCACGGTCGCCTTCCCGTTTGAGGTGACCGGCGCCGAAGGCAGGCTCACGGTCGACGGCGACGCGATGCGGGTGCTCTCGGAGAAGGACCCTGCCTGCCTGCCCTGGGGCGAGCTCGGCGTCGACATCGTCCTCGAGTCGACCGGTCGATTCACCAATCGCGACGATGCGGCCAAGCACCTGACTGCCGGCGCCCGCAAGGTGATCATCTCCGCCCCGGCGAAGGGCGAGGACAAGACCATCGTCTATCGGCGTCAACCACCTCGACTATGACCCGGCCAAGCATCACGTCATCAGCAACGCGTCGTGCACCACCAACTGCCTCGTGCCGGTGGTGAAGGTCCTCCGCGATTCGTTCGGTTTTGTTCGCGGGTTCATGACCACGGTGCACAGCTACACCAACGACCAGAACATCCTCGACCTGCCGCACAAGGACCTGCGACGCGCACGCGCAGCCGCGATGTCGATCATCCCGACCACGACCGGAGCCGCCAAGGCCACCGCGCTGGTGATTCCCCAGGTCAAGGGCAAGATCGACGGCATGGCGCTCGCGCGTGCCGACCCCGAATGTGTCGCTCGTCGACCTGACCTGCACCGTCGAGAAGGCCACCACGGCCGAAGAAGTCAACGCCGCCTTCCGCACGGCGGCCGCACGGAGCGCTCAAGGGCGTGCTGTTTGTCAGCGATGAACCGCTGGTGTCGGTCGACTACAACGGCAACCGGGCCTCGAGCACCGTGGACGCGCTGTGCACCGACGGTCGTCGACGGGACGCTGGTCCACGTCTCGTCATGGTACGACAACGAGATGGGCTACTCGGCTCGATGTGTCGACATGATCCGCCACATGGGCGCGCAGTTGTGAGCAAGCGGACGCTGGCGCAGCTGGATGGCGCGCGTCTCGACGGCCAGCGGGTGGTGGTGCGGGTGGACTTCAACGTGCCGATGACGGACGGCGTCGTCACCGATGACACGCGGATCCGGGCCTCGCTGCCGACCATCCGCTATCTCCGGGAGCAAGGGCGCGCGTGTCGTGCTGCTCTCGCACCTGGGGCGCCCCAAGGGCACCCGGGACCCGAAGTACTCCCTCCGGCCGGTGGTGCGAGTGCTGGAAGGGCTGCTCGGCATTGCCGGTGACCTTCCTCGCCGATCCGACCAGCGAAGAGGCGGTGGCCGCCGTGCGCCATCTGCCGCGCGGCGGGGTGGCCCTCGGCGAGAACACGCGCTTCTACCCGGGCGAGGAGAAGAACGACCCCGCCCTCGCCGAGCGTCTCGCCGCGCTCGGCGACATGTACGTGAACGATGCCTTCGGGTCGGCGCATCGGGCGCATGCCAGCACGGAGGCCATCGCGCATCTGCTCAAGCCGGCGGTGGCCGGATTCCTGATGGAGAAGGAACTCCGGTTTCTCGGCGATGCCGTGAACCAACCCGTGCGGCCTCTCGTGGCGATCCTCGGCGGTGCCAAGATCTCCGGCAAGATCGACCTGATCGAGGCGCTGCTGCCGAAGGTCGACCAGATCCTCATCGGCGGGCGCGATGGCGTGCACTTTCTTCAAGGCGATGGGACCTGGAGACCGGCAATTCGCTCGTCGAGCCGGAGCGGGTCGAACTGGCGAAGCACCTCCTCGCCAAGGCGGGCGACAAGATCGTGCTGCCGACCGATGCCGTCATCGCCGAGAAGCTCGGGGCGGGCGTGCCGACCGAAGACCGTGGCGCGGGACGCCATTCCTGCGGGCTGGGCGATGTACGACATCGGGCCGGCAAGCGTTGCGCGAGTTCGCCGGCCGTCATCGGCAGCGCGAAGACGGTGGTCTGGAACGGGCCGATGGGTGTCTTCGAGACGCAAGCCGTTCGACGCCGGGCACACTGGGCGTGGCGCATGGCGCTCGCCGAGGCCACGCGCGCCGGCGCGATCACCATCGTCGGTGGCGGCGATTCCGCCGCGGCGATCGCCGCGGCCGGGCTCGAGCATCAGGTGAGCCACGTCTCGACCGGCGGCGGGGCGTCCCTCGAGTTTCTGGAAGGGAAGGAACTTCCCGGCGTCGCCGCCCTGGATGACGCCTGATGGCGAAGCCACTGCTCTTTGCCGCCAACTGGAAGATGCATCTCGCGCCCGGCGAGGCGCGGACGTACCTCGACCGTTTCCTGACCGTCGATGCGCCGCGCGCCGGGCGGACCGTCGGCTTCTTCCCGCCGGCCGTCTCGCTCGAGACCGTCGGCGACGCGCGCTGCGCGAGCCATCCGCATCATCTCGGTCGGTGCCCAGGACGTTCACTGGGAAGCCGAAGGGCGCCTTCACCGGGGCGACGTCGGTGCATCTCGCGCGCGGCGCGGGGGCGTCGGCGACACTCGTCGGTCACAGCGAGCGCCGGCACGTCTTCGGCGAGACCGACGCCGAGACCAACCAGAAGGTGCGCGCCGCGCTCGCACGGCGGACTGCTGGCGCATGCTCTGTGTTGGCGAGACAGCTGGAGGAGCGGGAGGCCGGCCAGACGGCGGCGTCGTCACCCGACAGCTGCGGGCGGGACTCGCCGGGCGTGCCGCCGAGCGCCGACCTGGTGATCGCCTACGAGCCGGTCTGGGCGATCGGGACCGGCCGCACGGCGACTCCGGCAGACGCCGGCGAGGTCCATGCGCGTGATCCGTGAGGTGCTGGGCGATCTCGGCCTCCCGCGGGAGACCCGTGTGCTCTACGGCGGCTCGGTAAACCAGGCAGAATGTCGCGCAGCTTGGTTGCTCAGCCGGAGGTCGACGGGGTGCTGGTGGGCGGGGCGTCGCTCGACCCGGATGGCTGGGCGGCGATCTGTGCCGCGGATGGCCGCTGGTTGAGGGGAAGGGGCCGAGGCCCTATCTTTCAGGACTTGGCCTGAACCGATAGGATGTCCTGATGTTCGGTGTACTGCTGACGCTGATGCTCATCGACGGCCTCCTGCTCGGGCGCCGTGATCCTCATGCAGGCTGGGCAGGGCGGCGGTCTGGCCTCGCTCGGCGGCGGAACGGCGTCGCAGGTCCTCGGCGGCCGGCAGGCGACGACGATCCTCACCCAGATGACCTGGTGGACGGGCGGCATCTTCATGGGACTGGCGCTGCTGCTCATCGCTGTCCAGCTCGGCGCCCGCGGCTCGGGGCTTCTGCGGTGGCAGAAGCAGCTCCTGCAGCAGTCGCGTCGGCAGCAGGATCTGCCGGCCGCCCCGCTCCCGGGCGCCACGACCGCGCCGCCGGTCGCCTCCCCACCACCGCCGCCTTCCTCCACGCCGGGACCAGAAGCCGTGATCGCAGGACGCCAGAGGCGGGACTGAGCGTCCCGCCTTTGTCTTGCTGGAAGATGGGTCCTGGTATGCTGGCTCGCCTGATTGGCGGCCAGCTCGCAAGGCATTCGGCGAGGTGGTCTTCACCACCAACCTCACCGGCTATCAGGAGACGTTCACCGACCCCAGCTACCTCGGGCAGATCGTCGTGATGACCGCGCCGATGATCGGCAACTACGGCATCACCGCCACCGACACGAATCGGCGCGTCCGCAGGTGAGCGGCGTCGTGGTCCGGGAGCTCTCCCGGCAGCACTCCAACTGGCAGGCCACGCCGTCTCTCGCCGACTGGCTCGACGTCGGCCGGCATCCCGGTGCTCACCGGGGTCGACACCCGGCGGCTGACCCGCCACCTCCGGGAGCGTGGCGCGATGCGCGGCGTGATCGCCGAGGGGAGCAGCGCCGACCGAAGCACTGCGGCGGAACTTCTGGCTTCGCCCTCGATGGACGGACTGGACCTCGCCTCGCGCGCCACAACGTCCGCCAGGCGTACACCGGCGGAGAGGGACCGCTGGTCGATGGCCTTCGACTTCGGGATGAAGCGGAACATCGTCCGCATGCTGGAGGCCTCGGGCTTCCGGGTGACGGTGGTTCCGGCGACGACAACCGCTGCGGCGGATGTCCTGGCGCTGGAGCCGGACGGGATCTTTCTCTCGAATGGCCCCGGAGATCCCGCGGCGGTCGGCTACGCGCGCGAGACCATCCGGACGCTCGCCGACAGCGGTACTGCCGACGTTCGGCATCTGCCTGGGCCACCAACTCGTCGGCCTGGCCTACGGCGGCCAGACGACGAAGCTCTCCTACGGCCATCGAGGCGGAAATCACCCGGTCCAGGACCTGGCAACGGGGCGGGTGCTGATCACCACCCAGAACCATGGTTTTGCGGTCGAGGGTGGACGCGGAGGGGGTGCCCGGCGCCCCCGACCTCGAGGTCACCCACCTCAACCTGAACGATGGGACGGTCGAGGGACTTCGCCACCGGACGGCTGCCGATCTTCGCGGTCCAGTACCACCCCGAAGCGGCCCCGGGGCCCCACGACGCCTTCCCTCACTTCGAGCAGTTTCTCGGCGCAATCACGTCCCGGTTGGGGCAAAGGTCCGCAACCTCTTGACAGGCAACGCTTAAGGCGCGTACATATCGCCTGGTGGCAGGGCCCCCAATGGGCCCCTGGCCGCTTCCCCGAGGGAGCGATGACCAAGGCCGATCTCGTCGAACAAGTGACCGCAGCCATCGCCCGCACATCGGGGCCGATGATCTCCAAGAAGGACTGTGCCCGCGTGGTCGATGCGTTTCTCGACGCGGTGAAACAGGCCATGCGGGACCAACACAACATCGAGGTCCGCGGATTCGGGACCTTCAAGATCCGACGCCGCAAGACCCGGATGGCGCGTAACCCGCGCACCGGCGATCCCGTCGAGGTGGCCGCGCGGCCGGTGCCTGTGTTCAAGCCCAGCAAGGAGTTACGTGCGACTGGTGGCGCATGAGGAGTATGTCTCCGATGGCTCCGATCTCGATGATGATGAGAGTCGTGAACTGCTGTCCGGGTACTCCTCTTTGCGCGCTATGCGGAGCTGTTCGGCGTCCCTGACGTGTCCGTCACGTTGGCTGATGGCGCCACCGTGGCTGAGCTGGTTGCCGCCCTCCGGGATTTCCCGGGGGGCGCTTCGCTTCCCGCCATGCCGTTTGTCGCAGTCAACCTCGAGCAGAGCTCGATGGGACGCATGCTCATGGCAGGTGATGAGTTAGCACTGCTTGCCCCCATTGGCTGGCGGCTGATCCATGACCTTTCTGATCGATCAGCCGATCAACCTTCGCGCCCTGCGAAGCGCTGGCAAAGCGTCCCGATCGCGGTGCCGTCGTGAGTTTCGTCGGCCAGGTCCGTGACAACCATGCGGGCCGGGCGGTAACCTCGCTCGGGTACTCGGCTTACGCACCAATGGTGGAGCGAATCTGCGCCGAGATCGTTGCCACGGCCGAGACGCGGTGGCCGGTCGGCGTCGCCATGGCCCATCGCGTCGGTGAATTGGCCATCGGTGACCATGCAGTCGCCATCGTGGTCGCGGGGGGACATCGTGACGAGGCGTTCGCTGCCTGTCGTTGGGTGATCGAGGAGGTGAAGACGCGGGTTCCGATCTGGAAACAGGAACGATACGCCGATGGCAGCGAGGTCTGGGTTGACCCGGCCGCCCCAGCCGTTCCACCTCCCGAGTTGTCCCAATGACCGTTCCGCCTCGCGATCTCCTGGGGCGGCCGCTCGGGTCGGTGCGCATCTCCGTCACTGACCGGTGCAATCTCCGTTGCCAGTACTGCATGCCGGAGGAGCACTACACCTGGCTTCCTCGCGAACTGCTGCTCACTTTCGAGGAGATCGCCCGGTTGACACGGGTGTTCGCCGCACTCGGCGCGCGGAAGGTGCGGCTGACCGGTGGCGAGCCGCTACTGCGTCGGGATCTCCCCGAGCTCATCACGCAGCTGCGTGCGGTGCCGGATGTCGACGAGATCGCCCTCACCACCAACGGACTCTTGCTGGCAGGGCACGCCGTGGCGCTGAAGGCGGCCGGCCTCGACCGCGTGACGATCAGCCTCGACACTCTCCACGCCGAGCGCATGGCCTCCTTCGCCAGGAGTGCCCGTCACCCCGACGTGCTCGCCGGAATCGACGCAGTGATTGCGGCCGGGTTTGCCGAGACCAAGATCAACGCGGTCGTGGTGCGCGGATACAATGATGACGAACTCGCCAGCATGGTGCGTTTTGCCAGGTCGCGGCGCATCGAACCGCGCTTCATCGAGTACATGGACGTCGGTGGAGCCACTCAGTGGCAACGTGCAGACGTCGTCTCGCGAATCGACATTCTCGCCGCGCTCGGCAAGGAATTCGGCGCGGCCACGCCGGTGGCACGCGACCTGGATCCGACCGCGCCGGCGGAGCGGTATCGCTTCGCCGACGGGACGGTTGTCGGAATCGTCGCCTCGACCACCGCGCCGTTCTGCCGGACCTGTGACCGGGCTCGGCTGACTGCCGACGGGACGTTCTTTCTCTGCCTCTACGCGGCACACGGCCTAGATCTTCGCGCTCCGTTGCGTGCCGGTGCCAGCGACGACGATCTTGCCGAGTTGGTCGCTGCTGCCTGGCGGGAGCGCTCCGATCGGGGAGCCGAGCGCCGTGCCGAGCTTCCCGGGCGTGGCGCGCTGGTGCCGCTGGAGGCGCTGCGGGCGGACCTGCGCCGTGAGATGCACGTCCGGGGCGGCTAGCGGCAGTCTCCGTCCCGGCTGCTGGCCACGGTCCGGCCTCCACGCCAGCGGATCGGCGCAGGCGTTGCCGCCTTCCGCTAGATTCCCGCTCATGCCACTTCATATCGCATTGCTCGAGGCCCGCACACCGACCGTCGTCGGCGCGGTGGCCCGTCGTTGTGCTGCGGCAGGTGCGTCGCTGCACCTGATCGGTCCGCTGGAATTCGCCACGGATGACCCCGTTCTCCGTGCGGCTGGTCCCGAGAACTGGGACTTGCTCGACTGGTGGCTCCATCCTGCCTGGCGCGACTTTCGTGATGCCATGAGCCGTGAGCGCTGTCTCTATTTTGCAGCCGATGCAGAGCGTGATCCGGGGGACGCGCCGTTCCGGCCGAATTCCGTGCTGGTTTTCGGTGATGAGTCGGTGGGAATTCCGGAGCGAATTCGTGGGAAATACCCTGACCGCCTTTTCAAGCTGCCGCGTGCGGCGACCCGCTCCAAGAAGCTCGAGCTGCCCCAGGTGATCGAGGCCACCCTGGCCTTCGCCGCCAAGCGGGCAACCCTGAACACACCAGCGATCGCGGCCGCGGACGTGAATGATGCGCCTCCAGCGAAGCGGCGTCGCCACCACCGCGGGGGCTGATTACTTTGCATTCAGCGCCGATTCGCGGCGCCCCACTCGACACACAGAGACGGCATATGTTCGAGAAGATCACGGTAGTCGGCGCAGGCAATGTGGGCGCCACGGCGGCCCAGCGACTCGCGGAAAAGAACCTCGCCCGGATGGTGGTGCTGGTCGATATCGCCGAGGGGATTCCGCAGGGCAAGGCCCTCGACCAGTGGCAATCGGGTCCCGTGGAGGGATTCGATACCCGCGTCATCGGCAGCAATGACTATGCACTTGCTGCGGACTCGGAGCTCTTCATCGTCACCGCCGGCATTCCTCGCAAGCCGGGGATGAGCCGCGACGACCTGGTCAAGACCAATGCCGGCATCGTGCAGTCGGTCGGAGAACAGATCAAGCGGGTCGCGCCCAAGGCGATGGTGATCGTGGTCTCGAATCCACTTGATGTGATGTGCTTCGTGATGCAGCGCGCCACCGGCTTTCCCAAGCAGCGGATCATGGGCATGGCTGGCGTCCTCGATACGGCACGCTACCGGACCTTCCTGTCCGACGCGATCGGCGTCTCGGTTGAGGACATTTCGGCCATGGTGATGGGCGGTCACGGCGACACGATGGTGCCGTTGATCTCCTACACTACTGTCTCCGGAGTGCCGGTGCGCCAGCTGCTTGACCAGGCCACGCTCGACAAGATCGTCGAGCGGACGCGCGGTGGCGGGGCGGAAATCGTGGCGCACCTCAAGACCGGCTCAGCCTACTATGCCCCGAGTGCCGCCGCCGTGCAGATCGCCGAGGCGATCGTCTTCGACCGCAAGCGGCTCTTTCCCTGTTCGGCGCTGTTGCAGGGGGAGTACGGGCTTGATGGAGTCTGGTGCGGCGTGCCGTGCCTGATCGGGCGCGCGGGCATCGAGCGGATCCTGGAGATCGAGCTGACGGGCGACGAGAGCGCCGCGCTGCACAAATCGGCGGAGGCAGTCCGGTCCGTTCAGGCGATCGTCTGAGCCGAGTGTGAACCGGATCCTTGCGCTGTGGGGCACGACGGTGGGGAAGAAGGTGGCGATGGCCCTCACCGGCATTGCCATGGTGCTCTTCCTCATCTCGCACATGATCTCGAACGTCCTGATCTACACCAATCCGCAGCACCTCGACGATTACGGGGCCTGGCTCCGGTCGTTCGGCCCACTGCTCTGGATTGCCCGAGGTGGCCTCTTGGCCATCGTCCTCATCCACATCGTGGCGGCCAGGCAGCTGACGGTTCGCGCGCACAGCGCCCGTCCGGACGCATACTCCCAGGTGGAACTCGAAGTGGCGACTTACGCTGCACGCACGATGCGATGGGGCGGCGTGCTGCTGGTGGTCTTCATCGTCTTCCACCTGCTGCATTTTACGCTCGGCCTGCTTCCGCCCGGCTTCGATTTTCGGCCCGGCGAGGCCGGGCGCAACGTGATGGTGGGGATGCAGACGACCTGGGTCGCGGTGTTCTACGCCGTCGCAATGATCGCGCTCGGCGCACATTTCTGGCATGGTATCTGGTCGACTTTTCAGACCCTGGGCCTCAACCACCCGGCCTGGAACCGATCCAGACGAGTGATCGCCATCGGGCTCGCGGTGGTGGTGGCCGGTGGTTTCCTCTCCATTCCGCTCGGCGCGATGCTGGGCTTCCTGCATCCATGAGCCCGCGATGAAGCTCGACGCCAGGATTCCAGGCGGACCACTGGAAGGGAAGTGGGATCGGTACCTCGCCGACCTCCGCCTGGTCTCGCCCGCCAACAAGAGGAAGTTCCATGTCATTGTGGTCGGTTCCGGCCTCGCCGGGGCCTCCGCCGCGGCGTCCCTGGCCGAACTGGGATACGAGGTCTCCTGCTTCTGCTTCCAGGATTCGCCGCGCCGGGCGCATTCGATCGCTGCCCAGGGCGGCATCAACGCGAGCAAGAATTATCAGAATGACGGGGACAGCACGTGGCGCCTCTTCCACGACACCATCAAGGGCGGCGATTTCCGGGCCCGTGAAGGCAATGTCTACCGCCTCGCCCAGGTGTCCGGCAACATCATCGATCAGGCCGTGGCGCAGGGGGTGCCGTTCGCCCGCGAGTACGGTGGTTCCCTGGCCAACCGTTCGTTCGGCGGTGCGCAGGTCTCGCGCACCTTCTACGCCCGTGGTCAGACCGGCCAACAACTGCTGCTGGGCGCCTATCAGGCACTCGAGCGTATGATCGGCCTCGGGGCGGTGAAGATGTACTCGCGCCACGAGATGCTGGACGTGGTGGTCATCAACGGCAAGTCGCGCGGCATCGTGGCGCGGGACCTGGTCAGCGGCGAGATCACGTCCTTTGCCGGCCATGCAGTCGTGCTCGCCACCGGTGGGTATGCGAACGCGTTCTACCTGTCGACCAATGCCAAGGGGTGCAACGTCACGGCGGCGTTCCGCGCGTACAAGAAGGGTGCTGGATTCGCCAATCCCTGCTTCACCCAGATCCATCCGACCTGTATTCCCGTGAGCGGTGACTACCAGTCGAAACTCACCCTGATGTCCGAGTCGTTGCGCAATGACGGGCGGGTCTGGGTGCCGGAGAGCCGCGGCGACACGCGCCATCCACGGGACATCCCCGAAGCCGAGCGTGACTACTACCTCGAGCGCAAGTATCCGAGCTACGGTAACCTGGCGCCCCGCGACATCGCCTCGCGGGCGGCGAAAGAAGCCTGCGACGACGAGCGTGGTGTCGGGCCGGGTGGACGGGGGGTCTACCTCGACTTCGCCAGCTCGATCCAGCGACTCGGCGAGCAGACCATCCGGGAGCGGTACGGCAACCTGTTCGAGATGTACGAGCGCATCACCGGCGAGAATCCCTATCAGACGCCGATGCGCATCTATCCCGCGGCCCATTACGCCATGGGCGGATTGTGGGTGGACTACAACCTGATGAGCACGCTGCCCGGTCTGCATGTGATCGGGGAGGCGAACTTCTCCGATCACGGCGCCAATCGGCTCGGTGCGTCGGCGCTGATGCAGGGCCTGGCCGATGGCTACTTCATCCTGCCGTACACCATCGGCGACTATCTCGCCGGAACGAAGCTCGAGGCCGTGAATGTGTCCCACGCAGCGTTTCGGGAGGCCGAGCAACGCGTCACCGAACGCCTGGGGGTATTTCTCTCGATCAATGGCAAACGTTCGGTCGATTCGTTCCACAAGGAGCTTGGCCACGTGCTGTGGGAGAAGGGCGGCATGGCGCGCGACCGGCGCGGACTCGAAGAGGCGCTGCGTCGCATTCCCGAGATCCGGGCGGAGTTCTGGGAAAACGTGAAGGTGCCGGGGTCAGCGCCGACGCTCAACCAGTCACTCGAAAAGGCCGGGCGGGTGGCCGATTTCCTCGAGTTTGCCGAGCTGCTCTGCCGCGATGCGCTGGCACGCGAAGAGTCCTGCGGCGGCCATTTCCGCGTTGAGCACCAGACCGATGACGGTGAGGCAAAGCGCGATGACGAGCACTTCTCTCATGGTGCCGTGTGGGAATACACTGGCGACGGGAACACGCCGATCCGGAACGTGGAACCGCTGGAGTTCGAGTTCGTGAAGCTGGCGACGAGGAGCTACAAATGAGGCTCACGCTGAAGGTCTGGCGTCAGCCGGGTCCGACCGCGCCAGGAGCATTCCGCACCTACGACGCGCCGGATGTCAGCGACCACATGTCGTTCCTGGAAATGCTGGACGTCGTGAACGAACGGCTGATCGTGGCAGGAGAAGAGCCGATTGCGTTCGACCATGACTGCCGTGAAGGCATTTGCGGGATGTGCGCGCTGGTCATCAACGGCGAACCCCATGGCCCGCGCCGCGGGACGACGACCTGCCAATTGCACATGCGCAGCTACCGCGACGGTGACACCATCAAGATCGAACCGTTCCGTGCTGCAGCGTTCCCGGTGATCCGGGACCTGGTGGTGGACCGGAGCGCCCTCGATCGAATCATCCAGGCCGGCGGCTTTGTCACCGCTCCCACCGGTTCGGCTCCAGATGGCAACGCGATTGCGGTGCCGAAGCCCAGCGCCGAGCTGGCGATGGACGCCGCGCAGTGCATCGGATGTGGGGCATGCGTTGCGGCCTGTCCCAACGCTTCGGCGATGCTCTTCACCTCGGCGAAGGTGAGTCACCTGGCGCTGCTGCCTCAGGGGCAGCCGGAGCGCGCCCAGCGCGTGCTGGCCATGGTGAACATGATGGATGAAGAGGGGTTTGGCGGCTGCACCAACTTCGGCGAGTGCGAGAAGGCCTGCCCCAAGGGGATCTCCCTCGAAAACATTGCCCGAATGAATCGGGACTGGCTGCGGGCGACACTCTCCGATCGCGGCCCGGTCGCGGTGGGGGGGGGATCGATCTGAGCCGGGGCCACTGGCTGGCCGGAATGCTGATCCTGGGCGGCGGCGCGAAGGTGCTGGCCGCCCAGTCGGTTTCCCGGGTCACGACGATGGGGCAGGCGACCCTTGTTCGCGACAACGTGAATGTGACTCCGGATGGCGGGGCACTTTCCGAGACTCGCCTCGTCCAGCCCGTCTTCACTGCGCTGGCGGACTTCTTTGCCTCGCGGCTCCGCGCCACGCTGACAATCAACCTCGAGAGCCTCACCATGAAGCACGGCCAGCTGGCGGTCGGCGGCTGGGGGGAAGGGTTCGTGGATCGCCGGCATCCGCACACCACCGTGCACGAGTTCACCCTCGCGGCCGATGACGTACTCGGGCGCCGGGATGGCGCCGGCCGGCTGGGCCTGGTCGTGGGGAAGGGCTTCGTCCCGTATGGCAGCGATGACCCGATGTCGCGGCCGTTCGTGCACTACCCGGTCAATCACCACCTGTCGCAGATCATCGAACGCGCCGTGGCCATCGTCCAGTATTCGGCCGGTCCCGCAACGCTGGAGGCCGCCCTCTTCGACGGGGACGAGCCGGAGCATCCGTCACAGTGGCCGCTGATCCGGACCCCGGAAGGTCAGTGGCGTTTCGGCGACTCGTGGAGCACCCGACTGACGATGCGCCCGAGCGCCGGGCTCGAGTTGCAGGGCTCGTACGCGAAGGTGCATGAACCCGAGCGGCGGGCTGGCGGAGTCCTGGACGTGCACCGCGCCTCTGCCTCGGCCCGGTGGGAAGATCACCCAGGCTGGGGGACGCGGTATCTCTTCGGTGAGTGGGCCAGGACGTCGGAGTTCGACGGGTTGCTGGTATTCCATTCGGTGCTGGGCGAGGCAATGATGCGTCGCGGGCGGTTCCGGGCATCCTACCGTCTCGAGCGCACCGAACGACCGGAAGAAACGCGGCTCGATGATCCGTTTCACACCCAGCGGCCAGCCCCCGACAACAGCATCGTGGGCATCTCGAGATGGACGCTCCATACGGCGCAGCTCTCCGGCGATGTCCTGAGCGCTGGCCGCGGGGCGCACCTGACGCCGTTCGTCGAATTGACGGTGGGCCGCGTGGCGAAGGTCGGCGAAGGGATCTTTGATCCCGGCAGCCTGTACGGACCCGATGCGGTTCGCCAGCTTTCGCTCGGGCTGTCGCTCGATCTCTCGATGCGCGACCACCGGATGGGCCGGTATGGCGTGCTGGCGACCGTCATGGACATGCACCACCATTAGCGACTCCCTCGCACCGAAGGAACTCCGGATGCAGACGAGTGCCCGCATTCGCCTGGGGTTGGCGACACTCCTGATCGGTTGTTCGTCCACTACGACGACGCCATCGAACACGACGCTCACCCTCAGCGTCGTCTCGGGGAACGGCCAGACAGCCCTGCGCAACACCGCCCTGGCTGGTGACTTTGCCGTCAAGGTGGTGGATGCGACCGGTGCTCCCTTGGCTGGGAAGGCGGTGGCCTGGACGGTCACCGCTGGCGGCGGGACGGTCTCGCCTGCTGTTTCGGCCACGAATGCGTCGGGCATGGCGACCACGCGCTATACCCTCGGACCGTTCCTCGGCAGCCAGACCGTCACCGCCTCGATCGACAATGGCGCGGCCACGGTGTTGTTCAGCGCCACCGCGACAGGCGGGAGCATCTCCCTCGTGGCGACGGTCGCCATGCCCACAGGCGCCACCTACCACCACGACACCTACGTCCGGGACGGGTTGGCCTTTGTCTGCGCCTGGAATTTCGGGATCAGGATCTATGACGTGGGAAACGGCATGGCTGGCGGCAGTCCCGCCAATCCGGTCCTGATATCCTCGATCATCACCGCGTCGAACGGCGTTCCTGGGGGAGTGTCGGTCCACAATGCCTGGTGGTTCCACAATCCTGCCAACGGACAGGCGAAGTACCTCTTCGTCGGCCAGGAAGGGTTCGGCTCCATCGGGAGTGCGTCTTCGGGCGACATCCACATCGTCGACGTCTCGAACCTGGCATCACCGGTCGAAGTGGGCTTCATCCATATGCCCAACGCAGGAACCCACAACTTCTGGATGGATGAATCCCGCCAGATCCTCTACGCCGCGTACTACAACGGCGGCGTCATTGCCGTCGACGTCTCCGGCACGCTCACGGGCGACGTGTCCAACCAGATCATCGCCCAAGTCACTCCCGGTGGCCCCGGGAATACCTACGTCTGGGGCGTGATGCTGAGCAACGGCACCCTCTACGCCGTCGACATGGTGAGCGGCTTCTGGGCCCTCGATCCGCTGACGTTGGCGGTGAAGGGAGGCGGCAACAACGTCCCCGATCGCTACAGTTCAGACCTCTGGGTGACGGGCGGATTCGCCTATACCGGAGGCTGGGGAACCCGGGCCGGAGTAAAGGGCAACGCCATCAAGGTCTGGAGCCTCAACCCCACGACAGGAGTGCCGACGCTGGTCGACTCCCTGATCCTCCCGAACATCACGACGGTCAGTGACGTCGCGGTCTCGCCCGATGGAAAGTTGCTGATTGCCACCGCCGAGGGAGGCGCCGGCGCTGGCCTCTACGTCTTCGATCGAACGGTTCCTCAGACACCGGTGCTGCGGGGGACCTTCGCCGTATCCCAGGGACTGCATACCGGCGAGGTTGCTGGCATCAACGGGCACACATACGTCTTCGCTGCGCGTGATCCGAGCGGACCGGCCATGATGATCTTCGATGTCACCGGGATCGTGCCGTAGCACAGGCGGCACCGCTTTTCCCGGCGACTGGGGGACCGGTGCCGACCGGCATGTCCGACTAGAGGCGGGGGAGCGTCACGCCGCGCTGGGCCTGGTACTTCCCCTTCTTGTCGGCATAGCTGATTTCGCAGACGTCGTCGGCGTCAGCCTCGAAGAAGAGCACCTGGCAGATGCCCTCGTTGGCATAGATACGTGCCGGCAGGGGAGTGGTATTGCTGATCTCCAGGGTGACGTGGCCTTCCCACTCCGGTTCGAACGGCGTGACGTTGGTAATAATCCCGCACCGGGCGTAGGTGGATTTCCCGACACAGATTGTCAGGACATTCCGCGGGATCCTGAAGTACTCCACCGACCTGGCCAGGGCGAAGGAGTTGGGGGGAACGACACAGATGTCCCCCTGCCATTCAACGAAGCTCTTCGCATCGAAGTGCTTGGGGTCCACCACCGCTGAGAGCACGTTGGTGAAGATCCGGAATTCATCGGCCACCCGCATGTCGTAGCCGTAGGAGGAGACCCCGTAGGAGATCGCGCCGGCGCGCACCTGGCCGTCAACGAAGGGCTCGATCATCCCGTGGTCTCGCGCCATACGGCGGATCCACTGATCCGATTTGATGGACATCGGGTGCCTGTTTCGAGAGTGGAGAAGGGGGACCAATGCACGGGCAGCAATATACCGTTCGCAAGGTCCCGATGCATCCATCCCGGCCCTTTTCCAAGTCCCTGTTGGCTCTGGGGTTATCCACACCAGCGAAACCGGCCGGGAGGTTGAAATCATCCTCAGCCATCAATAGCTTACTCCGGTTGTGAAATCTTTCACGAGGCGTGGGGACGCATGCTGCAGCCCTATATCCCGATCCTGATCCTGCTGATCTTCGTGGGCTTCAACGCGGTCCTCATCGTTGGGGCCTCAACCCTCCTCTCGAACTATCGTCCCACCGCGGTCAAGCAAGCCGCCTACGAGTCGGGCATCCCGGTCATCGGAGATGCGCGCGAGCGGTTCTCGGTGAAGTTCTATCTCGTGGCCATGTTGTTCATCATCTTCGACATCGAGACCGTCTTCATGCTGCCGTGGGCTGTTGCGTTTCAGCAGCTCCGCCAGATCGGGGGCGTGTTGTTTCTTGAGATGCTGACCTTCGTCTTGATCCTGGGCGTTGGCTACGTCTACCTCTGGAAGCGTGGGGCGCTGCAATGGGATTGACGACCTCGGTGCCTCCCGAGCCGGGCCCGGAAGAGATCGACCAGATTTCGCCGAACTGGGTGACGACTCGACTTGACTTCCTCGTCAACTGGTCCCGGTCCAATTCGCTCTGGTCGATGCCGTTCGGCACGGCCTGCTGCGCGATCGAGTTCATGGCGACGGCGGCGTCGCGCTATGACATCGCCCGTTTCGGGATGGAGCGAATGAGCTATTCGCCCCGGCAGGCGGATGTGCTCATCTGCGCCGGGCGGCTGCCGTTCAAGCTGGCGCCCGTCATCCGGCGGATCTGGGACCAGATGCCCCAGCCGAAATGGGCGATCTCCATGGGCGCCTGTGCCTCGACGGGCGGGATCTTCGATACCTACGCCATGGTCCAAGGCATCGACACCATCATTCCGGTGGACGTGTACGTGCCAGGCTGCCCGCCGCGCCCCGAAGGGCTCCTCTACGGGATCCTGATGCTCCACAAGAAGATCCGGGGAGAATCGATGGCCGATCCGACGCTTCGCGTCGAGCACATGATGGGTCCTGATGGCCTCTTCCGGCGGCCGGAGGCGATTGACGAAGTCTCCGAGCCGTTCGGCAACTCGGTCCAGCAGACGAGGTCCGCGTGACCGCGGCGCCCGCTGCCGAGGGCTCGATGGCTGCGACGGATCCCGGTCAGGTCAGTCTCGACGCCACGCTGCCGGCCCTGCGCGCGGCGTTCCCGAGCGCGCTCGCCCGGTCACTGGTGGTCACTCGCCAGGCCGTGGTCCATGTGGTGCCGGAGTGGGCCCACGCCGTCCTCGAGTGGTTGCGTGACGATCCCGGACAGCGGTTCGATTACCTGACCGATGTGACCTGTGTCGAGTATCGCGATCCGGAACTGCCCTTCGAGGTCGTCTACCAGTTGCGATCGCTCGCCCGCAAGACCGACCTGCGCGTGAAGATCCTGCTGGATCCCGATGGCCCGCTGAAGGTCGAGACCGTCACCGATCTCTGGGCCGGGGCGGAGTGGCTCGAGCGGGAGGCGTGGGACATGTTCGGGGTGGTGTTCCTCCATCACCGGGACCTGCGGCGCATCCTGATGTGGGAGACCTATTCCGAAGGGCATCCGCTGCGGAAGTCGTTTCCGCTGCGCGGACGCTGGTCCCGCTCCGAGCAGACGCGGCAGGCGCTGGCGGACAATCCCGAGGCGCAGTACTCGCTCGAGGAGCTCTCGATCAGCGAAGCGTACCGCGCGTTGCCCAAGGACATGGTGGAACGGCTTGCTGCCCATCCCCGGGAGGCGATCCCCTGAGCACCCGGACGATGGAACTCGAACTTTCGACGCCGGTCGTCGATGCCCACGGTCAGGTGCGCAACGTTCCGCTCGGCGTGCGGCCACCGGCGGTTGCCGGGGCGGACGACGAGTTCGGCGCCGAGCACATGCTCATCAACATCGGCCCGCAGCACCCGGCCACCCACGGCGTCCTGAGGCTCGTCGTGGAGCTCGAGGGCGAGACCGTCAAGCGCGTCATCCCGCATATCGGGTACCTGCATTCGGGATTCGAGAAGCTGGGCGAGTACCGGTTCTACAATCAGATCATCCCGCTCACCGATCGGACCGACTACCTCTCGCCGATGGCGAACAACGTCGCCTTCGCCCTGGCTGTCGAGGCGCTGATGGGGGTCGAGATCACCGAGCGCTGCCGCCTGCTGCGGGTCATCGCCTGCGAGATGAGCCGGATCATCTCCCACCTGGTGTGGGCGGGGACCACCGGCATCGATCTCGGCGCGTTTACGCCATTCCTCTGGATGTTCGAACAGCGCGAACGGATCTACAACCTGCAGGAATCATGGTGCGGCGCGCGGCTCACCACGTCGGTCGCTCGCATCGGCGGGATGCTTGCCGACGTGCCGGACGGATGGGAAGACGGCCTGCGGGAATTCCTGCGCGACTTCCCGAAGACGCTGCAGGAAGTCGACACCATGTTCACCCGCAACGCCATCTGGTGCGGGCGGACCCAGGGCGTCGGGGCGATGTCCGCGGCGGAGGCGATCAACTACTCGCTCTCCGGTCCGATGCTGCGCGCCAGCGGGGTGGACTACGATGTCCGCAAGGACCGGCCGTACCTGGGCTATGACGAGTTCGACTTCGACGTTCCCATCGGCGAGCATGGCGACGTCTACGACCGGTATCAGGTCCGGATGGAGGAGATGTTCCAGTCGGTCCGGATCCTCGAGCAGGCGCTCGCCAGGCTGAAGCCCGGCCCGGTTGATGTCGCCGATCCGCAGGATCTCGTTGCCGCGGAAGTCCGACGCCATGAGTGACATGGAGTCGATGATCTTCCACTTCAAGCAGGTGATGGAAGGGGTCAAGCCCTCCCGCCGGCGAGGTCTACTTCGGTGTCGAGAATCCCAAGGGCGAACTGGGCTACTACCTGGTCTCGGACGGGACCGCCAAGCCGGTGCGCTGGCGGATCCGGCCGCCGTCGTTCCTCAACCTGGCCGCCCTGCCCAAGCTGTGCGAAGGGGCGCTGCTGTCCGACGTGATTGCGATCAACGCGAGCGTGGACATCGTGATGGGAGAGATCGACCGGTGAGCACCCACACCGACCGAGGTGTCACGACCCGGTCTTCGTCGGCGAGACGCTGGCGCAGGCTCGAAGCGCTGTATCCCAAGTATCCCAACAAGATGGCCCTGCTGCTGCCGGCGCTCTGGCTGGTGCAGGAGGCGCGAGGATGGATCTCCGAAGGAGCGTCGCGCGAGGTCGCCGAGCGGCTCGAGCCTGACCCCGGCCTACGTCCGTGGCGTCGTGACGTTCTACACCATGTACCACACGCATCCGGTGGGCCGGCACTTCATCCAGGTCTGCACCACCTCGCCCTGCAACATCTGCGGCGCGGAAGACTGTTGTGACGTCGCTGCTGAAGCACACCGGGTGCGGTGAACTCGGCGCCACCAGTCCCGACGGCCGTTTCACGGTGATCGAGGTGGAATGTCTCGGCGCGTGCGGCTTTGCGACCCCGATCCTCATCGATGACGACTTCATCGAATCGGTGACGCCGGACACCGTCCCCGCGATCCTGGCGCGGTACCCCTGATGGGCTATCCGCATCCGAGTCACCCGCAAGGAGACACCGGTGCTCTCGAAGCACTTCGGCGAGGCCGAGGCGCGCACTTTCGATGGCTGGGTCGCTCGCGGCGGGTACGTGGCGCTGCGGCAAGGCGTTGGCGATGACGCCCGAGGACATCATCGGCGAGGTCAAGGCCTCCGGCCTGCGCGGGCGGGGTGGGGCCGGGTTCCCGACCGGGATGAAATGGTCGTTCATGCCGAAGGACGACGGCAAGCCGCACTATCTCTGCTGCAACGCCGATGAATCGGAGCCGGGCACCTTCAAGGATCGCGAGATCATGCGCTGGACGCCCGCATGCGCTGATCGAGGGGTGCGCCATCGCCGCGCTCGGCGATCCGGGCGGAAATGACCTACATCTATATCCGCGGCGAATTCACCGAGCCGTATCATATCATGGTGCGGGCGGTCGCCGAGGCCTATGCCAACGGCGCGCTGGGCGAGAACGTCTTCGGGTCCGGTCGCCGGATCGAGATCGTGGTGCATCGGGGCGCCGGTGCCTACATCTGCGGCGAAGAGACCGCGCTGATGAACTCGATCGAGGGCCGGCGCGGCAATCCGCGCATCAAGCCCCCGTTCCCGGCGGTCGCCGGGTTGTTCGGCATGCCGACGACGATCAACAATGTCGAGACGCTCGCCGCCGTGCCAGCCATCCTCATGCGCGGCGGGGCGTGGTACGCCGGACTCTCGCTGTCGAACCCGAAGAGCACCGGCACCAAGCTGATCTCCGGTGTGTGGTCATGTGCAGCGGCCGGGGACGTACGAAATCACGATGGGCTTGCCGATGCACGACCTCATCTTCGACATCTGCGGCGGAATGCGGCCCGGTCGGACGCTCAAGGCGGTGATTCCCGGCGGCTCGTCGGTTCCGATCATGAACGCGGCGGACATCGTGGACTGCCCGACGGACTACGAGGGCATCGTGGCCCACGGGTCGATGCTCGGGTCGGGCGGCATGATCGTCATGGATGACACGACGGACATGGTCTACCAGATCATGCGGCTGGCCCGCTTCTATGCGCATGAGAGTTGTGCCCAGTGCACCAACTGCCGCGAAGGCACCGCCTGGACCGCGAAGATTCTCGAGCGGATCCTGGCGGGGGAGGGGAAGTCTTCCGACCTCGACCTGCTGCTGAGTCTCGCCGACAACATGACCGGCAAGACCATCTGCGTGCTGAGTGATTCCTGCGCGGCACCGGTGGTGAGCGGGCTCCAGAAGTTCCGGGGAGAATTCGAGGCCTATCTGTCGGGTGCCCGCGCACCCGCGACGGCGGGGGTGTGACGCGATGACTGTCGAAACCGTCTCGGTCACGATCGACGGCGTCACGGTGCAGGTGCCCAAGGGCACCAATGTCATCGAGGCGGCGGAGCGGGCCGGCATCGTCGTGCCGCACTACTGCTACCACCCGTCACTGCCGTCGCCGGCGGTGTGCCGGATGTGCCTGGTCGAGGTGGAGAAGGCGCCGAAGCTCCTGCCGGCGTGCGTGACGCAAGTCACCGATGGTCAGGTCGTTCATGTCCATTCCGAGAAGGCCAGGAAGGCGCGCGAGGGAGTGCTTGAGTTCCTGCTGATCAACCATCCGCTGGACTGTCCGATCTGCGATCAGTCAGGCGAGTGCGAGTTGCAGGACTTCGTCTTCCAGGAAGGTCAGTCCAAGACCCGGTACACCGACTTCGCCAAGCGCTACAGTCCGGTCGAGGATTTCGGCACGCGACATCCTCTACGTCGCCAACCGCTGCATCCTGTGCACCCGGTGCGTGCGATTCATGGATAGCGTGGCCGAGGATCCGGTGCTCGAGGTGTACGAGCGCGGCGACCGGGCCTACATCGGCATCGACCAGTCCCAGCGGCTCGATCACGAATGGGCCGGCAACGTCGTCGATCTCTGCCCGGTCGGTTCGCTGCTGTCGAAGGACTTCCTGCACAAGGCCCGGGCCTGGGATCTCGACAAGGCCGCCTCGATCTGTCCTGGTTGCACCCAGGGCTGCAACATGACCGTCGACACGCGCGACGAGGTGGTCGTGCGGTTGCGGCCTCGCCCGAACCTCGAGGTCAATCGCCACTTCCTGTGCGACACCGGCCGGGCCGATTATCGCTGGATGAATCGCGGCGACCGGGTCGAGGCGCCGCTCGTTGCGCGACAGGGACCGCCTCCACGCCACCGACTGGGACGTCGCTCTCGAGCGACTTGGCCGATCTTGTCGCCGAGAGACGGCTCGGTGGTGGTCCTTGCCGGCGGCCGTGCCTCGTGCGAGTCGATCGGCTGGGTCATGAGCATGGTGGCTGAACGTTCCGTGACCGCCGCGATGCAGGTGCCACGCGGTGAGAAGTGCCGCTGGCCGCCGTCCCCAATCTGGCACTGCGGAGCTGAGCGGGCCGCCAACCTGGACGGAGCCAGTCTGTTCGGGTATGGGGCGGAGTGGACCAGCGCCATCGATGCGGTCCGAACAGCGGCCCTGGTGATCGTGCTTGATGTCGAGTTGACGGACGACGACGCGGAAGTCGTCGCTGGCGCCCGGCAGGTGGTCGATCTGGGGAGCGTGGCACACCCACGCCTGTCAGGGGCTCAGCTCGTTCTCCCGGTCACGACGATGGTGGAGGAGCAGGGGGTCTTCGTCAATCGCGACCGGCGCGCCCAGCGGTTCCTCGCGGCCAAGTCGGCTCCCGGCATGGCCCGTCCAGCGTGGTGGGTCGCCGCGCAGGCCTGGGCTCGCGCTGGTGAGGGGCGCAGCGCGCCCGCGACGGCTTCCGAAGCGTTCGGGTCGCTCGCCCCGTTTGAAGGGATCAGCTATCGCGACCTGGGACTGACCGGGCGAGTGCTCACCGGTGTCACGGCGGAGGCGACCTGATGACCCCGGAAGAACGGGCCTTCCTGCTCTTTTCCGTTGTCAAGTTGCTGGTGGTCTTCGTCATGCTGCTGGTCGGCGTGGCGCTGGTGACGCTGATGGAGCGCAAGGTGGCCGGCTGGATGCAGAATCGGCCCGGTCCCAACCGGGTCGGGCCTTCCGGCATCCTCCAGCCGGTGGCCGACGGAATCAAGAACTTCATCAAGGAAGAGACCAGGCCGGTGGCAGCGAATCACTGGCTGTTCCTGCTCGCCCCGACGATGTCGTTCATCCCGGCCATGATGCTCATCGCGGTGATTCCGCTGGCCGCTCCGCTGCAGGTCGACGTGGAAACCGTCCTGCCACTGATCGGGCTGATTCGCTGGCACGGGCCGGTGACAATGTCGGTTGCCGAATTGCCGATCGGCTTCATCTTCGTCCTGGCCTTCTCCTCGATCGGGGTCTACGGCATCGCCCTGGCCGGCTGGTCGTCGAACAGCAAGTACTCGCTGCTGGGTGGACTCCGGGCGAGCGCCCAGATGATCTCCTATCGAAGTCGCGATGGGCCTGTCGCTGGTCCCGGTGCTGCTCCTCACCGGCAACGTGACCTTCCCCGAGATCATCCGCCAGCAGCAGGCCGGCATCTGGTTCATCGGTCCGCTGTTCCTGTCGTTCTTCGTCTTCCTGGTCTCGGGATTTGCGGAGACCAACCGGCTGCCGTTCGACATGCCAGAGGCGGAGTCGGAGCTGGTGGCAGGCTATCACTCCGAATACAGCGCGATGAAGTTCGCGATGTTCATGATCGCCGAGTATGCCCACATCGTCACGGTGGCCGCCATGATCGCGACGCTCTACTTCGGCGGCTGGGACATCCCGTTCACCGACTGGGACCTGCAAGGGGGGCGGGTGCAGACGCTGGCGTCCTTCGCGTTCTTCTTCGCCAAGATGTTTTTCTGGATCTTCTTCGTGATGTGGATTCGCTGGACGCTGCCGCGCTTCCGCTATGACCAGCTGATGTCGCTGGGCTGGAAGGTGATGCTTCCGTTGGCGCTCGTGTACATCATGGTCATCGCCGGGGCGATCGAGGGGATGGATGCGATCGGGCTCGTCGGGGCTCCGCGGCCGCAGCTTGGCACTCTTCGGCTTGAACCTGATGCTCGGGTACGGCGTGTTCTTCCTGCTCGATCGCGGTCGCGTCGTCCTCGGGGCGAGTCGACGCCCTCCAGTCGCTTCAGCATCCGCACGGGCGGAGGGCTAATGGCTATCGGCGTCAAGGTGATGCAGCGGCCGAACGAGCGAGGTCTCCTATATCCGGGCGACGCTCAAGGGCATGGCGCTCACGTTCAAGCACATGCTGCAGCCGCGCTACACCATGCAGTATCCGGAGCAGCGCCGACCGACGAGTGGCAGATCGCGACGCGCTGGCGCGGTACCCACCGGATGATGACGGACGAGCAGGGCCGGTCGAAGTGTGTCGCTTGCGGACTCTGTCCCCAGGTCTGCCCCGCGAACTGCATCAAGCTGGTCCCCGGCGAGGACGAAGCGGGCTACCGGTACCCGTTGATCTACGAAATCGACGAATTCCGCTGCGTCTTCTGTGGCTACTGCCAGGAAGTGTGCCCGGAGGAAGCGATCCACGTCGGCGTCCATTACGAGAACGCCGAGTACTCGCGGGACCGGTTCGTCTACGATCTTGAGCGCCTTAGCGCCCAGAGCCATCCGGTGTCGACGCTCTGGGACCCTGCCCACCCGCGGGGAGAGTGAGATGAACGCCGTGACGGTCGTCTTCTGGTTCTTTGCGGTCTGGGCGGTGATTTCTGCGGTGATGACGATCACGCGTTCCAACGCCATCACCTCCGCGCTCTGGCTCGTCTCGACGATGTTTGCCCTCTCCGGCATCTTCCTGCTGTTGCACGCCGAATTCATCGCGATCGTTCAGGTGCTGGTGTATGCCGGGGCGGTGATGGTGCTGTTCCTGTTCGTGATCATGCTCCTGAATCTCGAGATGGTGCCGTGGCAATGGCGGCGCTGGCCCATCTGGCTGTTCGGGGTGGGACTCACGGCCGTCCTCGCCGCCACGCTCATCTCGCTTCGCAGCTACACGCCGGAGCGGCTCGCCCAGGAGGTCAGCGGTCTGTCCCGGACGGTGGATCCGGCGCTGATCTTTCCGGAGGGACCACTTGGCGGAGGCCGCCACGCGTACGCAGGGCGTAGTCGGTGCGATCGCCGAGCCGCTTTTCCGCTCGTATCTGGTGCCGTTTGAAGTGACCTCGATCCTGTTGCTGGCCGCCATCATCGGGGCGGTCGTCCTCGCCAAGAGGAAGCTCTGATGTTCCTCGGACCCTCTCTCGCGCTCTCCGCCGTGCTCTTCGCCCTGGGGGTTGTCGGGGTGCTGATCCAGCGCAACGCGATCGTGGTGTTCATGTGTATCGAGCTGATGCTCAACGCGGTGAATCTGTCCTTTGTGGCGCTGGCGCAGTTGCATGGGGTCAGTGGACAGATCATGGTGTTCTTCGTGATGACGGTCGCAGCCGCCGAGGCGGCGGTTGGGCTGGCGATCATCCTGGCCATCTTCCGACATACCCAGTCGGTTGACCTGACGAAAATCAACCTTCTGAAGGGCTGAACAGTGACGCAATTCGTCTGGGTTGCTGTTCTGCTGCCGCTTCTTGGTGCGGTCGCCAATGGGTGGCTCGCCTTCCGGCGGCCGAACGCCAAGGCCCTGGTGTCGTTCATCGGGGTCGGTGTGGTGGTCGTCGCGTTCGCGGTGGCGGTCGGGGTGTTCCTCGAGGTTCGCCACAGCGAGGAGGCCGTCAAGGTCCTGCTCTGGCACTGGATGCCGGTCTCGGATCGGCTGGCGATCGACCTCGCCTTCCGGGTCGATCGACTTTCGACGGTGCTGCTGCTCGTGGTCACTGGCGTCGGCGGGCTGATCCACCTCTTCAGCGTCGGGTACATGTGGAGCGACGCCGGGTATGCCCGGTACTTCGCCTACCTGAACCTGTTCATCGGGGCGATGCTGGTCCTGGTGCTCGGCGCCTCGCTCCCGGTGAGCTTCATCGGCTGGGAGGGTGTCGGTCTCTGCTCCTACCTGCTGATCGGCTTCTGGTTCGAGATCGACGCGAACAGCGACGCGGGGAAGAAGGCCTTCATCGCCAACCGGATCGGTGACTTCGGCGTCCTGATGGCGATGTTCCTCCTGTGGGGGCATCTCGGCACCCTGGATTTCGCCGAGATCGCCCAACGGGCGCCGGCGGCCATCCCAGCGGGCAGTGCGCTGGCGGTCGGGATCACCCTGCTGATCTTCCTGGGGTGCACCGGCAAGTCGGCGCAAATCCCTCTCTTCGTCTGGTTGCCTGATGCGATGGCCGGCCCGACTCCCGTCTCGGCGCTGATCCATGCCGCGACGATGGTGACCGCTGGCGTCTTCCTGGTCGTGCGAATGGGGGTGCTGTTCGCCCTCGCTCCCGTCACCCTCGAGGTGGTCGCGCTGATCGGGGCACTCACCGCCTTCTTCGCGGCCACGATCGGCCTGCGCCAGTATGACATCAAGAAGGTGCTCGCCTACTCCACCATTTCGCAGCTGGGCTACATGTTCCTCGGCGTGGGCACGGGGGCGTTCGCCACCGGCATCTTCCATCTGGTCACCCACGCGTTCTTCAAGGCGCTGCTCTTCCTTGGTGCGGGCAGCGTGATCCATGCGATGCACCATGCCTACCACGCCACTCATGCTCACGACGACGCGCAGGACATGCGCAACATGGGTGGACTGCGGAAGGCGATGCCGTGGACGTTCGCCCTGATGCTGATTGCCACGCTGGCGATTGCCGGAGTGCCGCCGTTCTCCGGCTTCTTCTCCAAGGACGAGATTCTGGCGGCGGCATTCGCGCGCGGGCAGACCGATCCGATCTACCTGGTCGCGTGGGGTCTCGGTGTCCTCGCAGCGTTGATGACGGCATACTACATGGCTCGGCTGATGGCGATGACGTTTCTCGGCAAGTTCCGCGGCGGGACAGCAGCCGAGCCGCACCTCCATGAGGCGCCCTGGACCATGACCGGGCCCCTGGTGGTGCTTGGGCTCTTGAGTGCCATCGGCGGCGTGATCAACCTCCCCGAGTTTCTCGGAACCGGGACCGCCCAGGGGCTGGACCACTGGCTTGAGCCGGTCACGGCACCTGCGCTGGCGTTGATGCCGACGCTCGTGATGCCCCACGGCTCGACCGAGGTGATGCTTCTGCTCGGGGCGATCACTGTGGCCCTGTTCGGCCTGACGCTCGGCCTGCGCGTCACGATGACCTCGCTGATCCCGACACCACAACAGGCGGCTCCGGAGCAGGGTCTCTGGTTGCTGCTCAACCGCAAGTACTACATCGACGAACTCTATGCAGCGGTGATCGTTCGGCCGCTGGTGTGGCTGTCACGACGCGTGCTGTGGCAGGTCCTCGACCAGTTCCTGGTCGATCGGGTCGCCGTCGGAGGAACCGCCCGCGTCGCCGCCGGCCTCGGCTGGCTCGGGTCGCGGCTCCAGAACGGGCAGGTCGCATTCTATGTCGTGATGTTCGCCGCCGGCGCCGTCTGGGTCCTTCGCACCATGTTGAGGTAGCCGATGCACGCCTTCCTCGACAGCGTAGGGTACGGCCACTGGATCCTGCACGTGCTGCTGGCCATCCCGTTCCTCGGCATCCCGGTCATCTTCCTGGTGCCATCCCGGAACGCCCGCTGGGTCGCGCTCGTGGTGGCCCTGATCGAGCTGGTGCTCGGGCTCGGACTCTGGTGGGCCTTCGATCCGGCCAATGGTGGCCTGCAATTCGTCACCGACATCCCGTGGATCGGTGGCTTCGGTATCGGGTACCGGGTCGGCATCGATGGCATCTCCCTGATGATGGTGTTGCTGTCCGTGGTGATGATGCCATTGGTCGTCTGGGGCAGCTGGAGCGCGATCGCCGAGAAGCAACGGGCCTTCTACATCCTGATTCTCGCACTGACGACCGGAATGCTCGGCGTCTTCATCGCCCTCGACCTTTTCCTCTTCTACATGTTCTGGGAATTGCTGCTGATCCCGATGTACTTCGTGATCGGCATGTGGGGCAGCAGCAACCGCCTCTACGCAGCCACCAAGTTTGTGGTCTATACGTTCGTGGGCTCGGCGTTGATGCTGATCTCGATCGTCTGGATGATGTGGACGGTCGGGAAGGCCACCGGCGAATACTCCTTCGCCTACGCTCATATCCTGGCCAATGCCAAGGCGATGCAGCCCTACGGACCGTGGCTCTTCGGCGCGTTTGCACTGGCATTTGCCGTCAAGGTGCCCCTGTTCCCGTTCCATACCTGGCTGCCGGACGCGCATACCGAAGCACCGACCGCCGGGTCGGTCGAGCTCGCGGCGATCCTCCTCAAGATGGGAACGTACGGCTTCCTCCGCTTCGCGATTCCGTTCTTCCCGGTGTTTGCCCTGTCGGAAACCACCGGCAACGTCATGGTCGCCCTCGCCGTGATCGGGATTGTCTATGCGGCGCTGGTCGCGATGGTCCAGCCGGATCTCAAACGACTGGTCGCCTACTCCTCGGTGAGCCACCTTGGCTTCGTCATGCTCGGCATCTGGGGGAGCAGCGTGGAGAGCGTGCAGGGAGCGCTGATCGTGATGATTGCCCACGGCCTCTCGACCGGGGCGCTCTTCTTCATGATCGGCATGCTCTATGAGCGGCGGCACACTCGCAACATCGCCGACTTTGGTGGCCTGGCCCGGGTGGCCCCGATGCTCGCCACTGCCTTCGCCATCACGACGTTCGCCTCGATCGGGTTGCCGGGCCTCAACGGCTTCATTGGTGAATTCCTGGTCCTGATCGGGTCGTTCGGGCGCTATCCCTGGTTCGTGGCGGTGGCGGCCACGGCAGTCATCTTCTCGGCGTGCTACATGCTCTGGGCGGTGCAGCGCGTCTTCTTCAATCGCTTCACCAATCCAGCGAACGAGGGACTTGCCGACCTCAATGTCCGCGAACTCGCCGTGCTGGTGCCCCTGATCCTCGGAATGTTCTGGATGGGGCTCTATCCCGGGCCAATCCTGCGTCGCACCGAGAGTGCGGTGCGCCACTACGTCGAAATGGTGTCACCGGCCTTGCCGCCTGTTGACTCGACCCGGTTCGGAGCGCAGCCCTGATGCCGATCGACCTGAGTACTCCCGGTGGCGCGGTGCTCGGCCTGCTGCCCGAGCTGACCCTGACGCGCGTGGGCCCTGGTGATGCTGCTGTTGATCGCCTGGCGCCATGAGACGGCAGCAGACATCAGGCTGGTCGGACGGCTGTCCCTCATCGGCTACGTGCTTTCGGCGGTGGCCACCGGCTGGCTGGGACTTCAAGGGGCGCATGCTGAGGGCCTCAACCTGATGATTGCGCTCGACGGATTCCGGTTCGCGAGCGACATCCTCCTGTTGTGGATCGGCGCTGCCGTGGCGGTGATCTCGCTGCAATGGCTCGAGCGCCGGGGGATTCTCGCGCCGGAGTACTACGTCCTCCTGATGCTGGCCACGGTCGGGATGATGCTTCTCGCCGGCGCTGCCGACATGATCATGCTGTTCCTCGGGCTCGAGGTGATGTCGATTTCGGTGTACGTGCTGGCGGGATACGATCGTTCCCGCCGGGCATCAGCCGAAGCGGCACTCAAGTATTTTCTGATCGGCGCGTTCGCCTCCGGTTTCCTGCTGTATGGCATTGCGCTGACCTATGGCGCCACCGGACAGTTCATCTTCTCGCTGGCCGGCGGCCAGCTCGCCTCGACGCCACCGACACTGATGGCCAAGCTCGGGATGGGCCTGCTGCTCGTCGGCTTCGCGTTCAAGGTCGCCGCCGTGCCGTTTCACGCCTGGGCCCCGGATGTTTATGAGGGTGCGCCCACCCCCGTGACCGCGTACATGGCCAGCGGGGTGAAGGCGGCGGCCTTCCTGGCACTCGTCCGCGTCCTGGCCGAGTTGTTCCCGGCCCTGGTCACCCTCTGGCGCCCGGTACTGGCCGGGCTGGCGATCATCACCATCCTGGTCGGGAATCTCACCGCGCTCGCCCAGACGTCGATGAAGCGCATGCTCGCCTATAGTGCCATCGCGCATGCGGGCTATTTGTTGCTGGGGGTCTGGGCCCATTCCGACAACGGAACGGCGGCGGTGCTGGTGTACCTGCTCGCCTACGGACTGACTTCGGTCGCGGCCTTCGGAATTCTGGCGTCGATCGAGCGGACGGGGACAGAGACAGTCCGTCTCGCCGACCTCGAAGGTCTCTTCGCGGCCCGTCCGTTCGCAGCGACCGGTCTCAGCATCTGCATGCTGTCGCTGCTGGGATTTCCGGGCACGTTCGGCTTCATCGGCAAGTGGCTCCTGCTCTCTTCGGCACTCGGCCAGGGTGAGTGGTTGCTGCCCCTGGTCGCCATGATCGGAAGCGGTATCTCCATCGGCTATTATCTCCCGGTGGTGCTCGCGATGATCATGAAGCCGGTGCGTTCGCCGACGGCCCACGACTCCATCCGTTTCCCGCGCCCTGCCACCGCGATGATCGCCTTCTGCGTGATCGTGGTCATCATCCTTGGCGTCTGGCCCAATCCCGTATTGAATTTCGCCGCCCAGAAGGGCGTCCAACTCGGCCACACGGCGATGCTGTTCGCTCCGCGCTGACGGGGGCTCGCCATGGATACCCCCAAGGCCATCTTTCGGGAATATGATGTCCGCGGCATTGTCGGCCGCGAACTGACACCGGAGTTCGCCGAGCATCTCGGTCGCGCGTACGCCACGGTCGCCAGGGAGCGCGTCGGGCACGCACCGACCCTGGTGGTCGGCCGGGACAACCGTCCGTCGGGCCGTGTCCTTGCCGCCGCGATCCGTCGCGGCATTGTGGCTAGCGGTGGCACTGCCATCGACATCGGGATGGTCCCGACGCCCGCCCTCTACTACGCCGTCTTTGCCCTGGAAGCGGACGGGGGCCTTCAGGTCACCGGGTCGCACAATCCGCCCGAGTTCAACGGCTTCAAGATGGGAGCAGGAGGGGATTCGCTTCACGGAGCGGAGATCCAGCGCCTCCACGACATGATCCGCCGCGAGGCCTATGCGACCGGCGAGGGCCGGGAGAGCGACTGACAGCTCGATCCTGCCGCGCTACCGCCAGGCAATCGTCGAGCGGCATCACCTGCTGCGCGACCGGTGAAGGTGGTCGTGGATTGTGGCAATGGCGTCTCGTCCCTCATCGCGATTGAAACGCTGCGGGACTCGGAGCCGATGTCATTCCCCTCTTTGCCGAGAGTGACGGCACGTTCCCCAATCATCATCCCGACCCGACGGTGCTCGCAAACCTGGTGGATCTCCAGGAGGCCGTGTCGCGTGCATGGCGCCGAACTCGGGATCGCGTTCGACGGTGACGGCGACCGGATCGGGGCGGTAGACGAGCACGCCGTGCCGATCTGGGGCGACCAGCTGCTGGTGCTCTTCGGCAAGGGATGCCGTGCGCCGGTTCGGGCCGGGCACTCCCGTGATCTTCGACGTGAAGTGTTCGGAGACGCTCCCGAAGGCACTCGCCGCCGCCGGGGCACGGCCGGTGATCTGGAAGACCGGCCACTCGCTCATCAAGGCCAAGATGAAGGAAGAGCACGCGTCGCTTGCCGGTGAGATGAGCGGGCACATGTTCTTCGGTGGCGACTGGTTCGGATTCGACGATGCGCTGTTCGCGGCGGCGCGCCTGCTCGAGATCGTCTCCGGGAAAAGCCGGCGGCCTGGCGCGGCTCCTCGCTGACCTGCCGGTCACCTATGCGACTCCCGAGATGCGGGCCGGCTGCGACGATGCTGCCAAGTTCGCGATCGTCGCAGAAGCGGCCTCCTTCTTCGCGAGCAAGTATCCGGTGGTGACCCTTGACGGGGTGCGGGTCACCTACCCGGATGGGTGGGGCCTGATGCGCGCCTCGAATACCCAGCCGGTGCTCGTGCTGCGTTTCGAGGCGACGACACCCGCGGGACGCGATCGCCACCAAGCAGAGTTCCTGGGCTGGCTCGCCGAACGCGGCATCCGGGTTTGACGCCGTGACATCGCGGGCGCGGCGACTGGCGACAGGGGTCGCCCTGCTGGTTGCCGTGCTCTTCGTCGGTCGCTGGAGCGTCGATCTTCTCGCCGAACGGTGGTGGGCCGCCGCGATCTCTCCTGCGGCCGTCGATGCCGTGACACGATGGCGGCTGCTGGGCCTCGCCCTCGACGCGGTGGCCGTGGTCGCGGCAGCGTGCTGGTTCGCGTTGCAGGCGGTTCTCGTCGCACGGGCGATCGCCTCGGTACAGGTCGCCCGGCAGGTCGGGCCGATCCGCTTCCGCGAGGCCGTTCCCGCGCGCCTGCTGCTGTTTGCCGCGATCGCCACCGGCGTCCTCCTGGGTCTGGTGACCGGCGCGGGGGCGCGCGAATGGCGTGCCCCCGTGGCGTTGGCGTGGCAGGGAGTCAGCTACGGCATTCGCGATCCGCTGTTGCACCTCGATCTCGGCGTCTTCGTCACCCAGCTGCCGCTCTGGGATGTCGCCCACGGCTTCATCAGCTTGCTGGCGGTCCTCGGACTCTGCTTTGTTGGCATGCTCTACGCGAGCATTGGCGCGATCCGGCGGGAGGACAACGAACTGGTCGTCCATCCCTACGCCCGCCGCCACCTTGGGCTTCTGCTGATGGTGCTCGCGGTGGTTATCGCCGTTGGCTACCTCCTCTCCCCATTCCATTTCGTCACCACACCGACCCTGCCGATGAGCGAGACAGGGGCGCTGGCGCGCGTTCGTTCCGCCCAGGTAATGGCGGGGGTCGCGCTCGGCAGCGCCGTGCTGTCACTGCTCTGGATTCGTCGTGGCAGGCATGCGCTCCTCGCCGGCGGATGGGTCGTGCTCGCCGTTGGGGCCCTCGTCGAGCGAATCGTCGTGCCGGCCGTGACGGCAGAAGCGAGTGCCCCGGCCGGGAGTGATGCCATTCTCCGGCGGTTCGATGCGCTGGCCTGGGGAATCTCGGCGAAGGCAGCCTCGACTGGTGGGGACACGATACCAACCGTGACCGCGATCTGGAACGAGAGTCTTCTGGCCCGCTACGTTGAGCGAAACGGAGAGACCCTCCTCGCCGCCACGCAATCGGAGATCGACCTTGGCGCCCAGTCAGCTCCAGCCTGGCTGGTGGCCACTTCTGTGGCGGGGGACTCCACCCGGATCGATGTGGTGGCCATCCAGGACGGCATCACGACGCCCGACGGGCTTCCAGTTCCCCGGCACCCCGTCGGCGCGACCTCCGGACGCCCGATCTGGCAGCGCGTCGCCAACGCCCGGGTGGCGCCGAATGGGCCGTCATGGCAGGTCGTACCCGTCGGCGTTCCCACCGGAGGGGCGTTCCGGCGGATCGTGCTGGCTTGGTCCCGCCAGGGCGGCCGCCTCCTGTTCCAGCCGCGCGGGACGAAGATCGACTGGCATGTCAACCCCACCGAACGCGCGGCGGCCCTCCTGCCTGTTGCCTCCTGGCTCCCGGCCGATGTGGCGTTCGTCAATGGACGGATGATCTGGGTGGTTCAGGGGTTGATGCGGCTTGAACGATTCCCGTTGGCCACGCGCGCGACCTGGCTTGGCGAGATGGCAGGAGGAGTTGTCCCGGGGTTCATCGCCACGGTGGACCCGGTTTCGGGAGCGACCCAGCTCTACCTCGATCCCGCTGCCGACTCGACCGCCGCGGGATGGACTCGCTTCTTCCCCGGTCTGGTGAAGCCGGCATCGGCCATTCCGCCCGAACTGATGCGTTCGCTGGTCTATCCGGCCCTCTGGCTCGATGCGCAATTGCCCGTCCTGGAAGCGCCGGAGTGGGGGATCGGGCAGCGAGCGGGGTCGGCGAGCCCCAACGGGCCACCCGGGAGGCCCGTGCCGATCTGGAGTACCCCCGCACGACCAGGACGCCAGTCGGTCCTCGAAGATCCCGCCGGAACCGTCTCGGCGCTGGTCACGGCGGAACGGCTTGGCGGGCTTCCCGGACTCAGAATGGAACGAACCGAGGGCAGCGAATCCGTTCTCCTCAGCGCCCGCGAACTGGTCCGGCTCTGGAACAACGCCCTGCCGATGATGCACCTGCGCGATTCCACCAGGGCGGCGGGTGATTCCGCCGTGCCAGGGCCAGTTCACTGGCTGGTCGGAAAGTCCGCCCTTGTCGCCTGGCAGCCGATCTTCTCGCTGCCGGCCAAGGGAACGCCGGCCCTGCTCTGGATCGCCACCTCCCTGGGGCAGACCATCGGAGGCGGACGCTCCGTTGCCGAGGCATGGAAGTCGGTGCTGCCGGGGGAGGCGGCCGCAGGGGCACCAATGTCCCATGTCGGCGATGCGGCCACCGTGGTGCGCGCGAGACTCTGGATGCTTCGGGCGGACTCTGCCCTGGCGCGAGGGGATCTCACGGCCTTCGGTCGCGCCATCGAGGCGCTGCGCGCGGTGCTGAAACCGTGACCGGCGCAGGTGGAATGCCCATCACCAGCGGACTATCTTAGAAGGCTTTGCGTGTGGCCGTAAGAATCGACCCTCTGGGTAAGAACTCAGCAACGAGGTAGCGGTGAACCTGCACGAATATCAGGCCCGGGCGCTGCTCAAGGCAGCGGGTGTTCCAGTGCCCGACGGCGATGTGGCCGCGAGCCCGAGCGAGGCCGAGGCGATCGCACGCCGGGTCGGCGGGACCGTGGTCGTCAAGGCACAGGTCCATGCCGGTGGGCGCGGCAAGGCAGGCGGGGTCAAGCTCGCGCGCGGACGCGGCCGAGGCCGCGAATGTGCCTCGCAGATTCTCGGCATGTCGATCAAGGGCCTGGTGGTCAACAAGGTCCTGGTGGTTCCGGCGGCCGATATCGCCACGGAGAGCTACGTCGGGCTGATCCTCGACCGGAAGTCACAGAAACCGGTGTTCATGGTTTCGGACGCCGGGGGCATCGACATCGAGGAGGTGGCTGCCAAGACGCCTGAGAAGATCACGCGGCTGCCGATCGATCCACGGTACGGCCTGCTGCCGCATCAGGCACTCCAACTGGCGCTCGCGCTGTACAAGGACTGGGCGCAGGCCAAGGCGGCCATGCAGATGCTTCGCCAGCTCTACGGCGTGTTCATGGCGAACGGCTGCACCCTTGCCGAGATCAACCCGCTGGTCACGACGCCGGATGGCAAAGTCCTCGCGCTCGATGCGAAGATGACCATCGATGACAACGAGCTCGATCGTCGGCCCGATCTGGCCGTGCTGCGGGACGAGTCCTCCGAAGCGCCGAGCGAAGTGACGGCGCGCCGTGCCAATCTCACGTTCATCAAGCTCGACGGCAATGTCGGTTGCGTGGTCAACGGTGCGGGGTTGGCGATGGCGACGATGGACCTCGTCAAGTACTACGGCGGTGAACCGGCGAACTTCCTCGACATCGGCGGCTCGTCGAATCCCGAGAAGGTGGTCAACGCACTCAAGATCATCACGGCCGACCCAAACGTGAAGGTCATCCTGTTCAATATCTTCGGCGGCATCACGCGCACCGACGACGTCGCCAACGGCATCGTCGCCGCGACCAAGCAATTCAAGGTCGACGTGCCGATCGTCATTCGGCTGACCGGAACCAACGAGAAGGAAGCGTTCCGGATTCTCGAAAGCGTGGGCATGACCGCGATGAATGACATGGACGCTGCCGTCTCCAAGGCGGTTACGCTGGCCGGGGAGGCCGCATGAGCATCTGGATCGGGAAGGAGACGCGACTGGTGGTGCAGGGCATCACCGGCAGGGACGGGTCATTCCACGCGCGCCAGGCCATGGAATCCGGCACCAACATGGTTGCCGGGGTAACGCCGGGGAAGGGTGGCCAGCAGTTCGAAGAGAAGGTCCCGGTGTTCAATACGGTCGCCGATGCCGTGCGCGGAACCGGAGCCAACTGCAGCGTGATCTATCGTTCCGCCGGTCGCCGGCCGCCGGGGCAATGGAGGAAGCGTCGGACAGCGGGATTCCCCTGGTGGTCTGCGTCACCGAGGGGGTGCCGGTGCTGGACATGACGATGGTGATGCCGCTATCTGGCGGAACGCGGAACCCGGCTCATCGGCCCGAACTGCCCCGGGTTGATCACTCCCGGCGAGGCCAAGGTCGGCATCGTTCCCGCCTCGATCTGCACGCCTGGTCGCGTCGGGCTGGTGTCGCGCTCCGGCACGCTCACCTACGAGGTCGTCCACCATCTCACGGCCAACGGCTTCGGCCAGAGCACCTGCATCGGCATCGGCGGCGATCCGATCATCGGCACGGACTTCATCGACGTGCTGCGGGCCTTCAAGGAGGACCCGAAGACCGAAGCGATCGTCATGATCGGCGAGATCGGGGGGACGGCGGAGCAGGAGGCGGCGGAATTCGTCCGCGAGACGTCCGCAAGCCGGTCGTCGGCTTCGTCGCTGGCCAGACCGCCCCGAAGGGTCGGCGGATGGGGCACGCCGGCGCGATCATCAGCGGGTCCTCAGGGACTGCCGAGCGAGAAGTTCGCTGCCTTCGAATCGGCCGGGATCGGCATCATGCGCCGACCGGTTGACGTGGTTGAACTGCTGAAGGATCGCCTCAAGTAGTACACGAGATATAGCGCAGTAACATATGGTGCCACATAGCGATACTAGTACTTTTCAACAGACTGAATGGCCGGGCGGACGACCCTGCCTCGAGGAGCCGATCTGATGGCAGGAAGCACCACCTTCGCGATGATCAAGCCTGATGCAGTCGCCGCCGGGAAGATCGGAGCAATCCTCGCCCACATTCAGGGGGCCGGGTTCGAGCTCCGCGCCATGCGCATGGTCTGCCTCACCCGGGTGGAAGCGGAAGCGTTCTACGCCGTCCACCGGGGACGACCGTTCTTTGCTGAGCTGGTGGACTTCATGTGTTCCGGCCGGGCGGTGGCGATGGTGCTGGAGAAGGCTGATGCGGTGGCCGCCTGGCGGCTGGCGATCGGGGCCACCGACCCGGCCGAAGCCGCTTCCGGGACCCTTCGGAAGCTCTTCGCCGAATCGAAGGGACGCAACGCGGTCCATGGCTCGGACAGCGACGAGACGGCAGCTCGCGAGGTGGCTTTCTTCTTCCCCGAACGCGAGTTAGCCCTCCTTGGCGGGGCAATGGCCGGTTGACCAAATGGGGACCCGGCCGCTAGTTTTGAGGGCTATGCTTCGGGTCGATATTCGCCTGCTGGAGCAGGGCGCGGTTGCAACCGACGGGGACCTCGACCGGGGCGATCCGGCGCTCGTTGGGCTCGGATTGGACTTGGCCTCGCCGGTCGAGGTTTCTGGCCGGCTGCAGCGCACCGCCGAGGCTGACTATCTCTGGCATGGCCGCATTCGGGCCACGGTTGCCGGCGAGTGCAGCAGGTGCCTCGCACCGGTGGCCCAGTCGCTGGACGAAGCGATGGACGTGCTGTTTTCCTCGGATCCCGACCTGGTCGACGACCCGAGTGTGTACCCGCTGCCACCGGATGCCACGAGTGTCGATGTGACGGTGGCGGTGCGCGAGGAGCTGGCCCTGCGTCTGTCGGCGTTTCCGGTTTGCCGACCCGACTGCCAGGGGCTGTGCGCCACCTGTGGCGCGGACCTGAACGCCGGACCGTGCCCTGTGCATGGAACCGGCACGACCGACTGAGGCACCGATGGCTGTCCCCAAGAGAAAGACCTCCAAGTCGCGCAAGCGCCTGCGTCGCGGCCACCACAACGCCAAGGGTATTCCAGCCCAGGCGTGCCCGCGCTGCAGCTCGCCTCGGTTGTCGCACCGGATCTGTCCGTCCTGCGGCTACTACGGCGGCAAGAAGCGGCTCGAGGTTGAGGACAAGTAGATCGTGATTCGCGTCGGGCTCGACGCGATGGGGGGTGATGACGCCCCGTCGGCACAAGTCGATGGGGTCGTGCTTGCCCTTCGGGAGCTGCCTCAGGAATTCTCGATCACCCTGGTGGGTCGCACCGCCGAGATCGAGAGGCACCTGGGGCGGCATTCTGGGCTTGACCGGAGTCGCGTGACCATGGTCGAGGCCCCGGACGTCATCGGCATGGCCGAGAAGCCGCTGGCCGCAGTCCGCAAGAAGCCGAACTCGTCGCTGGTCGTGGGGCTCGAGTTGCACCGGGCGGGTGAAGTCGACGCCTTCATCTCCGCCGGGAACACCGGCGCGACACTGGCCGCGGCGACCATGATCCTCGGGTTGTACGACGGTGTCGGGCGGGCAACCGTGGCCTCCCTCTTTCCGACCGCAGACGATTCCGTGCTGGTGCTCGATTCCGGCGCGAACGTCGACTGCACGACCAAGGAACTCGTCAACTTCGCTCGCCTCGGCGTGATCTATGCGCGGGACGTGCTCGGGCGCGCGAATCCCAAGGTCGGGCTGCTGAATGTCGGGGAAGAGGAAGGGAAGGGCGGGGCGGTGCTGCGGGAAACGCACCTCGCCCTCAAGGCACTCCCCGAAATGACCTATGTCGGCAACATCGAGGGCGGCGACCTGGTGGTGCCGCACTCCACGCATGGTCGCATCGATGTGGTGGTCTGCGATGGCTATGTCGGCAACGTGGTCATGAAGTTCTACGAATCGATGGGCAGGCTCTTCGGAGAGCTGCTGCACCGCGAGGATCCCGAACTTCTCGCGGCGTCCCAGGTGCGCCCGGTGCTGCGGTTCCTGGAGGCCTCGCAGTACGGGGGAGCCCCACTTCTCGGAGTCAAGGGCATCACCATCATCTGCCACGGCCAATCCGACGCGGCGGCATTCAGCGCGGCCATCTGGAAGGCGGTCGAGGCGGTCCGTGGTGGACTCAGCACGCATATCGAGGCCGAGCTCGCCAACCTGAACGATTCAGCCGCCGCCTCATGATCAAGCGACCCATCGCGTACCTGGCTGGTATCGGTTCAGCTACGCCCAGTCGGGTGGTGACCAACACGGACCTCGAGCGGAGGCTCGATACCTCCAACGAGTGGATCGTCGAGCGCACCGGGATCCGGGAACGGCATTTCGCCGAAAGCGGCGAGTCGCTGACCAGCTATTCGCTGGTCGCTGCCCAGCAGGCCATCGCGCAAGCCGGGATCACCCCCGCCGACATTGACGGGATCATCTTCGCGACGGTTACGCCGGATCATCGACTCCCTTCCAACGCCTGCGACCTCCAGGCCGCACTGGGCCGTGCGGGGGGATGGGCCTTCGATCTCGTGGCGGCCTGTCCGGGATGGGTCTATGGGATCGCGGTGGCCGAAGGGATGATGCAGGTGGGTCTGGGCGACACCATTCTTGTCGTCGGCGCGGAGAAACTCTCGTCCATCACCGACCAGACCGATCGCTCGACGGCGATTCTCTTCGGGGATGCGGCGGGCGCTGCAGTCGTCCAGCGGGCAGGAGCAGACGGCCGCGGGATTCTCGCCACCTATCTCGGAGCCGACGGCACCCTGGCGCCGCTGCTTCACATCCCCGGTGGCGGCTCGGCGGACCCGCTCTCCGAGGAATTGATCCGCGACAAGCGTCACCTGATCAAGATGGCGGGCAGGGAGGTCTTCAAGGCTGCCGTCCTGGCGATGAGCCGGTCGACGGATGAAGCAATCAGCCGGGCCGGACTTACGCCCGCCGACATCGACCTCCTGATCCCGCATCAAGCAAACCTCCGCATCATCGAGGCGACCGCCAAGCACGCCGGTATTCCAATGGACAAGGTGTTCGTCAACCTCGATCGGTATGGCAACACCTCGTCGGCGAGCATCCCCCTCGCGCTCGTCGATGCGGTCAAGGAAGGCCGGTTGAAACCCGGCATGGTGGTGATGCTCGTGTCGTTCGGAGCCGGGTTCGCCTGGGGAAGCGCGGTGCTGCGGTGGTGACGATCCTGCTCTTCCCGGGGCAGGGTGCGCAAAGGGTGGGAATGGCGAAGGACATCGCGGAGACCTTTCCGGCTGCTCGCACCGTGCTCGAGCGGATCGACACGCGGCTCGCCACCAGGCTCTCCGACGTGATGTGGCTCGGTCCGGAGGCCGAGCTGCAGCTGACCCACACCACCCAGCCGGCGATCCTGGCGCACTCGGCGGCGGTCCTGGCCGTGGTGCAACCGCATCTGGGCGAGGTCGTGGCTGCGGCAGGACATTCGCTCGGCGAGTACAGCGCGTATGTTGCGGCCGGCGCGCTCGATGCCGCCGAGGCGGCGGTCCTGGTGCGGCGGCGCGGGACGCTGATGCTCGAGGCTGGCCAGCGGCGGCCCGGGGCGATGGCAGCGGTCCTCGGCCTGCAAGCGGAGTCGGTCACCGAGGCGTGCGCGCAGGCGAGCGGCGGTCCGGATGACGTGGCGGTCGCGGCCAACTTCAACGGGCCGGACCAGACGGTGATTTCGGGAGATTCGGCAGCCGTGGCCCGCGCCGGCGAACTCTGCCAGGCCGCCGGTGCCAAACGGGTGGTGCCACTCAAGGTCAGCGGTGCCTTTCACTCGCCACTGATGGCGCCGGCCGTTGGTGGTCTGCGTGCCGCGCTGCAGGCCTCGACCTTCGGGGAACCTGGATTTCCCATCATGGCCAACGCGACGGCCGAGCTGGTGCGGACGCGCACTGGCGCGATCGAATCACTCGCCGCCCAAGTCACGGCGCCGGTCCGCTGGGTCGATTCGATGCGGCGCCTTGCCGAAGCCCATCCGGGAGCGTCCTGGTTGGAGATCGGTCCCGGCAACACGCTCTCAGGGTTGCTGAAGCGCATCGTGCCGGGTGTGAGCTGTACCCCCTTGGGAACCGCAGACGACCTTGAGCGCTGGCTGGCACGATGAGGTCGCTGGAAGGGGCGTTCGATCCGGGCCTGGCGATCGGCTTGCACGTGGCGATCAGGGCCGCATTATTGGAGTTCCTCCAGCGGGCCGGCGCGGGGTTTCACCGGGCGTCCGGAAGACGGTAGTATTCCCCGCGTCCGACCCGGAAGGGCGGGTTGCTGGCCCGCCGATCTCGGTCGGCCGCAGCAGGATCGGTTGAAGGTTCATTTCTTCATCATCAACATTGCATCGAGGCGACAACAGATGAGCGACGTGGAGCAGAAGGTCAAGGACATCATTGTCGAGGAACTGGGTGTCGAGCGCGAAAAGCTTGCCCCTGAGGCCTCGTTCATGGAAGACCTCGGCGCCGATTCGCTCGATACGGTCGAGCTGGTCATGGCGTTCGAGAAGGAATTCGACATCGACATCCCCGACGAGGACGCCGAGAAGCTTCGCACGGTCGGTGACGCGATGAAGTACCTCCACGAGAAGCTCGGGAAGTAGCTGGATGCATCGTGTCGTCGTGACCGGATTGGGCCTGGTGACCCCGCTGGGACTCAGCGTGGAACAGACCTGGACCAACCTGGTCGCAGGCACGTCCGGCGCGGCACCGATCACTCGCTTCGACCCCTCCCGGCACCGGGTGCGGTTTGCCTGTGAGGTGAAGGGGTTTGATCCGGCGTTGTACATGGACCGCAAGGAGGCGCGTCGCTACGACCTCTTCGCCCAGTTCGCGCTCGGGGCAGCCACGCAAGCCATCGCCCAGTCCGGACTGGAGGGGGGAGCGAAGGACCGCGACCGGGTCGGCGTGGTGCTCGGCACCGGCATCGGCGGCATGAGAACCTTCGAGGAGAATTGCGAGGCCTACCTCACCGATGGCCCCGACCGGGTATCGCCGTTCTTCGTCCCGATGTTCATCGCCAACATGTCGTCCGGTCTGGTGGCCATCCGGTACGGCTTCAAGGGACCCAACTTCACGGCGGTATCGGCCTGTGCCAGCTCGGCGCATGCGATCGGCGAGAGCTACCGCATGATCCGCGACGGTCTCGCCGATGCAATGGTCACCGGCGGATCGGAGGCTTCCATTACCGGGCTGACGATTGCGGCGTTCAGCAACATGAAGGCGATGTCCACGCGCAATGACGACCCCACCACGGCGAGTCGGCCGTTCGACAAGGACCGCGACGGGTTCGTGCTCGGGGAGGGCGGTGCGGTCATCGTGCTCGAATCGCTCGACCATGCCCGTGCGCGCGGCGCCACGCCACTCGCGGAGGTGGTCGGTTACGGGCTGTCGTCGGATGCCTATCACGTGTCCGCCCCCGCACCGGATGGCGAAGGCGCTGCCCGGGCCATGCGGCTCTGCCTCCAGGATCAGGGGCTTGACCCGCGGGAGGTCGGCTACGTCAACGCCCACGGGACCTCGACGCCGCTGGGCGATGCCGCCGAAACGCAGGCCGTCAAGGCGGTGTTTGGCGACCATGCCTACCACCTGGTGTTTGGCAGCACCAAGAGCATGACTGGGCACCTGCTCGGCGGGGCCGGTGCGCTGGAATTCAGCATTGCGATGCTCTCGGTGAATGCCGGTGTGATTCCGCCAACGATCAACCAGGTCACCCCGGATCCGGATTGTGACCTGCCGTCCGCCCCGAATCAGGCGATCGCCCGGAAGTACACGATCGCGATGAGCAATGCGTTCGGGTTCGGCGGCCACAATGCCACCTTGGCAGTGCGCTCCATGTAGCTGGCGAGGACCGAAGACCAGTTCTTCCGGAGCGCCGTGGCCCAATGCCCCGGCGTTTCTGCTTTGGCCAGGGAAGGGCCATCCGGTCCTGCGCGGCGGCGGCGGCGTTGGGACGAGGCCGGAATTCCCCACCGAGGGACGGCCGTGGCTAAATTGCATGGATGGATAGATCGAAAGGCAACACGGTGCTCCCCGCCGAGGCCCTCGCCTTGGGGCAGGTTCGCGATCAGGCTCTTTTCCCGATCGCCGAGAAGGTCGTGGCGGGAACGCGGCTCGCTGCGGCAGACGCCCGCCTCCTCTATGCCACGGACGACCTGATCGGCCTGGGCACGCTTGCTGACTTCGCCAATCGCCGGGTCAATGGCGACCGGGTCTTCTTTTCCGCCAACCAGCACATCAACCCGACCAACGTCTGCATCCTGCGGAACACCTGCGTCTTCTGTTCCTATGCGCGGCTCCAGAAAGAGGACGGAGCATATACGCGAACCCTCGAGGAGGTGTACCACGAGGCGGAGCAGGCGAGGGGCGGGCCGACGCGGGAATTCCATATCGTCGGTGGCCTGCACCCGAAGCTGGGATTGAGCTACTACACCGACATGATTCGCGGCCTGAAGGAACGGCACCCGCAGGTCCAGATCAAGGCGCTCACCGCCGTGGAAATCGCCCACCTCGCGCGCATCGAGAAGTCGAGCATTGCCGACGTCCTGCGACGGCTCAAGGACGCGGGACTGACGTCACTGCCCGGTGGGGGTGCCGAAGTCTTCTCGACCGCCGTGCGAGCGACCATCGCGGAGCGCAAGCTGACCGGTGATGAGTGGATCGAGGTGCACCGCGTGGCTCACGGTCTCGGCATCCCCAGCAACTGCACCATGCTGTATGGCCATATCGAGACGGCCGACGACCGCATCGAGCACCTGACGATGCTGCGGAACCTCCAGGATGACACCGGCGGGTTCCTGACCTATATCCCGCTCGCCTATCACACCGAGAACAACGAGCTCGGCGTGTCCCTCGGTCGGGTCGGCACGGCGACCACCGGCTTCGAGGATCTGAAGAACATCGCCGTCGGGCGGCTCTTCCTCGACAACATCCCCCACGTCAAGACCCACTGGCCGATGGTGACACCATTCATGTCGCAGATCGCGCTGGCCTTCGGGTGCGATGACGTCGAGGGTACCGTGGTCTATGAGCGGGTGTATCACGATGCCGGCGCCCGGACGGACATGCAGCTCCCCTACGAGGGGCTCGTCGCGCTGATTCGGGACGCCGGCAGGGTGCCTGTCGAACGGGATTCACTCTACGAGATGGTCCGAGAGGACTTCACCGGCCTCGTGATCCCTCGAGGTGGTAGCGCGCGGCCAGGATTGCCAGTGGTGCACGTCGCATGAGACTCGGGCGGCTGCCCTGGATCAACACGGCTCCGGTCTTCGCCGGGATCGATCGGGGAATCGTCCCCTGTGCCGCCACGGTGGTGACCGCCACCGCCGCGGAGCTGAACGACCTGCTTGCCGCGGGCGAACTGGACGTCAGCGCGGTGTCGGCCGTCGAGTACGCCCGCGCCGCGCACCTCTACGACCTGCTGCCGGACCTGGCCATCTCCTGCGACGGACCGGTCCACAGCGTGGCCCTGTTCAGCAAGCGGCCGGTGGCCGATCTCGATGGGGCGACCGTGCTGCGAACGGCGTCGTCCCGGACGTCGGTGCTGCTGCTGGAACTGCTGTGCCGGCATGTCTGGCAGGTGAAGCCCCGGTTTGCGACAGCCCGAGCCGAGCCCAACGACCTGGCCGCGCTCGAGGCACTGCCCCACGATGCGGTGCTGGTGATCGGCGACGCGGCGCTTCACCTGCGGGCGAGCGGTCGCTACCCGGTGTTCCAGGATCTCGGTGCCGCCTGGCACGACTGGACCGGACTGCCGTTCGTCTTTGCGGTGTGGGCGGCCCGGCGCGATGCCGACCGGGCCGGGGCGCTCGCCCTGCACGAGTGCCTCCTCCAGTCGCGAGCCTGGGGCGTGCGTCACCTGGACCTGCTCGCGGAGGAATCCGCGGCTCGGACCGGCATTCCAGTGCAGACCTGCCGAGCCTATCTCGGTGATCTTGACTACGAGCTGTCGTACCGCCACCTGGCCGGTCTGACTGAATTCTTCGGAAAGCTCGTGGGCGACGGATTGGTACCCGACGGTTCCCTGACCTTTCTCACGGCGGCCTGAATGAGCGCGGTCGATCGCAGCAGCACCGAATTTCGAGACTACCTCGCGCTCTACGAGAACGCACCGTTGCTGGAACTCGGCGCGATGGCTGACGCGGAGCGCTGGCGGCTGCACCCGGATCCGGTGGTGACCTACATCATCGATCGCAATATCAACTACACCAATGTCTGTGTGGCCGATTGCCAGTTCTGCGCGTTCGCGCGCCGGCCCAAGCATGCCGAAGGGTACGTGCTCTCCTTCGAGGAAATCGGGGCCAAGATCGACGAGTGCCGTGCCCTGGGGGGCATCCAGATCCTGCTCCAGGGAGGCCATAATCCCGTACATTCCGTTCGAGTGGTACCTCGAACTGATGCGCTACATCAAGACGCATCACCCGATTCACATTCATGGCTTTTCCCCCTCCGAGGTGGTCTTCTTTTCGCGAGCGGTTCGGGATGAGCGTGCCGGACGTAGTGCGGGAGCTGCGCGCGGCGGGACTGGATTCGATCCCGGGTGGCGGCGGGGAGATCCTGGTCGACGCGATTCGGGAGCGAGTCGCGAAGAAGAAGGCGCAGACCGAGGAATGGCTCGGCGTGCAGGAGGAAGCGCATCGGCAGGGGATGAAGACCTCGGTCACGATGATGTATGGCATGGGGGAGAGCAACGCCGACCGGATCGAGCATCTCTTCCGCGTCCGCGAAGTGCAGGAGCGTACCGGCGGCTTCACGGCGTTCATCTGCTGGCCGCTGCAGCCCGAGGGCACGCCGGGGTTGAGTCACCAGGTCAAGACCGACGCGGTGACCTACCTGCGGACCCTGGCCATGGCGCGCCTCATCTGCGCCAACGTCCCGAACATCCAGTCAAGCTGGGTGACCATGGGACTCAAGGTGGGCCAGGTGGCCCTGAAGTTCGGCGCCAACGATTTCGGGTCGCTGATGATGGAAGAGAATGTCGTCTCCGCCGCCGGTACCACCTATCGCGCCACCATCGAGGAGATGGAACGCGCCATTCGCGATGCCGGGCTCACGCCCCGGCGACGTCGCCAGGACTATTCACATGGCCAGCGACCCGCTCGCGGCGGTGGCGTGATGCGCGTCGGCATCGGCTACGACTCCCATCGCTTCGATGCCGACCGGCCCGCTGGTGCTCGGCGGGATCACCATCCCCGATAGCCGCCGGCCTGCTCGGCCACTCCGACGCCGACGCGGTGTGTCACGCCCTGACCGACGCGATCCTCGGCGCCGCCGCGCTGGGCGACATCGGGTACCATTTTCCCGATACCGACCCCACCTGGGCAGGCGCCGACTCAGTCCGCCTGATGTGCATGGCGCACGACCTGGTCCGTGGTGCAGGCTGGACCCTGCACCAGGCCGACGTGACGGTGATCGCCCAGGCACCAAGACTGGCCCCGCACATCGACGCGATCCGCACCCGGCTGGTGGAAGCCCTCGAGGTCGGTCACTCGGCGATCTCCATCAAGGCCAAGACCAACGAAGGGATGGGATTCATCGGTCGGGGTGAAGGGATCGCCGTGATGGCGGTCGTTACCCTCACCGCCGTGTGATCGAACACCTGATCGCCTGGCTCTCGGGACTGCCGTCCATCGCGGTCTATTCGGTGATCGGGCTTCTCGCGGCCATCGAAAATGTCTTTCCACCGGTCCCCGCTGATACAGCGGTGGTGCTCGGCGGCGTTCCTGGCCCATCGCGGGGTCACCCCCCGTGGCTGGTCTTCGGGGTGACCATTGCCTTCAACACCTGACCGGCGCCATGGGGATGTACTTTCTTGGCGCTCGTCATGCCCGCGCCCTCTTCCAGTCCAGATTGGCCCGTCGTGTCCTGCCGGTCGATGGCGTGGCCTTCGTGCAGCAGGAATACGAGCGCTACGGCATGCTGGGACTCTTCATCGGGCGGCTGCTTCCGGGCTTCCGGTCCATCGTCCCGCCGTTCGCCGGCATGATCCATCTGGGTGCATGGCGGATCTTCGTTCCGATGGCAGCCGCATCTTCGCTCTGGTATGGCGGCCTGGTGTATCTCGCCGCGCAACTTGGTGATCACTGGGACCAGCTGATGCACCTGCTCGGGACGATTAATCGCGGCATCGGTATCGCGGCCCTGGCCGTCGCCGGGGTGATCGCGCTCGGCTTCTGGCGCCGGCGGCACGGGGCGGCGAGATGACCATTCCGATCGAGGCCGAGCTGCAGCGCGCCTTCCACCTCACCTCCTTTCGCGACCATCTCTCGCTCGAGGCGGGGACCAGCAAGCACACCATCGAGGCCTACCAGCGTGATCTGCGACGACTCGCCGAGTACGCCGCCAGCAAGGGCGTTCGTGATCCGGGGCGCTCTCGACCCAGCACCTGCGGGAGTTCGTCTTCCTGCTCAAGGACCTGGGCCTCAGCGGGGCGACCATCCGCCGAATATCTCGGCGGTCCACACCTGGTTCGGCTTCCTGGCCAACGAGGGACTGGTTGAGCGGGACCCAAGCGAGACGACTCGAAACGCCCAAGCGGTGGCGGACCCTGCCGGATACGCTTGTCGGTGGACGAAGTCACGCGACTGCTCGAGGCCCCGAAGGTCGATGAAAAGCTCGCCTGGCGGGACCGGGCGATGCTGGAGCTCGCCTACGGGGCCGGACTCCGTGTCTCGGAGCTCTGCGACCTTGCCTGGGTGATCTGTTCCTGCAGGAGAACCTGGTGCGGGCGTTCGGAAAGGGGAGAAAAGAGCGCCTGGTGCCGATCGGCCGCGCGGTCGTTGCCGCACTGTCGGTCTACCTCCTCCAACTTCGGCCGGTGCTCGATCGTGGGGCATCCGACGGGCGCTTGCTGTTGAACGCACGTGGCGAGCCTCTCTCGCGCGTGGGGGCTTGGGGAATCGTCAAGAAGCGCGCGTTGCAGGCTGGGATCACGAAGCGAGTGACGCCGCACACGCTGCGGCATACCTTCGCCACGCATCTGCTCGAGGGAGGGGCTGACCTGCGGGCGGTGCAGGAGATGCTTGGCCACGCCGATCTTTCGACCACCCAGATCTACACCCACGTCGACCGTGACTACCTTCGCAGCGTGCACCACCGCTTCCACCCGAGAGCCTGAGAACCCCGATGCTCTTCGTGCTCGACAACTACGATTCGTTCACCTACAACCTCGTCCAGTCCTTCGGCGAGTTGGGGGCCGATCCGATCGTCAAGCGCAACGACCAGCTCGACGGTGGCCGAGGTCCTGGCCTTGCGGCCGGCCGCGATTGTGGTCTCCCCGGGTCCGAAATCTCCCCGCGAAGCAGGGATCTCCGTCGCGCTGGCGCTGGCCGCTGGCCGGGCCGGTGTGCCTTTGCTCGGAGTCTGCCTTGGTCACCAGGCAATCGGGGAGGCTACGGGGGCCGGGTCAGTCCGCGCCGACCGGCAGATGCATGGCAAGGGGACAGCGATCGTCCATTCCGGCGAAGGGCTCTTTGATGGCATCCCCCTTCCGATGCCGGTGATGAGGTACCACTCGCTGGTCATCGAGCGGGAGACCCTTCCTGCCTGTCTCGAAGTCATCGCCTGGTCCGGCGGATCGTCCCGCAGGTGAGGAGATCATGGCGATCGGCACCGCGAGCATCCCGTCTGGGGCGTCCAATTCCATCCCGAGTCCATTGCCACGCCTGCTGGGAAGCAGCTGCTGGGGAACTTTCTTTCCCTCGCGCGGGAACGCCGCCCGGATCGGTGAGCGCCAGCCGGCGGGCGACGGCCGGGGAAGCTCCCGGCGTCACCACTTGCCAACCCGTTGCTCTTCAAGTACTTGCGATACCGCTCCAGGCTCCGGCACGACTTTTGACAGCGTGGCCACCTTCCTATAGCTTTGATCGTGCCCGTCCTGCTTGTCGTTCCCGCTCGCGTCGGGTCGACGCGACTCCCACACAAACCGCTTCAGCCCCTTGGCGGGGCTCCCCTCATCGCCCGCGTGGTCGAGCGCGCGCGCGAAGTCGGGTGGCGTCGACCGACTGGTGGTGGCAACCGACGCCGGAGCGAATCGTCGAGGCGCTGCGGCCCTGGGATGTCGAGACCGTGCTGACAGCTTCCGACCACGAGAGCGGGACTGATCGCGTGGCGGAGGTTGCCCGGCGCCCCGATTTTGCCGGGTACGACGTGGTGGTCAACCTGCAAGGGGACGAGCCGTTCATGCCGCCGGAGGCCGTGGCCGGGTCGATTGCACGGGTGATCGGAGGGGATCCCATCGGCACCGCCGCGGCGCCGCTCGATCCGGCGCTGCGTGACGATCCGATGCGGGTGAAGGTGGTCTGCGATGCCGACGGGAGGGCGCTCTACTTCTCCCGGGCAGCCATTCCGTTCGTCCGTGACCCGGCAGACCTTTCCCAGGCGCGGTGGTGGCAGCACCTGGGCGTCTATGCCTATCGCCGCGAGGCGCTGCTCGCGGTGACCTCGCTGCCACCGGCCCAGCTGGAATTGGTCGAACGACTGGAACAACTGCGTGCCCTGGACGCCGGTTTCACCATCGGCGTGGCACTCCTCGACCGACCGGCGCTCCCCGGAATTGACACCCCCGACGACCTGGCCGCTGCCGAGAACCAGTGGCGCGACCAGGTGGAGGCCATGCGATGACGACTCCTCCGCGCACGACCAAGTTCATCTTCGTGACCGGCGGCGTCGTTTCGTCGCTCGGGAAGGGCATCGCGGCCGCCTCACTCGGCCGGCTGCTGGTCGAGCGCGGGTTGTCCGTCACCATGCTCAAGTTCGATCCCTACATCAACGTCGATCCGGGGACGATGTCGCCGTTCCAGCACGGCGAAGTGTATCGTCACCGAGGACGGGGCAGAGACCGATCTCGACCTCGGGCATTACGAGCGGTTCATCGACCGCGCCCTCTCGCAGCAGAACAACATCACGACGGGCCGCGTCTACCAGACGGTGATCGGAAAGGAGCGGCGGGGGGAGTACCTCGGCGGGACGGTGCAGGTCATCCCCCATATCACCGACGAGATCAAGTCGGCGCTGCGTCGCTCGGCGGCCGGTCATGACGTGGTGATCACCGAAATCGGCGGCACGGTGGGCGACATCGAGTCGCTGCCGTTCCTCGAGGCGATCCGCCAGTTTCGCCAGGACGTGGGCCGCGAGAACGCCCTGTTCATCCATCTCACCCTGGTGCCCTTCATTGCGGCCGCTGGCGAGTTGAAGACCAAGCCAACCCAGCACTCGGTGCGCGATCTCATGCAGGTCGGGATCCAGCCAGACATGTTGATCTGCCGCAGCGAGCGCCCGCTCAACGCCGACATCAAGCGGAAGATCTCCCTCTTCTGCAACGTGGATTTTGACGCGGTGATCGAGAGCCCCGACGTCAAGAGCATCTATGAGCTGCCGTTGCGCTTTCACGCGCAGGGTTTCGACCGCGAGGTCTGCACCCGCCTCCATCTCGAGACGAAGGAGCCGGATCTTCTGGCGTGGGGCGCGATGGTGGAGCGGATTCTTCGCCCGAAGTCCGGTGTGCGCATCGCGGTGGTCGGGAAGTACACCGATCTCTACGACGCCTACAAATCCGTGAGCGAGGCGCTCCTGCACGGCGGCATCCCGCATGATGTCGGCGTCGAGCTTGAGTGGATCGCCAGCGACCGGTTCACGTCGCAGGAAGCCGCCGGCGAATTGCTGCGCGGGTACGACGGGCTCCTGGTCCCCGGAGGGTTCGGCGAGCGGGGCATAGAGGGGATGATCGAAGCGATCCGGTGGGCCCGCGAGAACAACCTGCCGTTCTTCGGCATCTGCCTTGGCCTGCAGGTAGCCATCATCGAGTTCGCCCGCAATGTCTGCGGGATGCAGGGGACGACCTCCACCGAATTCGAGCCCGAGTGTCCCGATCCGGTCATCGCCCTGATGGCCTCACAACGCGACGTGAAGGACCTGGGCGGCACGATGCGCCTGGGCGCCTATGCGGCGCGGCTCCGCGCCAACAGCAAGGCAGCCCAGGCCTACGGCACCACCGAAATCTCCGAGCGGCATCGCCATCGCTGGGAGGTCAACAACGCCTATCGCGACGTGCTCGCAGAACACGGCATGCGGCTCTCGGGGCAGTCGCCTGATGGCACGCTGGTCGAGATCATCGAGCTGCCGGACCATCCGTGGTTCCTTGGCTGCCAGTTTCATCCGGAACTCAAGTCCCGGCCGACACGCCCGCATCCGCTGTTCACCGCATTCATCGGGGCGGCTCACGCGAGCCACGGCCTCGCCCAGGCGAAGCCGCGCTCCATCAAGCCGGCGGCCACGTCATCGTGACTTCCTGGCGATTCGGGGCGGGGCCCTTCCTGATCGCCGGGCCGTGCGTCGTCGAAGACGACGGCACGATGCTGCAGATCGCCGAGACGCTGGTGGCCCTGTCGGCACGGCACGGCATCGCTGTGTGCTTCAAGGCCTCGTTCGACAAGGCCAATCGCGCCCGTGGCGATGCCCCGCGGGGACCAGGACTTGAGGAAGGACTGGCTGCGCTCGCCCGGGTGCGTGCGTCCACCGGCCTGCCGCTGCTGACCGACATCCATGAACCTTCGCATGCGGCGGTGGCGGCCAGCGTCGTGGACGTGCTGCAGATCCCAGCCTTTCTGTGCCGCCAGACCGACCTGCTGATTGCCGCGGGTGCGACCGGCAAGCCGGTGAACGTCAAGAAGGGCCAGTGGATGCACGCCGAGGCCATGCGCGGGGCGGTCGAAAAAGTGCGCCGGGCAGGGAGCGTTGACGTCGCGGTGACCGAGCGGGGCACCTTCTTCGGCTATGGCGATCTGGTGGTGGACAATCGCAATTTTGCCCGGCTCAAGGCAGCGACCGGTGCCCCGGCGATCTTCGATGCAACCCACAGCGTCCAGCAGCCGGGGCAGGCCCCGGATGGAGGCAGCGGCGGACTGCGCGAGCATATTCCGGCGCTGCTCGCCGGAGCCGCGGCCGCCGGAGCGGACGGGTTCTTCATTGAGACCCATCCGGATCCGGCCCGGGCGCTCTCCGATGCCGCGACCCAGTGGCCGCTCGATCGTCTCGACGCGCTCCTGACCCGCACCCTCTCGGTCTGGCACGCCGCGCGAGGACCGTCCGATGCTTGATGTGACCTTGGCACGGCGCATCCGGCTGCTCGGCCTCGACGTCGACGGCGTCCTTACCGAGAACGATGTCTTCATCGGCGAGTTGCAGGGCGAGCGCGTCGAGTTCAAGCGATTCCATATCCAGGATGGCCTCGGCATCGCCTTGCTGCGCGGCAGCGGGATTGACGTCTCCTGGATAACGGGACGTGTCTCGGCTTCCACCCTGCTTCGGGCGAAGGAGCTCAAGGTGTCGTCGGTGCTGACGGTCCCAGCCAATGGGAAGGTGTCAGCGATCGAGGCGCTGCTCGCGGAAACGGGAATCACCTGGGGCGAGATGGCGTTTGTCGGCGATGATGTCGCCGATCTGCCCGTCCTGCAGCGCGTGGCGCTGCCGATCGCGGTGGCGAACGCCCGCCACGAGGTCAAGGCGGTGTGCAAGTATGTCACCAAGGCCGAGGGTGGCCACGGCGCCGTGCGCGAGGTCGTCGACCTGCTTCTGCACACCAGAGGTGAATGGGACGATGCGGTCGCCCGGTTCTTTGGCCAGTCTCGGGGCGGGGTGCCGACATGACCGATGTGATCGCCACCGGTCGCCGGACCCTTCGTCTCGAGGGAGAGGCCATCCTGGCCGCCGAGCGCCGACTTGACGCGGACTTTGCGAAAGCGGTCGACCTCCTCGCGGCCGGCGGGCGGGTCATCGTCAGCGGAATCGGCAAGTCGGGGATCATCGCCCAGAAGATCGCGGCCACCCTGACGTCGACCGGGACGGCGGCAAGCTATGTGCACCCTGTCGACTCGCTCCATGGCGATCTTGGCCTGATTGACCGCGACTCCATCGCGATTCTCCTGAGCAAGAGCGGCGAGACGGAAGAGATGTTCGGTCTGCTCGCGGCCCTGACCCGGCTCCAGGTGCCGGTGGTCGCCATTACCGGCGACCGCGAGTCGACCCTGGGACGAGCAGCCAACGCGGTTCTTGACGCGGCTGTCGCCGAGGAGGCGTGCCCGCATGACCTGGCGCCAACCACGAGCACCACGGTCGCCCTGGCGCTTGGCGATGCGCTGTCCGTGGCGCTCCTGGAGCGGAAGGGATTTCGGCGTGAGGACTTCGCTGCCCTGCATCCCGGCGGCGCGATTGGCCGGCGCCTGCTCCTGCGGGTTCGCGACGTGATGATCGGTGTCGACGTCCTGCTGCCTCCCGAGACTCCGATGCAGCGGGTCGTGGTTGCGCTGGCGCATGGACGCGGGATCGCGCTGATCGCGGTCGCGGGGTGCCTGGTCGGCGTGATTACCGCGGGTGACCTGACCCGACTCGCCGAGCGGACCAGCGATTACCTGCAGCTGCGGGCTGACAAGGTCATGACGCGCACGCCCAGGAGTGTTCGCAGCGATGATCTGGCCGCCGCGGCACTGGGAGAATTCGAGCGCCACGGCATCATGGCAGCCCCGGTGCTTGACGAGGGCTCCGGGATCGTCGGGGTGGTTCACCTGCACGACCTTCTCCGGTCGGGGGCGGCGTGAAGCGCGGCGCGCGGGCCCTCCTCATCCTGGCGGTTGCCGCCTGCGGCAACAACGGGGTTGCCCCGCCAAAGAACACCAGCGTCGACAGACAGGCCCCGGATCAGGTGATGACAGGAATGCGGACCTACATCCTCCGGCAAGGCGTGAAGCGCGCTGATGCCGAGGCTGATACCGCGTTCATCAACCAGCAAACGCATCTTGCCGACCTGGTCGGACTGCGAGTCACGTTTTTCGACACGACGACCGGTCGAGTGATGTCCGTCATTACGTCGAAGACGGGCAAGCTGGACCTGGAGACTCAGGGATTTGATGCGCGCGGCAACGTGGTCGCGGTGACCACCGAGGGAAAGACCCTGAAGACCGAGCACCTCGTGTACGACAAGGTGCAGGACCGGATCCACTCGGATACCGCGTTCACCATTACCGGCTCTACCGAGGACATGTCCGGATCCTCCTTCGAGTCCGATGCCGGCTTCAAGAGTGTGCTGATTACGCATCCTGTCGGTCGGGAGAAGAAGGTGCCCGCCAAGCGCGCTGGCACCAAGAGCGGGGGGAGCGAGTGAAGGCCGCCCTGGTCATCCTGCTGCTCCTGGCGCCGAGCGCGGTGCTGGCGCAAGGAGAGAAGCGCTGCATGCTCCAGCTGTTGAAGGGATCCAACCAGGGCAAGCGCCAGGAGCAGTTCGGGAACAACGTGACGGTCTATCTCGGTGGCGACGTCCGGTTTCGGTGCGAGGGGCAGAACGTCTACCTCGGCAGCGATTCCGTGCAGATCATCAACGACGACATCTACATGCTCATGGGGCGGGCGTTCTATCGTGACAGCACGCTTTCGATCACGGCGGACACCCTCACCTACTTCGTCCACGCGCCAAACCCGCAGCAGGACGAGATGGTGCAGGCCCGGCGGGACGTGAAGATCACTGACCGGAAGTCTGGCTCGACCCTCACCGGGCCTTCGGTTGACTTCCTCCGTGCGGCCAAGGGGCTGCGTGACAGCGACGAGGTGTTGGCCAGTCGGACGGCCACTCGTGCACTACCTGCCGGCAGCGACTGGCCGCGGAGCGCCCGCCCCGAGCCCTGGACGATCACCGCCGAGTACCTGCGCGGATTCGGGCAATCCCACCTCTGGGGTGGTGGAGCCGTGGTGGTCGACCGAGACTCGCTGAGAGTGAATGCCGATTCCCTCGATGTCGAATCCAGCACGAGCCGCACGGCGAAATTCTTCGGAAACCGGCTGCCCTTCGACGGGTCGGCAGCGACTCCTTCCTGGTCGCCGGAGAACTGATCCGACTTGCCTTCGCCGGAGACACGCTTCGGGCGATTCGGCCGTTCGGGAGGGCCGCGTGGCTCCGGGCAGCAGCACCATGAACGGCGACAGCATCCTCATCGTCTTCGAGCACGAGAAGCTCGCGAGAACCGATGTGCTGGGGTCGGGCCGGCGTGGCTGAGGTCCACAGCAATGGGTATGACGCCGGGGGAGACTCGATTGTCGTCTCGACGCCCGACGAGACGGCTGCGCGAGCTCCGTTCGTTCGGCCATGGCAAGCTGGCCAATCCAGCCGATACGCTCCACCCGATGGTGATCGATTCGGCCGGCGGCGGGCCACCGGGCCGCGACACGCTCTGGGGGAACCGGATCTTGGCGCTGTTTGATGAAGTGGATTCGGCCGGGACCCGGGTGACCAGGGTCGCCAGGGTGCAGGCCATCGGCAATGCGAAATCATGGTATGCCTACAATGCGGGAAACCAGGGCGCGGATTGCCCCACGCTCACCTATTCCCTGGCGGATACCATCGCGGTGGAGATGAAGAAAGGCGATTCGACTGGCGTGGCCGATGTGCGCTACCACGGCAACGTCCATGGTTACCTGGCCGAGCGGGCATCGGTCACGTCGGACAGCGGGAAGACCTCCAACCCCTGTCGGGGCAAGGGATGAGCGTCCTGAGCGCGGTCGGGCTCCGGAAGAGCTACCGCCGGCGAGCCGTCGTCGACGACGTGGCGGTGACCTCGCGCAGGGCGAGATCGTCGGCCTGCTCGGACCGAACGGGGCCGGCAAGACGACAACCTTCTACCTGATCACGGGGTTGATTCGCGCCCGACCGCGGCCGGATCCGGCTCGACGACGAGGATATCACCGGCCTGCCGATGTATCAGCGGGCGCGACAGGGCATCGGCTACCTGGCGCAGGAGCCGTCGATCTTCCGGCGCATGACCGTGGCCGAGAACGTGCTGGCGATTCTCGAGACCTCGCCGATCCCGCACCGAGCGGCTGCGATCGGCTGGAGCGGATGCTCGCGGAGCTGGGCCGTCGCCGTTGCGCGACGCAGCGGCGTACACGCTCAGCGGCGGGGAACGGCGTCGGCTGGAAATCACCCGGGCCCTGGCCACCGAGCCGAAGTTCATGCTGCTCGACGAGCCATTCGCGGGCGTCGACCCGATCGCGGTGCATGACATCCAGACGATCGTGGCTTCGCCTGCGGAGCGGGGCATCGGCGTCCTGATCACCGACCACAACGTGGAGCAGACACTGGAAATCGTCGATCGCGCCTACATCATGCACGAGGGAAAGGTGCAGGCCGCCGGCGCCGTGCAGGAGCTGGTCTGGAACGACCACGTGGCCGAACTCTATCTCGGCCCGACCATGACGGCGCGCCTGCGCGGCGCGCTGGGGCACCCGGCATGAAGACCGGCATGCATCAGCAGACCGGGCTTCGCCAGGAACTCCGCATCAATCCTCGCCTGTACCAGGCGATGGACATGCTCTACATGCCGATGCTCGACCTCCAGCAGCACCTCCAGCAGGAGCTGCTCAACAACCCGTTCCTCGAGCTGGAGGAGCCGGAGGACGAGGAGGTGCCGGAAAAGACCACCGAACAGGAGAACGAGGAGGCCAAGAAGGACGACGAAGTCGACTGGGAGGAGATCCTCCTCAACGGCTTCGATGTCGGCGGCCCGCGCGAGCAGTTCGAGTCGATGGAATATGTCGAGCCGGTCTCGGTCGAGACCCGCAACCTCGCCGATCACCTGCGGGACCAGTTGCAGATGCTCGAGCTGACGCCGCGCCAGCACTGCTCTGCGAGGAAATATCGGCAACATCAACGACGACGGCTACCTGGCGTGCACGCTGGACGAGATCCTCGAGTCCGCCAACCAGTGGCTGCTGTCGAACGCGCCGCGCCCGGCGACGACGAGGACCGACGAGGAAGACGGACGGACGCGGATGGAGCCGATCGCCGCCTCGGGCATCGCCCTCCCGCCCGGCGTGCTGCCGTTCACGATGGACGAGCTGCTCGCCGCCCTGACGCTCATCCAGCGCCTCGATCCTGCCGGCGTCGGCGCGCGCGATCTCCGCGAGTGCCTGATGCTGCAGCTGAGCGAGGCGGGCGAGGCGGGATCGCTGACCTACCTGCTGGTGGAGCAGGCCTTTCCCGACCTGATCGCCCATCGCTGGAACGACCTCGCGCGGAAGTTCGGCGTCGAGCCGAAGGAAGCGCAGGCGGCGGCCGATGTCCTGGCGCGAGTTCGATCCCAAGCCCGGGCTCAAGTACACCGATCGCGGCGACAACTACATCATCCCCGACCTGATCGTCGACAAGATCGACGGGCAGGTATCACGTCTTCCTGAACGACACCGGGTTCCGCGCCTCCGCCTTTCGCGCGCCTACCAGGAGATCGCCCGCGACACGCGGCAAGATGACCACGGAGAACCGGGACTTCATCGCCTCGCGCATGAACAGCGCGACCTGGATGATCCAGGCGATCGAGCAGCGCCGCCAGACGATGCTCAAGGTGATGAACTTCATTGTGGATCGGCAGCGGGAGTTCTTCGAGAAGGGAATCGAGTATCTGCGGCCGCTGACGCTCCGCGAAGTCGCCGAGGTCATCTCGATGCACGAATCCACCGTGAGCCGGGTCACCAACGAGAAGTACGTGCAGACGCCGCGCGGCGTGCTGCCGCTCAAGTTCTTCTTCTCCAGCGCGCTCTCGACCGCGTCGGGCGAGGACGCCTCGGCCCGATCGATTCGGGCGAAGCTGCGAGAAGATGGTCGCCGAGGAGAGCCCGGCGAAGCCGCTCACCGACCAGCAGATCGTGCACCTGTTCGAGGAGCAGGGCATCCAGATTGCCCGGCGCACGGTCGCCAAGTACCGCGACCAGCTCGGCATCCTCCCGGCCCGCATGCGGAAGCGCGTATGACCTCACCCGTTCGCGTGTCTCGGTCCTGGTCCCGGCGAAGGACGAGGCCGAGAACCTGCCGGAGTTCTTCCGGCTCTGTCACGGCGGCCGC
>CAWKMI010000006.1:0-39331 GCA_963850655.1 uncultured Gemmatimonadales bacterium
AGCCCATGCTCCCCACACCGGAATTCCGGCTGTTGTTGGGCGCACCTGCAACTCGTCGCGCACCGGAAAGAGATAGCCACCTTGCCGCCTGCTTGGCCCGCGCCAGCTGTTCCAGCGGCGTGATGTCGTCGAGGATCCAGATGCCGCGTCCATGCGTGCCGAGCACCAGATCGTTCCAGCGCGCCTGGATCGAATGCCATCACCGGCACGCGGCGGAAGCCGCCCTTGAGCTGGTCCAGTGCGTGCCGCCGTCGGCCGTGAAGAACACGCCGAACTCCGTGCCCGCGAACAGCAGGTCGGCTGCGCGGATGTTCGCGGATGACCTGCACCGGCCGCAGCGCGGGCAGGTCGCCGGTGATCGACGTCCATGTCTTGCCATAGTCCGTGCTCTTCACGCACATACGGGAGGAAGTCGTTGCTGCGGTGTCCGTCGAAGCGTGGCGTAGAGCGTGCCCTGCGCTGCGTTCGACCAGACCACGCGACTCACATACGTCGTGTCGGGCACGCCGGGGAAGTGCTCCGTCTTGGTCCACGTCTTGCCGTCGTCGCGCGAGACCTGGATCGAGGCCGTCGTCCGTGCCCACGGCCAGCAGTCCCCGCCCGCATCGGCGACTCGTCGATGGTGGTGATGTTGCTGAACTCGCGCCGTGCCCTCGTTGCGGCCCAGCGCGCCGCGTGAATCGGGCACCGCGCCGCGCATCGGCAGCGTGTTGCGGTCGATGTTGCGCGGTGAGGTCGGGGCGATGATCATCGTCCAGCTGTCGCCGCGATCGGTGCTGCTGAACAGGTAGTTCGCCGCCATGTAGAGCACCTTCGGGTCGTGCTGCGACGGCAGGATGGGCGCGCTCCAGTTGTAGCGGTGCTTGCCGTTGGCTCCGGGATGGGCCGGATGTTCTTGCTCTGCCCGGTGCGCGCGTCGTAGCGCGACAACCCCGCCTTCTGGCTCTCGGCGTACACGAGGTTGTGATCGTTGGGGTCGGGCACGGCGTAGAAGCCGTCGCCGCCGCCATGCGGAACCAGTCGGCATTGGTCGGGCCGAACGCGTTGCGCGTGCGGCTCGGTCCGCCGAACGACTGGTTGTCCTGCAGGCCGCCGTACACGTTGTAGAAGGGCTGCGCGTCGTCGACGGCGATGGCGTAGAACTGCGCGACCACGAAGTTCTCCACGTGGTCCCACGACTTGCCCCGGTCCCACGTGAAGTACAGGCCGCCGTCGGTGCCGAAGAGCATCTGCTCGGGCGTTTCCGGATTGATCCAGAGCGCGTGGTGATCGCTGTGCACGCCGCCGCCCTGCCGAAGCCGTCCAGGTCTTGCCGCCGTCCAACGTCTCCTGCGAGCCGGCGTTGAGCTGACGACGTGCTCCGGATCGGTCGGGTCGCAGCGCAGCTGGCTGTAGTACCACGCCGTGCCGTTCACGTTGTTCACCTGCCGCCAAGTGGCGCCGGCATCATCGGTGCGATAGAGGCCGTTCATCGCGCCCTTGGCGCATGGAAGATCGCGTACACCGTGCTCGGGCGCGACCGGCAGACGCTCGAGCCCGATGCGTCCAATGTCGCCCGTGGGCAGCCCGCCGCTCGAGCAGCGTCCACGTCTTGCCGGCGTCGGTGCGTCTTGTAGATGCGCGCTCTCGGGGCCGGCGGGAAGGAAGCCGTACTCGCGGCGTTCGCGCTCCTCGGAGGCGGCGTAGAGCACGTCGGGATTGGCGGGATCGATGACGACGTCCGTGAAGCCGGTGTACTTGCTGATCTGCTTGGTGTTGGTCCAGCGTCTTTCCGCCGTCGGTGGTCTTGAACAGGCCGCGCTCGCCGCCCGGGCGCCCAGAGCGGACCGACCGCTGCCACGTAGACGACGTTGGGGTCGCGCGGATCGACCACGATGCGGCCGATGTGCTGGGACTTGGGGAGCATCGGCCCCGACCACGTCTTGCCGCCGTCGGTCGACTTGTAGACGCCCGTGCCCCAGCGAGGAGCTGCGCATGTTGTTGGGCTCGCCGGTGCCGACCCAGACGATGTCGGAGTTGGAGGGCGCGACGGCCACGGCACCAACGCCACCGGTCGCGCACCGAGTCGAACACCGGCGTCCAGGCGCACGCCGGCGTTGGCCGACTTCCAGACGCCGCCGGTGGCGGCGCCGATGTAGATGACGGTGCCGAGCCGACCGCCCCGAACCGAGGCGGGATTTTCGGCGACCGCGATGTCGGAGATGCGGCCGCCCATGACGGCCGGCCCGATGGAGCGGAAGGTGAGCCCGCGCGCCAGAATCGAGTCTGGCGGCAGCGCCCGCGTCTGGGAGGACGAGGCGCCGCGGTCAGGTTGCTGCGCCACGGATCGCGTGGCAAGGCTCACCGCCGCGAGACAGAACACGCCGAACTTCACGATGGTTGGATGCATGACCGGAGGAGTTGAGGGAAGTCGCGCACTGGGGCCCGAACCCCCGATCATAGGGTCCATTCTGCCGCAACGCAATCGGCTGCGGGCGGTCCGCTCGCAGCGACAGATCCCGCGACGATCCACACCACCAGATGGGCAGATTCCCCTACAAGACTGCCGGAAACACACGACAGCACCCGCGTCCTGCCCCAGTGTATTTTCCACCGCGGAGGTATCCCGACGCCTCCTGTCCCGTAGGTCATGACTGTCGTTTGACACTGAGATTTTCAGACGGAGAATCGGCAATGCCTCGTTTGTCCCACCACCGTTTGTGTGGCCTCGCCGCGCTGATCCTGCTCGGCGCCTGCTCAGGAAAGAAGGCCGACGTTCCGGCGGCACCCACCGCGCCGACCGGCGCCCAGGGGGCGATGGGAGCCGGGGACGTCGCGATGATCACCGATGCTGAACGCATGGTGCTCGACAGCGCCAACAATATGTTCCGCGCCAAGGACTATCAGGGTGCGCTCGCCGGCTACCGCCGCGCGGCTGCCATCGCGCCGACCGATGTGGCACCGTGGTTCGGCGTGTACATGGTCGCTGCCGCAACGAAGGACAGCGTCCTCGGAAAGACCGCCGTGGCCGAGATGACCGCCCGTGGCGGCGCCCCGGGTGAGGGCGATTCCATGGCGATCAAGGCCCATCAAGGGGTAAATCCCACCTCCACGATCCATTGACACGTGGGGTCGGCGGCGGCGTGGTATCTTGCGCGGACGCACTTGTCCGGGAGATTTGCCCCATGCCGCCGGCTCGCGGGCGTTGAGCGCACGCCGCCTCACCTTTCACCTGATCCCGCACACTCACTGGGACCGTGAGTGGTACTTGCCGCGAGCGGGCTTCCAGGCTCGCCTCGCCGGCGCAGCCAGGGCGCTGGCGGAATGGCTTGAGCACGACCCTGCCGCACGCTTCACCCTTGATGGCCAGACCATCCTGCTCGACGATGCGCTCGCGGTGCGACCGGAACTAAGCGATACCCTCGCCGGGGCGGTGCGCGAGGGCCGCCTCGCCATCGGGCCATGGTACGTCCTTGCGGATGAACAGATCCCCGATGGCGAATCCCTGATCCGCAATCTCCTGCTCGGAACAGGCGATGCCCAGCGCGTCGGCCGGCGCATGGATGTGCTCTACAGCCCGGACGCCTTCGGCCACCCCGCCGCGCTCCCGATGCTCGCCCGCGAATTCGGGCTCGCAAGCGCCGCGACATGGCGCGGGCTCGGCGGCTCCGGAGACACTGGCGACCTCTATCGCTGGCAGGCACCCAGTGGCGATGAGATCCTGCTCTATCACCTGCCGCCGCAGGGCTACGAAATCGGAGCCGCCCTGCCCGAGGCGGGCCAGCACCTCGCAGCTGCCTGGCGCCCCATGCGGGACGCGTTGGTCGGCCGGGCAACGAGCGCCCATGTCGCCGTGTTCGTCGGAGCCGACCATCACGCGCCAGCACCTGAACTCTCGCAGCTGCGCGCAGGCCTGCAGGAAATCGAGAAGGAGCACACGATCGTCATCAGCACCCTGGGGGAGTTCCTGGCCACGGTGAGCAGTCGCCAGACCATTCCCGAGGTGCTCGGCGAACTGCGATGGTCCTATGGGTATGCCTGGACACTTCAGGGAGTGCATGCCACGCGATCGCGCATGAAGCGCCGCCACGCCCAGGCCGAACTGGGACTGTCGCGCCGGGCCGAACCGCTCGCCGCCCTGGCGTGCCTCGTTCGTCGCCACGACCAGCGAGGCGTGCTCCGCTCCTCGTGGCGGACACTCATCGAGAGCCAGTTTCACGACACCCTCGGTGGCTGTGCCAGCGATCGCGTGATCGCCGAGCAGTCTGTCCGCCTCACCAGCGTTGAGACGATGACTGGCGAACTCGCCCGCGATGCTGTCGCATCGCTTTCCGGCCATGACGCGGATCGCGCGCGACGCCAGCCGCATCACGCCGTGCCGACCCTGCTCCTCTGGAATCCCGTCCCGCGAACGCGCGGCGGCATCGTGACCGCAGAGGTCACCTGCTTCCGCAACGACATCCTGGTTGGGCCGCCGTCGGGCCAAATTCCGCGCTCCGGTCCCGGATACCGGCCGTTTGTGCTCACCACCACCGCCGGCGATCGCCTCGCCGGACAACTCCTCTCGGTGGAGCGCGGCATTGAGCGCACCGATGCGCCGCGGCACTATCCCGACCAGGATGCTGTCGATCGCGTCTCGATTGCCTTCGAGACCCCGGCGCTTCCTGGTTTCGGAATCGCTGCGTTCCACCAGGCACCGGGCAACGAGTTGGCGGGCCCGCAGGATCTTGAGGTGAGCGACGACCGGATCAGCAATCGCTTCGTGACGGTTGGTGTTGGCCGCGACGGCCAGCTCCACCTCACCGATCGCCGGACCGGCGAGGAGTATGGTGGCCTCTTCCAGCTGGAAGACCAGGTTGATCGCGGCGACAGCTATACCGTCTTCGTGCCACCAGACACGGAGGTCGCGCGCATCGGCACGCCGGTCTCCCGCGCAGCGGTTGCCACCGGACCACTCGTCGGCTCCATCGATGTGCACTGGACGCTTCAGGTGGCGGGTGGTTCCCTCGACGCGCGCATGCTGGTGGAATTGCGCGCCGACTCGCCCCTGGTCCGCCTCCGGCTGGACGTCGACAATCACGCTGATGACCATCGCCTGCGGGCGCGATTGGCCGTGGGCGCTGGCGAAGAGGCGATCGCCGGCGCCGCCTTCGGCTTCGAACACCGACCGGCCGAAGCGTTCAATCCCGAGAACTACCCGGCGGAGATCCCGGTCCTCACCGCCCCGGCGCATCGCTACGTCGCCGCCGGCCAGGGGAAGCGGGGACTCGCCATCCTGGCTCCAGGATTCTTCGAGTACGAATGGACCCCCAGGCGGGACCTGATCTTCACGCTCCTGCGCGCAGTCGGTGAACTCTCCCGCGGTGACCTTTCCACCCGGCCCGGCCACGCCGGCTGGCCGATGGCGATCCCCGCCGCGCAGGAACGGGGAACTCATCGCGTCGACCTGGCGCTTCTACTGGGAGGCGACGAGCTGCTCGATCATCCCGTCCGGCTCGAGCACGCCTGGGAGGATGCCTTCCTGCCGATCGAGGGAACGTTCATCCGCGACTTCACGGGCCAGGACGACTTCACCGCCGGCACAAGCATCACGCTCCAGGGTGACGGACTCGTCTGTTCCGCCGTCAAGCCGCCCGAGTCGGGCGATGGCCTCGTCCTCCGTTGCTTCAACAGCACCGATCAACCAGTATCGGGGCGCTGGATCATCAGCGTTCCGATCGCGCAGGCGGAAGCGTTGCGGGCCGACGAGACGACCCTCGGCCCACTCAAGATCACGAACCAGCACGAGGTCGAGTTTATGGCTCCCCCTCGGCGAGTGGTGACGACCTTGGTCATGGTGTCGCGATGATGTCACGAACTGTTTCGCTGGCAGCGCTGGTGGTCGCCCTGTTCGCTGGTGCGCCGCTCGCCGCGCAAGAGCATCCGATCACCTGGTCGCTGGTCAAGCCGCCGGTGCGAACCGTGCAGGGTGCTGTCGTCAAGGCACGGCTGCATGCCCTGATCCCCCCGGGGTGGCACCTCTATTCCATCACCCAGGGCCCGGGTGGGCCCGTCCCGACCTCGATTGCGACCCCGCCAGGGGCAGCCTTCGCCATATCCGGCGTCATCGGTGCGCCGGACCCCGACATAGCCCCTGACAAAAACTTCGACATTCTCAGCGAGACCTACGCCGACTCGGCGACGTTCACCGTCCCGCTGATGGCGCGAACCGAAGGCGTCACGGCGCTCGCGATCCTGGTCTCCTACCAGACCTGCACCGATCGCTATTGCCTGCCGCCAACGAGCGATGTCGTCGCCTCGCCGATCACCGTAACGGCCGCCGCCGCCGGGACCGTGCTCCCGGAGCCGGTCATCACACCGCCGGTGGCCGTTCAGGCGGCACCGGTCACCGAGAAGGTGCCCGCCCAGCCACCCGCGCCGATATCCCCGTTTGGCGGATCGACCACGCCCTCGCTGCCGCTCTTTCTCTGGCTTGCCGCGGTGATGGGCGCGCTGTCGCTGCTGACGCCCTGCGTCTTTCCGATGATCCCGATCACGGTGTCGTACTTCACGCGGACCAACGAGACCACTCGGAGGTCGCCGGCCCGCAATGCGCTGGTCTATGCCGGTGGCATCATGGCCACCTTCACCCTGCTTGGCATGGCGATCGCCATCCTGGTCGGTGCCGGCGGCATCAACCGCTTCGCCGCCAATCCGTGGATCAACCTGCTGGTGACGGCACTCTTCCTTGCCTTTGCGCTGAACCTCTTCGGTGTCTGGCAGTTCACCATTCCGAGCGCGCTGCTGACCCGGCTCAACGCCGTGTCGGTCAATTCGCGCCATGGCGAAACCGTGGGCATCCTGGCCATGGGGCTGACGTTCACGCTGACCTCGTTCACGTGCACGGCACCGTTCGTCGGCACCCTGCTGGTGATGGCCGCCCAGGGAAGCTGGCGGTGGCCGCTGCTCGGCCTGCTGGTGTTCTCCGGAGTCTTCGCGCTGCCGTTCTTCCTGCTGGCGCTGATGCCGAGTGCCATCGCGAAGTTGCCGCGATCGGGATCGTGGCTCGAGACCGTCAAGGTGATGATGGGTTTCCTCGAGGTCGCGATGGCGATGAAGTTCCTCACCAACGCCGACATGGTGCTGCAGTGGGGGATCTTCAGCCGCGATGTGGTACTGACCGTCTGGATTCTGGTTGCGGTGGCGGCGGCGGCGTATCTCGCCGGCGGGTTCGTCCGGTCGGTACCCCGCCCGAAGGTTCCCCTGTTGCGGCGCCTGTTCGCTGGAGCGTGCCTGCTGATCGCCTTCCTGCTCGGCCGCGGGCTCGGTGGCCATCGTCTCGGTGAGTTGGAGTCGTTCCTGCCCCCGCCGGAAGGGGCCCTCACCAGCGGCACAGCGAATGTGCGTGGCGAGTTGTCCTGGATGGTGAACGACTACCCGGGCGGCCTCGCCCGCGCGAAGACCGAGCACAAGTCTGTATTGGTGGACTTCACCGGCTACACCTGCACCAACTGCCGATGGATGGAGGCCAACATGTTCCCGCGGCCCGAGATCGCCGCCGAACTGGAGAAGTTCGTCCGGGTGCGGCTCTACACCGACGGGCAGGGCGAGCTCTACCGCCGCCAGCAGCAGATGGAACTGGACAAGTTCGGCACCGTGGCGCTCCCCTACTATGCCGTGCTCGATTCCCTCGGCAAACCACAAGTAGAATTCCTCGGCATGACACGCAGTACCGAGAAATTCCTGCAATTCCTGCGCGGGGAGCGTCCGCGGGCTACATCGTCTCGCTGATCAGCTGGTCGATGTACTTCGAGAAGCGCTCGGTGTTCCCCTGGTCCCAGCCGGTGACGATCTGCCGGATGACGCCCTTCTTGTCGATGATCATGATCTGCGGAATGCCGCCGACACGGTAGTCCATGTCCGGCTTCGGCTGCATGAATGGCTGCCCGGCAACCTGTTTCATCTGCGGATTGATCGCGACAGGGAACGGCAGGGCATGTTCCTTCCCGAAGTACTCACGGTCCGCAGCCACTTCCTGTTCCGGCGACAGGTTCTGCCGGGTGCCGAGGTAGCCGTACAACTGGGTCACCATGAGCCCGGTGAACGGCTCCCCCTTCAGTCGCTCGGCCAGTGCGCGGAGCCCCGGATAGCTGTTCTTGCAGGGGCCGCACCAGTGCGCCGTGAACTCAATCAGTGTCACCTTGCCTGTCGCCGGTGTGACGACGCCTTTCGAATCGGGGTTGATCCACCATTCAGCCGAAATCACCGGGGCTGGTGTGCCGATCAGGGCATAGCGATCGCGGAAATCCTTGAACCGCTCCGTGGCACTGTCCCCGATCTCCTTCGCGCCGGCGTCAAGGATCCTGAGGGCTGAGTCCGGATGGAGCCGATCGGCGTAGGATCGCGCCAGCAGGCTGTATCCGGTGATCATCTCCTGCGGCCGGTTGAGCTTGCGGCCCAGCGCGATCAGTGCCGTCGCATGGTGAGCGAGCCCGTCGGCCACATCGAGGTAGTCGTACCGATACACCATTGTCCGGTGGGCCATCAGCTTGAGATCATCGAGCGAGTCGGGAAGCTGATCGATCTCGGAAGCGTACTTCTCGGCACCAGCGATGATGCCGAAGTAGCTTGGGTCTCGTGTCGCTTCCTGGTTCATTGCGAGCATGAGGGCCTGCCCGTGAACACGCGGCGGCAGGTTCTTCTCCGTCATCACGCGTTCGGTGGCCAGCCGGCCGTTGGCCGTATCCCGTGCCGCATTGTAGAGGGCGATCAGGTCCATCAACTGCGCAGCGGGCACGGTGGCGACACTGAATTTGGCGGCGCAATCCGCCGCCATCTGCTGCGCTCCGGCGTTCGCCGCGTTGTACGCGGCCACGTACGCCTTCTGCAGCGCGGGCCGGGTCGAGTCGGTCGCCTTGCGGTACTCGGCCAGGGCTGGGGCCACCCGCGCCGCCCGCCAGTCACTGGCACTCTTGGCACACGCGGCGGGCGAGCTCATCGATCCGTTGTCCGCGGCCGGGGCACGCGACGTTGTCGTCTGGGCCGACGCGGGCGCCGGAACGACAGCGGCGGCGAGGGCGGTGACTAGCAAGGCGGCGAGGCTGGAGCGAGCGCGCATGGGATCTCCCGGACAGGAATCCAGGGACCGTGCCGGATCGGGGGATATCGAAGGGCCGGAGCCCTCAGGGCACGATCACGAGAAGTACGGCCAAGTCTACCACGTGCGGCCGGCATCGTCACGGGGTGATCGATATCTCCCCAATCCCGGACCGTCGATCGGCGGGTCCGAACACGCCGGCCTCCTCAGCCCGGCCACCAGTTCCACTTCCCCGCGAGTTGCAGCAGCGCCGGCCCGATGACGACCCGCACGAGGGTGGCATCCACCAGTACCGCAACCGCGAGCGAGAATCCGAGCATCTTCAGCATCAGGAAGCCGCCCGTGGTGAAGGCAGCGAACACCACCAGCATGATCGCGGCGGCACTGGTGATTACCTGCCCGGTGGTGCCAAGGGCCTCGACGATGGCATCGCGATCACTCATCCCTGCCCGGCGGGCTTCCATCACCCGCGTCATGAGGAACACCTCGTAGTCCATGCTCAACCCGAAGACAATGCAGAAGACCACAAGTGGCAGCGAAGAGAAGACGGCGCCCAGCGGTTCCGCGACGCCGAAGAAACGGCCCCCCCACCCCTCCTGAAAGACCAGCGTCAATGCGCCAAAGGACGCACCAACCGAAAGAAGGTTCAGGAGCACCGCCTTGAGCGGCACCAGAATCGAACGGAGACCGATCACGAGCGCGAGAAACGTCCCGCCGATCACCAGGAGCACCGTGAGGCGAAACCGTCCCGCGACCGCGTCCTGGTAGTCGGCGTTGAAGGCAGGAAGTCCGCCGACGAGCAGATGCCCCCCCGCCACCCCGGTGGCGCCAGCCCCGGACCCCCTCAGCTCCCGCACCAGCAGCACCACCCCTTCAGGAGTGACTGTTTCCCGCGGGAGGATTTCGACCAGAACCAGGCGCCCATCGTCGCTCACCAAGCCGCGCTTGGCACTGTCCGGCAGGAACACGAGTGAAGAGCGACCCATTCCAGCTTCGCGTGCCACCGCGACGATCGAGCGGACTCGTGCAATCCGTGGGTCACGCTCGAGAGAATCGACCAGCCGGCTCAGCGCCTTCCACCCGGCCGACCGCCGGACGTTGCTCGCTTCCGGCAATTCGAGCACAAGGCGCACGCCCTGGAGCACACCGCTGCGTCCAATGGCTCGAAGATCGTCCAGCGCCTGCGCCGATTCCATCGAGGCTGGCAACCAGTCGCCCCGGGGAAGCCCGGTTCGGAGTCGGCCTGATTGCGCCGCGAGGAGCAGGAGAGGAATTCCCCCGAGTCCCAGCGCCGTCCATGGGCGCGCCGTCACCCAGCGACCGAGTTTCCTCCAATGATCGACCGATCCACCGCCGGGGCGGCGGCGCCGGATCCGTCCCCAGTCGATTCGCGCGCCGAGCATCGCCAGCGCACCGGGCAACAGGGTCGTCGCGAGCAACGCCGAGACGACCACCACCAGGAGACCACCCACCGCGATCGCGCGGATTTCGTTCAGCGGAACGGTGAGGAGAGCGACGAACCCGAGCGCCACCGTCGTGGCCGACAGGAGGATGGTGTGCCCGGCATGCCGCGCAGCCGACTCTGCGGCGGCGATCGCATCAACACCCGCCCCGAGTGCCTCCCGGAAGCGACTGACCATCAGCAGCGCGTAGTCGATGCCCAGCCCGAGGCCCAGCATGGTGACCACGCTCTGGAGCAGAAGGGCCAGCGGCCAGATCCGGGCGAGCAATGCCGCGGCGCCGAGCGCGACGGCGATGGCCAGTGCGCCGGAAATGACCGGGAGAATCGCCGCCGCGACTGCCCCAAAGGCGAGCAGCAGGAATGTCGCCGTCAGCGGCAACGCCCGGCGTTCCGCCTGCTCGACATCCCGGCTGCTGGTGCGACGAAGATCGAGATTGAGTGCCGCCTCACCGGTCCAGCGGAGTGTCAGTGACGGATAGTCGGCGCGGAGGCGCTGTGCGAGACTTTCGGTAATCGACCGAAGGAGCGGTACCAGGCGATCTGGCGATCCGGCGCTGGTCGAGAACCCCACCATCGCGAACGTTCCGCGCGCGCCCGGTCCCAGGAAGAGGGTGTCCGACCGGTCAAGGTAGGAGAAGGTGCCACTCACCCCGGCCACCTGGTCGACCGGCTCGAGCACGCGGCGCAGCGCCGCCGCGCCTTCGGGTGTCTCGGGGGATGGGATGCCGGTGATCACCAGCACGGCGAAGCGGGCAAAGTGCGACTGCAGTGGTCCGGCGAGCAGCCGCTCGACTGCCTCCGATTCGCGCCCCGGCACCTTCGCCCCAACCTCGAGGACCTCCGCGACCCGCCCCGCACCGGGAAGAAGTGCCGCGGCGACCAGGAGCCAGAGCATGGCGATCCAGCCACGCCGCCGAACAACGAGCCTGGAGATGTGCATCACTTCACCCGTGCTCCGCGACGATGGCGCACCAGCTCACGCCGCCGCCCACCGCCTGCAGCAGGTAACGCTCGCCCGGCTCGATGCTGCTGAACGCCTGGGCCATCGCGACAGCGAAGGTCGGCGTGCCCATGTTGCCGTGGCGCTCCACGATCCGGACCGTGCGCCCGGGGGGAATAGCCAGATCATCCAGCAACTCATCGACTTGAGCACGGTGCGTCTGGTGGAAGAACCAATGCGCGAGGTCGTCGCTCACCAGCCCGGCGGCATGGAGCGACTCGCGGTACAGCGTGCGCCATTGCCTGCGAAGAAACGTCCCGGCAGCAGTCGCGTCGGTGACCCGATAGACATAGTGCGGATCGGGTCCCGCAGGAGGAAAGGTCGGAGCCACCACCATCGCCCGCGCAAAGGCGGCGTCGGTGCCGTGCAGCATCGCGAGGAATCCGGGACCCTTGCTCCGTTCCAGCAGGACGCACGCGGCACCATCGCCTACGGTCAGGAGCATGCGGAGGTCGTCCGGTGGCGTAAGCTGAGAGAGGTTCTCCGCCATGACGACCAGCACGCGTTCACACCCGGCCCGGATGAGCAGGGCGCCCTGCAGCAGGCCGAGGACGCCGCTACTGCAGCCCGCCTTCAGGTCGAAGCAGGACGTCCTGAAACCGAAATCCCCCGCCAGCATGGCCGCCTGGCTGTTGCAGGGATGCGGGTTCGAGGTGCTCACGAAGATCAGGGCATCGAGTCGTGCCAGCTCGGCCCCTCGCCGCGAGTACATCCGCTCCACGGCGGAACGCGCGAGGTCATAGGCCGTCAGGCGATCTGGGTCGGCAGTCGCCCCGGGAAGGTGGGTGAGATGCCGATGTTCGACGCCGAGCTCTCCGATCATCCGGCGCGCCACCGCGGAGGCGAGGTAGCGCTCCCACTCCTCCGGCATCGCCGAGCGGAGAACGGTCGCCGTGTCGTAACCAGGGATCAGTCCGAAATCGCAGCTCTCGACATCGGCAATCCGGACGTCAGGCGCGATGAGCTTCATAGGTCCCCAGTGTCAGGAAGGAGGTGTGCGCGTCGAACTGCGTGGCGAGATGCCTCGGTTTGATCTGGGCATTCGGCAGGGCATCCGCCTGGGAGGATGACCCGGCGAGTTGACCGCGAGCCGTGACAATGAGCTGGAGGGGCTCGAGCAGCGCGTCGTCGCGTTCGAAGTCATACCCCTTGGCGGCGGCCCGGAGCTGTCGCTCCAGCTCACGCGCGAACTCGCGCAGCGGCCCCTCCCGTCCTGGTGCGGTATGCCTGGCCACCGTCTCGCCATCCACCATCACGCGAAACCTGCGGTCCGTGCAGGGCACGAAGAGGAAGTCGTCCACCCAGAGGTCGCACTGGTGGCTGGCGGCCTGCATGACGGCAGTGACATCGGCCTCGGTGAGCCGTTCGTTGGCCACCGACACCTGGCGGCCCACCTTGGAGATGAATTCGATGACCGGAGTACGGCCAAGCCTCTCCTTCACCCGGACCAGATCTTCCATGTCGTAGCGGTAGAGGCCGCCTGAGGTCGTCACCACGATCCGGTAGGTGACCCCGACTTCGAGTTCGTCGGCACGAAGCGCGGGCGAAACCGCTGGATCGAATCGGTCTTCGGGGACAAACTCGAGGAAATGTGTCGTGACGGCGAGTGCCCCTCCCGCCTGATTCTTCAGGCAGGGGATGGCGAAGAGTCCCTCGCTCGCAGCTACCGGGAACTCGAAATGCTGGACGAGGCCGAATGACTCGTCGAGTTCATGCAGGTAATAGCCCATGTTGCCGCCCTGCCAGCAAACCAGCACACGCAGCGCAGGGAAGAGCAGTCGCGCCGGGAAGCAGCCCTCCCGCCGCCGGGCTTCGCGGAGCGCTTCCGCCAGTTCCGGCTCGGGCGTTCCGCGCCAGCTCCCCGCCACCGCCGCGGTACCCTCCAGCGTGAGGGTGCCCGCCTCGACGTCATCGCAGAGGCGATCGGCGTGTTCCTCAAGCGCGCGCTTGACATTGATCAAGTTGACGGGAGAGATCGCACAGAGCGCGCCGAGCCGCCACTCGCCAACCAGCAATCGCCCCGCGGCATAACTGCGATCATCGGCGTCGTGCAGGGTGAAGATCCAGTATGGGAGCACGAACCGGTCGCGCACAAAGCGGGGGAGGTTCTTGTAGTTGAAGCCGGACATGAACCCCTTCGGCGTGCCGGTCGGCGTGACGCCGCCCTCTGCTGAGCCAACCAGGAACTGGCACTTGAGCCCCCGCAACGCGGGGAAGTTCGCCTCGAGGGCCCCGTTGAAGATGAGCGCGCCCCGCCCGACCTCCCGTTGGAACTCCTTGGTGATCGGGATGCACTTGAATTGCCCGGTCGAGCCGGCGGTCATGGCGAAGAAGAGCGGGTCGCTCGGGCACAGACGCCACCAATCACCCGCATGGACCGCATCGAGATCGCCACGCATCTGCTGATACGATCGGATCGGTACGCGCTTCTGGTATTCCCGGATCAAGGCGACCGGATCGGCCAGGTGCGAAAGTCCGGCGAAGTCATTGGCCCGCCCGATGTCCGTGCCCGCAGCCCGCCGGAGGATCTGGCGGAGCCGATCGGCCTGGACCTCGAGGGGTGTTTCGCATGCGGCGCGAAAGCGACGATAGCTCAGATGGTACAGCCAGCTGGCGAGCATGCGTCACGCTCCCGGGACGAAGACGGTTCCGTCGGGGAGTCTCGCCCCGTCGGGAATCACCGCACCGGAGGGAATCAGGCATCCCTTGCCGATGCGAACCCCGGCGCCGATGCGCACCGAGTTGTAGAGCGAACTTCCGGCACCAATCCGCGTTCCCGCACCAATGGTGGTATGCGCACCAACGGACACGCCGTACTCGAGGATGCAGTCGGCGTCGATCCGGACTCCGGGACCGAGGTGCCCGTGGGCGCCGACGAGCGTGCGATCGCCGATGTCGATCAAGCCCACCACCAGGAGCTTGGGCCTTGGCTGATAGGAGCAGATGAGGTGGACGTATTCGCCAACAAGAGCGCCGGCACCGATCTGGATCCGGTGCGGCTCGCGCACGATGGTCCTCGACGTGAGCAGGGCGCCCGCCGCCATGCGGGCTCCGAAGGCGTGCAGGACAACGCGCTGAAAGCCTTCACTCATGAACCAGACCGGCTGGAACACGGTCAGGTAGAGCGACGGCGCCCACCCTTTCAGTGCCCAGTACACGCTCTCCCGGTCGGAGAACAGCTTGAAGGTTCCCGAGGGACTCCCGGGGAGGAGTCGATGGACCCCGGCCATTCCGAGGAGGGCCGACCACGGCGCCACCAGACCCCAGACCACCGCGCCGAAGACCGGTCCGAGCAACGACATTGCCAGCAGCGGCAAGGCAATCCATGCGGCAAACCAGGCGAGTCCGACCCACCACAGCAGGTCCAGGAGGATCACAGGTCCACCTCCACGGGTGCCGGCGTGGCCGAGAGGAAGATCGAGACCATTCTTGCGGCAACATTGCCTGCCGTCTCGACCACACGGTCATGCCGCGCGGCAAAGTCGTCGATGATCCCTGCGGTTCGTGGCGTCCGGACCAAGCCGGGGTTCAGCAGGTGCACTCGCACCCCGTGCGTGGCGTATTCGTTGTGCGCCGTGTGCGCCAGCCCGGAGAGAAAGGCCTTGGTCGCGCAGTAGAGGCCGGCACCCGGGAGGCCGGTCAGGTAGGCTTGTGAGCCGATCCAGATCAGCACTCCAGTTCGCTGGTGGTGGAGACGCGCGAGGATGACGCCGGTGAGCCGCATGGTATGGGTACAGTTGGTGCGGATCACGGCATCCACGGTCGCACCATCCACCTTGTGGAGTCGCCGCGGACCCACGGTATACATGGGATTCTCACCCACACCGAGGATGGCGCCTTCGAGCGCGGTTGCGGGGTCGGCGAGCTCGGCGCACAGGGTCCCGACATCCGCGGGGCAACCCTGATCCGAGATCCGGAGCAACAGGCGATCACGGTGGACAGGGGGAATACCGTCCCGCGCCCGCTCGAGCCCGGCGGCACTCCGGCCGGTGATCATCACCGTCGAGTGGGTACGGTCGAGGAGCGCCTTGGCGCACTCGTAGCCGATCCCCTGGCTCGCGCCGGTGACGAGAATCATGCCCGCCCCCAGCGCACCAGCTGGATCGCTCCGGCAAACCCGGCGCCGACGGCCGCCAGACAAAGCCACGAGCCCGACGCCAGCCTTCCCGCCGCCACCGCTTCCGAGAGCGCGATGGGAATGGTGGCCGACGTGGTATTGCCATAGCGCGGGAAGTTGATCCATGCCTTCTCGTGCGGGATCCCGAGATCGCCGAGCATCCGCGTCACGAGGAAGAGGTTCGGCTGGTGCAGGCAGAACAGGGAGATGTCGCCAACCGGCACCCCGGTTTCCGCCACGAGACGGCCCATCAACTCGCGGAACCCATCGCGGGCATGCCGAGCGACCAAGGCACCATCCCTCATGGTGATCTGGTGGCGGTGATTCATCAGGCCGTCGCCACTGATCGGCTCGCGGGAACCACCGGCGGGGATGTACACGGCCTCGGCTCCCTCGCCATCGGCGGTCACGATCGAGTGCTGAATGCCTTCTTCATCCTCGCTCGCCGTGAGGACCACTGCACCCGCGCCGTCACCATAGAGAAACACGGTGCGGAGATCGGTGAAGTTGAGCTGCCGGGAGCGAACGTCGGCCCCGATCACCAGCACCGGACCTTCGCCGGTCGCGACACACCGGGCTCCGAGATCCAGCGCCTGCAGGAAGCCGGAACAGGCACCGACGATGTCCAGGGCCGCGCAACCCCGCATGCCAAGATTCCGCTGGACGATGCACGCGGTGGCTGGTGTGAGATAGTCACCGGAGACGGTGGCGAGGATGATGCGCCGGATGTCCCGCTTCGGCACGCAACTCGCTTCGAGCGCACGCACCGCCGCTTCGGTGGCGAGATCTGACGTCGCCTGAGAGGGTGCGGCGAAGTGACGCGTCTCCACCCCGATGCTCGTGCGGATGAAATAGGACCTGATCTTGAGCCCGTGCCGCTCGATCAGCTCATGATTGCTGATCGGTTCTCCCGGCAGGTAGTGTCCGGTCCCTGCGATCGTCGCTCTCATACCGCGCTTCGCATCAGTGCGGGAAATGCGGCGACTCTCCTCGTCGACCCCGCAGCGCGGCCGGCAAGGAAGCGATCCAGTTCATGGCCGAGTTCTGCGAGGTCGATCACCGCGTCGACCGTTCCTTCCTCAAGCAGGTCCTCGAGGCCAGCTGTTTGGCGGGCCGCGACAGCGTTCCACTGCTGCTGGAGTCGGGGGCAACCGCTCAGCAGGTGGTCGACGATGCGCTCGTCCATGATGCCTATCCTGCTTCCCCGGATCGCGAGCGTCCGGGAGCCGCCGAACACCTTTGGGAACACCAGCGAGGCCGAGCCGCCAAAGCACCGCCCGATGACCACGCCCATGCAGCCGTGCGGATAGTGGATGATCTTCTCGCCGACCCAGAGCATCCGGCGAAAGTTGTTGGCCGCGCTCTGGTCGAAGCGCGGGTCGAAACCGGGTGAGTCGAGAAAGCTCACGATCGGCACCCCCAGCGACCGGAACAGGTCGATTCCTGCCGCATACTTCTCGAGGCTGCGAACAGTGATCATGTTGTTCGACCGCTCGGGGGGATTGAGGAAGATCCCGATCGACTTGCCGTGCCGCGCCCCGAGGAAGAGGCGCACCCTGGCACACCATCCGGGCACCAGTTCCCGGGGAACCGCATCAAGGAAGGAGGAAAACACGACGTCGGTCTTCGTCCCCAGAGTTCCCGGGCGGGTACGCCCAGTCGCCGATTCCGGAGCGAGGATCTCCCTGAACCGCGCGCAGGCTGCCTCGAGTGACGGAACGAGTTCATGAACCAGGTCCGTCCCATCGTGAAACCGCTCGGCGGCGGCGCTCCGCCCGAAATCCACGCCCTCGCCGAAGAACATCCGGATCACCTCGGGACCGGCAAGATTGAGGCAGGTTCGCCCGGCAACCGCCACGCGGTAGTGCCCCAGCCCGAAGAGGATGGGCGCGAGTCCGAGACACTTGCCGTCGGCACAAGTGAGGAGAGGATGGCGTTCGGAATAGTGCAGCAATGCCGGCCAGAGGGCGAAGGCATCAGAGAATACCGTCCGGCCTTCCATCAGGGAGATGCCGGCGGAGTTGACGAAGTAGATCAGTGGAACGTCGTCGGCCCCGGGACGATCGAGTTCCTGCAGGAATGCCGCGAATCGCCGGGAATTCGCCTTGCCGAAGGACGCGGCATTGACCCGGAAGTCGCTCCAGGCGATGGCGACAGGACGCCCGTCCACTTCCCCGGTGGCGGTGACCAGACCGCCGCAATCTGTCCGCGAAAAGGACTCCCGGGACACCCGTGAGTCGATCCACAAGCGGAGGGTCGTGGTGCCGAGCGACTCGCAGACGGTCCGCAGGAAGCGGTGATGTCCCGAAGTGGCAGTGATCCAGTGGTAGGCGGAGCTCGCTCGCATCACACGACTCTCGGTCAGGGGTGCGAAGAAGGTCCCCTGAAGGAGTCAAGTAGCAGTCAAGTGGGATCGGGACTGGTGTTCAGCGGGCTCGCTTCGCGTCTACTTCCGCTCCCCCACCGCATCCGCGACCAGGGTGCACCCAATCACCACGAGCACCAGCGCGATCCCGGGGGCGAGCCCGACCCACGGCGCGTTCACCACGGTGTCGCGACCCGAGGCGATCAGCGACCCCCACGAGGCCGCCGGCGGTTGCACGCCGAGACCGAGGAAGGAGAGCCCCGCTTCGAGCGTGATGGCATTGCCGATGCCGAGCGTCGACGGCCGCGAGCACCGGCGGCGCCGCGTGGGGGAGGATGTGGCGGAAGAGTACTCGCCGACGCCGTGCGCCGAGCGCAAACGCGCCCTCGACATAGGGGCGGCCGAGTTGTGCGCGCGTCTCGGCGTAGACCAGCCGGGCGATCGGCATCCAGCCGGTCAGCCCGAGCACCAGCACCACCTGCACCGCGCTCGGCTGCCAGAGTGCCGCGAGCAGCAGGAGCAGCACCACGCGGGGAACGCCAAGCGCGAAGTCGGTGATGCCGAGCAGGATCGCCGCCACGCCGCGCCCGGCGAAGCCCGCGACCGCATCCGACCAGTACGCCGATCAGCAGCGACAGCGACCATGGTGAGTGCACCCACCGCAAGCGAAATACGCGCGCCATACAGCAGCCGGCCCCAGACGTCACGACCCAGCCGATCGGTGCCGAGCAGGTGGAAGACGCCGTCGATCGCGGTCGTCGAACGGCGCGAGGAACCGCGTGGCCACGACGTTGTGGTGCGCCGCCGGAAGGTCCGGTGCGATCCACGGCGCGAGCAGCGCCAGCAGGATGACGACCACCAGGATCGCCAGGCCGATGCGCATTCGGCCATCGCGCCACGGCAACGGCCTCACCGCGAAACATTGCCGCCCCGGGTCCGCGGATCGACGAGTCCGACCAGCAGCTCAGCAAGGAGATTGCCGAGCACCACCAGCACCGCGCTCACGGTGGCCGCTGCCATCACCACCGGGTAGTCGCGCCCCTGCACCGCCTGCACCAGCACCTGCCCCACCCCGGGCCAGGCGAAGATCGCCTCGACGAACACCGTTCCGGAAAACAGCGCCGGCAGCGAGAGCCCGAGCAGGGTGATCACCGGAATCAGGCCATTGCGAAGCTGATGCCGCACGATCACCTGTCGCCGTGACAATCCCTTGGCACGGGCGACCACCATGAACGGGGCGTCCTGCAAGTCACGAAGCGAGGAACGAACGTAGCGCGCGGTGCCGCCGATCCCGATGAGCGACAGCGTGAGCAGCGGCAATGCAATGTGCCGGAGACGGTCGAGGAACTGTGGCCATGTTCCAAGGAAGTCAGCGTCGAGTCCCCGGGCGCCGAAGGACGGAAGCAACTCGAGCCGATAGGTGAAGACCATCACCAGCACCAGCGCGAGCCAGTATCCCGGCATCGCGGCGAGGGACACGGTGGCCACCGAAAGCGCCGCCATCGAGCGACCTGCTCCGGGTGTTGGCCTGCCAGGCGCCGATCGCAATTCCGAGGAGGTAGCTCGCCGCCAGCGAGAGCACCACCAGCAGCGCCGTGGCGGGCCACGCCTCGGCCAGCAGTGACGCGACCGGCCGCCCTCGCGCAATGCTCATCCCGAAATCGCCCTGGATCGCCCGGTTCAGCCAGGCGAGGTACTGCACCGGCAGCGGACGGTCGAGTCCCATCGCGTGGCGGGCAGCATCGAGCTGCTTCGGGCGTGGCGGCCGCGCCAAGCAGGTGCGCCGCCGGATCGCCCGGCGCCAGGTGGAGCAGAACGAAGGTGAGTGACACGACGCCGAAGACGACGGCGACGGCGCGCAGCAGGTGGAGGGCAACCCCGCGGAGCATCGGGTGAATGTAGACTTGGGCGTGCGAGGATACCTCCTCTTCCTGCTGGCCGTCCCGGCGCTGGCCTGCGGTCCCGCTGCGAGCCGACGGGGCGCCACGGTGATTTTCGCCTCCGGGGCCGACCTCCAGAGCGCCAATCCCCTCGTCACCACCCACCCGCTCGCCCGGCAGGTGCAGCGATACGTGCTGCTGACCACGCTGGTGCGGTACGACACCCTGCTCCAGATCGAGCCGTTCCTGGCTCGCAGCTGGACCTGGTCCGCCGACCAACGTGTCCTGACGTTCCGAATCCGGAATGACGTCTACTGGCACGACGGCGATCCTCACCACCGCACATGATGCGGAGTGGACCCTCAACACCGCTCGTGACGCCGCGCACCGGATACCCCCGGGCCAGCGATCTGGCCGACCTCCGCGATGTCCTGGCACCGAACGACTCGACGCTCATCCTCATTTTGCCGAGGCACAACCGGTGTTGCCGGACGTCCTCACCGACCTGGCGATCCTGCCGCGGCACCTCCTCGACTCCATCCCGCATGACCGGCTGCGCCAGGCCCCATGGAACGAGCATCCGGTGGGCAACGGTCCGTTTCGCTTCGTGGAGCACGAGTCCAACCGACGCTGGGTGTTCGAGGCAAACCCCGACTTTCCTCCCGATCTCGGTGGCCGCCCACGACTCGATCGACTGGTAATCGCCGTGGTCGATGAACCGACCACCAAGCTGGCGGCCCTGACCTCCGGCGAGCTCGACTTTGCCGGGATCCAGCCGGCGCACGCCTCGTTCGTGGAACGCGACCCACGCCTCGAGGTGGTCACCTACCCGCTGCTGCTCACCTACAGCATCGTCTTCAACACTCGGCACCCGCCGTTCGACGACGTGACCGTCCGTCGCGCCGTTGCGCTGGCGCTTGATCGGCGGGAAATCGTCGACGGCTTTCTCTTCGGTTTCGGCACCCCGGCAATCGGCCCCCTGCCGCCGCCACTGGGACCGTCGGTGGCGGAGGCCAGCCTTGCGCCCGACCTCGCCTCGGCAAGACAACTGCTCAACGGCCGAAGTGTCGAGTTCGAGATGCTGACCGTTGGCAGTGGCGAGGCCGCCCTCGAACAGATGATCCAGTCGCAGCTCGCCCGTGCCGGGATGCGCGTCACCATCCGCCAGCTCGAACTGACAGCCTTCCTCGATCGAGTGCAGGGGTCCCGGCACGATTTCGATGCCGCAGTCATGGGAACGACCGGCGACCTTGGCCTTGGCCACCTCGCGCCACTGCTGGCCACGACCGGCCTTCGCGGCAGCAGCAATCGCGAGGAGATGCTGCGGATCTTCGCCGAGTCGGCGCCGGTCGCGTTTCTTTACCATGCCCGCGGCGTGCAGGGAATGAATCGCCGAGTTCACGGCGTGCACATGGACATGCGGGGAGAACTGGCCTCGCTCAGTGGATGGTGGGTGGATCGATGAACATTTTTCGTGCCTCTGCCCCGGTTCGCCTCGACCTGGCCGGCGCCTGGACCGATGTCGCACCGTTCTCCACCGACGAAGGCGGCGTGGTGGTCAACGCCGCGATCGAATTGCGCGCCAATGCCGAGGTCATCATCGGCGGCGATCGGTACCAGCTCCGCAGCGATGACCTCGACGACCAGCTGGACTTCGCCACGCCGGAGGATTTCCCGCGCGACGGGCGCCTCGACCTGCTCAAGGCAGCCATCCGCCTCTCTGATCCAGGACCATGCCGATTGCGGACCTGGTCGGCAGCCCCACCAGGTTCCGGACTTGGCAGTTCCGGTGCGCTGGACGTGGCGCTCATCGCGGTACTCGATGCCGCGCGCGGCATCCACCGGAGGCATGTGACGGTGGCCGAGGAAGGCTACCGCCTCGAGACGCTTGAGGCCGCACACGCCGGGGGCAAGCAAGACCAGTATGCCGCAGCAATTGGGGGGTTCAACCGCCTCGATTTCAGTGCCCAGGCGGTCGGTGTCACCCCGCTGGAACTCAACGCGGCATTCGCCGAGGATCTCGCCCGGCATACCATCGTCTGCTATACCGGAATCTCACGCGTCTCCGGCGACACGATCACCCGGGTGATGTCGTCCTACCGGCGGGGCGACGCTCAGGTAGTCAACGCGCTCCGCGCCCTCGTGGCGATCGCGGACCGGATGACCGATGCCCTGCTCTCCGCCGATCTCGATGCCGTGGGCTCGCTCCTCAGCGCCAACTGGGAGCAGCAGCGACGGCTCGACCCGGCGATGTGCACGGCTGAAATGGCCCGGCTCGAACAGGAGATGACCAGGGCGGGTGCCCTCGGCGGCAAGGCAGCGGGCGCGGGGGCTGGGGGGTCGATGTTCTTCGTCGTCGCCGACCCCGAGCGGGCGACGGCGGCAGCCCTGGCAACCGGCGCCAAGGTGCTCCCCCTCCGATGGGCTTCCCAGGGTATCATCTTCGGATGACCATCCACCTCCTGCTCGCTGGTGAACTCGAAGCCCGCCGTGACGAAATCGCGTCGAGCCCCGACCTGAGCGCGTTGCTTGACCATCTCGTGGCGCGCGCCGCCCCGGTGCTCGAGCGTATGCCGCCGGTGCCGGCCGTCAAGGCGATGCTTTCGCGCGACGGCGGCAACTGCCCTGATGATGGCGCGCAACTGCGCTTCGCTCCGTGGAGCCCTGACCGCCATCGCTGTCCGCGCTGCGAACGGGAGTTCACCGGCGAACGCCATCATGCGCACTGGGCCCGGGCGCAGCACCTCTGGCTTGCCGAACGGGCCGCGCACCTGGCCACCGTCCATGCACTCACCGGCGATGCCGCCGCCGCCGACCGCGCGCGCGAGATCCTCGCCGCGTATCACCAGTTGTATTTCGATCTTCCCAATCGTGACAACGTCCTCGGCCCCAGCCATCTCTTCTTTTCGACCTACCTCGAGTCGATCTGGATCCTGAACTATCTCGCGGCCGCGATGCTGCTGCGGGAATCCGGGGCACTCGCCGAGGCAGACATCGATGGCGTCAACGCCATTGCCGACGAGGCGGCGACGATCATCGGCGAATTCAACGAGGGAATGTCGAATCGCCAGACCTGGAACAGTGCGGCGCTGACGGCGATCGGAACCTGGTTCGATGATGAAGACCTGATCCGGAATTCGATCGAGGCGCGCACCGGACTCCTCGGCCACCTGACCGACGGCTTTGGTCCCGACGGCATGTGGTTCGAGGGGGAGAACTACCATCTCTTTGCGCTGCGCGGGCTGCTGATCGGACTGCACTGGGCAGCCACCGCGGGCGCCGAGCTCCTCAGCGAACCGGCCCTGGCGCAACACCTTGGTGCCGCGCTGATGGCGCCCGCCTCGAGCGCCTTGCCCGACCTGACCTTTCCGTCGCGCAAGGATTCACGGTACGGCGTTTCGCTGGCTCACCCCGCCTATCTCGAGTGCTGGGAAGCGGGACTCGCGTGGCTCGACACCGAAGGACCCCCCGAGCTTGCCGACTGGCTTCACGCCCTGTATGCCACCCCCGCCAAGGAGGAACTGCTCTACGATTCATGGTTGCACGAGGCCGGCGAATCCATCGGCGACCATCGAACCCGAGCCGACCTCTCCTGGTGGGCATTGCTTGGCATGGCCCCTGTGCTGCCGCCCGCGACCGGAAGATGGCGAGCACCAAGTCGATTGCTCGAATCGCAAGGACTCGCGATTCTCAGGCACGAAGACCGCTACGTCGCCATGGAGTGCCTCGGCGGCGGCAACGGCCACGGCCATCCCGACCGCCTGCACCTGACGCTCCATGCCGACGGCGTGCACTGGCTCCCCGATCCAGGCACCGGCTCGTATGTCACGCCGGACCTCTTTTGGTATCGCTCAACCCTGGCGCACAATGCCCCGCGACTCGACGGCAGCGACCAGCCCCTGGCCAACCCGGCTGAGTGCCTCGCCTATGACGCCCGGGGCGAGTGGAGCTGGACACTGGCACGGTGGAGCCATGTTCGGCGGACCACGATCCTCGGTCCCCGCTGGCTGCTCGACGTCACCGAATGCGCCGACGAGCAGCCTCACACCCTTGAAGTGCCATGGCACTTCGCCGGCGACATCGCAGTCGAGACGCCCGGTTCCTGGGTGCCTGCCGAGCTCGCAAGCGAGTTCGTCACCGGCGTCGAACGGCTCGCCGTCAGTATGAACGACCCGGTAATCGCGCGCGCCAGCAGCGGCGGAAAGAGCCTGCGGACGTTCTTTCTGGGGGATGGCGAGACACTTCGCGCCACGGCACCCGGTCTTCCCGGATCCGGTCGTCTGGCATCCTTCCTGGTGCGTCGTTCGAGCGGTAAGGTCGCCCGCCTCGTCACCCTCATCGACCTGGCCGGTGATGCCACCTCGGTGACGGCGCTCGGCGACACCATCAAGGTGACCGCGCCGAGTGGCACAACGACCATCCAGCTCTTCCCGACCGAAACCCATGTGACGGATGGCGGGCAGAAGATTGTGCTGGCCGGCGTTCGCCCCGAGATGCGTTCGCGGACGCCACTCTTCACCGACAAACCGCTGGTTGCCCACGGGCATGCCCTGTGGGTCGAACCACCGCCTGCGCTCGATGGGACCGTGGCCGGATTCAACCTCTCGGCGCCACTTCGCCTCGAAGGCGAGCATCACTACGTCCGGAGCGAGGAGCCCTATCCGGGTGCCGATCGGTTCGCGGCGAGGGTGGCCGTCAACTGGGACGAGACTGGACTCTATGTTGCCGTCGACGTGACCAAGGCCGATCTGGTCGTGCGACCGGCCGATGCACCGCCGCTCCTGCTCGACAACGAGCCGGAAGACATCCACTCCGACGGCGTCCAGGTGTATTACCGGATTGATGAGGAGCCGCCGATCGGCTTCCTGATCCGGCCGGGCGACGACGGGACGCTGCTCGTCCGCGCGATTGGCGAGGAGGCGGCGGCACTGGCCCAACCGTCCGGCCGCTGGCAACGCACCAAGCGGGGCTATCGCCTCACTTTCGCGCTGCCCTGCCCGGAACTCGCCATGCTCCGGGAACAGGGCCGCTTCACCTTTGATGTCCTCGTCAACGCAATGCACCGCAATCGTATTCGTCGCGCCGGCCAGCTGGCGTGGAGCGGCGGCCACGGCTGGATCTACCTGCGCGGTGATCGCCACGACCCGGCGCACTTCGGCGCGCTGGAGCTAGTCGGGTGAGTGTCGCCGGATTCACCTCGACCGGCAGCAAACACCCGCAGCTGCTCTTCGGCACGGTCAGTGCCGACACCCCGGTGCGGATGCTCTCCAGCCACGGCTGCACGGTGATTGGCACCGACGGTCGCACCTATCTCGACTTTCTCATGGCCCTCGGTGCCGTGGCGCTCGGGTACGGTCACGACGAGGTGAGCCACGCCGCGATCGAGGCGGTGCAACAGGGCGGCATCGGTCCGCTGGCGCCGGCACACGAGGAGTTGCTCGCTGGCGACATCGCCCAGATGATGCCCGGCCTCGAGCAGGTCCGCTTCCTCAAGACCGGCGCCGAGGCGGCGGCGGCAGCAGTGCGGCTCGCCCGGGTGAGCACCGGTCGCGACCGGGTGCTCGGCTGCGGCTATCACGGCTGGCTCGACTGGTGCTCCCGGGCCGACGGAGTTCCGGAGGCCACGCGAGCCCTGTACGACGAGATCCCGTTCAACGATGCCGAACGCTCGGTTGCCATGATCCGCGCAAGGGGCGATGCACTGGCCTGCGTCGTGCTCGAGCCAGTCGTCGACGCACCACCAGACGTGGAGTGGCTCACCGCAGTTCGCGCGGCGTGCGACGGCGTCGGCGCGCTGCTGGTCTTTGACGAGATCAAGACCGCCTTCCGCGTCTCGCCTGGCGGAGCGGCGCAACGGTGGGGCGTCACGCCGGACCTCACCATTCTCGGCAAGGCGATCGCCAACGGCTTTCCCCTGGCCGCTGTCGGGGGACGATCCGACCTGATGCGCCGGGTCAGCGACACCTGGATCTCCTCCACGATGGCCACGGAGTGGATTTCACTCGCCGCCGCCCGCGCGACGCTGCGGGTGATCCGCGACCAGCAGGTGCCGTCACATCTCCATCAGGTCGGGGCGGAGCTTCTCGCCAGCCTGCAATTCCTGGCCACGCGGCATCCCGCCCTGATCGAACGGGCCAGTGGTATCGAGGAGATGTGCCATCTCCGCTACCATGACGATGGTGTTTCCCGGCGCGTTGCCCTGGCCTGCGCCGAACGGGGGCTGCTTTTCAAGCGCAATGCCTACAACTTCGTGTCGTTGGCGCACACGGTCGCCGAGGTGGTCACCGCCATGACTGTTCTGGCCGAGGTCCTGCAGGACCAGGAGGATCTTCTGTCACGGAGCAGGAACTGAAGGCGACGATGCCATGCTGATCGACGTGCACGCGCATTTTCACTACGCCGGCGGGCAGCGTGCCGACTGGGCGGAGCGCAACGCTTCGCGACTGCGCACGGGAGAGCAGATCGGCATCACCTGGCATGTCGCGTCGATCCTGGGCAGCTGGGGGCGCACCTCGCCGACATACTTCCCATCGATGGCCGACGCGACAGCCGGGAACGACGCCCTCCTCAGTCTCATCCACCAGCATCCCGGCCGGATCGCCGGCTATGCCTGCGTCAATCCCAACTTCACCGAACACGCGCTCGCAGAGATCTCCCGCTGCCTCGATCACGGGATGATCGGCATCAAGCTCGCCGCCAGTCGCCGTGCCAACGATCCCCTGCTCGACCCGATCGCGGAACTCGCGGCGGCGCGTCGAGTACCGGTACTGCACCACATCTGGCAGCACCGTCGCACGGAGTGGCCCGGCCAGGAGGCCTCCGACGCCAGCGAACTCGTCGAGTTGGCGCGGCGTCACCCGACGGTGTCGTTCATCCTTGCCCATATCGGTGGCGGGGGTGACTGGCGGCATTCACTTGGTGTGCTCGGTGGCGTCGACAACGTCTCTGTCGACCTGTCGGGAAGTGGCGTTGACCGGACGATGCTGGAAGCATGCATCAGCTCCGTCGGCATCAACCGGCTGCTCTGGGGATGTGATATCACGATGTGCACCGGGCTGGCGAAGCTTCGCCACCTCGAGAGCATCCTTGCTCCTGATGCGATCGAGCGGATCCGCTGGCGGAACGCCGTGGCGATCTTTCCGCCGGGGAGCTTCGGCACCACATGACCTGCGTTGACGTCAACACCTTCCTCGGGGCCTACCCCTTCCACGACATCGGCGAGTGGACCGCCGAAATCCTGGTGCAGGAGATGGAGCGGCTCGGGATCACCGAATCATGGATCTCCTCGCTCCCGGCGATCTTCTCGCCGGATCCGGCGGCGGGCAACGGCGACCTCTACCTCGCGGCAAGCGCGGAATCGAGGCTGCGCCCGGTCCCGACGGTGCATCCGGGGATGGACTCGTGGCAGGAGATCGTCCGCGATGCCGCCACCCGGCAGGTACCATGTATCCGGTGTGATCCGACATTCCGCGACCTGGGAGGGAACGGCCCGGAGATGAAGGCCCTGCTTGCCTTCGCCACAGGGCAGCGACTGCCACTGATGATGGCGGTCCGGCTCGAGGACATTCGCCAGCGCCATCCTGATGACGTCGCCGCTGAGTTGACGCCAGCGATGGTCCGCGCGCTGATCCGCAGTCATGCCGACGCGCGGCTGATCATCACCCACGCCGATCGTGACTTCATCGAGCAGGTGCACTTCGGCGCCACCCCGGGCGAGGCAGCGCGCATCCTGTGGGATATCTCGTGGATCTGGGGTCCGCCCGAAGATCACCTTGCCACGTTGCTCCAGACGGTCGGCATCGCCCGCTTCAGCTTCGGCACCGGCACGCCGTTGCGCCTGCCGGAAACCAGCATCGCCAAGCTCGACCTGCTCCAGCTCGGCCCGGACGACCAGCTCCGCATCGAGGCCGGCAACCTGCGCGATTTCCTCGCCTGAACGGAATCCCGGCGGCCTAACTCAGCCAGTCATCGAGGTGCTCGCGGACGAACTCGTCGTCAGCCAGGTGCGGATACGCCTTGCAGACGCGATCGATCGCCGACAGCTGGCCCGGTGAAAGTTCCTCTTCCGGAGCGAGACACCAGCGCCCGCGCAGCAGCCCCTGCCGCCGCAGGATCTCATGCACACCGGGGATGCAGCCGCGGAACTGGTTGGCGACGTCAAAAATCACCCCGTTCGCCTCGGTCACCTGTGAGGCAAGCGTCAGGAGCGAGGCCGGAGTTGTTCGCCGTCGCGCCGCCTCCCGGGCGCGGGCATGCTGCCTCACAGCAGCCCGCGTCCAGCAGGCCCATTGGCCGAGCAATCCCCCGGGCATGTCGATCCGCACCACGCCACGTTCCGTCGCGATCGCGTGCGACGTCATCAGGTCGAGCAGGATGTGATCGTCGTTGCCGGTATACAGGGTGATCTCGCGCGCGCGGCCCGAAGCAGCAACGGCACGGAGGACATCGAGGGTGTCGTAGCGATTGAATGGCGCCACCTTGATCGCCAGGACAGCGTCGACCTCGCAGAAACGACACCAGAATTCGTAGTCGAGACGCCGTCCCCCGACACTCGGCTGTAGGTAGAATCCCATCAGCGGCATCACCTCGGCCACGGCGCGGGCATGAGCGATCAGCCGATCGTTCGATGCCCGGGCGAGCGCCGCCATGCTCAGCAGCGCCACGTCGTAACCGAGGTCTCGAGCGAGCCGCGCCTCGCGCACGGCCTGGCGGGTATTCCCGATCACTCCAGCGATGAGGATCGGTCGAGCATTGCTCCGCCACCCCATCGCTGTTTCTGCGGCCAGCTCGAGCACCGGCCGGTACAATCCCACCCCGGCATTCCTGATCGCGAACTGGGTGGTATGCACACCGACCGCCAGGCCGCCAGCCCCGGCATCGAGATAGTAGCAGGTGAGCGCACGCTGCCGACGCTCGTCGAGCCGACGCCTGGCCGTCAGGGCGAGGGGGTGGGCGGGAATCACCAGCCCGCCCCGAAGTGCCACCCTGACATTCCCGACAAATCCTGACGCCATGCCGCCTCCGGGGCAAATTGTCGATGTTCGAATGACTGGCCGTTCAGAGTCGATGCATCGCTCCAACACTGGCCACCAACAACTGTTGCTTAGACGCAACAGAAACACGGAAATCCTAGCCCAACCCCACTTTGGGACGTGGTCCTTGCAGCGCTTCTAAGCTACTGCAACAGAATGACTTGGCTGGTGATTGCTCGCCCGGATGAAGATCTCCTTGGCCAGCTATTCCCACGGCACGAGCGTTGCACAACCTGTCCCCGAGCTACAAATCGGTCAATCATTCCCGAGTGAGGCATTATGAAATCCCGTGCCATTTCAGTTCTTGCCGCGATCGCCTTTGTCGTCGCCCCATTGACGGTCCAAGCGCAGTATCAGGACCAATTCAAGCTGACCGGTAGTCACGACGCCGGTAGCAGTGTGTCCCCGTACGTCGGAGCCTTCGCGCCGTATACCTCCACCTTCGATGCTTGGTGCGTAGATCATGCGCACACAATCACGATCCCCAGTGCTCCCTACAACGTCTGGGTTTCTGGCCTCACCGGGGACCTGAGCCACACACGCCTGGGGAATGCCGGCGCCTTGAACTATGAATGGTCAGCGAACCTCGCCGCACGGATGGACTGGTGGGTGACCCTTCCTGCGCCTGACGCTGTGGACGTCGCCATTCAGAATGCCATCTGGGCTCTCATGGGTGGCGTTACTCCCAGTGGCGCAAACCTGACGACACTCAACACCTTCGTCACAACCTGGGGTGGAACGCTCTCTCTCGGAGCCACCTTCTGGGCAGTCGCGCCGGCCCTGTCGACGTACGACAACTGGTCGGTGATCACCTGCGATCCGGGCGTGGGCGTCAAACCCGACAGGTGCTCCCAGCAAGAGTTCATCTACGAGTCCGGTCCACCGAGCTCGACTGTCCCCGAACCCGCGACGCTGACTCTCCTGGCCACCGGCCTTGTGGGGATGTTCGCAGCGGGTCGGAAGCGCCGCCGCAATCAGGGCTGAAACCAGGCGCTTGATGGCACGGGATGCAACGGGGTGGACTCCAACGGAGTCCACCCCGTTGTGTTTGTCACCAGCTGTCCCGTCCCTCGGATTGGTCCTCCAACGTCGATACCCAGCGAGTTCTGAGCATACCCTCCCGTCGGGGGGATGAACATTCCGTCAACTAGAACCTCCCGCCACGCTCGGTGAAATGCGTCGGTTTCCCGAGCGAGCAACCACCCTCTGCCACCCATTCGGCGACGCGATCAATCATCTCGTCGATCGACACCGGCGCCGGCCCGAAGAGCGCCTCGCAGCGCCGGGCGTCGCTCAGCAGCGCCTGGCGTGATTCGACCCCCAGGATCAGTGGCGGCCGCCCCAGCTTCTGGCCGAGCTGCTCGGCAAGTCGGCGCACCGACTGCGCCGGATGCCCAGTCAGGTTCAGCACCAAGGGCGGCGACGCGCAGTGTGCCAGCGCGCGGAGGGCGATGGCGTTGGCGTCACGCTGCCAGATGAGATTCACGAAACCCATCGAGACATCCACGGTGCGCCCGGCCCCCACCGTGTCGGCCAGGTCGCGCAACACGCCGTACCGCGGCTCGATGGCGTAGTTGAGGCGGAGGATCGCCATCGGCGTGCCGTTGCGCCGGGAGAAGAACTCCAGCAGCCGCTCCCGCGCCACGGCCGACTGGGCGTACTCTCCCACCGGATCGAGGGCGGCTGACTCGCTGGGGCCCTCAGTGGTGGCATCACTGAACGGATAGACGTTGCCGGTCGAGAACGCGACGATCCGCGAGCTGGCAAATCGCTCGGCCACCAGTCCAGGCAGGAAGGAGTTGACGGCCCAGGTCCGTGGCGCGTCATCGGTGGTCCCGAACTTCTGTCCCACCATGCAGACCACGTTCCGCATATCGGGGAGCGCGGCGAGCGCGGCGGGATCAAGCAGGTCGGCCGCGATGGTTGCAATGCCGTCGCGCTCGAGGGCGTCGCGAACCATCGCCTCGCCAAAGCGTGCCACCCCAATCACTCGGCGGTCAATTCCCGCCGCCCGCGAGGCGCGGAGTGCCAGGCGCGCCAGTGACGGCCCCATCTTCCCCGACACGCCGAGGATGAGGAGGTCGCCTTCGAGGCGGGCCATCGCCTCGACCAGCGCGGGCGTCGGCTCTGAGAGGAGTGTTTCGAGTTGACGTTCGTCAGGCATCGCGGAAGGTAGGGTGTCAGCCCGGCCCGGCGAAATGGCGTGGTGGCGGCGAGGGGGGCTAGTCGTGGTCCTCGAGCAACGAGGGCCCCGTCGGCAGGCGACCAGCCCGTCCTGGCAGGCCGCGGCCGCTCCGGTGTTCGACAGTCATCGCTTCGTGGAACACCACCTTGCCCTCGCGCAACAGGCGCGGGTTCAGGTCGCGCTCGATCCAGCCAGTGGGAATCGTGACTCGGGGAAAGACCGATCGCTGATAGGCGATGTTGGCATTGAGCGAATTCGTGTTCTTCGCCGAAGGCTTCCCCTGTGCGCTCGACCACCGCTTCGACCGGCGAAGCGCAGGCGGGCCCGAGGAATCGTCATCGGCCTCGCGGGTGACACCGGCGATCGCGCTGGCCAATGGATGAATGGCGAATCCCCGGATCACCTCTGCACACCAATTGTCAGCCACGATGCAATCGTCCTCGGTGGTGGCCACGATTTCACCCCGGGAGATCTCCGCCGCCAGCGCACGAAGCCAGGGGACCGTGGCGTCGCGCTGCCGCAGCCAGCGCACTCGCGGCGTATCGACCACGACCCACGCCACCGGTGCGGCGAGGTCGCTGGCCGCCACGATAATCTCGCCGCCAAATGCCGCCACCTGGGGTTCCAGCACGTCGAGGATGCGGGAAAAATCTGGCCACGGTTCGATCGTCGTGACGATCACCGACAGGGGGAGACGGGCGACCATGACCAGCATCCTTGCGCGAGAGTACGGTTCTTCTCCCGACAGACAATGCAAGCGCCGGACCCCTTGCCGCCTGCCAGCGCGGGCCGTGTTAACCTATTGTTCCTCAAGCGGTTAGTCAGGTTTCGATGGCTGCACTGCACCTCCTCCTTTCCGACAACCGTCGCCCTGACGCCACAATATCGCCGCGTCGCTGCGGCTTATCTTCGTGGCAACCCTTCCCGCTCCGGAATGCCGATGAAATCGCTCGCCGCAGTCTTTCTCGTCTTCGCTTCACCGCTCACTGCCCAGGGCGGCACTGACATCTGGCTGGTTCCGCTCACCGGCACCATGCGCGCGCCGGCGGTTGGCACGGCAGTAAACGTCACCAACAGGCCCGGATACGACAATCAGCCCTCGTTCTCTCCCGACGGCGGCACGATGTACTACACCTCGCAGCGTGATGGCCAGACCGACATCTTCAAGCTCGACGTCGCCAGCGGTGCCTCGTCGCAGCTGACGAAGACGCCGGAAAGCGAGTACTCCGCGGAGTGGATGCCGGCAGGCAAGGGGATCTCCGTCGTTCGCGTGGAGCGTGACTCGGCGCAGCGGCTCTGGTCGTTCACGCTCGACGGCACGCCCGTGAGTCCCGTGCTCGACACGATCAAGCCGGTCGGCTACCACGCCTGGCTCGACGCGGAGACCGTCTTCGTGTATGTCCTCGGGACCCGTGGCACGCCGGCAACGCTGCAGCGGGCCAGCGTGAAGAGCGGCACCGCCACGGTTGTGACGAGCGGCATCGGGCGCACCATTCTCCGCGCGACCCAGGGCACGGCGATCTACTATGCCCAGCGCGACACCAGCGGCTGGTGGGTGCATGAGCTCGACGGAGCGCAGGACCGGGTGGTCGCCAAGCTGCCCTCGCGGCGTGATGATTTCTTCGCTGTGACGGATGAAGGTGACCTGGTCGCGGCCAACGGCAACCAGTTGCTCTTCTACCGGCGTGCCGAGGAGAAATGGATCGAGCTCGCCAAGTTCAGCGAGCCCGGTCTGCGGCACATCACGCGCATCGCGGTCAGTCCAGCCGGCGATCGCATCGCCCTGGTCGGCGACGAACCCGCGCCGCCGGCGCCGTAGCGCGGCGGGTTAGCCCCGCGCCGCGATCGCCCGCTCCGCCCGGACGCTGGTGAGCCAGCCATGCGTGTCAGGCACCACGCCCTTGGCGACGTCGAGGAACTGCCGCTGCAACTTCAGGGTGATCGGCCCCGGCTTGCCGTTGCCGACGGTGATCCGGTCCACGCTGCGCACCGGCGTGACCTCGGCCGCGGTTCCGGTGAAAAAGACCTCGTCGGCGGCGTAGAGCATTTCGCGCGCCAGCGGCTTCTCGACCACCGGTAGACCCGACTCGCGCGCGAGCATCAAGATGGTGTCGCGGGTGATGCCGGTAAGCATCGTGCCGTCGATCGGCGGCGTGAACACGCTGCCACCTTGCACGATGAAGACATTCTGCCCCGAGCCTTCGCTGATCATCCCACCCGGTCCGAGCGCGATCCCCTCCGCGTACCCGTTGGCAAGAGCCTCCATCTTGATCAGCTGCCCGCCGAGATAGTTGCCGGCCACCTTGGCCATCGCGGGGATGGTGTTGGGCGCGACGCGACTCCAGCTCGACACGCAGGCATCGACGCCATTCTCGAGCGCGCCATCACCGAGGTAGGTACCCCACGGCCAGCACGGGATATACACCTCGATGGGCGAATCGTAGGGCACCATCCCGGCGGCGCCGTAGCCCCGGAGCACCATCGGGCGGATATAGCAGGCATCGAGTTCGTTCCTCTCGACCACCTCGCAGCATGCAGCCACCAGGTCATCAAGGGTGTAGGGCAGCTCGATCCGGTAGATCTTGACTGAGTTGATCAGCCGGCGCAGATGGTCCTCGAGCCGGAACACCGCCGGGCCGGCCGGCGTCTTGTAACAGCGGATTCCCTCGAAGGCCGATGAGCCGAACTGCATCGAATGGCTCAGCACGTGAACGTGCGCGTCGGCCCACTTCAGGAACTCGCCGTCGTGCCAGATCCAGCCGGTTTCGGTGATCTTCGCCATGGGACATCCTCTCGGAATGATTTCGCCAGACACCACGCGCACCCAACCCGGGAACTATAACAGCGCCCCGATCCCTCCGCCGTCGACCAGAACCGCCTGGCCCGTAACAAATCCGGCGCGATCGGAGGCGAGGAACGCGATCACCGCACCGAGTTCCTCGGGTCGACCGAGTCTTCCGGTCGGAATTTCGGCCTTCCAGCCGTTGTAGACCGTCTCGCGCGTCACCCCGGTCCGCTTGACCGTTGCCTCGGCGAGGTCCTCAAGTCGCTCCGTCTCGGTATACCCTGGCAGGACCGTGTTGACGGTGACGCCATCGGCCGCCACCTCGTCGGCGAGTGTCCGGAAGAAACCCGTCACCGCGGCGCGCAGCGCATTCGACAGCACCAGCGAAGGCACCGGCTGCTTGACGGCGAGCGAGGTAATCCCCACCACGCGTCCCCAATGGCGTTCCCGCATCCCTGGTACGAACGCGCGACAGAGTTCCACCGCGCTCCGGAGCAGCAGTTCCGAGGCGTGCGCCCACGCCGTCCATTCGTGCTCCAGCGAAGCGCCGGTCGGCGGCCCACCGGTATTGGTGATGAGGATGTCGGCGTGGCCGAACCTGGCCATCACCTCGGCGGTGGCGCACGCGATTCCCTCGACGGTGCTCAGGTCCGCAACGACCGGGAGCACCGGAACACCGTGCGGGGCAAGGCGCTCCACCGCCCGCTCGAGCGACGCGGCAGAGCGAGAGCAGATCGCCAGCTGTGCTCCTTCGCGCGCCAGTTCATTGGCGGCGGCAAAGCCGATCCCCTGACTCGCCCCGCACACCAGCGCGACGCGACCCTTCAGCCCGAGATCCATGCTACTTCTTCTCGCGAAGGTAGGAGTCGCTGCCGTCGAGCCAATCGGCTCGCGGTGGCGTGAACACATCAAGATCGACGGTGTCCCCGACGGCGAGGGCACGGTGGCGAACGTTGCCCGGAATCAGCAGCACCTCGCCGGCATGGATGTCGACGAATTCCTCTCCGGGAGCATCGGCATGCGGTCCGATCCAGAAGCGCAGGCAGCCGTCGAGAATGTAGGTGATCTGCTCGTTGTGATGCTCGTGCGCGGGGACGATGCAACCGTCCTTCAGGAGCACCCGGGCAATCATCATCTGGTCGCCGGTCAACACCTTCCGCGAGAGCACGGGGGAAAGCTGTTCGAGACGGACATCTTCCCAGGAATGTTTGGTGGCAGCTGGCATGGAACTGGACCCTCGAAAGGAGAGAAGCATGGAGAGTAGGGGGAGCCACCCCGCGCTTCAAGGATCACCGGTCCCCCGGGACTGCCGGGGAGTGTAGAATTGAAAGCCTGGGCCGACCTATTCCAGACCGCCATCCTCCCGATCCCCGCTGGCGAATGCCGCATAACCGGAGTGCCTCTGCCATGCCGCTTACACTCAAGGTGAATGGGAAATCCGTGACAGTGGATGTTCCACCCGACATGCCACTGCTCTGGGTGCTCCGCGACGTGCTCGACCTCAAGGGCACCAAGTTCGGCTGCGGGGTCTCGCAGTGCGGCGCATGCACCGTCCACCTCGATGGCCACGCGGCCCGCTCCTGCGTGACCAGCGTCGGCCGCGCGGCGGGGCCGAGATCACCACGATCGAGGGGCTGTCGGCCGACGGGTCGCATCCGCTCCAGCGGGCGTGGCAGGAGCTCGACGTGCCGCAGTGCGGCTACTGCCAGAGCGGCCAGATCATGACGGCCGCGGCGCTCCTTGCCGAAAAGCCCAAGCCGACCGACGCCGACATCGACGCCGCGATGAACGGCAATCTCTGCCGTTGCGCGACCTATCGTCCGCATCCGCGAGGCATCCATCGCGCCGCCACGATGCACCACACCCGCCAGCTCCGGCGCAGGGCCGGGGCGCGGACCGGTAGGAGGATCCCGTGACGACCATGACCGTCGATCGCCGCACCTTTCTGCGGGTCACCGCCGTCGCCGGGGCGGAATCCTCCTCGGCACCTATCTCGAGCCGACCCGGGCGCTCGCCGAGTCGGCGCGAGGCCGCGCCGAGTTCACGCCCAATGCCGTTCATCCGGATCGGCGCCGACGGCGCGGTGACGATCATCGCCAAGAATCCCGAGATCGGCCAGGGCGTCAAGACGACGCTCCCGATGATCATCGCCGAGGAACTCGACGTCGACTGGAAGGGGGTCACGGTCGAGCAGGCGATCGCCGACCAGTCGAGGTACGGCCGCCAGTTCGCCGGGGGCAGCACGGCGACGCCGATCAACTACGAACAGCTCCGCCGGGTCGGCGCGGCCGGCCGCCAGATGCTTCGTCAGCCGCCGCGGCACAGACGTGGGGCGTGCCGCCTCGGAGTGCACCACCGCTTCGGGCACCGTCTTCCACAAGCGCCAGCGGTCGCCAGCTCGGCTACGGCGCCCTGGCGGCGAAGGCCGCGACCTTGACGCCGCCCGACCTCGAACACCGTGACGCTCAAGGACCCGAAGGACTTCACGATCATCGGCACGCCGGTCAGGAACGTCGACGCGCTCGAATCGTCCGGGGCAAGCCGCTCTTCGGCATCGACGTGACGCTGCCGGGCATGCTCTACGCCGTGTTCCAGAAGTGTCCGGTGTTCGGCGGCAAGGTGTCGAGCGCCGATCTCGATGCGGTCAAGGCGATGCCCGGCGTGCGGCACGCCTTCGTCGTCGAGGGGGCAACGAGCCCGAGCGGGCTGGCTCAGTCGGCGTGGCCATCGTGGCCGACAACTGGTGGCACGCGCAGACGGCCCGCGACAAGCTGCAGGTGACCTGGAACGAGGGACCCACCGCTCGGCAGGGCAGCAGGGGTTCGCGGCCGGGCACGCGACTGTCGACGCAGCCGCCGATGCGGTCGCTCCGCAAGGACGGCGACGTCGACGCCGCGCTCGCAGGCGCGGCCAAGGTCGTCGAGGCGGCCTACACCTATCCCTTCCTCGCCCATGCATCCGCTGGAGCCGATGAACTGCACCGCGCGCTTCGGCCGACGGCAAGCTGGAGATGTGGGCACCGTCGCAGGGCCCGCAGGCGGGCCGGCCAGCTGGTCGGCGCGCACCCTGGGCCTCGCCGGAAACGACATCACCGTCCACATGACCCGCGCCGGCGGCGGCTTCGGCCGGCGCGCATTCAACGACTTCATGGTCGAGGCGGCGTGGATCGCGCAGGCAGTCGGGCGCGCCGGTCAAGCTGGTCTGGACCCGCGAGGACGACATGCACCACGACTACTACCGGCCGGCCGGTTTCCACTACCTCAAGGGTGGCGTCGATGCCAACGGCCAGCTGGTGGCCTGGCGCGACCATTTCGTGTCGCTTCGGCGAAGGGCGGCAGTTCGCCGCGAGCGCCGACATGTCGCCGAACGAGTTCCCGCCGCGCTTCGTGCCCAACTTCGCGCTCGGTGCCTCGACTGATTCCGCTCGGCGTGCCGACCGGCTGGCTCCGCGCCCGGGCAGCAACGCCCTGGCCTTCGTGATCCAGTCGTTCATCGACGAGCTGGCCGCACGCCGCCGGGAAGGATCCGATCCAGTTCCGGCTCGACCTGCTCGGCGACGCGCATGGTGACCGGCGACCAGGGTCGCGGCGATACGATGCCGGCGCGGATGCGCGGCGTGCTGCGAGCTGGTGCGCGAGAAGTCGGGCTGGGGCAAGCGGCCGCTGCCCAAGGGCACCGGCATGGGTGTGGCGTTCCACTACTGCCACCGCGGCTACTTCGCCGAGGTGGTGGAGGTGAGCGTCAGCGGCCGCAACGCGCTCAGGTCAACAAGATCTGGATCGCCGGCGACATCGGCAGCCAGATCGTCAATCCCGTGCGGGGCCGATGAGCCAGGTCCAGGGCGCCGTGCTCGACGGCATCTCGCAGGCGCTCGGTCAGGAGATCACCATCGATCGCGGCCGGGTGATGCAGGCCAACTTCGACAACTACGCGCTGCTGCGGCTGGACCAGGCGCCGCCGGTGTCGAGGTGCACTTCCTCGGACCGACAATCCGCCGACCGGCCTGGGCGAGCCGGCGCTGCCGCCGGTCGATTCCGGCCCTGTGCAACGCGATCTTCGCCGCCAGCGGCAAGCGGATCCGTTCGTTGCCGATCTCGAAGCAGGGTCCGGGTCACGTGAAGCACTGGGCCGAACGCGCCAGGTTTCGAACGGCTGGCCACGCTCCGCGCGAGCAGCGCCGCGCGGCGCTGGCGACGGTCGTGTCCGTGCGCGGCTCGGCCTACCGGCGGCCCGGGGCGAAGATGGCGGTTGCGGAGGATGGCAGCAGCGGGCAACGTGAGCGGCGGCTGCCTCGAAGGCGACGTGCGCGAGGTGGCACTCCGCGTGATCGCCTCGGGCGCGCCCGAATGCGCACCTATTGCAGCAGCAGCGACGAGATCGCCGCGTGGGATCTCGGCCTCGGCTGCGACGGCGAGGTGCAGGTGTACGTCGAGCCGGTCGCCGACTCACGCCAGCGCGAGCGGGCGTTGCTCGACCTCGACGCACCGTTCGCCGTGTGCACCAGTGGTCAACTGGCCGGTGGCAGGGGAGCCCCTGAAGCGCCTCGTGGTCACGGCAGCGGACAGTGAAGGCGACCTGATGGCGACCGCCATCGGCCAGCCGGTGACCCTTCTGGCCCGGCAGCTGATCGCCACAGGCGCTGAGTCGGGCTTGCACGACCTTGCCGGGCGCAGCGTCTTCGCGGACATCTTCCTCCCGCCGCCACGGCTCGTCGTCATCAGCGCGGGCGACGATGCCCAACCCCTGGTGCGCTTCGCCATCGACCTCGGATTTCGTGTGATGGTGGTGGATCACCGGCCCGGCCTCCTGCTCCCGGAGCGCTTTCCCGGAGCGCAACTGGTCGAAGCGGCACGGCGGACGACTTCGTCGGGACGCATCACGCTCGATGACAATTGCCGCGTCATTCTCATGACCCATCACTTCGCCGATGACACTGCGTACCTTGACGCGGTGATTCGGACCCGCGCGGCGTACATCGGCATGCTTGGGTCCCCGGCAGCGCACCGAACGGATCCTGGCGTCCCTCGGCGCAACCGGCGATGACCGCATTCACGGGCCGGTCGGTCTCGACATCGGTACCGACGGCGCCGAACAGGTGGCCCTCTCGGTGCTGGCGGAGATCATGGCGATGCGTTCGGGCCGCGCGGCCCGCTCGCTGCGTGAGCGCCTCGTGCCGATTCATGCCACCAGCGACTGACCCGATTCTAATCGGTGCGATCGTGCTCGCCGCCGGAGCCTCGCGGCGGATGGGACGCGACAAGATGCTCACCTCGAAGAGTGAACCGCTGGGTCGTCGGGCCGCCCTGAGCGCGCAGGCTGCCGGACTCTCTCCCGTGATCGTCGTGATCGGCAATGAGGCAGCGCAAGTGCGCGCGGCACTCGACGGCGTGGAATGCACCTGCGTCGAGAACCCGGACTTCACCGGCCCGGCGACCACGTCACTGCAGATC
>CAWKMI010000007.1:0-209360 GCA_963850655.1 uncultured Gemmatimonadales bacterium
GCAGCGCCATCGCCAGGTCGTCGCGGCCGCCGTCGGTCACCAGCGTGATGTCCATGCCGTGGATCTTCTCGACCTTGTCGTAGTCGATCTCGGGGAAGATCGTCTGCTCCTTGATGCCGAAGGTGTAGTTGCCCCGGCCGTCGAAGCTCTTGTTCGGCAGCCCGCGGAAGTCGCGGATCCGCGGCACCGTGAGGTTGATGAACCGGTCGAGGAACTCGTACATCCGCGCGCCGCGCAGCGTGACCGACGCGCCCACCGGCAGCCCGGCGCGCAGGCCGAAGTTGGCGATCGCCTTCTTGGCCCGGGTGATCACCGCCTTCTGCCCGGTGATCAGCGCCAGCTCCTCGACCACCGCGTCGAGCAGCTTCGGGTTCTTGGCGCCCTCGCCCATGCCGACGTTGAGCACGATCTTCACCAGCCGCGGCACCTGGTGCGGGTTGGTGAAGCCGAACTGCTTGGCCAGCCGCGCCCGCACCATCTCCTCGTAGTAGCGCTGCAGCCGCGGCTTGCCGACGCTCGCCTTGGGCGCGGGATCGGTGGCCAGCGGCGGCGCCACCTTCCCGCCGGCCGCCTTGCCGCCGCCGGCCTTGGCGGCCTTGCTCCGGCGCGGCGGCCTTCTTCTTCGCGCCTTGTCGTCCTTCGTGTCTTCGCCATCTCAGCGGCTCCTCGGAATCGCCACGCCCGACTTGACCGCGATCCGCTCGACGGTGCCGTCGGTGTCCTTGCGCCGGCGGATCCGGGTCGGCTCGTCCGTCTTCGGGATCGATCAGCATCACCTTCGAATGGTGCGATCGGCGCCGGGAACGTCGATGATCCCGGCCTCGGTGTTCTGGGTCGCGCGGCGGTGGCGCTTGACCATGTTCACGCCGTCGACCGACGACCCGGCCGGTCTTGGGGTACACCCGCAGCACCGTGCCCGCGCTTGCCCTTGTCGTCGCCCGAGATCACCTGCACGGTGTCGCCCTTGGTGATGTGCAGCTTCATGGCCGCGATCCGCCGGCTTCTGCCGCGACGCGCTTGGCCTTCTTGTAGACCAGCGGCTTCATGTCAGAGCACCTCCGGCGCGAGCGAGACGATCTTCATGTACCTCTTCTCGCGCAGTTCCCGCGCGACCGGCCCGAAGATGCGGGTGGCCCGCGGCTCGCCCTTGTCGTTGATCAGGACCGCGGCGTTCTCGTCGAACCGGATGTAGGAGCCGTCCTTGCGGCGGACTTCCTTGGCCGTGCGCACGATGACCGCCTTGGCCACGTCGCCCTTCTTCACCTGGCCGGTCGGGAATGGCGTCCTTGATGGCCACCACCACGCGGTCGCCCAGCGCCGCATAGCGGCGCCGCGAGCCGCCGAGCACGCGGATGACCAGCGCCTTGCCGCGCGCCGGAATTGTCCGCGATCTTGAGGATCGCTTTCCTGCTGCACCATGGTCTGCTCTCCCCGCGCCTCAGCGCGCCCGCTCGACGACTTCGACGCGTGCGCCAGCGCACCGTCTTCGCCAGCGGCCGGGTCTCCATGATGCGCACCGTGTCGCCGGCCTTGGCGTCATGCTCGTTGCGCGCCTTCACCTTCTTGCTGCGCGTCACCTGCTTGCCGTACATCGGGTGCGCAAGCCGGCGGTCCAGCTGGACGGTGACCGTCTTCTGCATCTTGTCGCTCACCACGACGCCCGTGCGGGTCTTCCGCGACTGGCGCGGTCGGCGGCGGTGCGTCTCGTCGCTCATCGTCATCTCCCTTCGTCCTTGCGGCGCCTTCTCGCCCAGGATCGTCAGGACCCGCGCGATGTCCCGCCGCAGCGTCCGGAACTGCATCGGGTTCTCGATCGACTCGGTCGCCGAGCGGAACCGCAGCGTGAAGCGCTCCTCCTGCAGCTCGGCCAGCTTGGCCTCGAGCTGCTCGACCGACAGCTCCCGCAGATCGCTCGGTCTCCATGCTCAGATCTCCTCGCGCCGCACGAACGCGCGTCTTCACCGGCAGCTTGGCCTCGGCCAGCGCCAGCGCCTTCCGCGCCAGCGGCTCCTCGATGCCGTCGACCTCGAACAGCACCCGCCCCGGCTTGCACCACCGCCACCCAGCCCTCGGGATTGCCCTTGCCCTTGCCCATGCGGGTCTCGGCCGGCTTCTTGGTGATCGGCTTGTCCGGGAAGATCCGGATCCAGACCTTGCCGCCGCGCTTCATCTCGCGCGTCATCGCCACGCGGGCCGCCTCGATCTGCCGGTTGGTGATCCAGCCCGGCTCCAGCGACATCAGGCCCCACTCGCCGAACGCCACCGTGTTGCCGCGGGTGGCGATGCCCTTGGTGCGGCCCTTGAACGTCTTGCGGAACTTGACCCGCTTCGGTGCCAGCATGCGCTCAGGCCCCCGTGCTGTAGGTGCGGCCGGTCATGTCCTCGACGATCTCGCCCTTGAAGATCCAGACCTTGATCCCGATCGTGCCGTAGGTCGTCTTGGCCGTGCCGGTGGCGTAGTCGATGTCGGCGCGCAGCGTGTGCAGCGGCACGCGGCCTTCGCGGTAGCCCTCGGTCCGCGCGATTTCGGCGCCGCCCAGGCGGCCCGCGGCCCGCACCCGGATCCCCTGCGCGCCCATCCGCATCGTGCTCTGCACCGCGCGCTTCATGGCGCGGCGGAACGAGATCCGCTGCTCCAGCTGGTGCGGCGATGTTGTCGGCCACCAGCTTGGCCGACAGCTCCGGCCGCTTGATCTCCTCGACGTTGACCGCCACCTCGCGGGTCGCCTTCAGCTGCGCTCGAGCACGCCGGCCAGCTCGTCGCGCAGCTTGTCCACTTCGGCGCCGCGCTTGCCGATCACCACGCCCGGCCGGCCGGTGTGGATCGTCACGGTCACCTTGCCCGGCCTGCCGCTCGATGTGCACCTCGGCGATCGCCGCGTGCCCGAGCCGCTTCTGGATGTACTTGCGGATCAGCCGATCCTCGGCCAGCAGCGCCGGCATGTCCTTCGCCGACGCGTACCAGCGCGACAGCGCCTGCTTGATGATCGCCGAGCCGGAACCCGACCGGATGCGTCTTCTGGCCCATTACTTCGCTCTCCTTCGTCGCCACGGCGATGTGCACGTGGCTGGTCCGCTTGCGGATCGGCGTGGCGCGGCCCTGCGCCGCCGCCGTGAACCGCTTGAGCGGCGGGCCCATGTGGACCTGCGCATCGACCACCACAGGTCGTCGACGTCGAACGCCTCGTTGTCCGCTCTGCGCATGCTGCTCGGCGTTGGCCACCGCCGACTTCAGCGTCTTGGCGATCTGCCGCGCCGCCAGCTTCTTGTTGAACTGGAGGATCGCGTACGCCTCGTTGACGTCCTTGCCGCGGATCAGGTCCATCACCAGCCGCATCTTGCGCGGCGACTGACGCACCGACCGCTGAATCGCGTCGTCCTTCCATCATCAGGCCGACCTTCGCCTTCTTGTCGGCGACCAGCTTGCCGCTGTGGCCGCGGAACAGGCGCGTCGGGGCGAACTCGCCGAGCTTGTGCCCCACCATGTTCTCCGACACGTACACCGGCACGAACTTGTTGCCGTTGTGCACCGCGAAGGTGTGGCCGACGAACTCGGGCAGGATGGTGCTCGCCCGGCTCCAGGTCTTGACGACCTTCTTCTCGTTCTTCGAGTTCAGGGCCGCCACCTTGTCCAGCAGCGCCTGCTGAACGAACGGGCCCTTCCGGATGCTCCGTCGCCATTACTTGGTCGCCTTCCCGCGCTTCCGGCCGCGCACGATGAGTCGGTTGGAGTTCTTCTTCCGCTTCCGGGTCTTGCTTGCCCTCGGCCTTGCCCCACGGCGAGACCGGCGGACGCCCGCCGGAGGTCTTGCCTTCGCCGCCGCCCAGCGGGTGATCGACCGGGTTCATGGCCACGCCGCGGACGTGCGGACGCTTGCCGAGCCAGCGGCTCTTGCCGGCCTTGCCGACCGAGAGCAGCTCGTGCTCGGAGTTGCCGACCTCGCCGATCGTGGCGAGGCAGCGGCCGTGCACCATGCGCATCTCGGTCGACTTCAGCCGCAGCGTGACGTAATCGCCTTCCCGCGCCACGACCTGGGCGCCCTGCCCGGCCGAGCGCGCCATGCTGCCGCCCTTGCCGATCTTGAGCTCGATGTTGTGCACCGTCGGTGCCGAGCGGGATCTCCGCCAGCGGCAGCGCATTGCCGATCCGGACGTCGCTGCCCGGGCCCGCTCATCACCGTGTCGCCCTGCTTCAGCCCGGTGGGGTGCAGGATGTAGCGCTTCTCGCCGTCGGCGTAGACCAGCAGCGCGATCCGGGCGGTGCGGTTCGGATCGTATTCGATCTCCGCCACCCGCGCCGGGATGCCGAACTTGTTCCGCTTGAAGTCGATCTTGCGGTACATCCGCTTGTGCCCGCCGCCGATGTGCCGCGACGTGAGGTGGCCCTTGTTGTTGCGGCCGCCGCTCTTCTTGATCGGCTCCAGCAGCGACTTCTCCGGCGTGGCTCGCGTGATCTCGTCGAACCCGGACACCGAGCGGAACCGCGTGCCCGCCGTCATCGGGCGGAATTGGCGAATGCTCATCTCAGCCCTCGAAGACGGCGAGTGAATCGCCGTCCTTGAGGGTGACGATAGGCCTTCTTCCACCGGGCCGACACGCCCCGGCTCTGGCCGCGGGCCATGGCGTTGCGACGCATCTGCATGGTGCGCACGCTGGTCGCGGTGACGCCGAACAGCTGCTTGAGCGCCTCACGGATCTGTCCCTTGGTCGCCGTCGGGGTGCACCTCGAAGACGTACTCCTTGCGTTCCTGCCACGCGGCGGAGCTCTTCTCGGTGATCAGCGGGCGGACCACAATCCCGTGCAGGTCGGCCATCACTCGCTCCTCTTCTTGGCCGCGGGGCGCTTCGGCTTGGCCGCCGCCCTGGGCTTCGTGGCCTTGGGCTTCGTGGCCTTGGGCTTGGAGACCTTCGACTTCGCGGCCTTGGGCTTGGCGGCCCGGGCCGGCTTCGCCGTCGCGGTGCGCGACTTGGTGGCCGCCGACCGCTTGGTCCTCGGCGTCGTCGTCTCGGCACCTCGTCGCTGCGCGCCGCCTGCTCAGAGGCCAGCGCCGACGCCTCGATCACCAGCACCTCGGCCCGGAGGATGTCATAGGCCGTGGCATCGCTGAACGGCAGCACGGTGAGGTGCGGCACGTTGCGACCGCTCAGGTACACCGTGGGCTTGGCGCCGTCGGTGAGGATCAGGGTCTTGGTGGCACCCAGCTCCAGCTTGGCCAGCAGGCCGAGCAGCGCCTGGGTCTTCGGGCTCGCCATGGCAAGCGGATCGATCACCGCCAGCATGCCCTCGCGGGCCCGGGCGTTGAGCGCCGAGCGCCGGGCGAGCTGCCGCACCTTCTTCGGCAGGTCGGCGCGGTAGCTCCGCGGAATCGGACCGAAGGCCACGCCGCCGCCGCGCCAGTGCGGCGCGCGGCGTCGAGCCCACACGGGCCCGGCCGGTGCCCTTCTGCTTCCAGGGCTTCTGGTTGCCGCCCGAGACAATGGTGCGCGTCTTGGTCTTCGCCGTGCCCTGCCGCTGGTTGTTCAGGAACGTCTTCACCGCCTGGTGCAGCACGTCCTCGTTCACCGTGCCGTCAAAGACTTCGCCCGGCAGGGCAAACGGCTGCGTGCGCTTCTCGCCCGCCGCTGAGTAATGCGGTGCTTCAATCATGACGGCTCCTTCCAGCCTGCTTGGCCACGGTCACGATGCCGTTCTTCGACCCCGGGATCGCGCCGCGGACGAACAGCAGGTTCCGATCCGCGTCGACCTTGACGATGCGCAGCCCCATTTCGGTGTGCCGTTCGGCGCCCATGTGCCCGGGCATCTTCTTGCCCTTGATGACGCGCGAGGGATCGGTGCCCGGCCCGATCGAGCCGGGCTTGCGGTGCCGCGTGTTGCCGTGCGACCCCGGACCGCCATGGAACCCGTAGCGGTGGACCACACCCTGGAAGCCGCGTCCCTTGGTCGTCCCGGTGACCTTCACCAGATCGCCCTCGGCGAACATCGCGACCGTGATCACCGCGCCTGGCGCCAGGTCGGCCGCCCCCAGCGGAAACGTGCGCACCACCTGCGGGGCGTAGTCGAGCCCGGCCGCCTTGGCATGGCCGACTTCGGCCTTGCTGGCGCGCACATCGCGCTTCCGCCCCCAACCGAGCTGCGCCTGCGACTCGCGAACCTGGAGCACCGGGCATGGCCCGGCTTCGATGACCGTCACCGGCAGGGCGATGCCGTCATCGGAGAACACCCGCGTCATGCCGAGCTTCCGGCCAATGATTCCGGTGGCCATGGCTATTCGACCTTGATCTCGACGTCCACGCCCGCCGGAAGATCCAGCTTGGTCAGCGCGTCCATCGTCTGGGGCCGTGAGTCATGGATGTCGAGCAGGCGCTTGTGCGTCCGCAGCTCGAACTGTTCCCGGCTCTTCTTGTCGACATGCGGGGAGCGCAACACGGTCCACCGCTCCATCTTCACGGGCAGAGGGATCGGACCGGAAACCTGTGCTCCCGTCTTTTCCGCCGTGCGCACGATGTCCGCCGTGGCCTGGTCCAGCACCACGTGGTCGAACGCCTTGAGGCGGATCCGGATCTTTCCAGCCATCGCTAGTCCTTTCGTTTGCGCATCATGGCGCGGGACAGTCCCGCGTCACTGCCGCCACCACCCGATCATCGATGATCGATGATCGACCATCACTACTTCAGGATCTTGGTCACGACGCCGGCGCCCACCGTGCGGCCCCCTTCGCGGATCGCGAAGCGCAGCCCCTCGTCCATCGCCACCGGCGTGATCAGCTCGATCGTCATCTGGATGTTGTCTCCCGGCATCACCATCTCCACCCCCGCCGGCAACTCCACCGACCCCGTCACGTCCGTCGTGCGGAAGTAGAACTGCGGCCGGTACCCCTTGAAGAACGGCGTGTGCCGCCCGCCCTCGTCCTTCCCCAGCACGTACACTTCGGCCTCGAACTCGGTGTGCGGCGGGATGCTCCCCGGCTTCGCCAGCACCATCCCGCGCTCGATCTCCGTCTTCTCCACCCCGCGCAGCAACAGCCCGACGTTGTCCCCCGCCGTCCCCTCATCGAGCAGCTTGCGGAACATCTCGACGCCCGTCACCACCACCTTCTTGTCCGCCCCGAACCCCACCAGCTGCACATCCTCGCCCACCTTGATGTGGCCCCGCTCGATCCGCCCCGTCGCCACCGTCCCCCGCCCCGTGATCGAGAAGACGTCCTCGACCGGCATCAGGAACGGCTTGTCCGTCTCGCGCACCGGCTCCGGGATGAAGTTGTCCAGCGCGTCGTACAGCTCCACGATCTTCGCCACCGACTCCGCGTCGCCCTCGATCGCCTTGATCGCCGAGCCCCGGATCACCGGCACGTCATCGCCCGGATACTTGTACTGGCTCAACAGCTCCCGCACCTCCAGCTCCACCAGGTCCAGCAGCTCCGGATCGTCCACCAGGTCGCACTTGTTCAGGAACACCACGATCGTCGGCACGTTCACCTGCCGCGCCAGCAGGATGTGCTCCCGCGTCTGCGGCATCGGCCCGTCGACCGCCGATCACCACCAGGATCGCCCCGTCCATCTGCGCCGCGCCCGTGATCATGTTCTTGACATAGTCGGCGTGGCCCGGGCAGTCGACGTGGGCGTAGTGCCGCTTGGCCGTCTCGTACTCCACGTGGCTCGTCGCGATCGTCAGGATCTTCGTCGGGTCCCGACGCCCCTGCGATTCCGACGCCTTCGCCACCGCGTCATACGAGATGTACTTCGTGCCAAACCCCTTGTCGGCCGAGACCTTCGTCAACGCCGCCGTCAACGTCGTCTTGCCATGATCCACGTGCCCGATCGTCCCGACGTTCACGTGCGGCTTGGTCCGCTCGAACTTGACCTTTGCCATGTTCCAATCCTCGACCCGTGTTATGACCCGTGGTGGAGGGGCGACGCGCGCGTCGCCCCGGCGCCCCTATTTCTTGCCCGTATTCTTCGTGATGATGGCCTCGGCAACGGCCTTCGGCACTTCTTCGTAATGATCGAACTGCATCGTATAGGCCGCCCGGCCCTGCGTCGCGCTGCGGAGCGAGGTCGAGTAACCGAACATCTCCGCCAGCGGCACCTGGGCCGCGACCACCTGTGATTCGCCGCGCTGGGTCATCCAGCCGATCTTGCCGCGGCGGCTCGAGAGGTCGCCGATCACCGCGCCGAGGAAGTCCTCGGGGGAGACGACTTCCACCTCCATGATCGGCTCGAGGATGACCGGACCCGCCTGGCGGGCCGCCTCCTTGATCGCCATCGAGCCGGCGATCTTGAACGCCATTTCGCTCGAGTCGACGTCGTGGTAGGAGCCGTAGACCAGCTCCGCCTTCACGTCGACCATCGGATAGCCGGCGAGGACGCCGTTCTCCAGCGCCTCGCGCATGCCTGCCTCGGCCGGCTTGATGAACTCGCGCGGCACCGTGCCGCCGACGATCTTGTCGACGAACACAAATCCCTTGCCCACCTCGCCCGGCTTGAGTTGATCACGACGTGGCCATACTGGCCCTTGCCGCCGGACTGGCGGATGAACTTCCCCTCGACCTGCTCGACGCGCTGGGTGATCGTCTCGCGGAACGCGACCTGCGGCCGGCCGACATTGGCCTCGACCTTGAATTCGCGCTTCATCCGCTCGACCAGCACCTCGAGGTGCAGCTCGCCCATGCCGGCGATGATCACCTGGCCGGTCTCCGGGTCGCTGCGCACGCGGAAGGTCGGGTCCTCCTCGGCCAGCTTCTGCATCGCGATGGCCAGCTTGTCCTGGTCGGCCTTCGACTTGGGCTCGATCGACATCGAGATGACCGGCTCGGCGAAGTTCATCGACTCGAGGATGATCGGGTGGTCCTCGTCGCAGAGCGTGTCGCCGGTGCGGGTGTCCTTGAGGCCGATCGCCGCGCCGATGTCGCCGGCCAGCACCTCCTCGATCTCCTCCCGCTTGTTGGCGTGCATCTGCAGCAGGCGCGCCACGCGTTCCTTCTTGTCCTTGCTGGCGTTGTAGACGTAGCTGCCGGCCTCGAGCTTGCCCGAGTAGACCCGGAAGAAGGTCAGCCGGCCGACGAACGGGTCGGTCATGATCTTGAACGCCAGCGCAGCGAACGGCTCGTCATCCGTCGGCGTGACGCTCCAGGACAGTCCAGCTCATCGCCGGGCTGCGTGCCCCTTGATCGCGGGGACGTCGAGCGGGCGCCGGCAGGTAGTCGATCACCGCATCAAGCAGCGCCTGAACGCCCTTGTTCTTGAACGCGGCGCCGCAGAGGACCGGGACGAACCCCATCGCCAAGCGTGGCCTTGCGGATGGCGCGCTGGATCTCGTCGACGGTGAGCTCCTCGCCCTCGAGGTACTTGTGCATCAGCTCATCGTCGAACTCGACCGCCGCCTCGATGGCGGCATGGCGGGCCGCCTCGACCGCCTCGGTGAACTCGGCCGGCACCGGTCGACCACCTGGAACTTCCGTCCCATGGTGGCATCGTCGAAGATGAACTGGCGGCGGGTGATCACGTCGATGTGCCCGGTGAACGTCTCGCCGGTGCCCACCGGGATCTGCAGCGGAAACGCCCGGCGCGACAGTCGGTCGCGGATCATCTCGACACAGCGGTCGAAGTTGGCGCCGACGCGGTCCATCTTGTTGGCGAAGATCATCCGCGGCACGCCGTAGCGGTCGGCCTGCTTCCAGACGGTCTCGGTCTGCGGCTCGACGCCGGCTACCGAGTCGAGCAGCGCCACCGCAGCCGTCGAGCACCCGGAGCGAGCGCTCGACTTCGACGGTAAAGTCGACGTGGCCCGGCGTGTCGATGATGTTGATGCGGTACTCCGGCCCCGCCCCTTCGCCATCGCTCTCGCCATGGCGCTGTCCAGAAGCAGGTCGTCGCCGCCGAGGTGATGGTGATGCCGCGCTCCTGCTCCTGCTCCATCCAGTCCATCGTCGCGGCGCCGTCGTGCACTTCGCCGATCTTGTAGTTCTTGCCCGGTGTAATACAGGATGCGCTCGGTCGTAGTCGTCTTCCCGGCATCAATGTGGGCCATGATGCCGATGTTGCGATACCAGTCGAGCGGGGTGTCCACGGGCCATAACTGCAATCGCTCCCAGCGAAAAAGCGGGGCGACCGGACCGGGCAAGCTGCCCGCGGTATCGCTCCGCGCCACGTCCGGGCTGGCAGCCCGAGACGAGGATTCTCATGGAGAATCCCGGCGTTTGTCGAAGGACCAGAGGTGGACGGCCGAGGGCCGCTCACGTGATCCGGATGTTCAGTACGCTCGATGATCGATCATCGACCATCGATCATCATGCTACCAACGATAGTGCGCAAACGCGCGGTTGGCTTCCGCCATCCGATGCGTGTCTTCCTTCTTCTTGATGGCGTTGCCCTCGCCCTTGGACGCCAGGATCAGCTCCGCCGCGAGGCGCTCCGCCATGGTCTTCTCGCCGCGCGCGCGCGCAAAGGAGATCAGCCACCGCATCGCCAGCGCCGTGCGGCGATCGGGACGCACCTCGACTGGCACCTGCAGCGAGGCGCCACCGACCCGGCGGCTCTTCACTTCGACGGCCGGCTTGGCGTTGTTGACGGCCTGCTTGAAGACCGCCACGCCCGGCTGCCCGGTCCGCTCTTCGATCATGTCCATCGCCTGGTAGAAGATCCCCTCGGCGAGGCTCTTCTTGCCCTGCGACATCAGGTTGCTGACGAACTTCGACACCGTCTGGCTGTCGTAGCGCGGATCGGGCGGGACCTCCCGCTTGATCGCGTTCTTGCGGCGGCTCACTTGCCCGCTCCCTTGGCAACCTTCGGCGCCTTGGCGCCGTACTTCGAGCGACTCTGACGGCGGTCGTTGACCCCGGCGGCGTCGAGCGTGCCGCGGAGGATGTGATAGCGCACGCCTGGCAGGTCCTTCACGCGACCGCCGCGGATCAGCACGATCGAGTGTTCCTGCAGGTTGTGGCCTTCACCCGGGATGTAGGCGATCACCTCGATGCCGTTGGTCAGGCGAACCTTCGCCACCTTGCGCAGGGCCGAGTTCGGCTTCTTGGGCGTGGTAGTGTAGACACGCGTGCAGACGCCCCGCTTCTGCGGATTGCCCTGAAGGTGCGGCGCCTTCCCCATGTAGCGGGGGTCACGGCGGCCCTGGCGGAGGAGCTGATTGATCGTCGGCATACACCCGTTTCGTGAACTCGTTACCGGCCAAGGACTTAATCCTTGGCCATTTCGGCGACAGATTTGAAGAATACTGGCCTGAGGCAATGGGGTCAAGTGCCTGTGGGGCAAGGAGAAGCGCCGGGGGGACCCGCCACCGCCCGAGCAGGCCGGGACGAGAAAACCCGAACCCGCCGTCCGGATGACCGAACGGCGGGTATGGGCCCAGCAGAACGCTGCCTCAGGCGATCAGACCACCACCTCATCCTCGACCACGGCAAGCAGCACATCCGGAACGGGTTCTTCCACCACCTCGAGTGCCGGCGGCGGCGGCTCGAAGCCGGCGGGCGGCTCGATCTCCAGGTCGACGTACCGGTAGTGACCGGTGCCGGCCGGGATCAGGTGACCGATGATGATGTTCTCCTTCAGTCCCCGGAGCTCGTCCTTGGCGCCGCGGATGGCCGCGTCGGTCAGGATCCGGGTGGTTTCCTGGAATGAGGCCGCCGAGATGAACGACTGGGTCGTCAGCGACGCCTTGGTGATCCCGAGGAGCACGGGCTCGGCCGTTGCCGGCTTCATCTTCCGCTTGAGGATCCGTTCGTTCTCCGTCCGGAAACTCTGGCGGTCCACCGTCTCGGCATCGAGGAAGGTGGTGTCGCCGGGATCGGTGACGCGAACCTTCTGGAGCATCTGGCGCACGATCACGCCGATGTGCTTGTCGTTGATCCGCACGCCCTGGAGGCGATAGACCTCCTGGACCTCGTTGAGCAGGTACTCCTGCACCGCGCGCGGACCCTTGATCTGCAGGATCTCGTGCGGCGAGACCGGCCCTTCGGTCAGCCGGTCACCGGCACGAACGCGGTCGCCCTCATGCACCCGGAGGTGCTTGCCGGCGGGGACTTCGTACACCCTCGCCTCGTCCTCGGTGACCAGGGTGCCGTCAGGGGCCACCGGGTAGACGAAGATCTCGCGCTTGCCGCGCTTGATCTCGCCGAACTTCACGATGCCATCGACCTCGGACATCGTGGCCGGGTCCTTCGGGCGACGGGCCTCGAAGAGTTCGGCGACGCGCGGCAGGCCGCCCGTGATGTCGCGGGTTTTGTAGGCCTGGCGCGGAATCTTGGTGATGGTGACGCCCTTCGACACCTTGACCGGGGCCGAGAGGAACACCGTCTTGTCCTTGCTCTCCTTCTTGGTCTTGCTCGGCCACGCCACGTTGATCGGGTGCTCGGTGACCTTGAAGGACTCCGACCACGGATTCGCCTCGGGCGGGAGCACCATGGCGCGCGAAACCGGATCGGTCGGCGAGCCCAGGATGATCCGTGAGCCCTCGGCCAGCGTGTACTCCTGCGGGTCCTTCCGGTTGGCCTGGTAGACCAGCACCGAGGGATGCAGCTCGCGATCCGGATCGGTCACCACGACGACCGAGCGGAGGCCAGTGCCTTCGTCGAGTTCTTCCCGCAGCGTGACGCCCGGGCACCAGGTCCTTCCACCGCAGTTCGCCGTCGACCTTGATGATGCTCGGGTCGTTGTATGGGTCCCAGGTGTAGAGGATGCTGGCGCGCTTGTCGTTGTCGCCCTTGGCCGAGAGGTCGCCCTCCTTGACCTGCAGCAGGGCGCCCTCGGGCACCGGGTAGCGGTTGAGTGCCCGCTTCGGGTCCTTCGGGTCGACCAGGACGATGCCGGCCTTGTTCTCTTCGGTCGCCGACTCCGTCTCACGGGTGAGCGCGATGCGGATCGACGACTTGACGCCATCCTCGTATTCGACCGGGACGTCGGCCCACTCAAGGTCACTGGTGTAGGTCACCAGGCCGTCGGTCCGGGCACGTCGCTCGGCTTCCTCGGCGATGCGTGATGCCGTACCGCCGATGTGGAAGGTCCGCAGGGTCAGCTGCGTGCCCGGCTCGCCGATGGACTGGGCCGCAAGAATGCCGACGGCCTCGCCCAGGTCGACCCGTTCCATCGTGGCCAGGTTGCGGCCGTAGCACATCCGGCAGACGCCGCGCTTCGACTCGCAGGTGAGCACCGAACGGATGCGCACCTTTTCGATCGAGGCGTCGTCGATGGTCTGGGCAACCTCCTCATCGATCAGCTGGCCGGTCTGCACCAGCACGCGTCGGTCGCCGAATTCGTCGAGCTCGTGCGGATCGGTGACGTCTTCGGCGGCCACGGTGCCGAGGATCCGGTCGCGCAGCGGCTCGATGATGTCCTCGCCTTCGCGAAGCGGGGTCATGTCGAGGCCCATCACCGTGCCGCAATCCTCCTCGGTGATCGTGACATCCTGCGCCACGTCGCAGAGGCGGCGGGTGAGGTAGCCGGCGTCGGCCGTCTTGAGGGCCGTGTCGGCGAGACCCTTGCGCGCGCCGTGCGTCGAGATGAAGTACTCGAGCACCGTGAGGCCTTCGCGGAAGTTCGACTTGATCGGCGATTCGATGATTTCGCCGATGCCGCCGGTGAGCTTCTTCTGCGGCTTCGCCATCAGGCCGCGCATGCCGGCGAGCTGCCGGATCTGGTCGCGCGAACCGCGGGAGCCGGAATCGTACATCATGTACACCGGGTTGTAGCCACCGCGCGATTCGCGCATGTGCGCCAGCATCGCCTCGGCCACGTCGTTGTTGGCGTGGGTCCAGGCGTCGATCACCTTGTTGTAACGCTCCCCGAAGGTGATCTGGCCGGTGTTGTAGGCCTTCTGGAACCGCTCGACGCGCTTCTGCGCATCGGCCAGCAGCTCCTGCTTCTTGATCGGAATCTCGAGGTCCTCGATGCCGATCGAGATGCCGCCGCCGGTGGCAAACTCGAAGCCGAACCGCTTGAGGCGATCGAGGAACTCGACCGTCTCGCGCAGACCGGCACGCCGATAGCTCTGCAGCACCGTCTCGGAGAGCTGCTTCTTCTTCATCAGCTCATCGCGGAAGCCGAGCTCGGCGATCACCGCGCGCGGGACGATGTTGTTGAACAGCACCCGGCCGACCGTGGTCTTGATCCAGCGCGGGTTCGCGTCGGGCGATTCCGCGGGCGGCACGAACCAGAAGTGGATCGCGCTCTGGTGCTGGATGACGCCGTGCAGCAGGGCCATCTCCAGCTCGGCAATGGCGCCGTAATAGGGTGCGTCCTGCCAGAGCCTCGCCTTGACCTGCTCGAGCTTCGGACCGGCGAGGCGGATCTCCTCCTCGAAGCCCGCGGGGAGCTTGGTGAGGAAGTAGGAACCGAGCACCATGTCCTGCGACGGCTCGGCGATCGGCCGGCCATCGGAGGGCTTGAGGATGTTGTTCGACGACACCATCAGGAGCCGGGCCTCGAGTTGCGCCTCGAACGAGAGCGGCACGTGCACGGCCATCTGGTCGCCGTCGAAGTCGGCGTTGAATGCGGCGCAGACAAGCGGGTGAATCCGGATCGCCTTGCCTTCCACGAGCTTCGGCTCGAACGCCTGGATGCCCAGGCGGTGCAGCGTCGGGGCGCGGTTGAGCAGGACCGGATGGTCCTGGATGATCTCCTCGAGGATCTCGTAGACCTCGGGGCTCTCGCGCTCGACGATCTTCTTGGCGCGCTTGACCGTCTCGGCAATGCCCTTCTCCACCAGCTTGTGGATGATGAAGGGCTTGAACAGCTCGACCGCCATGGTCTTGGGAAGGCCGCACTGGTGCAGGCGGAGCTCCGGACCAACGACGATGACCGACCGGCCCGAGTAGTCGACGCGCTTGCCGAGCAGGTTCTGGCGGAAGCGCCCCTGCTTCCCCTTGAGCATGTCGGAAAGCGACTTCAGGGGACGCTTGCCGCGGCCACGGATCGCCTTGGAGCGGCGGCCGTTGTCGAACAGGGCATCGACGGCTTCCTGAAGCATCCGCTTTTCGTTGCGCAGGATGACTTCCGGGGCGCGGTGCTGGATCAGCTTCTGCAGCCGGTTGTTGCGGTTGATCACCCGGCGATAGAGGTCGTTCAGGTCCGACGTGGCGAAGCGCCCGCCGTCGAGCGGGACCAGCGGACGGAGGTCGGGCGGGATCACCGGGATGACGTCCATGATCATCCACGCCGGATCGTTCGCCATGTCGCCCTGATCGCCCGAGCACAGGAAGGCGTCGACGATCTTGAGCCGCTTGAGCATCTGCTTCTTGCGATGCTGGCTGGTCTCGACCGCCACCGAGGCGCGGAGCGTCTCGGCGAGCTTCTTGATGTCGAGCTTCTTGAGCAGCTCCCGGACCGCCGGGGCGCCGATCTCGGCCCGGAAGGCGGTGTCGCCTGCTTCGCGCGCCTTGAGGCGCAGGGCGAGGTACTCGTCCTCGTCCAGCAACTGGCGGTCCTCGACTTCCTGCTCCCCCGGGTCGAGCACCACGTAGGAGGAGTAGTAGACGATCCGCTCCAGCTCCTTCAGGGTCACGTCGAGGAGGTTGCCCATCGGCGACGGCAGCGTCTTGAAGAACCAGATGTGCGCCACCGGCACGGACAGCTCGATGTGTCCCATCCGCTCGCGGCGCACCTTGGAGAGGGTGACTTCCACGCCGCAGCGGTCGCAGATCACGCCGCGATAACGGATCCGCTTGTACTTGCCGCAATGGCACTCCCAGTCCTTGACCGGGCCGAAGATGCGCTCACAGAACAGGCCGTCCTTCTCCGGCTTGAACGAGCGGTAGTTGATCGTCTCGGGCTTGGTGACCTCGCCCCACGACCACCAGTAGCGCTGTCCCTGGAGTTCAACCCGCTCCCGTTCCTTCGGGTCGCGCGGTCCGCGAATTTCCTCGGGACTGGCGATCCGGATGCCGATATAGTCGAAGCTCGAGCTCTTGGACTCGCGTCCGCTGCGAAAATCAATCATGGCCGCCTCACTCCTCCCCTTCGGCGGTGGTGCCCAGGGTGACCTTCAAGCCCAGGGCCTGCAACTCCTTCACGAGCACGTTGAACGACTCCGGGATCCCCGGTTCGGGCAGGTTCTGTCCCTTGACGATCGCCTCGTACACCCGGCTCCGTCCGTTGACGTCATCCGACTTGACGGTCAGCATTTCCTGGAGGACGTGCGCCGCGCCGTAGGCCTCCAGGGCCCAGACCTCCATTTCCCCGAAGCGCTGGCCGCCGAACTGCGCCTTGCCGGCGAGCGGCTGCTGGGTCACCAGCGAGTACGGCCCGATCGAGCGGGCGTGGATCTTGTCGTCCACGAGGTGGCTGAGCTTGAGCATGTAGATGGTGCCGACGGTCACGTCACCCTTGAACTCCTGGCCCGTGCGGCCATCGCGGAGCCTTGCCTTGCCGGCCGGCGTGAGGCCGGCGTGGCGAACCAGCAAGTCGGCGCTCGCGCCGATGACCGCGGCCGGGGCCTTGCCGGCCGCCACCTTGGCGAGCGACTCGAGGCCGAACGAGGCCAGCAGATCGGCATCGGAGAGCTCGGCGCCCTCGGCGAGGCTCTTGCGGGCGGCCAGCAGCTCCTTCTTGGCCGATCCTTCAGCCCCCTCGAGCAACACGTCGTGCGTGGCGAGTTCGATCTGGCGCTGCTCCCGCTCGCGGGCTGCCAGTTCCTTCCCGGCGGTCGCCAGGAAGCGCTCGACGCGCTTGGCCATGGCGGCGGTGCTTGCCGAGACGCCCTTCTTGTAGAGGACTTCGACTCCGGTGCCATCGAGGGTCGCCCCCGGCACCTCGAGCGCCCGCAAGTCGAGCACCAGCGCGGCGATTTCGCTGTCGGTCGGCGGCGGGGGTGCATCAGAGAGTCGCAGCGACTCGGCCGCCCAGCTCAGGCCGGCGAGGCGCAGCAACACGCCGATCTCGCTCTCCTCGGCGCCCCGGAACACCGGGGTCTTCGCCTTGAAGCCGAGGATCCGGCCGCACCAGCCAAGGTGCGTTTCCAGGATCTGGCCCACGTTCATCCGGCTCGGCACGCCGAGTGGATTGAGGACGATGTCGACCGGAGAGCCATCGGGCAGGAACGGCATGTCCTCTTCCGGCACGATGCGCGCCACGATGCCCTTGTTGCCATGGCGACCGGCCATCTTGTCGCCGACGGAGATCTTCCGTTTCTCGGCGCAGTACACCTTGACCAGCTGGATGACTCCCGGCGGGAGCTCGTCCGGCTGGAGGATCTTGTCGATCTGGTCTTCGGCCTTCTCCTCGACCTTGGCGCGCTCTGCCGCGGCGGTGTCGAGCGTGGCCCGGATCCGCTCATTGGCGGCCTTGCCTGCGACCCGCAGCGTCTTGAGGTCGACGTTGCCGAGGTCGAGTTCCTTGAGCACCGCGCTGCTGAGCTTGAAGCCCGCCGGGTGGAGCTCCTCGACCGTGCCGGCGCGCAGCATCAGGCCGACCTCTTCGCCCTCGAGCAGTTCGCCGAGTTCATCGAGCATGGCCTGGGTGATGCGGGCCTTTTCCTCGCTCTCGGCCCGGCGAACATCGCCGATCCGTTCGCCGCGATCCTTGTCGACCACCGGACCTTCGACGCGCGAGAAGATCTTGACGTCGATGACGGTGCCCTTCATCCCCGGCGGCACCTTCAGCGACGAGTCCTTCACGTCCTTCGCCTTCTCGCCGAAGATCGCGGTCAGCAGCTTCTCTTCCGGCGACAGCTCGGTCTCGCCCTTCGGCGTGATCTTCCCGACGAGAATGTCGCCCGGCTTGACGTGCGCGCCGATGCGGATGATGCCCCGCTCGTCGAGATCGACCAGCGACTCATCGGAGACGTTGGGGATTTCCCGGGTGATCTCTTCCTGCCCGCGCTTGGTGTCGCGCACGTGCAGTTCGAGTTCCTGGATGTGGATCGACGAGTAGACGTCGTCCTTCACCAGGCGCTCGGAGAGCACGATGGCGTCCTCGAAGTTGTGCCCGTACCAGGGCATGAAGGCGACGAGCACGTTCGAGCCCAGCGCAAGTTCGCCGGCTTCCGTCGCCGCGCCATCGGCGATGATCTGCCCGGCCGCGACCTGCTGCCCCTGCCGCACCAGCGGACGCTGGTTGATGGCGGTGTCCTGGTTGGTGCGCCAGAACTTCTTGACCCGGTAGCGGTCGATCCGCGCGAGGCGGCCGAGCGGCTGGGTCTTGTCCGAGGGTGCCGAGCCGGCGTCGACGATGATCTCGTCGGCGGTGACCCGGGTCACCGTGCCGGACCGCCTGGAGATGATGACGGCACCGCAGTCGCGTGCCACCTTGGTCTCCAGCCCGGTGCCGACGATCGGCGCCTGCGGGAAGAGGAGCGGCACGGACTGGCGCTGCATGTTCGAGCCCATGAGGGCGCGGTTGGCGTCGTCGTGCTCGAGGAACGGGATCAGCGCCGCAGCGATCGAGACGAGCTGTTCCGGCGCCACATCCATGAAGTCGATGCGGGGCGGCGGCAGCAGCGGGTAGTCGTCTCCCCGGCGGCAGAGCACCAGCGGGTCGGCGAACGACCCGTCGTCGTTGAGCGGCGCGTTGGCCTGGGCCACCGCGAAGTCTTCTTCCTCGCTGGCCGACAGCCACTGCAGCTCACCGGTGGTCTTGCCGTGCTTCACGACGCGGTAGGGCGTCTCGATGAAGCCGAGGTCGTTGATGCGCGCGTAGGTCGAGAGCGACGTGATCAGGCCGATGTTCGGTCCTTCTGGCGTCTCGATCGGGCACATGCGGCCGTACTGCGAATAGTGGACGTCGCGGACTTCGAAGCCGGCGCGTTCGCGCGTCAGGCCACCAGGCCCGAGCGCCGAGAGCCGGCGCTTGTTGGTCAGTTCCGCGAGGGGGTTGGTCTGGTCCATGAACTGCGACAGCTGCGAGCTGCCGAAGAACGCCTGGATGACCGCGGAAACGGTCCGGGCGTTGACCAGGTCGTCGAGCGAGATCTTCTCCGGATCGGAGTTGATGCTCATCCGCTCCTTGACCAGGCGCGCCATGCGCGAGAGGCCGACCGAGAACTGGTTGGCGATCAGCTCGCCGACCGACCGGATCCGGCGGTTGCCGAGGTGGTCGATGTCGTCCGTGTTCCCGCGCCCGTCGTGCAGGTCGATCAGGTAGCGGATGATCGCGATGAAATCCTCTTCGGTCAGCACCGTGTGGTTCGGGTCGATCTTGACCTTGAGGCGCTGGTTGATCTTGTAGCGGCCGACACGACCCAGGTCGTAGCGCTTCGGGTTGAAGAAGAGCTTCTGGATCTGCTGGCGCGCGGTCTCGAGGTTCGGCGCGTCGCCCGGGCGCAGCAGCGCGTAGATCTGCTCCAGCGCCTCCTGCTCGGAGTGCGTCGGATCCTTGGCGAGGGTGTTCCGGATCAGCGGCGACTCGCCCTTGCCCGGCCGGCAGCAGGATCTCGACCTTGTGCACGCCGGCCTTCTCGAGCTTGGCGCGCAGCTTGTCGGTCAGCTCCTTGCCGCCCTCGGCGAGGACTTCGCCGGTCTCCGGATCGGCCACCGCGAAGGCCAGCACGTGGTTGCCGCGGTCGCGGTTGGTGACCGGGAGCTCGTCGTCGCGCAGGTCGAGCGACGCTGTACCCGGCGAAGACGCGCACGTGCTTGACGCCGACATGCCGCATCGCCTGCAGGCGGTCAGGCGATGAGTTCGTCGCCCAGTGCGGCCGAGCGGATCGCCCTTCGGGTCTTCCGGATTCGGCGACGTCGGCGGCCAGCATCGCGCCGACGATCTCGCGGCGCTCCTGGCGGGAATCGGCGCGGCCGGAGATGTCGAGCATCTTCTCGGCGAAGAAGAGCCGGAGGATGTCGGCATTGTGGCCGTAGCCGAACGCGCGCAGCAGCGCCGTGGCCGGGAACTTCTTCTTCTTGTCGATGTGGACGTAGATCACGTCGTGAATGTCGATGGTGAACTCCACCCACGACCCGCGGAACGGGATGATCCGGGCCGAGAAGAGGCGCTGGCCGTTGGGGTGGGTGTCTTCCTCGAAGACCACGCCCGGCGAGCGGTGCAGCTGCGAGACCACGACGCGCTCGGCGCCGTTGATCACGAAGGTGCCCAGCGGGGTCATGATCGGCAGCTCGCCGAGGTAGACCTCCTTCTCGATCGGCGTTCTTCAGCCGGCGCTGCCCGTCGACCTCCTCGAAGACGTCGAGGCGGAGCTTGGTGCGGAGCGGCGCGGCATAGGTCATGTCGCGCTCGATGCACTCCTCGACGGAGTACTTCGGGTCGCCGAGCGAGTAGCCGACGAACTCCAGGGAGTACTTGCCGTTGACGTCGGAGATCGGGAAGAGGTCGCGGAACACGCGTTCCAGCGACACATCCTGGCGATCGCCCTCGACATCATCGGGCACGAGCAGGGACTCAAAGGCCTTCGTCTGGATATCGAGCAGGTGGGGCATGTCCATGCCCTCCTGCATCGTCGAGAACGAAATGACCGGCAGCGTGTCAGGCATCAGCACATCCCGGGCAAATGGGACACGGCAGCGCCGCGGCCCCCGCCACAGGCGGGGGTCGGCACCATCGTCATCCGGATTACGAGGTCGCGTCGAGTCGTCATGCCGTCTCACTGAAAGTGACCGTTGCGGTCGGAGTCCCTTGCCGGCCGCGGATGCGACCGGCTCGGGACGACGCCTCCGCGTCACTTCAGTTCGACGGTCGCGCCCTGATCCTCGAGTCGCTTCTTCATCTCCTCGGCCTCGGCCTTGGAGACGCCTTCCTTCACGGTGCTGGGCGCGCCGTCGACCAGGTCCTTGGCTTCCTTGAGGCCCAGGCGACGTGATCTCGCGGACCGCCTTGATCACGTTGATCTTCTTCTCGCCGCACGCCTTGAGGATGACGGTGAACTCCGTCTGTTCCTCGACCGCGGCCGGGGCGCGCCGCGCCGCCACCCGACGGCGCGCGGCCATCACCGTGACGTTGAACTTGGTCTTGAAGGACTCGATCAGGTCCGCCAGTTCCAGCACGGTCTTCTGGCCGATCGCGTCGAGGATTTCGTCGTTGCTGAGCATGGGTTGCCATGGTTGTCATTCTCCGTTGACTGGGGCCGAAGCGGCCGCACGCTGTTCGCGGAGCGCCTCGAGCGCACCGACCATCTGATACAGGATCCCGTTGAGGGCGCCGACGAACTGGCCGAGCAGCACCTCTCGCGGCGGGATCTCGCCGAGCCGCTTGACATACGCAGGTTCAACGGCCTGGCCGTCGAGCCACCCAGCCCGCACCGTCGGCTTCTGGTGTTGCTTGGCGAACTCGCCGACCACCTTGGCGGCCGCCATCGGATCCTCGCCGGCGAACACGAGGCCGGTATTGCCGGTCAGGTGCGCATCGAGCTCGCCGATCTTGTTGGCCGCCAGCGCCCGCTGGGCCAGCGTGTTCTTGACCACCACGTAGCGCCCGCCCGCCTGGCGGAGCCGCCGGCGGAATTCGGTCATCTTCAGCACGTTGAGGCCGGTGAAGTCGGTCACGAAGACATTCGGCGACGCCTTGATCCGCGCCGTCAGCGTCCTCGACCTGGTCCTGCCGCTCGGTCTTGCTCATCGGTACCCCGCCGTGTCGAGCTTGATGCCGGGTCCCATGGTGCCGGAGACGGTCGCCGACCGGATGTAGGTCCCCTTGGCGGCCGAGGGCTTGGCCTTCACCACCGTCTCCATGAACGCGGTGAGGTTCGCGGCGAGCTGGTCCTCGGAAAAGGACACCTTGCCGATCGGCGCGTGCAGGTTCCCCGTCTTGTCGACGCGGAACTCGATCTTGCCCGCCTTGATCTCCTTGACCGCCTTGGCCACGTCCATCGTGACCGTGCCGGCCTTGGGGTTCGGCATCAGGCCGCGAGGGCCGAGGATGCGGCCGAGGCGCCGAGCTGCCCCATGACGTCCGGCGTGGCGACGATGACGTCGCACTCGAGCCAGCCGTCCTTGAGCTTCTGGAGATACTCGACGCCGACAAAATCGGCGCCGGCCGCCTCGGCGTCCTTGGCCCGGTCGCCCTGCGCGATCACCAGGACGCGGACGGTCTTGCCGGTGCCATGCGGGAGCACCACCGTGCCGCGCACCACCTGATCGGCGTGTCGCGGGTCGACGCCAGCCGCACGGCGACATCCACCGTGCAGTCGAACTTGGTGTACGAGGTCTGCTTGACCAGGCGAGACGGCCTGGTCGACGGCGATACAACTGGCCCGCCTCGACCTTGGCTGCCGCGGCGCGGTACTTCTTTCCGAGGGCTGGCATCAGTCGGCGACCTCCAGCCCCATCGACCGCGCCGTGCCGGCGATCATGCGCATCGCCGACTCGAGGTCGGAGGCGTTGAGATCGGCCATCTTGATCTCGGCGATCTTCTTGAGCTGAGCGCGGGTGACCTTGCCGACCTTGGTCCGGTTCGGGGCGCGCTGCCCTTCTCGATCCCGGCCTCCTTGAGCAGGAGGTTCGGCGCCGGCGGCGTCTTGGTGATGAAGGTGAACGTGCGATCCGCGAAGATCGTCACGACCACGGAATCACCATGCCGGCTCTGCGCCTGGGTGCGCGCGTTGAACTGCTTGCAGAACTCCATGATGTTGACCCCGTGGGGGCCCAGCGCGGTGCCGACCGGCGGGGCGGGATTCGCTGCTCCGGCGGGGCACTGCAGTTTCACCATGGCAGCGATCTTCTTCGCCATGTCGCTCCTTTCACGATGTCCGCAGGCGGAGCGGAACACCGAATAACGGAACGGCCATCAGTCGCCGAACCTGCCGCCGGTGATCCCGGGCGGTCGCGGGGTGGGAGGACGATCCTCCCGGTCCAGCTCTATCGCTTCTCGCTTACTCGCTTCTCGACAGCGCGATCGCTAATGTCCGCTCAGCTGCAAGTAATCCAGTTCCACCGTCGTCGGACGCCCGAAGAGCGAGACCGACACCTTCACCTTTCCCTTGTCGGCCAGCACTTCCTCGACCACCCCGTTGAAGTCCGAGAACGGGCCCTCGGTGATCTCGACCGCCTGCCCAGCCAGGAACGGGATCTCTTCCTTCGGGGCCGCATCGGCCTCGGACTCCGACGAGCCGAGGAGGCGATTGACCTCATCGTCGCGGAGCGGCAGCGGCGCCCGGCTGGTGCCCACGAACTTGATCACGCCCTGGATGGAGTTGACCAGGTGGTGCGCTTCCTGGCTCATTCCCATCTGCACGATCACGTAGCCGGGGTAGAGCTTCCGCTCCACCGTGACCTTCTTGCCATTCTTGATCTCGACGACTTCCTGCGTCGGGACCAGCGCCGCGGAGACCAGCTTCTGCCCTTCGGGGCGCGGGTCGTCCTTGATGCGCTGCTGCAACAGCGTGCGGACCTTGTTCTCATGGCCCGCCGTCGTCTGGATCGCGTACCAGCGTGACTCCACGTGGCCTCCCCGTTACCGGGCGAGGTAGGCGAGGAAGTCGACCAGGATCTACTGCAGCACCTAGTCCATCAGGCCAATGAGCGACGCCGAGCACCAGCGCCCCGAAGACCACGGCCTTGGTCGCCTTGATCAGCTCGTCGCGCGGCGGCCAGCTGACCTTGTCCAGCTCGCTCCGCGTCGCCACGAGGAAGTCGACCGACTGGCCGATCCAGCTTCCCGGGACCTGCGCCTTCCGCCTGCGTTTCCAGCTGGTCCATCGGTCCCATCCTCTATGCTGCGCTCGGGGCGGTGATCCGCCCCGAGTCCTGCGTCATTTCATCAGGTCATCGATGAGCGACTCACCGATGATCGACCATCACTACTTCAGGATCTTGGTCACGACGCCGGCGCCCACCGTCCGGCCCCCTTCGCGGATCGCGAAGCGCAGCCCCTCGTCCATCGCCACCGGCGTGATCAGCTCGATCGTCATCTGGATGTTGTCTCCCGGCATCACCATCTCCACCCCCGCCGGCAACTCCACCGACCCCGTCACGTCCGTCGTGCGGAAGTAGAACTGCGGCCGGTACCCCTTGAAGAACGGCGTGTGCCGCCCGCCCTCGTCCTTCCCCAGCACGTACACTTCGGCCTCGAACCCGGTGTGCGGCGGGATGCTCCCCGGCTTCGCCAGCACCATCCCGCGCTCGATCTCGTTCTTCTCCACCCCGCGCAGCAACAGCCCGACGTTGTCCCCCGCCGTCCCCTCGTCGAGCAGCTTGCGGAACATCTCGACGCCCGTCACCACCACCTTCTTGTCCGCCCCGAACCCCACCAGCTGCACATCCTCGCCCACCTTGATCTTGCCCCGCTCGATCCGCCCCGTCGCCACCGTCCCCCGCCCCGTGATCGAGAAGACGTCCTCGACCGGCATCAGGAACGGCTTGTCCGTCTCGCGCACCGGCTCCGGGATGAAGTTGTCCAGCGCGTCGTACAGCTCCTACGATCTTCGCCACCGACTCCGCGTCGCCCTCGATCGCCTTGATCGCCGAGCCCCGGATCACCGGCGCGTCATCGCCCGGATACTTGTACTGGCTCAACAGCTCCCGCACCTCCAGCTCCACCAGGTCCAGCAGCTCCGGGTCGTCCACCAGGTCGCACTTGTTCAGGAACACCACGATCGTCGGCACGTTCACCTGCCGCGCCAGCAGGATGTGCTCCCGCGTCTGCGGCATCGGCCCGTCGACCGCCTGACCACCAGGATCGCCCCGTCCATCTGCGCCGCGCCCGTGATCATGTTCTTGACATAGTCGGCGTGGCCCGGGCAGTCGACGTGGGCGTAGTGCCGCTTGGCCGTCTCGTACTCCACGTGGCTCGTCGCGATCGTCAGGATCTTCGTCGGGTCCCGACGCCCCTGCGATTCCGACGCCTTCGCCACCGCGTCATACGAGATGTACTTCGTGCCAAACCCCTTGTCGGCCGAGACCTTCGTCAACGCCGCCGTCAACGTCGTCTTGCCATGATCCACGTGCCCGATCGTCCCGACGTTCACGTGCGGCTTGGTCCGCTCGAATTTGGCCTTTGACATGTCAGATCCTCGTTGGTGCGGGCCCGCGGCCCGTCTTCGGTTTCCCCGACGCGACGCGCCGGGCGCGGGGAACACCCCGCCGGCCCGGCGTCGTCAGGCGCGGCCGCCTCGCTGCGCCATGCAACCACCTGATTGTGTCGAGCCGTTGCCGGCCCGTGTCTCCAGGAACGCCCGCCGTTCCCGGATGTCCTTCAGAGCTCGCGACCGGGATCGAACCGGTGACCTCATCCTTACCAAGGATGTGCTCTACCGACTGAGCTACGCGAGCAAGCGGGCGACGAGACTCGAACTCGCGACCCTCAGCTTGGAAGGCTGATGCTCTACCAACTGAGCTACACCCGCGTTGGTCGTTCACGCACTCGGCCCAGCCCAAAGAGTGGTGGGGGTAGGATTCGAACCTACGTAGGGCGAAGCCCGGCAGATTTACAGTCTGCTGCCATTAGCCACTCGGCCACCCCACCGAGATCCTGCCCAACCCTGACCCTTTCGGCGCCTCCACTGGAGCTGACGGTGGGACTTGAACCCGCAACCGCCCGATTACAAATCGGGTGCTCTACCAGTTGAGCTACGTCAGCCAAAAACACCGGTCCGCCGGCAGAACCGCAACTTACCGGCCCCGCAACCGACAGTCAACTGGGGAGATACGCCGCCTGAGCGGGTCGGCCAGGTTGGCGTATCTCTGCCGGGGGTCGGTATCCTTGGGGGCTGCCTCTCCCCCCCTTTCGCCCCAGCAACCCCCTGGCGGATCTGGAGAATGGCTGGCCCAAGGAGGAGACCCGTCCCGATGTCCATCCGATCGGCCTTCCAGGGCACCGCCCTGTTCTCCGTCCTGCTCTTCGCCGCCTCCCTCCCGGCCCAAGTCACCACGCCGGACTCGGTCGTCCGGCTCCCGGAGGTGGTCCGAAGCGTCTCCCGCGACCGGACGTCGCTCTGGAGCCAGGCGGCCGCCTTCGCCACGGAGCAGGTCGACGACGCTCTCCGCGCTTCTTCCCGCCTGGACGAGGCCCTCTCGGGCATTCCGGGGGTGCTGGCACAATCGCGATCCGGGGGAGTCGACCTCCGGATCACCATTCGCGGATTCGGGTCTCGCGGAGCCGGCGATCGATCGAACGCCGGCACGATGCGGGGCATCAGGGTCCTGGTCGACGGCTTCCCGGAGACCGAGCCCGACGGCAGGACCTCTCTCGACCTGGTCGACCTGGGCACGGCGACGCATCTGGACCTCCTTCGCTCGAACGCCTCGGCGAGTTGGGGAAACGCCGCCGGTGGGGTCATCGCGGTTTCGACCCGACCGGACGCCACCATCGGCCAGGCCAACGCCATGGCATCCAGCGGGAGCTTCGGCTTTCACCGCGCCGTGACGAGTGGCGCTGCCCCGCTCGGAAATTCGCTTCTCTACGGGGCGGTGACCCGGACGCTGTCCGACGGCTGGCGAGTCAACTCCGGTGGTGAGCGCACCCTGGTCAACGCCGCCTGGGTGTCGCCAGAGGGTCGACCCACCACGCTGGGGGTGTATGCCACCGGAACCCGGAACCAGTTCTCGATTCCCGGGCCGTTGACCGCCGATCAGGTGGCCGCTGACCCACAACAGGCCAACGCCACCTATCTCACCCGCCGGGAGCGCCGGGACAACAACATCGTTCGCGTCGGATCCACACTTACCCGGCGCTTCGCCGACGCGTTCGCCGTCACGGCCTCCGCCTTCGTGACCGCCAAGCACCTCGAACGCTCCGAGCGAGGAACGTACCGGTTCTTCGATCGCACACACCGCGGGGGAAGTGTGCTCGCCGAACGCAGCTTTGGCACGGCTGGCACACTGACGGTTGGTGGCGACCTTGCCTACCAAGACGGGCCGGCACGCTTCTGGTCGCTCACCACGGCAGGTGAAAAAGGCACCACCTTGCAGCAGAACAAGAATGAATGGGCCCGGAATCTCGGCGCGTTCGCAGAGCACGATGTCACGGTAGGATCGCGAGTGAACCTGGCGCTCGGCCTCCGCTGGGACGCGATTGACTACCGCTACTTCGATTTCATCACGCCCTCGCTCAACGCCGAGAAGCGATTCCAGCGTGTCACGCCAAAGGTCGGCGCCACCGTCAAACTGGCAAGCGGCCACATGGCCTACGCCAGCCTGGGTGGTGGTGTCGAGGCGCCGGCCGGGAACGAGACCGACCCGCCGGGAACATTCGGAGAAGACACCGTGACCGGGCTCAGCCCGCTGCTTGATCCGATCCGGAGCACCACCGTCGAACTGGGGATGCGCCGGGTGATTGCCCCGACGAACGGCCCGGTTCACACGATTTCCTACGACGTCGCGCTCTACCAGACCGACGTGCGCAATGAGATCATCCCCTACCGCGGCGGACGATTCTACTTCACGGCCGGCAAGGCACGGCGGCGCGGCCTCGAGGCGTCAACGCTGTTCGCCGTGGCCGGCGGTCTCGATCTTGGCGGGTCGTTGACGCTGCAGGACCACAAGTACGTCGACTATGTCGTCGACTCGGTCCACTACGGCCGGCCGGGGCACTATGCCGACTTCAGCGGCAACCGTGTTGTCGGGTCTCCAACGTCTTTCATGACCGCAGATGTGCACTGGGCCCCGGCGTTCAGCAACACGTTGCGACTCTCAGCCGGCGTGCGAACCATAGGCACCTACTTCGCCGACGATGCCAACACGGTTGCGATCCCGCGGAGCACGCTCTTCTCGGCCGGCATGGCGATGCGCCAGCCGATCTCGATCGGCGGGGGCCTCGGCCTCCGGGGCGCAGTTACCGTGAACAACCTCTTTGACCGGGAGAACATCGCCAGTGCCTTCCTCAATCCGGATCTCGTCGGCGGCAAGCCGGCAGCGTTCGAACCCGGCCTGCCGAGGCATGCCATCGTGAGCCTTACGGTGGATTGGATGGACGGGCGCGAGTAGCGAGGGCAGGCGTCGCCCTGGGCCGGCGAAGGGTGGGTGCTAGGCTCGCTGAACGGTTGACCCGTCCCTGGTGTCGCGAACCTCCCAGCCGTTGGCCGCTAACAGCGCCCTGATCCGGTCGGATTCGGCGAAATCCTTGGCCTGCTTGGCGACGACGCGCTTGCCTGCCCACCATGCAGCCCACTGCTCAGCGGCGGCCTGATCCTCCGGCGGTGAATCGGACCAAGACACAGTTGCCGTGCCGCCCCCCGACCATTCGATGTGCCCCCCCCCCGATCCCACTCCGGTGACGAGCACCTTCACGCTCTGAGGCAGCACCTGCAGCACCGCGGTCGCCTTTGCCCACCCGTCGCGGAACGCCTGCGTCGGCCGCTCGCCGGCATCGAGCAACCGGTTGCCCTCTCGAGCCACCTCGAAGAGGGCTGCCAGCGCTCGGGGCGTGTTCAGGTCATCGTCCATGGCCGCGGCGAACTCGTCTGACAGCACCAGCGTCAGGCGGCCGAATTCGCCCCCCTCCCCGGCCGACCCATCGGCCAGCCTGGCGGAGAACTCGCCCAGCCGGCGCGACCCTTCGCGCGCTGCGGCGAGTGATTCGTCGGAGAAGTCGAGCGGCTGCCGGTAGTGCGTGGTGGCGAAGAGCAGCCGGACCGTGCCGGCGTCGACGCCTTCCTCGCGCAGGTCACGGGCGGTGAGGATGTTGCCCCAGCGCTTCGACATCTTGGTCCCCGACATGGTCAGGAACTCGCCGTGCATCCAGACCCGGGCGAAGTCGGCTTGCCCGGTGTGGGCGCAGCTCTGGGCGATTTCGTCTTCGTGGTGCGGGAAGATCAGGTCGACGCCGCCGGCGTGGATGTCGAGCATGTCGCGGCCGAAGCGCTTCCCGACGAGGTCGAGCGCCATCGCCGAGCATTCGAGGTGCCAGCCGGGACGGCCACGGCCGAACGGCGCATCCCAGACTGCCCCGACCTGTTCGTCCTCGGGTCGCGCCGCCTTCCACAGCACGAAATCGCGGGCATCCTCCTTGGCGTATTCATCGGCGCTGGTGCGGCCGCCGGCCCCGGCCTTGAGCTCCCGGGTATCGAGCCGCGACAACCGGCCATAGGCCGGGAAGCGCTCGATGGCGAAGTAGACCGAGCCATCATCGCCGCGATACGCCACGCCCTTGGCGAGAAGGTCGGCAACCAGCGCGATCATCGGCGCGATGAACTCGGTGGCGCGCGGATAGGCGTGGGCCGGGAGGATCCTGAGGTAGGAACAATCCTCCAAGAACGCTGCGATGAACGGGACCACATGCTCCGCGAGCGACTTGCCCGACGCGACCGCGCCCTTGATGGTCTTGTCGTCGACGTCGGTCAGGTTCATGACATGGAAGACATCGAGTCCGCTCGCCTCCAGCCAGCGGCGCAAGACGTCTTCGAAGAGAAACGTCCGGAAATTGCCGATGTGGGCGTAGTTGTAGACCGTCGGCCCGCAGGTATAGAGCGAGGCCCGGCCGGCATCGAGCGGGGCAAAGGCCTCCACCTGCCGCGTCATGGTGTTGTACAGCCTGAGGGTCACGCGCCCCCCGACACTGCGTCGTTCTCGACTTGTTCCTGCTCAGCCGGGGTGCCGGCGGGAGTCCCGTGGTGCCGGACATGCACGGTGCGCTGCGGGAAGGGGATCTCGATTCCCTCTTCGTCGAACCGGTTCTTGATCCGCCGGCGGAATTCGCGGCCGACGTCCCACTGCATCCCGGGAGAGGTCTTGAGCAGGACACGGATGGCGACGGCGTTGTCTCCCAGCTCGTTGACACCGGCGACCTCCGGCGGGCCGTCGAGCTTCCAATTCCACTCCGTGTCCTTGGCAAGGCGCGCCAGCACATCGCGCACCACCGTGATGGCGCGATCGACATCCATGTCGTAGGCAATCGCGACATCGACCACGGACCGCGACCAGCCGCGCGTCCGGTTGGAGACCGAGGTGATCTGGCCATTCGGGATGATGTGCAGCGTTCCCTCGAGATCCCGGAGCGAGGTAATTCGCAGCGTCATGCTTTCGACCACGCCGGCCTTGCCGCCCGCCTCGATGATGTCACCAACGGCAAACTGGTTCTCGATCAGGATGAAGGTCCCGGCGATGAAGTCCTTGACCAGGCTTTGCGCCCCGAAGGAAACCGCCAGGCCAAGGATCGAGATACCCGCGAGCAGCGGTGCGGTGTTGAGACCGACGACCTGGTTGAGCGTCAGGAAGATGGCGAGCAGCAGGATGACCACCCAGCCGACGCTCTTGATGAGGCCGGAGACGGTCGCCGCCCGCTTCTCGGCGAGGGAAAGCCGGCGATCGTCGCCGTCATCGGCGGCCACCACGATGCGATGCGCGATCCGCTTGAGCAGCCACCAGAGGAGCCAGGCGAGCAGCCAGATGACCACCAGCTGCAGTCCCCGCTGCTTGAGCAGCCCCACATCCGCCGAAAACCAGCTCAGCACTCGTTCCATGATCGGAACTTGGGCCACATGACCAGCATGGTCAACCGGCGAGTGCTTCGGTTCAGTCGCGGATGACCTCGACCACCTTGCCCCGGCTCTCCGCCCGCCCGGCGACGGTGCGGCGGGGGACCATGAGCTCGGCGGAACCGCTGCTGCGGACCAGCCCCTCGCTTTCGATCGGTCCCCACAGCGCCCACGCGGTCGGCAGCCAGAGTCCTGACGGCCAGAGTTCGAACTCGACCATGCCGCCAGCGGCGCCGGCGGGAATCCCCCGTGGCAGGTTGACGTAGGAGAACGCCAGCCGGCGGAGCGACATGGTGGCACGATCGAACACCAGGTCGCCATCGATGTCGACCAGTTTCGGCGAATGCCGGGGTTCAAAATGCATCCGGACCGAATCCGTGGCTGCACCACTGCGGTCGACGATCAGGGTGAAGCAATGGCTCTCGAGAAACCAGTCGGCGAAAAGCACCCGGGCGTCGGGACCGTAATAGATCATCCCTGGCGCTTCGTCGGCGCCGGGTTCGCGCGCGAACCCGACCGTCCGCAGGGAATCGAGATCGGCGCTCTCGATCGGCCAGGACGTGATCGAGGCGCGCGAGGTGTCGGCCCTGCTGCTGCCTTTCGGCCCGAAGATCGTCCTGGTCCTGATGAGTTCAACGGCAAACCGCATCGCGCGCGCATCGAAGGCGGCATTCACGATCGTGAGCGCATTGTGGGCGCTCTCGAGAACATCTCCGAAGGTGCCGTGCTGCAGCTCCGCGAGGCCGCAGGCGCGGCTCCGGGCGGCGGTGACCAGGTCGGGCAGCGTGAAGACGGCCCGGACCAGCGAGACGTCCGGCACGGTTGCGCCACTGGCGGACACACTGACCTCAGCGGGCTCGGAGGGCACATACCCGATGGCCGCGACACGAACGGCATAGCGTCCGCTGTGCCCCACAACGAAAAAGTATGCCCCGGTCGGGCTCGTGAGCATCCTCGCCATCGGCGTGCCGACCGAGTCGCGCAACTCGACCAGTGCGCCGGCGATCACCGCCTGCGTCTCCTGGTCGACGGCCCGGCCGCGGACCGATTGCGCCGCCAGCGGAACGGCGGGCAGGAGGAAGGCCATCGCCAGCCAGGCTCTCATTTCCCGACGACCAGAAGCTGCTGTTCGCGCGTCGCCTGGCGGCCGTTGGCGGCGACGGTCACGATCAGTCGATACGACCCGGGCTTGAGCTGCTGCAGGCCCAGCGACTTTCGGACATGGGTTACCAGGCCGGTGGCGTGATCGGTGCCGAGGATGCGGATCCCGTCCTTCGCGCCTGCGGCGGGCGAGCGCACCACCACCGTGGTGCGATATGCGTCGCCCGCCTTGAGTCCGTGCACCTCGTAGTACAGCTCCGCGGTGCCGCCGGCCGGATAGGCGCCGAGCGCGTTCAGCGGGAATGGCGAACCGTCGGTGGCCTGCCAGACCGGCGCACCGTCCCGGCCAATCACGATGTCACTGAGCGAAAATTCGTTGCCGCCATCGATGCGCAGGTCCCGCTTCATGGCATACACACCGCTGGAATCGTCGCCCTGATTGGCGCGGACGGCGACCTGCCAGGATCCGGCACCGACCGGGAGCTCGAAGATCGCGACGATCGACTGGCCGGCTTGCAACGCCTCATTCAGCGTAAACCGGCGGGCGGTGTCGGTCGTGATCATCTGGCCCGACACCCGGTTGTACGCCACGATGCGGAAGGTGACGGGATAGACGACATGCCCGTCGGCGGTGGAGTCGGCACGCAGTTGTGGCCCGGAGAGCGCGAAGGTGAGCAGCGCCTGGCCAGTGCCTTCCCTGGCGTGACCGAGCGCAAACATCTGCACGATGGAGTTCCAGGGGCGGATGATCGGCGGGGTGTCGGTGTCGGTGTGCGTGGCGACGTCGGCATCGGCGCGGCTCTTGGCGATCACGGCGAGCACCTGGGGCTGGCAGGAGATCGGTGCCGGCTGGCGTCCCATCAGGTACAGCTGGATGCGGTGGGCCGCCTCGGCGTATTCCGGCATGATCGCCGCCCTCGCCAGATACACGCCCAGCGATGCTCCCGCCGTCACCGGCAGGTAACTGGTGAGGGTCGTGGCCGAGTGCAGCCCCAGGGCACAGCTCGCCCGGAAGTTGATCAGCCGCCAGGTCCCATCGAACCAGTAGAGCCACGACTCATTGGGGCCGATGATACGGACCACTCCATTGGTCCTTGGATTGACGAGACACTCCTGCCCGAAGAGCTCATCGATAGCTGGATTGATCAGCGCCGCTCCCGTACCAATCGGAAGCGGCTCCGGGGCATCGGCCGATTCCGGATTCTCGAGATCGGACTCGAGGGCGTGGGTTGGTCCGCCAACGGTGCGGAACGGGGTGCCGTGCCGCAGGTAGATCAGCCCGCGATGATCCAGCAGTGGCTCGCGCGCCCGCACGTCGCCCGGGTAGGCCGGCTGTTCTCGCGCCAGGAGGCCGTAGATCGAACCGTCACTCGCGACACATTTGTCGAGCCCCTCGAAAGTGTATTCGACCCTGGAAAACATATTGAGGCGCCACGGGTTGAATACCCGGAAGTGATCGAAGGCGTAGATCCACCGGCGCAGGTGCTCCGCGAGTCGTTCCCCCGGCTGGTTGACCGCGGCAGCATCACGTTCATCCCAGAAGCGGTGCAGCCAGGCCGGAATCGAATCGAGCGGGGTCCGGTCGAAGAGCTCCAGCGAATCGGGATCCATGATCCACGCCAGGTCGTAGCGATACGCTTCGCGCCCGACCGGCGTCAGGTGATTGACACCATCCCAGTAGGCAGCACCGGCGTTCTTCGTCTCTCCCAGTGCGCGGAGGACGCGAGCGCGTTCCAGCGCAAGGCGCGAGCGATCACCATCGGCGCGGGCGGAGCGATCGAGCGCCACCAGAGCGCTATCGTATCTCCGCCGAAAGCGCAGCTGGCGGGCCCAGACCAGCAGCGCGTCGGGCTCGGGGTTCTCGCGACCGAGCAGGGCCTTCAGGGCGGCACGCTCATCTCCCCGCAACGCACGATCGCCTTCGGCAACAAACAGGCTGATGGCGAGGTGGCGCGCCGGCTCGAACTCCGGATCGTCCCGCAACGACCTGGCCAGGTTTCGCCAGGCAGCTTCGACGTGCGACTCGCCGAGCTTCTGGCCATCGGACTCCAGCACCGGCATCCGGACGCGCGCCATCGCGACGAATCCCAGCGCCAGCCCGTAGGTCGGCCAGGGCCACTCCGGGCGGCGTGATGCAACCAGGTCGAGATTCCTGAGCGCCAACTCGAGGTCGCCACGATTGTGGCGCAGCAGCGACGCGCGGAGTTGATAGAGGGCATACCGCACGTCGCCCGCCGCACCATCCGGCCCTTCCTTCGAGAGTGGCTCGAACCGGGTGATCGTGGCGGCACTGGCCAGCTGCTCGAGCGAGTCCTCCCAGCCGGCGAGCATCGATCGCTCAGCGAGGGACTGGGCGGCAAGCGGTGACGCGCAGAGTCCCAGGACAAGCGCGACCCATCGGAGCGCCGTCGGACGCAGCGCTCGATCCCTGGATCGGCGGAAGAGGCCCCGATCAGTCGTCGTCTTGAGTCCCCTGTGTTGTCGGCGGAGACGTCACCTGGAATTCCGAATGCCGGATCTTCCCCCCCAACCACCCGGTCCGCGCCATGACGGTCGAACTGAAGAGCAGGAGCACCAGGATGCCGAGGGCACTTCCCCGGGAGATGGGCTTCCCCCCGCGAGCCATGACCAGCACCACCAGCGCCGCGAGGCCGGTGACGAGCCCGGAAATGTTGGCATAGTCGGCCGCATCTTCGTGCTCGTGAATCACCTCGCGCTTCGCCCACGCCTGGTCCCGGATGTCCTGCTTGGCGCGGTCACCGGTCTGGTCAGCGACGAAGGTGCCGACCGCCATGAGCATGGCGCCGTAGAGCGCGGCGCGAATGACCGCGTCCTGGTGGCGAAAGAGGCCCCACGCCAGCAGCAGCGCGACCAGCGGGATGCCGATGATGGGCGCATGATTGATGAGAACGTGGAGATGGGCCGGCGTGATGACGGGCATGTCGATTCCTGCGCGAGTGGGGGAGCCAGAAAGCTAAGGCCGCCGGCTGCAGGACGGGGGATACCCTCGACACACCCGCCCCGCCGCCCCATACTTTCCAGCGGGCCGCGACGGTCCCCGTCGGTTCGGCTGCATCCCCACGCCCAGATTCCCCACAGCCAGGTCGTCCCATGATCCCCATCGCGAAGCTCTCCCGCTGCACCATGGTCCTGCTCGCCGTCGCCGCCTTCCCGCTGGGAGCGCAACGCGGCGGTCGGGGCGGCGGTGGCGGCTCGACCGTGGTGCAGCCGCCACGATTCAGCTACCTCGGCCCCGACAATGGCGGCAGGATTGCCTCGGTCACCGGCGTGCCGGGCGACACCTCGACGTACTACTTCGGCGCGGCGAGCGGCGGCATCTGGAAGACCACCGACGGGGCAAAGACCTTCGCCCCGGTCTTCGACGACCAGCCAGTGCAGGCGATCGGCGCGCTGGCGACGGCACCGTCGAATCCACGCATCGTCTGGGCGGGCACCGGGGAGGCCTGGGCCATTCGCGATGCCGACGTGATGGGCGACGGGATCTACAAGTCGACTGATGCCGGGGCGACCTGGCAGAACATGGGGCTCAAGGAAACCGGCCGCATCGGCAAGATCGTCATTCATCCCACCAACCCGAACATCGTCTACGTCTGCGCTCTCGGCCGCGCCACCGGGCCGCAGGAGGAGCGCGGTGTCTATCGCACCCTCGACGGCGGGGCCACCTGGAGCAGGGTGCTGTTCGTCAACCCGAACACCGGCTGTTCCGGCCTGTCGATCGACGCGAGCGACCCGAAGACACTGTTCGCCGGCACCTGGGAAGTGGTGATGCACACGTGGGCGATGTTTTCCGGCGGGGAGGGGAGCGGGGTCTACGTTTCGCACGACAGCGGCTCGACGTGGACGCGGATCACTGATCCGGGCTTGCCGCACTCGCCCGTTGGCAAGATCGACGTGGCGGTGGCACCGTCGAATTCCCAGCGCGTCTATGCCCTGATCCAGACCTCGGACCAGGGGTCGCTCTGGCGATCCGATGATGGCGGCGTCAAGTGGAAGGTGGTGAGCTGGGACCGCTCGCTGATCGGACGCGCCGGCTACTACATCAAGCTGATGGTCAATCCGCAGAACGACCTCGAGGTGCTGGTCGCCAATTCGTCATTCCATCGTTCGCTCGAATGGCGGCGAAACCTTTCCGCTGCCGGCGGCGGCTGTGGCGACTGCCACGACATCTGGATGGACTCGCGCAACCCGGCGCACTGGGTGGTCACTGATGACGGCGGGGCGAGCATCACCCGCGACCACGGCCAGAGCTACACCGGCTTCTCGCTGCCGATGGCCCAGATGTACCACGTGGCGATCGATGATCGCACGCCCTACTGGGTCTACGGCAACCGCCAGGACGACGGCACCATGCGCGGCCCGAACACCTCGCCGGTGCCGGTGGCCAACGTGCCGTCCTACGGCGGCGGTGGACGCGGTGGACGCGGCGGGCGCGGCGGCGGCGGGACTGCGGCATCGGCATGGCAGGCGGGACTCGGCGGCTGCGAGTCGGGCTTCACGCTGCCCACGCCGGGCAATCCCGACATCATCTGGGCCACCTGCTACGGCAACAAGGTGACCCGCTTCGACAACACGGCGGGCTGGCGCGTTCGGTGGGCCCGGGCAACCACACCCTCGACTCGCCGCCCGACAAGGCGCAAGTACCGTTGTCACTGGACGCCACCGCTGGCGATCGATCCGTTCGACCCGAACACGGTGTACTACGGCTGCCAGGTGATCTTCAAGACGTCGAACGCCGGCCAGACGTGGAAAGTGATTCGCCCCGATCTCTCGACCAACGATCCGTCGCGCATCGTCTCCTCGGGCGGCATCGTCGGCGACAACCTCGGCCAGTTCTATGGCGAGGTGGTGTTCGCCATCGCCCCGTCGGCAATCCAGAAGGGGCTGATCTGGGCCGGCACCAACGACGGCAAGATCTGGTACACCACCGACGGCGGGAAGAAGTGGAACGACGTCACGGCCAACGTGACCGGGCATGGCGCCGTGGGGGACCGTCCGCGAGATCGAGCCCTCGCGCTTCGATGCCGCGCACGGCATATGTCGTGGTCGACTATCACATCATGGACGATCGCAAGCCGTACATCTACAAGACCACGCGACCTCGGGCAAGAGCTGGACGCGCATCAGCGACGGCCTGCCGCAGGACCATCCGCTGGCCTACGTCATGTCGCTGGCGGAGAATCCCGAATCGCAAGGGCATGCTCTTCGCCGGCACCGGCAACTCGATGTACTACTCGCTCGACGATGGCGGCGACGTGGACGGCCTACCAGACCGGCCTGCCGGCCGCGCCGGTGAGCTGGATCACCATCGCGCAAGCCGAGCATGACGTGGTGGTGTCGACCTACGGGCGCGGCATCTACGTGCTGCGCGACATCACCACGCTCGAACAGGCGGACAAGGTCGTCGCCGGTGCGCCGGTGCACATCTACGAGCCGCGCTCGGGACTGCGCATGCCGCGCAGTGGCAGCGCGGAACTGCTGCTCGCCCTGGCGGCGGCGCCGAAGGACACGCTCACGGTTGAGATCATCGACTCGACCGGCGCCATCGTGCGCACCCTGCAAGCACGATGGGCCGGGCCGGCACCAATCGCATCGGCTGGGACCTGCGCTACGACGCGCCGAAGGAGCCGGAGTTGCGCACCACGCCGCCCGACAATCCGCACATCTGGGACGAGCCACGGTTCAAGGACAAGGACGACGCGGCCCGATCGCTGCACTGGGGCATCGAAGGGCGCGCAAACGCGCCGCGCCGCTGGCCGCGCCGGGCAAGTACACCTTCCGCGTCACCGTGGACAGCACGCCGTATTCTCAGGCGGTGACGGTGCGCCAAGGATCCGCAGATCGCCTCGAGCACCGCGGACCTGCAGCTCTCGACCAGCGCGCAGCGGCGGGTGCGCGATGATCTCACGACCACCAGCGAGATCGTCAACACGCTGGAGATCGTGCGCAAGCAGGTCGAGGATTACCTCAGGGCCGACTCGCCCGAGCGCGCGACCATCACGATCCGCTCGAAGTGCTCGACCAGCAGGCGCTGGACGTGGAGCTGCAGCTGCTCACCCGGTCCGACCTGCATAGCGACGACAAGTGGTTTGTCGAGCAGTACAAGGTGTACCTCAACCTGGTCTGGCTGAACGGAACCATCGGTACCGGCGCCGGCGACGTGGCCGGCGGCGCGGACTACCGGCCGACCGACGCGGCGATGGAGGAACTCGCCGGGATTGGAAAAGGACCTCGCCGCGGCGAAGGCGGCCTTCGCTGCCTTCATGACGAAGGACCTCGCGGCGTACAACACCTCGACGGTGGGGCAGTCACACCCGATCACGGAAATACTCCCAACCCAGCCCACTCCTGCCAGGATCCTGCCATGACGCGTTCGCACACCATCCGTTTGCTGGCGATCGCCATGTGGGCGGCTTCAGGGACCCTGAGTGCACAGGCCACCTCCTCCCCGACCGTCGATCCCCGCCTCTACGCCGGCCTCACCTGGCGCAATGTCGGCCCGTTCCGTGGCGGGCGGGTCGGCGCGGTCACCGGGGTGATGGGCGAGCCGGGGACCTTCTACGCCGGCTTCCCCGGGGGCGGCGTGTGGAAGACGACCAGCGCCGGGGAAGATGTGGTACCCGGTGTTCGACGCGATCAAGGAAGTGTCGTCGGTGGGAGCGGTGGAGGTGGCGCCGTCGGACGCGAACATCATCTATGTCGGCACCGGTGACATGATCACCGGCGGCACCCTCGACCAGGGCAACGGCGTCTACAAGTCGAGTGACGCCGGAAAGACGTGGCAGCACCTCGGCCTCGACCGAGACGCGGCACATTCAGACCATGCTCGTGGACCCGCACAACCCGAACATCGTGATGATCGGCTCGCTGGGTGACCCGCTCACCCTGAACGACGCGCGTGGGGTCTTCCGCAGCAGCGACGGCGGCCAGACCTGGAACCGGACGCTGTCCATCGACAGTGCCACCGGCATCAACAAGCTGGCCCGCGCCTACGACGTGCCGAACGTGATCTTCGCGACCAGCATGCGGCACTATGCGCCGCCGAACTACTCGGAGGACCGGCTGCGGTCGCCACAATTCTCCCTCGCCCCTCGTCCTGACTCGGCCCGCACCGGCACGGCGATCTACAAGTCGACCGACAATGGCGTGACCTGGCACGAACTCGGCACCTCCGGATTGCCGAGACTGACCGGACGCACGTCGATTGCGGTGGCCCTGGGCACCAATGCACAACGCCTCTACTTCATTACCAACAGTGGCCTCTACCGATCGGATGACGGCGGCGCCACCTGGCGCCAGATGGCGGCCGATGACAGCCGGATCCGCAACGGTCAGGGCGGCTACAACTGCGGCGTCTACGTCGATCCACAGAATCCCGACATCGTCTACACCGTGAGCACCTCGAGCTACAGGTCGACCGACGGCGGCAAGACCTTCACCGGCTTCAAGGGCGCTCCCGGCGGTGACGATCCCCAGCAGTTCTGGATCGACCCCACCAACGGCCAGCGGATGCTCTTCGGGTACGACCAGGGTCTGGTGGTCACGCTTGACGGCGGCACCACCTGGAGCTCGTGGTACAACCAGAGCACCGAGCAGGTCTACCACGTGGCCGCGGACAACAGTTTTCCCTACTGGGTGTACGCCACGCAACAGGATGCCGGCGCAATCCGCACGCGCAGCCGCGGCAACTACGGCGCGATCACGATGTTCGACTGGAACTCGGTCAACGGCTGGGAATGGGGGACGATGCTCCCCGATCCGCTCAACCCGAACATCGTCTACGCCAGCGGGGGCGGGATCGTGAAGATCTTCTACCCCAGCGAACAATGGATCAACATGAGTCCGGCGGTCGATCCGGCGGCCAAGGCGCGCGCGACATCCTCGGCTCCGATGCTGTTCGCCCCCTGGAACCAGCACCAGCTGGTTGCGGGGCTCAATTATGTCGTGAGCTCGATGGATGGCGGCGTGCACTGGACCCGGATCAGTCCGGAGCTCGGCATCCCCAGGGGCCTCGATTCGGCCGCCGCCGCGAATGTGACGAATGGTCGCGGGGCGATCGAGTCGATATCGGCGTCGAGCGTGACGCCGGGTATCATCTGGGTCGGCACCAGCAATGGCCTGATCCACGTCACCCGCGACTTCGGTCAGAGCTGGAGCGACGTCACCATCGCGGGCCTCCCGATCCCGAGACGCGCGAATGTCTCGGCGATCGACGCGTCGCATCACGCGGCGGGCAGGCCTACGTGGCGATCGAATATCTCCGCGGCGGGGATCACACCCCGTATCTCTTCCGCACGCGCGACTTCGGGAAGAGCTGGACCAAGATCGTCAGCGGGCTCCCGACGGATGAGCCGAGCGGCTCGTTCATGCGGGTCATCCGCAATGACACGAAGAAGGCGGGGCTGCTCTTCGCCGGGTCGGAAAGCGGTGTGTACGTCTCATTCGACGACGGCGATCACTGGCAATCGCTGCAGCAGAACCTGCCGAACACGCCGGTCCGGGACCTGGCCATCAAGGACAACGACCTCATCGCCGGCACCCACGGTCGCGGCATCTGGATCCTTGACGATATCTCGACCTTGCGGCAACTCACGCCCGCGGTCATGGCCGAAGCGGCGCACCTCTTTGCTCCCGGCACCGCCGTCCGAGTGCGGCGCAACGTGAGCGCCGACACCCCGCTCCCTCCGGAAGTTCCCCACGCGCTCAACCCGCCCGACGGGGCAATCATCGACTACTGGCTCGGCGCCAGGCCCGCGGGTGAGATCACGCTCGACGTCTTCGATGCCGCCGGGAAGCCGGTTCGGCGCTTCTCGAGCGCGCCAATCCAGCCGGTGGCGGAAGCAGCGCGCCCGAACAACCCGAACTTCTGGCTGGCCACCCCGACTCCGCTCCCGACGGCGGTCGGCACCAATCGGGTCAACTGGGACCTGCGGCGCGATCCGCCGCCCGTCTTCTCCCATAGCTTCGGGATCAACGCCAACCCCGGGCTCACTCCCGCATCACCCGAGGGGGCACTGGTGCTGCCCGGCGGGTACACCCTCAAGCTCACCGTCGACGGAAAGAGCCTGACCCAGCAGGTCACGGTGAAGAACGATCCGCGTTCGCCCGCCTCGCTGGCGGCGCTGCGCGCACAGGACTCGCTTCTCAGCCGCATCACCGGCGGACTCCGGGTGTCGTGGGACGCCAACGAGGAAACCGTCGTCGTGCGCACGGCCGTTGGCGCCATTGCCGGTGGCAACGGAGCACCCGAGGTTGTCGCCGCCGCGAAGGCGCTGCTGGCTGGCATCGATTCGGTGGCGGGAGCCGGAAGCGGGCGGGGCGGACGCGGCGGCGGCGGAGCGCCGCCCACCTTCCGCGGCATCAATGGAGCGCTCGCCAGCCAGCTCGACGCCCAGGACAACGCCGACATGGCTCCGACGCCCGCCATGCGCGCAGCGCTCGCCAAGACGTGCCAGGACCTGACCACGGGACAGGCGCGCTGGCAGCAGCTGATCACCGCCCGACTGACCGCGTTCAACGCACTGCTTTCGCGGAACGGAATGCCCGTCGTGACGGCGCCGAAGGCAGGGGGCGCGCGCGCGGGATGTTGAGGCGGGCGCAACGCAAACGGAACACCGCGAGAAGCACGGCTATGGCGCGGGACCGCCTCCGGCATCGCGCGCCATGGCGATCGCCTCGACCAGCGGCGCGGCGCTGAACCGCACCGGATCGGTGCACGGCAAACCCGTCTTGCGCGCCGCCGCGTCACACGCCGCGCGAGCGGCGCCGTCATCCATGTCATAGGTGTTGAGCGCGACACCAATCACCTTGCTCGGGTGCACTGCGTTGGCAAGGGTCTCATACAGCCGCACGTACTCCGCCAATGGCGGAATCCTGAGCCAGGCGGCCTCCCGATACTCGCCGATGTACTCGCGGCTGGCCTGATGGCAGAGGATCATCACGTCGGGACAGGAACCGTGCAGCAGCCCGAGGGTGACACCGCTGTAGCCGGGGTGGTTGATGCTCCCCTGCCCCTCGACCAGCACCACGTCGGCGTCCTTCGCTCCCTCCAGCACCAGCCACTCGGCCGCCCCGGCGATGAAGTCGGCCACCACCGCGTCGACCGCGATGCCCCACCCTTCGATCATGATGCCGGTCTGGCCGGTGGCGACAAACCGCGTGCGCAGCCCGCGCGCGTTGAGTTCCTTCACGAGCTGCAGCTGGGCCGTCATCTTGCCGACGTTGCAGTCGGTGCCCACCGTGAGGACCACCAGCGGGTCGACGTCCTTCGCCAGGCCTGAGGCAACCGGGAGGTTGGGTGGCGGTCGCGGATATCGGTGATGGTTCGCTGGTGCTTCGTCGCGGCGGCGGCGAGGACAGGATCGTCGCCGAGGAAGGTGTGCAGCCCGCTGACAATGTCGCAGCCTCGCCTCGAGCGCTTCGCGAAGCCAATCGCGCCATTCCTCGGGCAGCCGCCCGCCGATCGGGGCGATGCCCGATCAACACGGCAGTGGCGCCGAGCGCGAGCCCCTGGCGCATCGACGCCACCACGGGGATGTTGCCCCCGAAGCCCAGCACCTGCTCCGAGACCTGTCCGGCGAGCCGCCGGTCGAGCACCGCGACCACCCGGTCGGGATGGTAGCGGATCACCGAGTTGGCGGTCTTCGACGTCATCGGCCCGAAGTCGCCGTCGGCGAGGATCAGGTACTTCGGAACCTTCGCCACGGACCGACGGTGTCGCTACTTGGTGTCGGCGCCGTCGCCGCCCTGCCGGAGCTGTTTCGGCGCTTCGGCCGTCCCGGCACCGAGTACGCCCATCTTGGCCTTGAGCTCGAGCAGTTGCTGGTCGGACGAGCCATGGTACTCGAGCTGCTCGAACTGCCGTGGCAGCGAGTCGCCGGTCATCTCCTCATTGAGTTCGGCCGAGGCGATGGCCTTGCGCTCGTTGGCCTCGATCTTCTCCTGCATCCGCTCGAAGGACTCGAAGGCGCTCTTGTCGCCCATCCCGGAGAGCGTCTCCTGGATGCGCTGCTGTGCCTCGGCGCGACGGGCCCGGGCGATCAGGATGTTCTTCTTGCGCTTGGCCTCCTCGATCTTGTCGTTGAGCTGGCGCAGCGACGCCTTGAGGGCCTCCGTTTCGGTCTTGCTCTTGACCCAGGTGTCGTGCAGCTGCTGGGCGCCCTGCAGCGCCTCGTTGTAGCGCATCAGGGCCTGCTTGGCGAGGTCGTCGCGACCCTTTCTGACCGCCAGCATCGCCCGCCGCTCCCAGTCCTCCGCCTGCTTCTTCATGGCCAGCGCGTCGGCCTCAAGCTTCTTTTCGTCGGCGATCGACTGGGCCACCTGCTGGCGCGCCTTGTCCAGCTGCGTCCGCATGTCGACGATGAGCTGGTTCAGCATCTTCTCGGGGTTCTCGGCCCGGGAGATGAGGTCGTTGAGGTTCGAACGCAGCATGGTGGCAAAACGGTCGAAGATTCCCATGTCGTCACCCTTCCCGGTAGGGCGCCAAGGCGCTCAGGTGGGAGGCGAGCGCGAGGGAGAGCGAATCGACGCTCGCCTCGAACTCGCTGAAGTCGAGGTTCTCGAGTTCCATCGCATCGGTGAGGACGATGTTGTCGCCCTCGACGCCGTAGGAGCCGTGTACCAGTTCGCGCGCGTTGAACTCGAGCAGCTGGCGCGTCAGCTTGCCGGCGCGGACGGGGTCCTTGGGCAGCGGCATCACGTCAACCCGCAGCACCAGCACCGGTGGCGCGTAGTGCACGATCAACTCGGCGCCTTCCGTGGTCCGCACGAGCCAGATGTCTTCCGCCACCGATTCGACCGGCAATTCGAGCCGGTCGAGGAAGGAAAGGATGTCTTCACGCGTGTTCATCGACCCACCTCCGGTCCTTGGCGATGGCCAAGTGATGGCGGAAACGTAGCGGCGGCCGGCAGGCCCCGCCAACGGGTTTGCCTCACGATCCCTCCCCTTGCTGTGAACGTTGACCAAGCAGCCGTTCCGAGAAATCCAGTCGCTCCTCCAGCTCGCCGACCCGCACGCGCAGATCGTCGAGCTCGGCGTACACGGCTTCCGGCACCTCAGCGATCGTCGCCGGTTCGTCGTCCCCAGTAATCCGCTTCGCCAGCGCCTGCCCCAGCGGGCCGCGGAGTGTCCACGCCATCCCGCCCACCGTGGCGATCCAGATCGGAATTGCCGCCGCACCAATGTGCTGAGTCGCGTCGCCGAGGAAGCCGAACACCGCGATCACGCAGAACGCGCTGACGATGTACAGCCACGCGGAGGGGCCCTGTCTCCCGCGGTCCCTCATGATTCCTCCGACAACCTGCGCTCAACCGGCGCGCGCTCTTGCGATAGCAGCCGCTCGGCAAAATCGAGCCGCTCCTCCAGTTCGCCCACGCGCTGCTGCTCGAGCGACAGTTCTGCCAGGCGGGCCTCGACATCCTCCAGGCGCATCGCGGCCTCGTCGTCGTGGCGGCTGTCGGCCTCGAGCATCCGGGCGATCACCTTTCCCACCGGGCCCAGGAAGAGCGCGGCCATCACCGCCGCGCCACCGAGCCCGACGAACACAGGCAACGGATTCTGGATGTAGCGACTCTGGTCAAGCACCGCGGCCAGGAAGGTGAACCCCATGCCGACTAGCGCCAGCAGGAGAAAGACCCCCCAGCCGCGTGATCCCTGTCCGCTCATCGGTCTCTCCCCTCGATCAGTCCTGGTTCACGAGCCGCCAGCAGCCGTTCGGCAAAGTCGAGCCGCTCCTCGAGTTCATGCAGGTACCCACGGTCTGCCTCGAGTTCGGCGACCCGCGCCTGCAGCTCCAGGTATTCATCGGCGAGCGCGGAATTGGATGCCTCGCCCCCAATCCGCCGCGCCCATGCTCGCACCAGCGGGCGCAGGAAGAGCGTGATGGCCACGAGTCCTGCGATGCCGAACACCATGACGATGCCCAAATCCCTGGAGTTCACGGGCGAGTCCGGTCAGAGGGAAGTTGCGGAAGGTCCTGCCGCTGCGCCAGCAGCCGCTCGGCGAAGTCGAGCCGTTCCTCGAGCTCTGCCAGCCGCGCGTACTGCGATTCTACCTCGCCCGACATCAACCCGCGCCGTTCGAGATCCTCGACCCGCGCCCGCAGATCCTCGAGCTCTGCCCGGTCGCCAGATCCGATCTGGTCGAGCTCCAGCCGGTCCCGCGCCACCCGTCGACGCAGCGCCACGATCCCCGCCGTCAGGGCGAGGGTAATCCCCACCATGCCGCCGAAGAAGACCAGGATCGTAAAGACCTTTTCGAAGTCCATGGCGGCTACCTCTTGGCCTTGTCAACGACATCCGGATTGGCGAGCAGACGCTCGGCGAAGTCCAGCCGCTCGTGGACCTCAAGCAACTGACCGCTGACCTGCTCGAGATCGGTCCGCAGCTGCTCAACCTCCAACTGCAACTGATCCACTTCGAGCCGCGTGGCGGCGCCGTCACTCGCGCCACTGTTGTGCCGGATGGCATCGGCGATCGCGTGACCGATGTCACTCTTCGAGACCACCGCCACCAGCGGGATCATCAGGGCGAGGATGGGGATCATCAGCGCCAGACCACCCATCAGGCACCCTCCTCGGACAGCGTGGAGTCCGGCGTCCCCTGGGCGAGCAGACGCTCGGTGAAATCGACCCGCTCATTCAGCTCGGACATCTCCGTGCGGAGCTGGTCGAGTTCGTCATAGATGGCGGGGTCGACCTCAGGACTCGCGGGGGGCAGCTTGCCGTGCCGCAACCGGTCGGCGATAGCGCGCCCAATTGGCGAGAACGAAATCCCCACCAAGGCACCGCCACCGAACAGGAAGATGATTGCCAGCACCCCTTCGATATTCACAACTCACCTCACAGACGCGAATGAGCCGGCCTCAGGACCATCTGTACGGTCGGGGGGTCAGGGATGTTTCAGCCGGAAACAGTACTCAAGCCAGTTGGGCGGAAACGATGGCGCCAAGCGAAATGCCGATCTCGGTATCGTCGTCGTCACCGGCCCGCAGGAAGACCTCATGCGCGGTCGGATGGAGATCGACACTGGAGGGCACGCCGGTCACCTCGGAGCCATCGCGGAGCACCAGCCGAACCGGCAGCAGGTTGCCATTGGCGAACCCGAGGATCTCGATGATGGCGTCGGTGTTCATGCTGGCCTCGGTTGGCGGGGGACGGCTGAAATCTAGCAGATCAGCGCGGGCCCAACACGCGCCGGAGGAAGTCCCCGGTATACGACCCGGGCGTTGCTGCCACCTGCTCCGGGGTCCCCTCGGCGACAATGCTCCCGCCACGTATCCCGCCATCGGGACCGAGGTCGAGCACCCAGTCTGCCGTCTTGATCACATCGAGATTGTGCTCGATCACCACCACTGAATTTCCCTTGTCCACCAGGCGATGGAGGACGTCGAGGAGCAGGCGGACGTCCTCGAAATGCAGCCCGGTGGTGGGCTCGTCGAGGATGTACAGGGTACGCCCGGTGTCGCGCTTGGCCAGTTCGGAGGCCAGCTTGACGCGCTGCGCTTCGCCGCCGGAAAGCGTCGTCGCTGCCTGGCCAAGGTGGAGGTAGCCGAGGCCGACGTCGTTCAGCAGTTCGAGCTTGTCGGCGATGCGTCCCTGGGCCGAGAAGAAGTCGAGGCCCTCCGCCACGGTGAGGTCGAGCACTTCGGCAATGTTCTTTCCCTTGTAGCGGACCTCGAGCGTCTCGCGGTTGTAGCGCTTCCCCTTGCACACCTCACAGGGCACGAAGACGTCGGGGAGGAAGTGCATCTCGATCTTGACGAGCCCATCTCCCTGGCACGCCTCGCACCGGCCACCCTTGACGTTGAACGAGAAGCGCCCCGGTCCGTACCCGCGCATCTTCGCTTCGGGCAGCTGGGCGAACAGCTCGCGGATCGGGGTGAAGAGGCCGGTGTAGGTCGCCGGGTTGGAGCGCGGGGTGCGCCCGATCGGGGACTGGTCAATATCGATCACCTTGTCGAGCCGATCGAGCCCCTCCACCCGCGTGTGCAGTCCCGGCACGACCTTCGCCCGATAGAACTGCCGGGCCAGGGCGCGGTAGAGGATGTCGGTGATCAGGGTCGACTTGCCCGACCCGGAAACTCCGGTGACCGCCACGAACACCCCCAGTGGCACGGTCACGTCGAGATTGCGGAGGTTGTTCTCCCGGGCGCCCACCACCCGCAGGGACTTGCGGGGATCGCGCGGGCGCCGGGTTGCCGGGATGGGGATGCGCAGCTCACCCCTGAGGTATCGCGCCGTGAGCGAGTCCGGGCTCTTCATTACCTCATCGAGGGTCCCCTCGGCCACCACCTCGCCGCCGAACCGCCCGGCTCGCGGCCCGAGATCGATGACGTGATCGGCGTGCCGCATGGTGTCTTCGTCGTGTTCCACCACGATCACGGTGTTGCCGAGATCGCGCAGCCCCTTGAGCGTGTCGAGCAGGCGATCATTGTCGCGCTGGTGCAGCCCGATGCTCGGCTCATCGAGGATGTAGAGCACCCCGACCAGGCGCGAACCGATCTGCGTGGCGAGGCGGATGCGCTGCGCCTCGCCACCAGACAGCGTTCCCGCGGAGCGGCCGAGCGTCAGGTACTCGAGGCCGACATCGCTGAGGAACGACAGCCGTTCGATCACTTCCTTGAGAATCGGGCCGGCGACATCCGGATCGACCGCGCCGGCTTCGGCACGACCGATCGGGATCGTCTTGAAGAAGTTGACGCTATCGTCGACCGAGAGCTCCACGATGTCGCCGATGCTCCGCCCTGCCAGCAGCACCGAGAGGGACTCCGACTTGAGGCGCTTGCCCTGACAGGCGGGACACGGCTGTTCCACCATGTAGCTCTCGAGATCCTGGCGGACGGCATCGCTCGACGACTCGCGCCAGCGTCGCCCGACATTCGCGAGGATCCCCTCCCAGTCGGCCTCGACTTCACGGCCGCGACCCCCGTCGGCTGCGAATTTCAACTTGCGACCGGGTACCCCCTCGAGGAGGAGTTTCTGGGCCGAGGCGGGAATGTCGGCCCAGGGCGCCGCCAGGTCGAACTTGAAGTTCCGGGCCAGCGTCGGCAGGACGACCTTGCGCAAATAGCCCGTGGGCTCACCCCAGGGAAGGACCACGCCCTCGAGAATGGAGATGCTGGCATCACCCAGCACGAGTTCGGCGTTGGGCACCCGCGACGTGCCGACGCCGTGACAGTCCGGACAGGCACCAAAGGGTGAGTTGAACGAGAACTGTCGCGGCTCGAGCTCGGGGAGGGAAAGGCCGCAGGCCGGACAGGCAAAGCGTTCCGAGAAGAGCCGCGACTCCTGGCCGGCGGATCGCGGCTGGTGGCGCACCACCTCCACCACGCCGTCAGCCACCCGAAGCGCGGTCTCGATCGAATCGGTGAGCCGGGTGCGATCACCTTCGCGGACCACCAGGCGATCGACCACGACGGCAATGTCGTGGTTCTGCCGGCGATGAAGCGTCGGCACGGCATCGAGGTCATAGGTCGTGCCATCGACGCGCGCACGAACGAAGCCGTGCTTGCGGAGGTCATCGAACAATTCGCGAAACTCGCCCTTGCGACCTCGCACCATCGGCCCGAGCAATTCGATCCGCGTCCCCTCGGGCCAGCCGAGCAAGGTGTCGGCGATCTGCGAAGCGCTCGAGCGGGTGATCGGCGTCCCGTCATTGGGGCAGTGCGGCACGCCGGCCCGCGCCCAGAGCAGGCGCATGTAGTCGTACACTTCGGTGACGGTGCCGACGGTGGAGCGGGGGTTCTGCCCGGTGCTCTTCTGCTGAATCGAGATGGCGGGCGAGAGTCCCTCGATCGCATCGACGTCGGGCTTCTCCATCAGCCCGAGGAACTGCCGCGCGTACGCCGAGAGCGACTCGACATACCGGCGCTGTCCCTCGGCGTAGATGGTGTCGAACGCGAGCGACGACTTCCCCGAGCCCGAGAGGCCGGTGATGACGGTCAACGCATTCCGCGGGATGCGCACGGAGATATTCTTGAGATTGTGCTCCCGCGCGCCACGGACGACGAGATACTCTTCAGCCATAGCCCTCAACACTAAGGAGGGGGGCGGATCGCGAGCAACGCACACCCCCGCGATCGAGGTCCGGTCCTTGCGGAGGAACGACGGGATCATGATGGGAATCACCCTCTATCGCCCCTCCCTGCGCGCCCTGGGAGCCATCGGGGTCCTGGCCGCCTGGGTCGGCAGCCTGGCGTGGCTCGGGGTCCGCCAACTGGGCCAGACCGAGAGTTCCACGATTACCAGTCAGGCCGCCCTGCGCCTGGCGCCGGGAGCGGCCTGGTTTGGCGTGTACGCCGGGGAGGTCCAGGTTGGCAGCGCGGGGATTACCCTCGACACCCTCTCGCCCGGCTACCGGATCCTCGAGACCGTGACCCTGGAATACCCCGGGGATACCGGCCTGGACCGGGCGACCCGCAGCACCGAGACGCGCCTTGCGGGCACACTCGAGCTCGAGAGCGTCGAATCCCGGTTCAGCCGTTCCGGGCGACAGGCCACCTGGATCCTGAGTCCGTTTGGTGACACCCTCAGAGCCCGCTTCGCCTCCGGGCCCCACTCGGCGGAGGGATCGGCCATTTTCGGAGGTCCGATCGCCCCTGCCGGCGCGTTCCCCTACCGGCTGGCGCTGTCCGGAGCCCTCTCGGATGGGAATCAGAGGACCATGACCCTGCTGGCGGACTGGCCTCCCGCTGGGCGATCCACGCGGATGGTCGTGGGCACCGATTCCGTGATCCGGTTTGCCGACAGCTCGGTCACCGACCAGACCACCGGGCGATGGGTTGCTGCCCACTTCGATTCGGTAAAGGCCGCACCGGTCGTCTTCGACGGACTGGCCGGTCCCGAGCGACTCTGGATCACCCGCCATGGATCGATCGCCGGGATGGAGACCGTCTTCGGGCTGCGGTGGCAGCGCAATGACTTCGACCTCGCCATCCAGGACTTCCGTCGCGGACTTCCGCAGAACGTGGCGAAAATCCGGGCCTCGCTCCCGATCCTGACCGAGCTGGTGTCGCATCGCGACGCAGACAGCAGCCTGCGCGAACGTCGATTCCTGGTCGAACATCGGGATGGCCGGCCGATCGACCGTGCCTTGCTCGCACTGCTTGCCGGGGGACGCCAAGCGGTGCGGGGCGACACCATGGTGATCCGCCCGGAGCCCTTCGCGACGCTGGCCGTTGGATTCGACGACCAGCCCCATGACCCGATGATCCAGGAGGGAGACCAGGGGATTGTCCTCCTCGGCTCGTCCCTCCGGGGAGAGGGCCCGACGCGCAAGGCACTGAGGGAATTGGCCGCCACAATTCGGCGGCGGGTGCGGATCGACACCTCGCTGGCTGGTGCTCTGGATGCCCGCGGGGCGCTCAAGGCGGGTCGAGCGCAGCCTGACGGCCTCGTCCGACTGTATGTCGCCGTGCTGCGGGCTGCCGGCGTGCCGGCCCGGCTGGTGATCGGCGTCTCGCCCAGGGGCGAGGAATTGCGCACCCACGCCTGGGCGGAGGTGCGCGAGTCAGGCGGAGCCGGGTGGCTGGCGGTCGATCCGGTGCTTGGTCGTGTGCCGGCGAGTACATCACTGATCCGGCTCGCGTATGGCGGCTCGAGTCACCCTGAGGAAATGCTGGCACTGCTCGCCGACGTGAAGTTCATCGACCTTGGCCCCTCGGAGATCCTCCCGTGATCCGGTTGCGCAGCGTCGTCAAGCGATATGGCAAGTTCCTGGCGGTGCGAGGAATCGACCTCGACATCCCGCGCGGCGAGCTGTTCGGCTTTCTCGGCCCCAATGGGGCGGGCAAGACGACCACCATGCGGATGATTGCCGGCATCCTGCCGCCGACAGCCGGCCAGATCCTGGTCGGCGGGATCAGCATCCTCAGCCACCCGATGCTGGCCAAGGCCAAGATGGGCTTCATTCCCGACCGGCCGTTCATCTATGACAAGCTCAGCGGGGTCGAATTCCTGACGTTCACCGCTGCGCTGTATGGCCAGGAGGGGCGTGCGATCGAGATGCGGATCGATGAGCTCCTGGAGCTGTTCGACCTCACCCCGTGGAAGCACGAGCTGACGGAGTCCTACAGTCACGGCATGCGGCAGAAGCTGATCATCGCCAGTGCGCTGGTCCACCGGCCCGAGGTGATTGTCGTCGACGAGCCGATGGTCGGGCTCGATCCCAAGAGCGCCCGCCTGCTCAGGACGATCTTCCGTCGATTCGTCGAGAAGGGCGGTACCGTCCTGATGAGCACGCACACCCTCGAGATCGTGGAGGGTTTCTGCGACCGGGTCGGGATCATCAGTCGCGGCGAACTGGTGGCCTGCGGCACCATCGCCGAGCTGCGCGCCAGTGCGCCATCGGCTGGCGCCGGCCTGGAGGAGCTCTTCCTGCGATTGACCGGTGAGCACGTGGAGCACGATGTCGATGCCATTCTCGGTTGAGCGGCCGGTGCGGCCGCAACCCGGCGTTCCTGACGCTCACGTCGCCCAAGTGGCGGAGCGCGTGGAACCGGTTCCGGCGCGTCCCCACGGTTGTGCGCCCCGGGCGCGGCCTGCTGCTGGGCCTCGCCGCCCTGCTCTTCTTCGCGGTCGCATTCTGGATCTCCTGGCGGGTCGTCAACTACTTCCGGAACGTCCCGGAGATCGGACACGCTGCTGGCGGCCAAGTTGCTCGCCGTGTCGCGCTCCTGGCGTTCACGTCGATTCTGCTCGCTCTCGAACCTCGTCAGTGCGTTGTCGACCTTCTTCCTGGCGAAGGATCTCGACATGCTGGTCGCCTCGCCGGTCGACTGGGGGCGCTTCTACCTCGCGAAGCTTGCCGAGACGATGGTCCATTCCTCGTGGATGGTGGGAATGCTCTCGGTGCCGCTGCTGGTGGCGTATGGCATCGCCTGGCACGGCGGCCCGCTCTTCCCGCTGGTCGCCGTCGGGGCCCTCGTGCCGTTGGCGGTCGATCCCGGCGGTGATCGGTGCGGCGGTGACGCTGCTGCTGGTCAACATCTTCCCGGCGCGACGGGCCCGCGACGTGCTCGGCCTGCTCACGCGTGGCCGCGGTCGGCGTGGTGTTCGTCCTGGCCCGCCTGGCACAGCCCGAGCAACTGGCCCGCCCGGAAGGATTCCGGAACCTGGTCGACTTCATCGCCGTGCTGCGCACGCCGTCGCATCCGCTGCTGCCGAGCGAGTGGGCCAGCGCGATGATCATGAACTGGCTGACGCGCACCGCCGATCCGCTGCCGATCGTCCTGCTGTGGACCACCGGCCGGCGCCTTCATCGTGATGGGCGCCGCGATGCACCTGCGACTGCTACGCCACCGGCCTCGGTCGCGCGCGCGAAGGGCGCCGACCAGTTCGTCCGCGGCACCTGGCTCGAGCGATGTGGTGCGCCGACTGCTCGGCCGGATGGACCCGATGCGCCGGGAGTTCATCCTCAAGGACCTGCGAGATCTTCTTCCGCGACAGCACGCAGTGGAGCCAGCTGATCCTGGTCGGCGTGCTGGTGATGGTGATCCTGTTCAACATCCAGGCGCTGCCGCTTGACCAGCGGCGAGACAGGTGCCGGTCGGCACTCATCACCCTGATCGCCTTCCTGAACCAGGGCCTGACAGGCTTCGTCATCGCCGCCGTCGCCGCGCGATTCATCTTTCCCTCGATCTCGCTCGAAGGCCGGTTGCTCTGGTTGCTCCGCTCTTCGCCGCTCGACCCGCGAGCCATGCTGCGCAGCAAATACCTGGTCGGCGTGGTCCCCCTGGTGGCCCTCGCCATCGGCGCTGACGGTCACCACCAATGTCCTGCTGCGGGCGTCCGCACTTCATGAGCCTGATGGGTGGCATCACCGTCGTCTGCTACACGCTGGCGGTCGGTGGCCTGGCGCTCGGCATCGGGACGCTCTATCCCGCAGTACGACAGCGAGAACGCGGCGCAGATCCCGACATCGTTCGGCGGACTGGTGTTCATGCTCCTCGCCGTTGCGCTGCTGGGAGTGGTGATCGTGCTCGAGGTCTGGCCCGTTTCCGAATACCTCCGGTTGCGGCAGCTCGGCGAGCCCGGGACCATCAGTCTCCTTGGAATCGCCGCACTGCTGGCGGCCGTGTTGACCTGCCTCGCCGCCGGGCTCATTCCGGTGCGCCTGGCAGTACGCCGACTCGAGTCGCTGGAGGCCTGACGCGCGAAGCGGTCCCGCTTCGCACCGGCGCGCGCCCCGCACAACCCTGAATCTCCCGCAACGTGGCACCACGGCCCGGCACCCCGCCTGGTCGCGGTCCTCGTCTTTCCACACGGGAGGTCTGCATGTCTCGTCCAGGTCTTCCTCGCCCTCGCGCTCCTCGTGGCGGTCACCGCCTGCGGGGAGCGTGACGTTCCCACCACCCCCCCTCTCACCACCCTGCCGGCAGCGACTCGCGCCACCGGCGCACAGGAGCGGCTGACTGCGGCACTCGCGCGCGCGCTCGGCGACCCGGGCGTGCGGGCCCGGTTCAAGCGTCGTCTCGACGCGTCGCGCGCGCCAGAAGGCAAGCTGCAGTTTCAGGCGTTGGTACGCACCGACCAGGCCATGCTGCTCCCGGCGATCGCCCGCGCTGATGCCGCCACGGTCTCCGAGCTCCTCGCCGAGCTCGACGCCGCGCGGCCCCTCGAGGTGTACCTCCCCGTCGAGGCGCAGCGGGCTTCGTGGCAGGGTGATGACCGCTTCCTCGTCGCCACGATCGACCATGATGGCGACGCCCCGGTGGCCTATGACGCCGACGGGCACCGCTCGATGCTGAGTGCCAGTACCCCGCCGAGCATCCCGGTGATCGCCCTCGTGCCGCAAGAGACCGATTTCACGCGCGGGCACCCGGAGCTGGCTGCCAGCTGCTTCGACCTCTGCGACGGTGACGCCGCGAACGGGAACGGTGGCAGCGCCGCGTCGCTCACGCCGGGGAGCGGGCTGGTCATCACCCAGAGCCATTTTGCGGATGACTACGAGTCGTGGTTCAAGGGGAAGCCGGAGTTCGAGTACCATGTCTATGGCGTCGATGACGACGGCCAATCGGTGCAGCTGGCCTGCACGGGCGAGCAGGCCGGCGGCCTCTACGCCTGGGACCAGAACGAGCCTCGACTGGACCGGCACGGCGATGTTGCTCTCGGCAAGCGACCAGGCAGCGTATCAGGCACAGCACCCGAACGCGCCGGTGCGCATCGTCGCCTGGGAGGATGATGACCAGCCGTGCGTTGATCGGGCCGATGTCCCCAGCGTGAGCCAGGCCCTTGCCGCGGTCGACGCGGCCTACAAGGCGTGGACCAGCGGCAAGGTCGATCCATGGTATGTCCGCGGCATCAAGGCGGCGCCGTCAACGTTCAACCTGCTGCGGACGCTCCACAACATCATCGTCACGAACGACGACCTGATCGGCAACGCGGTGGAAGCCACGATCGCTGGCGGCGCGCCTGGTGGAGCGAACTGGACGGTGAAGACCGATGGGACGAGGACGGTGGGGTGGTTCACGACGGCGTACCGGCAATAGCGAGATGAGAGACGAGAGACGAGAGACGAGAAATGAAGCGTCGCACCGCGGAGTTGTCCGGGACTGGGCGTCTGAACTCGAGCGCACCCGTGCTTCGCGTCCCCGTCTCTCGTCCCTCGGCTATCGTTTCACTCCCACTCCGCACCCGGGGCAGAACAGCGCCTCCCCGGGGACAGCGGCGCCGCAGCCGAGGCAAGCGCCGGAGCTGGAGAGCAGACCGGAGCCGCATTGCGGACAGAAGCGGGCCTCGGAATCACCCACCGTGCCGTGCGTGAGGCAGCGGGGTCCGGTGCCGCCAGCGACGGTCGCGGCGCGACTCGGCGATCATCGCCTCGATGGGATCGTCACTGGGAGCGGGAGCCTGGCCAGCATCGAGCACCGCAATCGCGGCGGCGGAGTACTTGGTGTGCAGAGTGGTGAAGTCCGCGTCGGAGAGTTTGCCGGTCGCCCGATCGAACTCGATCTCCTTGAGGGCGAGCAGCGCCTGACCCCGCGGTGTTTCCTCCGGGTCGGGCGGCTCGAAGGGGTCGGCCATGAGCGGAGAGGGAAAGAGCATCGGCTGGGCCACCAGCCAGAGCAACGCCAGCCCGACCACCGCGGCGGCAAGGGCCTCGATCATGATTCCACCTCGTCGAGGGCACGCTGGAGCCGCTCGAGCTGCTCCTGGTCGGGGCCACCGGAGGTCGGGACCGCGGCACCAGGGAGATCGCGCCACCGGTCGCGACCGCGACCGCGCGCCGGCGGGAGAGATAGGCGGCAAGTGCCAGCCCGATGGCCGCCATCGCCAGGCCCGGCACGAGATAGCCGGCGAGGTTGAAGCCCGAGGCCGGCGGCGCCATCAGGACCTTTTCGCCATCGCCTGGCGACGAACGCCTGCATCACCTGTTCGGGGGTCTTCCCCGCCACGACCATCGCGATGACCTCGCGATGCATTTCCGGCGAATAGGTGCAGGTGAAGTCGGTAGTGCGGCAGGTGTAGACGTCGAGCATGCAGCCGCACCGGCAGCGTAACCGCCGCTCGATGGCGATGATCCCGGCATCGTTGTCCCATTTGTCGGTCGAATCCACCAGGCGACCGCCCAGCATCGGCTCGCCGAGCCGGTCGGGGGCGACGCCACCAGCTTGCTGCTTGGTGGTGTCCTGCCCCGCCCCGCCCTGAGCCAACACCGGCAGCACCGGCAACACCCCGAGGGCGGCGCAGTGGAGAAAGTCACGCCGCGAGGTGGTCATTCGGCGACTCCAGCCAGTGGCACCGAGTAGCCGGCCTGAACGACCGAGCGACGACGCTTGGTGCGGACCTGCGGCCCCCCGGGCCACATCGCGAGGATGCCACCGAGCACAAGGATGGCTCCCCCGATCCAGAACCACGGCACCAGCGGATTGACCATGAAGGTGAAGTGCGCCCGTTCGGTGCCGTCGATCGAACCGGCGTAGACCACGTAGAGATCCTCGCGCAAGCTGCTGAGGATGCCGACCTCGGTGGACGGCTCGAACGTGTCGTTGCCGAACGAATCCATGTGCTGCCGCTTCTCGCTCTTGACGTCCCCGATGCGCTTGCCGTCCCGGGCCACCGCGAGCGTGGCCGCCGTGACCTGCCGGTTGAGCATGACATACTGCGAGACACCGCGAGCGGTCAGTTCGTAGTCATAGCCGAACGGTGAGTGGATCTTGGCGCTCTCCCCAGGGCTCAGGTCGACAGCATGCTTCAGCTGGAAGGCGAGGCCGGTGAACGCCACGAAGTAGATCACGATGCCGACATGGACGATGTAGCCGCCATAGCGGCGCCGGTTGCGCTCGACGAGGTGCACCAGGGCCAGGAAAAGGTTCTCCTGGTACATCGACATCCGCGCCTTGACCCCGCGCTGGAATTCCTGCACGATTGTCACGATCACGAACGCAGCCAGCGAGAGCGACATGAGCGGCGTAGAACGTCCGCATGCCGGCGAGCAGCAGGGCGACGGTGGTCAGCACAAAGCCTGCGGTCGGCAGGATGAACTGTCGCTGCAGGTTGGCGGTCGACGCCTTGCGCCACGCAATCAGCGGACCGACGCCGGTGAGGAAGAGCAGGAGGAGCCCCAGCGGAATGTTCACCCGATTGAAGAACGGCGGGCCAACCGAGATCTTGGTGCCCCGTACTGCTTCGGAGAGAATCGGGAAGAGGGTGCCCCACAGGACCGAGAACGCGATGCCCACCAGTGCGAGGTTGTTGAACAGGAACGCCGATTCGCGGCTCACCAACGACTCCAGCTGCACCTCGGCCTCGAGGGAGGGCCAGCGGGTATAGAGCAGCCGTGAATGAGAGAATGGCGCTCATGAGCAGGAAGGCGAGGAAGTAGTAGCCGATGTCGGACTGGGTGAACGAGTGGACCGAGGAGATCACTCCGGATCGCGTGATGAACGTGCCGAAAATGGAGAGGAGAAACGCGCCGACCACCAGCGCCATGTTCCACCGCTTCAGCATGCCGCGCTTTTCCTGGATCATCACCGAATGGAGGAAGGCGGTCAGCACGAGCCATGGGAGCAGCGAAGCATTCTCGACCGGATCCCAGGCCCAGACGCCGCCCCAGCCGAGTTCCACGTAGGCCCACCACATGCCGAGGGTGATCCCCACCGACAGGAAGAGCCACGACGCCAGGGCCCATTTCCGCATGGCGATGATCCAGCCGGCATCGAGCTTGCCGGCCAGCATGGCGGCGATGCCAAAGGCGAACGGAATGGTGATGCTGATGTAGCCGAGGTACAGCATCGGCGGATGCATCACCATGCCGGGGTTCTGCAACTGCGGATTGAGGCCGTTGCCGTCGGCCGGGGTGACCAGCATGCGCTCGAAGGGGTTGCTGTGATGGGCGAAGAGCATCACCCCCACGAAGAAGATGATCACCAGGTTGGTGACGCCCGCGACATAGGGCAGCAGGTCCTTGTGCCGCTGGGATGTAAGCGCCTGCGCCAGCGCTGCGAAGATCGAGAGCACCACGGCCCAGAAGAGCATCGAGCCCTTCTGCCCGGCCCAGAAGGCCGAGACCAGGTAGTACTCCGGCAGGTTGCGGGAGGTGTAGGCCCAGACGTATTCGATGTTGAAGTCGTGGGAGAAGATCCCCTTCCACAACGACAGGGCCGCGACCAGCAGCGCGGCACAGATCGCGTAGACGCAGCGGCGCACGGCCAGCGCCGTGGCAGGATTCCGCCGCCAATCACCGAAGAACGTGAGCCCGGCGCCCCAGAGTCCGAGGAGAAACGCCGCCCACAGCGCGAATGAGCCAAGCAGGGTCATGGGGGGTCAGGCCTTCTTGGTAGTCTCTTTGAGAACCGCCTCGTAGCGCGAGCCGCACTTGGCGATCACGTCGGTGGCGTGAAAGACCTGGTCGCGACCGAACTTCCCCTCGACCACCACGTCAATCTCGGTGTCGTCGGTGAAGGTGTCGGGAACAAGCCCCACGTAGACAACCGGGAACGTGTTCGTCCCGTCACTGATGCTGAAATCGACCTGCTGCGTGGCACTATTCCGCTTGATGGTTCCCCGCACGACCTTGGCGCTCACCTTGAGCCCGACGTCATGCAGCGTGGAATCCTGCTCCACCCGTTCGACCAGCTGCGTCGGGGTGAAGAAGTACGTCCCCGTCGTCTTGATCCCTTCGCTGATCATCAGGGAAACACTCGCCACAATGACGAGTGCACCGATCGCGAATTTGGTTCCTGGTTTCATGCGGCCTCCCTCAGGGCGAGCTCAAAGATAGTCCGGTACTGGGACCGATGCTGTAGGGATTCTCCCTGCAAAACCCCCTGTGAACCCTCACTCCGCCCAGGCCAGTGCGGCTCGGATGGCCCGCTGCCATTCGGCCCGTCGGGCCCTCCGCCAATCGTCCTGGACTCCGGGGCGAAAGAGCCTCACTCCGCCGAGCTCGGCGGCCGGGGGCAGTTCCCCACCGATCCCCATCGCGGCCAGGCGCCCAGCGCCGTAGGCGGTCAATTCGACCGCTGGTGGCCGCTCAACCACGACGTCCAGCAGGTCAGCCAGCGTCTGCATCAACCAGTCGTTCTTCGCCGCGCCACCATCCACCCGCAACTCGGCAACTCCACCCATCGCCTCGGCGAGGTCGCAGGTTCCGTGGGCGATCGCCTCGAGGGTTGCCCTGACGAGGTGAGCGCGGGTGGTCCCGCGGGTCAGTCCGGTGATCGTGCCGCGCGCTTCGGCATTCCAGTACGGTGCACCCAGCCCGGTGAAGGCCGGCACCAACACCACGCCTCCGCTGTCGGTCACGCTCCCGGCGATGGCGGCCGATTCGGCGGCATCGGCGATGATCCCCAGCCCGTCGCGCAGCCATTGCACCGCCGCGCCCGCGACGAAGACGCTTCCCTCCAGTGCCCAGCCGATGCCACCGTGGACGTTGACCGCGATGGTGGCCAGCACACCGCCCGCTGGCACGGGGGGAGTCTCCTCGCCTGTGTACCGAAGCAGAAACGCCCCGGTGCCGTAGGTGATCTTCGCCATCCCGGGCTCGACGCAGCCCTGCCCGAAGAGGGCCGCCTGCTGGTCGCCCGCGATTCCTGAGAGAGGTATCGACCGGCCGAACCACTCCGGCAGGGTCTGCCCCAGGACGGCGGCGCTGGGCACTACCTCGGGAAGGATGGCCCGTGGAACGCCGAAAAGTTCGAGCAGCTCATCGTCCCAGGCCCCGGACTGGAGGTCGGCGAGGAGGGTCCGAGAGGCGTTGGTGCGGTCGGTCACGTGGAGGCCGCCGGTGAGCCGGGCGATCAACCAGCTGTCAACGGTGCCGGCGCAGAGCTCGCCCCGCTCCGCCCTGGCACGAATCTGGGGATCGCGAAGGAGCCATTCGAGCTTGGTCGCCGAGAAGTAGGGGTCGATCAGGAGTCCGGTCCGGGAGCGCAACATGGGCTCGAGGCCCAGACCGCGGAGTTCGGCGCAACGCCCAGCGGTGCGGCGGTCCTGCCAGACCAGCGCCGGCCCGACCGGCTCGAGGGTGGCACGGTTCCAGATGACCACGGTCTCCCGCTGGTTGGCAATCCCCATCGCGTCGACCGGGACGCCGGCCCCGGCCAGCGCCTCACGCGAGGCCTCGATGGAGGCCGTGAGCAGCTGCATCGGATCGTGCTCGACCTCGCCGGGACGCGGAAAAAACTGGACAATCTCGCGGTAGCCCCGGCCGAGAATACGACCATCGTGCGCGAGCACGAGCGCGGTGGCTCCGGTCGTTCCCTCGTCGAGTGCCAGGACGGTCGGCATGCTGGAATCTGGGGCCCTCCAAGCCGCTTCCCAAGCTATCTTTGGGGGTTGGTTTTCCAGCGCCCCCGATCCCCGAACGGAAGCCCATACGCGATGGCCTATTCGACGCTCCGGTACGAACTTGCAGCCGACGGGATCGCCGTCGTGACGATCAATCGACCTGACAAGCTGAATGCCCTGAATGCCGCCGTCGTCGCGGAACTCGGCCTCGTCGCCCATGATGTTGCAAACGACGACGCAGTCCGCGGCGTGATCCTGACCGGGGCCGGGAACAAGGCCTTCGTGGCCGGTGCCGACATTTCGGAGCTGGCTGCGGTCGGCGAGCGCGACGGTGAGGAGCTCTCGCGCCATGGCAGCGCCGTCTTTCGCGCCTTCGAGATGCTGCACAAGCCGGTCATCGCGGCGGTCAACGGCTTCGCCCTCGGCGGCGGCTGCGAACTGGCGATGGCCTGCCACGTCCGTCTCGCCTCGCCGAACGCCCGGTTCGGACAACCGGAGGTGAAACTCGGCCTGATTCCCGGATACGGCGGCACCGTGCGGCTGCCGCGGCTGATCGGGCGCGGGCGGGCCCTAGAGCTTCTCCTCAGCGGCAACGTGATCGATGCCGACGAGGCGTTCCGGATCGGATTGGTCAACCGGATTGTCCCGGCCGAGCAGCTGCTCGAAGAATCTCGCCAGCTGCTCCGCACAATCGGCCAACAAAGTTCCACGGCGGTGCGCACGGTCCTCGAGACCGTCGACGGCGACCCTCGACATGCCGACAGGAGAGGCACTCAGCCTCGAATCGAAACAGTTCGGCCGGCAGTGCGGCACCGACGACAAACAGGAAGGCACGGCGGCGTTTCTCGCGAAGCGGCCGGCCGTCTTCCCGGGGCACTAGCCGGATGCGCGCGGCGACGCTGGTCGTGCGGAGCTTCCGCAACCTGGCTGACGCCGTGCTCGACCTCCCCGGGGAAGGGATTGCATTGCTGGGGCCCAACGGTCATGGCAAGACCAATTTCCTGGAGGCGCTCGCCTACCCGGTGCTCTTTCGCTCCGTCCGCGGGGCACCGGACCGGGAACTGGCCCAATTTGGCGGCCCCGGCTTTCACGCAAGCCTGACCCGGGACGATGGCACCGCGGTGGCCGCAACATGGAACGCTCCGACGCGCCGCAAGCGCGTGACGGTCGATGGCGAAGAACAGACGACGATCGCTGGAGCGCTCGGTGCCTGGCTCGCCGTGACCTTCCTGCCGACCGATCTCGCGCTGGTCCAGGGCGGTGCCGCCGAGCGCCGGCGGTGGCTCGACCGGATGCTCTCCCTCGCCGACCGGGCCTATCTTGAGGCGCTGCTGCGCTACCGGGCCGCTCTGGGACAGCGCAATGCCGCCTTGCGGAACGGCAACGACGATGCGGTGGCCGCGTTCGATGGCACGCTGGCCAGTGCCGGTGCGGTCGTGACCGCGCGCCGACTGGCATGGGTGGCGACAGCCGACGACCCGTGGCGAACGGAGCTGGCTGCGCTGGGCGAGGCCACTCCGGTGGCGCTGCGGTACCGGGGCGACGAGTCGCTCGGCGACGTTGAGGCGTGGCCGGCGCGCCTGGCAGCGTCGCGCGCTCGGGACCTGGCCCGCGGCCAGACGCATGTCGGCCCGCATCGCGACGATGTGGTCCTGGGACTTGGCGGTCATGCGCTGCGCGATTACGGCTCGACCGGGCAGCAGCGCTCGGCTGCGATCGCCCTGCGATTGCTCGAGCGCGAAACGCTGGTGCGAGCGCGCGGTGTTCGTCCCGCCCTGCTGGTCGACGATGTTTTCGCGGCGCTCGACAGCGAGCGACAGGCACGACTCGCTGTGCGGCTTGCGGCGCTGCCGGGGCAGCGCGTGGTGACCGCGCCGCGCGAGGACGAGCTCCCCGGCGCCCTCGACCTGCCGCGTTGGTCGGTGGTGGGAGGGAGGATCACTCCAGCACTTCCCGTGGCTGCGTGACCACGGGCGGCAGACGGCGGAAGCGCTCAGCCGGCCAACCCGACGGGGCCAAGCCGACCCCGCTGGCGGCAGCGCTCGAGGCCTGGATTGCGCAGAGTGGCCTGGCGCACCGGCTGCAGATGGCCGAGGTGGTGGCGAGCTGGCCCGAGTCTGGTCGGTCCGCAAATCGCCGCGGTCACCCGGGCGCTTTCGGTCACGCCGGACGGGACGCTGATGGTCCGGGTGGCTTCGCACACCTGGGCCACGGAACTCGGCCTGATGACCCCGCGCATCCTGGCGCGCGTCAATGCCTCACGCCCGGAGCGAGTGTACCATATTCGGTGGCTGGTGGGTCCGCTCGACGGACCATGAACGTTTCTTCTCGAGAGGGCGCATGACCAAGCACGACACGCCGCAGAACGGTGCCGGCGACTACGGCGCAGCGAGCATCACGGTCCTCAAGGGCCTCGAGGCGGTGCGCAAGCGGCCGGCCATGTACATCGGCTCCACCGGCGAGAACGGCCTGCACCACCTGGTGTACGAGGTGGTGGACAATTCGATCGACGAGGCCCTGGCAGGGTTCTGCGACCGCATCGACGTGATCATGCACAAGGACCACTCGATCACCATCACCGACAACGGCCGCGGAATCCCGGTCGACCTCCACCCGGTGGAGAAGATCCCCGGCGTGGAGCTCGCGCTGACCGTACTGCACGCCGGGGGCAAGTTCGACCGCAACAGCTACAAGGTGTCGGGTGGCCTGCACGGCGTCGGCGTCTCGGTGGTCAACGCCCTTTCGGAGCGACTCACCGTCACGGTCGATCTCGGGGGTGCCCGGCACCAGATGGCGTTTGTCCGCGGCAAGACGACCCAGAAGCTCTCCGTGATCGGCATCGCGGCGGGCACGGGGACGACGGTGACCTTCAAGCCGGACCCGCAGATCTTCAACGTGCTGGAGTTTTCCTGGAGTACCCTGGTCGACCGGCTGCGCCAGCTGGCGTTCCTCAATGGCGGCCTCACCATCACGCTCACCGACGAGCGCGCCGAGGCGCCCAGGACCGAGACGTTCTACTACAAGGGCGGCCTGGTCGAGTTCGTTTCCTACCTCAATCGCAACAAGAAGGTCCTTCATCCCAAGCCGGTCCACCTCACGGCGACCCGGGACGATGTCGACGTCGACATCGCCCTGCAGTACGAAGAGGGGTACAACGAGAACACCTTCACCTTCGTCAACAACATCAACACCCACGAGGGCGGCACCCACCTCACCGGGTTCCGCTCGGCGCTCACCCGCACGATCAACGACGTGGCGAAGAAGTCGAACGCCCTGAAGAAGGTCGACTTCACCCTGAGCGGCGACGATGTGCGCGAGGGGCTCACCTGCATCATGCACGTCAAGGTGCGCGAGCCGCAGTTCGAGGGACAGACCAAGACCAAGCTCGGCAATGGCGAGGTCGAGGGCATCGTGCGCTCGGTGGTGAACGAGCACCTCGGCGCGTTCCTCGAGGAAAACCCCAGTGTCGGCCGGGCGATCATCGAGAAGGCCGTCAGCTCCGCGCGGGCCCGCGAGGCTGCACGCAAGGCGCGCGATCTGGTCCGCAAGAAGTCGGGACTCGAGAACGCCGTCCTGCCGGGCAAGCTGGCCGACTGCTCGCTCGAAGACCCGGCGCTCTGCGAGATCTACCTCGTCGAGGGTGACTCGGCCGGCGGTTCGGCCAAGCAGGGACGCGACCGCTCGTTCCAGGCGATCCTGCCGCTGCGAGGCAAGATCCTCAATGTCGAGCGCGCCCGGATCGACAAGATCCTGGGCAACGAGGAAATCCGTTCGATCATCACCGCGGTCGGGGCCGGTGTCCGCGATGACTTCAAGCTCGAGGACGCCCGCTATCACAAGGTGATCCTGATGACCGACGCCGACGTCGACGGCGCGCACATCCGGACGCTGCTGCTGACCTTCTTCTTCCGGCAGATGCCGGAGCTGATCGAGGCGGGCTACATCTATATCGCGCAGCCACCGCTGTATCGCGTTGCCCGCGGCAAGGAGGAGTACTACGCCTACACCGAGGAAGAGCGCCAGGCGTTCGTCAAGCGCCTCGCCGAAGGCGGCAAGGGCAATGTCGGCATCCAGCGCTACAAGGGTCTCGGCGAGATGAACCCCGAGCAGCTGTGGAAGACGACCATGGACCCCGCGACACGGACGATCCTCCGCGTCACGCTCGAAGACGCCGTCGAGGCCTCGAAACTCTTCGATGAATTGATGGGTGATGACGTCGAACCGCGGCGGTTGTTCATCGAGCAGAATGCGAAGTACGTCAGTGTCCTAGACGTGTAGTCGAGCTCGTTTGCACGAGGAGCGAGGAGCGAGACATCATGTCTCGCTCCTCGCGCCGCTAGAGCACCCCCGGCATCGGCGAATGCCCGCTGCCGGGGCCCCAATCCTCGTCATCATCATCGACCGCCTCGCTGGCGGGCTTGGCGTCGGGATCGTCGCGCACGGCCCGCTCCGCCTCCTCCAGCTCGGTCGATGTTGCTCTCCCCTTCGAACTCGTCCATCGGGTCGTAGGTCGGCGCCCGGCGGCCGACGCCGAGCAACCAGAGCAGCAGCAGTGCCAGCAGGCCGAAGGCGATGAAGGATCCCATTCAGAAGTCTCCGCAGCGAGTGGCGCCGGCGCTGGTGACACGCCAGGCAAGCAGGGGAAGGACGTCGGGCGCGCTGTCGCCGACGGGAATTGCTGCGCGAACAGTCGACGACCACTGCCTCGGCAGCCTCCCGGCTCCGGGCATGGATGACGGCCAGCCGCTCGCCGCGTCGTACCGTCTGTCCCGGCTTGGCGGGCACCTCGAGGCCGACATCGGGGAGCACGGCATCGGTGACTTGGCGCCGGCCGCCGCCCAGTTCGATGATCGCTCGTCCGAGGGCACGCGGCTCGACCTGCGTGACCGTTCCGTCGCGATCAGCACGCACCGCGAGCTGCACCGGCGCGGTGGGAAGGCGCTCGGGATGGTCGACCACCATCGCATCGCCACCCTGCGCCGCCACCATCTGCCGGAAGCGGTCGAGCGCGGCTGCCGTTGCGAATGGTCTCCTCGAGTCGATGACGGGCCGAAGCGGCGTCGCGATCCAGCCCAGCGAGGAGGAGCATCTCGACCCCGAGCGCGAAGGTGACCTCCATCAGGTCGACCGGGCCCTCGCCGCGCAAGCCCGGCGATCGACTCAGCCACCTCGAGGGCATTGCCGCAGGCGACACCCAGCGGGCGATCCATCGCCGTGATCAGGGCAACGGTCGGGCAGCCGCGCGCCGTGCCGAGGCCGATCATCGTCTTCGGCGAGATCGAGCGCCCGTTCGGGCTCGGGCAGGAAGGCACCCGAACCGATCTTGACGTCGAGCACCAGTCCGGTGAGCCCCTCGGCCAGCTTTTTCGACATGATGCTGGCGCTGATGAGCGGAATCGACTCGACCGTGGCGGTGACGTCGCGCAGCGCGTACAGCTTACCGTCGGCCGGGGCGATTTCCGCGGTCTGGCCCGATCATCGCCAGGCCGATCTCGCGCGCCTGCTTCTCCGTCTCGGCCAGCGAGAGGCCGGTGCGAAAGCCGGGGATGGCCTCGAGCTTGTCGAGGGTGCCGCCGGTGTGCCCCAGGCCGCGGCCCGACATCATCGGCACGACCACACCACAGGCGGCGAGCATCGGAGCAAGCAGGAGCGACGTCTTGTCGCCGACACCACCGGTGGAGTGCTTGTCGACCCGGGGGCGGGTCTCGCCGGCAAACTGCAGGCGATCGCCCGACATGAGCATCGCATCGGTGAGGGCGGAGAGCTCGTCGGGCGCGAGGCCGCGATAGAACACCGCCATGGCGAGCGCCGCCATCTGGTAGTCGGGGACCTGACCGGCGGTGAATCGAGTGATGAGTTCGCGCCACTCATCCCCGGTGAGGGTACCACCGTCTCGCTTGCGTTCAATCAGGCGTGGGACAACCATTCACCCTCAGGCCGCATGGCCGGTGTTCACGTTGGAAAGGACCTTCGTGTGACCGATCGCCGTCCCATCCTGCTCCTGCCGGGCTCCGCTCTCGCGGCGGCATTGGTGGTGGCCCGGTGCCAGGTCGCCGGAACCGCTGTAACCTATGCTCACCGTGCCATGCCCGCGACGGGCACCGGCGCCAGAGGGACGATCGTGCCAACGCTTTCTGCCGAGCCATCGAGTTGACCACGCCCGACCTCCGCAAGGAAGTCGCGGCGCTCCGCGCCCAGATCGAGCGGGCCAATCGCGCCTACTACGAACTCGATGCGCCGGAGATCAGCGACGCCGAATACGATCGTCTCTTCCGGCGGTTGCAGGAGATCGAGTCGGCGCACCCGGATCTTGCCACTGTCGACTCGCCGACCCGACGGGTGGGTGGCGCGCCAGCGGCCTTCCTCCCCAAGCACACCCATCGGCGGCCGATGCTCTCGCTCGCCAACGCCTTCTCTGACGAGGAACTGCAGGCCTGGGAGGAGCGTAACGCGAAGCTTGCAGCGGGCGTGCGCACCGCGGGCTATACCCTCGAGGCGAAGATCGATGGCACCGCGGTTTGCCTCACCTACGCCAACGGCAAGCTGGTCACCGGCGCCACGCGCGGGAATGGATCCGTTGGCGAGGATGTCACCGCCAATCTGCGAACCATCGAGGACATTCCACTCGAGCTCCGCGGCAATGACTGGCCGGCACTCATGGAGGTCCGCGGCGAAGTGTACTTCGTCGTCGCGGCGTTCCGGCGACTCAACGCCCGGCGCGAGCGCGAAGGCGAACCACCGTTCGCGAACCCCCGCAATGCCGCGGCCGGAGCGCTGCGGCAGCTTGACCCCGCGGAGACCCGCCGCCGCCGCCTGCGTTGCTTCGCCTTTCACGTCGAGGCCATCGAAGGATCGGCGCCCGCCGCGACGCACCACGCCATGCTGGCCAGGCTCGCTGCCTGGGGGTTCGCCGTCGAACCGCACCATTGTCGCTGCCTCGATCTTGCCGAGGTGCGTGCCGGCATCTCGGCGTTCGAAGCGCTGCTGCCGACCCTGCCCTTCGAGGCCGACGGCGTGGTGGTGAAGGTCGACCGACGCGACCTGCAGGAAGAACTTGGCACCATCAGCGACCGCGAGCCGCGCTGGGCCATCGCCCGGAAGTTCGCGCCAGCGGTGGCCGTCACTCGCCTGCTCGACATCCGCGTCAACGTCGGCCGAACCGGTGCGCTCGCTCCCTGGGCGGTGCTCGAACCGGTCGAACTCGGCGGCGTGACCATTTCGAGTGCCACGCTGCACAACGAAGACGTGATCGCACAAAAGGACATCCGGATCGGTGACTGGGTCGAAATCGTCCGGGCAGGGGAGGTCATCCCGCAGGTAGTCGGGCCGCTGCGCGAGCGGCGCGATGGCAGTGAGCAAGTGTTCGTTCCACCCGAGCGGTGCCCCGCCTGCGAAACGCCGGCCGTGCGCTACCCCGACGAGGTGGCGCGCTACTGCCCCAATCCGCTCTGTCCCGGTCGCACCTTCGAGGGCATCGTCCATTTCGCCTCCCGCGAAGCCATGGACATCCGCGGACTCGGGGCCGAGCGGGTCCGCCAGCTGCTCGACAGCAAGCTGATCCAGACCGTCGCCGATCTCTTCACCCTTTCGACCGACCAGCTCGTCGAACTCGATCGCTTCGCCGAGCAATCCGCCTCGCGGCTGGTGGCGGCCATTGCCGCCGCGAAGGCCCAGCCGCTCTCCGCGTTGTTGTTCGGGCTGGGCATCCGTCACGTTGGCAAGACCGTCGCCCAGGCGCTGGCCCGCCACTTCGGCTCGATGGCGGCGCTGCGCGAAGCCGACCGGGAGTCGATCGCCTCGGTCGCCGGAGTCGGTCCGACGATTGCCGAGGCGGTGCGGGCCTGGTTCGACGAACCGCGGAGCGCCCGGCTCATCGATCATTTGTTGGCCCTCGGCGTCAACTTGAGCGAGCCCCGGATCGAGCGCCGCGGCCGGTTGGGCGGCCAGACTTTCGTCCTGACCGGTTCGCTGCCAACCCTCGGACGCGCCGAGGCGACGGAACGGATCGAGCGCGCCGGCGGAGCCGTGGCATCGAGCGTCTCCAAGAACACCAGCACGGTCGTCGCGGGCGACGAGGCCGGCGGCAAACTCGACAAGGCCCGCAAGCTGGGAATCGAGGTGATCGACGAGGCCGAACTCTTGCGGCGGCTTGAACCCGGAGCGTAGCTTCGCCGCAAGCCCATGCCTGACTTTCTGATCGCCCCGACCTCGATTCATCGTCTCCGTCACCGCCTCTCGGCCGTGGGGGGCGCCACGGCTGCCGACATCCTCCACGACGCCGGGTTCGCCACGGGCGAGGCACTCGCCACCGCTTGGGGCAAGCGGGTGGCCGAGCGAACCGGTTTGCACGACGCCGGACGCCTCGACGCGAGGTGGTTCGGGCCCTTGCTCGACGAGTTCTGTGTCGCGCTTGGCTGGGGCTCGATTTCGCTGACCACGCTGGGAGAGCGCGCCATCCTCCTCGAGGCCGGTAACTGGGCCGAAGCCGAACCTGGAGCCGCCGAACACGCCACCTGTCACTTCAGCTGCGGTTGCTTCGCGGCCTTCCTCACCGCCCAGGCGGGAGGAGTGATCGCCGTGCTGGAGGTCGAGTGCCGGTCCCGTGGGGACGCCGCCTGCCGCTTCCTCGCTGGCAGTGCCGAGATGCTTGCTTCCGTCACCGATTTGCTGGCGGCCGGTCGCCCGTGGCGGGAAGCGTTTACAGCGGGGGAGTTGCCGGGGTAGCCAAACGGGCCAAGGAGGCCGGCGCACCTTCGGGGCGGCTCAACCGACGAAGACGATCCGCAAGGCTTCCACCAGATCGGCCTGGGTGAACGGCTTGCCGAGAAACGCCTTCACGCCCAGTCGAAGGAATTGCTCGCGCTCACGCTCTCCCACCAATCCACTCGCAACAATGACGCCGATCTCGGGCGACCGGGCCTCGAGCAGCCGGACGAAGGCCAGCCCATCCAGCTGGGGCATGTGCAGGTCAGTGATGATCGCCGCCAGCTCGGTGCGATGCGTCGAAAGTTCCAGAAGCGCGCTCGTGCCGTCGGTGGCGGTCACCACCTTGAAGTTCATCGCGGTCAGCACGCGACGGAGGATATTGCGCACGGCAGGCTCGTCGTCCACCACCAGGATGGTTTCGCCGTGCCCCCGAAACGCCACCTCGACCGGGGATCGCGAGTCCGGGCCACTTTGCGCAGCGTCGTGACTCGGCAGATAGACCTTGAAGGTGGTGCCTTCGCCCACGACGGAATACGCCCGGATGAAGCCGGCATGGCCCTTGATGATGCCAAGCGTCGTCGCCAAGCCCAGACCGGTCCCACTGGTGGGCCCCTTGGTCGTGAAGAAGGGGTCGAAACTGCGTTCCAGAATCTCCGGCGGCATGCCGCTACCGGTGTCGGTGACCTGAAGGACGACATACGACCCTGGTTTGACATCGAAGGCTTCGGTCTCGACGGTGGTGATGTCCACCTCCGTGGTTCTGGCATCAATGGACAGTGTCCCACCGTCGGGCATCGCATCGCGCGCATTGACCAGGAGGTTGAGCAATACCTGATGCAGTTGGGTGGCATCGCCCAGAATCGGCGGAAGGTCCTTGGGGCAATAGATTTGCAGTTCGATGTTCTTGGGGAAGGTGCCCCGAACCAAGCGCTCCACCTCGCGGAGCAGCGGCCGCATCTCCACCGGAACGCGCTCGCCCTCCGCGCCGACAGCGAAGCCCAGCAGCTGTTTGACCAGATCCGCACCCCGCCGCGCCCCGGCCTCGATGAGGTCGAGTTCCTCGGTGGCACTCTCGGGCAACTCCGCCCGCAGCAACTCGGTCGCCATGAGGATCGGAGCAAGGGCGTTATTGAGATCGTGCGCCACGCCGCCAGCCATCGTACCGATGCTCTCCATCCGCTGGGCCCGCCGCAACTGCGCCTCCAATAGCTCCTGCTTGGTCACATCCCGCTTGACGGCGACGTAGTTGACGATGTCTCCCGCACCGCTGCGCATCGGTGAGATCGTCACCTCTTCGTGGTACAGCGTGCCATCCTTGCGCCGGTTGATCAAGCGCCCTTGCCACACCTGACCTGCGATCAGCGTCGCCCACATTCGCCGGTAGAACTCCGTGTCGTGTTTGCCGCTGCTGAGCATTCGCGGGTTCTGGCCGATCGCTTCCTCGCGGGTGTATCCGCTGGTCTGCTCGAACGCGGGATTGACCTCGAGAATGGTGCCATGGACGTCGGTGACCACGATCGTCTCGGCGACTTGCTGAACTGCCATCGCCAGCCGCGCCTCGGATGCTTCCGCCCGTTTCAGCGAGGTGATATCAAGGTAGGATCCCAGTACAGCGGAGACCTCGCCGTGCATATCGCGCAGCGGCACCTTGCTCGTCAGCAGCATGATCGTGTTTCCGTCCGGCGTGGTCTGGGACTCCTCGATGAGGAGCCGCGGTTGGCCGCCGTCGATGACCAAGCGGTCATCCGCCTGATAGGCGGTCGCCTGGGCGCGCCACGCCAGCTGGTGATCATCCTTCCCAATGATGTCCTGCGGATCGGCAAGACCCGCATCCCGGGCGAAGATCGCGTTGCAGCCCAGGTAGGCCAGGTTCCGGTCCTTCCAGAACACCCGGATGGGGAGCGCGTCGATGATGTCCCTGGTGAGACGCTGTGACGCCTCGAGCACCGCCTGTGCCCGCTTGCTCTCGGTCATGTTGCGGATGTTGCACTGGATCACCGGGCGCCCGTTCACCAGGTAGAGATTGCTGACAAATTCGACTTCGATGCGCTCCCCATCGCGCGTTTCAAGCGCCTTGTCGTCGTAGCGAATGAATCTCCGCTGCGCCAATTCCTGGAAGTGAGCCTGGTTGGCAACGATGTCCCGGAAGAACCCCAGGTCCCACACATGCTTGCCCAGCATCTCCTCACGCGAGAAGCGAAGCAGCTCGAGCAGGTACGGATTCACGTCTTCGATCAACCCCGTCTCGACGTCGAGGATCAGGATGCCGTCCTTGGCCGACTCGAAAAGCCGGCGGTACCGCACTTCCGAGGCGCGAAGCGCATCGCGCGCCGCCTCCTGCTCCTGGCGCAAGCGCAGCCCGGTGATGCCGAACGCCAGGTCGCCGGCCAGCTCGGCCAGCAGCACGGCCTCCTCGGGATCAAACGCATCGGCACGATCGGCATACAGGTTCAAGGCACCAAGCACCCGCCCGTCGGCGGCAAGCGGCAGCGCAATCGCAGCAGCAAAGCCACGCTCCAATGCCTCCTGACGCCAGGGACCGTAGGTCGGGTCGCTGGCAAGATCGTTCGCGATGATGGGCTGATTGCCCCTAATGGCGGTGCCTGTCGGACCGCGACCGCGCTCGGTGTCCGCCCACGTGACGGCCACCGTGTTGAGGTACTCCTTCTCGGAGCCGAACACCGCGACCGGGTGGACACTCTTCTCCGCGTCCGCCTCGGCCAGCCCGACCCAAGCCATGCGATACCCACCGGAAACCACCGCAAGCCGGCAAATGGCCTGGAGCAGGTCTGCCTCGCTGGTGGCGCGCACCAGCTCCATCTTGCAGGCGCTGATAAGGCGCAGGGCGCGGTTGGCCCGCACGGCACTTGCTTCCGTCTCGGTGCGTTCGGCGATCGCCGCGGTGAGGAGAAACAACGGAATGGTCAGGACGACCAAGGCCAGTTGCACCACCACGATGTTGTCCGAAACACCCGGGGTGAACGCGAGGGCCGGGATGCGGCCTCCGGTCCCGAACACCACGACGACCACGGCGGCCTCGACCAGGATCGTGGCAACGCCACGCATGCCAAACCGCAAAGCAGCCCAGAGAATGAACGGGAAGCAGGCGCTCGGGATGAGCAAACCCAGCAGACTGAATTCGGAGAATTGGCTCAGGACGGCGAGGTTCACCACCGGGGCCAGGACAAAGAGCGCCACAAACTCCCCGGCACCGGCCCGCGATAGCGCCCGCCAACGAGTTCTGGCCCAGACGGCCCAGCCAAGGATGAGCGGCGTCACCAGCAGATTGCCGACGCTCATGGGGGTGAACGACCATAGCCACGCGTGCCAGAACGACCGGCTTCCGGCAAACCATGAGAACGCCCCGGCCTTCAGCAGCGACGCCACGCCGTCACTGAGCACGACCGACAGCAGCAGCCACCAGGCCACTTCACGCACCCGCACCAAGGTGATCCGTTCACCGACGAATCGATGCAACAGCCACACGCTCAATACGGCGCCGCCCACTTCGGCGAGCGACAAGGCGAGCGCAAAGAGCAAGGCGTCACCGACAACGAGTCGCGCACCCAGGTTGGCGAGGAAGAGCAGACCGACCAGCCAAGGCCTCAGTCCCCGCCGAGCCAACAGCAATGCCGAGAGGAGGATGCCGGTTGCCGGCCAAATCGCCGTGAAGCCCTCGGAGTGCCGGAACGAGAGCGTGACCCACGCCACGGCGAAGTACCCCAGCACCGTGCCCGCGACCCAGAAGTGATCCCGCCTCACGACCTCGGCTGTCGGTCCTGGCAGCCGGTCCTCACGTTCAGTACTCACCGGAGACCGCGCCGGTCACCGGACCCGACGGCCCAATGCCGGATACAGGACGAATCATGTCGGAGTTCGCGGATCTGCCGCTGTACGGGAGGAGCGAAGATGACGATGGGAGGGGGACGCAAACAGCGTGGAGCGGTGAGGAGAGCATGGACTCCTCCGGCAGGCACCCGTATTAGTACCGCCTGCGTACCATCGGAGTCAAGTAGGACGGTACATTGCGAGGAGCCTGTGTTCGCGCGCGCGCCCTGCTGCTCCCTCCACCTTGAGAACTAGCCCCCTCTCGCTCTGACGATCAATTGTCCGGGCGAGGCTTCTCCGTAGCTTCCTCACAGGACGACTGACGCCGCTTGACCGGATCAATGGGCGGAGTTGAACTGGCGTCAGACCACAACTGCATCGAAACTCGGAGAGGAATGCTATATGTCAACTCTAGTCGTTGTGCTGCTGCTGGTCCTGCTGTTCGGTGGCGGTAGCTGGGGATACATGCGTCGGGGACGGCGATAGCCGTACCTCTGGGCGATCTTCGACCCAGCCTGTCACCCTCCACGATGAAGGCACGCACCAATGGCCAAGAAGCGTTCACCCCGGGCTGATGCAATCACCCGCGATCGGCTGATCGCCCTGCTCAACGAGGACCTGGCGCGCGAGTATCAGGCGATCATTGGGTATGTCGTGTATTCGCAAGTCATCAAGGGCGCCAAGTACATGTCGATCGCGGCGGACCTTGAGCAGCACGCGGCCGAGGAGCTATCGCACGCACTCATCCTTTCCCGGCAAATCGACTACCTCGGCGGCATTCCAACGGTCAGTGCCAAGCCCGTCAGGATGTCGAAGAAGGCAGAGGACCTGCTGCGCTTCGACCTGCAAAACGAGACCGACACGATCCGCGCCTATCAGTCGCGTGTGCGGCAATGCGAGGCGCTCGGCGAATTTGCGATGGCCGAACACATCCGCGAGATCCTGAAGCAGGAGCAGGAGCACCAGATTGACCTGGCGACAGCCCTGGGGGAGAGTCCGCCGGACATGACCGCGAAGTGAACGCGCGGCACTCCCGGGTGCCGGGCTCTGCGCTCACCCTCGCCTTCCTGGCGGTGGCCACACTGTCGGCGCAGAGCAGTTCCCGCACCGAACCCAACGGCATTGCGGTTCGCTTTGCCGAGGGAACAGTGCACGGCTTCCTCGAACTTCGCACCGCCGGCGGATCGTTCCTGGCCAATGGCGACCTGGTGCAGCTGGCGCGGGGTGGCGGGATCGAGAGCAGAATGACGTTTCGCTTTGCCGACTCATCGTTCTTCGAGGAGACGGTGTCATTCACCCAGCAAGGCGTCTTCGCACTGCGATCCTACCATCTCGTGCAACGGGGCCGGGCTTTCACGGCTGACCTCGACGCATCAATCGCTGGGAGCGGCGAGTACGTCGTCTCGTCGACGTCACACGACGACGGCAAGCACAAGGAGTACGCCGGCACGCTGAAGATGCCGCCGGATGTCTCCAACGGCCTGCCCATCATCCTCCTCAAGAATCTCGCCCGGCACGATACCCAGACCGTGCATCTCGTGGCGTTCACCCCGGCGCCACGCATGATCAAGTTGCGCATGGCGCCGGTGACCGAGCTCCGGCTGTTGAATGGCGCGGGTGGCGAAGCGGCGGTTGAATTCGCACTCAAGCCGGAGGTGGGTGGCGTCTCCGGCTTCTTCGGCAGGTTGCTCGGCAAGATCCCGCCCGACGGGCACGTGTGGATCGTGACGCAGGACGCGCCGATGTTCGTGCGCTTTGAGGGACCAATGTATGCCGGGCCAGTCTGGCGGATCGACCTGGTCAATCCGCGCTGGCCGCGATAGGCGACTTCCGGAGTCTCCAGAACGCCCTGATCTCGCCGTTCCGCAACGACTCACATCGCGACCACCGGTTCGCTCAACTTCCCCCGACAGTATCACACCGGTTGGGATCGCCTGACCGATAGCCTCGCTGCAGCCACTCCACCCGCTGGGCTGCCGAACCGTGGGTGAACTGCTCGGGCGAGACCCGCCCTCCCCCTCGCTTCTGCAGCACGTCGTCGCCGATGGCATTGGCGGTCTTCAGCCCTTCCTCGAGGTCACCCGATTCAAGTGCGACCCTGCCGCCGGAGGCGGCCGATGCACCGGCCGCCCACACGCCGGCGTAGCAGTCGGCCTGCAACTCGAGGGCGATCGAGGCGCGGTTCCCTTCGACCCCGCCTGCCGCGCGTGCCCGCGCTACCCGCTGCGACGCGCCGGTCAGCGTCTGGACGTGATGACCGAACTCGTGCGCGATGACGTAGGCGCGGGCGAAATCGGCGCCCGAGGCGCCGAGCTGGGTCTCCATCTCCTGCCAGAAGCCGAGGTCGAGATAGACCGTCGCGTCATTGGGGCAGTAGAACGGTCCCATCGCCGATTGGCCGAAGCCGCAGCCAGTCTGCGTTCCTTGTTCGTAGAGCACGACCTTGGGTGGCGTGTAACCGGGCAGCTTCGCGGTCCAGACATCATTGATGTTGGCCGCGATGACGTCGACGAACTGGCCGGCCTGGTCGGCGGGCGTGCCGATCGTGCCCTGCTGGGCAGCGCCGGCATTCCCGAACTGGCTCGCCAGCTGCTGCGTGGTGTTGGGATCGACGCCGAAGAAGAAGTAGCCGATCAGGGCAAGCACGGCCACGCCCACACCGCCGCCGGCGGCCATTCCGCCCATTCCGCGCCGATCCTCGACGCCTCCTTCACGACGTCCGCCTTGCCAGCGCATGGTGCCTCCCGGAGTTGATGCCGTCGGGCGGGAATCTACTGTCGACCAGGGAGCGGCGAGAAGAAACCTCCCAGACGAGCGGGAGAATGCTCGGACGCCGACCGGCAAGGCTGCCGAGTGCGGGACGGTCGGCTTGCCACAGACGGCCGCCGCCCTAATTTCGATGGGTCCTCCCGAAGCGGATCACTCATGAACAGGTCAACCGTACCACTTCTCCTGGCCCTCTGGGCCGTCCCCACGGCATTGCCCGCCCAGGACGCCGCCAGTCAGGCGCGTCACGCGGCGAATGTCACGATCACCCGCGACGACTGGGGCATCGCCCACATTCACGGCAAGACCGACGCCGACGCGGTCTTCGGGATGATCTACGCCCAGGCCGAGGACGACTTCAACCGAGTCGAAACGAACTACCTCACCGCCCTCGGCCGCACCGCCGAGGCCGAGGGCGAATCGGCCATCTGGCAGGATCTCCGGATGAAGCTGTTCATCGATCCGGACTCACTGCAGAAGATGTACGCCGGGAGCCCGGCGTGGCTCCGCGCATTGATGGATGCCTGGGCAGACGGGCTCAACTTCTACCTCGCGAAGCACCCGGCGGTGAAGCCGAAGGTGCTCACCCGCTTCGAGCCATGGATGGCGCTGAGCTTCACCGAGGGGAGCATCGGCGGCGACATCGAGCGGGTCAACACCGGACAGCTCGCGTCGTTCTACGGCGGCGTGACGCTGCCAGGCCGGCGCGGCGGCGGCGGGCAGCCGGCGACGCTCGAGGAAGGACTGCTGCAGGAGCCCACCGGCTCCAACGGCATCGCCATCGCGCCGTCGAACACGCTGGACCACCACGCCCTGCTCTACATCAACCCGCACACCTCGTTCTTCTTCCGCTCCGAGCTGCAGATGACGAGCGACGAAGGGCTCGACGCCTACGGCGCGGTGACGTGGGGCCAGATCTTCATCTATCAGGGGTTCAACGCGACCGCGGGGTGGATGCACACCTCCAGCGGGGTCGACAACATCGATGAATTCCTCGAGACGGTTTCGCAGCGCGACGGACAGTGGTACTACCGCCACGGGAGCGCGGAGCTTCCGGTGATCTCGCGCGTGGTGACGGTACCGTACCGGACCGCCTCCGGCATGGCGCAGAAGACTTTCACGGTCTATTTCACCCAGCACGGTCCGGTGGTCCGCAAGGTCGGGGACCAGTGGGTGAGCACTGCCCTGATGAACAGCCCGGTGAACGCGCTGATCCAGTCCTATAGCCGCACCAAGGCCGGGGATTACGACGCCTTCGTGAAGATCATGGAGCTCCACACGAACTCGTCGAACAACACGCTCTTCGCCGACGCCAAGGGGAACGTGGCCTACTTCCACTCCAACTACATCCCGAAGCGCGACACGTCGTTCGACTGGACCCGGCCGGTCGACGGCAGCAACCCCGCCACCGACTATCACGGACTGCTCTCCTTTGCCGAGACACCGAACGTCGTCAACCCGAAGAGCGGCTGGGCCTATAATTCCAACAACTGGCCCTGGTCGGCGGCGGGCCCGGACTCCCCGAAGCGCGACGCCTTCGCGAAGTACGTCGAGACCGGCAACGCCGAATCGCCGCGCGGCTATCACGCGCTCAAGGTGCTGCCGGGTCGGAAGGACTTCACGATGGCCTCACTCACCCGCGAGGTCGGCTACGACAGTTACCTGCCGTGGTTCGAGAAGCCGATGCCGGCGCTGATCAAGGCGTGGGACGACGATGTGCCCGGCGACACGCTGAAGGCGAAGGTCGCCGAACAGATCGCCACGCTGCGGCCGTGGGATCTGCGCTGGAGCGCCACCTCGATCCCGACATCACTTGCCGTCTACTGGGGCACCGAGGTCCAGCGCCGGCTTGGCTCGGCGGCGCGCCAGGCGGGAGTGAGCACCGACGACTACATGGTGAGCCCGGCCGGCCGGCAGCAGATGCTCGGTGCCCTGGCCGCGGCGTCCAATCGCCTGACCGCGGACTTCGGCAGCTGGAAGACGCCGTGGGGCAACATCAACCGGTTCCAGCGCCTCGACGACAGCATCACATCGCACTTCGACGACAGCAAGCCGAGCATTACGGTGCCGTTCACCTCGGCAATCTGGGGATCGCTGGCCTCATTCGGTGCCCGGGCGTATCCCAACACCAAGAAATGGTACGGGACCAGCGGCAACAGCTTCATCGCGGTGGTGGAATTCGGCGACAGCGTCCGGGCGCGCGCGGTCACCGCAGGTGGTGAGAGTGGTGACCCTGCGTCGAAGCATTTCAACGACCAGGCGGAGCGATACGCCAGCGGCAATCTGCGGGAGGTGTACTTCTATCCGTCCCAGATGAAGGGACACACGGAGAGGGTGTATCACCCGGGAGACTGAACGGCGGGCGGAGGAGCGAGCCGGGACCCGAGTCCGGTTGGACGTGAAACTGCGACTGTTCATATCGGATCACGCCCGGTGTCGGAGGATTCTGCCATCAGGGCCACCAGCTGACTGGTCCACAATTCGCTTATGCATAGCACCTTGCTCTGGCACTTTGATAGCGGATCCTCAACGAGTGTCGGCGGCACTTGACTGGCTTGTATCCGCTGCCCTAACCTCGACTTAGCAGTGCTGGTGGCCACGCCGACACTTATAGTAGCAATAGTGATTTCCCTCCTCCCTCGACCGAGGCCCACTCATGTGTAGGCTCCGGAGACAGTTCTCCTGGCTGATCCGCGCGGTCGTCGTCCCCACATTGCTGCTCACCGCGAACCCCGGAAAAAGTCCAGCCCAGAGCACTGCTCCCGCTCAGGTGATCCGCTACCCGGCGCCACCGCAACTTCTCTTCCCTGCCGATCGGTCGAGCATCACGCTGGCGACCCCGGTGTTTCAGTGGACCCCGGCCACCGGAGTGGACAACGCCTCCTACCGTTTTCGGCTGGTCGCAATCATCGGCGCGCAGACGCCTCGAGAAGCCCTCGAGAGCGACCGACCCGTGCTCGAAGCGAATCTCTACCAACAGACGACCCTGTTCTACTCGGCCGCCGCGTATCCGCTGCGGAGTGGTGAGTGCTATGCCTGGCAGGTGCAGTCGATCACCGTGCAGGGGAACGACATTGAATCCATCGCGGTCCCCGTAGGCAACAACGATGGCCGCAGCCGGATTTACACCTTTTGTTATCGACCGCCGCAGTCGGCAACCTCCCTTCCCGCGACGGCCCTGAGTCGGCGCGTGCCGGTGCCGGGCGCTGGCGACAGTGCCTTCGGAATCGCTATCGACCCGCGAGCCTGGAACGGCATGGCGGCGGATCTGCCGGGGCTTTCGCGCGGGGGTTACTCCGCCCCGGCGGGCGGCGTGACGGCCACCGGCAGCATCACCGCATTCGGCGAGCTGTACAATCTCACGGGGACCGGCGGCACCGCGGCGCGCCCCGATCAGACTGCACGGCTGCAGGTGAACACCACCCTCGGCTTCGCCGGTGGTCAGGTGCAGGTTCCGCTCCAGGCATTACTCTCCACCGATCAGGTGAGCTTTCGCCAGAACGTCAACCAGGTCGGCATCAGCCCGACGTGGCGAGACTACACGCTGCACGCCGGGCAGTACGTGCCGCGATTCACCGACCTGACGCTCGGTGATGCGACGCTGCTCGGGGGCGGCCTTGAGGGACACCCGGGTCCATTCCGCTTTGACGCCGGCTACGGCCGCGCCCGTCGAGCCATCAAGCCCGCACCGGGGCAGCTGGTCCAACCAGAATTCGCCCGCTGGATGGGGGTGGGGCGACTCGGGTGGCAAGCACCGACGGGCTTCCTGCTGGAAGCCTCGGTCGTTCAGGCAAGCGACCGGGAGAACTCGCTTGGCGCGGCTGGCACCACCACCACCGCGCTACCGCAGGACAACGTGGTGCTCGGCATCCACGGCAAGGCACCGTTTGCGGCGAAGCGCCTTTGGCTCGAAGTCGAAGGCGATCGCTCCAGCTACCGGGCTGACACGCGGACCGGCCTCGCGGCAGTCAATGGCACCGCCGGGTCGGCGGCCCTGTCGTGGGAGGTCCCCGAGGGATCCGCCGGAGCGAAGATCACGTACGTCGGGCCCGACTATCGCGCCCTCGGCAACACGCAACTGCAGTCGGACCAGGTCCGCTACGAAGCGACCGGGCAGTTGCACCGGGGCACCCTCTCGCTGGGGCTTCAGGCCGGCCTGCAACAGAACAACCTCGACAACGACCTTCCCAGCACCACCAAGGGGCGCGGGATCTACAGCTTCACCGCGAGCTGGCAAGCTTCGCCCGTGTTCGGGGTGGATGGCAGTGCCAGCAACATCGTGAACGACATCCAGAGTCCCGATCCCCTGCTTGCCCTGAAGAACGTGAACGCATCCTACGCCCTCACGCCACGGCTGACGTGGCACACTGGCGATGCCCAGCACGCCCTGGTGGCCTCGGGGACGTGGCAAACCGCCGACAACACCTCACAAGGGATCCCCGGGCTGCAGAACACCCGCACCGGGAGCGGCATGCTCGCCTACACGCTGACCTTCCCGTCCGGCGTGTCATTCAACGCAACCGGAAACGTGACGCAGGTGAAGGTCGCCGCGATCACCACGGATCTGACCACGCTGTACCCGGCGCTGACGTTCCCTGCCTTCCAGGGCCGCCTGCAGTCGACGCTTGGTGTGCAATGGACCTCGAGCGGCGTGTCCGGAACCACGGCGGACCACGAGGTCTACCCGCAGGTCAACGCCTCGTTCACGGTCACGCCACGTCAGCAGGTCACGTTCCAGTTCTCACGCCGCCATTATGCCTACGGCGACGCCTTGCCGGGTAGTGCCTTCGACGAAACCACCGGCAACCTGACGTGGAAATACGTCTTCTGATGCGGCACATCTCCGGGCCAGTGACCCGATTGGCGGCAGCGGTGATCCTGGCCGCACCGATCGCCGCTGTACCCGCCGCCGCCCAGCAGGCGCCGATCATCACCGTGACCGTCACGGTGCCGAAACCGGTTGCCGACTGGCAGCTCTGGGGCACCGACCCCTCGATCGCGCTGGTCGTCATGCAGACGACGCTGAAGCAGCCGATCAGCGTCCACGCCACCGTCTCGCTGCTGAAGGACGGGAAACCGTTCGGCGATGTGCCAGCCAGCATCGACGAGCTCCCGGCAGGTACGCGGCTCTTCCGGACGCCTCAGCTCGCACCGTGGAGCCGGATGAATTGGAGCGCGGCGGCACAGGGTGTGGCGCAGTCAGGCACGCTGTCACCCGGCAGCTACCAGCTCTGCCTCGACATCCAGCCGCCACCGGCCAGCGCCGACATGACATTCCGGCTGATGGTGATCCACCGCTGCGCCGGATTTACCCTCGCCGCTCCCGCCGCGGCGCCGGTGGCGGTCCGGCCCCTGACAGTCGCGGTGCCTCCGCCCCACCTGATACTGCCGGCCAATCGGACCGAGATTGCCCAGCCGCATCCGACCTTCCAATGGACACCGGTCGTCTCCCCGGGAGTTTCGCGACCAACCTATCTGCTGCGCATCGCCGAAGTGCTCTCGGGGCAGACACCAGAGCAGGCCTTGAACACCGGCACTCCGATGGTCGAGAAAGAGGTGGTTGGTCTGACCACCTTCGCGTACCCAGCCTCGGCCCCGTCGCTCGAAGCGAACAAGTCGTACGCATGGCGAGTGCAGGCTCTTCAGGCGCCTCGCGCCGAGGCTGGCGCGGTGAAGCCGGTGGGCGGGAACAACGGGCTGAGCGAGATCTACAGTTTCCGGCGGGCGGCCGTCGGCCTCGCACAGCAGGTACCCGAGTCACCGAAGGTTACGGGAACCCCAGGGCTGCTCTACAATGCGATCCTGAGCGGACGTCTGTTCTACACCTTCCAGCCGAACGGCGTGGGAAAGCCACGCCGAGTCGCCGCGTATCTCGGCGGGGCCGCCACCGGCCACAGCCTTGAACTGCAGGGGCAGGCCAGTCAGGACAAGGCCATGCCCAAGAACGGCGGCAGCGGACAACCACCTGCCGCCGCGCCACCGCATCTGGATGATGCTCCGCGCACTGATCCCCTCGCTGGGGTGACGGTGCGCCTGGTGGTTCGCTACCGGACGGCGCGCGCATGGATTCGCGACGCGACACTCTCCGCCGCCGGCAAGACCTACGACGACAACCACCGGGTCGTTGCCAGCACGATGACCGCGAAGGACGGCCGTTTCACCTTCCTCTTTCAGGACGATCTCCCCACCGGCCTGTTGGCACTGAACACCACGGTCTCGAGCGGCAGCAATGAGTTCGCCTACCACGAGAGTGGCGCCAACCTGGTCCGCTTCTACACCGTCGAAGTCGGCGATCCTCACTACGCCTCCCCGTCGGACGAACTTGAACGCGGCACCGGCGGCGCGGGTGATGTCGGTACGCTGGTGGCCCTGGTGCGAAGCTACTCGCTGCAAGTGACCGCCACGCGCGCAGGAACCCAGGCGACCAAGACCGGACTCCGGGTGCAGGTGCTGCGCCCCTTCCGTGCCGCCGGTGTCCCGACCAACGAAGGAACCGCGCCGGCGCCGCACGCGAAATACGGGCTCTTCGAGATCATCGCTGACGGCGTCACCGGCAACGACGGCTCGGTGACATTTCACCACCTGGTCAAGAATGTCGGCGCAGCGGACCGCTACTCGGTGCGGATCTACAGCGACCCGAACAACCCGACGGCCAACTACTACCCGGCCTCGGTTCCCGTCAGCCACGCCATGCTGCTCGACGACCCGCTGGGTTGGGACGACGCGCTGTTCAACGAGGACTACCACAGCGGCCGAGTGTACCAGGCCAAGGTGCCCGTCTCGCCCAAACCACCCATGTATGAGGGAACCGTCAGCCGGGCCGACACCCGGAAGCCGGTGCCCGAGGCACTGATGGTGCTGGTGCAGCCAGGTGTCGGCGGATCGATGATCCTGCACTCGGTGAAGCCCGACGACCAAGGCAAGTTCGTGATCTCTGGCCTCGAGGCCAACCGCCATTACGAGGTGCTGGTACACGCCCCGGGATTCCGACCGGACTCGAACGAGTTCACCGCCGACTCCGGGGTGGTGAACCAGTTCGATCATCAGCTCCAGCCCGACGCGAACGTCACCATCTCGCTGGTCGATGAACACGGGATTCCGGTGCCGGGCAAGGTGAGTGTTGGCGCGGGGCAGAGCCTGGACGCCGAGCCGGTCTTCGGGAACGATCAGGGCCAGCAGCTCATGCCGTTCGGCGGCCGGGTGGTCTGGTCGGCGCCTGGCGGCGGTGGCCAGCCGGCACGACCATCGGCCAGCCAGGCGCGGGGCACGATCGGTGCCGCGGGCGGTCGGGCTCAGTCGGGCGGGTCCGTGCCGATGAGTGGCGCCGCAGCCAATGCCACGGCCCAGGGGCTCAGCGTGCTGGCCTGGCGAGTCACCGTACCGGCGAGTTCGGGAAAGCAAACCGTGCATGTCGATGCCGGACCCGACTATTTCCCCACCGACACCGCCGTGACCATTCCCAAGGGGACGTCGGACCTTGGCAAGGTGATGGTGTATTTCCGGATGCGCCGACTGAAGGTCAAGGTGGTGGCGCTGAAAGCGACCCCGCCGGCGACGCGACGCACGACGGTGGTGGGGCAGCCGCGGGTGATCCACATCGCACCGGGACAATCCGCGCCCGCCATCAAGGGAGCGACCGTGCGGCTCCCCAACGAACCAGGGCAGCCGTCAGCCACCACGGACGCTTCGGGGACGGCGACCTTCGAGTGGCAGGCCACTTCGGTTGACTCGTTCGAGCAGGTCACCGTCGAGATCACGCCGCCGCCGGGCACGGATTTCCTGAGTGCCTCGCCGCAGGTGCCCGTGCCGGAAAGTCGCACGCCCTCGATGTCGGTGCTCGGCCTCGCATCGGGCGCGACCATCCAGGGGACCGTGTATGCCGGCGCGGGGTCTGATTCGGCGCTTGCCGGCGCGAGAGTATTCCTCGCCGGTGCCGGCCCCGGTGGTGGGGACCTGTCCGATGTGAGCGATGCCAAGGGACACTATGCGCTGCATGGTGCGCCCTCGGGCAAGCACGTTGTGCGAGCCGGCAAGGCAGCCTCGAGTTACGCGGGCGATTCGGCGCAGGTGACGACCGCAGTCGGCAGCGCCGCGACGCGGGACTTTCATCTCACTGCCGTGGCCGGTGGCCTGCCAGCCACGTTGCTTGGCTTCGCCGTCGAGATCCAGAGCTACCGGAAGAGCGGACAGGGCGCCGTGCTCAGCGGCCACCTTACCTCGCTGCCGACCGGCTCGGCCTTCGCACCGACGGAATCAGGACGGACGCTGCAATTCGACAGTGTGCTGGTCAGCGGTTCCGGCGGGAATGCGGTCCCGGTGGGCGGCAGTGTACACCTGATCGACAGCGACCTGCCCCTTGTCCTGTTCGGGAAGTACCTCGTGCGCCAGCATCAGCACGGTGGCATCGACGTGACCGATCAGGGCGGTGGCCAGGGCGTGCTGAAGGCACCGGTGGCGTTGCTCCCCGGCTCCTTCGCCGTCACCTCTGCGGAACTGGTGTTCATCGATTCGCTCCACCTCCTCGAGCCCGGCGCCTCGGGTGCGGCGCGCACACGCATCGCAACTCTTGCAGCCGGGGACATGTCCCCGGCCCCGGCAACCGGCTACAACGTCGGCACCGTCCAGGGTGGCGATGCCAAGCTGACGGTCGACGGTTTCCCGGCCAACGCCGCGGCATCCGCCTCGCACCTGACTGCCGACGGGCTGCATCTCGACGCCACGCTGCACACTGCAATCCCCGGACTTGCCGACCTGGCGATCCACGTCGGCAACCTTACCGTTACCCCGGGAACGGGAGCTGGCGCGGGACTTCAGGCCGCCAAGGGTGACCAGCCCTTGTCGCTCACCCTGGGGAACTGGACCCTGGACGCGCCGACCTGGTCGCTCGGAAAGGGACGCCTCGACCTGGTGCAGGGCGCCGTGCGGGTGCCCATGACAGCCGGCAAGCCGGCCAGTGTGATCGACTTTCCATTCACCGGCATGTCAGTGACTCCCACGTCGCTGGAAGGCGGCCGATTTGGCGGTGGACCAATCCTGCTCGGTGGCTTTGTACCGCTTTCAGTCACCGGCGACATCTCGTTTGTCCGCGATACCCCCACCAGCCCCTGGAAGCTCTTCGGCGGCGGCGGGCAGATCACCGCCCTTCCGGGCATGGCGACGGGCGACGAGATCCGGGTCCAGAGCTGGCGCTTCCTGTCCAATGGCGAAAAGCACTTCTCCATGGAGCCAGGCGGCCACGTGCAACTGTACCATACCGGTGACCTGGCCATCTCCACGCTGGGCATCACCCAATCCTCGGTGAGCTTCGCCGGCGGCCTCGATCTTCACGTACCCGGACTTGCACCCCAGGCGGTCGTGATCGACTACACCCGCGCGGTCAGCAGTGCGCCGCCGGTCCTCAAGTTCAATCCGATCGACATCGCCCCGTTCGATATCGGGGGACCGCTCGTTTCTGTCCATCAGGGAACCCTCGACGCCTCGGGATTCCATGGCGATGGCGTGGTCGAAGTGCCGCAGAAGTTCTCGGTGAAATCCGCGTTTCTCCGCACGCCCCTGGGTCCGGCCGAGAAGATCCAGGCCGTGCCGCTCTCCGGCGCCACGCTCGACGTGGGCCAGATCGCCATTCGTTCACTGCAAGGCGGGGCGAAGGTGACCGGCGGGAAGTGGGCCACCAGCTATCAGGGACATCTCGACGTCGGTGGCCAGGTCTCGGGCGACCTGTCGATCGGCGTGCAGGGAACCGAGGTGAATGCCGGGACCGGCGGGCTGGCGGTGAAGAACATCCCGACGCCGTTCGGGAACATGGCCATCACCATGAACTTCCCGAAGCAGCGGCTCGAGGGTTCGGTCGAGATGCAGAAGGACATCGCGGCCGGCGCCCACGTGCAGGGCACCAGCGAGATGGTGATCAGCGGCGATCCAGCTCAGCGGTACTGGTACTTGTTCACCGGCGCGGCCTTCTCGCTGAAGACACCCCACCTGTCGGGCTCGGCCGCCCTGCTGATCGGCGACGCCACCCTCGACGCCGACCTGCTCGGCCGCTTCCGGAAGTACGGCAAGCGCGACGTGCCGGCCGTCTTCCACACGGTCCACGGCTTCTTCCTCGAAGGGGCGGCCTCGATCCCGGTGCCGATCTGCCCGAATGGAACGTTTGACATCGGGGTGGCCGATGTCGAAGTGTGGTGCAACGTCACAGGTGATGTCCGACTGGGTGCCAGCTTCGACCAGGCCAACACCTACCTCATCGGTGTCGGCGCGGGCATCGATGCCGGCGTGAAGGGCGGCATCGGCATGGGGCTCTGCGTGCATGTCTCCGCGGAGGTCAAGGCGACACTCGATGGCGAGGGTGCCTATCGCAGCGATGGGGCGTGGTATGCCCGCGGCCAGGCAGCGATCGACCTTCGCGGCAGCGCGTCGTACGGCGTCGGAGTCGACGACATCTGCCTCGATGACAGCAAGAGCATCGACATCGGGCTCGGGGCCGAGGCCCAGCTGGGATACGACTGGGCATCGGCGATCGGACCGCACGCCAAGGTGTGGTTCAAGTGAACCGCGTCCCGCGAACGGCCGTCGCCATGACGCTGGCGCTGCTGGGTGCGGCGTCCGGCGCACTGCACGCGCAGGCCGCGGCAGCCGGTGTCGACACGATCGCCTTCGCTGGTCCGCGGGGGGCATACGTCTGGATGAAGGGAACGGTGGTTTCCCCGGCGCATCCGGTAAATGGTGTGGTGGCGCACCGACTGGAGCGCGCTCGACCCGGCGGCCGATGGGAGAAGGTGGCGGACGTCAGTTCGGTGCCGGATGGTGCGCAGTTCTTCGCCCGGCTCGATTCGGCCACCCGCCGTGCGGTGGTGCATGCACTGCGCCAGAGCAGCGAGGCCGCGGCGTGGGAACAGATCGTCAGCGCTCCACAGGCCCGCGCGTTGTCGACCATTCTCGGCAACGACGAGGTGCGGCTCGCCCTGGGGATCTACGGCCTTGACCAGGCACCGCGCAGCGGCGAGACCTGGCTCTACCGGGTGAGTGACCTCGCTGCGAATGGCGCGGCCACGAATCCGGTGGTGTCGAACGCACTGAGCTTCCCGCCAGCAGTTCACTTCGACCCGGTCGAGGTGGCGCGCAGCGAGGAGTCCGATTCGCTCACCATCGCCTGGTGGTATGTCGGCAAGCGGGGCACCCGGACCAAGGCGATCGACATCTGGCGTCGGGCAGGCCGGACGGGAGACTTCACGCTGGTCGATTCGGCCGCGGTGAGTACCCTGGCGGGCGACTCGCTGCTGGCACGCAGTGAGGATCGCCGCGTGACGCCGGGCGCGATGTACCAGTACTATGCCGTGCCGCGCGACCTGTTCTTCAACCGTGGCCCGGCCAGTGATACGGTCACGTTATACACCGCACCGCTGGCGCGCGTGGCGCTGCCCGACTCGATCGAGGCGCACGGCGTCGATACGCTTGGCATTCTGCTCACCTGGAATCTGGCCAGTACCGCGCCAATCCGCACCATCCAGGTCTTCCGCTCCCGCCATCAGGATTCGGGATACGTGCAGATCGCCGAGCTCCCGGCGGACGCGGGGCGCTTCGTTGATGCCCAGGTCGACCCGATGCAGCTCTACTACTACCGCCTCGGGATGAGCGGATTGCGCAGCGCGGCCTCACCGCGCAGCGCGGCCGTCTTCGCCTTCTTCCGCCCTGCCCTTGCTCCCACACCACCTCTCGCCGTCAGGGCCGACACCGTGGCGGCGGGATTCCGCGTCCGGTGGGCGTCGAGCGGGGACGGTCAGCTATCGGGCTACCATGTGTATCGCACCGATGCACCGGTCGATTCGCTGACCGATGCCACCCCGATGCAGCTGATCAGCCCGCTGCTGGCACCGACCGACAGCATGATGGTGGACAGCTCGTCCGTCCTGGGGCCCTCGCGTCAGTATACCTGGGCTGTCAGGGCCGTCGGACCGGGCGGCCTCGAGAGCGAGTATTCCAATCCGGCAATGGCGTCGCGCACCGTTGTCACTCCGCCGCCGGTTCCGACCAGGGTGTCGGGATACGCCGACGCCGATGGCATCGCGCTGGCATGGCATGACATGACCGGTCTCGATCCGCTGGTGACCGGCTACCTCGTGTTGCGGCAGGCGGATGGCGCGACGGCATGGGATACGCTGACCCGGCGGGTCCTGGGACGGCTGGAGAATCGTTACCGCGATGGCACGGCCCGGAGCGGCGTCTGGCGCTACACGGTGGTGTCGGTGAGTCTTGCCGGCAGTCACAGCGCCATGTCAACGCCGGTCGAGGTACGCCGGACAGCCTCCCCGCCGCCACCGCCCTCGGGCTTCCGCGCTGGCACCGACACCGCCGGCGTCCTGCTGGAATGGGATCCGGCGGCCGACAGCACGGCGATCGTGCGCATCTATCGCTATCAGGGAGGGGCCGCGCCGACGCGCCTCACCGAGGTACCAGCAGCCACGCTGGGATACCTTGATCGATCGGCGCTGGCTGGACGGCGGTACTACTACTATCTCAGGCTGGTGGCCGGCGGCGTGGAAGGTCCGCCGGGCGCGGAGCGCAGCGTCAGGCGCTAGGCAAGAGCCGCCCGGGCGTTGCCATCACCTCGCCAGCCACTCCCTCAAGTCGGGCCGAACCACCAGCTCCCCGTCTTCGATGATCTCCCGGTCCCACGGTAGCACGATGGCCTTCTCGGTCTCGAAGGCATGGAAATCAGGACGCCACCGCCCGGTCATGAACGACGAGGCGGTCCGGACATCGGCGGGCTTCAGCGCCTTGACGGTGTTCAGGGCGAGCTTGAAGGTGTCGCCGCTGTCGCAGGTTTCGTCGACCAGGAGGAGTCGCTTCCCCTTGATGGAGGACGGCGGCCCCTGAACCAGGACCGGTTCGGCATCGTCGCTGGCCCGGGCGATGGCGATGGAGACGAACTCCCGCTGCAGGATCGAGGCAACGATGGCCGCGGGGATCACCCCGGCCTTGGCAATCCCGATGATGAGGTCAGGGTTGTAGGTCTTGGCTACGTGGAGGGCCAGGGCCCGGCACAGCTCACCGAAGAACGGCCAATCCACTTCGAGAATGTCGCGGCTGGGTTCAGGGCGCAGGCGGGGCATGGGACCCTCCGGGTGTCGGCTCAGGCAATTGAGCCTCCGCGAAGCTACACCGCGCGAGGAGCCGCAGGCAATCGCGTTGCCTCCCTCGGCCGCGCGGCCTAGCTTTCTGACTTGCCCTCCCGCATCGAGGTCCCGCCCGCATGAGCTGGTGGAAGCGAATTCTCTCCGGTGAAGAAGCGGTCAAGCCCCAGCGGCTCGACTACCTCAATGAGGGGCTCGCCCTGGAGCGGCAGGGCGACTTCGAGGGCGCGGTAACGTCCTACCAGCTGGCGCTTCGTGATCAGCCCAACAGCGTGAAGATTCTTCAGTTCATCGCCATCGCGCTCTCCCGCACGGGACGGCGCGAAGAGGCGATCCGCCACTACCGTCGTGCCCTGGACCTCGCTCCCGAACTGGCTGGCGCCCACTACGGGCTCGCCTTTCTCCTGCTGAAGCGGGGCGACACCGAGCGGGCTGCCGAGCACCTGCGCACCTTCCTCGAGATGCCGGCGCGTGATCCGGAGATGGCGCGGTGGGTGGACCACGCGCGCGATACCCTCGACCGACTCAACGGCAGCCACGAGCACGCCACCGAGGGAGACCCGGCGTGAAGGGGCTCTGGCTGGGCTTCGCGGCGGCAGGCGTGCTCGCCGCGTGCAGCAGCCTGCCGACCACCGGCGATGGTATCGTCGCCCTCGAGGTCCAGATCCCGTCCTCGCTGACCCTCCATCTCGGCGACTCGGTCACGCTCCACGCTCGCGCGTTGAACCAGCAGGGCGACTCGGTGGCCGCCGACGTGATCCGGTGGTTCACGGCCGACACGGCTGCAGTGACCGTCGATTCCATTCGCGGCGTGGTCACGGCTCGCCTGGCCACCGGATCGGCTCGCATCCAGGCGGCCGTGGGCTCCCTCCGTTCGAACCCGATTACCCTCCTGCTCGCTCCCGCGCCAACGATGCTTGTGCTGCCACCGGATCGGTGATGCCGCCGGCCACACTCAACGAGCTCTTCTTCGGTGCCATCGGCGACGAGTCGCGGCACGTCGTCATGCGACGGAAGGTCGACGGCACCTGGCGTGACATCCAGCGCGTCGACCTGCTTGCCCGGATCCGGCACACCAACGCCGCGCTCCGCGACCTGGGCTTCGCCGCCGGCGACCGGCTCGCCATTCTCTCGGAGAACCGACCGGAGTGGGCGATTGCCGACTACGCCTGCCTGACCGCACGCCTGGTTGACGTGTCGATCTACCCCTCGCTTCCGGCGCACCAGATCGCCTACATCCTGAAGGACTCCGGCTCGCGCGGAATCTTCGTATCGAACCGCGACCAGCTCGACAAGGTCCTCTCGGTCCGGTCAGAAGTGCCCGACCTGCAGTACGTGATCAGCTTCGACCGTGGCCCGCTCCCCGAAGGGGTGCTGTCGCTGCACGAGCTGGAAACCCGGGGCGCTTCGGCGGTCGCCCGCTCGGCGAACTGGGAGGCCGAGGCCCGCGCCGCCCACCCCGATGACCTGGCGACATTGATCTACACCTCGGGGACGACCGGAGATCCCAAGGGGGTGATGCTGACGCATGGCAACATCACCAGCAACGTCAACTCGGCGCTGCAGCTGCTGACGGTCGGCACCGGTGACGAGTGTCTTTCGTTCCTGCCGCTCTGTCACATCTTCGAGCGGATGGTCGGACATTACCTGATGTTCTGCGCCGGCTCGGTCATCAACTATGCCAGCAACGGCGATGCCGTGGCGGCGGAGCTGAAGGAGGTGCACCCGACCCTGCTGGCTTCGGTGCCACGGCTGTACGAGAAGATCTACGCCCGCATACTCCAGGGGATGACGTCACACAGCTGGCTGACCCGCGCCATCTTCGAGTGGGCCAGGGCTACCGCCGAGACGCGGCTCGAGTATCGCCTGGCCAAGCGACGCGTCCCGCCCGGCCTCGCGCTGGGCTACGCGATCGCCGACCTGCTGGTGTTCAGGAAGATCCGGGCCATCATGGGGGGGCGAATCCGGTTCATGGTCTCGGGCGGCGCACCACTGGGCCAGGACATCTGCCGCTTCTTCCTCTCGGTGGGCCTGCCCGTTCTCGAGGGGTACGGTCTCACCGAGACCTCGCCGGTCATCAGCGTCAATACCTTTGCCATGCTGAAGCCGGGAACGGTCGGCCGGCCGATTCCGGGCGTCGAGGTGAAGATCGCCAGCGACGGCGAGATCCTGACCCGCGGTCCCCATGTGATGAAGGGCTACTTCAACAAGCCCGAGGCAACCGCGCAGGCGATCGACCCCGATGGCTGGTTTCACACCGGTGACATCGGCCTGATCGACAACGATGGCTGCCTGCGGATCACCGACCGCAAGAAGGACCTCATCGTCACGGCGGGCGGGAAGAACATTGCACCGCAGCCGATCGAGGGAATGCTGAAGACCAACAAGTTCATCACCAACGCCGTCATGCTTGGGGACAAGCGCAAGTTCCCGATCATGGTCCTGGTGCCGAACTTCTACACGCTGGGAACCTGGCTCGCCGCCAAGCGGCTGCCGGCGGGCTTGCCGGAAGAACTCGTCACCAAGCCCGAAGTACGGGAGAAGATCGAGCGCGAGGCCCGGAAGAGCCTGCGCGACCTGGCGCAGTTTGAGACACCCAAGAAGTTTCTGGTCCTCGCCCACGACTTCAGCATCGAGTCCGGCGAACTCACCCCGACCCTGAAGGTGAAGCGGCGCGTGGTCGAGGACCACTATCGGGAACAGATCGAAGCGCTCTATGCCGAGCCGGCCTGAGCCACCCAGACCCCGCCGCCCGTCGCCAGCACCTTGGCGCTCAGGTCAGCGGGCGGCACTCCTTCGGCCATCAGGTGGCGTGCTGGGAGGATCGAGGCGAGTGCGGCCACTTGCCACTCCTGCGCATCCAGCCCCACCACCGCCCCGCGCAGGGCGTGCGTCTTGATCGGCCAGGTGCCGCTGGTGACGATGCTCACTTCGTCGCTGTCGGTGAGGTGTGGCGGCGGGTTGATCGCCACGATACCGACGTGCGGCAGCAGCTGCCCGAGTTGCTGGCGCGATCGACGCCGCTCGGCCGACCAGGGCCACCCATCCCCCGGGGCCGTCGATCCCCAGCATGGCATGCACTGCTTCGGCATCAAACGGCGGCTCGCCATCGAGACGCCGGCCACCGCCAAAATCCACCGGGCCGTTGTCCCAGTCGGTGCTCCAGCCGCAATACGGGCACCCCAGATGCCCCGCCGTGACGCGCCGACCATCGATCCGGTCGGGGAGCAGCACCAGGAAGGCCTCAGGATGATCGCCAGGGCAGCGCAGGTGATCGGTCAGTTCGATGAACACGGGCTTCAGGGCTTGAAGTCGACCCAGGTCATTCGGCCGGGGCGGACCACCACGGTCCGGTGAATCGCCTTGCCCTCGAGGATGACAAACACATCGTACGATCCTGCCGGAACATCCGACACGGCAAAATGCTCGCCGTAGAGGGGGTGGGGATGGTTCGGCGGGCCATAGGTCTCCGCAAAGGCGTATGGGGTTTCGCGCGGCACCGGCTTGACGATCCCGTACACCCGGACCTGCGGTACTGGCAGACCATCGGAACCCGTTACCGTCCCGGCCACGAGCCCGGTGCCCGGCAATGGCGTGATCCAGAGCTCGCCGTTGGTGGTGTACGCCGGAAAGCGATTGAGGGAATCGACGATTGCGTTGATCGAGTCGGTCGGCGCCGCCTGCACTTCGAGATGCAGGTGATCGTTGGTCGCTCGGCCGGTGTGCCCGACCTGCGAAATGACCTCGCCGCGATGGACCCTCGCCCCGACAGGCGTCAACAACGCCGAGTTGTGGTAGTACACCGAGAAGACGAAGTATTTCCGGTCGCCGACAGTCAGCATGGTGTCGTGCTTGATCGCGACGGTGAGGGCGCCCTGTTCGGCTCGGCCGGCGTACACCACGACACCATCGCCGATGGCGTGGACCGGCGTTCCGTCGGGCGTGTTGAAGTCGAGGCCCTGGTGTGGCTGGAAGGTGCCGCCCATCGTCGAACCCCAGCGATAGGTCTGGTCGACCAGGCCGTTGTCCTCCGGTGCGATCGGCCGGGCAAACCAGGGCGACCAGTCGCGGGCACTGCCGGCGAGCGGTTTCCGCGCCGGCACCAGCCCGTACGGCTCCGGTTGCCGCTTCGCCGTCCGGCTGGGCATGACGCAGGGTGCCGCGGCCATCCCCTCGGAGCGGCGCAGGCAGCCGGCCAGATCGAGTCGAGTGCTTCCCCGGAGGTGATGCACCGTCCAGCCCCCGTTGCCGGCCGAAAGCTGCGTCACGTACTCGTTGGGGAGCACCTCGATGGCGGTGTCTGCCGGGCCTTTGGCTGCTGGGCCGGTGGCATCACCGATCGCTGTCCATCGTGCCCCGTTGTCAGTGGTGACCTGCAGCCCGTCGGCTGTCGCGATGACGACGGTGTCGCCCCGGATCACGACTCCATCGGGTGCCACATATTGCCACTCGGGACCGAGCGACGAGAAGGTCCAGTTCGTCCAGGTCTGGCCCTCATCGGTCGAGAGTCCCCACCCGTTGCCGACGGTCCCGTACCAGATCTCGCCATGGGCACCAAAGGCGATGGCGTGGACGAAGTCGAGCGACAGCGAAGTCTGCGCGGGAGAATGCGTGATGCGACGCCAGGCACACATCATGTCGTGTGACAGGCTGGTCGGGCAGACATAGATCCCCATCCCGTACGTGCCGATCCAGGTTTCCCCGTTGGCGCGATGCACGGTGGTGAGAACCTGAATCGGCCGGCCGACCGAGTCGACGCCGAGCATCATCGGGCGCTGTTGCGCCCCGAGCGGCATCACCGGCATGAGCGCGATCGCGACCAGCCACGACCGATTCAGATCGCCCCCAATCGCACGGAACTCACCTGCACGTGAGCGGGCCGGGACAGGATGAAGACCACGGCCTCGGCGACATCACCGGGACGGAGCATCTGGTCGCGGCGGGTGAAGCCCTCGTGGTCGTCGGGGTTCACGGGATCCCAGGCCGCGGTATCGGTCGGCCCCGGCGAAATGATGGCGAAGCGAATGCCCGAACCACTGAACTCCTCGGTGAGCACCTCGTGCAGCCCGCGAACACCGTACTTGGACGCCGCATAGGCGGCGTTGCCGGGGAAGCCCTGGGCGTCGGCCACGGAGCCGATGAGGACGTGGCTGCCACTGCCGCGCAGCTGCATGGCGGGGAGGAAGCGTCGTGCCAGGGCGAGCGGTGCCTCGAGGTTGATGGCGATCTGCTCGCGCACAAGATCGTCGCTGGTCTCCGCCAGCGGCGCCAGCAGGAACGCCCCGGCGTTGCTCACGATCGCGTCCGGCGTGCCGTGGAGATCGGCGACCTGATCGCAGGCCGTCGCCCGCGCGCGCGGATCGGCCAGGTCCACCTGAAGGTCGATGGTGTGGGCCAGCGGCGGCATGGCCGATCGCGACATCCGGATCACCCGGGCGCCCTGCTTGACGAGGAGGGCGGCGGTGACGGCTCCGATCCCGCGCGAAGCTCCGGTCACCAGGATGGTCTGTCTCGCGAATGGTCTGGTCATGTCAGGTTCCGATGTATTCGACGTAGTTGCGCGGGGTTTCCCAGAGCCGGATGCAGGAGAGACGGCCGGCTGGCAGCCGAGGCGCGATCTGGTCCCAGATGAAGATCGCAATGTTCTCGGCGGACGGGAGACGCGTCGCGAACCAGGGCACGTCAAGGTTCAGATTGCGGTGATCAAGCAGGCCGTGCACATGGGTGTTGAAGAGCGCAAGGAGCACGCCGACATCAACCACGTATCCCGTCTCGGGATCGATCTCGCCCTCCACGCATAGTTCGACCTCATAATTGTGGCCATGGAAGTTCGGGTTGTTGCACGGCCCGAAGGTGGCGCGATTCCATTCCTCCGACTGCGCCGGATTGTGCAGCCGGTGGGCAGCGTTGAAATGGGTTCGGCGAACGACGACGGCACGCGGCATGATCGGCATCCCGGGGGCGAGAAAAAGCAACCGGCGTCGCCTCAATCCACGAAGCAGCGCCGGACGGTCGAACGATGAAGGAGAGGGGTTATTAAAGCCCGAAAGAAACCTTTGGCGCCCTCAGCACGACTTCCGCCTTCCCCGAAGGGCATGGCGTGGGAAGTGGAATCTGGGCCCGATCCGGACCTGTTGGCTCAATAACGGTAGTCTCCCCCTCACCGTCCGGCCTCTGCTATAATATGCCACGGAGGAACGCGCGTCAATCACGTAGTTTTGCGGCCCCAGGCACGATCGCGTCTGCTGTCGTCGCCTCGACTTGCCCGTGCCGGACAGCCTCAGCGGAGCCCATGCTCAATGAGACAACACGCGATGCTCGAAGGGGTTGCCGGAATCGTCCTGGTGGCGCTCTGGGGCATGCTGCAGTTCTTCCGGGGCACCAGCAGCGGCACGATCCACATCCTCCTCCCGCTGGGTGTCGTGCTGATCCTGCGCGGCATCGTCACCTCGCGCTGGGGCACGCCGACCAGCGACTGACCTGGCGGTGCGCAGGGCTACGGCACGAACCGATGCACTGCCTTGATGACCAGCGCTCCCTCGAGTGGCTGCCGCAGGGCGCGAAGCGCCGGAAAACGTGACCGGGCCAGCGGGTCGGTGCTGTAGCCGGAATTCCAGACCACGAAGAGATCGTCCCCGATGGTGGGGATATAGTGGAATCGCAGCGACGCGTCGACGCGTTGGTCCTCGTTGTTGTACTGCACGAACGCCACGAAGTCGGCCCTGGTATTGAAGGCGTACTCAAGCCGATGGCTGATCTCCATGGCGTTGAAGTTCCCCGAGGGAAGGCGAACCGCATTGCGCATCGCGCTCACGGCCGCGATGAGCCTGCCACCAGGTCGCCAGGTGATCCCGAGCAAGACCTCGGTGTTGGTCCCGGAGTAGAACCCGCCGAAGCTCAGTTGCGACTCGACACTAAGCGCCCGCCCCGACGAACTCCCGTACTGCAGATCGCCGCGGGTCCACCAGTAGCGCCCGGCCGGCACCATCACGTCATGGAAGAGTTCGAACCCCTCGTCGGAGGTGTCCAGCACCCGCTGCACATTGAGCTCGAGTTGACCGCCGCTCTCGAATTCGGCGCCCAGCGGCCGCCACTCGAACTCCGCTCGCTTCCAGTCCGCGGAGCGCAGCAACGATCCCTGGATGTCCGCGATGATCTCCCAGCTCGGGAGGACCTTGAAGTCCAGCCGGCGCACTCCCAGCCGCCTGGGACGCGGCCTGTAGTTGAAATACCCGGACGTTTCCAGGATTCCCGCTTCGCGCACAAAGCCGAGCGTTGGCTGGAAACCCTGCTCAACACGATCGAGCGACACAAATCCCTCGAACCCGTCATTTGGGAGGTCGACCGCCGCGTGCCAGGCGGTCGGTGTTCCGCGCTCGCCTGGCACCTTGGTGCCCGCAACCCAGAATGACGGTTTGATGTTTTGTTCCTTCCAGATCAGCGGCGCGCCGATGTCGAACCCGGCGGACCGTTCCGCGCCACCACCGCCGGTCACCGACTGCTGCGTCGCCATCATGCCGACGTAGCCGCGCTCGAAGAGATCGTGCTTGGCCCGGACCACGAAGTCGCTGGCCTCCTCGCCCCCGCCCGTGCGAGCACCGAGCACTCCGAGGGCCCACGGGCCGACCTTGCCGTAGATCCGGGCCCCGCCGAGGATCGGCACCTGGGCTCCATCCCTGAGTCCGACCCGCCGCGAATAGAACAGCTGGGCACGCTTCGAGGTCCCAAACAGGAAGAGCCCGCTCGATTCGAGGAAGAACTCGCGTTTCTCCGGGAAGTAGAGCGGGAACTGGGTCAGGTTGATCAGCTGTTGATCGCTCTCCACCTGGGCGAAATCCGTGTTGAGCGTCAAGTCGGCGGTCAGTGTTGGCGTCACCGCCAGCTTGGCGTCGAGGCCAACCTTGGCCGACACGCCACCGTCGGCGACACGCTGACCGGACAGGTCGTGGGCGTTCAGCTCTTCGCGCCCGAGCAGGTAGGGCCGGAGTTCCAGTTCATGGCCACGAGTCAACGGGGGGAGGCCCTGAATTTCACCGACGTTCATCAGCTGCTCCAGCCCCTGCGTTCGCCCCCAAGACTGCCAGAGCGATTCCTCGTTCCGTCGTCGGATCACCCGGGCGACGTTGAACCCGAACGTCGTTTCACCAGCGTGATAGCGGAGTGTGCCGAAGGGAATCCGGAACTCGGCGGTCCAGCCGAGCGAATCCCTCGTCACCTTGACGTCCCAGATGCCGTTCCAGTTTGAGTTGCCCCCCCCGCTCCCGTCCAGCTGGGCGTCGTAGCGGGCGCCATTGGGATTGGTCTGGAAGAGAAAGGCCCCGCGGTTGTCGCGGAAGGAGTCGATGAGCAATGAGACGTGGTCATCCACATCGAGATCGGCATCGCGGCGAAGCTGAGTGGCGCGGATCTCGCTCGGGCTCGAATCATACGCGCGAACGCCGATGACGAGCGCGTCCGGCGTACCGAGGATGCGAACGACGGTCCGCTCGCTCGCCGGAGCACCGTTGACGGGATCGCGTTGCCGCAGATCGGTGATGGAATCGGCCTCGGACCATTCGACTTCATCGAGCCGGCCATCGAGACGGAGCGCACTGGCGGGTACGCGATGCAGCCTGACGGCCGGCACCATCCTGGCCGACCCGGTTGCCGGCCGGGGAACGACTGCACCCCGGAGCGGACCCTGTGACTGGGACAGCATCACCACAAACATCACAGACAGGAATGGGGCGATCACGAGCGTCAGTTCTTCACCTGGACGTGACCGTCAGCGAGGTCGAATCAGGCTGAGGACGCCAGGGGGCGAAGAAGGATCGCTGGGGGCTTCGCCTCTTCCGGAATGGGGTGCTCGAAGCGATTCCGTCGGAATACTCGGGTCCCCTGGCGCCACTTTGCCACCGCGCGGTCACCACGCGGTCAATGCGCGTGGTGATCCTGCTGCTGAAACGCCAGAAAGTCGTGGATCGCCGCGATGGCGGCCGAGTCCTTGGTGATGATCCGCACCTCGCCACCGCGCGGAAGCTCCCGGTAGTAATAGGCGATCGCCGCCTGCTTGGCGGCCATCACCTTGGTGCCGGGCACTTCCTGCATATGGACGAAACCGGGGACGCTGAAGTCGCCCTTCGCGAAGGCCCGGGCGATCTCCTGGAGGTGCTGCCTGATCTGGGCCACACCCGACGGGTCGTCCACGTCACGCTGCAGCTCGATGCGGCCACCGTCCGGTTGCGGGTCGAAGTGATGGGTCGAGGTGTACTGGTCGACGCCCATCGCCTGCTTGCCACGCTGTTGCATGGCGGCGAATCCGGTATCCGCAGCACCAGGCGGCATCGTGCCACTCATGCCGTTCATGCCACCCATGCCGCCCATGCCACCCATGCCACCCATGCCACTCATGCCGCCCATGCCGCCCATGCCACCCATGCCACTCATGCCGCCCATGCCACTCATGCCACCCATGCCGCCCATGCCACCCATGCCACCCATGCGCTTCATCATCGCCTCATGCATCGCCACCATGCCACGTTCCGCCAGGTCACTCACTTCCGCGGCATGCTGCTGCAGGGCGGCGACCGTGGCCGAGTCGGTCGACGTCTGCACGACCGCAATCCCCTTGGCCGTCTTCTCCCTGGTGGTATGGATCTTGTCCATGTTCCGCAGGATGGTCAGCAACGCCGGCGACTCCTGTGGCAATGCCGGATCGGTGCGGTCCCCCGTCCGGTGATCCATCCCGGACACGTGCTCCTGGAGAAGCTGCGACAGCCGCGGATCATCCGATTCGGTGACCGTTCGGATCCCATCCGGAAGGACGACGACCGTCCGGTTGATCCGGTCGTGACCCATCATCATTTCATGCACGATGAGCATCCGGGCCGTCTCCACCGAATCAACGCCCATCGCCATGCCGCGGCCCATACCCATCCCGCGCCCCATGCCCTGGCCCTGGCCCTGGCCCATCCCCATCATTCCCCTGCCCTGCGCGTGCCCCGGTTTGGCGACGAGAGTGATCCCGGCAAGTCCGGCAAGCCCGACCAGATGCGATAGCCGCATAACATCCTCCTGAAACGATTGTCCCTGCCGGAATTCTAGTCGGGCCGCCGCGAGAGCGGGGGGCCGTCCTCAGATTTCCCAGTTCGACAGCAGGATTCCTTGCTGGGCAACCTCTTCCTTCCCCGCGAGCGTCATTCGCAGGTCGGTCCAGTGGACCCGGAAGCCATCGACCATCAGTCGGGCATAGAGATCACCATGCCCCGTCTGGCAACGCAACCCGACGCGGAGCAGGCCGATCCGCGCCGCTTCAGCTTCGGCGATCGCAATCACGGCGAGCGCAGCGTCGAGATCATTCGCCACCAGCTTGAGGATTCGCAGTTCTTCGCGTGCCCCGCTGGCGGCCAACGGGGCGGTGTGCCACAGTGCGCAGGCCTGCAGTCTGCCTTCCCCATCGCGAAGCAACGCCGTATCACCCAGGTCGAGATCACCAGTGAGCTGCAGCTCCCGGGTGAAATCCGCGCCCGGCGCGACCCGGTCGGCCAGCACCTGGCACTCGGCGATCACCCGATCCCGATCCGCCGGTGGCACCGCCCTGAGCCGCTCGCCGGCCGCATCCCTGCCGACCGGATTCTCGCGCTGCAGCGTGACGGTGAGATGCCCGGGCCTGAAGCCGAGCCGCGAGTAGAAGCCGATGTTTTCGATCGTCCGCGGCATCGTCTCGAGGCCGATGGTACGCACGCCCTGCCCTTCGAGCCACTCCACGCCGGCCAAAACGACCTGGCGGCCAAGCCCGCTCCCCTGCCGATCGGTTCGCACGGCGAGCGGTCCCATCCATCCTTCGGTGCCGGAGCGATGCACCATGTTGAACGCCACGAGTTCGCCGCGCGCGTTGCGCCAGACCATGGCGCCCTCGCCCGCATCAGCGATGGCGTACCGCCAGATCGCGGGGTTGAGGTAGCGGTACGCGCACGCCGGACATGCCGTCACGACGATAGCGCTCGGTGAACGCATCGGAAAAGACCCGGTTCAGTTCGTCGATGTCCCGCGGACCCGCACGCTCCGGCCCTGTCAGCGAATGATCAGGCCGCCACATCGCCCGCCTCCGGCGTCTCGTCGCTGGCCGTGGTGACCCCCTTCGCCACGTCGTAGGTCATCCGCACCACCCGATCAAAGGCATCGCGCATTCCCTCGACATGGGTGATCAGCATCACCTGGGGGAAGCGATCCGACAGTGCGCGCAGCAAGTCGAGCACCGATGCCGCGCCGCTCCTCATCGAGCGAGCCGAAGATCTCGTCGAGCACCAGGAGCGACAGCGGCTGTCCTGCGCGGTCGGCGATCATCTGGGAAATCGCCAGCCGCAGCGCGAGGTTGACGACGTCCTCCTCGCCGCCGGAGATCACCGGCTTGGCCTCGCCATCCTCGACGATGGTCGGCAGGTAGGACTCATCCAGCTCGAGATCAGGATAGCGACCGTCGGTCAGGTCGTTGAGCAGCTGCGAGGAGCGTTCGGCGAGGTCGGGGCGCAACTGAAGATTGAGTTCGTGCGCAGGTCCGTAAAGGCGCGATCCAGTTCCTCGCAGCAGGCCGATCCGGGTACCCAGCCGGGTCGCGGCCTCGGCCTTGGCCGCACGGTCCGCCTGACGCGCGAGGGCGATCGAGCGCTGCTGTTCACCCCCTGCCACCCAGGCGGTTGCTCGGGCCACGGCGAGCGGCGCGGTCTGCAGGGCGGCCTCCGCCTCGCTCAGTGCCTGCTCCATGGCGCGAAATGCTTCGGGATCCCAGGCCAGCCCGCGCCAGCCGTTGGTCGAGCGCGGCCAGTTCCGTCCTCGGCAGCCGAGGCATGTTGCTCGGCCAGCGCTGCCGCGCTCACCAGCGTCTCGGCCCGCGCGGCCATCCCGCCAGAGCTGTTCGTGCTCGCGCCGCAGCGGGTCGAGTTCTGCCAGCCGCGTGCGCACCACCTCGTGTCGCCCGGCGTCGTATGCCGCCGCCGGTCCGGCCAGCTCGGCCTCGAGCTGCGCGAGTTCTGCCGCGAGCCGGTTCTGCTCCTGCTCGAGGTCCAGTCGCTGCCGCAACTGCGCCTGCGCCTGACCGAGCGCCTCCGTGGCCCGACGCAGCTTCTCTTCCTGTCGCTGCACGCTCGGTCTCGAGCTCGCGTCACCTCCGGTGGCGGATCCGCCAATTGGTCGGCTCGCTGCCTCAGGTACTGGCCGTCGACCGCCACCTCTTCGAGCTGGCGACCGAGCAGGTCGAGCAGCGCCTGGAAAGTCCTTGCCGAGCGGCCGACCGCAGGTGGGGCAGATCCCTTCCGGCCCGCGCGACTCGATCAGCGTCCGCTGCTCCTTCAGCTCCCGGTACCGGTCGCGGAACTGCTCCAGCCGCGTGCGGGCTTCCTGGCCATCCTGGGTCCAGCGCGTGCGCAGCTCCTCGCTGCGCCGGTCCGCGGCATCGCGCAGGACGAGGACGGCAGCGCGCGCCTCCGCGAGGCTATTCACGCGCGACTGGTCGGGGAGCGCGGCCAGTTGCGGCGCCAGCTCCTCGACACGCCGGCGCGCCTGGTCGCGCCGCGCCGCGCTCCGGCAACGGGCGGCCTACGCGGCCGCCGCCTGATCGAGCTTTTCGCGTTCGGCGCTGAGCGCGCTCCATTCCGACGTGGCAGCGGTCGTCTCGATCAATCGCGTCACGGGCACGCAGCGCGTCGCAAGCTCCCGATCGAGCGCCTCGAAGGAGGCTCGTGGCCGCTGCCACCTTGTCCCTCGGCCACCCGACGCTCGCCGTCGAGGGCCTGCCAGGCCGCGCGTTTCTCCTTGGCGGCATTCCAGTCGGGCGTCAGCCGAGCCAAGCTGCCGGCCGCCGCCTGCTCGCGGCCAGCGCCGCATCGCGCTCGGCACGCGAAGCTTCCAGGGCCTCGGCCGCCGCCTGCAATTCGGCCTCGAGCGCCGCCGGATCAGCCAGTCCCTGCTCAATGCCGGCGAGTTCGGCGCGGAGCGTGTTGCGACGGACGCGCAGCAGCTCCTGTGCGTCGCGCAGCTTCTCGTAGCCGAGCACGCGCGAGAGGAACTGGGCCCGATCCGAGGCGCCCATCGCTGCCATCACCGCGAGTTCCTTCTGGCCGGTGAAGTAGGTGTTGAAGAACTCGTCGCGATTCATGCCGAGCAGGGACGCTGACGCGCTCGGTCACGGCACCGGTGCTGTTGGCGATGGTCTGGCCGTCCTGCGACAACTCGCCGGCAGTCAGCGTGCGCGTGATGCGAGTAGCGATGCGCCCCGAGAGCGAAATCGAGCGTCACCTCGAAGCGGGACCGCGGCGGGGCCCCGCGGCGACGCAGCGTCTCCTTGGTGCCGCGCGTCGCCGGCACGCCGTACAGGGCGTAGGCGATGGCCTCGAGCAGCGTCGTCTTGCCCGCGCCGTTGGGCCCGACGATGCCGATCAACCCGGCGCCGAACTCCAGATCGGTCAGCTCGTGCTGCCGGAAGTTCAGCGAGGCGAAGTCGGCTGGAGCTGCATCTACTCCTCCCCGCCGATCGTGCTCGACCGTGGCGAGCAGCTCGATCCCCGCGGCTAGACAAAGCGTCGCGGTCCGATCCCGCCGGGAAGCGCGCGCTTGTGCAGCGAATACTTCCAGCATCTCTGCGAGGGTGTCCGGCGTTGCCCCGGCGCCCCATCGCCGACGCTTCGTGCCGGGGCATCGGGGCGGCGCAGGTCGAGCTGGAAATGCAGCGCCTGCCTTCCACGCCCGGATCCGCGCATGATCGAGTTCGCGCGCCACTGCCCGCGGGACATTGCGCACCACCTGCCGAACCACCGCGATCGCGATGCCGCCCGACACGCTCTGCCACCGCATCGGCCAGTAGGCGATCGAGTTCCGGCGGCGGCGAGGTCGGCGCCGTCGAGCGCCGGCAGATCGAGCACGCGGCGCGGCGGCTCGATCGGGCGGCGTACCACGGTTCCCTGCGTCAAGATCGACCAGCAGCCATCCCTTGGCCGTGGATGTGACGACGGCGCTCCTCGCGCAACTCGCCCCACGGATTCGGGCTGACGTAGTCCAGCGCACCCGGAGTACCAGCCCGCGCGCGCACCTCGTGCTGCACGTGATAGTGGCCCAGCGCGACGTAACTCCACTCGCCGCTGGCCGAGGTCGGCTTCCGAGAGCATGCGCGCCGCCGGGCTCGGCCATGCTGCGATCGTCGCCGAAGAGTCCCGGCGTCTCGCCGTGCAGCACCAGCACCTGGTGACGCTCGGGGCCTGCCGGCTCCAGGCCCGGGCGCGGCGCCTCGAACAGGGCCTGGTGCGGCACCGCGAGCACGCTCAGGTCGAGGTCGGGAAAAGCGAACCGCTGCGCCCGGTCGAGCGCGACGTGCAGGCCGAGCTCGTGGAACAGGCCGAAGATCGACACCGTGTCGCTGGAACGCGGGGTGTCGTGGTTGCCGGCGATGACGACGATCGGCGCCTCCGGGATGCGCCACCCGCAGCCGCGTAGAACTCACGGAAGGCATGCAGGATCGCCGAGTTGGTCGGCCGGACGGCATGGAAGAGGTCGCCCGCCACGATCACGGCGTCGGGACGCTCGGCGATGACGCCATCGATCGCGCGGGAGAACGCCGTCGCGACGTCCATCTCACGCTGGTTGCGACCGCGGTCGGTCAGGCGGTGATATTGCCGGAACCCGAGATGAGGATCGGCCAGATGAGCCAGACGCATCTACTAATATGGCGCGAAGGGATCATCGTCGTCGCGCGCCAGCGGCAGCACCCCGCGACGGCGGCGTCGGCCGGAATGACCGCGATGGTCCGCTTGAGGCAGCCCCGGAAGAAGGCCAGCACCTCGTCTGGGCGGCGCTGGATCGTGGCGGACACGGCCTTCCGCACCTCCGGCTCGGGGCGCCCGTCGATGGCGCGAGGACCCCGTCGGCCGGAATCGACGGATCAAGTGACTTCAAGCGCCGCACCACCGCTTCGGCGAACGGCAGGTCCGGCTCGGGCGGGAAGCGCTCGACCCCTTCGCGACCCGACAGCGACGCCGGCCGTGGGAAAGCGGACGAACACCGGCTGGGTGAAGTGCGGATGCCGGATCATCAGTTCGCCCTTGGGCAGAGCGGCGAGCTTCGCCTTCACCGCGGGCGAGAGCGTGGCGTACCCCGGCATCGCCAGCTCGTCGCCGTCCATCCGGCCGTAGACCGTGGTGCCGGCGTTGCCAGTGACGCGGCGGAGTACCTGCGAGCGGAATTGCTGCGCCGAGAAGAGCACCAGGCCGAGGTAGCGGCCGCGCTCGGAGAGGTCGAGCAGCATCCGCTTGACGTAGGTCTCCGGGCCATCAGCCGGCGCGTACTTGTTGAGCTCATCGACGAAGACGATCACGTGGTCGACGCCGAGGTCACGCCGCTCGAGATGTTCGCGAAGCTTGGAGATCACCCGGGCAAAGACCAGGTCCTGCGCCAGCGGGTCGACACCCGCGACATCGACCACCGTGACCGAGCGATCGCGGAACGCTCCCCATGGCAGGTCGTTGGCGATGCCGTCGTCGGTGACCAGCCCCTTCGAGCGCGTTGCGATGTTGCCGAGCCGGTTGCGGATCTTGCGGATCGTGGCGACGTGATGCGTGCGCCAGACATCGGCGCCTCGCGACTTGACCTCGAGAAAATCGAAGATCGCGCGGAAGAACTCGTCGAGGTCGGCGAAACTCTCGACCGCGAATGGCGCCCCGCGCAGCTCGTCTGCCTGGAATCGCTTGCCCACAACCCGCTCGGCCAGGAAGTCGATCAGGGCGTCGGCCTTGGCGTCGACATCGTCGCGATTGAGCACCACCTCGGCGTAGTCGAGCACCTCGCGCAGCCCCCAGACCAGCGGCTGCACGCGTTCGGCGAGCGCGGGGTTGCTGCGCAGGGTGTTGAGGTTGATCCCGTCAGCCTTGTACGGTGCGTAGACCATCACGTCGCCAAACGGAACCGGGTTGAGGCCAGTCGTGCCCACATCGCCGATGTCCTCGTCGGCGAGTGAGGCCGGCTGGTCGAGGAAGCAGAGATCGGGCCCCTTCACGTTGAAGCAGACGGCGGCGACCGTGCCCTTGACCGCGGGCATCGTCTGGAAGATGCTGGCGAGCAGGAAGGTCACGGCACTCGTCTTGGTCGCCAGCCCCGAGACACCGCTGATGTTGAAGTGCGCCGCCTCGGGCCCGAGCAGGAAGTCAGCGTCGAGCAGGATCGGCGCCGACATTCCCCCGGCGGCGTATACGCCGACCGGAATGCCGGTCGACGATCCGTCACGAACATAGGCATCCATCCGCAGTGCGATACGCACGTCGGCATCCGTTGCCAGCGAGACGGCGCCGAAAGGCACCGGCTGCATCGGCTCCTCGGGAAGCTGCCGCAATACCGCCGCGGTCCAGAGCCTGATCTCGGCGCGCAGGGTCGGCTCCTCGGCGGCCTGCAGCGGATCGCCATCGGCACCAATCACTGCATCGAGCGGTCGGGCAAGATCAGCGTACGCGAACGCTTCGGTCACCACGCCGTAGACCACGCGACCATCGCCCTCGACCCGCACGATCGTCCCGATACCGAGAATCGCCGCCCGGCTGGTCCAGAAATGGAACTGGTGCGGCGTGCTGGGGCGAAGCTCGGTGGCGACGACGCGACCGAGTGGCCGATGTCCGCCATGGGCGTGTGGCTGATCCGTCATGCGCGCCTCGCGCGGAGATACCGCTCGACGTCGTGAATCCCGTAGAGCAGCCGATCGGCACGACGGTCGGCGGCGAGCGGCGCCCGCTCGGCCATCAGGTGCCGCGAGATGGTGTCGGCCATGGCGAGGGTCGCGTCGGTGGCGCTCGCCTCGATGCGTACCAGTCCGTAAAAGAGGTCGCGGCCGACGAAATCGTGCAAGCGAAGACCCCAGGCGTACAGCGGCGTCACGCGCCGACTCTCCGGCTGGAAGATCGACGACCGGTGTCCCGGGGGAAGCGTCAGGTAGGTCTCCAGTTCCGGTCCATCGAATGGCAGGGAGGCATGGCTCTTCACCACCCCGAGCATTCGTGCGTCGTTCGCCCAATCCGGGCTCGCAGCCAGGGAACCATCAATCACCAGCCAGCAGTCAGCCGACGTGGCGCGGAACTCCGCCGCCACGTCGATCTCCAGCCCGGCCCTCGCCTTGTCAACCACGACGTTGGCCCGCTCAAGATCGCGGATCGGATGTGGCGGCTCGTCCTCCAGGGGCACAAGCTCGTGATGGTTCATCGCGCCACCCAATGCCTCCAGCGCTCCCTCGCGGCCGATCACGAGCCGTCGCTCGGCAGACACCGCCGGCTGCATCCGCCGCGAGTGCCTGAGACGCACCGCCGCCTGGATCACCGCAGCGATGATCGGATCGGTGCCAACGTAGCCCAACAACTCCACGTGCTGCGTGCCATCGAGGAAGGCAACATCCTCCGGCCACGCAACCGGGGCACCGAGCGCGATCTGGCGCAAAGGCGTTTCGATCAGCCGTGCCGGGACAATGCTCGCTTCGTCGCGACGCCCCTGGGCTGCCTCGGCCGGCGCGCTTGCTGGATGTCCGCCGGCCAGGGCCAGACGATGCCGAAGCTGGGTGAACGGTGACGCAGACATGGGGCGCGCTCGTTGCGCGTCAGGACATTGCGGAGGAGAGGCGCTCGGTCGGCACCGTCACGCCACTGCCGGCTTGCCGCCGAGGCGGCCAATGAACGCCATCAGGCGATCCGTGGCATCTTCGAGCTCGGCGTCGGAGACGGAGAACGACAACCGGACCCAACGATCGTCACCGAAGGCACCGCCCGGCACGAGGGCCACTCCTTCCTCCTTCATGATCCGGTCGCAGAACGACGCGCCCGTCAATCCGGGGGCAATGCCGTCAACCCGGAAGAAAACATAAAAGGCGCCGTGGGGCTCGATGAACTCGACGCCGCTCGCCTGGTCGTGAAAACGCGCGACCAGGTAATCCCGCCGACGCCGGAATGCCGCGATCATTCGTTCGACATCGGCATCGACGGCTGGATCGCTGAACGCCGTTGCGGCTGCCCACATCGCCGGCTGATTGGCGCCGGTGGTGGTATGGCTCTGCAGTGCGGCCATGGCCTTGGCTACCTCGGCCGGTGCGTAGGCAGCACCGATTCGCCAGCCGGTCATCGCGTACGCCTTCGAGGCACCGTAGATGACGACACTATGGTCGAGTACCTCATCGCCCAGGTCGAAGAGCGACGGCGCCGGGCCGGGGCCGTAGTGGATCCGCCGATAGATCTCGTCACAAATGATCCAGATGCCATGCTCGCCTGCCCACTGGGCAATCGCCGCGAGCTCGACGCGGGTATAGACCGCGCCCGTCGGGTTGCAGGGCGTACAGAGGATCAGGCCGCGCGTGTGCTCGTCCCGATGCTGCTCGAGGTCGGCCACGCTGACCTTCAAGTCCCACTCGGGTGCCCCCGGCACCATCACGGGCTCGGCACGGGTGAGGTGAACGATCTGCGGATACGACACCCAAGCAGGAGACGGGATGAGGACCTTGTCACCGGGGCCGAAGAGGGTGAAACAGGCGTTGAAGAGTGACTGCTTCGACCCATTGCTCACCACCAGGCGTTCCGGATCGACCGCCCGGCCACCACTCATCTCTGACAGCGCCCCAGCCATCGCTCGGCGCAGCTCGACGATGCCGACGTTCGGGGCGTACCGTGTCTTGCCGGCGCGGATCGCCGCGATACCAGCCTCGCACGCCGAACTCGGGGTATCGAAGTCGGGTTCGCCAACTCCCAGGTCGAGCACGTTTTCCCCAGCGGCCTTGCGGCGCTTCGCTTCGGTGCTGATTGCCACCGTTTCCGAGGACTTCAGGTGCTCAAGATTCGGTGATCGCTGGAAGGTCATCGCCAGGCTGCCAGTCAAGAGTGAGGTCGCAAGCAGGAGGGGAAAGGTTTGCCGCTGCGGAGGTGGTGTCAACGGCTCGCAGGCCGCGCGTTGCCACCGCGACGGTTGCCGGGGTAGTTTCGACCCGCAGGCGCAGTGGTTCCCACGCGAACGATTGACAATCGAGGTACTGGTGTCCGGGATCGAAGCAGGCAGGCTGGCGCCATCAGGGCGTGTTGCGCTTGAGCACCTTGGCTGGCGGAGCGACGCGTCCGCCGTGCGGGATATCCTCCCGCCGGCCGAACGCGGGACCAATCTGGTCCTCGAACTTCCCCCAGCGGTCGCCTGGGCTGGTCCGGTGGTGGCTGGGCTGGTTGGTGGACTGGAGTCCCGCGGTGGTCGGGTGCTGGTGCTTGCCGCGCCCGGCACTGAAGACGAATGGGGATCGCTCTGGTCCATGCTCTCCCGGGACACCACGCTCCGGATCGAAGCCGCCCGTGGTCCGGCCCGCGCTGCCCGGCGACTGCGCACCGATGCCGTCGACGTCCTCATCGGCGCACCTGACACCATTCTCGCCCTCCATACCCGCTCCGCGCTCGCCCCCGACCGGGTCACCGCCATCGTCCTCGCGTGGCCCGAAGCCTGGGATGATGAGGAGGCGGTCTCGCTCCTGTTGCAGGACCTTCCCAAGGAAGCCCAGCGGATCGTGCTGACGGCCGTCCCGGAACACTCCGACCCTGCCAATACCCTGATCGAGCGCTATGCCCGGAAGGCGCTCCGATTCGGCGGCCAGGAGGTCCCCGGCACCCCGCTGCCGCCGATCGCCGCAGTCCGCACGCTGGCGACGTCCTGGCATGGTCGCATCGCCTCCCTGGCCTCGCTGCTGGAGACAATCGACCCGGTCAGTGTGACCCTCTGGACGGTGGACTCCCGCGACCACCAGGCGATTCGCGCCGCCGTGGGCGGCGGGGAATCGGTGAGCTTCGCGGTCAGGGCGACTCCCGCGGTCGGACCGGTGATCTGTTACGACCCGCCGACGCGAGAGGCGCTGGGAGCTCTGGCCGCGGTTGGCGACGTCTACCTGCTGGTCGCCCCCGGGACGGAGAGCTATGTCGCCCGGATCGCCTCCCCCAGGCGGCCGGTCCAGGCCGAATCACCGACGACAGCCCTCCAGCGACGTGGGAGCGCCGATCGCCACGAGATCGCGAAAGTCCTCCAGGAAGGCGATGTCGAGGCGGAACTCTACACCCTGGCACCGCTGTTCGAGCGCCACGAACCCCAGCAGGTGGCGGCGGCGTTGCTCAAGCTGTGGCGCCGCACGCGGCAGCCCGACGCGCCGCCCGCCTCGTCCATCCTCAAGACGTCGACGCCGGTCGGCGGCGTCGAGATGGCGAAGATCTGGATTGGCATCGGCAAGAAGGACGAAGCGACCGTCGGTGACTTCGTCGCCGTGCTCATCAAGGAAGTCGGCCTTGACCGTACGCTCATCGGACGGATCGATCTGCGCGAGGCCTTTGCGCTCGTCGAGGTCCCCGTGACCGATGCCGAGCGCGTCGTCCACGGACTCAACGGCATCACGATCCGTCGCCGTCGGGTCGTCGCCCGGGTGGATGGAACTCCGGCGGGCAATCGCTCGGGAAAGGCTCCACTGCGCGGCAAACGCGAGTACTGAAACGCCGACGGGCCGCCCAGCGGGGCGGCCCGTAGTCCGACTCATCGTGCGACAACGAACTTACTTGGCCTCGATTGACGAGATCCTTGAGGCCCTTGCCCGGACGGAACGCCGGGACCTTCGACGCCTTGATCTTGATCACGGCGCCAGTCTGCGGATTGCGTCCTTCACGCGCCGCGCGCTTGCGCACTTCGAAGTTGCCAAAGCCGGTGATCGCGATCGAGCCGCCCTTCTTCAGTTCCTTGGCAAGCACGCCTTCGACCGAGAAGAACAGGTCGACGATTTCGCCGGCGTCCGCCTTCGAGGTGTCGCGGGCTTTCGCAACGGCCTCGATCAGCTCCATCTTGTTCATGGGTGACTCCTTACTGTGACTGGTGAGATCCAATCGCGGGCCAAGACGGCCCGTCGTGCGAAAATATGGGACATGCGCTCGCAAACGCGCAAGATCTCTGGCATTTTCGGCCCCCGCCCCGGCGCACCCTGCACGGGATGCGGGTTCCCGGCCGACACCCCTTGACGAATCCACCATGACCCCACCCACCCGTCCTGGACGCATCGAAGTGGTCGCCGGCGTGATGTTCAGCGGCAAGAGCGAGGAGCTCATCCGCCGGGTTCGGCGAGCCCTGATTGCCCACCACCGGGTTCGCGTGTTCAAGTCCCACCTCGATGCCCGCTATCAGGGAATCAACCGGGTATCCAGTCATACCGGGGTGGCGGTGGATGCCACGCCAATCGACCGGTCCGAGGAGATCCTCCGGGCGGTCGGCGAGCCGGAGAACGTGGACGTCGTGGCCGTCGACGAGACCCAGTTCCTCGACCCCGGGATCGTCGAGGTGGCCACCTACCTGGCCGAACAGGGCGATTCGCGTCATCCTGGCTGGGACCGACACCGACTTTCGAGGTGAGCCATTCGGGATGATGGGTCAGCTGATGGCGATCGCCGAAGAGGTCACCAAGCTGCAGGCGATCTGTGTCGTCTGCGGCGACCTCGCCTCCCGCAACCAGCGGCTGGTCGAAGGGAGGCCCGCCCCCTGGAACATGCCGGTCGTGCTCGTCGGAGGCAGTGAGAGCTACGAGGCGCGCTGCCGGCGCTGCTTCCAGATCTCGCGCCTCGACGAGGACCAGGTCGCGCTCCTCTGATGCGAGTGGTCGCCCTCACCGGTACGCCCGCCGCCGGCAAGTCCGCCGTGGCGGCCCTCTTCCAGCGCTGGGGCGCGACGGTGATCGACGCCGATGCGATCGTCCGGGAACTCCAGCAACCCGGCCAGCCGGTCCTGGCAGACATCGTCGCTCGCTTCGGGCCCGGCATGCTCCGCTCCGATGGTCGGCTCGACCGGGCCCAGCTGCGGCGGCTGATCCTGGCCGACCCCGCCGCCAAGGCCGACCTCGAAGCCATTGTCCATCCGGCGGTCGGGCATCGCCGCCGTGAACTCCTGGCCGCCGCCGAGTCCCGCGGTGACCGACTCGTGGTGGTCGAGATTCCGCTGCTGTTCGAGGTTGCCGATCCCGGGGAGTATCAAGGGGTCGTTGTCGTCGACGCCCCGCGGTCCGAACGCCGTCGCCGGTTGATCGTCGACCGTTACCTCCCGCCGGACGAAGCCGACCACCTGCTCGAGGCCCAGCTGGCGCCCGAGGTCAAGCGAGCCGGAGCGACCTGGGTGATCGACAACGGTGGCGATCGTGACGCGCTGGAGCAAGGTGCCCGCGCCGTCTGGCAGGCCATCAACCAGTGAAGTTCTCGGTCTGGTCCGACCTGGCCCCGCGCCCCGGAGCGGCCCAGATGGCCATCGACCATGCCCTGCTCGACATGGTGGCGGCCGAGGGCGTCCCGGTCCTGAGGCTCTACTGCTGGGATCGCGACACGGTCTCGTTTGGCGCCAACGAGGCCGCGCTCGGCACCTGGGATCGGTCCCGGCTCGAGGCGGTTGGCCGCCCCTGCGTTCGCCGCCCGACGGGTGGCCGAGCGGTCTGGCATGCAGCCGACGACCTGACCTACAGCGTGGTGGGTCCGATCCGCCAGCTTGGCGAGCTTCGTGCGGCGTACCGCGCCATCCACGAGCGAATTGCCGTCGCATTCGAGACGCTGGGCCTTCCCGCCCGGCTCGCGCCGCGCCCGCCGCGCCTGCCCGGGCTTCGACCCGGCGCCTGCTTCGATGTGGCGGTGGGCGGAGAGGTGCTGATTGGGGGGCGCAAGGTCGTCGGGAGTGCCCAGGTCGCGCGGGCCGGGGCGATGCTCCAGCACGGAGCGATCGCGCGAGCAGATCGCCTCGCCGCGCTGGCCCGATTTCGCCGGGGAGCGGCTGCGGCCGAAGCGGCGGCCATCGCGGCGGATCTTCCGCCGGCCGACGTGCTGGCCAAGGCGATCGCCGACGCATGGCTTGCTGTCGGCGCCACGGTGGCCGGGACAGAGTTGACGACCCGCGCCGAACTGATGAGCATGCAGCAGCTGGACCACTATCAGGACCCTGCCTGGACGTGGCGTCGCTGATCTTCTCCCGTCTCGCTCCTCGCGAGGTATTGGCCATGCGGCAAGCGATTTCGAGACCGTCGGTGCGGCCATGGCGCTCCTCCTCACGGCCGTGGCCGCCACGCAAGCCTGCGCCCAGGCTGCCCGGGCCCCGGGAACAGTCGTGATCGGGGCGGTGGGTGACCCGTCCCTCCCGATCCCGTACCTCGGCACAATGAACACCCTGAACGCCGATGTCAGCCGACCAGCTCTTCCTCCGGCTCGGCGTGCTGAAGCCGGGCTTCCGCACCACCGGCGACGACGCGCTCGCGCCGATGCTGGCGCGGAGCTGGCAGCGCATCGACTCGCTCACCCTGCTGTTCGAGCTCGACCCGCGCGCCCGCTGGCAGGACGGCGCGCCGGTCACCGCCCACGATGCGGTCGTTCACCTGGTCGATCGCGCACGAATCCCAGGATCAACGCGAACCAGGCGGCGATCGAAACGATCGCGTCGGTGGAGGAGGCCGGGCCGCGGACGGTCCGGGTACGCTTCCGGCGGGCGTTCCAGGAACAGGTGTATCGCTTCGCCTTCGATTTCCAGCCCTTGCCGTCACACCTGCTCGAGAAGATGGCGCCTGAGGCGATCGCCACCTCGGACTTCGCGGCCCACCCGATGGGCGACGGTCCCTACCGCTGGTCGCGGCGAGTCCCGGGACAACTCGTCGAACTCCGCGCCGACACCACCTTCTTCGCGGGACGTCCCGGCATCGCGCCGCATCATTTTCCGCGATCGTGCCCGATGCATCCGCCCGCTTGAACCTGCTGCTCAGCGGCGAGCTCGACGTGATGGACAATGTGCCTGCCGTGCAACCTTCCGCAGGTCGCAGCGCCCTGCCATCGCTCCGGATCGCGCGCCTCCCGAGCAACGATCATTGCCTACGCGCTGTTCAACCAGCGCAGCCCCGCCGACAGCGGCGTGCCCAACCGCATCTTCACCGACATCCGCGTGCGCGAGGCGCTGACGCTCGCGCTCGATCGCCGCACCATGGCCGCGCGGCGTACGGCCCGGGCACGTCGGTCCCCGATGCGGCGCAGTCGCTGCTCTGGAGCTGGATCACCGGCGGCACCATCGCTCCGTCCGCGCCGAACATCGCGCAGGCGCGCTCGCTGCTCGCCGCCGCCGGGCTGGCGCGACAGCGACGGCGACGGCGTCCTCGACAAGGGCGGTGTCCAGCCGCCGCGACTCACGGTGATCTATGCCGAGTCCGAGCGCCGACCCGCGCCGCAGCTGGCCATCCAGGCGCAGGCGATGTGGGAGCGTGTCGGCGTCAAGGCCGACCTGCGTCCGCTCGCCGGAGCAGGACTGGGCAAGCGCCGGCGACGAGCGGCCAGTTCGACATCGACTGTGACTGGCGTCAACCAGGACCCGAGCCCACTCTCGCTGGTCGAGGCGCTGGTCGTGCGCCTCGGCCGGCGCGCGGCGGTCCGCTCAACGTGGCGCACTGGTGCGACCCGGACATTCGACCAGCTGCTGGCCACGGCCGTCGACCGGCCGCAAGCGCCGTCGCCGGCATGGCGCGCGGTGCTCGACCGGATGGCGAGCCAGCATCCCGGCCGCCTTCCTCGCCGCGCCGGCCAATGCGTTGCCGTCGATGCACACCCGCTACGACAACGCGCCCGATCCTGCCCGTGCGCGGCAGTGGCTCTCCCTCTGGCGCTGGCGCGTCCGTCCCGGCGCCGCGATCGCCCGCGATCGGTGACGTGATCGGCTGGCTCGCTGCGCCGCAGGCTCGATGCCGTCGCTCACGGCCATCGTGGCCGCGGTGGTGCTCGTGCTCCTGGTGCACCTGCTGCCCGGGCGATCCACTCGCCGCGATGATCGGGGATCGCGACATCGACGCCGCCACCCGCGCGGCGCTGCGCCGCAGCTGGGGCACCGACGGCCCTCCTCGACAACACCGCGCACTATCTCGCCGGCGCTGATGCACGGCGACCTCGGCATCGCGCATGACCGAGCAGCGGCCCGTCCGGTCATCCTCGGTCGAGCGACTCGGACCCACGCTGCTGCTGGGCTCCCTCACCCTGCTGATCGATTTCACCATCGGCCTCGCACTCGGACTCTGGAGCGCGCTGCACCCCGGAGAGCTGGCGCGCGCGCATCCTCGGCGCGCATCACGGTGGTCGGCTACGCCCTGCCATCGTTCGTCATCGGCATGGTGCTGGTCTGGTTCTTCGCCCTCAAGCTGCACTGGCTTCCGCCGGCCGGACTCGCCGACCAGACGCTGCCGCTCGATGCCACGCGGCAGCACCTGGTGTGGATCGACCGGCTCACGCACCTGATGCTCCCGCTCACCGCGATGGTACTCGCCACGATCGCCGTGCCGCTCCGGCAGCAGCGCAGCGCCGTCGCTCGCCACCGCCACGCAGCCGTGGGTGCTCGCCGCACGGGCGCGCGGCGTCTCGCCCGGCGGCGATCGCCTGGCGGCACTGCTGGCGGCCGGCGCTGACGCCGATGGTCACGTTGCTCGGGCTCTGGCTGCCGATGCTCGTCGGCGGTGCGGTGTTCGTCGAGATGCTCTTCAACTGGCCCGGCATCGGGCTCGCTGATCGCGCAAGCGACCGCCGACCGCGACATTCCGCTGGTGCATCGGCGCCGGCGTCCTGCTCATCGTGCTGGTGCAGGCCGGTTCGCTGCTGGCCGACCTGCTGTATCACGTCGTGGACCCGGCGCAGCGCGGCCAATGAAGCGCCAGGCCGGATCGGGCTCGGCGCTGCTGGCACTCCTCGCGCTGCTGGCGATCGTCGGGCCGTTGCTCACCGGAGACCCGATGTCCAGCACGATCTCGTCAACGGGATGCTGCGGGCCCCCTCGGTCGTGCACCTGCTCGGCACCGACAGTTTTCGCGCGACGTCTTCGCGCGCCTCGCGCGCGGCGCCCGCATCTCGCTGGGTGTCGGCGGCTGATGGCGGTCGGTGGTCGCCGCCGCTGCTGGGCACGGCGATCGGGCCTGGTCGCCGGCGGCAAGCAACGGCTGCTGGGCGGCGCTCCTGCGCCGACTGATCGATCTCGGGCTCGCGGTGCCGCGCATCGTGGTGCTGCTGGTGTTGCTCTCCGCGATCGGTCTGTCCCCGGGTGGCTCTTTGCCGTCGTGCTCGGGTGACCGGCTGGCCGGCGATGGCCCGGCTCGTCCGCGGCGAGACGCTGCGGCTGCGGCACGCGCAGTACGTCGTCGGCCGCGCGGGCACTCGGCGCGCCGGAGGGACGCATCCTGTGGCGCGAGATTCTTCCCGGCGCGCTTCCCGCCGGTGCTGGTGGCCGCCACGCTCGGCGTCGCCGACGCGATGCTGCTCGAGGCCGGACTCTCCTTCCTCGGGCTCGGCGCTCCGCCACCCGGCGGCCAGCTGGGGCGGAATGCTGCTCGAGTCACGCAGCGTCCTGGCCGTCGCACCCTGGATGGTGCTGGCACCCGGGCTGGCCTTGGTCGCTGCCACCTCCGCCGCCACATTGCTTGGAGACGCCCTGCGCCGCCGGCTCCAACCCGACGCGAAATGACCGCTCTGCTCGAAGTCACCGACCTCGACATCTCCTTCCCGCGCGACGACGGCGGGACCACCGTCGCGGTCGACGGCGTGAGCTTCACGGTCTCGGCGGGCGAGGTGGTGGCACTGGTCGGCGAATCGGGGTGCGGCAAGACGCTCACCGGTCTCGCCCTTCCGCGGATTGCTGCCGCCGCGGCCCGAGCTCGACGCAGGAGAGCGAGATCCGATTCAAGGGCACCGAACTCGCCGGCTCTCCGAACGCGAGTTGCGCGGCTATCGTGGCCGGCGGATCGCGATGGTCTTCCAGGATCCGCTGACGTCACTCAATCCGGTGATGCGCGTCGGCAAGCAGATCGCCGAGGCCATCCAGGCCCACCGCGACGTCTCGCACGGCAGACGCGCGGCACCGGTGCATCGCGCTGCTCGGCGAGGTGGGCATCGCCGATCCGGCGCGACGGGTCGACGCGCTATCCGCACCAGCTCAGCGGCGGCATGCGCCAGCGGGTGATGATCGCCATCGCGCTCGCGGGCGAGCCCGACCTGCTCGTCGCCGACGAGCCGACGACCGCACTCGACGTCACCGTGCAGGCCCAGATCCTCGAACTGCTCGACCGGCTCCGCGCGGCGCGCGGCATGGCGGTGCTGCTCATCACCCACGACCTCGGCATCGTCGCCGGTCGCGCCGATCGGGTGATCGTGATGTACGCCGGGCGCATCGCGGAAACCGGCACCGACGACGCGCGCTCTTCGCGCGACCCGCGCCACCCTACACCCGCGGGCTGTTCGCCTCGATCCCGCGGCTCGAGCGGAGACGGCGGCGACTGCCCTCCGATTCCCGGCACCGTGCCCCGCCCCGATCAGTGGCCGTCCGGCTGCCGCTTCCATCCGCGCTGCCCGGTGGCGATCGCCAAGTGCCGGGAGCACAGCCTGGACTCGAAGCGGTCGCGCGCCGGCCACCACGTCGCGTGCTGGGTCGCGACGAGGGAGCGCCGAGATGACCGCGCCGCTCGTTCGAGGTCGAAGGTCTGGTCAAGCACTACCGCTCGGGCGGGTTCCTGCGCCGCAACGACGCCGCCGTGCAGGCGGTCGAGGACGTCTCCTTCACGATCGACGCCGGGGAAACGCTCGCCCTCGTCGGCGAATCGGGCAGCGGCAAGAGCACCGTCGGACGCGCCGTGCTGCGGCTCGAGGTGCCCACGGCGGGCAGTGGTGCGCTTCGACGGCACCGATCTCGCGACCCTCACTCCGCTCGAACTGCGCGAGACGCGCAGCCGGATGCAGATCGTCTTCCAGGACCCCTTCGCCTCGCTCAATCCCCGTCGCACCGTCGGCGCATCGGTGGCCGAGGGGCTCGAGATCCACGGCATCGTGCCGCCGCGAGGAGATCGCGAGCGGGTGGCTCAGCTGCTGGAGGAGGTTGGCCTCGACGCCTCCTACGCCAGACGCTATCCCCACGAGTTCTCCGGTGGGCAGCGCCAGCGCATCGGCATCGCGCGGGCGCTCGCCGTCGAACCGTCGCTTCATCGTCTGCGACGAGCCGGTGTCGGCACTCGACGTCTCAGTGCAGGCGCAGGTGCTGAACCTGCTGCTCGACCTGCGCGAGCAGCGCGGGCTGGCCTATCTCTTCATCGCCCACGATCTCGCGCTGGTCCACCAGATCGCCCATCGCGTCGCGGTGATGTACCTCGGCACGATCGTCGAGATCGGTCCGGCGCGCACGGTCATCGGCGCGCCGACGCATCCCTACACCCAGGCGCTCGTCTCCGCCGTCCCCGAACCCGACCCGACCAGGGCAAAGTCGCGGATCGTGCTCGAGGGCGATCCGCCGTCGCCCGCCGCATCCGCCGCCGGGGTGTCCTTTCGTGACCCGCTGCTTCCACCCCGCCAAGGACGCCCGCTGCAGTGCCGAACGCCCGCGCCTCCGCACGATTGGCGAGCAGCTCGTCGCCTGCCACTACGCGGTTCCCGGCGACACTCCGCCAGAAGCATGACACTTCCCCTGCACCTGATCGACGCCTTCGCGTCAGCGCCCTTCACCGGCAATCCGGCCGCGGTCGTCCTCCTCGACACGCCGCGCGAAAGTCGCTGGATGCAGTCGGTGGCCATGGAGATGAAGCAGTCCGAGACGGCCTTTCTGCTGCGCGAGTTGGACGGCTTCTCGCTGCGCTGGTTCACGCCGACCGCCGAAGTCGATCTCTGCGGCCATGCGACGCTCGCCAGCGCCCACCACCTCTACGAGGCACATCATCTCGACGCCGGAGATTCCGCCCGGTTTCACACCCGGAGTGGACTGCTCTCCGCCCATCGCGCTGACGATGGTGCGATCACGCTCGACTTTCCGGCGCTCGAGTCGGACCCGGTGGAAGCACCGATGGGCCTGATCGGTGCCCTGGGCGTCACGCCAGCAGAAATCCGGCAGAGCACCTACGACCTGCTGTGCGTGGTGCCTGATGAGCGGGCCGTGCGAACCCTCACGCCCGACCTGGCCGCCATCGCGAGGCTCGACGCTCGCGGAGTCATCGTCACTGCGAAGAGCAGCTCCCGCGACCACGACTTTGTCTCCCGCTGTTTCTTCCCCGCGTTGGGGGTTCCCGAAGATCCGGTCACCGGATCGGCGCACTGCGCCCTGGCGGTCTACTGGGGCGGCATCCTCGGTCGGCAGGAGGCTCTCGGCGTTCCAGGCGTCCCCGCGGGGCGGCACGATTCGTTGCGCCGTGGTGGGCGATCGGGTTCACCTGACGGGCCGGGCGATCACCACGGTGCGGGGTGTGCTCGTCGCCTGATCGCCGGTCGGCTGGTTGAACAGACGCCGGCCCGCGGCAGCGGGTCGGCGTGATGGATGATCCTTGACCGTGCGCTGATGCGTCGTCGGTCACTGGCCCCCGAGCAGCATCCGCCGCACGAGACTGAGGACCTCATTGTCCGCATTGATGTGCTCGATCCGGCGGACTGTCCTGCCGTCGGCGGCAACCCAGATACGGGTCCGCTCGCCGAGCATGACGAGATCGATGATCCAGACGGCCACCGCTCTGGTGTTGGGTCGCTCGACCGCATTGATCTCGCCCATCACCGTGTACTTCACCCAGGTCCATCCTCGTTTCGCTGTGTCAATGGCCACCGGCACCAATCCGGCCTCGTTGTTCCCGAGCGACACCGTGGAGACCAGCAGCTCAATCCCGAGCGCTGAGTAGGGTTCGATGTCGAGAAGCTCGCTCCAGCGAGACACCTCTCCCTTGGGCGAGCGAAACTCGCGCTCGACGGCACGGTGGTTGTAACGAGTGATGTAGGTCCCGTGCGGCGTCCACCGCCAGGTCTCGACCGGGCGAAGCGACTCGCGATCGAGGAGGATCGAGTCGGCAAACTCTCCCTGGTCGGTGGTGATCCGGCGGACCTGCTGCCAGACGATCCGCCGGTTGATCCGCACCTGCTTCAGGGCGACCGACCCCTCGGGCGCCGTCCCCGGTTCCACCGTCTTCTCGGTGGTCAACCAGCCCATGGTGGGCTTCAGCCGGAGCCCATCCGGCGCCACTGGGGCGCCGTCGAAAGGCAGGTTCAGCCCGACGGTACTGCAGGCCAGAAGTTGCGTGGTTGCCAACAAGCCAAGAAACCGCAGGACTGGTCGGCGGCAGGACAGGTTCATGAACAGGGGCGTCTCCCAGACGGCGGGCCCGGCACGATGCAGTCGACTATGCCGCCCGGAAGGCAGAACGGTGTCGATAATGCGAACGAACTATAACCCGGCCATCGACAGCGATGAGAGGGGGTCGGCTAACACCCGCGTGCCCCGATCGTCTCCATGAAATGACCCCCTCCCCCCTGACTCGCGCCCTGAGCCTGGGCCTCGGCCTCCTCCTCGCTACCGGAGCAGCGGCCCAGGCCCCGATGACCTCGGTCGACTCGGCCCGGCATGTCCTCAACCGCCTCGCCTACGGTGCCCTGCCCGGCCAGGTCGCGACGGTGGCCCGGGAGGGCGTCCTGAAGTGGGTCGACCGGCAGCTCGGCTTCACCGACATTCACGACCCGGCCCTCGGTAGGCTCGAGTCGGCATTCGACATCCTGCACACCTCCCCGGCCGACCTGCAGGCCCTGCAGCTGAAACAGCTGGCCCAGTTGCAGCGCGCCCAGGCCATCGGCGACTCCGCGGCGCGCACCCGGGCGCTCGGCATGCTCCGGCAGGGCCAGCAGGGCGGGCGCAAGGACCTGCGCGCATTTCTCGCCGAACTCTCGTCCGTCACCGTGCTGAGGGCAGTCCAGTCCGACCAGCAGCTTCCCGAAATTCTCGCCGATTTCTGGGCCAATCACTTCAACGTGTTCATCGGCAAGAACCAGGACCGGCCATACGTTCCCGGCTACCTCGAGTCGACCATTCGCGCGCACGCGCTCGGCCGATTCGAAGAACTGCTGATCGCGACCGCCCGGAGTCCGGCGATGCTCCTCTATCTCGACAACGCGCAGAGCGTCGCGAACGGCGTCGGCCCGAGGACGCTGCGACCGAACGCCCCGCGGGGCCTGAACGAGAACTATGCCCGCGAGCTGATGGAACTCCATACCCTCGGCGTCGACGGTGGCTACACCCAGCAGGACGTGATCAACGTGGCCCGCATCCTCACCGGGTGGACCGTCAACCGGGCCAACGGACAATTTGCCTTCCGTCCGGCGGCTCACGATCGCGACGCGAAGGTGGTGCTCGGCGAGAGGTTCCCCGCCAATCATGGCGAGGACGAAGGGCTGCGCTTGCTGAGGCTGCTCGCCGCGAGCCCGGCGACCATGCACCATGTCAGCGCCCAGCTGTGCGCCCGCTTCGTCGCCGACGCGGCACCGGACGGCTGCATCGACGACGCCGTGCGCGCCTGGAAGCAGAGCAACGGCGACATCCGTGCGGTAGTGCGCGCCATCGTCCTCTCCCCGGACTTCTGGGCGGCGAGCAACGTCCAGAGCAAGGTGAAGACACCGCTCGAATTCGTCGTGAGCGCGGTGCGCGCCCTGGGTGGCACGACGGACTTCACGCCCCGGCTGGCCCAGCGCATTGCGCAACTCGGTGAGCCGCTGTTCCAGAAGCAGACCCCGAATGGCTACGGCGAGAGCCAGGAGGACTGGGTCAACAGCGGCGCCCTGCTGGCCCGGATGAATTTCGCGGTCCAGCTCGCCAGTCGGGACGTCTTCCCGGGCGCGCTCGTCGACCTCGATGGCGTCGTCCCCTGACGACCGGACCATCGCGTGCTCATCGACCGGATCAACAGCTCGGTCCTCGCCGGTCTGATGACCGACCACACCCGCGATATCATCCTGCAAGCAGCTCGCTGACGTGCCCGATCCTCGCGCCGCGCGGACGCTCGCGGTGGGGCTGGCCATCGGCGGACCGGAGTTCCAGCGCCAATGACCATCACTCGACGCGCCTTCATGAAGGCCGGAGGCCTGGCGCTCTTCTCGCTGGGCGCCGACCCGCTCTTCCTCGATCGGGCCGCCTATGCCCTGCAGCGCTGCCGGGGCGCCGGGCCTCGAAGCGGACCCTGGTCTGCCTCTTCCAGCGCGGTGCCGTTGACGGGCTCTCGATGATCGTCCCTGCCGGCGACCCGTTCTACTGGCAGGAACGGCAGCGGATCGCCCTCCCGAAGGGCCAGCTGCTCCCGCTGGACGGGATGTTCGCGCTGCACCCGCGGCTCGCGCCGCTCAAGCCGCTGTGGGATCAGCATTCGCTCGCGATCGTGCACGGCGTCGGCTCGCCGTCGACCACGCGCTCGCACTTCGACGCGCAGGACTTCATGGAGTCGGGCACGCCCGACCTGAAGACCACGCCCGACGGCTGGGCCAACCGGTACTGCAGCCACTCCCAGGAACACGCCAACACGCCGTTCCGTGCCGTGGCCTTCGGGCCACAGCTGCCGCGCACACTCGCCGGCAGCGCGCCGGCGCTGGCGATTGACGACCTGCGGACCTTCGGGATGCGGGCGGCGGGGCGCGGAGCGGTCGAGGAAAAGCTGACCCGGGCCTTCGAGGCGCTGTACGAGGGCTCCGCCACCGGCCTGGTGGCCACCTCCTCCGCCGAGAGCTTCGAGGCAATCAAGATGCTCAAGGCGGCCAACCCGACGGCGAATCCGCCGGCCAACGGTGCGGAATATCCCAACGGCAAGCTGGGGACTTCGATGCAGCAGATCGCGCAACTGATACGCGCCGACCTCGGGGTGGAGATCGCCTTCGTCGATGTCGGCGGCTGGGACACGCACGTCAACCAGGGCAACGAACAGGGGCAGCTCGCCAACCGCCTGGACGAACTCGGCCGGGCGCTCGGCGCCTTCGCCACTGACCTCGGCGAGCGGATGCGCGATGTCACGGTGATCACCATGAGCGAGTTCGGCCGGACCGTGAAGGAGAACGGCACCGGGGGAACCGACCACGGCCATGGCACCGCGATGATGGTCATGGGTGGCGACGTGCGTGGCGGCAAGGTCTACGGCGCGTGGCCGGGCCTGGCTCCCGAACAGCGTCATGAGGGGCGGGACCTCGCCGTGACCACCGACTTCCGGTCAGTGTTCAGTGATGCGCTGCAGGGCGCCCTGGGACCGGCCGACATCCGGCAGGTGTTTCCCGGCTTCGAGGGGCCCACGAGGATCGGCATTTTCGGCTGACCGTCGCGGCACCCGCTTCACCGGACCCGGAGGGGCTGCCCCGTTCCCCTCCGCAACACTGGGTCGGCCGGCAGGCTGGCGCCGATACCAGCCGCAGTTAGCTTTTCTCACACTCATCGTCGACGAGGCCCCCCCGAACCACACCTGGTCCTGTTGGACAGATCGTCCGACTCCCAACCGTTTTTACCAGCACCACCAGTCCCGGGCGGCAGCCGCCACGGATTCACGAACGGAATCGTGCCGATGACGAAATCGTCCCTGTTGCACGCCGCGGCCGCGACACTCGCTCTCCTTTGGGTCCTCGGTTGTTCTCACTCCGAACCCTTCACCGTCACCAACAACGCTCTCACCGAGCCGTTTTCAAGCGCGCCACCGATTCGGCTGACGCTCAATGCCGGCGACAACTACTGGCCCTCCTGGACCGAGGACGGCAAGGGGATCATCTATTCCTACTCGTACCCACAGCCGACGAGCCACGCCGACGATCGCTGCCTTGGCCTGCTGCCACCGACCGGCGGGACGAGGTTGTGGCAGCTGTGCGACGAACGACGCGAGCACGCCGACTCGGCCGACAGTTTCGCCGCGGCGGCGATCGGCACCGATGGGCGCTTGATCTATCTCGAGGCCTCCACGCGTCGGGGGAGCGGCGGCCTCAGTGGTGTCAACCAGCCACCGAAGAACACGGTGCTCTGGCTGGCGGATACCGCCCTTCCCTTCCAGCGACGCGCCCTTCTCGTACTCGGGGCACAGATCTCCGACAGCTTCGTCAACTGGTTTCGCGATACGCACTGGATCGGGCCGACATCCTTCGTCACGCTTGCCCAGTTCGACTATATCAGACTCGCCCCAAAGTCGGCCCTCTTTGACTCGGTGTTCACCGGTCTGGGCGTCGTCCGGGGGGAGATCGGTCCAACGGCGGCCACCTTCGCCATTGTTCCGGGCACGGCAGGTGCCCAGTCGTACTCACTCGCCGAGGGTGGAATGCCTCGCTGATCATCTGGCGAAGCGGGCTGACATTGGAGCGGGTGCCGGTGGCGGGGGGAGCCTCGACGGTCGTAGCGACCATTCCCGCTGCAGCAGGACGAGGCATCACCGGGCTGACCTGCCAGGGATCGGTCTGCCTGGTCAGCACGACGTCCGCGCTCCCACCAGCCAAGGGGATCTGGAGCGTCTCGCTCGCTACGGGTGCCACCACCGAACTTGCCACCGGTGTCGACGGCTTCCCGCGTCTCTCACCCGTGTCGGGAGATCTGGTGGCGCGAAACGTGACCGGTATCGTGGAGACGATACCGGGTGTACCCCGCGAGCTGGGGTCGCTCTTCGTCTTTCATGGCCTCCTTCCGTGAACCGCTTCCGGGCCACTGGGTCAGGCCCCTTGTGCGTGCTTCTGGTGGGTGCCGCGATGGCCTGCGGCCACTCCGACTCCTTCATCACCAGCCCCAACAGCGAAGCCGCGCCATTCACGAACGGAGCGGACGTCCAACTGACGTACAACAGCGACCAGGATTACTGGCCCACGTGGACCGAGGACAGTACCGGGGTGCTCTATGCCTACGTTGCGGGTGGGCGCCCGGACCATGATCGCTGCGTCGGCCTGCTCAGCCCGGCTGGCGGAACTCGCCTCTGGGAGATGTGCGACAACCAGGGCGGGCACAGCGACTCCACCGATTCGTTCACCGCCTATGCCCTGGGACGCGACGGCCGGCTGCTCTACCAGGAGGTGTCGGCCAGGATCGGGAAGGAAACGCCCGACAGCAAGGCCCTCTGGCTGGCTGACAGTGTCCATCCGTTCACGCGACGGAAGCTGATCACCCTCCCTGTCACCATCGGGGGGATGGATGTTGACTGGCTGGCGGACCTTGCCTGGACTGGCCCGAACGACTTCATCGCCCTGGCGCAGGAGTACGTCCCCGTGGTGCACTGCAGGTTCTGCTTCGCCGACGACTCGGCCTTCATGGGGAAGTTCGTGGTGCGGGGCCACATCGATGCTGCGGGCGCGACACTAACACCGATCAGCGGCACCGAGGGCGCCAATCTCTTCGCCCTGGCCGAAGGCGGCAGTTCGATTGTCTTCGCCCAGCGGGGCACCAACGCGCTCCAGGGCGTCTCGTCGACCGGCGGCACGCCGGTGATTCTCGGCACCGTCGGGACGCAGAACACCATCGCCGGGATATCGTGTCGTGGTACCAGTTGTGTTGTTGCGACCGACCAGCTGGTGCTGGTGCCGTCGCCAGTGGAAGATCGCTTCCCGAATCTCTCCTCGCCAGCCGGGAAGTTGTACTCGGTGAACATCACCACCGGCACCTCGGCCCTGCTTCGCAGCAACTCGGCAGCGAACAATGCCGGCATGTACGCCTCGCCGCTGATCCTGCCCAACGGCACGGATATCATCGTGCAGTCCGGGGGCAGCGCCGGACGGCTCCTCACCGCCGCCTCTCCACTGGGCGACCTCTACCTGTACCAGGGAATCCTCCCGTGAATCGAGCCTCTGCCTCCCGGACTTTCCGCTCACTGCTCGTGCTGGTCGGCGTCGTTGCCTGCAACCTGCAGGCGCAAGGCGTCGGCGGGCTGGTCGGGAAGGTCACCGACGCGAGCGACAACCATTCGATCCGCGGCGCCGAGGTGCGGCTCGACGGCGACCGTTTCCGGACCCTCACGGACAGCGGGGGCGAGTGGCGCCTGCGGAGCATTCCTGCCGGCGTCCACACGCTCGCCATCACGCTCCCGGGCTATCGGCCGACCCAGCGTGACCAGATCGCGGTGCGTTCCGGCGAGATTACCAGGGTGGATGCCCGGCTCGCTCCAGTGGCCGTGCGGCTCTCGGAGCTGGTGGCGGTTGGCGTGCAGGACCCGGTGCTCGACCCGATGGCCACCGCCTCGGCACAGCGAATCACCCAGGAGGACCTGCGACGCCTTCCGGTCAGCACCCTCGAGGATGCCATCGCGCTGCAGGCCGGCGTGGTGGGCGGGAGTTATCGTGGCGGGCGGATCGGGCAACAGGCGTTCGTGCTCGATGGTTTCGGGGTGAAGAACCAGCTCGATGCCTCCACTGGATCGATCGGCATCCACATTCCCACCGACTTCATCACCGAAGCGTCGTTGATCACCAATGGCTTCTCGGCCCGCTACGGCCAGGCGATCTCCGGCCTGATCTCGGTGACGACGCGCGATGGCGGCGACTCGTGGCACGGCCGTGCCGCCTACGAGACGGACCGGCCGCTGAGCGGCACGGCCGACCTCGGCCTCGACCGGATGATCCTCTCCGCCGACGGTCCGCTGATCGGGCGGACCACATTTATCGGTGTCCTCGACCTGTCGGCCCAGCTGGATGCCGATCCGACCAACGCTCCAGCGCCGACCGATCCGCGTGATCCGCGCTCCACCGTTCCGGGGCCGCTGCCACACAACAGCGGCGAGGTGTGGACCGGCGGTGGCAAGATCACCGTTCCGGTCGGCGACCGGATCATCGGCCGCGTCTTCGGCCTGCTCTCCCGCGACCAGCGCTACCTCTTCGACCCGCAATACAAATACGACCCGAACTTCGGGCCGGGCAGCCGAACGGACGGCACCCTGGTCACCTCGCAGGTGCAGTTGCTGCCGAGACAGAACAGCGAACACCCCTTTGTCGGCGACCTGCGCGTCGGCTATTTCGATCGCTCGTTCGTCCGTGGCGCCGTCGCGGCACCGGACTTTGCCTTCGGAGCGTTCACCGGACACGAGTTGGCGATCCAGGGCGAGGATCTCGCCAAGGCGAGGGATACGATCAGCACACTCGGCCCGGTCACCGGATTCGCGCCACCGCAATTCTCGAGCAACACACCCTGGGGTGTGCCGGCCTTTTTCCTGGGTGGTGCGGCCCACGGCGAGATTGCCTGGAATCGCTTCACCGAACTCCGCAGCCAGCTCGACATGAGTTGGTCGGCCGGTCCCAACGTCGACTTCTATTTCGGCGGCATGCATGCGGCGCAGGGCGTCCAGACGTTCCAGCGCGTGCTGGCCGCCTTCCCGGTGGGCGATTCGGTGCCACGCCCGACCGCGTCGGACTTCAATCCGTCGATCTCGGCGGCCTACACCGAAGCACAGATCCGTGCCAGCGACCTCGCGATCACGGCAGGACTTCGCTACGACGCGTTCGACCCGGGTGGCGACCTGCACAACGCGACTCTTGGAGCGCGCTCCTCGCTCAACCCACGGATCGGCGTCTCCACCGTGCTGAAGAACGCCACCTTCGTGGTGAGTGTCGGCAAGTTCTCGCAGCCGCCGGACCTGCAATACCTCACCGATGCCGCGTTCGATGACAGCACGCGCACCGGCCGGTTCCGCCAGGGCAACCCGAATCTTGGCTTTGAATCGGCGACCCAGTTCGAGATGAGCGCGCGGATGCGCCTGCGCGAGCGCTCCACGGTCAAGGTCAACTTGTACGACAAGCGACTCGATGGCCTGGTCTCTTCGGTGCCGATCAATGTCAATCCGGACTCCAGCGTCTTCGCCAACGCCGACGTGGGGGAAGTGATCGGCGCGGAAGTCATCTTCGAGCGCGAACGGCACAACGGCATCGGGGTCCGCCTCGCCTTCGTCGCCCAGCGCGCCCAGGCCACCGTCACCAATGCCTTCGAGTTGCGGCGCCTGGTCGTCATCGACCCGGTCACGCACGACACCCTGAGTGCGGGCCGAAACCAGTTTCCGCTCGACTACGACCGCCGCCTCTCGGTGATCGCCGCGGTCGACGCGGAATCCAAACCGGACGCCGGGCCGAGGATCTTCGGGACGCGGCCGTTCGGCATGATCTCGGGGGCGCTGGTTGGCCGCTACGCATCCGGCCTGCCCTACACCCTCACCAGCACGCTCGGCGACACCCTGCTCGGCCCGATCAACGGCCAGCGCCTGCCGGCGCAGTGGACCATCGACATGCTGCTGCGCCGCCCGGTGCGGTTCGGCGGGTTCAACGGCGGGCTGTACCTCGACATCCGCAACCTCACCAATCGCGCCAACCAGCCCAGCGTACGGCGTGACACCGGACTGCCCACGCCGTCCAATGCCACCATCACCCAGCTGGCCGACGCAGCATACAACGCCAATCCGACTGCGATTCCCTATGAGTCGCCGCGCTATCGCCGCTGGGCCGACCTCAACAACGACAGCTATCTCTCCGGACGGTCGGAGCTCTACCCGTTGTACCTTTCCGCGGCCAAGGATTACACCGCACCCCTGTTCGTCTATGGCCCGCCACGCAGCATCCGCTTCGGGCTGGAGGTGGTTTTCTAGATGCCTGTATTCCTGCTTGGACTTGGCTTCGGCGCCGGCGTGCTCTCCGGGATCTTCGGCATCGGCGGCGGTGTCCTGATCATGGTCGGCCTGCGGCTGGTGAAGATGCCGATGCACACCGCCATCGGCACGTCACTCGGTGCACTCCTCCTGCCAGTGGGGTTCTTCGCCGCGCTGGAGTACTGGAAGAACGGCCATGTCGACATCCGCGCGGCGTTCCTGCTGGCGGTCGGGCTCGCGATCGGAGCCTGGGTGGGTGCCCGCTACGCCCAAACGGTCACGCCCGCTGCACTGCAGCGGGCGTTCGCCATATTCCTGGCGGTGATGGCCGTGCGGATGTGGTTCAAGACGGGGTGATCGACCCCGACCTCACTTCGATGTTCACGGTGTCGCGCGTCGCGCCCTTGATCGGGACGTGATCGCCGGTCGCGGGCACGGCGATCAGGCGATGCGGTCCCGGCGGCAGCGAGAGGACCAGCGAGTCGGCGCCGGTGCCAATGTGGTAGATGCCGTCGCCCTTCGGAATCGGGATGCTGTCCGGCGTCGGATCAATGTCGACAAAGATGTGGTGGTGTCCCTCGCCGGCGACCGGAGTGCCGGTCGCGGGAACGATGTTGAGGCCTTCGGCGCTCAAGCGTACCACGAAGGTGTCGCCCACCACGGCATTGTCGGCCGGGGAGACGAAGGAAACGCCTTCAGGGGCTGCCGGTGCGGCGGGACTGCACGCCGCGCCGAGGAGCACGAGGACACAGGGAATAGCGGCCTTCATGGGTCACTCGATCGTTGCGAGAGAGGAACGGGGATGGGCGATGGGCGACGTCGGGAAAGATAGCACGCCATCCCGGACTCGGGCGATCAGTGCGGTCGGGCTGCTCTTCGTTGCCCTCCTTGCCACGACCCAGGCCTGCCGGCCCCAGCCGGCTCCACCGGTCACGGCGGCCGGAGAACTGCGTGCCCCGGACGGCTCGATTCCTCCCGAGGGTGAACTCGGCCGGAACATCCGGCGAGGGCACGCCCTGCTGATTGCCACCGGGGACTCGCTGCCCGACCACGTCGGGAACGCACTGCGATGCACCTCGTGCCATCTCGACGAGGGCCGGCGGCCGAACGCCATGCCCCTCACCGGGGTCTTCGTCCGCTTTCCGCAATACCGCTCACGTTCGGCCTCGGTGCAGACACTCGAGGAGCGGATCAACGGCTGTTTCGAGCGGTCGATGAACGGCCGTGCACTTGCCCCCGACGATCCCGCGATGCGGGACATCGTAGCGTATCTGGCGTTTGTTTCCCGCGGGATAGCGGCGGGTGACTCCGTCCCCGGTCGAGGGGTACGGCTGGGCACGGCGCTCGCGGGCGATACCGCGGCGGGCGCGGCCTACTTCGTCAGGACCTGCGCCCGCTGTCACGGCACGGACGGCAACGGCACGACACTCGCCCCGCCGCTCTGGGGCCCCCGATCGTTCAATATCGGCGCCGGGATGGCCCGCCTCCGCACCCTGACCGGCTTCATTCACGCCAACATGCCGTTCGACCTGCCCGGCACGACGAGCGAGGCCGACGCCGTCAATGTCGCGGCCTACATCGCCGCGCAGTCGCGCCCGGATCTTCCCGGCAAGGAGCGGGACTGGCCCAAGGGAGGCGCACCGCCGGATGTGCCGTACGCGACGATCGCGAATCCGAAGAGATAGGAGAGCGGAGAAGGGAGCAGCGAGAAGATCGCGAACTACTTCCGTTCCTCGACCTTCTTCTTGAGCAGGGCCAGCTGTGCTTCCACCGCCGCTTCCCTGGCGCGGTGATCGAGCAGCGCGTCGTTGACCGGAGGCGCGCCCTCCGCCAGCGGATTCCGGGCGGATTCACCCTCGAACGGAATGCCGCGCGAGGCGGCCTGGAAGCGTACCATGGTGGCGTCGTATTCCCGCTCGGCCATGATCACCTCATCGCGCTGCACCAGGACCTTGCGCTCGAGCAGATCCACGCGCTCCCGGGCCTTGGCCGTGTACTCCTCGGCAATCCGGCTGGTCTCGGCATCGTCGATCTGGAGCGCCAGTCGGCCGCGGCGCTCGTAGTCCGCCATGTCTCGCCGAGCCGCTACCAGCTCCCGTTCGGTGCGTTCCAGTGCCTCGCGCAACTCGCCGATGCCCACCTTGAAGCCGACCAGCGCCTCGCGCAGGCCGGCAGCCTGTTCTCGCGTCGGCCGGTTGGGCCGCCCGGCAAAGAGGCGGTCGAGGTGTGCCTTGATTTCGTCAAGATCCATCGATCACGCTGGTGAAGGTGAGGCGCGAATGCTACTCGACGGGCGGTGCGGCGGTCAAGCAAGTACCCCCGTGTAGATTTCCGATTCCTCTCCTCGTCGAGCCCACGATGCGACGCTCTGCCGGCCTGCTCGCTCTCACCCTCACCATCTCCGTGACCGCCTGCGCCAAGAGCACCGGGAGCGGATCGGCCGCCTGTGGCATCGCGGCACTGACGGGCCCCCTGGCGGTCAAGGACGCCTTCGCCCGGGGCAACATGCTGGAGACCGTCCCCGACTCGGTGCCGGCCTCCCTGCCGGTGCGCGTCGTCGCCGGACCGTTGCTCGCAGCATACTCCCAGGCTCGTGACTCCGCCGGGCTGGCACTCACCGTCGAGGGGCCGATCCCGGTCGGCGCCCTCCCGGGCTATGGCGTCATCCTGGTGAGTCCCAAGGGCGTACCCCTCGGCATTCTGCTGTTCGATGGCGTCGCCGTGCCGAATGCCCGCCTGCTCGGAACCGTGACTGTTCGCGGTTCGGCGCTGCCGCTGCTCGGCATCCGGGTCGATCTGCAGGGGTACGAGGATCCCAAGTGCCCCCTCTTCTCCGAGCCCGGCACATGAGCCACCCGCGCATCGGCGTCACCGGCGTGACTCGCCAGTGGGACAACCAGCTCCGCACTGGCGTGAACGCGAGCTACGTGCGTGCGGTCCTGGTGGCCGGCGGGATTCCAGTCCTCCTGCTCCCCGAGTGCTCGCCGCAGGAGTCGATCGACCTCTTCGGGGCGTGCGACGCCCTGCTGCTCACTGGCGGGGAGGACGTCGACCCGGCCTGCTACGGCGCGGAACCGCATGCGAAGCTCGGAAGCGTCGATCGGCGACGTGACGCCAACGAGCTGGCCCTGGTGACCGATGCCCGGGCGCGAGGCCTGCCGATCCTCGCCATCTGCCGCGGCATTCAGCTCCTCAACGTGGCATTCGGCGGGTCACTGATCCAGGACATCCCGTCCCAGCGCCGCAGCGCGATCGATCACAATCCCGCCACACCGCGTGATCAGGCAGCGCACCTCATCACCATCACCGATGGTTCGCGCCTCGGCCAGGTCCTGGAGGCCACGGAATTCCGCGCCAACTCGTTCCACCATCAGGCGATCGACCGCGTGGGTGAGGGCCTCGTGGTCAGCGCCCGCTCGCCAGACGGCCTGATCGAGGGAGTGGAGAGCAGCGATCCGCTGGAGTGGATCATCGGGGTGCAGTGGCATCCCGAGGAGCTGGCGTCCACCACCGAGACCGGAGAGCTCCAGCTCTTTGCCGCGATGGTGACCGCTGCCCGGCGCTGACCGGTTGGTCGACCGCGCCTTCGACGTGTATCGTTCGGCCATGACAACGCCGGCCGGGCCATGATCTACCTCTGCGTGCCAAGCCACAACGAAGCGGCCACCGTGGGTCTCCTGCTGTGGAAGGCGAGCCGGGTGCTCGAAGGCTCGACGCGCGAGTACCAGATGCTGGTGGGCGACGATGCCTCGACCGACCAGACTCCCGAGGTGCTCGCCGCGTACGTCAAGGCGCTGCCGCTCATCGTGCTGCGCTCCGAGCAGCAGCTGGGCTACGCCGCCACGGTCGAACGCCTCCTGCAGGAAGCCCTCAGGCTCAGTGATCGCCACAAGCGTGACGCCGCCATTCTCATCCCGGCCGACTTCTCGATCGACCCGGAGTGCCTGGTCGAGTTCTTCAAGCGGCTCGACAGCGGCGCCGATGTCGTGGTCGGCGAGGCCGACACCGCCATGGAACCCAACCGCTGGCGACGCATGGTCCGCCGATGGGCGCCGCGATTGCTCGGCTCGCGAGTGCGCGTGCCCGGCGTGCGCGACATCGTCTCGGGTTTCGTGGCCTTCCGCCTCATCGCGCTGCGGAACGCGTTCCGGGATCGCACGGATCGCTGGCTGCACACGGACGGCTGGGCCGCCAACGCCGAACTCCTCTCGTGGACCGCCGCCGGAGCGCGCCGGGTCGAAACCATGCCGGTGGTCGAGCGCGTGGACCGACTGCAGCGGCCCAGCCGCCACGAGGCGTGGCCCCGCGCGCGCACTCTCTGGGCGGCCCGGCGGCACCTCGTCAAGCCGCCGGTCCCGCCGCCTGAGCGCTCGCCCAAGTCCCCGTCAGCCCGGGAAGCGGCGTGATCGGGCTCGTCGCCGGGGTGCTCTTCCAGAGCATCGCGACCACGCCCCCGCCACCGGCTCATCCGCCGTTTGCCCTCGGGGAGAGCTTCGAGTACAAGGCCAGCAGCAGGATCGGCGGGGGAAGCGCCGTGCTCCGCGTCGCCGGCATCGACACGGTGCGCGGCGTGGCCAGCTGGAAATTCGTCTTCGCCACGACGGTGTCGGGTCTCTTCGGGCTGTACAAGAGCCGGAGCGAATTCACGTCGTGGACCGGCGTCACCGACTTCGTCTCGCGTCGCTTTCTGAAGGACGTCAACGACAACGGGACCCTTCGGAAGGATGACCACCTCATCTATCCCGACTCCGGGTTCTTCCGCGACAACGACTACCCCACCACCGTCCCGACGGCGAAGACACCGCTCGACGATGTGGCGTTCTTCTACTTCATCCGCTACATCCCGCTCGAAGTGGGCAAGACCTACCTGTTCACCAACTACTTCAACGCCACCAAGGGCGGCGTGACGATCCGGGTGGACAGGCGCGAGACCAAGAAGATGCCGGACGGCAGCGAGGTCTCCTGCCTGGTGCTCTACCCGATCGTGGACGATCCGCCCCACGGGATGTTCCTGAAGAAATGGCACTCACGCCTCTGGATCACCGACGACGCGCATCGCGTCCCCGTGGAGATCCAGGCCGGCACCGAGTTCGGGACGGTGACCTTCAAGCTGGTGAAGATCACCGACCCCGATCCGCCATGACGAGGCGTTGGGCGCTCCTCGCCATGCTGCTCCTCGCGGGGTGCGTCACGCACCAGGTGACTACCGATCCGCTGGCCGGAATCGCCACGACGGTCGACGCGATGCGCGGCGACTCGATCGCCAACGTGCTCATCACCCGCGCCCTCGCGGCCGATGCCGTACTCGAGAATCCCGACTCGGTGTACAGCGACGATGCCGAAGTCGTCGCCAACGGTGAACTGCGCACCGCCGCGCCGCGACTGGCGGGACTGAGCCCCGGTGGCAGCCTCCTGCTTGGATCGAGCCGGACGATGGTGACCACGAGCCTGATCTGGGGGTCGATCGAGTACCGCTGGATTCCCGGCTCCCCCGGCGAGGTCGCGACCTCGGGGTACGCCACCATCATCGTGGGGCACGCGCGGGACGGCAGCTGGCGCGTGGTGCATCTCCATTCCTCGACCATCCCGCCCCCGGATGCACCACCGCCGGCGCGCCCCGATACTGCGGGACGCGCCGGCGGTTGATGCCGCAGCGAGACTCAGCTGGTCGCGGCCGAATCGCCCTTGATGGTGTCGCGCACCTTCGACGCCAGTCCCGGCGCGAAGATCTTCAGCAGGGTGTAGATGACGAAACCGACGAGGGCCCACATCAGCACCGTCATGACCAGGCCGATGAGCCAGCCGAACACCCCGATCAGGAGCTTGAACCCGATCATCGCCACAAAAGCGAAGATGGCGAACCCCGTGACATTGCGAACCATGTTAGACTCCCGCGAAGGCTGGGGCCGCGCCCAATGCGCGCCCTTGTGGTAAGATACGGTCTTCCCCCAACCCGAGTTTCAGGTCGTCTCATATGCCAGTGACCGGAGATGTCGTGGTGATCGGTGGCGGGATTGTCGGGTCGGCCTGCGCCAGGGCGCTGAGCCGAGCCGGAGCCGCGGTCACGATCCTCCAGCGGGAGGACACTCCGGGGGAAGCCTGGCGTGCGGCAGCCGGGATGCTGGCCGCGCAGATCGAACCCAACCCCGACGATCCCCTGCTGCCGCTCGGCCTGGCGGGCCGGACGTTCTACCGTGAAACCGTCGCGGCGCTCCAGGATGCCACCGGCATCAACATCGACTTTCGCCAGCAGGGGATTCTCGAGGTGGCCCACACCGAGGCCGACGCGATTGCCTTCAAGGCCAAGGTCGCCCGGCAACGGCAACAGGGTCACCACGCCGACTGGCTGGAGCCGGATGAGGTCGCTCAAGGCTGGCCCTGGCTTCCCAAGACCGAGGGAGCGTTCTGGTCACCCGAGGATGGGGTCCTCAATCCGATTTCCCTCGTGGCCGCCTTCCGGGCCGACGCCATCCGGCACGGCGCCCGGTTGGTATACGAAACTGCTGTCGGACTCGACCGGTCTGGCGCTCGCCTGAACGGCGTGCTGGGCGAACTGGGGCGGTACTCGGCACCCATCGTCGTGATCGCGGGAGGCGCCTGGGCCGGAAGGCTCAGCCAGCTCCCCCGCCCCCTGTCGGTCGAACCGGTGCGGGGCCAGATGGCGTCCTTCCCCTGCCCGGCCGCGCTCGCCGCCCACGTTGTCTACGGCGAGAAGTGCTACCTGCTCCGGCGCGGTGAAGAACTGCTGGTCGGATCGACCATGGAGCATGTCGGTTTTGACGCCTCGGTGACTGTTGAGGGGATCAGCGGGCTAGTTGGGCGCGCCGCGTCGCTCTACCCTCCGCTCGCCCAGCTGACCCCGACGCGGACCTGGGCAGGGCTTCGCCCCGGCACTCCCGACGGCCTCCCGATCATCGGGGCGGAGCCGCGACTCCCGGGACTCTGGTACGCCGCGGGCCATGGTCGCAACGGCATCCTGCTCGCGGGCGTGACCGGTGACCTGGTCGCCCGCGGCATCAGCGGCGAGGACGTCCAGGAAGAACTCGCCGGGGTGGGGCCGACCAGATTCTGGGATTGGTGACCCGGTTTCACCCACCTCGGGCGCTTGGCTATCTTTCTGGGCTAGCGCCGCTTGCAAGCGGGCTGGACCACCGGAATCCGAGGGGCATCGTCGCGTGGCTGCACCGATCATCCAGTTGACCAGGCAGGACCGCCCCGGAGGGCCCGAAACGGCCCCCCCAGCCGTCGCGCCGTTCGTCCGCAAGCCATCGTGGCTCAAGGTGCAGGCCCCCGGCGGGACCGGCTATCTCCATGTCCAGAAGATGATGCGGGAACTCGGCCTCCACACGGTCTGTGAGGAAGCCCGTTGCCCGAACATCGGCGAATGCTGGGACCACAAGGCCGCCACCTTCATGATTCTGGGCGACGTCTGCACCCGGAATTGCGCCTACTGTGCCGTGTCGCACGGCACGCCGCAAGGCCTTCGACGCGGCGGAGCCAGTCCGGCTGGCCGACGCGGTCGAGCGGATGGGGCTGGAGCACGTGGTGATCACCTCGGTCGACCGCGATGATCTCCCCAACGGCGGCGCCGAGGCGTTCGCCGGCTGCATCACCGAGATCAAGAAGCGGCTGCCGCACACCTCGGTCGAGGTCCTGATTCCCGACTTCAAGGGATCGGAGCGCGCGCTGCAGATCGTGATGGATGCCGGACCCGACATCCTGAACCACAACCTCGAGACGGCCGAGCGGCTCTACCGCCTGGCCCGGCCCGGCGGACGCTACGCCCGCGCGCTCCGCGCTGCTGGCCAACGCACGGGCGATGGATGCCGGCGCGATTGACCAAGTCGGGCATCATGCTCGGCATGGGTGAAGAGTGGGACGAGGTGATCACCTGCCTGCGCGACCTGCGCCGCAGCGACGTGAACATCGTCACGCTCGGGCAGTATCTCCGTCCGTCGGACGGCGCACCTCCCGGTGGTGCGCTACTACACACCCGCACGAATTCGCCGAACTGCACGACGATCGGCATGGCGATGGGATTCAAGCACGTCCAGGCCTCGCCGCTGACGCGTTCGTCGTATCACGCCTGGGAACAGATTGATCACGCCCGGGCGTGCCTCCCGGAGCGGCCGAACCTCAAGGCAAGGGTATCTGATGGGCACAACCACCGATCCGACGCCGCGCACCAGACGGCGTGGGCGGGACGTGCCGTTCGCCGACCACTACGGCGAGTGGCTGCGCACCATGCTGCTGATCCGCCACTTCGAGGAGAAGGCCGGCGAGGCCTACTCCCTCGGGCAGATCGGCGGCTTCTGTCACCTCTACATCGGGCAGGAAGCCGTCGCCGTCGGAACCCTCGCCGCGCTCGCGTCCCGACGACTACGTGGTGAGCGCCTATCGCGAGCACGGCCAGGCGCTCGCGCGCGGCATCTCCTCGCGGGCGGTGATGGCGGAGCTGTTCGGCAAGGTGACCGGCTGCTCGAAGGGCAAGGGCGGGTCGATGCACCTGTTCGACATGTCGCGGCACTTCATGGGTGGGCATGGCATCGTCGGCGGCCAGATTCCGCTCGGCGCCGGCTTCGCGTTCGCCGCGAAGTATCGCCAGACCGACCAGGTGTCGATCACCTACTTCGGCGAGGCCGCGGCGAACATCGGGTCGTTCCACGAGGCGACTCAACATCGCCGCCCTGTGGAAGCTGCCCGCCATCTTCGTGATCGAGAACAACGGCTACGGGATGGGAACGGCCGTCCAGCGCGCCGCCGCCATCACCGACCTTGTCGCTGCGCGCCGCCAGCTATGGCATGCCGGGCGTCGCGGTCGATGGCCAGGATGTCGTTGCGGTCAAGGAAGCGACCGATGCCGCCGTGGCGCGGGCGCGGGCGGGCGACGGACCCACCCTGCTCGAGATCCGGACCTTCCGCTACGTCGGTCATTCGATGTCCGACGCCGCCAGCGGAACGTATCGGACCAAGGAAGAGCTCGAGCTCTCGCGCCAGCGCGATCCGATCCTCCTCCTGGAAACCCGGATGCGCGACCTCGGCCTGCTCGATGACGCCCGGCTGGCCGCGGTCGAGGCCGACGTGCTGGCCGAGGTGGCCGACGCGCTCAAGTTCGCTGAGGAGTCGCCGGAGCCGGAACTGACTGAGCTGTGGACCGACGTCTATGCGCCGGAGACTCGCTGATGGCGGTCCTCACCTACCGTGACGCGCTCAACGCCGCCCTGAGCGAGGAGATGCACCGCGACGACAGCGTCTTCCTCATGGGCGAAGAAGTCGCCGAGTACCATGGGGCCTACAAGGTGAGCCGCGGGCTGCTCGAGGAGTTCGGGCCGCGGCGCGTGGTCGACACCCCGATTGCCGAACTCGGCTTCACCGGCATTGGCGTCGGCGCGGCGATGGTCGGGCTGCGACCGGTCATCGAGATGATGACCATGAACTTCGCGTTGCTGGCGATCGACCAGATCGTCAACACGGCGGCGAAGATCCGCTACATGAGCGGCGGCCAGATCGGCTGCCCGCTGGTTTTCCGCGGCCCCGGTGGCGCGGCCCTGCAGCTGGGCGCCCAGCATTCGCAGGCCTTCGAGAGCTGGTATGCCCACATCCCCGGCCTCAAGGTCGTGATGCCGGCCACGCCGGCCGACGCGAAGGGACTGCTGAAGAGCGCGATCCGCGATGACAATCCCGGTGGTGTTCATCGAGGGCGAGATGCTCTACAACACCAAGGGCGAGGTGCCCGATGGTGAGCACCTCGTTCCGATCGGGGTCGCCGACATCAAGCGGACCGGGCAATGACGTCACCGATCATCTGTCATTCCAAGACCGTGGCGCCCGGCGCTCAACGCGGCGAAAACGCTCGAGGGCGAGGGGATCGATGCCGAAGTGATCGACCTGCGCACCATCGCGCCGCTCGATCACCGCCGCGATCCTCGCCTCGGTCGCCAAGACCAACCGCGTCGTGGTGGCGGAGGAAGGCTGGTCGTTCGCCGGCGTCGGCGCGCAGGTGGTCGACGTGATCCAGCGCGAGGCCTTCGACTCTCTCGACGCCCCGATCCTTCGTGTGCATCAGGCCGACGTGCCGATGCCGTACAACAAACACCTCGAGAAGGCCGCCAAGGCGGACGCGGGCAAGATTGCCGCGGCCGTCCGCAAGGTCTGCTACCGGGACTGACGACATGGCGACCAAGAGTGGTGATGGAAGCGCTTTCGCCGACGATGGAAGAAGGACGCCTCGTCGAGTGGAAGAAGAACGAAGGCGACGCGGTGGCCGTGGGCGACGTCCTGGCCGAGGTCGAGACCGACAAGGCCGTCATGGAGCTGGTGGCGCGGGCGGCCGGGACGCTGCTCAAGCAGGTGATCGCCGCCGGGGCCACTGCGCCGGTGGCGTCCCTCGTCGGCTGGATCGGCGCGGCGGGAGAAGCGATTCCCGGCGTTGAGGGCACCCCGGTGGCCACCGGGGCGGGGGCGACGCCGGCGTCGCCCCCGCAGGCAGCTCCCCCGCCCAAGGCCCCTGCCCCTACCCCGACCCCCGCCGCCGCACCATCGGGTGGCCGCCTGCGTGCCTCACCACTGGCCCGCCGCATTGCCGCCGAGAAGGGCGTCGACCTCTCGCGTCTCGCCGGTTCGGGCCCCGAGGGCCGGGTCATCAAGCGCGACCTCGAGGCGGCAGCGGCCGCAACGACCCAGTCCAGGCCGGCCTTGGCCAACACGGAGGCGTGGCCAACGCCGCCACCGCCCCAGCCCGCCGCGATCAGCACCGCCGTCTGGCCGACCCAGGTGGCCGCCATCGACACGGCGGTGTGGGCGACGCAAGCCTCGCCCTTCACCGAAGTGCAACTCACCCAGGTGCGGAAGACCATCGCCAAGCGACTGGTGCAGTCGATCGGCCCGATCCCGACCTATTACCTCACCGTCGAAGCGGACATGGAGCGCGCCTTCGAGGCCCGCGAGGCACTGCTCGCCGCCGACGAGCAGGGAAAGTTCTCCTTCAACGACCTGGTGATTCGCGTGCCGCCGCGGCCCTCCGCCAGCACCCATGGGTCAACTCCTGGTGGCTCGACGACCGGATCCGCCAATGGCACGACATCCACATCGGCGTAGCCGTGGCCACCGACGAGGGACTGATCACCCCGGTCATCCGCCACGCCGACCGCAAGTCGCTGCGCGAGATCGCCGCCGAGGTCAGGCAACTGGCGGCTCGCGCCCGGGAGCGGAAGCTCAAGCCGGAGGAATACACCGGCTCGACCTTCTCGATCTCGAATCTCGGCATGTTTGGCATCGATGAATTCACCGCCATCATCAATCCGCCGGAGGCCGCCATCCTCGCCATCGGCAGGCTGGAGCAGAAGGCGGTGGTGGTCAACGGCGCGCTGGCGGTCCGCCGCCAGATGCGGATGACGATGAGCTGCGACCACCGCGTCATCGACGGCGCCACCGGGGCAGCGTTCCTGAAGACGCTGGTGGGGATGCTGGCGAATCCGCTGGCGCTGGTATGGTAGATGGTGAACGATGATTCGTGATCCGTGACGGGTGAGGTGAAGTCACCATTCAGCACTCTCGGTTCACTCATTCAGAGATATTCGGAGATCGACCATGGCTTCCAGTTCGTTTGACGTCCTCATCATCGGCGGCGGTCCGGCCGGATATCCTTGCGCCATTCGCGCTACCCAGCTCGGGCTGTCGGTCGGCCTGGTCGAGAAGGACAAGATGGGCGGCGTCTGCGTCAATATCGGCTGCATCCCGACGAAGGCGCTGCTCTACAGCGGGTCGACGGCCAACCTGGTCCGCAAGGAAGCCAAGGAACTCGGCGTCACGGTCGGTGAGGTGACGGTCGACTACGGTGTCGCGATGCGGCGCTCGCGCAAGGTGGCCGACCAGAACTCCCAGGGCGCCGAATTCCTGATGAAGAAGAACAGGATCACGGTGATCAAGGGGACCGGGGTCCTGACCTCGGCCACGACGGTTCAGGTCGGCAGTGACACCCTGACGGCGACCAAGGCCGTGGTGCTGGCCACCGGCTCACGCAGCAAGGGGATTCCGCAGATCGGGCTCGACATCAACAAGACGTCGGTCATCACGTCCGACGAGGCGCTCTTCCTCGAGTCGGCGCCGAAGACCCTCGCTATCGTGGGCGCCGGGGCCGTCGGCACGGAGTTCGCCGACATCTTCGCCTCCTTCGGCAGCACCGTGACGTTGATCGAGGCGCTGCCGCGAGTGCTGCCTCTCGAAGACGCCGAGTCGAGCGACGTGATCGCCAAGGCCTTCAAGAAGCGCGGCATCACCGTGCTCGCCGGCGTCAAGGTGGTGAAGGCCGACGTCCAGCCTGACAGCGTGACGCTGCATCTCGAGGTCGGCGGCAAGGCCGAGACCGTCACCGCCGAGAAGGTGCTGATGGCGGCGGGCCGTGCGGTGAACACCGAGTCGATCGGCCTCGAAAAGGTCGGCGTCAAGCTGACCGACCGCGGCTTCATCCAGGTCGATCCGGCCACGCTGCAGACGACGGTCAAGGGTGTCTACGCCATCGGCGATGTCGCCGGTCCGCCGATGCTGGCCCACAAGGGGACGCGCGAAGGCGTGCACGTGGCCGAAGCGATTGCGGGCCACCCGCCGAAGGCGATCGACTACACCAACGTGCCGAGCGTCACGTACTGCCATCCCGAGGTCGCCAGTGTCGGCCTCACCGAGGAGCAGGCCAAGGCCAAGGGGATGGACTACCAGGTCGGGCGGTTCCCCTTCTCCGCCAACGGTCGCGCCCGCGCGACCAATGAGACGGACGGCTTCGTCAAGATCATCCGCGACAAGAAGTACGGCGAGATCATCGGCGCCCACATCGTCGGCGGGCACGCATCGGAGATGATCGGCGAGCTGGTCATGGCGCGCACCAACGAGTACACCGTCGAAGAAGTCGACCTCGCGATTCATGCCCACCCGACGCTCTCCGAGGCGATCGCCGAGGCGGCGCTCGACTCCATGGGTCGCGCGATCCACATCTGATGGCCGACGAACCACCCGTCTCGCCGAACCCGCTCGGGGCCGATGCACCGACCGAGGACCGGGTCGGCCTCGCGGTGATTGCAGTGCTGGCGGCCGTGGCCGCCGCCGTGGCGTGGTTCTCGATCCTGACCTTCATGGTGAGCGGCCTGCGCCCGACGGGCGGCCCCGCCCAAATCGACACCAGCGCGGCGTACGTCAACCTCTTCCTGTACGGCCTCCTCGGCGGACTGATGTGCACCGGCGCCACCGCGTGGTTCCTCATGGCGCCGATCGACTCGAACTTCCGCCGGGGCGGGCTGGCGATCGTGGCGGCCCTCTTCGGCTTCCTGGTGAGCATGGGCGTGACCTTCCTCGCCAATGAACTGCTCGGTGGCACCGCCCTGCTTGGCGTCGCCCTGGTCGGCCTGGTCGTGGCGGTAGTCCTCGGACGGCGGGCACGGGCAGCCGAATGACCGACCGCGTACTGGACGTGGTGGAGCTCGGACGCCGGCCCTACCGCGAGGTGCTCGAGTGGCAGCGCGAGTTGCGCCTCGCGCGCATCGATGGTGCCCTGGCCAACGACACCCTGCTGCTGGTGGAGCACGACCCCGTCTATACCCTCGGCCGGGGAACGCTCGCCTCTTCACTCCCCGTTTCCCCCGAAGCGTTGCGGGCCCACGGGGCCGACGTTGTCGAGATCGAGCGGGGCGGCGACGTGACCTGGCATGGGCCCGGGCAACTGGTCGGGTACCCGATCGTCCACCTCGCCGAGCATCGCGAAGACCTGCACTGGTACCTGCGCACCCTCGAACAGGCATTGATTGACGCCCTGGCAACCCTCGGGCTCTTGGGGACGCGGGTCGCCGGCAGGACCGGCGTCTGGACCGCAGACCGGAAGATCGCGAGCATCGGCATCCATGTGAAACAGTGGGTCACGCTCCACGGCTTTGCCCTCAACATCGACCCGGACCTCTCCTGGTTCGAGCGGATCGTACCGTGCGGCATCGCGGGCGTGGAGATGACTTCGATCGAGCGAGAACTCGATCTCATTCTGCCCGCAGGCGAACTGGCCATCCGGGTACATCAGGCGGTCGTGTCGAGTTTTGGCCGCACCTTCGCCCTGACCCCCCGGATGGTCCTGGCCGAAGAGCTTCCCGGCAGACTTGCGATGGCACCGGGGTCGGGGAGACCTTCTCCTCATGCCTGAAGCGATGGACAAGGCGAAGATCAGCGCCGCCGCCGATGAGAAGATTGCCGCGATTCTGCGAGCCGCTGCGTCGTGGGCGAGCGAGGTGCCGACGGAACTGACGCCCCCAATTCGTGCCGTGTGCGTTCGCCTGGCCGAGATGGTGGCCGACCAGCGGCACTATCTCGCCCCGTTGCCCGAGCCGATGGAGTCGGAGCGGACGGCGATGCTCGACCCTGGTGGCGGAGCGGCTCCGCTCTGGTCCGATCGCGAAGGAACTCAAGGAACAACTCGACGCCCTGGCCGAGATGGAGCTGCGGGCCACCGGCTCGTGGTCGCTGGTGGCAGGCGCCCAGGCCGAGTGGGTCCAGACCGCGATCGACTACCTGCAGCGACGGCGCGAGGGGATGCCGACCGAAGCGCGCCCCGACGAGTACTGGGCCGAAGATGTTGTGGCGGGCATCATCGCCTCCGTCAAGGGAATCATCGGTGCCGACGACCTGCACTCGCGGATCGAGGCGCAGTATGCCGGGAAGGGCCGTCCGCCGGTCCCGCCCGAGGACGACTGACTCGCTCCCCGGCAATCACCGCTCCACCACGGGTCCCGACTTCTCGGGACCCGTTCTTGTTCCAGGAAGTGGAATTCCGGCGTTACATTCCCGGGGTTGTCCATTCCGCCCCTGATTCGCACCACTGACGCCCTCACTACTCAGGCCTGCCCATGTCCGCTGCCCGCTTCAGCCACCTTGTGGCCGTCGCCCTCGTCACGACGGTCCTCGCCGCGCCGCTCCGGGCGCAATCCCTCGACTCAGCCACGGTCGCCGGCATGGAATGGCGCAACGTCGGACCAGCCAATTTCGAGGGCCGTGTTTCTGATGTCGTCGGCATCCCCGGGCCGTCGAAGACGCTGTTCGTCGCGGCGGCGGCGGGCGGGATCTGGAAGAGCATGAACAACGGCCAGACGTGGCGGCCGGTGTTCGACGACCAGCGGGTGATCTCGATGGGAATGCTGGCGATCGCGCCCTCCGACACGATGCAGGTGTGGGCCGGTACGGGTGAGCCGAACTCGCGCAACACGATCGAGCCAGGGGCGGGGATCTACAAGTCCGAGGGACGGTGGCATCACCTGGAAGCTGATGGGGCTCGAGAAGACCCAGCACATCGGGCGCATCGTCGTGCATCCGAGCGATCCCAACACCGTCTATGTGGCCGCCCTGGGCGCCGCCTGGAAGTCGAACCCCGAGCGCGGCCTCTACAAGACCACGGACGGCGGCCAGACCTGGAACCTCATCAAGTTCATCAGCGACAAGGCCGGCTTTGTCGACGTCGCCCTCGACCCGCGCGACCCGAACGTGATCTATGCGGCCGCATGGGAGCGGCTGCGGACGCCATACTCACTCAAGAGCGGCGGACCCGGCTCGGGGCTGTGGAAGTCCACCGACGGCGGCGGCACCTGGAATGAGATCAAGGGCAACGGCTTCGCCGAAGGGATCAAGGGCCGGATCGGCCTGGCGGTGGCCCCATCGAACCCCGACCTCGTCTACGCGCTGGTCGAGGCCGCGGCGGTGCAGAAGGATGGCGGCTACACCCCGGAGCGGGCGCCAGCGGGCAACGGTCTCTACCGCTCGACCGACGCCGGGAAGCGCTGGACCAAGATGAACAGCTACAACGTGCGGCCGTTCTACTACTCGCAGGTGCGGGTCGACCCGAAGGACGCCAACCGGGTGTACTTCTCGTCGACCGAGCTGCAGCTCTCCGAGGACGGCGGCAAGACCATCCGCAACGCCGCCCAGGATGTCCATGTCGATGATCACGGCCTCTGGATCGACCCCAATGACCCGGAGCGCTGGGTGATCGGCAACGACGGCGGCATCTCGATCACCTTCGATCGCGGCGGCAACTTCTTCCAGACCACCAACCTGCCGATCGCGCAATTCTACGAAGTGAGCTACGACTTCGCTGTCCCCTACAACATCTGCGGCGGCGCGCAGGACAACGGCGGCTGGTGCGGTCCTTCCCGCCGCAAGAACGGCGCGATCAACAATGCCTACTGGTACACCGTCAGCGGCGGCGACGGCTTCTACACCGCCCAGGACCCGACCGACCCGAACATCGTCTACAGCGAGTCACAGGGCGGCAGCGCCTCGCGTGTCAACCTGAAGACCGGCGAGCGGCAGAGCTTCCGCAAGCCGACGTGGCAGGAGCAGTACCGCAGGTGGGAGGATTCGATCGCGACCGTCCAGGGCGACCCGCTGCTCCGATGAGCAAGGCGCTGACGGCAACGATCGCCAAGCTTCGCGCCCAGCAGCGAGCAGGACTCGATCGACCTGGCCCTGCGCTTCAATTGGAATTCGCCCTTCCTGATCTCGCCGCACAATCCGGCGGTGATCTACTTCGCCGGCAACCGCGTGCTCAAGTCGGTCAAGCGCGGCGAGGACTTCTACCTGATCTCTCCCGACCTGTCCAAGAAGCTGCAGGCCAAGATTGACACGTCGACCACCTGGACCGGCGGCGTGACGCTCGACGCCACGGGTGCGGAGACCTATGGCACCATCGTGGCCCTGGCAGAGTCGTACCTGAAGCCAGGCCTGCTGTACGCCGGCACCGACGATGGCAACGTCTGGATGTCGAAGAACGACGGTGCCAGCTGGGAGGACCTCACGGCGCGATTCCCCGGTCTGCCGGACCGCGAGGTGTACGTCAACCGGATCGAGCCGTCCCATTTCGACTCATTGACCTTCTACGTGGCATTCGACAACCACCGGCGCAACGATTTCATGCCGTATCTCTACGTCACCACTGACGGTGGCAAGAGCTTCGCCTCGATCGCCGGCAACCTGCCCCGCGACGGCGTGGGCGACTTCGTTCATGTCATCCGGGAAGATCCGCTACAACCGCGACCTGCTGGTCGTCGGCACTTCGATCAGTGCGTATGCCTCGATCGATCGCGGCAAGAGCTGGAGCAGGTTCGCCGCCGGCCTGCCGTCGGTCCCGGTGTTCGACCTGAAGATCCACCCGCGCGACCACGAACTCATCGCCGCCACCCATGGCCGAGGGTTCTGGATCGTCGACATTGCGCCGCTCGAGCAGGTGACCCCCAAGGTGGTCGCAGCGGAGGCGACCCTGTTCGAGCCGCATGCCGCACGGCAGTGGGGCGAAGGTCCGACGCTCATGGCCTCAGGGAACGGCAACGCGCAGGCCTTCTTCGCGACGCCCAACCCGAGCTACGGCGCGGATCTCTCCTACCGCATCGGGCCGGTCGCCTCGCCAGACACGGTCCGGTTCGTGATCAGCAATGCGGCCGGCGACACGCTGGCGACCCTTACCGGTCCCAGCACGCCCGGGGTGCACAACGTGAACTGGAACTTCGCCATGCGCGCGGCAGCTGCCACGCCGGCACCGCTGTCTCCCTCGGAGCGGCGCGACAGCATCCTCAAGGCGGGGCGCGGCCCGAAGGTGCTCGACTCGCTCAAGGCGGCCGGGTATGACACCACCGCCCTGGCGCGGGCGCGCACACTGCTCTTCCCGCCGGCCGCGGGTGGTCGCGGCGGGGCCGCCGGGGGCCGCGGCGGCCGCGGCGGCCGCGGCGGCAATCCGGCCAACTGCGAGCGCCCGCTGACCCAGTGGGATCCGTTCTGCGCCCGGCCGGCCGAACCGGCGCCAGCCCCAGCGGGTCGTGGCGGCGGCGGTGGCGGACGCGGCGGTGCCGAGCCGGCCAACGTCGTCAAGGTCTTTGACCTGATCGGCATCAAGGTCGCCGGCGGTGGCGGCCGAGGAGGCGGCGGTGGTTTCCGCGGGGGGGGCAATCTCGCCGGGGCTGGCGACTACCTCGTCACCATGACCTTCAAGGGCAAGAGCTACCGCCAGGTGCTGCACATCGAACCGTGAGGCGGTCGCGCCGGTGACCTGGGGCGGAGCGACGAGGTCGCTCGGCTTCGTGTTTCTGCAACCGGGGGCAGCGGACATCGTGAAATCCCGTGCGCCCGGTGTGCCGACCAAGTAACTTTCGGCCACGTCAGGCAGCTAACGGTACTCTCAGCTGACGTTATCACCGCTTGACCCGGAGCATCGTTATGGCGCGGACCACCAAGATCACTCGCAAGACCGTTCGGAAGGTCGTCAGAAAGCCGGCCAGGAAGGCCGTCAAGAAGACTGTCAAGAAGTCGGAGACCAGGGCGGCCAAGATGGGGAAGCAGGCCAAGGCGATGGTCAAGCGTGCCGTGAAGTCATCTGAAGCCAGTGCCGCGAAGTTCGGCAAGCGGGCAAAGGCCATGGTCACTCGTACGGTCAAAAAGGTCACGGGCACCCCGGCATCGCGAAAGAAGGGCGCCAAGATCGCCGCCGCGGTCGCCGGTGTCGCCGCCGCGGCCGTGGCGACTGGCGTCGCCGTGGCGAAGACGCGCCGCGGCAGGAAGAAGATGTGGTAGGGTCGGACTGGAGAGTTGCATCACCGCTTCACTCGGAGGAGAAGATGGCGCGAACCGCGACGATCACCCGCAAGAAGGTCGACAAGGCCGTGAGCAAGGCTGTCAAGGCATCGGGAACGAAGGCGGCCAAGATGGGAAAGAAGGCCACGGCCATGGTCAAGCGCGCCGTCGACAAGGTCACCGGCAAGGAGGCCAAGCGGAAGAAGCGGGTAAAGGTCGCCGCAACGGTCGCCGGCGTCGCCGCCGCCGTGGCGGCGGGTGTCGCCATCTCGCGCGCGCGGGGCGGCAAGAAGAAGCGGTAGGGCTGGCGGGGGCGGCGTCGAGATTCGCTGAAAGCGGCGCGACCGCGGCTAGTAGACGACGCCGCCCTTCATCACGAACCTGACTCGCAGCACCGCTTCGATTTCCTGGAGCGGATCGCCATCGAGAGCGATCAGGTCAGCCCGGAATCCCGGCGCAATCGTTCCAATTTCTCGCCCCAGCCCAAGCGCTTCAGCGTTTCCGGAAGTCGCCGTCATCAACGCATTCATTGGTGCCTGTCCCGCCTCTCGCACTCGACAGACGAGATCCTCCGCGTTGCGTCCGTGGGCGCCGGCGGTGGCGTCGGTCCCATACACTTGCTTGAGCCCGGGCGTGGCAAGGGCTGTGCGCAACAGCCCCGGCAAGGTCGGGAGCAATTGGGCAATGAGCGCGAAGGTAGTCGAATCAAGGCCTGCGATTCCCTCGTAGCGCGCGCGGTTCTCGAGGTAGTTGCGGAGCAGGAGCCCGCACTGCGGATCGAAATAGATGCCCCCGGCGGCCAACGCCTCGAAGCCCACTGGGGTAGCCAGAAAGCCGTGTTCGACCTGGGTGCAGCCCGCGGCGACCGCGCGGAGAATCGCAACGTCGTCATGGGCGTGCACTACGGCGCGGAGTTTGAGGCGGTGGGCCTCGTCGCAGAGCGCCGAGAGTTGCGCCTCGGTGAACAGGGGGAGTCCGCCCGCGACGAGGTCGCCCGACGCGAAGATCTTGATGAAGTCGGCGCCCTCGGCCGAGTGGCTCTGCACCAGCCGACGCAGCGCTTCTGGCGCCAGCGAGGTGTCGTAGATCTGGGAGAGTGAAGTCAGAATGCGTGGGCCGGGGAGCCTGCCGGCCCTGACTTGGTCGCGCAGTTCCTTCTCGGCCTCGGCACCCATGCTCGCCACGGTGGTGAACCCCGCACGCAGGATGACGAGGGCAACGGCGGCGCGCTCCGTAGCACGCTGTGCGGCAGTCTCGCCGTCCTCGCGGTTGGCCAGCCTCCCTTGCCGGTTGAAGAAACTGTTGAGGTGGATGTGCGCGTCGATCAGGCCGGGGAGGACGGTGTAGCGGGAGAGATCGTAGGTGACAGAGTCCGCTCGCCAGGGATTCACAGTGGTAATCCGGCCATCCACCACCGTGATCACCATATCCCGCATGGCGCCGCCGCGCCCGTCGAGAAGGAGGCCGGCCCGGATGGTCACCGGGACAGGCGCTGGCCGGCACCCCGCAGCAGCGGAGAGCAATACCCAGAAGCAAAGGAGCGCCCGGCTGGCCGGGCGCTCCTTCGGGCTTACCACAATGCGAGCTGGCGTATCAAGCGTGGGTGAGGCCGTCAAGGCTTCCCGAAACAGCGGCGGGTTCCAGCGTCAACTGCGTCAGGGTCGCCTCTTCCCGGATGGCCGGGGCAACGAACTTCTTCTTCATAGTGCCTCCATTGAGAGCCTAGGAAGAAAGAGAATGCAGAGCGGTGCGACCCGGCGCAAGAGTGGCGCAGAGGCCACAGGGTGTTGCCGAATCGCAACACGAAACAGAGTCAGGGCAGCCCGAGCTTCCTCGCGGTGAACACCCGCGCATAGATGCTGGGCGGGTTGCTCCCGGTCGACAGGTCGTAGGCCCGCTGGTAGATCTCGCGGGCCTTCGCCGCGTCGCCCTGCTTCTCGTAGGTCATGCCGAGCAGGACCAGCTGGAAGGGATCATTGGGCATCGCCTTGGTGGTGGCGAGGAACGATGCCTCGGCGGTGGCGAGATCATTGGTGAAGAGCGCCACATAACCGACCAGATAGGGATAGTACCGTTCCTGCGCCTTGGCCATCACGGAGTCGGCGTCGAGGATGTGCCGCGCCTCGGTGACCCAGTGCTTCGCTTCGGCGGCATTCCCCCGGCGCGCCGCGATGCGGCCCAGGCCGTGGGCGAGCCGGAAGTCCCACAGGCTCTTCGGGTGGGTGCGCGGCGCCGGCTCGAGGTTCCCCAGCTCACTGCCGCGGCGGTACATGCGCTCCGCTTCATCAAGGAAGCCGTGGTCGAAGCAGACACGCGCCGCCTCATTCGCCATCTCGCCTTCCTGATAGTGCGCGTTCTGCGGCTCGGCGGTGCGGCGCGTCACCCAGTACGCCATCACCTGCTCCTCGAGTTCAATCACCTTGGCGCAGTTGGCATCATAGCCGTACGACATGGCAAGCCGGCGCTGCACTTCCGCGCGGGCGGCGGCATCGGGCGCGTTGGCAATCAGCGCCTGAAAGGTCGCCCGTGCCTCGGCATGCTTCCCCTCGGCATCCTTCCGCTGCGCCGTGCGGAGCGAGTCGGCGCGGTTGGCTTGCGCCGACGCAACCGGTGCGACGAGCAGTGAGGCAAGAACAACGGCAGCGGCGGAAGACGAGACGGACATGGCAATCTCCACGCAGGGGGAATCGGACACGGACGTAGGAGAAACGATGACATGGCAGGCAGCATAAGGAAAGTCCTACGGAGTTCTCCGTTCCGTACTGTTCCGAATACCGCATCACGACGGGTCGCAGGATACTGTACGCGTTGTTCGCAAGCAGTGGACCTGTTCCCCCTGAGGTAGTCATGCGATCTCGCAGTGTCCTGCTCCTCCTGGGAGCACTCGCCCTCCCAGTGTCGGCCCTCTCCGCACAACGCAGCGCTCCCGCTTCTCAGGACGATTCGACCAAGGCAATGGCCAGGCTGGCGACGATCACCGTCAGTGCCACGCGAACCGCCACGCTGATCTTCCAGACCACGACGCCGGTGCTGTCGATTGACTCCTCGGTCATCAGGCATGAGGTACCCAACGGGATTGGCGACCTCTTCCGGAATCTTCCCGGCGTGGATGTCACCGGGGTCGGGCCGAGCCAGGAGCGCATCATCATCAGGGGACAGACCGGTCAGCGCATCCTGCTCGCGGAAGACGGGCTCCGGATGAACAATGCCCGGCGCCAGGCGGATTTCGGCGAATTGTCCTCCCTCACGGACATCAACCAGCTCTCACGGGTCGAGATCGTACGCGGGCCGGCATCGGTCCTGTACGGCACGGACGCGATGGGCGGCGTGGTCAACCAGATCACGCTCGAACCGCCGCGGCGTGGCCACTCGGTCCTGCTCGGGTCAATGCTGTACCGCTACTCCAGCGCCGATGCGCAGAACCTGGGGCATCTCTCGCTCAGCGGCCGCGAGGGACGCTTCGGCCTCACGGCCTCGGCGGGGCGACGCGAGGCCAGCAACTACCTCGCCCCGGCAGGGAGCTTCGGCAACCTGACATTTGCCAAGCCGACGTTGGTGAATGACGTCGGGGTGCGCGACCGGAACTATGCGGCCAAGCTGAGCTACGACGTCGGCGAGAACAGCCGGATTGCGCTGCGGGTAACTCGCTATGAGTCCCATGATGCGGCATTCGGCTATGTTGCTCCCGAGGCACTCGGCGACAATTCCGGCGTCGTGGTGCGGCTGCTCTACCCCGACCAGGCGGTCAATCGCGTCACGGCGAGCTATCAGGCATCCGCCCTGCCAGGGGGTATGGCCGATCGGCTCTCCTTCTCCGCGTTCAGCGGCGCCAACACGCGCAGCTTCGATCAGCGGATCGACATTCCCTTCGGCGCGCCGCTTCCCCCGACGGCCGGCATGGCGGTGCGAAGTCACAACTTCACCGACATCGGCAGCTACGGCGCTCGCATGGAGCTGACGAAGGTGATCGCCGGCCGGCATACCCTCGTCTATGGCGCTGACTGGTACCTTGACCATTCGATCAATACCGACTCGAGCGTCACGACCACCACGGTGTACGGGCCGCCGAGCGTGCAGACGACCACGACGCCGAGCATCCCCAACGCGAATTATGCGACGGCAGGCGCCTTTGCCCAGGGAGAGTTTGCGCTGGCCCCACGGTGGATGCTGTCCGCCGGCGCTCGGGTGCAGACCATCCAGGCGACGACACGCGCGACACCGGGGCTTCCCGCCAGCCGTGCCGGGGTGAATGCCTCGAATGGAGCACTGGTCGGCAACCTCAGTGCCCGGTTTGCGGCCAGCTCACGACTCAACCTCGTGGCTACGCTGGGGCGGGCCTTCCGCGCGCCCAACCTGATCGAGCGCTACTTCGACGGCGCCACGGCGGAAGGCAACGGCTACCAGGTGGCCAGCCCCGACCTCGCGCCGGAAACTTCGCTGAACGTCGATGTCGGGTTCAAGTACCGTAGCGACCGGCTCTATGCCGAGGCGACCTACTTCAGCAACACGATTCACGACGGCATCAGGATCGTGCCGCTCGGCACCAATATCGGCACCTTCCCGGCGTACCAGAACCAGAACATCGCCAAGCTCCGCGACCGGGGCGTCGAGGCGCTCGCGGAAGTGAAGGTTGGCCGCGGCTTTGCCGTCCTGGCGCACGCGACCAAGCTCAAGTCCATCAACGTCGATCGGAGCATCCCGGTCGGCGACAGCTACGGCAGCAAGATCGGCGGCGAACTTTCGTGGCGGGAGCCACAAGGGAAACTGTTGCTCGGCTATGAGGTCCGTCACCAGGGAATCCGGAAGGACATCGAGCTGGGCACCTCCCCGGTCGGGGCGGAACTGCCGGCGTTCACGGTGCATGCGGTGCGTGCCAGCTACCGGCTGCCACAGCTTGGCCGCACGCGGCCTGAACTGGAAGTAGCGGTCAACAACCTGGGCAACGCGCTCTACGCCGAGGCATCGAACACCGCGTTCTTCCGGCCGGAACCACGGCGGAGCCTGACGACGGCACTGCGCTTCGACTTCTGAGCGCATCGCCGCATTCGCCCTGCTCCGGACGCACCACCCCAGCGGCGGGTCGTTTCGAACGACCCGCCGCTGGTGCCTGACCGCTGCAGGAAGCTAGAACTTGACGCGGAAGCCCGCCGAGACCGGCCAGACCCAGGCGTTCGTGGTGTCGAGCTCGTCCTTCTTGGTGAAGGCGATGTCGCCCTGCGGCGAGATCACGAAGCCGAGGCTGCGGTTGAGGTTGTAGGTGAACTTGGCGCCCGCATTGATGGCGAAGTAGGTCTTGGTGCTTGGCGCGCCATCGACATCGAAGCTCACCGCGCCGGCGCCGAGGTTGACCAGGGCCTCCCACCCCTGCTCACGCGGCCCGGTCAGCGAATAGCCGAGCTTGCCGATGTAGTGCAGCGTCTTGATCGTGACGTCGCCGGTGGCCTTGTCCTTGGGCATCCCGTAGTCGAACTCCCCCATCAGGACCAGCCGCGGGCTCAGGGTGTAGCCGATCGTGCCACCAACCATCGAGCCGGTCTTGGCAATGTCGGCAATGTCAAAGGTCGGAACGACGGCGCCGCCAAGGACTTCGACGAACACCTTGGGGGTCGTGGACTGGGCCTGGACCGGCGGTGCCGCCAACAATGACAGGCCGACCAGCGTGACCAGGCTGAAGCGTGCAGCAGACATCGGAAATCTCCTCAAGTGGTGGCAAGTGCAGGAACCAGCCGTGTGCTTGCGCCGTGGTGCGCCTCATGCGCGCTCTGGCCGCTGCGGTGTGGCATGGTGTGTCGGATGGCACGAATACTGGCGGTCATGACGGCTCCAGTTCGATACTGCAAACGTTCAAATCGTTCACAAGAGTCTACTGGTGGACATCGGGCATGCCAAGGGACGCAGGAGCGAGTATATTTGAATCGTCCAAATCGTCAGTGGAGCAATGCGAGACCTATCCCCGCGTGAAGTAGCCCGTTCCCTGGGCGTCTCTGAATCGTCCGTGAAGCGGTGGGTGGACGACGGCGTGCTGTCGGCCCAGCGCACTGCGGGCGGGCACCGGCGAATCCCGGTGGCCGAGGCCGTGCGGTTCGTGCGCCGATCCGGGGCGGCGGTGGTGAGGCCGGAGATCATCTTCGGGACAGGGATGGCGACAGCAGTGGCGCCGTTTGACCACGCCGCGAGCCAGGAGATGGGAGGGCGACTCTACACCAAGCTCCAGCACGACAACGCCCCCGCAGCGAGGACGCTTCTGCTGGCGCTCTATGCATCGGGATGGCCAGTCGCTGCCCTCTGTGACGGACCGATTCGTGTCGCGCTGGAGGAAATCGGTACACTCTGGCGCCACGGCGAGGAGGGAATCGTCACGGAGCACCGGGCAACGGACACCTGCATCCGGGTACTGGCCGAGATCCGGGCGCTGTTCGCCGCTCCGGCAGACGATGCGCCGACGGCGCTGGGTGCAGCACCGAGCGGCGATCCCTATCTTCTCCCCTCGATGATGGCCGCCGCGGTGCTCGCCGACCTGGGCTACCGCGATCACAACCTCGGTCCCGATCTCCCGACCAGCGCAATGCTGAAGGCGGTGGACCGCTATCGCCCCCGACTGGTCTGGCTCGCGATGAGCGTGAGCCGTGACGACGAACGACTCACCACGGCCGAGACCGAACTGGCCGCCCGTCTGGCCCGCCAGCGTGCCACGCTGGTCGTGGGAGGCCGCGGTGCGCCGCCTTCGATTCCGACGTCCGGCGTCCTCCGAATTCACTCAATGGCCGAACTGGCCGCGTTTGCCCGCGGAGCACGACAGACGACCGAAGGCACGACCCCTTGACGTCGGCAGCTCGATTGAGCGAGCAACCGGCGGATCGCCCAAGCAGGTCGCGCGTCCTGCTTACCGGGGCAACAGGTTACGTCGGCGGGAAGCTCCTCCCGCGACTCCAGGCACGTGGCCTTTCGGTCCGCTGCCTCGCCCGACGTCCCGACCGATGGCAGCCCCTGGTCGCTCCCGGCACCGAGGTCATCGCCGGGGACGTCATGGATCGCGCGTCGCTCGACGCCGCCATGTCGGGGATCGATACCGCCTTCTTCCTGGTGCACTCGATGGGCGAGGCGGGGCGATTCGAGGATCTCGATCGACAGGCCGCGGCCAACTTCGCCGAGGCCGCGAGCGCTGCCGGTGTCACGCGGATCATCTATCTCGGCGGACTCGGCGAGAGCGACACCGCGCTTTCCGTCCACCTCAAGAGTCGACACGAGGTCGGCGAAGTGCTCCGTCGCCATGCCGGTGCCACGGAGGTGGTGGAATTCCGCGCCTCAATCGTGATCGGTTCGGGAAGTGCGTCGTTCGAGATGATCCGCGCACTGGTGGAGCGGTTGCCGGTGATGATCACACCGCGCTGGGTGTCAGTGCTGGCCCAGCCCATCGCCATCGACGACCTGCTCGCCTACCTGCTGGCAGGACTCGACCTGCCCCCCACCGGGCACCAGGTGCTTGAGATCGGCGGGCGCGAGGTCATGTCGTATCGCGACATCATGCACGAGTACGCGCGGCAGCGGGGCCTTCGCCGCCTGATGATTTCGGTGCCGGTACTGACGCCGCGCCTCTCGAGCTTGTGGCTCCGCCTGGTCACGCCACTCTATGCCAGGATCGGGCGCAGCCTGATCGACTCTCTTCGCCATCCCACGGTGGTGTGCGACCGTACGGCGCTCGATCTGTTCGATATCCATCCCTGCGGTGTGGCCGACGCTATCGCGCAGGCGCTTCAGCATGACGATCGCGCCGCGTCCCACTCCTCGTGGACCAGTGCCATTCCCGCCAAGGGCTCGGCCACCCGGTACGGCGGAACGCGGTTCCGGAACCGACTGGTCGATTCGCGAAGCCTGCGGATGGCGGCGCCACCAGAGGACGTCTTCCGCGCCATCGCCCGCCTCGGCGGCCGCAACGGCTGGTATTCCGGCAATTGGCTCTGGCGGTTGCGGGGATGGCTGGATCAGCTGGTCGGCGGTCCCGGTATGAGTCGCCCGCGACGAGATCCCGAACAGCTTGCACTTGGAGATCCGGTGGATTTCTGGCGGGTCGAAGCGTGCGATCCGCCGTCGCGTCTCCGACTCGCCGCCGAGATAAAGCTACCGGGGCGTGCCTGGCTCGAATTCGTCGTCACATCCGAGGGGACCGGTTCCCTCGTTCGCCAGACGGCGGCTTTCGATTCCGTTGGGCTGCTCGGTCTGGCCTACTGGTACGCGATGTATCCGTTCCACCAGTTCGTGCTCGCCGGGCTGCTCCACGGCATTGCGCGCTGGAGCACACGGTAGCGATCGGGCTCCCCCTCCGGGTCTGCCACTTACCGCTCCGGTGTTGGAGCCACATATTGCGATCGTCGCTGACAGTGTGCCGCCCTTGGCGGAGATCGCCAGCCCGAACCCTGTCCGAGGACGTCCTCATGCCCCGCTGGAAGATACCCCCCGTCGTTTCACTGGTCGCACTGGCTATCGCGCTCGCGGCCGTGCCCGTCAACGGCCAAGCGCGCCCCCCCGCGATCATCGGCCGCTGGGACATGGTGGTCCACACACCGCGCGATTCCTTTCCGTCGTGGCTCGAGGTGCATCATTCCGGCAATCGCTGGCTGGTGGGATACTACGTTGGCGGCGGAGGCAGCGCGCGGCCGATCTCGCGCGTGGATTTCACCAGCGGCAAGGTCCACTTCGCCCTGCCGCCTCAGTGGGAGCGCGACACCAACACGCTGGTCTTCGACGGCCAGCTGGTGGGCGATCGGCTGAGCGGCACCATGACCGACGCCGCCGGCGGCCACAACACCTGGACCGCGGTGCGCGCGCCCGCGCTGCGGCCCGCAGCCAACCCCGCGTGGGGAGCACCGATCGAGTTGTTCGATGGCAAGTCCCTGAACGGATGGCACCCTGATGGCGCTGCCAACCAGTGGCAGGTGATCAACGGGATCCTGACCAGCCCACGGGCCGGCGCGAACCTGGTCACCGACCGCGTCTTCACCGACTTCAAGCTGCACGTCGAGTTCCGCTACCCGAAGGAGGGCAACAGCGGCGTCTACCTCCGTGGACGCTACGAGGTGCAGGTCGAGGACAGCCGCGGCATGGTACTGGCCAGCGACCATCTGGGCGGGATCTACGGCTTCCTGACGCCGAACCAGGACGCGGCGAAGAATGCCGGCGAATGGCAGTCGTTCGACATCACGCTGGTGGGAAGGCAGGTCACCGTCGTGCTCAACGGCGTGACGATCATCTGCCAGCAGGACATCCCCGGCATCACCGGCGGCGCGCTGAGCAGTAACGAGGGTGCCCCGGGTCCGATGATGGTGCAGGGCGATCACAACCCCATTGAATACCGCAAGGTGACTCTGACGCCGCGACAGTGACCGGTCGCAGGCTACTGGCCGCAGGAACCGTTCGGGTTCTTCCGCCGGAGCAGCAGGTCCTGGAAGTCGTAGGAGAAGTCGGTCGAGGGAAAAAACTTGTTCATCTTCACCTGATCGATGCTGCCGTCGGGGTTGAGCGCGAAGGTGACGAACGCATCGGCGCGCAGCTCGCGATCACGCCACCGCGCTACGAAGGTGTCGTGCTGCCAGTGCTCCAGTTCGCCGGTGAGCGCTGGTGAGTGCAGCATCCGCATCACCAGCTTGCCCCCCTCCAGCGTGATGCTCACGTCGCCGTACCAGGGATCGCTGTACCTGCACGCATATGCCGCCAGCGGCAGCGACGGCTGCGACAGCGAATCGCGCGGCGGTCCGGCGGGCTGCTCCGGCGCCGGTTTCGGCGCGTTGGCTGCCGGCGGGGCAATCCGCGCCATCCAGTCGATATCGGTCGCGTGCAGGTACTGGTCGAGGATCCAGTAGGAGATGGCCTGGAATGCCGCGCCCGACTCCTGATTGGTGAGCACCGAGACGCCGAGCTTCAGGTCGGGAATCATCGACACCATCGAGACGTACCCGGCGAGGCCACCGGTGTGAGTCAGCATCTTCTTCCCGCGGTAATCCCGGATGTTGAAGCCAAGGCCGTAGCCGTTGAAGGTGGGCCGGATCTGGGCCGGGCCGCCATTGCCGATCGGGATCGGTGTCACCATCGTCCAGAGCTGCCGCGCCGTCTGGGCGGTGAACAACCGCGTGCCGGCACTCTCGGTGCGCCCCGAGTCGAGCTGCACGATCAGCCACCGGGCCATGTCCCGCGCGCTGGCGTTGATGCCGCCGGCCGGATTGCTGTTGTCGCTCCGTTCCGGCGTAATGACCCGAACGACCCCGTCGATCGGTGCGTGCGTGGTGGCGATATCCTTGCCCAGTGCCGCCGCCGCATAGCTGGTCCGGCTGTCGGTCATCTGCAACGGGGCGAGGATCCGGGATTGCACGAAGTCTTCCCAGCGCTTCCCGCTCACGGCCTCGATCAGTTCCCCTGCCACGAGATAAAGCACGTTGTCATAGGCGTAGGTGCTGCGAAACGACGTCGCGAGCGGGATATACCGCAGCCGCTGCACGATCTCCTTCCGCGTGTAGGTCGAGGCCGGCCACTGCATCAAGTCGCCGGCGCCGAGACCGAGACCGCTGCGATGCACCAAGAGGTCGCGCACGGTGAGCTGGCTGGTGACGTAGGGATCCGACAGCGCAAACGCCGGCAGGTAACGCACCACTGGCGCATCCCACTCGAGCTTTCCCTCTTCGACCAGCATGCCGAGCGCTGTGGCAGTGAACGCCTTGGTGTTTGACGCGATGCCGAAGGTGGTCGCGGAATCCACGAGCGCGGGCTTCCCCAGCTCGCGCACCCCGTAGCCGCGCGCCACCACCACCTTGCCGTCCTTGACGATCGTGAGCGCGATCCCGGGGACGTCATAACGTTTCATCACCTGGGCGACGAAGGCATCGAGTCCGGCCGGCGCGGCCTGCTGGGCCGGCAATGCGGCCGCGGTGGTGAGCACCACAGCAAGGGCCCCACCGATCATTCGCAGGCGAAACATGGAACCTCCTCAGACCACCTTTCCGATCGGCAACTTCCGGATCCGCTTGCCCGTGGCGGCGAAGATCGCATTGCACACCGCCGGTGCGATCGGTGGCGTAGCCGGCTCGCCGATCCCGGTCGGCTTCTCGGCGCTCGGCATCAGGTGCACCTCGACCACCGGCATGTCGCTCAGGCGCATCATCCTGTATTTGTCGAAGTTGCCCTCGACCACCCGCCCCTTGGCGATGGTGATCTCGCCCCAGAGCGCGGCCGTGAGCCCCATGACGATCGAGCCCTGGACCTGCGACTCGACGATCGCCGGGTTGACCACCTGACCACAGTCGACCGCGCAGACCACGCGGTGCACCTTCACCGTCCCATCGGAGGCTACCGAGACCTCGGCCACCTCCGCGACGTAGCTCTGGAACGACTTGAACACCGCAATCCCTCGGAAGCGGCCTTCGGCGAGCGGCGTGCCCCAACCAGCCTTGTCGGCGGCGAGGTTGAGCACGGCCAGGTACCGTGGTGCCGCGCCGAGCAGGTCGCGCCGGTACTCGTAGGGGTCCTTCCCGGCGAGGTGGGCGAGTTCGTCGATGAAGGTCTCGACCGCGAAGCCGTTGTAGGAGTTGTTCACCGACCGCAAGAAACCGACGGGAATGCCGGGATCGGCGAGGACGCAATCGACGTGGACATTGGGGATGCCGTAGGGCATCGCCATGGCACCTTCGACGATTTCCAGGTCGAGACCGTTGGTGACGGTCTCGGGCATGAAGCGAAGCATTGCGGACGTCGACGCCACCCGATGGGTCCAGAGCACCGGCTGTCCCTTGGCATCGAGGCCGGCGCGGAGCTGATGGTGGGATGCGGCGCGGTAGAAATCGTGCTGGATGTCGTCTTCCCGCGACCAGATCACCTTGACCGGCACCTGCATCGCCTTCGACGTCTCCAGCGCCTCGGTGACGAAATCCATCTCGATCCGGCGCCCGAAGCCACCACCCATGTAGGTGGTGTGCACCATCACCTTCTCTTCCGGTACGCCGCCAATCGCAGCACCGGTTACCTGGCAGCCGGTCTGCAGCTGCGTCGGCGCCCAGATGTCGACGCCGTCGGGACGGACGTGCGCGGTGCAGTTCATCGGTTCCATCGTGGCGTGGGCGAGCAGCGGCAGCTGATAGGTGGCCTCGAGCATCGTGCTGCCCGCCGGGGCCGGATCGGTGTGCCCCTCATGCCGCGCCATGACACCGGGACGCGCCGCCCGCTTGGCATAGAGCTGCCAGATGCTGTCGGTCGAGACCTGGGCCGTGGGGCCATCGACCCATTGCACCTCGAGTGCAGCACGCCCCTGGTGGGCGGGCCAGTAGCCGTCGGCGACCACCGCAATGCCGCTCGAGATCTGCACCACGTCGCGCACGCCGGGGACTGCCTTCGCCTTCGTGGCATCGAAGCTCGCCACCTTGCCGCCGAACACGGCCGGGCGCGCGACCACGGCGATGAGCATCCCGGGCACCTTCACGTCGATGCCGAACACCGCGCTGCCATCAACCTTGGGGCCGGTGTCGAGCCGCTTGGCGCGGGTACCGATGATCTTCCACGCCGCAGCATCCTTGAGCGGCACATCCTTCGGCAGCGGCAGGGTGGCCGCCGTGGCCACCAGCTGGCCGTAGCGGAGACGTCGCTTGCTCGGCGTGTGGCTGACAGCACCGGCCTCGGCGCGGCATTCCGAGCGATCCACCTGCCACGTTGAGGCAGCGGCCGAGATCAGCACCTCGCGCGCCTGGGCACCAACCTGGCGCAGCGGAAGGAACCCTACGCGCACACTGCTGCTCCCGCCGGTGCCCTGGCCCATCGGCCCGAAGTCCGGGTTGAAGTAGACCTTGTCCGCGGGGGCGAACTCGATGGCGATCTTCGACCAGTCGGCCTCGAGTTCCTCGGCCAGCAGCATCGGCAGCGCCGTGGCGACCCCCTGCCCCATCTCGGAGCGATCGACCAGCACGGTGATGCTGTCGTCGGGCGCGATATGGAGCCAGGCGTTGAGCGGGACCGGCGGGCCCAACGGCAGCTTCGCCTGCGGAGCGCACGACTGGAGCGAGAAGCCGATCAGCAAGCCGGCACTGGCGACGGTGGACGACTGAAGAAACTCGCGGCGCGAGACCTGACGAGGGGCGGTCATGTCACACCTCCCCGGCCGCACGATGAATCGCCGCGCGCACCCGCTGGTACGTCCCGCAGCGGCAGATGTTGCTGATCTCGCGGTCGATCTCTTCATCGGTGGGCTTGGCGTTCTTCTCCAGCAGCGCCGCCACCGCCATGATCTGGCCCGACTGGCAGTAGCCGCACTGGGGGACATCCTCGGCGATCCAGGCCTTCTGGACGGCGTGGTTGCGGTTGCGCGAGAGCCCCTCGATCGTGGTCACCTTCGCCCCAGCCAGGTCGCCGATTGGCGTGGCGCACGAGCGAGTGACCTCGCCGTTGACGTGGACGGTGCAGGCACCGCACTCGCCGATGCCGCAGCCGAACTTGGTGCCGGTGAGTCCCAGGTTGTCCCTGAGGACCCAGAGGAGCGGCGTATCGGCGGCGACGTCAACCGTCTCCTGCCGACCGTTGACGGTCAGCGTGATGCTTGGCATGCATGGCTCCGGGAGGGGAATTCGGCCGAAAAGTGGCGCCGACTGCCCCCGAGGGGAAGGGTCTGGGAGGCGCTGGCCCCCGGACTATGGCCCACGGTAACTTCGACTGCATCGAATGGCGAGTGATTCCGGAAGTACTGACATTCAGGGTCTGCGGGTAGATCTTCGCGACCGCTACACCATCGAGGCCAGAATCGGCAGCGGCGGCATGGCGGACGTGTATCGAGCCCTGGACCTCAAGCACGGTCGCCCCGTCGCGGTAAAGGTCCTTCGCCGGGAGATCGGCGACGCCCTGGGCGCCGATCGCTTCGCCCGCGAGATCGAGATCGCCGCCCGCCTCCAGCATCCCAACATTCTCCCGGTGTACGACTCGGGCGAAGCCGCCGGTACGCTGTACTACACCATGCCCTTCGTGGCCGGTGGGTCACTCCGCGCCATGCTCACCGAACGGCGCACCGTTCCGCTCGCCGAAGCCCTCGAAATCATCCGCGAAGTGGCCGATGCCCTCACCTTTGCGCACCGCTGCCACATCGTGCATCGGGACATCAAGCCCGAGAACATCCTCTTCCTGGCCGGCCACGCCGTGGTCGCCGACTTCGGGATCGCCAAGGCCATCGAGTCGATCAGCACTCAGGGGATCACGCTCGAAGGATTCGGGCTGGGCACCCCGGAATACGTCAGCCCGGAACAGGCGTTCGGCGAGGCGAACATCGACGAACGCAGTGACGTGTACAGCCTCGGCTGCGTCGCCTATGAACTTCTTACGGGCGCACCGCCGCACACCGGATCGTCCGCCGTGGCGGTCCTGCATCGCAAGACCACGCAGGCGCTGCCATCGCTGGGCGCCCTGGGATTGCGCGGGCTCGACAGCGTGCTCGAACGTGCCATGGCGCTCGAGGCCGCCAATCGGTTCCCGTCGGCGGTGGCGTTCGCGGGCGCGCTGCGGGAATCGTCCGAAGGGAACCGTACCCCAGCCGCGGCCGCGGTGAGCGAACCGAAGGAGACATCCATCGTGGTGCTTCCGTTCGCAAACGTCAGCGGCGGAACCGACGACGATTACCTGAGCGATGGCATCACCGACGAGTTGACGTACGCCCTCGCCCGGGTGCCGGACCTCCGGGTCGTGGCCCGCACCTCGGCCTTCATGTTCAAGGGCCACGCCGACGACGCGCGCACCATCGGCCAGCGCCTCGGCGTCCAGCACTTGCTGGAGGGCACCTTGCGGCGGGCCGGCAGCCGCCTCCGCATCACCGCGCGGCTGATCGACGCGACCACCGGGTATGAGGTGTGGGCGCAGCGGTATGACCGGGAGTTCACCGACGTCTTCGCCGTGCAGGACGACATCACGCACGCCATCGTGCACGCGCTGCGCATCGAGCTCCTGCACGAGGCCGCACCCCGCGGACCAGCCTCGACCCAGAACCTTCAGGCCTACCAGCGCTTCCTCGAAGCGCGCTTCCAATGGAACCGGCGCACCGAAACGGGGATGCAGAAGAGCCTGGTCGCCCTCCGACAGGTCCTCGACCTCGACCCCACCTTCCCTGCCGCCCATGCCGCCCTCGCCGCCTCCTATGTCACCCTGGCGGTCTACGGGCAGCTGGCACCCACTGAAGCGATGCCCCGGGCGCGCGATGCGGCCGACCAGGCCCTGCGTCTCGACCCGACCGAGCCCGATGCCCTGGCCGCCCGCGGATGCGTGCGGGGGATGTATGACGGGAACTGGGTCGAGGCGGAGGCCGATTTCCGGCAGGCCGTCGGTCTGGGTCCGCAGGCCCCCACGGCCTATCAGGCCTACGCGATGAACCTGCTGGTCCCGCTGAAGCGGTTCGAGGACGCCCGTCATCAGCTCGAGCGGGCCCGCGAGTTTGATCCACTCTCACCCGTGGTCGCTTCGAGTTGGGCGCTGATCCACTATTTCGAGGGCGACTACGATCGCGCGATCGCGGAGCAGGAAGCCTTGCTCGAGCGCGACCCCGATTTCGGCATGGCGCACTTCTTCATCGGGCAGGCCAGCATTGCGGCGGGCCGACCCGAACAGGCACTGGAGCGACTCCGACTCGCCACGGCACTGGTCGGCGAAACACCGGAGATCGTCGCGACGCTTGGTGTCGCCCAGGCCGCTGCCGGCCAGGAGGAGGCGGCCCGTGCCGTGGTCACCGCGCTGGAGCTGCGGGCGCGCACCTCCTATGTCTCCCCGGTGCTGCTGGCGCAGATTCATGCGGCGCTGGGCGACAGCGAAGCCGCGCTTGATGCCCTCGACCAGGCCAGGTCCCTGCACGCCACGGACCTGGCATGGATCGGGGTTCGCCCGACCTTCGATACCCTGCGCCTCCACCCCCGGTTCCCCGCCCTCGTCAACAGCCTCGGGCTGGCGTAACCCGCTCCGGCAGGCAGCGGATAGCCGGATCGCCTGCTAGAATTGCTGCCATGCCCATACTTCAGCCGATCCGCCTCGCCGCCCTGTCCTCCTGCCTTGGTGTCCTCATGGCCTGTAACGCAGGCGACAAGGCGCCAGTCGCCAGTCCGGCCGACTCGGCCTTCACGACGCTCACCCGCGCCATTATCGACGATCACATGGCGCGCTACCCGAGCACGGCCACCGACCTTGGCGTGCACCGGTACGACGACCGGATCGAGGATCTCTCCCAGGCAGCGATCGGAGCCGAATCGCAGGCGCTCGCCGCCTTCCGGGCGCAGCTCGTCGCCGTCGACACCGCGACGCTCTCCGCGGCGAATCGCGCGGACCGCGACTTCCTGATCGACGTCATGGCTGCAGGAATCCTCGGCAACGACGCCATCCGGCGCTGGGAAAAGGACCCCGACGCCTACAGCGGCGGCATCACCAACGCCGCGTACGTCATCATGAAGCGCAACTTCGCGCCGCCGGCCGACCGGCTGAAATCGCTCATCGCGCGCGAGCGACTGATGCCGGCGACGCTGGCCGAAGCGCGGAAGAACCTGGCGAATCCGCCGAGGGTGTACACCGAGATCGCGATCGAGCAGATCGACGGCAACATCGCCTTCTTCAAGGACGACGTCCCGGCCGCGTTCGCCGACGTGACCGACGCGACCCTCCTCGCGACATTCAGGCAGACCAACGACAGTGTCATGGCGGCACTCGCGTCCTACAAGTTGTGGCTCCAGCGGGAGTTGCTGCCCAGGTCCAATGGCAACTTCGCCTGGGGAACCGACACCTACACCAAGGTGCTCGCCGCCACCGAGATGATCGACCTGCCCCTCGATTCGCTCCTCGCGATTGCGGAAGCCGACCGGGCCCTGAACGAATCGGCGTTCCAGACCGTCGCCGGGCAGATCGACCCCAAGCTCCCGGTGAACCAGGTCCTTGCCTCGCTGCAGGCGGATCACCCGGCACCGGACCAGCTGCTCGAGGCGACGCAGGCCACCCTCGACTCGCTGCGGCAGTTCCTGGTCGACAAGCACATCATCACGGTGCCGGCCGGCGACCCGGCCCAGGTGATGGAAACGCCGCCGTTCATGCGCTCGACCACGTCGGCATCAATGGACACCCCCGGGCCATTCGAGCAGGCGCAACTGAAGGGCCGCTACAACATGACGCTGCCCGACCCGCGCTGGCCCGCCCCGGAGCAGGAAGAGTTCATGCGGCAATGGTACTACGCCATGATCTCGAACGTCTCGGTGCACGAGGTGTACCCCGGGCATTACACCCAGTTCCTCTACGCGAAGCAGTATCCCAGCGACGTGCGCAAGGTGTATGCGTCGAATACCAACGCGGAGGGATGGGCGCACTACGACGAGAAGATGATGCTCGACGAAGGCTTCCACGACAACGACCCGAAATACCGGCTCGCGCAGCTGCAGGACGCCCTGCTCCGCGACGTGCGGTTCATCGTGGGCATCAAGATGCATACGCAGGGCATGAGCGTGGACCAGGCAATGACGCTGTTCGAAACCCAGGGCCACCAGCCGAAGCCGGTCGCCGAATCTGAAGCGAAGCGCGGGACGTCCGATGCGCTGTATGGCTACTACACCATGGGCAAGCTGATGATCCTCAAGCTGCGCGCGGACTACGCCGAGAAGATGGGCTCGGCCTACTCGCTGCAGAAGTTCCACGACGAGTTCATCAAGCTCGGCCCGCTGCCGCTGCCGCTGGTGCGGCAGGCGATGCTCGGCGAGGTGGGTACGCTCTTCTAGGAGTGTTCCAGCGGAGGAGTTGCCACTCAGTCAGAGGTTCATGTCATGGATCACCGAACCCTGTTCTCGAACCTGCAGTATCGCGGGCGTGTCCGGTCCATTCGCCGCGACTATCACGTGCTCGAAGGCTCGGATCACTACGTGCTGTTCTCGGGCAAGAACGACGTCGGTGGGAACTATACCATCGTGCCCCGGGCCGCGATCGACTACATCATCAAGCAGCTCGGGGGAACCAAGTCGATCACCACCGGTGAGGCGTTCGCGGCCTGCAAGCGCTCCAAGTTCATCGGCGACCGCTTTGCGATCTTGAACGCCCTCTATGCCATGGTCGCAACCGATGAGGCGTGGATCTCCAAGGTTGCGGGCCACAAGCTGTTCTTCGGGATCCGGAAGCGTGTTGGCTAGGACAGCGGTGCCATGACGCCGCAGTGCGACAATGCCCCAGTTGATGTCAGCAGCTGACGGTCACCTGGAGCATTGCCTGCCTCATGACGAACTGACTAGTTCAATCCGTTCCCGGCTGTCGGGGCCTGCATCGCCTCGCGCAGCTCGGCGAAGCGGCCTGCCGTGTTCGCCCCGTCCTCCAGCTGCCGTGACACGGACTCCGCCTCCCTGGCGAGCCCGCTGACCTGCGTCGCCAGCACGCTTCGCAGCGCGCTCGCCCGCGAGATCAGCCCGGTCGCGGCGGCGGCAACCTCATCCTCGACCGCACGCTGCGAGGCATCGAGCACCAGCTGGTTGGTCCGGCGCGCCAGCTCCATCAACTGGGTCAGGGCGGCGGAAACCTCGCGGCTCCGTCCCGGACCGTCCGCCACCGAGCGTGCCGCCTCGAACGCGGCGAGCCCCTGCTGCACCATCTGCTCGGCGCCATCGGCATCGGCCACGGCCGCAGCCAGGCTTCCCACCGCCGCGCCGGACCCACTGCTCTCGGCACTGTCTGCCAGCGTGTCGAGCAATCCGGTCAGGCCAAGCAACTCGCGCGCACTCGCCTCGAAGGCGCGTGCTTCCTGCCGCAATCCGTCTGCCGTCTCGGCGAGCCGGGGCGAATTGGTCGCCGGGCGCGTGGTCGAACCTGCCACGGGCGCCCGCGCCGGCGCCGACACAGTCTCAGTCATCTGCACGGCCATTGGCTCCTCGATGGCCGCCACGGGCGCCATCGTGTGAAAGATTTCCCAAACGATCTGCGGGCAGACGACCTGCCCCTTGTCATTCCGGATGGCGCGCACCTCCAGCATGACCGTCTCCGGCCCGAAGCAGATCCGCTTCTTGATCGGCAGGGAGTCCGGGTGGTTGAAGATCGCGCGGCGCTCGACCACATCGGGGAAGAAGAGCGTTCCCGACACGCCCTGCTCCGGGTCGAACCCGCCCGGCAGCCAGTCGGCCAGGCGCGCCATCGCATGCTCACTGGCGACATTGCCGAACCAGAACTCGCCATTCGCATCGGGAAAGAGGACCAGCATCTGCTGCTCGTCGGCCTGCGCCTTCAGCTGGGCGATCAGCGCCCCCCGCTGCTGGGCTTCCGTGTCGTCGCGCCAGGCAATCGGGAAGTCCGGGTCGTTCGTCTGCCAGGCAATGGCGAACTCCGACCTGGGCTGGGCTTCGGGCTGGGCGGCGACCGCCGAGCCGGGCACGGGAGAGAAGGGGGTCGCGGCAAGCGCCCCGTTGAGCACGTCTCGCGCCTCGTCCACGGCAGCCGCGGGGGCACCCACGGCCTGCAACGCCTCGATGATCAGCCCACCGAGCCGGGACCGCATTTCCGGTGTCGCATTCTGGTAGCCGAACAGGGCGGCAAGCTGCGGTCCGTCATACTTCATCGGCCCGCCGAGGATGTCGGTGAGCCAGAGCTGGACCTGCCACTCGACGTCGCCGGTGTTGCCGATATCCACGCCGTCGGGCAGGAGAGGCATCAGGTCCGGGGTCGTTCGAAAGCTGGTGAAAAGGTGCGCCACGGCGCGTTCGATGATGTCGAGCCCACCGATCCGGTCGAACGGCGCATTCTGCACGGAACTCAGCACTGGTGCCTCCTGTCCCGAAATTGCGGCTCGTTCCGGCCCGGAACCCTGCCACCAGGGAACCTGCAGAGCCGGCCTTGTCGCCCCCATGAGCGATCGAGCGTCCATTGGTGTATCGGTGCCGAGGCCTGATGCCAGAAGGCCCCAGGAGGGAGAGTTCCCCCTCATCGCGATCAAATTCCTACCAGAGACCTCTACAAAAGGCGTGCCACGGCTCATATTGGAGCCTCGTCAGACCCTCCTCTTCCGCCTGCTGGAGTCGTCCCGTGACCGGTCAGTCGCCCGTCCTCCGGATTGCCTGCGCGGCGTCGCTGTCGCTCGGCGCGGGCCATCTCAGCGCCCAGCACGCACCCGCCACAGCCCTCTGGTACCGGCAACCCGCCACCGAGTGGAATCGCGCCCTGCCGGTCGGCAACGGACGCCTCGGGGCCATGGTGTTCGGCGGCACCGCCGAAGAACACATCCAGCTCAACGAAGAAACGCTCTGGAGCGGCGGCCCCTACGACCCGGTCCGCCCGGGGGCGGCCAGGGCGCTTCCCGAAATCAGGCGGCTGCTTTTTGCCGGTGACGTGCCCCGGGCGCATGACCTGTTCGGCCGCACCATGATGGGGATCCCCTATGAGCAGATGAAGTACCAGCCGCTGGGTGACCTGCTGATTTCCTTCCCCGGGCATGAGCGAGCGACCAGCTACCGCCGGTCGCTTGACCTCGATTCGGCCGTCGCGCGCGTGTCGTACGTCGTCGATGGGGTGACCTTCACGCGGGAAGTGTTCGTCAGTGCACCGGATCAAGTGATCGTGATCCGCCTTTCGGCTGACCGTCCGGGGGCGGTGACGTTCACCGCCGTGTTGCACGGCGTCCGGAATCCTGCCCATTCCAATTACGGCACCGACTATTTCCAGATGGACGGTGTGGGGCCAGACGGACTGCGGATCACCGGCAAGAACACCGACTACCTTGGCATCGCCGGCAAACTCACCTACGAAGCACGCCTCTTCGCCAGGGCCGAGGGCGGTCGCGGCACCGTCCGCGTCGACTATCGCACCCTGCGGGTGAACGGCGCCGACGCGGTGACGATCATCGTGGCCGCCGCCACCAGTTTCGTGAACTATCAGGACGTGAGTGCGAACCCCGCGGCGCGCGTGCGGGTGGCCCTCGATCGGGCGCGTGCCCGAGAGTATCCCGCACTGTGGCATGACCATGTCGCCGAGCACCAGCAGTGGTTCCGGCGCGTGAAGCTGACGCTGCCAGGTACGCCATCCGACGTGCTCGCGCTGCCGACCGATGAGCGGCTGGCACGCCTCGCGAGTGCTCCCGATCCCGACCTCGCCGCGCTCTACTACCAGTTCGGCCGCTACCTGCTGATCGCCAGCTCACGGCCGGGCACCGAAGCCGCCAACCTGCAGGGGATCTGGAACGACAGCCCCAACCCGATGTGGGACTCGAAGTACACCATCAACGTCAACCTGCCGATGAACTACTGGCCCGCCGAGACGGGGAATCTCCCCGAAATGGTCGGGCCGCTCGACGACCTGGTCCGCGACGTCGCCGTGGCCGGCACCGAAACCGCGCGCGAGCACTGGGGCGCCCGAGGCTGGGTGGTGCACCAGAACACCGACCTCTGGCGCTCGACGACGCCGATGGACGGCCCGTCGTGGGGCGCCTGGCCGGTCGGCGGAGCCTGGTTGATGACCAATCTCTTCGAGCACTATCGCTTCTCGGCCGACACGGCATACCTGCGCAGCATCTATCCCCGGCTCCGCGACCAGTCGCGGTTTCTCCTCGACGTGCTGGTGCCACATCCCACCAAGGGATGGCTGGTCACCGCGCCGTCGAATTCACCGGAGAACTATCCCGGCTGGCCGGGCAACGGAACGTTCTATGACGAGGTGAGCGGAATCACCCTGAGCGCCTACACCATGACGGTCGGCCCCACGATGGACATGCAGATCATCCGCGAGCTGTTCGCGGAGTTCGACCAGGCGTCCGCGACGCTCGGGGCCGATACCGCGCTCGCCAGCGAGGTCCGCTCGGCGCGGGCCCGCCTCGCCCCGAACCAGGTCGGCAAGCACGGCCAGTTGCAGGAGTGGCTGGAGGACTGGGAGGACCTCGAGCCGCAGCACCGCCACCTCTCGCCGCTCTGGGGGCTCTATCCCGGCAGCGAGATCACGCCGGAGCGCACACCGGAATTGGCCAAGGCCGCGGCGGTGACCCTCGATCGCCGCGGCACCGGCGGCTGCGGTTGGTCCTATGCGTGGAAGATCGGCGCGCGGGCCCGCCTCTATGACGGCGAGAAGGCACTCGAGCAGCTCCGCGCCCTGCTCACCAGGTCATCGCTGCCGAGTCTCTTCTCGCTCTGCAGCCGCGCCATGCAGGTCGATGCCAATCTCGGTGCCACCGCCGCCATTGCCGAGATGCTGCTGCAATCACACCAGGACGCCATCCAGCTGCTGCCGGCGCTGCCGGCCGAGTGGCAGGAAGGATCATTTGAGGGCTTGCGGGCGCGCGGCGGCTTCGAGGTCGACCTGGCGTGGTCAGCGGGACGCCCGGTGCGCGCCACGATCCGGGCCCAGGCGACCGGACCGTGCCGCGTGCGCACGGCCGGCAACATGCGCGTGACATCGGACGGCAAGGAGGTGCGCAGCATGCGCAGCAGCCCCGAGATCATCGAGTTCGCGACGACGGCGGGGCACAGCTATCAGCTGGAGTTTCCCCAAGCGCGCTAGCGCACGGGCTACGGCTTCTGCCCGAGCGTCCTGATATAGGCGGCCACCGCCACCATCTCCGTGTGCGACAGCTTGTCCTTGAACGACTTCATGTCGTCGCCCTTGCCATTCATCAGGATGGCCACGATCGCATCGTCGGTCGTCTTGGCAAACAACGCCGCATCGAACGGCATCATCCTGGGGAACTTCGTCTGCATCACCTTGGGCGGGACGCCGATGACGCCATGGCATCTCCGGCACTGCGCGTCATACACCGGCTTGCCGGCGAGCGGATCGACTGTTGGCGCGCTGGGCACCGCAGCAACGGGGGCGGGCTTGGGCGTCGTCACTGGCGCGGTGGCCGGCGGCACGACCGGCGGTGGTTCGGGCCGCACCACCGGCGTTGACGCCGATGGCGGTTGGGTCACGACCGGCGCCGCTGCCGTTTTGGTCACGGGTGCGGGCTGGACCGCGGGAGGAGGCGAGTCGCTGGTGAGGGGAAGCGCGGCAGGCTGCGGCACGGCCGCCGGGGTTGCCGGCTGGTCGGCCGGGACGGACTTGTCGGACCCGCAGGCGGCCAGGATCATCGCAGCGGCCAGCACGATCTGGCAGTTCTTCTTCATGGCTTCCCCACTACTGAATTGTTGCACGACCTGCCACCCGCTCCACCCTGACCGTCACCGCGCCCAGCGCGGGCACCGCGATCCGCGCTGGGGCGAGTGCGCCGCGCTCCTCGAAGGGCGAACTCAGCGCGACGCGCCGTGCCGGGGCACTGCTCCAGCGGAAGCCGACCCGCTGCGCCAGCGTCCCCGGATTCCACAGCCGCACCATGTCGGCCAGGCCATCGGCACTCGGGGTCACACTGGAAACGATGACGGCCGGATTGTCGAGCACAAAGAACGACCCGCGCACCGGGGTTACTTCCGCCGGCAGCACCAACGGTGGCTCACTCGCCTCGAGCCCGGCGCGGGTGGCGGCTGCCGCATCGAAGGGACCGTGCGGCAGCAGGGAAACGCGGAAGGTCACCGGCCCCGGCTGGTCGGCCTTGTAGTTGGTGTGCCAGTAGTTGTTCATCGCATAGGCGATCAGTTCGGTGCCGGGCAACGAATGGCGCAGCCAGTCCTCGCGGCCATCGGCCTGCTTGAATGCCTCGGCGGTGAGCCCGTTCAGTTCCCAGAGCGGGAGGTCGGGCGTCACGACGGTCACGCCGAAGTCGGCGTTGCTCGCGTCAAGCCAGCGCTGCACCGGATAGAGATTGCGGTTGGCCCCGACCGCCTGATCGGTGTCGGGACGCACGATGGCCATCCCCTGCTCCATCCGCACCGTCCCGCCGGGCACCGCCAGCGGGAAGGCGAAGTGCACTGCCTCCTTGTCGCGCACCTGCGTCTTGTCGAGGTGCGTGACGATGGTTACAGCATCACTGCCGGCGTGCAGCGTGACATCGCGCACCAGCGCGGCCGCTCCCGGGGCATCACTCCGGACGCGCAACGTCGCCACCAGCGGGCCGACATCGAGCACCTCGACGCGCGAGTGCGATGCCTCCTGCGCCTGAGAGGTGTCGCGGCCAAGGAGATAGCGATAGCGGTTCCAGCCGCCCCGGGCCTGGTCGACCAGCTCCCTTCCCTGCCAGCGGACACTCGCCACCGCGCCGGACACGGGATCGACACGCACCACGACCCGGCCATTCCAGATCGAGTCGCCGGCCGCACGCGCTGGTGACTCCTGCGGTGCCATGGCAGCGCCTTGCGCCATCGCGATCCGCGTGGCCGCCATCGGGAGGAGGGCGAGCTGCACCGCGAGTGAGCCATCGCGCAACCGCTGTGACGCCACCGGGCGGCCGTGGCTGTCGGTCACCCGGTTGCCGCCGTCACTCTGCTGAGCGGGAATGATGCGCACACCACCCTGCGAGAACCCGTGCGTGTTCCAGAGATCGAGGCCCCGCTCGGCGGCCCGCGACTGGCCCGCTCGCGCCAGCAACACCCGGCTTCCCACGTCGGCATCAATGGCGAAGCGCTGCTTCAGGTGCCACTGGGCGACCACATCCGGCAGGTCGGGATCGCTGATGCTGCGATCGGCGCCCCAGGTGTGCTCGTCCCACAACACGACGTCTCGCCAGGCCGCCTTGCGAGCGGGCTCCGGCAGGGCCATGCCACGGATCGACGCGAGCGTTCCGGCCTGCACCAGCCGCGCGGCGCTGGCGCGGTTCATCGCCTCTTCGCGCGCCGTACTGCCCGCGCCGTCCTCCCAGTAGCCGGTGAGATCACCACGGATGCGCGGCAGGGCCGCGCCGTAGCGCTTCGCCATCGCCGCGAACATCTCCGGCAGAGTGGCGATCACCAGCCTCGGACTCACGTACCGCGCGTTCCACTCGCGCACCACGTCGGCGAGCTGACCATCGGCGAAACCGTTGTCGCCGCCAATGGCGTAGCGGACCTGCACGATGGCATAGGGGTAGCCCCGCGCGCGCAGGTCATCCATGTACTCGCTCATCACGCCGGCGTCCTCGAGCGTGATGCGCCCCTTGGGCCAGCCACCGGCCCACGAGTAGCCCCGCCCCGCGGTCATCACCAGGACGGAGTCGCGCCCGCTCGGCCCGATCCACCAGAACGGCTTGTCCCCCCAGGCCTGGAGCGCGCGGCCGATCCGGTCGCCATCCTGCGAGGGGCCCGGCCAGTAGTTGGGGCCGCTCGAGAGGTAGCGGATCCCCTGCTGCACCAGCGCCGGCACCAATCCCCAGGTGAACCCCGGGACGTCGCTGCTCTGCGCCGTGGTGACCGCAACGCCGTTCGCCGCGCGCATCCCGCGGGCAAAATCGAACAGGTGGAACAGCTCCTCGGTGCCAAGCAACCCGGTGAGCACGTTGGCGTAGGGGCCGCTGAGCGAGACGTCACCGCGACGCACGGCGGCAAGGAGGCGAGCGGTGTCGGCACTGCTCCGCATGGTGAGGTAGGCATCGAGCGGCCAGAGCCCTTCAACGTTCCAGCGGAACCTGGCGCCTGCCGGGTTGTCGCGCGACCGGTCGATGTAGGCCAGCGCGCTGTCCATCGCCGCCCAGTGCTTGTCGCGCACCTTCTCGTGCACATCGGTGTACCCGATGTCCAGATGGCTGTGGTTGATCAGGTAGATCTCGCGCGGCGTGACCGGCTCGACCGGCACCGCAGCGAAGTCAGCGCGCGCCGTTGGGGTGCTGACGGTGATCGCCACGGTACCCGGCGTGGTCACGGCCGGCACATTCACCCGGAAGATGGCGCTCCCCGAGGCGAGCCGAGTCGTCAGCCGCGGCGTGCCGTTGACGCTCACCGCCACGGTTGCCGAATCGAACGGATTCCAGGCATCCAGCCGCACCGTCTGCATCAGCGCGCCCGCCTCGCGGGCCAGCATCTGCTCGCCATGGGCGCTGACGGTGGGCTGCATCGAAACGGTATAGAGGATGAACCAGCTCATGCGTCCGACGCTCTCGCCCTGCACCTGCAGGGTGAGCGGCTGGCCCACAGGTGCCAGCGCGGCGGGCACGTCGAGCGTGAAGACGCCGTGCACGTCGCCGAACTTGTCGATCATCAGCCGGCGGAAGTCGAGCGCGATGCCGTCGGCACCGTCAATGCGCCAGTGCGCCGCCGTGGTCGTCGGCTGCGGCAGCGCGAAGCGATGGCCGCCATTGACCGTCACCCAGAAGCGTACCGGTGCCTGGCCCGGGTCCGTGACGTCGATCGCGGCGAGAAACGCCGCGTGGCGCATGGCCCCGGCGTCGCCGGTCACCGGCGCCGTGGTCCAGCGCGCGCTGTTGGTGCTGTCGAGCGAGCGCACCAGCAGCGACGCGCGGTCGGTGGGATGGGCCGAGTGATAACCAAACGCCTCGCCGCGAATCGTCGCGGCGAAGCCATCGGTCACTCCGGCAGGAAGCCCGCCCAGCGGGCGGGCGAGCGTATCGGCAATGAGGAACAAGGCGGGGAGGAGCATGGAAAGAAGATATACTCCGATCCCCGCCCTGGAGCTCTCCTCAGCGCACGGCCGGCGGCCCCAGCGCCTGCTGCATCGCCAGCCGCACGAAGACCCGTGTCTCCTTCGCCATCGCGGCGCGCAGCTGTGCCTTCCCCGCGTCGCCGCCCACCCGCCCGAGCACGCGCACGGCTGCCGAGGCAAGGAGCGGGTCGTAGTCGCCGATCAGCCGCAGCGCCACCGCGCTCGCCCTGACGCTGTCACCGGTGGCGGCCAGCGCATTGAGCGCCGTGGAGCGCAGGTTGCGGTCCTCGGTCGTCGCCGTCATCGCCTCGAGCGCGTCTTCGCCGCGAGCGTCCTTGATCCGGCCCAGCCACTGGGCCGCGGTCCCCCGCAGGTTGAACGGATGGCCGCTCCGGCTTGCGTCGATCAGCATATCGAGCGCCGCGGCGCCCTTCGCCCGGCTGATGATCGAGAGCGATGCGCCGCGCACGGCGTCGTTCGGGTCGGCGGGGTACATCGTGGTCGCGGCCGCCAGCGCGGTGCCGGCGTCGAGCCGACTGAGCGCCATCAACGCTTGCGAACGCACGCCGGGATCCGGGTCGCGGAGTGCCGACTGCACCACCGAGATGGACGCGGCGTTCGAGTCCCGCGCCATCATCTGCACGGCCAGTCCGCGCAGCCACTCGCTGTGCTCGTTGAGCACGATGAACCGCCGCGCGTCGGCGGCAATGTCATCGCGATTGTTGTTGAGCTGCAGCAGCGCCCAGTTGCGGGCCACGAATGTCGAGGTCGTGTCTCGCCATGTCGGCCAGTTCGGTCGGCGGTCTAGTCGCCAGCGACGGTGCCGAGGAGCCAGCCGCCCTCATCGAACCGGAATGACAGCGGCGCCGACGGCAGCGCAATGGCGAAGGCTGTCAACCTGGTGCGTCACCATGATCTCGTGGCGGACCACCGAGTCGCGCGGTGATCACCCGGATGGTGGCGGGGAATCGGAAGAGCGGGTGCAGCGAATCGATCGGCTGGGTCTGCCTGACGACGAGCTGCAGGGTCTTCGTCGCGGCATCCCAGTGGCGGGTGACCTGCACCTTCGGATAGCCGACGCCATAGGCCCACTGGTCGAAGAACCAGTCGAGGTCGCAGTGCCGCACGTCTTCTCCATGGCGACGGCATAGTCCGGTCGTGGTGACCGCCTTGTACGCGTTGTCGGCCAGGAAGCGCTGCATCCCGGCCCAGAAGGCCGAGTCGCCCAGCAGCCGGCGCAGCTGGTGCGCCAGCTGGGCACCCTTGGGATAGACGTGGCCCGCTGAAGAAGAGCGCGATGGGATCGTCGCCCTGGTACTGGCCCCAGACCAGCGGGCGCGCCTGGTTCCGGTCGGCCGCCATCGCCGGCTGTTGCTGGCCGTACCAGTTCGCACTGCGCGGCCTCCCAGCCCCGGCTCTTCTCCTCCTGCACCGACTCCATGTAGGTCGTGAGCCCTTCATTGAGCCAGATGTTGGCCCAGTTGGCCGTGGTCGTCAGGTCGCCGAACCACTGGTGCGCCAGCTCGTGCGCGTTCAGCCCGCGGCCGCTCGTGCTCCGGCTCGCTCCCGGCGCCGTGCAGTGCGAGGTCGGTCTGCGTCGTGGCGGAGACGTTCTCCATGCCGCCGAAGGTGAAGTCGGGGATGATCGACTCGTCGTACTTGTCCCACGGGAATGGGACGCCCAGCACCTGCTGAATAGAGTTCGATCATCTGCGGCGTCTCGCCGAAGGTGCGCCAGGCGGCCAGTCGACGGTGTCCGGCTAGATGTAGTACTCCACCGGTATGCCGCGCCAGTGGTCGTGCAGGATGGTGAACGGCGCCGGCGACCACCGAATAGAGGTAGGTGGACGCCGGCTTTTCCTGCGACCAGTGCCAGACCGTTCTGGCTCGCCGCCGTTCACCGGCGTCACCTCCACCAGGCGGCCGTTGGAGAGCACCTTCATGTTCGGTGTCGGCGGTGACCAGGAACTCCCAGGTGGTCTTGTCGTTCGGGGCGTCGTAGGTCGGGACCCAGTTCCGGGTCTCGGTCGCCTCGCCCTGGGACCAGATGATGTTGCGCCGGGGCACGAAGTAGATGCCGCGCTCGGGGACGCCGTGGTACTGCAGCGTGAACTCGACGGTGTCACCGACCGCGGCGCGGCGGCCGAGCTTCACCGTCACCTGGGTGGTGTCCTGCGTGAACTTCAACGCCTTGCCGCGGGCGTCGGTGGCCTTGTCGATGGTGAGGTTCTCGGCGTTGAGCCGGATGGTGTCGGTCGGCGCGAGGGTGATCGCGACCCTGGTGGTGACCGCTCCCACGATCGCCCGGTGCGGCACGTCGAAGCGGATTTCGATCCGCTGGTGGAGCAGGTCGAAGCGGCGCGGCTCCTGGGGCCAGCTGCGCAAGGCGGTGTACTGGCCTACCACCCCGGTGGTGCGCTGGGCGGTGGCAGGCAGGACGACGGCACAACTCAGGACAGCGATCCAGGACAAAACCCGATGGCGCACGGTGAACCTCTCCAGGAGGGATATGGACGCAATAATACACGATCGCGGGGGTAGTCTATCTCTACGGGGGATGGGTTGCGGAGGTTTCCGCGACCTGCGCCCCCACGGAGGTCTCCCTGAGCGAAGCGAAGGGGATGCGAGGTCGAACTGCTCAGCCGAAGGCGAACAGCTCCGCCAGCTCGATCGGCACTCCGTGCTGAGCGCGGGGTGCCGCCACACCAGCTGCTCGCGCTCGATGACCGGGAAGTGCGCTTCGGGGGTCCACACCTCGACCTGCCGCCGGTCGATGTCGACGATCCAGTAGAGCGGGATGCGCTGTTCCTGATAGAGTCGGCGCTTGGTGAAGCGGTCGGCGCGGATGCTGGAGGGACTCAGGATCTCGATCACGAGGTGGAAGGTCTTGAGGTCGGTCCAGCTCGCCGCGATCGAGTACGTGGCCGTCGGCGACGAAGAGATCGGGTTGGACCAGCGTGTCATCGTCAAACGAGACGTCGGCGGGCGACGCAGAGAGGCCGCTCAAGCCCTGCTTGTGAAGTATTGCCAGAGCACGGCGTGAAGCCGACCGACGACCCGCTGATGGGGAATCCCCGGCGCCGGCGTCACCAGCAGCTCGCCGTGGACGGTCTCGTAGCGCTTGCCGTCGTCGGGCAGGGCGCGGACCGCGGCGGCGGAGAAGTACTCAGTGAGCGGCATGGCCATAGTATCGGCTCGGCGATAGTTGAGAGGCAAGAGGGTGACACGCGGACAATGTCATGTCGTGCTGCCCGCGCGGATCATCTCGGGATCGACTGACGGTACAATCGAACGCGAGGTTCTTGACCCCGCCAACGGCATCCTCCGGCCTGGGCCCGTCGATCGACAGCGGCATCGGCCGCTTGAATGCCCGCCCGCCCTATCCGTCCGGCCCCGTCGCGGCGATATTTTCAGTTCCTCCGCTCGCCCTGCCGACCGCCCTTGCCCGTTGCGCGACTGCACCGCCGAGGCCCGATGGACCTGCGTGACCAGCTGCAACAGACGCTGACCGGCAGCTATACCCTTGAGCGTGAGCTCGGCGGCGGGGGGATGTCGCGCGTCTTCGTGGCGCACGAACTCCGCCTGCAGCGCAAGGTGGTGGTCAAGGTCCTCTCGCCCGAGCTCGCGGCGGGGATCAGCGCCGAACGGTTCGAGCGCGAGATTCAACTCGCCGCCTCGCTGCAGCAGGCCAACATCGTTCCCGTGCTCACGGCGGGCGACACCGAGGGACTGCCGTACTTCACCATGCCGTTCGTCGAGGGCGAGTCGCTCCGGGTACAACTCGGCAAGACCGGGACGATTTCGATCACCGAGGTCATCAGCATCCTGCGCGACGTGGCACGTGCCCTCGCCTATGCGCACGAGCGCGGCGTGGTGCACCGCGACATCAAGCCCGACAATGTTTTGCTCTCCGGCGGCGCGGCGGTGGTGACCGACTTCGGCATCGCCAAGGCCCTCTCCGCCTCGCGGACTGGCAGCGGAAGTGCCACCCTCACCCAGTTCGGCACCTCGATCGGCACCCCCGCCTATATGGCACCGGAGCAGGCGGCTGGCGATCCCAACATCGATCACCGTGCCGACATCTACGCCTTCGGCTGCACCGCCTTCGAGCTGCTTGCTGGCCGGCCGCCGTTCACCGACCGGACGCCGCAACGGGTCCTCGCCGCCCACATGAGCGAAGCGCCGCCGCTGATCACCGACCTGCGCATGGACACGCCACCCGCGCTGGGGCAGCTGGTGATGGCGTGCCTCGCCAAGGATCCCGATGCCCGGCCGCAGCAGGCCTCGGAGCTGCTCCGGCTCCTCGACACCGTCACCAGCGGCGGCTCGATGTCGGCGATGCCCCAGGTCCTGCTGGGTGGCCGGGCCATGCTGCGCCGTGCGCTCGTGATTTATGCCATGGCCTTCGTCGCGGTGGCCGTGCTGGCCCGCGCAGCGATCCTGGTGATCGGGCTGCCGAACTGGGTCTTCCCCGGCGCGCTCATCATCATGGTACTGGGCCTGGTGCCGGTGCTGTTCACGGGGTACGTACAGCGCACCACCATGCATGCACTCACCGCGACACCGGCGCTCACGCCGGGTGGAGGCGCCCGGCCCCAGGGAACGATGGCCACCCTCGCGGTGAAGGCGAGCCCGCACGTCAGTTGGGGACGCACCGCAAGGTGGGGCGGCTATGCGCTCGGCGCCTTCGTGGCAGTGGTCGGACTGTTCATGCTGCTGCGCGCCCTCGGCATTGGGCCGGCCGGATCACTGATCGGATCCGGCAAACTCTCCAACCAGGATCAGATCCTCGTCGCCGATTTCAAGGCGGCCGGCGCCGACTCGGCGTCGGGCGGCGCCTTGGCCGAGCTGATGCGCGCCTCGCTGCAGCAGTCGCACGCCGTGCGCCTGATGCCGGCCAGTGCCGTGGCCGGCGCGCTTGCGCGGATGCAGCAGCCGGTAGATACCCGGATCGACCTCGCGATGGCGCAGGAGATCGCCAGGCGGGAGGGGATCAAGGCGATCGTGGTCGGTGAAGTCACGCCGCTCAGCGGCGGGTCGCTGATCAGCGTGAAGCTGCTGGCCGCAGCATCGGGCGACGTGCTCTGGTCGGCCACCCGCTCGGTGGGGAGCGCCGCGGAGTTTGTGCCGGCAATGGATGCGCTGGCGCGCGACCTCCGCGCCAAGATCGGTGAGTCGCTCCGCGTCGTGCAGGGCGCGCCACCGCTGGCGCGCGTGGCGACCGCCTCGATCGAGGCGCTGCAGAAGTTCACCGAGGGGGCTCGGGCCACCGACTTCGAGAACAACGACGCCAAGGCGATCCCGTTGCTCGACGCGGCGGTCGTGCTCGACTCGTCGTTCGGGATGGCCTACCGAAAGCTGGCGATCGCCATCAGCCACAACCGGACCACCCCGGAACGGATCCCGGTGGTACTGGACAAGGGGCTCAAGCACGTCGACCACCTCCCCGAGGCCGAGCGGCTGGCCTACATGGCCACGTACTACTGGCTCCACCCGACCCACGCGGACCGCGCGAAGGCCATTCCGGCGTTCGAGGAGTTGTTCCGGCGCTTTCCTGAGTGGAAGGTCATCATCACTTCGGAGATCCTCGCCGCGCTGTATGCGTCGCGACATGACTTCGCACGGGCGGACTCGCTGGACCTGGAGACGATGAAACTGGCGCCGGACGAATGGCTGCCGTATGCCAGCATCGTCGAATGGCAGGTCAACCAGGGCGACCTGGCTGCGGCGCGGCAGAGCGTGGCTCGGATGCGAGCCCGCAATCCCGACGATCCCGTCGCCGATCAGCGCGCCGCCCTTCTTTTCCACAACCTGGGCGACGCCGACTCCACCCGCCTCCTGTTCAGCCGCCTCACGCGCGACAGCCTGGCAGAGTGGGCACGCTACGGGCACGTGGGACTGCAGGCACTCAACCAGACCGAAGGACGGCTCCGCGATGCCGGACTAGAGCGGGTGGCCCTCAACGCCCTCGACGCGGCGCGTGGCCAGGCGGCCCCTGCGGCGTTGGACGTGGCAGCGGACTCTGCAGCCGTGCTGCTGATGGTGCTCGACCGGCCGGTCGAGGCACTCCGCACCGTCGACGACGCGGTCCAGCATCTCGGGGCCAGTCGCCCAGCATCGCTCGATCTCGTCACTGTGTATGCCATTCTGGGGAAGATCGATCGGGCCAAGGCCGAACTGGCGCGCTACGATGCGACCTTCACCGACACGGCGGCGCGGCGGGTGGCTGCCAATGATCGCGAAAAGGCGAGTGGCTGGATTGCCATGGCCGAAGGGCGGACGCGCGACGCCGTGACCGCCTTCCGGCGGTCGGACTCCCTCCCGGACGGACCGGCGACCATTTGCACCATCTGCCTCGATGTCGTGATTGGCCAGGCCTTCGACCGCGGGGGAATGGCCGACTCGGCCATCGCCGCCTTCGAGCACTTCGTCAACACCCCGAACCTCGATCGCATCAGTCAGGATGCGTACTTTCTCCCCTCGACCCTCCGGCGCCTGGGGGAGTTGTACGAGGCCAAGGGCGACAAGGCGAAGGCGGCGCTCTACTACCAGAAGTTCGTCGCGCTGTGGCGCAGCGCCGATCCCGAGCTGCAGCCGAAGGTGACCGAGATCAAGCGGCGGCTGGCCACGCTCAATGACAGCCCGAAGACGGCGTCAACACCGAAGCAGTAGCCGCCCATTCGCCCTGCAGATCCACCCCCCGATGATGGAGGCGCTGATGGTCCGTTGTGCCGTGCTGGTGGCGACCGCCGTGCTCTCCGCCACCCCGCTCCAGGCCCAGACCGCTCAGGACTCCGTCCTCAGGCAAAGGGTCTGGGATTCCGAAGTCGCCTTCGCCAAGTCGCTGGCCGACCGGGACACGACGGCGTTCGCCACCTTCATCGACGACGCTGCGGTCTTCTTCGGCGGGGCCGAGCCGCTCCTCGGCAAGGCCGCCGTGGTCGCCAGGTGGAATCGCTTCCTCGACGGCGCGCAGGCGCCCTTTTCCTGGCATCCCGACACCGTGGTGGTGGTGGGCACGGGCGACCTGGCGCTCAGCACGGGGCCGGTGCTCGACCCGGCCGGCAAGGTGATCGGCCGCTTCAACTCGGTGTGGCGGCGGAAGCCTGACGGGAGCTGGAAGGTGGTGATCGACCGCGGGTCCTGAGGGGGAGACCTTGACCGCCGGGCTGCCGGCCAAGGCCTCCTGGACCCCCTCAGTTCTTGCTGATGACGACCCGTCGATTCTGCTGTCGCCCTACCGGGGTGGCGTTATCGCCGACCGGAGTCGTTTCTCCCTTGCCGACGGCACTGACACGGCTCGTCTGGATCCCATGTGACGTGAGGTAGTCCACCACCGACTTGGCTCGGCGTTCACTCAATTCCTGATTGTGTGCGTCGTCGCCGGTGGCGTCGGTATGACCCTCGATCGTCACCTTCAAGTCGCCGTGATCCGCAAGCATCTTGCGGAGCTCTTCGAGCTTCGGGGTCGATTCCGGGCGCAGCCTGTCGCTATCGACGTCGAAGAGGAATCCGTAGCTCGTCACGGCACCGTCGGCCATCAACCTGTCGTAGAGCGGGTCCAGTCCAACGGCAACGACGACGTCACTCAAGTAGGCCGGGAAACCCTGGTTTCCGTTGAGACGGAACTCCAGGACGTCGCCGCGCGGGAGACTCGCGTTCGGCAGCATCGCGACCCGATCCGAACCGACGTAGAGAATCGCGTATTGGCCATCAACTTGCAGGCGCACCGGCATCAACGTCTTGACGAGGGCACGCGTCTGGGTGCTGGAGACCGTCGCCCCTTTCCGGTAAATCCCGGGCGAGGAATACAGGTAGAGGTAGTCTCCTGGAAAACGTGACACCGCCATGTCGGTGGCGTCGGTAAAGAACGCGGTCGCGATGTGCGGTGCCCCGATCTCGAGGTTGAACTCCACCGTGAACTGTTCCGGGAGCTTCCCGGGCAACTTCAGCCTGGCCACGCTCGCGCTCTTGGCTTCCAAGAGCTTTTGCCCGTTCCGATCGACAATCTCCATGTTGCCGCTGACGAACTCGAGCTGGCTTGCCGGGAAGCGACCAACGCGTTCGGCGTCCCAGTCGGTGGCAACCCAGATGCTGTCGCCCCGGACGAAATCGTAGTTGCGCCAGACACCTGTTCCAGGCGCCGCGGCAGCCGCTGCGGCTGCATCCTGGTCCGTGATCGGGTTGCCGCCGGCGTCGGTGATCACTCCACCCTTCGCATTGGTGATCACCACGGGCTTCCCGTCCTTCTTGGCATCCTCCACGCACTTCTTGTCACCCAGGGCACAGTCGACGGCCCCATCGACAGCCTGGTTGACCTTCTGGTTGACCTTGCGCTCGACCCTATCCTGGGCTCGGCGAACGACTTGACCGACCTGGGTCGGGGCCGGGGCTGGCCGGAATGCGAGAAGGGCGACCGCTCCGAAGAGGGTCGCAACGCGGCGCTGAAACATCTGATGACTCCAATCTGGGGGAGGCGGAGTGGAGAACTTCCGATAGTAGTGAACAACTGGGGGGCTGGCAATATCCACGTTGCGAGAACGACTGACCGGCGCCCTGCCTCGAGGAGCGACGCTCGTCCTTCGCCACGCTCAGGACGACTTGGCCTCCACTACCCTATCATTCACATTGATCGTCCCGGCCATTCACTTCCGGAGTTCGGATGATACACGTTGGCAGAGTGGCTGGTGTGGCCGCACTGGCGCTCGCCGCGAGCGTGGTGCTGGAACTGGTGCCACGGCGCGGTGAATCGAGGGCGACCACCCCGACCGTCGAGGTGACGGCCGCCGGCCGCCACGATATCTCAGCACCATTGCAGTTGACGCAAGGATCGACACTCGACGCCCCAAGCGTCGATTGCGACGACTGCGGACTGGCACCGCCCGACGCCGATCGCGCTGAGGCAGTCGCGCCGCCATCAGGCACCGGACGCGTGCAGGGCGCCGACATCGAGCAGGGCGTGCCAGGCACACGCCCACCGGCCGAGATCACCGCGTCATTCGATGGACTCGGGGCCGGCTTCGAGGGTCCTCAGGGCACCAGTCGCTTCGGCAATCCGTCCGACAATTCGCTCGCCGTCGGGCCCGATCACATCGTCCAGACCGTCAACTCCCGGATGGCGGTCTTCACCAAGCGCGGCAACATGTTCGACACCACCGGCCGAGTGCTCTACGGCCCGGTCGTCACCAACGCGATCTTCAAGGGATTCGGCGGCCCCTGCGAGCAGCGCAGCAGCGGCGATGCGGTGGTGCGCTACGATCAGTTGGCGCAACGCTGGCTGTACGTCCTGCCGATCTTCCAGCGCGGCACCACCGACTCGATTCCGGTGACGCGCCTGAGCGTGCCGGGCCAGGCCGGCCAGCCGGGCGCCGCGGGACCGCCCGACCTGATCAAGACGCCCGCGCCCCCGCCACCAACACCAGTACCAGCGGGTCAGCGCGGCCAGCGCGGCGCCGGCGGGCAACGCGGCCAGGCGCCCCCTTCGAACAAGCCCTACTCGATGTGCTATGCCGTGAGCACCGGCGCCGACCCGCTCGGCCCCTACTACCGCTACGAGTTCCTCCGGCCGCTCTTCCCCGACTATCCCCGCCCCGCCATCTGGCCCGACGGCTACTACGTCCCGACCAGCACCAGCGACAACCTGATCCAGAAGCACGCCTGCGTGGTGGATCGCGCCCGGATGCTCCGCGGCGAACCTGCCACTGAGCAGTGCATCGTGATCGACGGCGTCTCCTTCCTCAACAACGCCGATATCGAGGGCACCGCGATTCCGCCCAAGGGGGCGCCGAACATCATCATGGCGGCCGGCGGCAGCCAGCTCAACAAGCGGTTCGAGGACGACGGCATCTATTACTGGAAGTTCCATGTCGACTGGGAGCATCCCAACCGGACCAGTGTGCTCGGCCCGATGAAGATCGCCGTGGCCCCGTACCACTTCCTCTGCGATGGCCAGCTGACCAGTTGCGTCCCGCAACCCGACACCAACCGTCGCCTCGATGCCCAGGGCGACAAGCTGATGCAGCGGCTGGTCTACCGCCGGATCGGCGACCGGCGGTCAATCGTCGCGGTGCACTCGGTCAACACCGCCGCGGGCGGCGGCGGCGTGCGCTGGTATGAGTTCCGGCTGAACGATCGCGGCGAGCCGGCGCTTTTCCAGCAGGGGACCTACGCGCCAGACTCCCTCTTCCGCTGGATGGCGAGCCCGGGCATCGACCGGCGCGGCAACATCGCGATCGGCTACTCGTTCGGCGGCACGCCCCACTACGCCGGCCAGCGCTTCGCCGCGCGACTCGCGGACGATCCGCCCGGCCAGCTGACGCTACGCGAGGCGGTGCTGGTGGAGGGGAAGGCGGCACAGGGCAATACGCTGCGCTGGGAGGATTACACCACGACCGCCATGGACCCGTCGGATGACTGCACCTTCTGGTACGTGGGCGACTACTTCAAGGCCGGAGCCACGAGCTACAGCTCGCGGATCGGGGCGTTCCGGCTGCCGGGGTGTACTTGACTCTGACTTGACCGCTGCCGGCGAGAGTTCCCACCAGACACTGACCGGAGGAAGGAGTGCCGCATCGTCTCTGTGCCTGGACACTCGCCATTGTGGGACTCTGCAGCGGCCTGACGACGCTGGGTGCTCAGGGCACCCCCGCTCCCGCCGTTGGCATGGCCGTACGGTGGAGTGATGTCGACGGGCCACATGCGGGGAAGATCACCTCGATCATGCCCGATGGTTCATTCGTGGCCGATCTGTTCGACAAGGGCGGGCTCCCGCTCGCCTACGCCGTTGCCGTTGATCCGAAGACCACGCCGGGCCTTGAGGTAAGGGTGGCGCGCGTGTCACACCGGACCCTCGGCGCCTTGATTGGCGGGGTGGCGGGCATCATGGGGGCAAGGGTCTATCTGGATTCGAGATCAACATCGTGCGGCTCGATTGATGTGTACTCCTGTGTGATCGGGGGTTTCGCCTGGCGCCTCGCCCTTGGGACTGGTGCCCTGATCACGGGGATAGAGGTCGGTGCACGGATCGCCGGAGTCCACTCCACTTGGGTACCCGCAAGCGCCGGGCCGGTGAAGGACGATCAAGGCGCAACCTTGCGGCCACTCCTCACGTGGCATGACGGACCATCGGTGGGACTCCGCGTCCGGTTCTGATGACTGCCGACGGTCGCAGCCGACACTGCCAGTAGCCAGAAGGGCCGCGGATCTCCGCGGCCCTTTTGTGTTGTCTCTCTGAGCGAAGCGCCTGTCCTGAGCGCAAGCGAAGGAAAGCGGATGCGTGGTCGGGACGCGGGCGGAGGGACCTCGAGCGCGAGCGTGTGGACTCCGCTACGACTACGGCAGCTGCTGGCAGGTGGTGCGATGATCGCCGCGGGTGAACGTGGCCGCGCGGCCCGTGTTCCAGAACTCGGCGGTCGAGTCGGCGTACCGCGCCCCGTCCGCTGAACGCACCTGCGGCAGCAGGAAGCGGAGATCCACGACGGTCAGCACGACGCGGGACGGGGGGCCAAGATGGAACTCGGCGGCGACTTCGGAACTGTCCGCACACCTGAAGCGGGCCGAGATGACCGAATCCTGCACTGCTGCAATTCGGGATGTGTCGATCGGAGCAGCGGGCGCCGGTGGCCGTGAGCAGGCCGGCAACAGCGAGAGGAGCAGAGTGACAGAGCGGCGGGCGCGGGACATTGTCATGGTTTCGACGCGGCGAAGCCAAGCCACGCTTCCGCCTCACCAACCGTCGCGAAGACCCGCACCTCGATCTGGGGATTGTTGCTGAGAATCCGGAAGATCCGCGCGAAACCGACGGTGTCCCGGGCCGGGGCCAGGATGGCCGAGCGGAAGGCATTCGGGAAGACCGTCTCCCGTCGCCGTCGCGCCAGCTCGAGCGTGAGGTTGAAGGCAACGCCGGTTGCCTGCAGGTTGGACATGTCCACAATCCGATCGGGGATACGACCGAGGGCCTTCTTGATCTGCTCCATTTCCCGAGCGAGCGAGAAGAGGTCGCCGGCTGTGAGGGCGCCTGAAAGCGTGATGCGGAGGATCGGGCCATCGAGTACAACGCGAGCGGCCATGGGGTAGAAGTACTACTCGGCGGGGCCACCCCGCAATGGCCGGGCGAGACTCGGGTTCAGGCCGCTATCTGACCCGCAACATCACCGCACCATGCGCCGGCACGACGCGACGCAACGCCCTGGTTTCTTCCACCACCTGACCAGACCAGAGATCGCGCACCGTCTGGTGCGCGCCGAGTCCGATCTCGGCGAATGTCACCGCAATGGGGGCATCGGTGGTGCCGCGATTGAGCAGCACCAGCGCTCGGCCGCCATCCGACATCGGCTTGAGCCAGACCTCGGTGGCGCCATCGTCGCGGAGACGGTAGCCCTGACGACCACCCCAATCCTGATCGACCGCAATGACGTCAGCATTCAGCAGAATCGAACGGGTCGAGTCATCCATCGCCCGTAGGTCATTGCCCGCGATGAGCGGCGCATTGAGCAGCGCCCAGAGGGAGAAGTGCGCGACATACTCGGCGTGGGTCATCTTGCCGTTGCCGACCTCGAGCATGTCGGGGTCATTCCACCCGTTGGGGCCCGCGTAGCGATCGAGACCCACCTGCTGATCGAGAATGCCGATCATCGAAAGCCAGGAATCCCGAATGTCCTCAGTGGTGCGCCAGAGCTGTCCCCCCAGCTGCCGGGCCCAGAGCCAGGGGCGCGCCTCGCCCCACTCGCAGACACTGAAGACGGTCGCGCGCCCGGTGGCCTTGACCGCGTCGAGCATCGCCCTGAAGCGCACCTGTTCCGGGCGATTGCGGGCATTGCAGTTGTCGTACTTGACGTAATCGATCTGCCAGCGCGCAAAGAGGGCGGCGTCCTGCACCTCATGATCGAGGGTCGCGGGGCGACCCTGACAGGTCGCCGTCCCGCCTGAGGAGTAGATGCCGACCTTGAGCCCTTTGGCGTGGATGTAGTCGACCAGCGCCGGAATGCCTGATGGAAAGCGCACTGAATCGGCCATCAGGTTGCCATCGGCATCCCGGGTGCGCGCTTCCCAGCAGTCGTCGATGTTGAGGAAGCGATAGCCCGCGGCGAGCATGCCGGTGGCAACCATCGCATCGGCCGTTTCGCGGATCAACGCCTCGTCGATGCGGCAGCCGAACTTGTTCCAGCTGTTCCATCCCATCGGCGGCGCTAGAGCAGTGCCGGTCGCGCGAGGCGCGGCGCCGAGCTGCACCGGGGGCAGGAGTTCGCCGGTGCGGATGAGCAGTGTGTCACCACCTGTTGAGCGACCCGAGACAATTTTGCCCTGGCCATCGACCGTGAGCGTCAGGTTGATCGGGCCGGCGAGGGTGAAATGCGTCGCATCAACCCGGCTGATGACCGGAGCGACCGGTGTCCGCTGATTGCCCCAGAGAAACGTCGGCGATGACGATCCGGCCTGAATCAGATCTTCCACCATCGCAAAGGAGAGCGGGGTGAGGAAGGGGACCGCGTGGGGCCGGAATGCACCGCGAAAGACGCTCTCGCGTTCGGCGTGCATCACCGGGCCGATGGCGCTGTCACCACTGATATCGAGCGCTGCCGTGGAGAGTCCCTGCTGCGGCACCGTCAGCGAGTATTCCAGGCGCAGTGCCCTGCCGTCGGGTCGGCGCAGAATAATGTAGGTGACTCGCGAGGTCCGGCCGGCGACCCGGGTCTCGATCTCCCCCGTCAGCCTGTCAGTTGGGCGCGCGAAGCGTTCGAGGGAGAGGGTGTCGGTGCCACGGAGCATCACAAATCCGCCACGTTGCTGGGCGCTGATCGGCCCGCAGAGGCCGAGGAGGCAGGCGGGCAGCAGCAACGCAGGGGTGAGGAGTGGGCGCATCGCGGCGGGTCTCGGGACGGAGGGGATGATGGATGATAGATGATGGATGGTCGAGGAGGGAGAGGTTGCTGCTCTGACGCCGCTTTGGCATTTGTCACCCTGAGCGAAGCGAAGGGGATGCGTGGTTGAGATGCGCCAGCGTCCGGCGTGGAGGAAAGACGCTTGTCCTTCGCATCGGGCGGCGCGAACGCACGGTCGCGCTGGAGATTGGGACGGTGGACCGGTTCGGTGCGATCTCACGACCGTGAGCGGGGAGACGCGCGCGTTCCGAGCAGCGCGCTCGGGTCGCCCGATCCAGGAGCGAGACGACGGGAGCCGGCCTCCGACGACGGTGATGTCCCGAACACCGACGCCGCGTGCAAGTCCCCTTCCAACGCCGCGAGCATTCCCTCCAGCTCCGTTCGGCCCTGTCGGAGGGCGTAGCCATATCCCCAACGGCACCCAGCCAGAGAGAGCCCGCCGGCTACCGCGGCGCCTCCGACGGCCACTACCGCAGCGAACGGCCCCAGAGCGAGCGTCAGCCCGAACCCCACACCGGCGGCGGCACCGGCTGACCCCGCCAAGCCGCTGACCCACCGGTCCGCCGTCCACGCCTTGCGCAGCCCCCGCCGAAGATCGCCCGACACGGTGACCTCGCATCCGGCGACCGGTGACCCCAACGGCTTCAGCGCCACGTGGAGCTGCTCCAGTTCGAGCTGCGTCAGCCGGTGGTTGAACATGCTCTTGACGCCGTCGAAGGAGATGACGACCGACCGAATCAGCTGAACGTTGAACACCAGGATTCCGCCGTCGAGGGGATGCCCGCCGACCGAGTCGCGCAACTTCAGTCCGAACGGGGCCACGGTGAACACTCTCCCGATCGCCTCGAGAACGGCGGTGGGCGTCGCCTGGATCACGCGTGAACAGGAGATGCTCCGGTCCCGCGTGCCCAACATCCGGGTCAACACCCGCTCCTCCCGCTCGGAGAGGTCCGCCGAGCGTGGTACCGTTCCCGCGGGCCGCTCCGCAATCGCCATCGCGACAAACTCCGCCGCAATCCCCGCCTCTTCCGCCGCGAGTTCCACATCGTGGAGCCGATAGCCTCCGGTCAACAGGCCGCTCGCCGGCGCACCATCCGGCGCTGGCTCCCGGTATCGCGCTTGCAGCCGGCTGGTGGCCTCCGCCTGCAACTGCGCGGCCCGCGACCAGATGGCGCGTGCCTGGTCGGTGCTCACCACCTCCGCCTGGGAGCCGGCGGCCACCGGCAGGGACGCCGACTGCAGCGCCGTTTCCAGCGCCTCCGCGAACGCCTCCCCCGTGGGATAGCGGTCCGCGGGCCGCTTGCTGAGACTCTGGTCAATGACCGCAACGAGTCCGCTCGGCAGATCAGGTGCGACCGTCGCAAGCGAAGGAGCCGGGCGCGTCACCTGCTGCGCCATCACCGAGGCAGCCTCCGCTCCCTCGAACGGCAGCCGGCCGCTGAGGACCTGAAATCCAACGACGCCGAGCGAGTAGAGGTCGCTCCGGCCATCGAGGGTGTCGCCTGCAGCCTGCTCGGGACTCATGTAGTGCACCGAGCCGAGCACCATGCCACCCTGCGTCAGGGGCGTAGCCCGCTGGTTCTGCGCGATGCCGAAGTCTGTCACGACGGCGCGATTGGAGCCGCGCTCGATCATGATGTTCTCCGGCTTCACGTCGCGGTGGATCACGCCACGGGCGTGCGCGTAGGCCAGCGCCCACGCCGCCTCGCGCAGCACTCGCACCGCCTCCGCCGGAGGGAGCGGACCGCGGGCCCGGATCCGTTCGGCCAGGTTCTCGCCATCCACGAAGCCCATCGCAAAGAAGGCCACGCCGTCGATTTCGTCGGCCCGGTAGATCGGCACGATGTTTGGATGGGAGAGTTGGGCCGAGGTGCGCGCCTCGCGGAGAAAGCGCTCGCGCAGCTCGGGGTTGGCGGCCAGCGCGCGGGGGAGGACCTTGATGGCCACCGGCCGGTCCAGGCGGACATCCCGGGCCAGGTAGACCACTCCCATTCCGCCGCGCCCGAGTTCCCGCTCGAGGGTGTATTGGCCGGCAAGCAACGCCTGCAGTGGAGCGAACGATTCAGAAGTCATCGAGGAGGCACACCCTCCGGGAGTCGTCATTGACGAGTAGCGAGCAGTGCTCCCGTACCTTTTCGGGGCACCGGCGACATGTCGGCCCCGCCCTCGAGCCGTGTCAGCGACCTGAGACATTGCAAGGTACTCTCATACACTATCGGTGGTCATACGGCCGTCAAAGGATGGCGGCGCCCCTACCGCACCCTCACCCTCCTCCCACCCGCCGCCTTCTGTCCGAGAGCGGCAAGAACCTCTACCTACCGAGCCACCACGAATCAGAAGGGCCGCGGATTTCCGCGGCCCTTCTCGCGTCCAGCAGGCGAGCTACACTTCAAGAGCCCCCCCCGTGGGTTTTCCCTCCCTCAGGTGTCGTATCGGGTGAGGAGAGCACCGGATGACCCAGCCAGCCACCGAAGACGAGATCCGCCGGCTCTATCAAGCCACTATCGACGAGCTCTATGCCTACGTCGCGAGCCGGTGCCGGGGTGATCGCGATCTCGCCGAAGACGTGACCCAGGAGGCGTGGCTCCGCGCGGTGCGGACGTGGCATGCCAAGGGGATCCCGGACAACCCCGCGGCATGGCTGACCACGGTCGCCCGCAACCTCCTCAGCAATCACTTCCGCCGTCGCCCGTTCGAATCACTTGATGGGCATGAAGCCGCCACTCCCAACGACAGCCGCAGCGTGGAGCGTGCCTCGCTGGTGCATCGCGCGCTGGCCCAGCTGCCAGTCGCGCGGCACCGGCTCCTTACCGCCTTTCACCTCGAACGGCATTCGGTCGCCGAGATCGCCGCCACCCAGGGGCTGAGTGAGCGCGCGGTCGAGGGACAGCTCCGTCGCGCCCGAGAAGAGCTCCGCCACCAGATCGAAGCGGACCCCGATTCCGAAGGAGAACTCTGATGACCACCGACGTCTCTGGCATTCCCGATCCCGAGTTCCGGGCCCATCTCGAATGGGAGGTGGCGCGAGCCTTTCGCCGCGAAGCCTCCCTCGGCCCCCGGCGCAACGAACCGACCCGCCGGCGAATCAGCGTGATCGGCCTGGTGGGCGCCTGCCTCATCCTTGGCGTGGCGAGCAACTTCGCCGCCGCCCAGGTGCGCGACGGCGCCCGCCGCGATTCGCTGCTCGATGCCTCGCGCGCCGAGATGCAGCTGATGGTGATGCGACTCCAGCTGGTGCAGGAGCAGCTCGCCAAGGTGGAACAGCAGCGGCAGCTGGGACTCGCCACTGACGAGGCGCTGGCCACCGCGACCGCCGCGGTCCGCACCATGCAGACGCGGCTGGCGCGGATGAAGCTCGATGCCGAAGAGATCCAGGGCGGCTCAGCTTCGCCGCGCGACGACCTGGGCGCACCGCTGGTTGTCGGCCGCGACTTCGTCAAGGAGCGGATTCAGCTCGAGCTTGCCGAAATCCAACAGCGCATCGCCGCGGCGGAGGCCAAGCTGAGCGACGCCGAGCGACAGGTGCGCATCGGTGTCGCCCAGCCGCTGACGAAATCCGAGGCAGAGGTCGCACTGGCGCGGACGCGCGAGGAGATGGTGGTGGCCGCCAAGCGACTCGCCCTGCGCCAGGAATTCCTGGAGCAGCATACGCCCGCAGACCAGCTTGCCCGGCAGCTTGACGAAGCGCAGCGGCAGGCGGACCTCGAGGTGGCGGTCCGGTCATTGTCGCTGGCGCGGGACCGGCTTGACCAGATTCGCCGTCAGGCAGCGGTCGGCATGACGAACGACCTGGAGGTGATGCGAGCGCAGCTCGAGATGAAGGAGAAGGAGCTGGAAGTGAGCCGGCTTCGCGACCAGGTCGCCGGCAAGTTCAAGGCGAAGAGGGACAGCCTGCAGTAAAGGCTGACCCTCAGGCCGCGATGTCCATTGGCCGGTGATGGAACCGGGGAGTATCATTCCGGGACTTCTGACACTGTTGCGTGGTGCACGCCCCGGTCCTCCATGGAGCGCCAATCGTCTTGCTGGCTCATCACCGTGCCGTCGAAGCGAAGTTCGTGCCCACTCCAGGCGCACCGCATTGTCGAGCATGTCGGCAGCCGTTGCCGAGTCCTCGTCAATGGGGCGTATGGCTCCACCAACAGCATCGTGTCGCTGCACTGCGCGCGTGACGCCGTGCGGGGAGAGGCATTCCTCTTCCAGAACGGCGATGTGCTCTACTCGCCGGAACTGATGCGCCGGTTCGTGGCTGCCCCGCCGCGGAACGGCTGCCTGGTCGATCCCCAGCGCCCCTTTTTCGAGGGCGAGTATCACGTCGAACTCGATCAGGGACGGATCATCCGGTACAGCCGCGATGTGCCGCACGAACGATCGGTGGGCGAAAGTGCGCAACTCGTCAAGATCGGTGCGGCGAGCTCCGCGGCCTTCCTGGACCGGATCGGTGGCGTCATCGATCGCGGCGGTCACCAGGGGTTCCCGAATCAGGCATACGATGTCCTCATGGCTGGTGAGGGGTTCTGGCCGGTGTACACCGCGGGGCTGCCGTGGCGCGAGATCGACACCCCCGAGGACCTGCCTTGCAACTGCGACTTCATCCGGGGCGACCATGATCTCGACCTGGGGATTCCCGAGGCCGAGTTCGACAGGCTGCCGGCGCTGCGGGAAGCGATGCTCGGCCACGGCTTCCGGGTCCGGATCGAAAGCCGGTACAAGCTCTCATTCGTCCACCCCCGGCACCCGCACCTGCTCATCGACCTCGACGTGATCCGTCCGCATCGGGACGGCTGGGCGATCACGAACGCCGACAGCGACCCGGCCCGGCTTTTCCACTATCGTTTCCCCCAGGCAGTGTTCGCCGACTCGCGAGCGATGCGCCTGGCCGGGATCGGCGACGTCCTCGTCCCCGCCGATCCCGAGGGGTTCCTCACCGCGGTCTACGGCGACTGGTCGCGACCGCAGTCGAAGACGGACTATCTCTACGGACCGTTGAATCTCGAAGTGGAGTGTCGCGCCCCCACCACCTCATCCTGATGGGACTGCCACAGCTCCTCACCAGGACGAGATTCCTCGCCAGGCGCGCAGTGCCCGCTCCGGCTCTGGTTCGAACTCAGCAATCTCGAGCCGGAGCAGCGTGGTCAATGGCAATCGCTTGAACTTCCCGGTACTGCTGGCTAGGATGCGTGGAAACCACCCCCTTGGAGGTTACCATGCGCAAGTTCATCCCTCTTCTCTGCGTGGTTGCAGGCATGTCCGTCGGCGGTTGCGGCTCGACGAGTTCGGACGGCGGCCAGAATGACGCGTTCACCATTCGCGGATCCACTTCAGCGGTTGCGTCCGCGGCGTCACTTCTGAATGTCAACGCGGATCTCTTCCGGGTCGGCTTTTTTGAGATGCGACTCTCAAACAATGCCGATTGTTCCGCCCCCTACACCACCGTGTTCACCTCGAGTTCCGGGCTTCTCCGCGACATGGCCACCGAGCCGGAAATCGCCACTGCGACCGGACTTCCGGCCGGAACCTATCCCTGTGTGGCCATGCGGCTCTCCGACCTGATCAGCTTCTCGCCTTCGGCCACCGAAGGCACCTGCAATGCGGCGACCACCTACGTCAAGGACTTCTATCGGGCCGGCAACGAGGAGGTCCCCTTCCGCGATCCGGCCGGGGCGGTGATCACCGCCACCGGGACCGATGACACACCGTCAGAGGATCTGGTCTGGGTCTTCTTCTCCACCAACCCGGCGGCGGTGGTGGCGCGGGGGTATTCCACGAGTCAGGTTGCTTCACTCAGCACCGGGATGGTGGTCCCGGGGACCACGACGTTCTACTGGACCGGGCTGAATGCGGTGCTGCAGAAGCCCGGTGGGTGCGACATTGCGCCTACTGATATCGGGTTCCGCTAGCGGAGGCACGGGCACTGGCCCGGGGCTCCCGGCTCCCCCATCGGGGGACGCACCAGCACCAGGAGGCTGCTGACGTGGCGGACCCACACATTCGCCGCGTTCGGCTCGTCAGTGGATTGGTGCTCGGTCTCTCGCTTCCCCTGCTCTGTGCCGCCGCCGGCATGGCCATCGGTGGCCGGTTGGGCGGGGGGATGGGGTGGGATAGCCTGGCGAACGCGCTCGGTGGTGCGGCCATCGGCGGAGTAGCGGGACTCGTCATGGCGTTCGCGGCGGTTCGGCGACTCTCACCGGCGCGCCTCCGGACGACAACCGTTCTGGCGGCCGGAGCGTTGCTGCTGCTCGTGGCATACATCGTCTGGGCGATGGCGCATCGTCCCGCCTGACGTGTCACCAGCTCCCCGAACCAGAAGGGCCGCGGAGTTCCGCGGCCCTTTTGTTTTCTCGCACTCAGCGAGGCGAAGGAACCACGCGCGCGGAGCCCGCGGCTAGTCCGCCCGCAGCGCGATCATCGGATCCACCTTGGCAGCCCACCGCGCGGGCACCGCGCTGGCGGCCACGGCCGTGCCGAGCAAGAGGACACCCGCGCCGAGCACGAAGTAGCCGTTCTGTCCCGCCAGTCCGAACAACTCGGCGGCGATCACCTTCCCGCCGGCAAACGCGAGGGGAATCCCCAGCAGCACGCCAATCACGGCGAGCACGAGCGCCTGCCTGAGCACCAGCCACACGACGTGTGACGGCGTGGACCCGAGCGCCATGCGCACACCGATCTCGCGGGTGCGCCGCGCCACATGATACGACACGACCCCGAACAGTCCGATCGCGGCGAGGATCAGGGCCACGGCACCGAACAGCGTTGCCAGCTCCGCGGTGAGCGTCTCACGGTTCAGCGCGTCGTCCAGCGCGGACTCGATCGTCTCCGCCCCGCTGGCGACCAGCCCCGGCGCCTCGTCGCGCACCACGTTGCGGAGCAAGAGCGGCGCAGCCCGGTCATCATCGTTGGTCCGCACCGTGAGACCCAGCACGGGGATCTGACCGAGCCTGGGGAGGTGGGAAATCTGGGCGAGCGGCACGTAGATCATCGGCAGCGCCGGCTGCCGCAGGTCGAGGTAGCGCGCATCGCCCGCCACTCCCACCACCTGCATCAGGATGGTGTCCGCCTCCACGGCCATGTGGACAGTCATCCCCAGCGGATTCCGCTCGCGCATGTACTGCTGCACGAACGCCTCATTGACGATCACCACTGGCTGTCCTCCCGCCCGGTCGCTGGACGAAAAGTCACGCCCCTGATGCAAGGCAATGCCGAAGGTGGCGAAGAACCCCGGGGTCACCGGGTTGAGCCAGCTGCTCACGCGCTCGTCGGGGCCCGGCGTGTAGCCCTCGACCGCGATGTCCGGGCCGAGCCGGCGGCCGCCGAAGACCGGCGCCGACGCCGAGATCGCCGCCGATCGCACACCGGGAATCGCGGCGGCGCGGGCCAGCAGCCGATCGGCGAGAGGGATCAGGCCGGTGCTCTCGTACGACGTGCCGCGGGCCTCGAGGCCAGTGCTCACGATCCGCGTGGTGGCGAACCCGCCGTCCACCGCGCGCAGGTTGCGGAGCGTGGCGACGAACAGCCCGGCGCCATTGACCAGGACCAGCGCGATGACGACCTGCGCCACGACCACACTCCGATCGAGCACGCCACGCCGCCGGGCGGCGGACGACCGGCCACCGAGATTGAGCCCGCCGATGAGGTTGGTGCGCGTGGCACGCCACGCCGGGATGCCGCCGAACAGGAGCACCGCCGCCACGGCGACAGCGGCGGTGAAGCCGAGCACTGCGCCATTGAGCTGCAGCGCCGCCCGGCCGACGATGGGACCCGGCAGATGGTGGGCGATCAGGCGGAGCGCCAGCGCCGCCAGCACCAGTCCGGCCCCGGTGCCGAGGGTAGCCAGCACACCGCTCTCGACCAGCATCTGGGCCGCCAGCCGACGGCGCGAGGCACCGAGCGAGAGACGGACGGCGAGCTCGCGCTCGCGGGCCGCGGCGCGCGCGAGCAGGAGCGTGCCGAGATTGGCGCAGGCCGCAAGCAGCACGATCGCGGCACAGCCGAGCAACTCGATCAGCAGGCGGCCGAACATGGCGCGGACATCGAACTTCGACGACGCAATGCCGTGCGCAATGCTGGCCAGTCCGACCCCCGAGGCCACACCACCGCCGGCAACGGACTGCTGTGCAACGCAGCACGCGCGGTAGCGTTCCGCCATCGTGCCGGCGACCGCCGCTGCGCTGGCAGGATCCGCCAGTCGCCCGACGATCAGGAGCATCGCCTCACCGGCGCTCGCCGTCTCCGCCGGGGGGCCGCCTGCGTACGCCAGCGTACTCAACGGAATCGCCATGTCGAACGACCCGGTGTACGCCAGCCCCTGGTAAGACTTCGGGACGACGCCGATGACGGTGAACGCGGCATCGTGCATCGTGATCGTGCGGCCGATGGCGGCAGGATCCCGGTTGAACAGCCCCGCCCAGAGGGCCTCGGAGATCACGACGACCGGAGCGAGAGTGCGCTCGTCCTCGGGGACGATCAGGCGTCCGAGCAACGGTCGGATCCCGATGGTGGTGAAGAAGTTCCCGGCCACGGCGTCGACGCCCGCGGAGCGGCGCACACCGCCAGCGATGATGGGGAGGTCGCTGGTGCCGCCGAGGGCGGTGAGGGTCGTGAACCCCGGGCTCTGCCGCAGGGCCTGGTACTCGGCCCAGGAGAAGGCGTCGTTCGGCGCGCCCGGTCCCGTGTGCTGCACCTCGACGAGCTGCTCGGGGTGTGACACCGGCAGCGGCTGGAGCAGCAGCGCGTAGAGGAGACCGAAGATCGCGGTGTTCGCGCCGATCCCGATGGCGAGCGAGAGGACGGCCACGGCGGTGAACCCGGGCGCCCGGCGGAGGTTTCGCCCCGCATAGCGCAGGTCCTGACGCAGCGCGTCGAGCCAGCGCAACGGACTCATTCGGCGCGTCTCTTCCATGTAGTAGGCCTGGCTCCCAAAGCGAGACCGGGCGCCGCCTGCCGGATGGTGGCTGACCGGGAAACTCCTGCGCCTGCAAGTCGAGGTGGTGGTGGAATTCCTCGGCCATCTCCCGGTCAAACTCGTGCCGCCGGAACAGGAGGCGCAGTCGGTGGCGGAAGGCATCGAGGAGTGACATGGGGACGCTACCGTTCAGGCACGCCCAAGCACACGAGAGACCGCCAGAGACAGCTGGTCGAAGGCGGAGATCTTCTGGCCGAGGCGCTTCCGCCCCGAAGCGGTGATGGTGTAGTAGCGCGCGCGGCGGCCGGTCGGCGAGCGGGCCCACGTCGACGTGACCCAGCCCTTGAGTTGCAGCCGTTCGAGTGCCGGGTAGAGCGACCCCTGCTCCATCCGGAGCAGCTCCTCCGACGCCTGCTCGATATGCCGGGCGATGGCGTAGCCGTGCAACCGACCGAGCGTGAGTGTCTGCAGGATGAGCAGGTCCAGCGTGCCGGCGAGGAGTTCGTTCCGGGGTCTTGGCTTGGGTGGCATGATAGGTAGACTACCTACCTATCGAGAGTCGGTCAACCTCCCACCACCAGGGAATTGACTCGGCCAGCACCCGGCGATACTCTAGTGGTACGGTGTGAGTGTGCTGCGTGGCTTCACCGCCACAAACCAGAAGGGCCGCGGATTTCCGCGGCCCTCCTGGCATCCGGGAATCCAGAGGTTTCAGGCACCGGCCTCAACAACGGTCGCATACGTGGGCGGCTCGGGCGGCGCGGGCCCTTCAGCGTGCAGTCCCTCAAGATGGAGATCGATCGCTTCCTGCATCGTCTGCTCGACCTCGGTACGCGATCTCCCGGTCGCCACACAGCCCGGTAGATCCGGTGAGTAGGCTGAATACCCCGTCTCGGTTTGCTCAACAACAACCAGGAGTTTCATGCCTTCAACCTCGCCTGTTTGAAGATGCTGTAAGATACCAGCCATCGTCGGCCAGGAGGCGCAGCAGATCGCGTACCTTCATGGCCTGGAGATTGGAACGGCGTGCCGCTCAGCGGGCCCATCCCTTCACGCACCGAGGCACAGGATTCCGCGGCCCTTTTGCGTTGTCGCCCTGCGCTCAATGAATGTTCCACCTGCGAGGGTCTTGAGCTCCGATGCGCGAGGGGATGCGCGCGCGGGGGCAGCCGCCAACCGTCGCAACCGAACTCGCCGCTGCACGGCTCAGACAACGGTTGCTCCTCTGGCGGCCCCCCGCGCGCTGAGAACGCAATCAGAGATCGTCACCCACCCGCACCCTGGCATTGACTCGGCGGTAACCGCACCATAGACGAGAAGCACGTTGCGAACGTGCTGCGTGGCTCACCGCCACGAACCAGAAGGGCCGCGGCTTTCCGCGGCCCTTTTGTGTTGTTACCCTGAACGGAGTGAAGGCGATGCGTGGCCGCGTTGCATTGTACCGCTAAGCGCGCACCCGACCCTCGTTGTCCTCCCCTCTTCCCCACTTTCCTCTCGCCAGCGGCATGGCACGTTGTGAGAACGCGTCGCAGCAACCGGAACCCCAGAGTGCCAAAGCATGGTGGCGGGCGTGGCGGAACTGGTAGACGCGGCACACTCGGAATGTGTTGAGCGAAAGCTCGTGGGAGTCCGAATCTCCCCGTCCGCACCCTGGCATTGACTCGGCCCTGGAGTTCGAATATCGTAGAGGAACATTCCGAGTGTGTCGCGTGGCTTCACCGCCACGAACCAGAAGGGCCGTGGATTTCCGCGGCCCTTCTGTACTGTCGCCCTGAACGGAGTGAAGGGCATGCGTAGTCGCGTTGAATTGTACCTATGAGCGCGGGACCGCCCCTCGTTGCCTGACTTCCTGCGCCACTTTCCTCCCGCCAGCGGCATGGCACGTTGTGACGACGCGTCGCGGCAACCGGAACCACCAAGTGCCAGAACAAGGTCGCGGGTGTGGTGGAACTGGTAGACGCGGTACGTTCGGAACGTACTGGGCGCGAGCCCTTGGGAGTTCGACCCTCCCCATCCGCACCCTGGCATTGACTCGGCGCGTTCCACCAAATACTATGGAATCACGTTCCGAACGTACTGCGTGGCTTTACCGCCACGCACCAAAAGGGCCGCGGATTTCCGCGGCCCTTTTGTGTTGTCACCCTGAGCGCAGCGAAGGGCGTGAGTGTCCTACCGCACCCTCACCACCCTCCCCCCACCCGCCTTCTCTCCAAGTGCGGCAAGAACCTCTACATACCGCCGCCACCTGCGCCTTGTAGCCCGCCTCACGGGCCTTCCACTCGTCGTCGGCCACGGCGTCAGTCTTCCAATCCAGCACAGTCCAGGCACCGTCCTGCATGAATGCCGCGTCGAGGGTGCCTTCGGTCAGCACGCGTCCGTTTGGCCCATCTTCACAACGCGCGACGCGACACTCGAAGCGACGATCACCACTCGCCATGAGCGCTGTCCACTCCGGTGTCGCCTGCAGATGCTCTAGGACAGCGAACAACTTGTCACCTTCAGCGGAGATTTCTTCAGGTGTGCTGCCGAGTTCTTCGTCACGCACCACCGCACGCAGGTAGCTCTTCAGATTCTCACCCGCCCGACCGCGCCCCAGCCCCTCAATCGCGCGATGCACCGCCGACCCCCACGCCATTCCCGCGTTGCGCCGCGCACGGACGTGCTCATCACCGGAATCATCCGCCCAGGGCTTGTGCACCGCAGCGGTGACCGACGTCGTGGTCTCAGAAGGGACCATCGCGCCTTGCAGCCGAGCCACGGCACTGGCAACGTCCTCACCTAGCTCGGCCGCCGTACGCTGCAGCGTCTCCCGACCCGGGGGGTCCTGTGGGACCAGCTCGATGGCCTTGCCGTGCTTGGCCAGGGTGGCGTGCAGCGGCTCCCAGATCGACTTGTCAGGCCGCGGGCCGTCCTTGTTGAGCTTCTTGAGCCGAGCCACCACCAGCTCGCCACGCGCCCGGGTCGATGCGACATAGCGCAACCGCTCGCGCTCGTGCTGCAGGAGAGTGTTCTCCTGCGCCTCGACCTCATCCCACCCCGCCGGATGGGCGATGGTGTTCTTGTCATCATCACAGATGCGGAGGTAGCCGACCGCCCCCGTCTCATCACGCCGCACGTGAATCAGCGGCGGATACTCGTCCATGTCCGACGGACAGGCCAGCACCACCACCTCAGCCTCGAGCCCCTTGGCCTTGTGGAGATTCATGACCCGCACCGCACCACCCCGATCAGGACGGAGATTGCTGCTGGTGTCGGGCGTCTCGAGTTCGCGCTCGATGGTCTCGATCGCCGAGCGAAGGTCCCCCGCCCCGACACTCGACTCGGTTCGAAGCACTTCGACCAGGTGCAGCAGCAACCCCGCCCGCGCATCACCAAGGTCGAGCCCCGCCGACCAGGCCAGGAGACCGGTGTCGTCGAGGATGCGCTCGAGCACCAAGTCGGCCGGGAGGAGACGTGACGCATCGAGCCAGCGCTGCAGCTGCGCCAGCGCCGCGCCGACCTTGTGATCGGTGTTCGCCGGAGGTGACACGAGCGTGAACTCGATCCCCGCCTGCTTCGCGTCAAAAAGGTCCGCCGGCGAGAGGCCGAAGAAGAGCCCTTCGAGCACCGCGACCACGAGGACCGAATTCTCCGGGTCGGCCAGGAGCTTGAGCACCAGGAGCAGGTCGCCCAGTTCGCGCTCCTGGGGGACCTCGGCACCGGCCGTGGCGACGGGGATGTTCCAGTTGGCGAGTGCCCGGGCCAAGGGGCCGACCGCCGCCCGGTGGAAGGAAAGCACCAGGAAGTCTTCCGGCTTCCGCTCGCCACTCCTCGATGCGCTGGGCGATCCAGCCTGCAAGGCGCGAGTGCCTCCCAGTCGAGGATCCGGTCGCGGCCGACCTGGCCCCCGACAAGCTCCACGTCGTAGAAGTAGATGCCATCGGCCGGGCCGGCCGGATTGCGCGTGTGCATCAGGGCGAACGCGGCCTGACCGGGCGTGTCGGCTCGGAAGACGTCCTTGAAGCGATCGTTGACGAACTGCTCGACCGGCTTCGACGAGCGGAAGTTCTCGGTGAGCTGCAACACCTCACCCACGCGGGAGAACTGCTCCTTGGCCGCGGCATAGGTCTCGAGATCGGCACGGCGGAAGCGATAGATGCTCTGCTTCGGATCGCCGACGACGAAGAGGGAGCCGGACCTTGGGGTGACCGTGCGCCAGTCGCGGCCCTCGGACGCGTCGGAGGCGAGGAGGAAGCAGACCTCGGCCTGAATCGGGTCGGTGTCCTGGAACTCATCGACCAGGAGGCGCTGGTATTGGCGACCCAGCGCACGTCCTGGCGGCGTCTGATGTGCGCAGGAGATTCGCGGCAAGGCTGAGCAGGTCCTGGAAGCCGAGCGTGCCATGCGTCCGCCGCTCGGCGCCGAACTCTTCGATGGCCGACTGCAGGACGTCGACCACGACGGCGTAGCGATGGACGTACCAGGCGCGCAGGAAGTCGGCGGCGATGCCGGTACGGAATTCCTCGAATTGAATCCCGAGATCCTTGGCGACCGCCTTCCCTTCCTTGGTCTCGGCCCAGCGGTTCTGGGTGACCTTGCAGCCGCTTTCGGTCATGAGTGCCAGGGCCGCGGCAAAGCCCGGCAGCGTGGCCATCTCGTCGACCGCGGCGAGGTAGCGGAAGCGGCGGACCAGCAGCTGCAGATGGTCCCAGCCGGCGTCGGGCTCCGTCGGAGGCATCAGGGCGTCGGCCAGGTCGAGCAGCCCGTCCAGACACGCCCTGGAGGCCGTCGCGTCGGGTGCCGGCGCCGACGGGTGCGGGAAGGTGACATCGGGGTTCTCGACCAGTGTCTTGAAGCCCTTCAGCAGCTCCGCGGGTGCAATGCCCAACGCCGCGAGGCGCGCGAGCGCCGGATTGTCCTCCAGGCGGCAGCGCTCGACCCAGCGGCCCCAGAACTCATCGACCAACGCCTCGAACTCTGCCTCATCCACTTCCTCGAAGGTCGGCACCACCCCGGCTTCGAGCGCCTGGTCGCGCAGCAGGCGGCCGCAGAAGGCGTGGATGGTGCCGATGAAGCCGGCGTCGAGATTGTCGAGCGCCACCTCACACCGTTCCTTGAGTTCCGGCGACGGCGCCTCGCGGGCCTCGCGCTCGAGTTCGACCTGGAACTTCTCGCGCAGTTCACCGGCGGCCTTGCGGGTGAAGGTGACGGCGGCAATCCGCTCGACCGGCACACCGGTCCGGATGAGCGACAGCATCCGGCCCACCAGTGCGGTGGTCTTGCCCGACCCTGCCCCGGCTTCGACCAGGAAGTTGGTGTCGAGGTCGTGACGGATGCGCTCACGCGCGGGCTCGTCGACCGGCAGCTGCAGCGACGTGCCGCTCATGGCGTCCTCCGCGCGCGCATGGTGGCATACAGCGCGGCCGACTCGCTCACCATCTCGGCCCAGGTGGCTCGCGGCGAATCCATGGGCTCCTGATTTCATCGCTGCCCTTCACCCGGCAGATCTCGGCGTGATCGCAGAACCTGCAGTCGGAGTCGTTGGTCGTCGGCAGGAAAGCGCCGTTGCGGAGCGGCTCGAGCACGCCCGGGACGAGCCCAAGCCCGATGCCCAGCTCCGCGGCATGGTGCGCCACGATCTGGTTGCCACCCTTGGCGGTCGGGAAGCGGTACTCGAACCGTTCGACCGGCACGCCGCTCGTGGCGGCCAGTGCGGCCGAGTAGAGTGCCGGCTGCAGCTGCCGGCCGCCGTTGAGCGGCCCCTCCTTGTTGACCTTGCGATAGGGATAGGTGCTGCCGGTCTTGTAGTCGACCACGAGCCGAGCGCCCGAGGCGAGCGTGTCGATCCGGTCGATGTAGCCGCGGAGCCGGAGCTGGGAGCCGTCCGGGAGCGCGATCACCACGCCATCAAGCTCCAGCTCCACCTCGCCCCAGCTCGGGGCATGGGCTCGGCGCACCAGGTCGCGTTCCATCGTCAGGAACGACTTCGCGGCCCGGCGGATCTCGTCACGCTCGGCGAGGAAGACAGTTTCGCTGGGGGGCGGGTCACTCTCGCGCTGCTCGGCGAGCTGCGGCGTCGCAGATCTCCAGCAGGTCGTGCAGCGCCTCGGCCCGGATGATCTCTCCCTGCCGTGGGCGATAGCGCGCGACGAACTGCTCGAACACCGTGTGCAGCAGCGAGCCGCGCATGAGCGGGTCGAGCCAGGTGGCGGGATCGTATTCCGGATCGTCGGGGAGCTTGAGCTTGAGCGCGTTCTTGTAGAACCACGACAGCGGGCACTTCGACAGCAGCTCGAGCGAGGTGGGCGAGACGAGGCGGGCGCTCGCGCCCACGACGTCATACTTGCCGGCTGCCGCAAGCACGAGGCCCTGCCAGGCGGTGATCTCATCGGCGTAGAGGGTGCGCACTGCGCTGATCCCGGCATCGAGCCCGCGGTACTGCGACCGCACCACCGCTTCGCCATCGAGTGACGACGGGCCGCCGGCGATCGCGCCGAGCCAGACGTCGCGGCCGTCGAGCGATCCGGTGCCCGCTTCCGGCACGGCGCACACCGGCGCGCCAAGCCGCTAGTTCGGAGCGAGGAGTAGTCGAGCGCTGGCTCATTCCACAGCTCGCGTGCGACGTCGAGCAGCAGTGGTGCCGGCCTGGTGGCGTCACCATTGCCGGCGCCGCAAGCATAGGAGAGGGTGACCGTGCCCTGCGCCTCCAGTCACCGCGCGCTGCGCCAGCTCGCGCCGCTCGGTCCGCCGCTCGGCGGTGGTGGCGAGGCCGTCGAGCTGGGCGCGGACCACATCGGGCAGCATCGGATCGGGCACGATCGGTCCCGTCGTTCGTCCGGCATCGAGGCCGAGGACAAAGATCCGTGGCCTGCCGGTGACCCCGGCATGGCGGAAATCGCAGAGATGCACCGCCCCGCCGCGCGAGAGGCGTGGTGAACCGCCTTCCCACGACTGCGGCCAGATCCTGAAATCGGACAGTGCTTCGCGGATGGCGCCGATCGCGGTGGCGAACGGTTGCGCCGCTTCGTCGAGCTCGGCGAGCGATTCGAGGCGCAGGCGCAGCCGGTCGGCGTTGAAGCGATCGCTCGCGTCGGCGAGGGGGACGAGATCGAGGAAGTGCAGCAGCGACTGGGCGATGGCCTGGGGGGTGGTGGCACTCTCCTCCGCGGCGGCTCGCTCGGTCGTTGGCGGCAGGTGGTCGAGCAGGGCATGGAGGAGGGCAGCGAGGTCCGGATCGAGGTCCTGCTGCAGCGCCGTCTCGTAGCGGCGAGCGTCCCCAGCCGATCCGGAGCAGGCGCAGCGCGCGGGCGAGGGTCGCACCGTTCTGGTGTGGACCTGGCCCGGGCGGCGCGATGTCGCCGGCTTCGAGCGCTTCGCGCAGCAGGTCGGCCGGCAGCCCCTGCTCCATCCAGTCGAGGAGGCGGGCGAGGGCGCGGCCGATGCGGGAGCGCTGCCAGGGCAGCCCTTCCTGGAGGGTGGCTGGGATGCCGAGGTGGCGGGCGAGCGCGTCGAGGGCAATGCCGTAGGAGTCGACGTCGGAGCAGACCAGTTCCACCTGGTCGAGGCGCACGCCTTCGGCGACCGCGCGGCGTAGCGCTTCGCGCACTTCGTCGTAGGGCGTGGCGGCGACGAAGATGGTGGCTGGGGGTGGAGGGTTCGCCGTGTCCGAGTTCAGGAGGTGTGCACCACGATCGACCAGCCGCTTGAGCAACTGCCCGGGCAATCCGCGCGGGTTGAGGCCAGGGGCGAGGACGATTGAACCATCGAGGAGGTAAGGCGCCTCGCGCTCGAACGACTCGAGCGCTGCGGCGAAGACGGCGGCGGCATCGGCCAGGCCGTGGGTGGCGAGCAGGCGCTGAGTAGCGTTCGAGAACGGTGGCAATGCCGGAGGCGGTGCCGGCGGCCTGGAGCTCGCGGACTGCTGCAGACGTGGCGCCGGCGACGCGGAGTTCGAGGACGGCGTCTTCCACTGCCCGGCGGAAGCCGGCGTTGGCGGCCAGCGTGTGCCATTGACTTGGTACTTCATGCTGGGCGATGCATTCGTCGAGTGCTGCGCCGGCGATGGCACCGATTTCGACGTCGGAGCCGACGCGAACTCTGGCTTCACTCAGGCTGACGAGGGCCAGGTCATCGGCAAGAGATCGGAGGGTGACCGGTCCCCAGCCGATCCAGCCCCCCTGCTCTCGGGCGAGGGTGCGGAGGACCTCCCGGCCCCAGAGCAGCGTCGGCCCGACCAGGATCTTGCGATCGGTGGGGTGGGCTTCGGCGAAACTCTGGAGAAGGGTGGTGCGGTCCTCGGGCATTGCGCTCCTCAGTGATCTGTGGCACAACGGCTTCCCGGAAGGTACGGCGTCGCCCTGAGCAAAGCGAAGGGGGAGCGTGCGCCGTTGTCGCCCTGAGCGAAGCGAAGGGCATGCGTGATCGCACTGCGCAGGTCTTTAGCTCCGGTGCGCGGCGGGTTGCGCGCGCGGGGGCAGCCGCCAACCGTCGCGACCTAAACTCGCCGCTGCGCGGCTCAAACATAGGTCGCTCCTCTGGCGGCCCCCCGCGCGCTGGGCACTTGTCTCCTGCGTTTTCTCGCACCACCGCGCCATCTGACGCGCCGCCAATCCAACCCAGCTGACTCACATTGCACCCGCCAGCGGCATGGCATGTTGTGAGAACGCGTCGCAGCAACCGGAACCCCAGAGTGCCAGAACATGGTGGCGGGCGTGGCGGAACTGGTAGACGCGATACATTCGCAATGTGTTGAGCGAAAGCTCGTGGGAGTCCGAATCTCCCCGTCCGCACCCTGGCATTGACTCGGCGCAGGTGCCACGATAGACTGGAAGCACATTGCGAGTGTATCGCGTGGCCTCACCGCCACGAACCAGAAGGGCCGCGGGTTTCCGCGGCCCTTTTGCGCTGTCGCCCTGAACGAAGTGAAGGGCATGCGTGGTCGGGCTGCGCAGCGCCCTGCGTCGAGGAGAGACGCTTGTCCTTCGCTACGCTCAGGACGACAGAGTAATCCGACGGGCGCTCCTCGGCCCCGTTCGACCGCTCCACTCCCGATCGAGTGTGTCCACTTTTCTTCTGGCCGACGGCTCCACCGTCCGTATCGACGGCTGCTATCCGTGCCTGCGCTGGTCGCGCCCCGCGTTCAGCAGTTCCACGGCGTGACTCCCCTCCCCCGCGCTGCGCATCGCCCCGTCCAATCGGTCCGTCGGTTCCTCCTCCGGGAAAATCACACACGCCGGCCGTAGAGCCAGGTCGTTCTCTCCCCTGTTCGGAGGGTCCGCGGGCTGACGCAACTGGTTCACCCGGAGGGTCCGCCCCTCCTCCCGGACGTTCGCCCCATCCGCTGGGTTGATCGACCGCATCACTGCGGTGATCGAGCCGAGCACTCCGGTGATGCAGGTTCCGGCCGCCGCACCACCTCCTGCCTGCTGTTGTCAGCCTGCTCCACACGGCACACGACCCGCTCCACACGGCCATTCACTCGCGTCTCTTTGGTCACCCTGTCCAATCCGGAGGACAGTGGCCGATCCTGGGACCCGGCACGGGGCTGCATGGCGCCCTGATGTCCTGACAGCAGGCGACGAGAACGGCTACACAGCCTGAAACCCTTGCTGCGCAAGGCTTCCATGGAGATGTCCCGTTGGTGAAGCAGGGGGCTGAACAGGGTGATTTCACGGCTGTTGGATTTCTGGCACACTCGTCGCCTCCCATCGGCGCCGGTCGACCGACTGCAGACGGCCTACCATCCGCACCTCATCGATACGGCAACCATCTGAACCACCGTATCACCATACCGTCAGCCAGGGGAGCGTCGTATGCAGGCAATCATCCGCAGGAAACTGTCGATGGCCGTTCGGGCGATGGACTTCGCCCAGGCCCATCCGTCCACCGACGCGAGCTATGTCTCGGTGGTCACCCGCCTGAAGGAACGTCTGGACCGGGCCGATGCCCTGGCCATCCAGGAACATGCCGGGCTTGAAGGGGAGCATGCCGCGCATGCCCAGCGCGATGAGCTCCGCCGCACGATCCAGCGGGAGCAGCTCAAGCATCTGGCGCGCGTGGCCGAGATGGCGGCGAAGGAGCACCCCGAACTGGCGGGGATGTTCCGCTATCCCGATCCCAACGCGCCGCACCGGACCTTCATCACGGCGGCGAAGGCGATGCTGGCCGCCGCCGAGCCACACAAGGAGCTCTTTCTCAGCGTCGGGCTGGGGGAGGGATTCCTGGAGCAGATGGCCCAGGCGATCACGCAGTTCGACCAGAGCACCGAGACGGCCCACAGCGGCCAGCGTGACCATGTGGGCGCGCGGGCCGACCTCGCCGTGGTGGCCGACGAGTGCGTCAAGCTGGCTCGGCTCCTCGACGGACTCAACCGGGCCCGTTTCCGGAACGACCCGGAGCTGCTCGCCGCCTGGGAGAGCGCCAGCGCAGTGGTCCAGGTCCAAGCAAGACCGACAGCGCGCCGGAAGCTGACGCGGTCGAGACACCGCTGAGCCCGATCGCTCCGGCGGTCCCGCCCGAGGAGAGCGCTGCCGCCTGACACACTCCGGGGGTGGGCCGAGCGGCCCACCGTCACGCACCAAAAGGGTCGCGGAGTTCCGCGGCCCTTTTGGGTTGTCGCCCTGAAAGAAGCGAAGGGGTGCCTGGTCGGTCTGAGCCGGCCGGTCTGTCCCCGCCGAACAGAAGTCCGAACCCTGGTCAAGGGCCGAACGAGACAGTATGCTCCGTTCCCCCGCGACGAACACCCGATGACTCTATCCCTCCTGCCCGACCACTTGGACCGCGACTGGCAGGTCCGATTCGGCTGCCTTTGCAGCCCTGCGAACGATCTGCGAACGGAGTGGCGGGATAATCACGCGCGATGAGATGACCGCGGGATTCCAGTTCGAGGGGGGGCGGATCCCTTTCGCCAACGAGATGGTAGGAATCTGGCGGCCGGGGGTACTTAACAAGCCGTTGGGCATCGCGCTGTCGATCACTACGGCGGCGCAGAGGAAGGGAACGACCGCTCGCTACGACGACGACATCGGATCGGACGGGTGGTTCGAGTACCGCTATCAGGGAACCGACCCCAACCATTGGCACAATCGCGCTGTCCGTGCGGCACACGAGCATCAGCGGCCGCTGATCTACTTCTACGGCGTCGCCCCCGGACTCTACGAGCCGCTCTTCCCCACCTACGTCCAGGAAGACCACCCCGACCGGCTGACTTTCATGGTGAGCCCTGATGCCGTCAGCATCGGTGAGCCGACATTACTGATGGGCGGCTCGGCGGCCCCACTCAAGGCCTACGTCACGCGAACCGTGAAGGCGCGGCTCCATCAACACCGCTTCCGCGAGCTGGTCCTGGGGGCCTATCACCAGCGCTGCACGGTCTGCTCGATTGGTGCGAAGGATCGACTCATGCGCCTGCTTGATGCCGCGCACATCCTTCCCGACCATGACAAGCGCGGCCTGCCTGAGGTGCCGAACGGGCTCTCACTCTGCAAGATTCATCATTCGGCGTATGACCTGAACATCCTCGGCATCGCCCCGGACTACCGAGTGCACATCCGCGAGGATATTCTAGCCGAGGTGGATGGCCCGATGCTTCAGCATGGGATCAAGGAGATGGAGGGTCGTGAGATTCGGGTTCCGAAGAGGGAAGCTCTCCGGCCAAACCAGGAATACCTTGCCGAGAGGTATGAGAGCTTCAGGGCGGCGTAATCGGGTACCTTGTTCCTGGCCAGGATAGAGCACACTTTCCGGCATCCCCACCCCAAGGAGACCCATTGGGCACACGCACCGGCATCAATGGACCGATGCCACCTGGAACCCGATGACCGGGTGCACCAAGATCTCCGCTGGGTGCGACCACTGTTATGCCCACGAGGTCGCCCACCGGAGGACCAAGGAGATCTATCTCCGCGCCCTCCCGGTGAGGGACACCTCGGCCAATCGCGCCGACCCGTTCGCGCCGCGCTTCTGGCCCGAGCGCCTGCGGCAACCGCTCAGCTGGCGGGAGCCGCGACGCGTCTTCGTCAATAGCATGTCGGATGTCTTCCACGCGCACTTCACTTTCGAGATGATCCGGCAGGTTTTCGAGGTGATGAACGAGGCTCCACATCACCAGTTCCAGCTCCTCACCAAGCGGCCGGAGCGGGTGGTTCGGTTCGCGCGATCAGCTCCCTGGTCGGAGAACATCTGGCTCGGCACGTCGATGGAGAACATGGATGTCGCACGACGCGTCGATGCGCTCCGCGAGGTCCCTGCCGCGGTGCGCTTCATCAGCGCGGAACCGCTGCTCGGTCCGCTCGACGACCTCGACCTCCGGGGCATCGACTGGGTGATCGGCGGTGGCGAGAGTGGGCACAGGTTTCCGCGCCGCCGGAGGAGTCGTGGGCTACCGGGCTGCGGGATCTCTGCCTGCGCGCAGGGGTGGCCTTCTTCTGGAAGCAGTGGGGCGGGCGGACCCCGAAGGCGCGCGGGCGGGAGCTCGAGGGAAGGATCTGGGAGGAGTTTCCGGTGCCGATGGCCGCAGGCGCCTAGCGAAGGCGCTTGAGCAGGTCCTCCGCGATCCGGACCGCCGTCTTGGCCCCGACCGGGTTGGCGGCCGCGAAGCAGAGGAGATAGAGCGGGCGCCCAGCGGGATCTCGGAGTACACCGGGTGAGGGGGCCACGCCTGGGAAGATCTCACTCAGCCGTCGGAGAAATCGCGCCCCGATCGCTTCCATGGAAACCCTGGACGACTCGCTCCAGGTCTCCGAACAGGTCTTGTGTTGCTCCACCCGGTAGAACTCGTCCGCCCAGCCCTCATCGCCTAAGCAGCAGGTTCAGGCGCCGGCGCCAAGGGTCGGGAATCTCTCCGCTTCTAGTGATCATCCGATTCACTGCCGATCCCGAGGGGAAAGAGCAGCCAGAGATCAATCGCCCGGGTTGCTAGGCGACCGCCTCGATGGTGCGCCACTCCACCTGCATTCCGTACGGATCAAGGAAAAGCACCGCCCGATGACCGTTCCAGCGCTTGCGGCAGAGCTCCTGAATCTGCGGTGTTCGCATCGCCAGGTCGAACGCTCGATCCGGTCACCACGCTCAGGAAATCCTCACGAAGGCCGTTCGAGTTGGTTGCAGCGCTCCAGATCGCGCTCGATGAAGATGTAGCTGATCAAAGGCAGGCTCAACCTTCAGCGCGATCCGGGCGAGAACCATCCAGAAGCTCGGACTCCCTCGCCCCCATTTCGTCTTCTCCAAAGAGGGAGGGCTGGTCGGCGGAGTCCCAGTTGGCCGAATCCATCCGTGAGCCGGTTCCTGCGAATCCATCGATGTAAGCCCTGCGAAATGGACTGCTGAGGGCGTGGGCTTGTCCTTGAGCGCCACGCCATAGGCATGGAGATATCGACCCACGACATCGAACTTCGAGCGGTCCATTGGCCGCCGAATTGATGTGCGCTGGACTGACTTCCGACGTGACATCTCCCGAGTCGCCTCCAAGGGGAGAAGCGAACGCCGCCAGCAAGGTGGACCTTGATGATGGCGTTCGAGCCGACAGCCAAGCTACCGGGGGGTGCTCAAGTCTCTCCTCGCGGCCCCAGGAAGCAAGGATCAATCCTACGCGGTAAGGGCCTTCCTGACACTTCGGCGAGCCCCTCTTTATCTGGGCTCACGACTCGTCGTCTCGCCGGACTCCCATGGCTTGTCTGCACGGGGTAATGCTCTCGATTGATCGCCAGCTTCTCGTTCACCGCATCCTCGATGCTGATCCCGAGATCTTTGGCTGGATAGGGTGGAGGAGGATGGCCACGTCGGCCATTTCAAGCCTGATACGCTCGCGCCCTTGCTTGGCATCTCGCGGGCCGGATTCAGTTGGTGGTCCATTCGAACTCCTGCAAAACCTCCGAAGCCTCGACTACCAGCGCAATGGCAAGGTTCTTCGGCGAGTGGAACTGCTCCCAATTCCGCTCACGGCGGAAGGCAAGAAGTGCTTCAACGGTGGACTCAGATAGCATGGCCGCCCCGCTGGTAGACGTTTTCGTTGTGCCAGGTGAGGAGGTCCGGCCTGGGTCGGTCCCCCGGATCGGCGGGAGACTCGCGAGCTGTTCCCCATGAAGCCGGTAGTAGGCCTTGCCGTTGAACCACTCCTCGCGGATCCGCGGGCTCACCTCCACTCGATATTCCGGAGTAACCGTCACGAGCCCCATGTCGAAGAGCTTGTGGAAATCGGAGCGGAGGAGAAGGCCGTTAAAGGTGTGTTGAAGCCTTCCTTGCCGAATGGACGAATGTGAGCAGCTTCGAGGACCGGGAGCGTGTGCTCCCCCGTGATGGCACAGCGGCGCTGGTAGGCGTTGGTGACCAGGGCCCGGAAGGTTCCCTGCCCTCTTCTGGGGCGGACCAACGTGGGTGCACCATAGCTGCTGAGGAGTTCCGCCTCGGCGATCGCTCCTGCCGGCGCTGGATACCGGAGCAGCCGTTCCTGGACAGCGTCCCAGAGGCGCTTACCTTCGACTCGCGTGGCATCAAAGGTCTTTCCGCCCACGATGTTCTTTGCGAAAAGGTCTTCGACCGGGATCCATGCCTCCTTGGGCCAGAAGAAGGGCTGGGCGAGGATGCTGCAGCCGATCTCCGGGGTCGTCCCGTCATCACGCGTGCGCAGGGATCCGATCATCTCGGCAAGTTCCAGGTCGCTTCCCGCGCCATTCTTCCGCTCGAATGCGTCCCAAGCCAGCGGCAAGGGGAGTGACTCGTACTTCACGAAGTATCCACCACCCGCGATGTGGTGATGCGGACTCTTGAGCTTGAAGAGGAACGGCGTCCCTTCCGGGAGCGTCGAACGGCCGCTTCCCGCCCGGGTGCCAGAAATTCACCTCGTCGATGCCAGGCTCGTGGCTGAGGAAGGAGTACCAGTCGTTGTCGGTGACGCCAGCCCAGAAGCGCAAGAAACCTCCCTTCCTTCCGCGCCGCAACGGAAAACAGATGATCGGAGCGTTCACTTCACCGCTCTGCCTGGCCCTAGGTTGCCTCGCCGTCTTGTTCTCAAGGCCCGCCCCCGGCAAGGACTGAGCGCTCAAGCCGGCCTCTTCCTTAGGAGCCCTGGGCGGGGGCGGAACTCAGACCCTGAACCGCTGCCCGATGTAGTCCTGAGTCTGACTCGCCCTCAGCTCGGTGGTCGATGGCCCGGTCCGGATGAAGAAGCGCTCCAATTCCCCATCCTTGAGAAACACAGGCGAACTGGATCGAGCGGCGCTCACGACCATCACCCGCGCCTCGTCATGATCGTCAAATCGGAAGTGGACCTGGGTAAGCGCAACTATTCCCAGCCGGTCCTTCACGAGATTCACGAGGTGCAGCGCCATCTTGTCCTCATTCACAAAGTCATCCACCTCAATTCCCACCGGGCTGCCGTCATCGGCCATTCCGATGATCAGCGTGCCACCGTTGGTGTTCAGGAACCCCGCGATGGTCCGAAGAACGGCCGAATTCCATCCGCGAGTCCTTGCTGCCCGTGTGCAGATTCGTCCGGAGCGTCGACTTGAACTCGACTGCATCGGATTCGCCACTCCCCACAAGGACGGCCACGTCGATCGTACCGGTCGGCACCGCTTCGCCTTCTCCGGTCCTCTTGAGTGTGCTGTAGCCCGCTGCGATCACCTGAGCCATCAATTCGCGTCGCTTTTCCAGCA
>CAWKMI010000008.1:0-43873 GCA_963850655.1 uncultured Gemmatimonadales bacterium
GCGAGGCCGTTGCCGCGGTCCTGGCGGGCAACTCCCTGCACGACCACGAGGTCGACCTCGGTGATCGGGTGGTGCTGATCAACGCCCGGCCACTGAACGAACGCGGGGCGGTGCTGGTGTTGCACGATGTGACCGAGCTTCGCCGGCTCGAGGCCGTGCGGCGTGATTTCGTGGCCAACGTATCGCACGAGCTCAAGACGCCGTTGACATCGATCGCCGGATACGCCGAGACCCTTGGCGACCCGGAGATTGATCAGGCCACGCGGCGCCGGTTCACGGGGACGATCCTCAGCAACGCGCGACGGATGATGCACCTGGTGGATGACCTGCTCGACCTGTCGCGTGTCGAGGGCGGCCGGTGGGTCCCGCGCCCGGTGCCGGTCGAGGTGTCCGCCGCCATTCAGGAAGCCTGGGAGCCGCTGGCCCGACTTGCGGCGGGACGCGGCGTCTCGCTCACGACGGCGGTGGACCCGGACGCGCGCAGTCTGACGGTCGACGCCGACGCGCTCCGGCAGGTGCTGGGGAACCTGCTCGACAATGCGCTCCGGTACGTCCCCGAGGCGGGCCACGTCGTGGTTGGGGCGCGCCGCCTGGGCAACGGCCTTGAAGTGCGGGTGGAGGACGACGGCATCGGCATCCCCGCCGAGCACCTGGCGCGGATCTTCGAGCGGTTCTATCGGGTCGACCCCTCCCGTTCGCGCGAGGCGGGAGGCACGGGCCTCGGCCTGTCGATCGTCAAGCATCTCGTGGAGGCACACGGCGGACGAGTGAACGCCACCAGCGTCCCCCGCCATGGCACCACGGTCAGCGCCTGGTTTCCCGATCCCCGCCCGGCAGGCACCGCCACTCCCGCCTGACTGCATGGCCGGCGATCGGGCCACCGCTCGCGTCCTTCCCCGCTCCCTCCGGCACTGTTACCGCGCCGTGACGGGCGCGCGGATGTCCTGTGACACAAATCAGATCTCTTTGGTGCGCCCACGTGACGCGCGCAACCGGTGCGCTCAACGAGATTCCATGGGCGGACAACTCCTTTCGCAGGAGACGCTGCACCCATGCGGTATTCCCTTGTGGTTCCGCGCATGATCGCGCCCCTCATGGCATTGGTCGTGACGGCTTCCGCACTGTCCGCGCAGGTGACCGTCGCTGGTGTCGGCTTTACCCAGTTCGGCTACGGGCTGAAGACGGATTCGTCACTCAGCATCCCGGGACATGCCAACAACTTCGACGTCACCCGGGCGTACGTGAACGTGCTTGGCAAGTTCGCCAACGGCGTGCAGACGCGCGTCACGTTCGACGTCGACGGGCGGAAGGCCCTGGCAAGCCAGCTGAGCTTCCGGCTCAAGTACGCCTTCGTCGGCTGGACGCCAGGGAAAGGCGCGCTGACCTACAAGATGGGGCTCTTCACGACACCGCAGATCGACTGGGAAGAGGCGCTGTGGGATTATCGCTTTCAGGGGACGATCCCGGTCGACCGCAACGGCATGATGACGTCCTCCGACTTCGGCTTCGGCGCCGACGGGATGTGGAATCACGAGCAGGTCAACATGCAGGTCGGTGTGTTCAACGGCGAAGGATACGGCGGCGCGCCCGGTGACGCCGGCAAGGATCTGGAGGGTCGCGTCTCCATCCGCCTGGCCAAGACCGACCTGGCCAACAAGGTCGGTGGTGTTCGCCTGACCGGCTACGGTCAGGTCGGCAAGGCCAGCGGCGGTGGCAGCCGCTCGCGCTTCCTCGGCATGCTGTCGTACAAGCGCAAGGCCGTCACCCTGGCGGCGGAGTACGGGATGGGCCAGGACTCCACCGGGGTGAATACGCCCTCGCAGAAGCGGGCGGTGATGAGCGCGTACGGCGTGTTCAATATCCCCAACTCGAAGGCCGCGGTGATCGCCCGGGTCGACAGCTATGACCCGAACACCGACTCGACATCGACGGCGAAGAACGCGTCGGCGGCCAACCGCCAGACCCGGGTCATCGGCGGCGTGTCGTACGCGATTTCGCCGAACCTGCGCGTGCTCCTCGACCTGGACCTCAACTCGCTCCAGAACGGCAGCACCAACAGCTTTGACAAGTCGAGCCGGATGGTGTTCTTCCACACGGAATTCAAGTTCTAGGCGACGCCGGCCCGGCAGCGCCCTTCACTTTTGAGAGGACAGCCACGATGCGTCACATGTATCTCACGAAGCCGATTCTTGGCGCCGCACTGGCGCTGGTGCTGATGGCGCCGATTGGCCTCGCCGCGCAGCAGCTGACAGGGGCCGGGGCGACGTTCCCGTACCCGATCTATTCCAAGTGGTTCAACGAATACAACAAGAAGACCGGCGTCCAGATCAACTATCAGGCGATTGGCTCCGGTGGCGGGATCAAGCAGTACACCGAGAAGACGGTCGACTTCGGCGCGTCGGACGGGCCGATGTCCCAGGAGCAGATGGACGCCGTGCAGGGCCTCGTCATGCACCTGCCAACCGTGATGGGGGCGGTGGTGCTGACGTGGAACCTCCCTGCCCTCGGCAGCACGCAGCTCAAGCTCGACGGCCCGACGATCGCAGGGATCTACCTCGGGACAATCACCAAGTGGAATGACTCCCGGCTGGCGGCGCTCAATCCGGGTGTCAAGCTGCCCAACACCGATATCATCGTCGTGCACCGGTCGGACGGCTCCGGCACCAGCTACATCTTCACCGATTTCCTGAGCAAGGTCGCGCCCGACTGGAAGACACGCGTCGGCATGGGCACCGCGGTCAACTGGCCGGTCGGACTCGGCGGCAAGGGAAACGACGGCGTCATGCAGCAAGTGAAACAGACCGAAGGGGCGATCGGCTACGTCGAACTGATCTACGCCGCCGCCCAGAAGGTTCCCTATGCGATCGTCAGGAACGCTGCCGGGCAGTTCGTGCAGCCCTCGCTCGAGAGCGTCACCGCGGCGGCCGCGAGCGCCAAGTTCCCGGCGAACACGGATTTCCGGGTGTCGATCACCAATGCCCCGGGCGCGGCGTCGTATCCGATCTCGTCCTTCACGTGGCTGCTGGTCCGCCCGACGATGCGGGATGCCACCAAGGCGAAGGCGATGAGGGACTTCCTCACCTGGATGATCACTCCCGAGGCGCAGGACATGGCCAAGGCACTCCTCTACGCCCCCTTGCCGAAGGAAGTGGTCAAGCTGATTTCGGCGAAGATCAAGACCATCAAGTAGTTGCGCCGTCAGCAGGATCGCGTCGGATCGGCGTGCCGGGGCCATACCCCCCGGCACGCGGTCGTTTCCCCCGATCCGCTCGCGGTGACACGTTCGTTACATGGACGTGACGAACCTCCGGCGAAACGGCTCTATCCTCCGGGACTCATGACGACGCCACCACCGGACACTACTGCGGCGACCAAGATGCGGGCCGCGCTGGACCGAGCCGAGATTCTGGCGGCTCCGCCAGCGCCGGGAATTCGCGCTCGACTGAGTCTCTCGGGCACCAGCCACGGCGACCTGGTGTTCCGGGGAATCCTGGTGGCCTGTGCCCTGACGGTCCCCTTCCTGCTGGCGGCACTCGTGGCCGAATTGGCGCACGGATCGATGCTCGCCATCCGGGAATTTGGCCTGCACTTCATCACGACCAGTGTCTGGGATCCGGTGGCGGGCCAGTTCGGCGCCTTCCCGCTGATCATGGGAACGTTGTTGACGGCCGTTCTGGCCCTGGTGATGGCGGTGCCGCTCTCCCTCGGCGTGGCGATCTACCTGACCGAGTTCGCCCCGGAGTGGCTGCGGCGACCCGTCGCGACCACGATCGAGTTGCTCGCGGCGATTCCGAGCGTCGTCTACGGCCTTTGGGGCATCTTCGTCCTGATCCCGATCCTGCGGCACACGGTGTTTCCACTTCTTCGCGACGCGCTTGGCTTCCTGCCGTTCTTTCAGGGCGTGATCTACGGTCCGTCGGTCCTGCTCGGCCAGCATCATCCTCACGATCATGATCATGCCGTTCATCATGTCGGTGTCCCGGGAAGTGCTGCTGGCCGTGCCGAGCGGCCAGCGCGAGGCCTCGCTCGCCCTGGGGGCGACCCGGTGGGAAGCGGTGCGGACGGTGATCGTCCCGTATGCCCGTTCCGGCATCATCGGAGCGGTGATCCTCGGACTGGGGCGCGCGCTCGGCGAGACGATGGCGGTGACCATGCTGATCGGCAACCGGCATGACATCTCGACGTCGCTCTTCGCCCCGGGCTACACCATGGCCGCGGCCATCGCCAACGAGTTCTCCGAGGCCGCCACCCCGATGCATTACGCCGCCCTCACGTATGTGGCGTTGGTGCTCTTCGTCATCACCGTCCTGGTGAACGCCGCGGCCCGACTGCTGATCTGGCGGGTGACCCAAGCGGGAAGGGGCAACACCAAGTGAACCGCCGCACTATTCGTCGCCTGCGCAGCAACATCATGGTCGGCCTGATGATTGCTGCGGTCTTCGTCGCGGTGGTGCCGTTGTTCGTGATCCTGGGAAGCCTGATCGTGAAGGGGGCCGAGCTCTCTCTCGATCGCATTCTTCACCCACGTCCCGGTGCCGGCGGGCGAAACCGGCGGGGGCGTGCTGCATGCCATCGTGGGCACGCTGATCATCGTCGGCATGGCCGCACTGATCGGGATCCCGATCGGGGTGGGCGCCGGCATCCACTGCGCCGAGTACCCCGGCAGCAAGGTGTCGACGGTGACGCGATTCGTCTCCGACGTGCTGAACGGCACGCCCTCGATCGTGGTTGGCGTGTTCGTCTGGACGATCATCGTCGCGAGGCAGAAGCATTACTCCGCGTTCGCGGGAAGCATTGCGCTGGCGATCCTGATGATCCCGATGGTGATGCGCACCACCGAGGAACTGATCAAGCTCGTCCCGGGATCACTGCGCGAGGCAGCCCTCGCGCTGGGCTACTCCCGCTGGCGGACCACGCTTGAGCATCATGGTGCGCACCGCCCTGCCGGGCCTCGCGACGGGAAGCCTGCTGGCGGTGGCCCGGGTGGCTGGGGAAACCGCGCCGCTGCTGTTCACGGCACTCGGCAACCAGTTCCTGAACTTCAACCCCAATTCGCCGATGGCGGCGCTGCCGCTGGTGGTCTATACGTACGCCACCGGACCCTACGACGACGAGCACCGTTTCGCCTGGGCCGCGGCGCTGGTGCTGATCCTGGTGGTGCTGGTGCTGGGGATCCTGGCCCGGGTCGGCACCCGGCGGCGCTTCGGAACCGGCAATGGCTGAACCGGCGATGCCTCGTCTGCGCACCGAGCAGCTGTCGGCAATGTACGGGAGCTTCGCGGCGTGAAGGAGGTTTCGCTCGACTTCGCGGCCAATCAGGTGCACGCGCTGATCGGTCCGTCGGGTGCGGGAAGTCGACCTTCCTGCGGGCCCTCAACCGGCTGCACGAAGTCATCGAGGGCGCCTGGGTGAGCGGTCGGGTCCTGCTCGACGGCGCCGACGTCTACGCCCCGGAAGTGAGCGTGGCCAGCTGCGCCGCAAGGTCGGGATGGTGTTCCAGAAGCCGACCCCGTTTCCGACCAAGTCGATCTACGAGAACGTGGCGGCGGGGTTGATCCTCGACGGACGCCCGAAGCGCGCCGAACTCGATGCGATCGTGGAACGGGCGCTGCGGCGTGCGGCACTCTGGGACGAGGTCAAGGACCGCCTGCACGCGCAGCGCCCTGGCCCTTTCCGGTGGTCAACAGCAGCGGCTGTGCATCGCGCGGACCGTCGCACCCGAGCCGGAGGTCATCCTGCTCGACGAGCCGACCGCGTCGCTCGACCCCATGGGCACCCAGCGGATCGAGGAGCTGGCGTTCGAACTCAAGAAGGAGTTCACGATCGTGATCGTGACCCACAACATGCAGCAGGCAGCCCGGGTCTCCGACACCACCTCGTTCTTCTACCTCGGCCAGATGATCGAGCACGGCCCGACCCGGCAGATCTTCACCGCCCCAGCCAATGAGCAGACCGAAGCCTACATTACAGGACGGTTCGGATGACTGCGACCCTGATCGCCCGTCACGGAGGCCCGCACGCTTTCGCCCCGCGCGACCTGACGCAGCCGCGCGACCCCCGCCACGCCCGTCCGGCGTCGACGGGGCCGGTGGCGTCGGCCATCGAGGTCCGGGGCTTCAACCTCTGGTACGGGACGCGACAGACCCTGTTCGATCTGACCTTCGCCATCCCGCGGCGGGCGGTCACCGCGATCATCGGGCCGAGCGGCTGCGGCAAGTCGACCTTCCTGCGGTCGATCAACCGGATGAACGACCTGATCGACAATGTGCGCGATGAGCGGCGAGCTGACGGTCGAGGGAATCGGCGTCTATTCCCGCGGCATCGACCTGGTGGCCCACCGCCAGCGGGTGGGGATGGTGTTCCAGCGGCCGAACCCCTTCCCGAAGTCGATCTACGAGAACGTGGCGTACGGGCCGCACCTCAACGCGCTGGTGCCGAAGCCGCGAACTGCCCGACCTGGTGGAGCAGTGCCTGCGTCAGGCGGCGCTGTGGGACGAGGTGAAGGACCGCCTCGATGCCCCGGCGACGTCGCTGTCGGGCGGGCAGCAGCAGCGGCTCTGCATTGCCCGGGCGCTCGGCAACGCGCCGACGATCCTGCTGATGGACGAGCCCTGCTCCGCGCTCGATCCGATCGCGACCCAGAAGGTCGAGGAGCTGGTGTTCGAGCTGAAGCGCGAATACACCATCGTGATCGTGACGCACAACATGCAGCAGGCGGCGCGCGTCTCGGACCTGACCTGTTTCCTCGAGCGCGGCGTGCTGATCGAGATGGGAGAGACCGAGCAGATCTTCACCCGACCGACACACGAGCGCACCGAGGCGTACATCACCGGGAGGTTCGGATGACCGAAGAATCCCATCGCCATTTTCACGAGGAGCTTGGCCACGTCAAGATCCGACCTGCTCACGATGTCGGGCGAGGCCGAGGCGGCGCTCGGCCTGGCGGTCGACGCGCTGCTCGAGCCGCGACGGCGACAAGGCCAAGCGGTGCTCGACGGGCGACCGGCACATCGACAGCATGGAGGTGGAGATCGAGGAACAGTGCATCTCCCTGCTGGCGCTGCAGCAGCCGATGGCGCGCGACCTGCGCATGCTGATGGCGGCCGGCAAGATCGCCAACGACCTCGAGCGGGTCGGCGACCACGCGGTCAACATCGCCCAGTCGGCGATGCGGCTGTCGCAGAGCCGCCCGATCACGCCGGAGCCCGAGATCGTCGAGATGGCCCGCCTGGCGCGCGTGATGCTCTCCGACGCCCTCGAGGCCTTCATCCGGGGCGATGCCGCCGCCGGCCCGTGACGTCTGCCGGCGCGACGACAAGGTCGACGCGCTGCACCGGTCGGTGTTCCGGATCCTCCTGACGCACATGATGGAGGATCCGCACATGATCAGCAACGGGATGGAACTCTTCCTCGTGTCGCGCAATCTCGAGCGGGTCGCCGACCTCGCCACCAACATCGCCGAGGATGTGGTCTTCCTGGTCGAGGGCAAGTCCATCAAGCACCACTCCGAAGACCGCGGCGATTCGACCAGCGTGACCGAACCAGCAGCCCCGTCCGCGAACGCATCGGCGCCATCGACGTCGGATCGAACTCGATCCGCCTCGTGGTCGCCGAGTACGACCCCGAGACCGGGCTCGAGGTCATCGACGAGGTGAAGGACCAGCCCCGCCTGGCCATCGGCGTCGCCGCGACCGGGCTGCTGAGCACCGCGGCCCGCGCCCGCGCCTTTGCCGCGCTGAAGCGGATGAAGGAGGTCGCCGACCGGCGCGGCGTGACGCGACTGGCGGCGGTCGCGACGTCGGCGATGCGCGAGGCGCGCAACGGCCAATCTTTCGTCCGCCGCGTGCGTCACGAACTCGGCATCCCGCTCGAGATCATCGATGAAGAGCGCGAGGCCCAGCTGTCGTGGCGATCGGTGGCGCATCATTTCCGGCTCGAGAATGCGCGGACCATCGTCGCGGATATCGGCGGCGGGCTCCCTCGAGCTGATCGGCGCGGTCGACGGCCTGGTCGAGATCACCACCTCGCTGCCGCTCGGGGCCGTGCGCGTCACCGAGCAATACCTCTCCGGGCAAGCGCGACACAGCGCGCCGAGGTCGCCGCGCTGCGGCGGCGCATCCGGCCACTGCTCCGGAAGGCCTGCCCATGGCGCGACTGGGCGCAACGGCGTGCTGATCGGCTCGGGGGGATCATTCACCAACCTGGCCCGGATGGCCGCGGCGCGACGCGGCATTGTCGGCGAGGCGATCCACGGCACCTCCGTCGGCACCGGCGAGGTCGAGTCACTGCTGGAGTGGCTGACGCACCATGACGCCGAGCAGCGGGCCCTGGTGCCCGGCCTCAATCCGCAGCGCGCCGACATCATCCTTGCCGGGCTGGCGGTCGCCGCCGAGCTGCTCGTCGCTGCTCGACGCGCGGCAGCTCACCGTGAGTGCCTACGGACTGCGCGAGGGACTGCTGCTCGAGATGGTCGGCGCCGAACAGCCAGCGAAGGCCGGTCGACCAGCTGCGCCTCTACCGCGAGTTCGTCGACCGGTGTCGCGGCGATCGCCGCCACGTCGAGCAGGTGCGCATGCTGGCCCTGTCGCTCTACGACCAGCTGGCCAACGCGCTCGGCTGCACGCCAGAGGAGCGCCGAACTGCTCGAAGCGGCCGCCATGCTGCACGATGTCGGCCAGCTGGTCTCGTTCCGCAAGCATCACCTGCACAGTTACCAGCTGATCATGCATGCCGACCGGCTTGGCCTCGGCGCCCGGGATCGCACGCTGGTGGCGCTGATCTCCCGGTACCATCGCAAGCGCGGGGCCGAGCAGGAAGGACGGAGAGTTTGCCCGGCTGCCCAAGGATGATCAGGCGATCGTCCGGCGGCTCAGCGGACTGTTGCGCGTGGCCGACGGATTCGATCGCGGTCACACGGCGGCGGTCGACCGGGTGATGGTCACGCTTGAGTGAAAGCACCGTGCACCATCCACGCCTCGCCGCGACTGCAGTCGGCCGGATGTCGTCGCTGGAGATCTGGGGAGCGGAGCGGAAGACGGAGGTGCTGGCCCGCGCGCTCGGTCGCAAGGTGGTTCTCGAGGGTGGCGCCGAGTCGGTGGGCTGCTAAACCCTTGGCGCGGGCCACAGCACCTCGCGTCTGGGCGCCAAGGGAATCCGGAAATCAGGGGCCGAACACCCCCGATCCGCGGGCATGCTGAACCGATAGGCGCGAGACGCGCCGTTGTACCCCCAGAAGACGTAGAGCGCCGGCGCATTGCTCAAGGCGATGACGCCCTTATAGCAGCCGAGGAAGCAACTCGGGGCGGTGGTCGGCACGGCCATTTCGCCAAGGGTCTTGAAGCTGCTGCGATCGAGGACCAGCACCACCGGCCGATCGTCCGCGGCGATGAGTCCGACGTGGAGGAGCGGCCGAACCGGATCGATCGCGACGGCGAAGACTCGGCGATCAACATTCGTGTCGTGGATCACCGCGCCTGTCGCCGCATCCAGGAGGAGAATCCGTCCGGCTCCTTCAGGGTGACCGGTGCTACCGCCAGCGATGGCGAGCAGCGCGCCGTCCGTGGAGAAATCCGCTCCTTGGGCACTCGCCAGCTGCGCGACAGCATAGGCCAACGTACCGTCAGGGATGTTGAAGACCGGAATGCCAGTCGGGATGTGGTCGACCGTGATTGTCGCCCGATCGTGCCTTGGCGACATGAAGACGCCCTCCGGCTCGTCCGCGAAAGTCCCCGCCCCGCCAGGATAGTTGATCCCGTTACTCTGACTCGTAGACCACGCGTCGGGGCCGAACCGCATCGCCTGGCGGAACGTGACGATTTCCGGATGCGACTCCACAAGCGTCGGTGTTGGCAGCAGCCGCCAGGCTTCCACCGGTCCGTCTGCCGAGGACTGGAGGAGAACGATGCTGTCCTGGTATGTCGCGCCCGGGCCACGCAGGAACTCGGTGCTGAGGATGCCGGGAAAGGATTGGACCGCGTGGGTGTCGAGATCGATGAAGATCAGCCCAGGGTTCGGCTGGCCGCCCTCACCCGTGCCGCCCATGATCCGGGCATGACCATCGCGTGGCCAGACGTAGACATCCTCCCCGAGCTGCGGGGAATAGTCCACCGTCTCCTCGAACCCGTATGCGGTGAGGGTGCCGAGATTGACCGTGGCCCCATTCACCTCCGCCGTCGGGGTGATGGTGCCACTGAGCGTGCTGGGGAGCCGGGTGGTCATTGTCGAATCGTCTACACGGGCAAGGACCAGCGACATCCCGCCGACCTGGAGCGTCGCGCCCGTTCCACCGGGCTTGAAGGCGCCGGAGCGAGCGAGTATTGCCCCCCCGCCCCAGAGTGTCGTGGGGCTGACCGTGACGGTCGGTTCCGGGGGCGATCAGGCGCCGTTGCAGGAGAGCACACCCGCGAGCAGCAAGAGCAAACCGGACCGATTCGACATTGGCGAATGTCCTGTGGAATGCACCCTAACCATACCGTCGGGACTTCACCGCGCCAGGCGCGCGGGGACGAGTCGGGATTCGTCGAGAAGTCCCCGAAGGCGCCAGGTCACTCCAGTCCAAGGCCGATCTCCTCACGCCCCGTACGGCACCGTGATGTTCGTGATCCGCATCACTTCCTGGTACACGACGACGCGGAGGTCAGTCGCCAGCCGTGGTCAGGGCATCCCGGACCGGAGCATCCGGGCGCGCATCCCCGCGCGGGCCGCACCAGCCGTGTCTCCGATCATCGTAAAGACCTGCGTCAGGCGATCCTGCATCTCGAGGGAGGCGGCCCCGAGACGACCCGCTTCCTCGAACTCCGCGGTCGCGCGTACGGTATCACCCACGGCTACCAGCGTGGCGGCAAAGTTGAAATGCGCCTTGGGATCTCCCGGCGTCATGTCCAGTGTCTTCCGGAAGTGGGGGATTGACTCGGCAAAGCGATCCTGGCCATACAACAGCCCGGCGGTAGCGAGTTGGGCGTCGGCAAGATCGGGGTACTTCGATAGCACGACAAGAAAGTGCGTGAGCGCTTCCGCGGAATCTCCCTGCGCGAGGAGCGCCATCGCCCAGTTCTCCTCTGCGCGCCAGGCCTCCGGATTCCGCTCAACCGTATCGCGGTAGAGGGCCACCGGATCCGCTCCCCACAAATCGGCCTGGGCCCGGGCGAGAACGATCAACCCGGCTGACCAGATGAGAGCAATTGCGGCCACCACCGGAGCTCGCTTGCTTCGTCCCGCACCCCACAGTCGCGCGAACCCCGCGGCGAGGAGGGCCAGGAGGGCCATGTTGGCGACATACGCATAGTGATTGGCAACAAAGGAAAAGATGAAGGGGGCAACATTGACAAACCCGAGCGCGGGCGCGAGCCCCCCCACGAACAGCAGCCCCGCGACCAGGGCTCCCCACCACCGCCGCCAGAGCGCGAGACCCAGCACGGTGATCACCGCCAGCGGGTAGAGCCACTGCCACCATTGTCCCGGATCGAGATGCCAGCGCGGGTAGAAGAGCATCAGGTTGACCGGCAGGAGCAACTTGCCGACGTAAAACCAGACAGCCCGACCGGCAAGCAATACCCGTTCCAGGGCCGAAAAGTCGAAATTTGCTCCGTGTGCGCCCACCGCATGAGCTTCGATCCATGAGGTAACGGTTCCCATGCCGATCCCCACCAACCAGAATGGCACCGAGGGGAGAACATCCCGTCGCATCGAAAGGCGACCCGATCTCCACCAGCATACCACCAGTATCGCGCCCGGCAGGGTGGCAATCACGGACTTGCAGAGCAGTCCAGCCACGAAAGCCAGGAGCGCGGCGCCGTACGTCCTGGGCGATCGCGTCTCGTCGAAATCGAGATACCACCACGCGGCCTGCAGGTAGAAGATTGCTGACAGTGTGTTCTTCTGTTCCGAAATCCACGCGGCCGATTCGACATGGATCGGATGGATGACGAAGAGCGCCGCGGCGAACAAGGCGCCTGGAATCGCGAGCCGGCGCAGCAGCCGCCAGAGGAGGAATGCGGTCGCCCCGTGCAGCAGCATGTTGACCAGGTGAGGTGCCGTGGTCGATGTGCCCCAGAGCTGGTTCTCGATCCAGAGAACGGTATGGGTCAGTGGATAGTACTGCGGGGTGGCGGAAACATCGCGCCAGATCAGCCACAGGCCGTGCCAGTTGCGCAGCCCGGGCGGCGTCATGTAGAACTCATCATCGAGCCGCTGGCCACCGGCCAGTACCGGCCAGTAAACCAGGAACACGAGCACGACCAAACCGCCAGCAACTTCCCACGGACGACGAGCGTCGACCCAATCCGAGATCCTCGCCAGCCTCCCCGGGGGACCGGACGGCACCGGCACTGCGGATCCCGATGCCCGCTGCTGCTTCATGGAACTCGCTCCACGAACGGGGTAAGCAGACTCAAACCTGGATCTGTGCTCCCAGCTCCACCACCCTGTCCGGCGGCAGTCCGAAGAACGCCGTCGCGCTCTGCGCGTTGCGACTCATCACGCCGAAGAGGCGCGCGCGACGAACAGGAATCCTGAGACGCCGTCCATCCTAGGCCCCGTACGGCACCCAGATGTTCTTGACCTGCGTCGCCTGCCGCAGGAACTCCGGGCCCTCGCCGTCCGAGCGGATCAGCCCACTCGCGCACCGTCCACTCGGTCCAGGTCCGCTTCATGTTGCCGGCCGAGAGCTTCTCCGCCTCGGTCGCCTCGTCGCGCGAGCCGAAAACCCAGATGGCATCGACGTCGTCATGCCCGGCGAGCGACGGCAGCAGTTCCTTGCGCATCCCGGTCACGATGTTGATCACGCCGCCGGGAAGGTCGGAGGTGTCGAGTACCTGGTAGAGATCGGTCGCCAGCAGCGGACAGCGCTCCGAGGGAATCGCGACGACCGTGTTGCCCATGGCGACTGCCGGAAGCACCAGCGAGAGGAAGCCCCAGCAGCGGCGCTTCGTCGGGACAGGCGATGCCGATCACGCCGATCGCCTCGGGCATCGCGAGCGTCACGTTGCGGAACGGCGTGTGGTGCACTGCGCCATCGTACTTGTCGGCCCACGCGGCATAGCTGAAGCAGCGTCGGATGGCGGCATCGATTTCGGCTCCGCCGTCCTGGCCCGTGAGCGAGGTGAGGCGCGCGGCAAACTCGTCGGCCCGGGCCGCCAGATTCTCCGCCAGGTAGTAGAGCACCTGCGCCCGAAGATGCGCCGTGGTGCGCGCCCACTTCGCGGCGGCGTGCGCGGCCTCGACCGCGTTGCGGATATCCTTGCGGTTGCCCCGGCCGACCTCGGCGATCGCCGCACCCTTCGCGTCGAGCACCGGAAGCGAGTATCCCGAATCGGGGCGCGCCTGCTTGCCGCCGATGTAGAGCTTGGGGGTGCGGTCGATGGCTGGGAGCGCTGCCCCCTTCTGCCTTCTCGCTTCCCGCTTCTCCCTTCTCGCTTCTCGCTGCTCGCACCTCCCGCCGTCCGTGCGTCATCTTCAGGTACTCGTACATCCCCTCCCGGCCACCCTCCCGCCCGAAGCCGCTCTCGCGATAGCCACCGAAGCCCGACGCAGCATCGAACATGTTGGTGCAGTTGATCCACACCGTGCCCGCCTTGAGCCGCGGGGCGACATCCAGCGCGAGGTTGACGTTCTCGCTCCAGACGCTCGCGGCCAGGCCGTAGCGGGTGTTGTTGGCGAGCTCCACCGCCTCGTCGGGCGTGCGGAACGTCATCAGCACCACCACCGGGCCGAAGATCTCCACCTGCGCGATCGTCGAGGCCGGCGAGACGTTGGTGAACAGCGTTGGCGGATAGAAGAGCCCTTCGGCCGGGCACGCTCCAGGACGGTTGCCAGAGGGTCGACCCTCGTCGACGCCCTGCTTGACCAGCGCATCGATCCGCTCGAGCTGCACCGGTGCGACGATCGCCCCGATGTCGACCGACTTGTCGAGCGGCGATCCGACGCGCAGCGTCTCCATCCGCGCGCGCAGCTTGGCGGTGAGTGCCTCCGCGATGCTCTCGGCGACCAGGATCCGCGAGCCGGCGCAGCACACCTGGCCCTGGTTGAACCAGATCGCGTCGACCACGCCCTCGACCACCGAGTCCATGTCGGCGTCATCGAAGACAATGAACGGCGACTTCCCGCCGAGCTCGAGGGTGAGCTTCTTGCCGCTGCCCGCCGTCGCCCCGCGAATCGCCCGCCCGACGTCGGTCGAGCCGGTGAAGGCGACCTTGTCGACGTCGGGATGGCCGACCAGTGCCGCGCCGGTGCGCCCGTCGCCGGTGATGATGTTCACCACCCCGGCCGGAAGCCCGATCTCCTCGAGCAATTCGGCGAAGCAAAGCGCGGTGAGTGGCGTGTATTCCGCCGGCTTGAGCACGACGGTGTTTCCCGCCGCGATCGCGGGCGCGATCTTCCAGGCCATCATCAACAGCGGGAAGTTCCAGGGGATCACCTGCCCCACCACGCCCACGGCTGCCATCCCCGGAAATTCACGGTCGAGCAGCTGCGCCCAGCCGGCGTGGTGATAGAAGTGCCGCGCGACCAGGGGAATGTCGATGTCCCGCGACTCGCGGATCGGCTTGCCGTTGTCGAGACTCTCGACGACGGCGAAGAGCCGTGCGTTGCGCTGGATGCCGCGCGCGATGGCGTAGAGCCAGCGGGCCCGCCCGTGCCCCCCGAGCGCCTGCCAACCCGGCAGCGCCCGGCGCGCGGCGGCGACCGCGGCGGCCACGTCGTCCGGCGTCCCCTGGGTCACCTGAGCGAGCTCCTCGCCCGTCGCCGGGTTGATCACGGCGAAGGTGTCGCTCGGGGCCGTCCACTGGCCGTCGATGAACTGGCCGAAGCGGCGCTGGTGCTGATCGAGCCACTCGAGCGCTGTGGTCGCGGACTCGGGTGCGGGGCCCCACGCCATCGATTCGAATGCGTCGCGGACTGTGGTCATGGCAGCGGATGCCTGTGCGCCGCGCTGTAGCGGCCGGTGACATGGTGTTCGAGCTGGCGCTCGATGTCGGTCAGCAGCCCGCTCGCGCCAAAGCGGAAGAGGTCGGCGCGCAGCCAGCGGTCGCCCAGTTCGTCCTTCATCATCGCGAGCCAGTCGAGCGACTCCTTGGCCGTGCGAATGCCGCCGGCCGGCTTGAAGCCGACGTGGAACCCGGTGCGCTCGTGGTAGCTGCGAATCGCGCGCGCCATCACGATGCCGACCGGCAGCATCGCGTTGACACGCTCCTTGCCGGTGCTGGTCTTGATGAAATCGGCGCCGGCCATCATCGCGACCAGGGAGGCGCGGCGCGACGTCCTTGAGCGTGCCCAGGTCGCCGGTGCCGAGGATCGCCTTGAGGTGCGCCTGCCGCAGGCCGCGCGGAAGGCGCGCACCTCGTCGTAGAGCGCCTGCCAGTTGCCGGTGAGCACATGGCCGCGGGTGATCACGATATCGATCTCTTCGGCTCCGTCGTCCACCGACGCCTCGATTTCGGCGAGCTTCGTCGCGAACGGCGTGAGCCCGGCCGGAAAGCCGGTCGACACCGCCGCCACCGGGATGCCGCTCCCGGCAAGCGCCTCGACCGCGGTCTTCACGAAGGCGTGATAGACGCACACGGCGGCGACCCTGATGGGCACGTCGGTCATGCCGAGCGCCTCGAGCAGGTCGCCGCGCACCGGCATGCGCGCCTTGGCGCAGAGGCGGCGCACGCGACCCGGGCGTGTCGTCGCCCGACAGCGTGGTGAGGTCGATCAGCGTGATGGCGCGCAGCAGCCAGCCCGCCTGCCACGCCGTCTTGATCGAGCGGCGGGTCGGCGATCGTCGCGGCGCGCCGCTCGACGGCGCTGCGATTGACGCGCACCTCGCGCACCCAGGCCAGATCGAGCGGCATGCCCGGATTGCGCGGGATCATGCCGGCGGGCGGTGTCGCCTCGCGGGCGGCGTACAAGGGCGCCGGCCGGGTGGTGCGCGCCGGTCGGGAGTTCAGTGTCGTCATGCGGGACGTCCTTGCCAGGACCGGCCGCGAGAGAATCGCTTCTCGTCGGGCCAGCAAAGTCCGGACTACGGAAAAGGGCAATCAGCACGGCGCCCGCGAGGAAACCGCCGATGTGCGCCCAGACGGCCACGCCACCCACTCCTTGTTCCATCCCTGCCCCGAGCAGTTGCAGGAAGAACCAGTAGCCGAGCATGACCCACGCCGGCACCGAGGTGCGGAAGATGAAGATCACGAACACCAGGATGTGAACCCGTGACCTGGGATACAGGACCACGTAGGCGCCCATCACGCCGCTGATCGCGCCGCTGGCACCGACCATCGGCACCGCACTCGCCGGGTCGGCGAGCGATCTGTGCGGCCGCCGCCGCGAGCCCGCACACAGGTAGAAGGCCAGGAACCGGCCATGCCCCATCGACGTCCTCGACGTTGTTGCCGAACACCCAGAGGAACCACATGTTGCCCAGCACGTGCATCCAGCCGCCGTGCAGGAACATCGAGGTGAACAGCGTCCGCCACGGCGAGCCGCTCGCCGACCACGCAGGAAGTCCCGTCCGCCGATCGGAATCGTCGTGCCCACCGGCAGGCGGTGGAGCAGGTCACCCGGGACCAGCCCGAGCTCGCAGACCGAGCGCAGCCAGGCTGCTGATCGGCTCCCATCCCCTGCACCAGCACCCAGACCGCGATGTTGGCCGCGATGATCGACGACCGTGACGAACGGCGTCAGGATCGGGGGGTTGTCGTCACGGTAGGGGAACATGGCTCAGGAAGTATAGTTCTCAGCCCGTGGATGTCTCATTTTGAGACGCCCGAGCCCCACCCAACCTCCTGGGGGGCTCATCCGTAGTCTTCCTGATGGTCATGTCACCGGTGCAACGAAGTCGGTTGCCCGAGTGTCTAGGCTTTGGTGACAGGCCGTCCCGCCCCTGACAGCCGTCGCACGATCCCCTGGCGAAGAGCGCTGCAATGCCACAGTTCCTGCGGTCCCGCTGGTCCATTGTCGGCCTGATTGTCCTGGTCGGCATCTCCGTCACCTATCTCGTGGCCCGAGGCGGTGGCCCGGTGGACAGCGCCCTGGTCACCCGCGTGAAGCGTGGTGACTTCACGGTCACCGTCAGCAGCACCGGCGAGCTCAGGGCGCCCAAGTACGTCAAGATCCGGGGACCGGACAACGCCGCCCAGGCCGGTGAGTTCCAGTTCAAGATTGCGACCATCGTGCCGGAAGGAACGGTCGTCAAGGAAGGCGATCTGGTGGCGACGCTTGACCGCTCCACGATCGCCCAGCGGCTGACCGACGCCGACCTCGCCTTGCAGAAGGCCGATGCGCTGAACCAGCAGGCTTCGCTCGATTCCACGCTGAACTTGTCGAAGGCCCGCGAAGAGATGCGCACGGCGGCGTTGACGCTCGAGGAGCAGAAGCTCGCGCGGGACCAGTCGCAGTTCGAAGCGCCGAGCGTCAAGCGGCAGGCCGAAATCGCGTATGAGAAGGCGTTTCGCGCGCTGCACCAGGATTCCGTTGACTTCACGACCAAGGTTGCCCAGGCCGTGGCCAAGATGCGTGAGGTCGGGACCGACCTGACTCGGCAGCAGAACAAGATGCAGATCATGCGCGACGTGATGGAACAGTACAGCATCAAGGCCCCGGCACCCGGCATGGTGATTTACGTGCGCAATTGGGACGGGAAGAAGCAGGCCGTCGGCTCGATGATCAGCAGCTGGGACCCGACCGTCGCGACGCTGCCCGACATGTCCAAGATGGAGTCAGTGACCTATGTCAACGAGATCGACGTGCGCAAGCTGGCCATCGGGCAGCCGGCGATTCTCACGCTCGATGCCGACCCGACCAAGAAGCTCAAGGGCACGGTGACCCAGGTGGCCAACTCCGGCGAGCAACGGCCGAACTCCGATGCCAAGGTGTTCGAGGTGGTCGTGGATATCGAAGCCCCGGACACCACGCTGCGTCCGGGAATGACCACCGGAAACACGGTACAGACCTTCGCGACCAAGGATGTCCTCCACGTACCGCTCGAGGCCGTGCTGACCGAGCAGGGCATTCCCTTCGTCTACCGGCGGGTCGGCGGGAAGGTCGCCAAGCAGGAGGTCGAGCGCGGCGTGATGAATGACGAGGAGGTCGTCATTGCACGGGGCTTGGCGGAAGATGACGAAGTGTTGCTCTCACCACCGGCCGACCGCGACAACCTCAAGATGGTCCGGCTCCCGGGCTCGAAGGTGCCCAGCGGCGATTCCGCCGTCGAGCCAGAAGCTCCCCGCGCCGCCGCTCACGCCCAAGAAGTCCGACGAAGCGCAGCCGTCCGCGACGCCGAAGCAGGGTTGAGCAGCGTGCCAGTCGACACGGAATCTTTGGCGCTCTTGCGCGGGAAGGTCCTTGGGCACCTCGCGTTCGCACTGCGCACGGCGGTCGAGGCCGTCGGGCAGAACACGCTGCGGGCCGGGCTCACGTCGCTCGGCATCCTGTTCGGCGTGGCTTCGGTGATCGCGATGCTGGCCATCGGCAAGGGCGCCGAACAGGAGATCCTCCAGCAGATGCGCCTGCTCGGCTCGAACAACGTGATCGTCACGCCGCTCGTCGAGCAGAAGGAAGCCCAGCTCAAGGACAACACCAGTGCCGGCAAGACCAACAAGAAGACCTTCACGCCGGGCCTGACCTACGCCGACGCCCAGGCGCTTCAGGATGTCATTCCGCAGGTGGAGGCGACCAGCGCCGAAGTGGTGCTGAACACGATGCTCACCCGCGAGGGGCGCACCCGCTCCGGCAAGCTCGTCGGCGTGGATACCTCGCTACTTCCGCCTGATGAATCTCGACATTGCCGAAGGGCAGCGGTTCAGCGCCGACCAGTTCCAGCAAGGCCGGGCCGTGGCGATCATCGGCCACGGCGTCCGCACCCGCTTCTTCACCACTGAGGATCCGATCGGCAAGACGATCAAGGTGGGCTACAACTGGCTCACCGTCATCGGGGTGCTCGAAGACCGGCCCATCGACGCGGCGAACGCCCAGCGCCTCGGCATCCGCGACGCGAACATGGACGTCTACGTCCCGGTGCCGACCCTGCTGGTGCGCTACCGCAATCGTGCCATGGTGACCGAAAAGGAAATCGCTGCGACCGCCCAGGAGGGGGTCTTCAGGATCGTCGTCGCTGGTGACCAACAGGCCGAGGTCGATCCGGAGAAGGAGGCCGAGAAGCGGAACATGAACCAGCTCGACCGGATCATCATCAAGGTCTCCGAGGCGCGGTACGTTCCGGCAGTGGCCGACGTCACGCAGCGGATGCTGGCACGCCGGCACAATACGGTGGTGGATTTCGAGGTATCGGTGCCCGAACTGCTGCTCAAACAGGAGCAGCGCACGCGGACGATCTTCAACATCGTCCTCGGGCGCGATCGCCTCCATTTCGCTGATCGTGGGCGGCATCGGCATCATGAACATCATGCTCGCGTCGATTCTCGAGCGGATCCGGGAGATCGGCGTGCGCCGGGCCATGGGTGCCACCCGGCGGGACATCCTGATGCAGTTCCTGGTCGAGGCCGTGCTGATCAGCGTCGCCGGTGGCGTCGCCGGCATCCTGGTCGGCGGGACGCTGAGCTACGGCATCGAGCACTTTGCCGGCATCAAGACCATCGTTTCGGTTGTCTCCGTTCTTGTTGCGTTCGGTGTGTCGTTCGCGGTGGGACTGGGCTTCGGCATCGTCCCGGCATACCGCGCCGCCCTGAAGGATCCGGTCGAGTGTCTCCGCTACGAGTGAGCCCATGACAGACCCAGCACGCATCCAGCCGGTGCGGCCCCAGGCCGCACGGATCGTCCGTTTCGCAGTGCTCACCATCATGGGTGCGGCGCTCCTCCCCCTCGCCACCGTCACGCTGGGTGCCCAACAGCCCTTGACGCTCAACCAGGCGATCGACATGGCGCAACATCAGGGCGCCCAGAGCCGGGTGGCCGAATACACCCGCGAAAGCGCTCGCGACCGGGACGACGCCTTCTCCGCCGGCTACCTCCCGTCGCTTTCGGTCTCGGGAGTGACTCCCAACTACACCCGCTCAATCGTGGGGGTGACGCAGCCGGATGGCACGACACGATACCTTCCGCTGCAGTCCACCGACGCCGGACTGACGGCGACCGTGGCGCAGAAGATCCCGTGGACGAACACCACGCTCTCGTTCACGTCCGGGCTGAACCAGACCAAGGTCACCGGCGTCAATGGCTACCAGAGCTGGTCGTCCACGCCGTTTTCGGTGGGCATCTCGCAGCCGATCCTGCGGGCGAACACCCAGAGCTGGGACCGGCGGGAGCAGAGCCTCCGGATGGAATCGGCGGAACGGAAATACCTCGAGACCCGTGAGGACGCCGCCATCGCCACGACGGGAGCGTTCTTCGACCTCTATGCCGCGACCGCGAACCTCGCCAATGCCGAGGGCAACGTGGCGGTGAACGACACGTTGTACACGCTGAACAAGGGGCGGCTGGAGATCGGCAAGATCGGCGAGAATGACCTGTTGCAGAGCGAGCTGGCGCTGCTGCGCGCCCGGGCGGCGTTCTCGGATGCCCAGCTGGCGCATGAGCGGGCGCTGTCGCAGTTCCGGATCGCGATCAATGTCCCGCCGGGCACGCCGATCGAACTCAGCGTCACGGCAGACGTCCCCCAGTTCGATGCCGACACCGCCGCCGCGGTTCAGTGGGCGCGGGCCAATTCATCGACCATCAACGACGTCGTGGCCTCGGAGGTCCGGGCCGACCGGACCGTGCACGAGGCGCCGCTGGAACGGCGGCGTGGGCGGGAACGCTCAACGCGAGCTATGGCTACAACGGCCGATCCACCGGCGCAAACGCCAACGATGCCTACAGGGACCTGCTCAACTCGCAACGGGTGAGCTTTTCGGTGCAGTTGCCGCTCTGGCAGTGGGGCGCGCACTCCAACACCGTCGAGGCCGCGAAGGCCGACCGCGATGCGGCACGGACCAATGCCGAGCTGAGTCGCGCCCAGGTGGACCTGAACGCCCGCATCGCCGCGCTGCAACTGACCCAGTCCAGGCTCGGCCTGGTGATCGCCGCCAAGGCCGACACGGTGGCCACCAAGCGATTCGAAGTGGCCTACAACCGCTACATGATCGGGCGGATTACGATCGACAACCTCTACCTGGCCCAGAACGAGAAGGACCAATCCCGTGTGTCATATGCCCAGGCACTCCGGGCCTACTGGACCGCATACTATCAACTGCGGAAGTTGACGCTGTACGATTTCGAAACGGGGCGTCCGATCCGGCAGTAGGTCGGCGACACCGGCTCAGGGCACGAACCGGATCCGCCGAACCGTGATCGTCGCGATCCCATCCGCATCCTCGCTGCGGAACGCCACCCGGTCGTCGCCGAAGGCCACCGGTGCATCGCCACTCGCCTTGACGAGGCGGCCGAGGATTCGACCGGCGGGGTCGATGGCCGTGGCAGCCCAGCCCGAATCGCCAGGCACCGGATAGTCGAGCAGCCAGAGGGTGCCGTTCGGCGTCACCTGAGCTCGCTCAAAGGCAGGCAGCGAATCGGCGTGCCGCTGCCCACTGATGTTGCGCCGGATGAGGTTCGTGTCCGGGGCCTGACCCCCTGGTCCGCCGCCGGACACGTTGATGGTGGCACTCGCCGTCGCCATTCCTCCGCGGGACATGCGGCCAACCGCCCCAAGGACCATCTTGTCCACGTAGGCGTTCCAAATCGCCGGTGTCACCGGTCGGCGGGCATGGGCAATGGTGACGACCGAGCGCAACGCTCCGGCCGTGTCTCGTCGTTCGATACGCCATCGGTTCGGATCGAGAATGAGGTACTCCCCTTGCCATTCGAGCACCTCTGGGAACGCCGACAACGCCGTCACCCGGATGGCGCGCACCGCCACCATTCCGCCGCCGTCGATGGCGATCCTCCGCTCCGGTGCCTCTTCGGGACCGGTGGTAAAGACGCGCCGGGCCTCACCGGATCGAGGCGAAAACCAGACGCCCTTGACGCCCGGCGACATGGGGCCATTCTCGTCGTCCGGCGACGGGAAGCTCGGCGACCACAGCAGCAGGTTCTCACCCACGCGCCCGGCGAGGCTCCTTCCTCCTGCGCCCATCGCTGCGGAGAGCGGGATGTCGCGTATCGCACCACTGGACAGGACGACTTCACTCGCGCGTCCGTTACCGTAGTCGTTGAGGAGGAGGGTATCACCCCCGCCACCGACCACATCGCCGACGGATCCGAACTCACCTGGCCCGGCGCCTTTACGGCCGAACTCGCGCCGGCCGGTTCCGTCGGGACCGAACACCACCAGGACCTGGCGCTGCTGATCGACGCCCGCCAGGCGACCGTCGGCGAGGAAGAGGTAGGATCCGATGGTCGAGATGTCGTTCTCGACGCTCTCCGCGGACCCGCGGATCAGGGCGGTCGGCGCGGAATCGATGGACATCGCCGGTGCCCGCTCGAAGGCGTCGGCACCGTGAGCCAGGATCTGGACACCGCCGGAGTCGCTCGACAAGGGCTCAAGTGGTGCTTCGGACCTCGCCCCGGTGGCAGCACCACCACCGCCACACGCCATCAGTATCAGCAGGCCGCACGGGAAAACGAGTCGCTTCAGCATGCCAGCTCCATCAGGAAGAGGCCGTGGCCGCGGCCACCATTCGCGGTCATGTTTCTTGATTACGCTCCCGCACACAGCAGGCCGTGCAATTCCCTTCGCTCCGTCCCAGGATGGTGCGCGACCGCTGGCCCGCAAGTACCTGCTCAAGCCGGCAGCATCGACCAGCTGTGGCGATCGCCCTTCAGGTGCCAATCGCCGAACGCACCGCGGCAAGCCGCGCGTCGTTCAGGCTCCCTGAGTCATACATCGACACCCCGGCCGCCCCGGCGTCACGCGCGGTGTTGATGGCCGCGATGAGCGATGGCGGATCGAGGTCGGGGAGATGGAGTCCGGCGATCAATGGTTCCGTCGCGGGAATGGCGGCAATTCCCTCGCGGACCGCATCGCCGATCCAGGGAATCCCCTGATTGTGGAACTTGTGATAGGTCATCGGGAAGACCAGGTCGAGCGGCCACTGGTCCCAGGCCTGGCGGACCTGCATCCGGGCAAGGGTCGGCGTCGGGAAGACGGCGGCGGAAATCAACCGGTTGTGCGCCCGCGCGGTGCTCGCCAGTCTACGCACCAGCTCGGTGATCGAATTCCAGCGGAACTCGCGCCACGCGATGTCGGTCGTGGGATCGGCGAGTGACAGCGGATCATACCCCGACTGCTGCCGGAAGGTGTCACGGCAGACGGTGCAGTAGCAGAAGTCGTACTCCGGCATCTCGTGGTCCTGTACCAGCTGGTAGGTGTCCCACAGGCCGCGGGGGAGAATCACATCGGGGTGCCGGATGTAGTCGAGGTGGACGCCATCGACGCCGGGGATCTCGGCGATCTCCTTGACGATGCCGCGGAGGTACTCCCGCACTTCCGGGCGGGTGGGACAAAGCCACTTGTAATATCCGACATACGGCGGGTGCGTCAGCGACGACTCGCCCTTGCGGCTGATGTCGAACCACTCGGGAAACTTCGCCTGAACCCAGCTGTCGCCGCTGCGATTGAGCATCCAGGCCCAGGCGTGGAAGGCCATTCCCTCGGCGTGGGCGGCCGCGGCGATCAGGGCAGTGGCCCCGCCACCGACGAGCACCCCGCTGATGCCTGCTGCGCGAAAGCGACCGAAGCGGTCGCGCCACTGCTGCAATCCATCCGTGCTGTTGCCGTGCACCCATGTCCAGGCGCCGAACTCAGGCCGGCGAGGCGATGCGGCGAGGCCCGGCACGAGCAGTGTGCCTGCGGCCGTGGCGCCGACCGCCTCGAGAAACGTCCGCCGCTTCATCGCCGCCAGGTGCCGCCGAACTGGACCACACCCCATCGCTCAGGGACGTGCATGTTGATGACTCCCTGTGGGGACCAGACCCAATTGTGCTCTGGCAGCGGCTTACCGGACGGGTCGGTGCGCTTCCGATACCCGCCGCCGGTGGTATCGACGTCCCACTCCACCCGCGAGAAGTTGACGCGCCACTGGTCACCGGCAACGGGCGGGACCACGTTCTGGCCCGAATCGGAGAACGCGGCCCACGGAATGGCCAGCTCGACGGTCCAGCCACGGTCACGGTCGCGCGGACTGTTGAGGGTGCCGTCGATGGCCACGGCAATCCTCAGCCCGGGGATGTCCCAGCCATTCTCGGCGTGGCCGCCATCGCGATACGCCTTGGGCAGGAAGAGATCCCACACGGTCGCCAGCTGGTTCATCTCGATCTCGAAGTAGCGCCGTGCCCTGCCCCGGGGATCGACGAAGATCTCGAAATCATTGTCGTGGAAGATCACCGCGTCGCGCTGGCGGATCGTCGCCCACAGGTCGGGTTCCTCCAGCTGGGCTGCCACGTACCAGTACTGCTGGTCCCAGGTCATCTTGACCCGAGTCCGGAACCGCGGGGTGGGACGAATCGACCCTTCGATATCGGTGAAGTCTTCGGTCCACGGAGCCCGCCGCCAGGCAGCCTCATCGAGGTGCCCGTCGATGGTCGCCGACGATCGGGCGACGGGGGCGACGTAGTGCCGAAGCGCTGGCCCCTGCCGCGGTTCGGCGATCGAGCGAGCGCCGCCGGTCGTGGCACAGGCCGCCAGACCACCGAGGCAGAGGAGGATCCATGGGGACGAGGACGACCGCAGGCGATGGCTCCGGATCCGGGACATGGGAAGCTACATCGGCCGTCATGCTTCCGGGACTCGCCCGGATGCGGCATATTGGGGCCATTACTCACCAGATCCCTTTCTCCCCTTGAAGGGTCTCGCCGCATGACTGATGCTTCTGTAACCACCTCTCGGAGGCCCCGCGACGACGAGATCGATGTCTGGGGACTCACCCACGTCGGCAAGGTGCGGAAGACCAACGAGGACCATTTCCTCATCGGGGCGCTCAAGAAGCAGCTCGACGTCAAGCTCACCTCACTCACCTCGCTCGCGCCGCTGCCCGCGACGCAAGCGCAGGTCGGCGACGACGAGCGGATCGGGTTCCTGGCCATGATCGCCGATGGCGTCGGCGGGCGCATGGCCGGCGAGGAAGCGAGCCGGATGACCGTGGAGGAAGTGTCGCAGTACGTCACCCAGAGCACCAACGCCTACTATCAGGGCGATCCCCTGGCCGAGGGCTTCATCGACCGGCTGCAGGAGGCGGCGCTGCGTAGCCACGAGCGCATCCGGGAACGCGCCAAGTCGGATGAGGAACTCCGCGGCATGGCGACGACGCTGACCGTCTTCCTCGCCCTCTGGCCTTGGGTATACCTGCTCCAGGTCGGCGACTCGCGCTATTACCTCTACGCCAAGGGCACGCTCACCCAGATCAGCCGCGACCAGACGATGGCGCAGGAACTCGTCGATCAGGGGGTGATGACGCGATCGGTCGCGTTTGCCTCGCGCTGGGCGAATGTCCTCTCGAGTTCCATCGGCGGCGAGCAGACGGCACCGGTGGTGACCCGGATCCCGAACGACTGGGACAACATCCAGCTGCTTTGCAGCGATGGACTCACCAAGCATGTCTCCGATGAACGAATTGCCGAACGACTTTCCCAGATGACCTCGGCGAAACAGGCGTGCGAGGCGTTGCTGCAGGACGCGCTGGATGATGGCGGCACGGACAACATCACCATCATTGTCGGCCGGGCTGTCATGAAGGCGCCGACCTGACCAACACGCCAAGCGTCGGACCCCCGCGGCGCGGGAATGCGTTCACCCGGGCATTCGCGCTGGGCTTGCTCCGGCTGCGCGGCTGGCGGATCGAAGGTGAAATGCCCGCTCTCCAGCAGTTCGTCGCCATTGTGGCACCGCACACCTCCAATTGGGACTTTCCGATCTGCATCTTTGCAATGTTCGGCGTCGGCCTGCGCCTGACCTTCCTTGGCAAGCACACCTTGTTTCGCTTCCCGGTGAAGGGCCTCCTCTACTGGTTCGGCGGCGAGCCGTTGGACCGCAGTGTTTCCGGCGGCTGGGTCAAGGTCGCCATCGCCCGTTTCGGCACCGGAGCACCCTGGGTGCTTGGCGTCTCACCCGAGGGCACCCGGAAGCGGATCGAGCCGTGGAGGCTCGGCTTCTACCGGATCGCCGTGGGAGCGGGCGTCCCGATCGTGAGCGTGGCGCTCGATTATTCGCGCCGCCGCCTCTGGATCGCGGAGCCCTTCTGGCCGACCGGCCAAGAGGGTGATGACTTGCGGGAGCTTCAGACGCATTTTTCAGCGGCGATGGCCCTCTATCCGGCGAAGTTTGCCGAATCAGGCCTCACCGCTTCTCTGCCATCCTCCCCCGGATGACCGCACCACCAGTTCCGGAGTCCCCTATGCGCCGTCTTCTCCCCGCCCTCGTCCTGGCTGCCGCCTGCTCCGGCCCGGCCAAACCGGCCACCGCGACCTCGGCCAACGCCGACTCGCTGCTGGCCACCTACACCACCGTCCGCCTCGACGCCGACGTCAGCAAGCTGACCGACGCCGAGCGGAAGATGATCCCGCTCCTCATCGACGCCGCGAAGGAGATCGACGCGATCTTCTGGCTCGAAGCGAGCGGCCCGAGGGACAGCGTGCTCGCGTCGGTGGCCGACACCGGCCTGCGACGGTACGTCGAACTCAACTACGGACCGTGGGATCGCCTGAACGGGAACAAGCCCTTCGTGACGGGGATCGGACCGCTGCCGCCGGGGGAGAACTTCTATCCGCACGATATCACCAAGGCCGAATTCGACTCGGCCGCCAGCGCCGCTCCCGACGGGGGCGCACAACTGCGCTCGCTCTACACGCTGGTCCGGCGCGACGCCGGAGGCAAACTGATCGCCGTACCGTATCACGTCGCCTTTGAACCGCAGGTCACGCGAGCCGCAGCGAAGGTGCGTGAAGCAGCGGCACTCGCCGACGATCCCGGGTTGAAGAAGTACCTCGAACTCCGTGCCGCTGCCTTGCTCGATGACAACTATCAGCCCAGCGATTTTGCCTGGCTGGCGATGAAGAACAACACGCTCGACCTGGTCATCGGCCCGATCGAGACCTACGACGACAACCTCTATGGCTACAAGGCAGCGCACGAATCGTACGTCCTCATCAAGGACAAGGCGTGGAGCGACCGCCTGTCGCGCTATGCCGCCATGTTGCCGGCGCTGCAGCGCGGGCTGCCGGTGGCCGACGCCTACAAGAAGGAGAAGCCCGGCACCGATTCCGACCTCAATGCCTACACCGTCGTGTATTATGCCGGACAGGCCAACGCCGGCGGCAAGACCATCGCCATCAACCTCCCCAACGACGAGGAAGTGCAGCTCAAGAAGGGGACCCGACGCCTCCAGCTCGAGAACACCATGCGGGCAAAGTTCGACCGGATCCTGATGCCGATCGCGAAGATCCTCATCGCGCCCGACCAGCAGCAGTACCTCTCCTTCGATGCCTTCTTCGAGAATGTCATGTTTCACGAGGTCGCCCACGGCCTCGGCATCAAGCACCTGGTCAAGGGCGCAGGGACCGTGCGTGAGGCGATGAAGGAACAGGCCGGGGCGCTCGAGGAAGGAAAGGCCGACGTGCTCGGTCTCTACATGGTCAGCACCCTCAACAGCGAGGGGAAGCTCGGCCAGGAGGACCTGCGCACCAACTACGTCACCTTCCTCGCCAGCATCTTCCGCTCGATCCGCTTCGGCGCGGCCGACTCGCATGGCCGGGCGAATCTCGCCTGCTTCAACTACTTCCAGCAGATGGGTGCCTTCGCACGTGACAGCGCCACCGGGACGTATCGCGTCGACTTCGACAAGATGCACGTCGCGATGGATTCCCTCTCGGCGAAGATCCTCCGCTTCCAGGGCGACGGCGACTATGACGGCGTGATCGCGTGGACCAAGGAAGTCGGCAGCATCGGCCCGGAACTGCGCGGCGACCTCGACCGACTGGCGACAGCAGGCATTCCGGTCGACATCATCTTCGATCAGGGCACCAAGGTGCTCGGACTGGAGCAGTAGCATGCCGGCAGATCAACTGCTGCTGGGACTGGGCGAGCACCAGGTCTTCCTGCTGCCGAAGTACGGCAACCGGCACGGCCTGGTCGCCGGCGCAACCGGCACCGGCAAGACGGTCTCGCTCCTGGTCCTGGCAGAGGGGTTCTCGCGCCTGGGCGTGCCGGTGATCATGGCCGACGTGAAGGGCGATGTGGCCGGCCTGGCGCAGGCGGGGACGCCGAACGAACGGATTCAGCAGCGGGTGGCCCAGATCGGGATCGAGGGATATGCGCAGGAATCATCGCCCGTGGTCTTCTGGGACCTCTTCGGCAGGCTCGGACATCCGGTCCGGATGACGATCTCCGAAATCGGGCCGACCCTTCTGGCCCGCATCCTCGAACTCAACGACACCCAGGAAGGAGTACTCGAGGTCGTCTTCAAGCTCGCCGACGACCGGGGCCTGCTGCTGCTCGATCTCGACGACCTCCGGGCCCTGCTCACCTACGTGGGTGAGCAGCGGAAGGAGGTGAGTGCGTCGCAGGGCCTCGTGAGCAGCCAGTCGATCGCGGCGATCCAGCGATCACTGCTTGCCCTCGAGCGCGAGGGGGGCGAAGGAGCCTTTGGCGAGCCGGCCCTCGACCTCAACGACCTGATGCGCACCGACCTGAGCGGACGTGGCATCATCAACATCCTCGTGGCCGATCAGCTGGTGCTCAAGCCGAAGCTCTACTCCAGCTTCATGCTCTGGCTGCTCTCGGAGCTGTTCGAGAACCTGCCCGAGGTCGGCGATCTCGACAAGCCGAAGCTGGTGTTCATCTTCGACGAGGCGCACCTGCTGTTCAACGATGCGCCGCCGGCGCTGCGGCAACGAGTCGAGCAGGTGGTGCGAATCATTCGTTCCAAGGGAGTGGGCGTCTACTTCTGTTCCCAGTTCCCCGACGACATCCCCGACGAAATTCTCGGCCAGCTCGGCAACCGGGTCCAGCACGCACTCCGCGCCTTCACGCCGCGCGACCAGAAGGCGGTGCGCACCGCAGCCGAGACGTTCGTCGCCAACCCGAAGTTGAACGTCGTCGAAGCGCTGTCACAGCTGGCCGTGGGTGAGGCGCTGGTGAGCACGCTGCAGGAGAAGGGCGTGCCGATGCCGGTCGAACGGACCCTGATTGCCCCGCCGCGCTGCCGGATGGGATCGATCACCATGGAGGAGCGGGCGACGATTCGCTCGCGGAGCCCGGTGGGCGCCAAGTACGACTTGGCGATCAACCGGGAATCGGCCTACGAACTGCTCACGCAACGGGTGGTGGAGGCGCCGAAGGCAACTGCTCCATCACCAGGCAAGCCCGGACCCGCGACGCCGGCCGAGAAGGGCGGTTCGGCGTTCAACGACATTGTCTTCGGCACCAGCCGGCGCCAGGGGATGGTCGAAGCGATGGCCAAGTCGGCGGCGCGGAACGCCGGCAGCCAGTTGAGCCGGACCCTGATCCGGGGCATACTCGGCGGGCTGCTCGGAGGATCCCGGCGCTGAGCGAAGCGAGGATAGGGCGATCACGTTTGCCCAATCGGGAACTCCACGGTAGGATTGACGATCCCCCGGCCACCAATCGGGCACAGGCAGGATCGCTGCGCTCGGTCAGAAGATCCTCCATCCCCGGAGCCTGATGTCCGACGTCCAGGACCGCCTCGCCCAGGCCCTCGCCAGCCAGTACACCATCGAGCGTGAGGTGGGGGCCGGGGGGATGGCGACGGTGTACTTGGCCCGGGACATCAAGCACGACCGCCAGGTGGCGCTCAAGGTCCTCCGACCGGAACTGTCGGCCGCACTGGGCTCGGAGCGCTTCCCGCGCGAAATCAAGTTCGTGGCCCAGTTCAATCATCCGCACATTCTCTCGCTGTATGACTCGGGCGAGACGCAGGGCTTTCTCTATTACGTGATGCCCTATGTCGAGGGCGAATCGCTGCGCGACCGGCTCGCCCGCGAGAAGCAGCTGCCGATCGCCGATGCGGTCCGGATTCTCAAGGAAGTCGCCGACGCCCTGGCCTACTCGCATGCCCGGGGTGTGGTGCATCGCGACATCAAGCCCGGCAACGTCCTGCTGAGCGGCCGTCACGCGGTGGTCACCGACTTCGGTGTCGCCAAGGCGCTGACCGCGTCGGCCTCCAGCGACACGATGACCACTGTCGGCATGGCAGTCGGCACGCCGCACTACATGGCACCCGAGCAGGCGATGGGCCAGGGCGACATCGACCAGCGGGCCGACATCTACGCCCTCGGCATCCTCGCCTACGAGATGATCACCGGCCGGACACCGTTCACCGCCGAGACGGCCCAGGGAATCCTCGCCGCGCACGTGATGGAAGCGCCCAAGGAGATTCGCGAGCTGCGACCCGGGCTGGCGGAGCCGATCGGGCAGGCGATCATGAGGTGCCTCGCCAAGAACCCGGCCGACCGCTGGCAGAGTGCCGACGACCTGCTCGCACACCTCGATCTCATTGCCGCCACGCCCAGCGGCGGGATGACGCCGACGCACACACGCCCGGTGCACGGCGTCGCCGGACTGACTGGGAGACAGAAGCGCGTCAGTCCGCTGATTTGGGTGGCCGCAGCCGTCGTGCTACTCGGCGGCGGCGCGCTGGTGTGGAAGCTCACGTCCACCACCGGCGGTGGACGGATCCAGCGCATCGGCGTGATGCCGATCGAGGACATCTCCGGCAAGGATTCGATCTTCGTCACGGCGATGCAGGATGCGCTGACCAACGCGCTCTCCCGCATCGGCACCGTGGGCGTCGCGTCGCGTTCGGAAATGATGCGCTACAAGGGAAGTCCCAAGACCGACAAGGAAGTCGCCGGCGAGCTCAAGCTCGATGCACTGGTGGAGGCGACCGTCTTCCGCGCCGGCGACGTGATGCGGATCAATGTCCAGTTCAGCGACCCGGTGACCACCCGGAGTCTCTGGGCCAGTACCTACAACCCCAACGTGAGCGACGTCCTTGCCGCGCAGGACACCGTCGTCGGCAAGATCCAGCGCGGCATCGACAGCGTGCTGGTCGCACCAAGAAAGTCAGGAGCAACCCAATGAAGCGGGTGATGATCCTCACGGGAATCGCGTGCGCAGCGGGCTGCGGCCCCCGCGCCTCCAGCAACAGCTCGCTGCCACCGGTGACGGTGATTTCATCCGACAGCGCCAACCAGCAATCAGCACGGGTGTCGCCGGACGGATCGCGATACTTCTGGTGGCAACCCTCGGGCGCCGGGCTGCAGCTCTGGACTGCCGGCGCCGACCTCAAGGATCCGGTCAAGGAGCCGGTCACCTCGGTCAATGCCGGTGGAATGCCGGTCCTCTGGTCACCTGACCGATCGAAGATCGCGGTCATCTCCAGCGACTCCGGCCTGGCCGAGGTCGCGGTGATGCCGGCGTCAGGTGGAAGCGCGAAACTGGTGACCCACAGTGTGGGGTTCGCCATTCCTCTGGGATGGAACGCCGATGGTGACCGGATCGTGTACGTTGGCAGCGCCGGCGGAGCTGGCGCAGGAACTCTTCGGTCGTTCGTGACTTCGCTCAGTCACGGGGGAACGACGCCGCTGATCCCGGGGGAAACGCACCCGAACTATGGCGCCTGGTCGCCGGATGGCTCCCGGATTGGCTACCTGGTGCTCCAGGGTACGCAGTCTACGATCTGGACCGCGGACAGCACGGGTCGCAATCCGCGCCAGCTCACGACCGATGGTTTCGAGAGCATCGCCAGTGACGTGCCCTGGTCGCCAAACGGGAAATGGCTCGCTTACGAATCCAGGCGGACCGGAACGAGCGACATCTGGGTCGTGTCGGCCGACAGCGGCACGCAGCACCAGCTGACGCATGACGTGCGCAACGACCGCACGCCGATCTGGTCGCCCGACGGAAGATGGATCGCGTTTGTCTCGGACCGAGGGAAGCAGACCGATGTCTGGGTGGTGCCGGCGGCAGGCGGACCCGAACAGCGGGTAACCGATGATCCCGCCGAGGAGGAGCTGGTTGGTTGGCTGCCAGGTTCGAAACTGGCGTTTCTCACTGGCGTGGCCCAAGCAGGAATCTGGTCGATGTCGCTGGCCGACAGCTCCGAACACCGACTCACGCCGGATTCGGTGCGCACCGGTCCGCCGCAGCTCTCGCCGGACGGCAAGCAGTTAGCGGTCCGGATCGACCACGGCGGCGGCATCAGCGACCTCGCGGTGATGCCCACGGCTGGGGGATCGTTGCGCCTGCTGGCGCAAGGCGGCGCCAACTCGACCTTTGTCTGGTCACCTGATGGGGCACACATCGCGTTCATCTCCGACCGCGGCGGCACAGCGGATATCTGGATCGTCGAAGTCGCCACCGGCGCACTTCACCCGGTGGAGAACTGGCCCGGCACCGAGAGCAATCCTGTCTGGAGCGGCGACGGATCCGCGCTGTACTTCATCTCGGATCACGACTCCAAACTCAGCGACCTTTGGCGGACCTCTCCGGCCGGGTCCGAACCGGTTCGCGTGACGAAGCAGGGGACGGTCAGCAACGTGATGACCCATCGTGGGCTTCCGGAGCTCTTCGGCGGGGTATTGAACGCTACCGGGCATTTCGAGGTGGTCCGGGTGCAGCCCGGCGGCTCGCTCGTGACCGTCTGGAACCGGACCAATGCCTTCCCGGTCGCGCTGACCCCGAAGGGTGATTCGCTGATCATCGCCGAGACCGGCAAGGGGGGAGGCGGGTACACCTTCCGCATGATTCCGACGACGGCTGGCGGCGAAGGACGGGTGTTGCTCGATCATGGCGAGAGCTTCGGCGACTTCTCGGATGATGGCCGCCAGGTCCTCATGACCATTCCCACAGGTGCGACCACCGACATCGGCCTCCTCGACCGGGCCAGCGGGAAGATCCGGCGCCTGACCGACACTCCGACGGACGAGCGGAGTCCGGTGATGACGCCCGACGGCAGGACGGTCCTCTTCCAGCAGGTCCGGCCGAGTCGCCGGATCGCGATCGCCGATTTGACGAACCTGCTGGCCGGAGCGCCGCACTAAATAGCCATGAAGATCGCCTTCATCGGGTCGCACGGCGTCGGCAAGACGACGCTCTGCTATGACCTCGCCAGTCGCCTCAAGCGCCAGGATCGCATTGTCGACCTGGTGCAGGAGGTGGCGCGCGCCTGCCCGCTGCCGATCAACCGCGATACCACCATTCAGGCGCAGTCGTGGATCCTCCACACCCAGATAGCCCACGAGCTCGCCGCCTCGGCCGGGAACGGGATCGTGATCTGCGATCGGTCGGTGCTCGACAACTACGCCTACTTCGTCAACCGGGCCGGCCGCCGGCCGGCCTATGATGCGCTGGTACAAGACTGGGTCACCACCTACGACGCCCTCTTCAAGGTGCCGATCATCGACGCGCCCTCCTTCGACGGCAAGCGCGACACCAGCCAGACCTTCCAGCATGAGATCGACGTCACGATCGACACGCTTGCGCGCGACTTCGGCGTCACCTGCCATTCGCTCGACCCGACGGCCCGTGAGGGGTGGATCGACGCCGTGCTCACCCGGTGCGGGCTGCCGCTGCAGCCGCCGCAGATCGACCTGTTCAGACCCCGTGGCACGGATGGTGATTTGACTTAGTCCATTAGTCGAACTAATGTCATGCCATGCCCGACTTCGTCAACATCCACGAGGCAAAGACCCACCTCTCCCGCCTGCTCGAGCGGGTTCAGCGCGGCGCCACCATCACGATTGCAAAGGCCGGCGCACCGATCGCGATGCTCGTCCCCCTGGGCCGTGCAGCTGGACGCCAGGTGCGCGAGACGACGCTCCGTCCCGCCCTGCCGATGAACGATCGCAAAGCACGACTCCACCGGGTCCTCGAGCAGGAGATCTGGCCTCTGATCCCACCAGAGGTGCAGGGCGTCGTTCTGACTCGCGAGGAGGAGGACCGCATCCTCGGCTTCGGGCCATACGGCACATGATCGTCGACTCCTCGGCACTGGTCGCGATCGCCCTCCGCCAACCCGGATTTGAGGCCCTCCTCACGGCGATTGCCGAAGCCCCCCGAGTGGCGATCGGCGCACCGACCTTGGTTGAGACGACGATCGTCCTCTCGGCCCGCCTCGGGATCGACGCCCGTGGACTTACCGGCCGCCTCATGATCGAGGGTGATATCACCATCGTCCCATTCACTGATGCACACTTCGGCACCGCCACCGATGCTTGGCTGCGCTTTGGCCGAGGTCGCCATGCGGCCGCACTCAACTTTGGCGATTGCCTGACATACGCGACGGCTCGCCTGGCCGGTGAGCCACTGCTCTGCACCGGAGACGATTTTGCCAGGACGGACCTGGAAATCGTCCACTAGCCCAGTCAGGCGGCCTCTTCTCACATCTCCATTTTCCCCACTCCTGCAATTTTGGCAGACTTTCCCGGTACGCCCATTGCTCTTGGGGTAGGCGGACGTGCGCCCACCAGCCACCCGGGCATCAGGGCGCCCCAAGGAGACTGCACAATGGCATCGAAGATCATTGGGATCGACCTCGGCACCACCAACTCGGTTGTCTCGGTCATGGAAGGTGGCGACCCGGTCGTGATTCCCAACGCCGAGGGTGGCAGGACCACCCCCTCCGTCGTCGCGTTCACCAAGGACGGCGAGCGGCTGGTGGGCCAGGTGGCCAAGCGCCAGGCTGTCACCAACCCGAAGCAGACCATCTTCTCCATCAAGCGCTTCATGGGGCGCCGGATGAATGAGATCACCGAGGAGACCAAGCGCGTCCCCTACAAGGTCGAGAACGGCCAGAACGGGCTTGCCTCGGTCGAAATCGCCGGCAAGAAGTACACGCCGCCGGAGATCTCGGCGATGATCCTCCAGAAGATGAAGCAGACCGCCGAGGACTATCTGGGCCACACGGTCGAAAAGGCGGTCATCACCGTCCCGGCCTACTTCAACGATTCGCAGCGCCAGGCCACCAAGGACGCCGGCAAGATTGCCGGACTGGACGTGCTCCGGATCATCAATGAGCCGACGGCCGCGGCGCTGGCCTACGGGCTGGAGAAGAAGAAGGACGAGAAGATCGCGGTCTTCGATCTTGGCGGCGGCACCTACGACATCTCGGTGCTCGAACTGGCCGAAGGAGTCTTCGAGGTCAAGTCGACCAACGGCGACACCCACCTTGGTGGCGACGACTTCGATGAGCGGCTGATCGACTGGCTGGTGACCGAGTTCAAGCGCGACCAGGGGATCGACCTTTCCAAGGATGCGATGGCGCTCCAGCGGCTCAAGGAAGCCGCCGAGAAGGCCAAGATGGAGCTGTCGAGCACGGCGCAGACCGACATCAACCTGCCGTTTATCACAGCCGACCAGTCGGGACCGAAGCACCTCAACCTGACGCTTACCCGCGCCAAGTTCGAGCAGCTGTGCGACGACCTGATCAAGCGCGTCATTCCGCCGATGGAGAAGGCGCTGGCCGATGCCAACCTGAAGCCCGGCGAGATCGACGAGATCATCCTGGTGGGTGGCTCGACCCGCATTCCGAAGATCCAGGAGATCGTCAAGGCCTTCTTCGGCAAGGAGCCCAACCGCTCGGTCAACCCCGACGAGGTGGTGGCGATCGGTGCCGCGATCCAGGGCGGCGTGCTCGGCGGCGAGGTCAAGGACGTCCTCCTGCTCGATGTGACGCCACTGTCACTCGGCATCGAGACACTCGGCGGGGTGACCACCGTCCTGATCGGCCGGAACACCACCATCCCGACCAAGAAGTCGGAGGTGTTCAGCACCGCCGAGGACAACCAGACCACCGTCGAAATCCACGTCCTGCAGGGCGAGCGGCAGATGGCGCAGGACAACCGCACCATCGGCAAGTTCCAGCTGACCGGGATTCCGCCCGCCCCGCGCGGCATGCCGCAGGTCGAGGTCACCTTCGACATCGATGCCAACGGCATTCTGCACGTCTCGGCCAAGGACAAGGCGAGCGGCAAGGAGCAGAAGATCCGGATCGAGGCCTCGAGCGGGCTGTCCGACACGGAGATCGACAAGATGGTCAAGCAGGCCGAGGCCAATGCCAAGGACGACGAGGCGCGGCGCCAGGAGATCGACACCCGCAACCAGCTCGACGGCCTGGTCTACAAGGTCGAGAAGGACTCCAAGGAGTGGATCGACCGGCTCGCCCCGGATGCCAAGGAGCGACTCGACAAGGCGCTGGAGAGCGGCAAGGAATCGCTGCGAACGGGTGACGCGGCCAGGATCCGCACCGCCCTCGATGAACTGAACGTGGCCTATTCTGCCGCGGGCGCGTCGCTGTACCAGAATGCCTCGGGCGGCACGACGGAGCCCCCGCAGGACGGTAGTACTACGGGTGGTGAAGGTGGCGGGGCGCCCAGGAACGAGGCGCCGGACGCCGACTACGAGATCGTCGACGAACCGCCCAAGAGCTGAGGACGCTGCGACGGAACCAAACGGTCGAGCATCACCTTATTATTCACATATTGCGGGCCGGCTCCCTTTCCGGGAGCCGGCCCGCCGACCACTGAACCGGAACGGGACCCATGTCGACTCGTGATCTCAATTGGCTCAAGTTTGGCGCCCTGGTGACGCTGGCTTTCGTGCTCGGCCTCTTTGTGGCCGGGCTGCTGGACTTCCCCCGCACCGGCCTGGCGCAGAGCGGTTCCCAGGCGCGACCGCCACTAGTCAAGGTCGAAGCGCCGCGACTCCCCTCGGTGAAGACCCTGTCGGACGTCAGTGACGCGTTCGCCTCCATCGTCGAGGCCGTCCGGCCGTCGGTGGTGTTCGTCGAGGTCGACCGTCCGGCGGGTCCCCAGGCCCAGGTGATGGGGCAGGTCATCCCGCGGTTGACACCTCAGCAGCCGCAGCCCGATGGCCGGACGGAACTCGAGCACAGCAGCGGGTCCGGCTTCATCGTCTCGAGCGACGGGTACATCCTGACCAACAATCACGTGATCCAGGGCGCCACGAAGGTGAAGGTCCACCTCCTCAACGGGCGCAGCTACGAGGCGCGCGTCGTGGGGAGTGATGAAGACACCGACGTCGGTGTGCTGAAGATCGACGAAACCGGGCTTACCCCCGCAGCACTGGGCGAGTCGGACGACGTCCGGGTCGGCGAGTGGGTGATGGCGATCGGCAATCCGCTTGGCAGCGGGCTGACTTTCTCGGTCACTTCGGGCATCGTCTCCGCCAAGGGGCGCGGGACGGCGGCACTCGGCGGGATCGATCCCAATGCCGGCGACCGGACGATCATGGACTTCATCCAGACCGATGCCGTCGTCAATCGCGGCAACTCCGGCGGTCCGCTGATCAACGTGCGGGGTGAGGTGATCGGCATCAATGCCGCGATCGCCTCCTACACCGGCTACTACCAGGGCTACGCCTTCGCGGTGCCGATCGACCTGGCGCGCAACGTGATGCAGCAGATCATCGAGCACGGCAAGGTGGAACGTGCCGGGCTTGGCGTCCTGGTGCGCGATGCCAACGCCGAAGATGCTGCGTACGTAGGGCTCGACTCGATCGGCGGCATCCGGATCGATGACTTCCCCCCGGGCGCCGAGACGCCGGCGCAGAAGGCCGGCATGCAGATCGGTGACGTGATCACGGCGATCGACGGCCGCCCGGTCAAGTACGTGGCGCAATTGCAGCAGGTGGTCGGCTTCCGCCGGCCGGGTGAGACGGTGCGCGTCGAGGTGAGGCGCGGGGATGGCAAGCACGACTTCACCGTGCGCCTGATGAGCGTCAGTGGCGAATCTGCCGAGACACCGGCCGCCAACGATGCGGCGGACACCAAGCCGTCGCACGATACCGGCAAGAATTCGCTCGGGCTCACCGTCGAGCCACTCACGCCAGCCCTGGCAGCCCGGAATTTCCTGCCGCAGGGCACCAAGGGACTCCTGATCCAGTCGATCAGGCAGGGCGTACCGGCCGAGGAGAAGCTCTGTCCTGCCGACGCATGCAACCGGCCGGCCGACGTCATCACCGAGGTTGAGGGCAAGCCGGTTCGCACCGAGGCCGAGTTGCGTGATGCACTCAACGGCGGCCGGCACGGGGTCGTGACACTCACCGTCGTCGCAGGCGACCAGCGGGACCGTACGGCGACCTCGCGGATCGAACGACTGCGCACCGGCAACAACTGATCGCCGGTCGGACTGGATCGCCGAGGTTCAACGAAAAGCGCCCGCCGGAGCAATCCGGCGGGCGCTTTCGCTGGTCTCCTGCGGCGACTTATTTCGCCGGGGGTACCAGTGGGAGCGCCATCTTGGCGGACTGCTTGTCCCACCAGCCCCAGCCCCAGCCCACGACCTTGCCGTCGATCAGGACGACCGGGCTCATCTTCCGCCACGGGATCGAGTCGATGACGGTCGAATCGGTGCCCATGGGTGTCTTTACCGCGATGGGGGGCAGCGGAGTGGTGCCGTTGTCATAGACCGAAACACTCCAGACCTTGCCATTCAGGATGATCGACTGCGTCCGGTGAGGGGCAGACCCCATCACGGTGGCCAGGGAATCAGCGGTCATGTTGACCGCGAGCTTGCCCAGCCGGGCGTCGCCGCAGGCGACCAGGGCGAGCAGGGTGACGGCGGTGAGCGTCCGGGTCATGGTCGATCGAGTGGTCACGCTGGCATCCTCGAGTGGTGTCCGATGGCGCGCCGGGGTGGCGCATTCGGCGACAAAGATACCCCGCCCCCTGTGGCGGTGGGAGCGGGGCCTCGGCCGGCCCGGCGGGGCGCATTAGCTTCGTGGGGATGCGAACGTGGCGGAATTGGTATACGCGCAGGATTTAGGATCCTGTGGGGCAACCCGTCCGGGTTCGAGTCCCGGCGTTCGCACTGGATTGGGTAGCAAGCGGTTAGGAGCGAGCGGGCACACACCCCGGCAAAGTGGCATCGAGGGGCGGTGCCTCTTGTGATGCCTCTTGCGGTGCCTCTTCAGGAGTGCACTTCGTGCCGAGGAGAATATCGGTGGTGGTCATCTCACCTCGCTTCTCCAACCTATCGCGAGTGCGAGCGAGAAGATCAACCAGCCCGGACCAAGCCAGAACGCCACGCCCCAGCCCGCCAGCCAGATGCCGGCGAGGACGCAAAACCCGACCACGAACGTCAGCGGCGTCACGTCTTGCGTGCCTCACCGGGCAGACGGACGGCCGCGGCCGGCTAGCTGCCGGGCTTTGCGGTCGGCGGCAGCAGTCCGTTCAGGCGCAGGTAGATCGCCATCTGGCCGTAGTGATCTTCCCAATCGCCGACGGTGACCAGCACGGCGACCGCACGCGTGGCCTTGCGCCCCGTGAACCAGTCGGTGCTGTCGGCCAGCTGCGCGTCCTTCATCTGCGCCGCGGCCGTCTGGCAGAACTCGAAGGAGGACTTGAGCCCCTCCACCAGCTTGGCCTTCGGGTCGGTGCCGGCGTACTTCGCCCGTGCCGGCGCCTTCATCCCGGATGACGCGCTGCAGAGATAGTCGTTCCCCTCGGCAATCAGGTGCGCCACCACGTCGCCGAAGCTCATCTGGGCTGGCGTGGGCTTGAAACCATACTTGTCGGCGGGCATTTCCTCGGCGGCGGCCACGATGTTCTTCGCCTGGCGCTGCGTGATGGAGCGGAATGCGTCGGTGACCGGGTTCTGTGCCCGGGCCGCCTGGGCGACCGGGAGCGCGCAGAGAGCGACGAGCAGGGGCGTGAGCTTGAATCGCATCTTGGTGGTCTCCTCGGTGACAGTGGAAGTGACAACACCATTCTGCGCGGGAGGACGGCTGGCGTCCAGACCCGTCGGGTGGAGCAGGATGCGCTGTACGAAGCGGAGGCCGAGGCCAACCGCGCATTATGCCCCTGCCCGTACCGCCTTGAGCGCGCCGAAGTACTCCCGCATGATGGTGCGCAGTCGGTCTGCTCCCGGACGCCCCCAGTCCCGCTGCAGCTCGCACGCGAGGCCCAGCACCGAGATCGGCACCGCGCCCGCCTGGATCATCCGCTGCATCGCCGACTCATGCGCCACTGGGCTGACCCCTCCAATGGCATCCACCACGACGAATACCTCGTAGCCGGCCCGCAGCGCATCGAGGGTCGGGAACGCCACACAGACCTCGGTCCAGAGCCCGGCAATGATCAGCTTCTTCCGCCCGGTCGATTCGACCGCCGCGCGAAAGTCCGGGTCCTCCCATGCATTCATCGTCGTGCGGTCAATTTCCGGCACTCCAGGGAGCGCTTCGCGCAATTCCGGATTGGTGCCCGACATGCCGTGTTTGACGTAGACCGTGCTCAAGACCACCGGCACTTCAAACACCGCCGCCACCCGGCCGAGCAGGGTGACGTGGGCAAGCAGCTCGCCTCGACCGACCGAACGCACCCCCGCATATTGCTCCGGCTGATAATCGATGAGCGCGAGTACGGCGTTTTCCGTGGTGAGCAAAGAATCGGTCTTGGGATTTCGGATCGGTGTAACGTCGGACATGACTTTCCCTTTCGTAGTGACGCATCCGGTCTCGGCCAGCTACGACTTCCGGTCAACCGCCCCATCCAGACCCGCGCCGCCTGTACCTCATTGTCAGTGAGCTGGTGCCCCCCCGCCTTCCAATGCAGTTCCACCTCCGCCCCCGCATCCCGCAGCAACTCCGCCAGCCGCTCGGCCTGTGCCGCCGGCGCAATCGGATCGGTCCGCCCCGCTCCGATCCATACCGGGGTCCCCGTCAAATCCACCGGCGTGTCGGGCTCGAAAGGCACCATCGGACTCAGCAGCACCGCCCCGCTCAGGATGTCAGGCCGCCGAAGCAGCACGCTCGCCGCAATATTGGCCCCATTCGAGAATCCGACCGCCACCACGCGACCGGCATCGAATCCATAGACCCCGCTCGCCGCCTCAACGAAGACAGCCAGCTCTTCCGTCCTCCGCGCCAAATCCACCTGGTCGAAGACTCCTCGGCCAGCCGCCGGAAGAAGCGCGGCGCTCCGCGCTCCGACACCTGCCCGCGCGGACTGAGCAGCCCTGCACCGGGAAGCAACGCCTGACCCAGGCCGATCAAGTCATCCTCGTCGCCACCGGTTCCGTGCAGCAGCAGCAAGGTCGTTCCGCCCGCCGACCCGGGCTCGGCCGGGGGCACATACCGATGCACAAATCCGAGCGCGTCGGCGCCCGGGCCCGCGTGCGCCGCGCCGGCCGATGAATCGGGGGCAGCCCCGCTTCAATGGCCTGTCGCTGCCCTCCAGCTTGGCTGGCAGCTTCAGGTGCTCGCCCAGCTCCTCCAGCGGCTCGTCCACCGCGAACCCCGGCGGTAGGGTGGCCAGCTCGAAGAGAATGCCTCCGGGCTCCCGGAAATACACCGAATGGAAATAGGTCCGATCAATCACCGGCGTGGCATCGTGTCCCGCGTGCACTACCGCTTCCCGAAGCTCCAGCTGCTCCGCATCGTCCGCCACCGCCAGCGCAACGTGATGGACAGTGCCCGCTCCGCCGACCCCACGCGTGAAGCCGCCGGTCACTCTGAGGTCCACGATCCGCCCCGGACCCCCCTCTCCGATGGCGAACCGCTTGGCGCTGCCCTCCAGGTGCAGGAACCGATAGCCCAGCGTCTCCACCAGCAGCCGCTCGGTTTCTTCCCCGTCCTCCACCCAGAGCGACACCGTGTGAAAGCCGTGCAGCGCCATCTCCGCGGAGATGCCCGGCGCACCACCCCAGCTGGGCCGGGCCGCCGCCCTGCTGTCGGCCACGAGCTCAAGCAGCAGCCCATCAGGGTCTCGGAATGACAGCACCTGCTCGGTGCCCCCGCCCGCCGAGGCGCGGCGGGTCGGGTCCCTCATGCGGCACACCGTAGTGAATCAGCCGCTCGAGCCAGAAGCCGAGCGCGGCGGGCACGATGGCAAACGACACCACGCCGACCTGCCCGGGGCCCTGCCGGCCCTGGCGCGCCCCGGGCCACGGAAAGAAGGTGAGGATGCTGCCCGGCGAGCCGGTCTCGTCGCCAAAGTAGAAGTGATAGGTGCCCGGATCGTCGTAGTTGATGGTGCGCTTGACGAAGCGGAGGCCGAGCACCCCGGCTAGAAGTCGAGATTGCGCTGCGGGTTACTTGCAATGGCGGTGACGTGATGGAGACCGAGGACGGAGGTCACCGCTTGGCCGCCTCACCGGCCACCAGCTCCAGCGCCTCCACCAGGGTATCCGCGTCGCGCGGTCCATCCCACCGGACGCCGTTGATGAACAGCGTCGGCGTGCCGTTCACCCCGCTCCGCACCCCGCCGATGAACGAGGCGCGCACCTGCGCGGCATACTTCTCCGTCCGCAGGTCCTCCAGGACACCCTCGGCATCGGCACCCGCCTGCGCCGCATACTTGGCGAGGCTGGCGTCATCGAGGTGCCGCTGGTGTTCAAACATGGAGGTCGTGCATGGCCCAGAACGCCTTCTGGCCGCCCCGGGCCGCCACCGACTCGGCGGCTTCCGCCGCGTGCTCGGCGTGCGGATGCATGTCGGCCAGCGGAAAATTGCGAAACACGAACCGCAGCCGCTTGCCGAGGCGCTGCTTGACCTGCTTCAGGGTGGGATAGGCTTCACCACAATACGGACACTCGAAGTCGCCGTATTCGACGAGCGTCACCTCTGCGGTGTCGTTGCCGAGGACATGGTCCCGCTCGGTGAGCGGTGGAAACTTGTGTTCGGTCGTCATGGCAGTTTCCGCCCGGAGGCGGCCTCCTTTGGGGTCAGTTGTTCCAGCGCGTCGAGAATCCCGTCGGCGCCGGGATTGACCGCGTCGGGCGAGAGGTAGCTCCACCGGATGATGCCGTCGCCATCGATGACGAAGAGGGCCCGGCCGCTGGTGCCCGCCGCCTGCTCGTACACGCCGTAGCGCCGGGCCACCTCGCCCTTCGGTTCGAAATCACTCAGCAGCGTCTGGCGTAGATGCCGCTCCTCCGCGAAGGCGGCATGGCACCAGACACCGTCCACGGAGATGCCAAGCAGGACGGCGTCGAATCGGTCCCACTCGGCGTGCAGCGCGCTGTAGAGCGCCATCTGGTCGCCGCAGACCGGGCTCCAGTCGGCCGGGTAGAACGCGAGCACGACCGGCCGGCCCCGGAACTCCTCCAGGGACACCATCCGGTCAGGTGTGGCCGGCAGCCGGAAGAGCGGGGCCCTGGTGCCTGCGGGGAGCGGCCCTGGGACCGTCGGGGACTTGTCGCTCATGGTTCCTCCCTGCGTTCATAAGGACGATTCCCTGCAGTGGAATCGAGGTCACGACCGGCCCGCTACATCAGATAACAGCAGAGATTCCGCGCCGCGGCGACCGCCGCCTTGGCCTTCCCCTTCGAGTGAGCAGCTTCCTATACTGCACCCGAATCGGTCCCCGCGCCAGCTTCAAGGTCTGGACAATCTCGATCAGCACCCACTTGAACAGGGGCTCCCAGCCCCGTCGACCGTGCCATGGGCGGTCTTGTCGCCCGAACTCCGCGTGCTCGGCACCAGCCCGGCATATGCCGTCAGGTGATGACTCGACGCGAACCGCTCGATGCGGCCCATCTCTGTGAGAACAACAGCGCCCCGAACCCTGCACATGGGCGACTTCCCATGGATGACCGTCAGGACTCGGGAGCACCCCGCGTAGCCGCCGTAGAGCGTTCGTTGCGCATGCTTGATCACCCGGGCACCAGCCGTCGCGGCCAGCGCCATGACTGCATCGACTTCCGCGTCCGAAGCAATGTTGCGTCCTATCGACAACTCGCCGGAGTTTGGCGCGTGGAGCGACAAGCCGGCGTCAGCGGCAAGACTCTTGCGAGGCCAAAGCGCGATTATCAGTCCAGAATCAAGGTACGAAGGCAGCCGCGCAAGTCTCCAATTCCCTTCCAACTATGCCCTTCGTTGCAAGCCGAGGCCGTCTCGTAGAAGGCAACCGAGCGCTCCAATCGTCAACGCATAGCGTGAGGAGTGTGATGCATGGCTCCATAGGAGCCCGTTGGTGAAGGAGAGCGCGATCGTGAC